>DATJWO010000001.1:0-2678 GCA_035501155.1 Bryobacteraceae bacterium
CTCGGGCCCAGCTGCGACGGAGCGCGCGCTGAACCTGGCTGAGAGCGGCCACTGCGCCGAGGCCCTGCCCCTGCTGAAGCGGGCGATTCACCAGGCGGGAAGCAAGGACCTGAAAAAACGCATCGGGCTGGATGGTGTGCATTGCGCCATGACCCACGATGCCGCCTACGATTCTCTGGAGTTTCTCGAGGTGCTGGTTCGTGAGTTTCCAAGCGATCCCGAGGTGCTCTACACTACGACTCACGCGTTTTCGGACCTTTCGTTGCGCGCCTCGCAGGATCTGGCGCGCGAGGCGCCATTCTCTTACCAAGTCCACTTGCTGAACGCCGAGGCTCTCGAGCTGCAGCAAAAGTGGGATGAAGCCGCCGCGGAATACCATCGCATTCTGGAGGTAAATCCGTTCCTGCCGGGCATTCACGCCCGCCTGGGACGGGTGCTGCTGGCCAAGCCGCAGCCTTCGGAAACAGAAGTTGCCGAGGCCAGGAAGAATTTCGAGCAGGAGTTGGAGATTGATCCGCGCAACGCCAGCGCGGAGTATGTCCTGGGCGAACTGGCCCGGCAGGCGAACGATCCCGCCACCGCGATCCGCCACTACACCCGCGCCACCAAGCTGGACGCGGGTTTCGCCGAAGCCTACCTGGGGCTGGGCAGTTCCCTGGTGGCCGACAAGCGCTACGCGGACGCAATTCCGCCGCTTGAGACCTACGAGAAACTCGCGCCGGACAGTCCGTCCGGACACTTTCAACTGGCGCAGGCCTACGCCGGCGTAGGCCGCAAGGAAGACGCCAATCGGGAAGCCGCCTTGCAGCGCCAAACCGCCGAGAGCCTGGAACAGGTGAGGCGCCGCGCCGCGGAAGCCATGCAGCAGCAAACACCCCAGAAATAGAGAGGCGTCTGTCCGGCAAGCTGATGGGTCGAAGATTCGGAGGCCGGGATAGAGCGCCAGCGTTGCCGTCACGAAGAGATTTCTTAAAGCTATTGGCCGGTGCGGGAGCGTTCGCTGCCCTACCGCGCGTCTCCCTCGCAGCTGGGAGTAACGACCTCCCATTCACCCAGATTCCAGCCTCCGCCAGCGGCATATCCTGGACTCACACCGCCGGCGCTTCGCCCGAGAAATATCTTCCCGAGTCCACCGGCGCAGGCTGCGCCTTCCTCGATTACGACAACGACGGCTGGATGGATATTTACCTGGTCAACAGCGGTCCCTGCGATTTCTATAAGCCGGCAAAGCCGCTGCGCAATGCGCTGTATCGCAACAATCGCAACGGAACGTTCACCGATGTGACCGAGAAAGCCGGAGTCGCCGGCGGAGGCTACGGTATGGGAGCCGCCGTGGGCGACTACAACGGCGACGGATTTCCCGATCTTTACGTCACGCAATATGGCCGCAGCATTTTGTATCACAACAACGGTGACGGCAGCTTCATCGACGTGACCGAAAAAGCAGGCGTGGCGGCGCCGGGCTGGGCCTCGAGCGCGGTGTGGTTCGACTACGACAACGACGGCCGCCTGGATCTCTTCGTCTGCCGCTTCGTGGACTTCGACAAGACCAAGCACCACCACTGCGGCGCTCCCAACCTGCCGCAGCTCGCCGGCCTGAACGAATATTGCTATCCCAAGGTCTATTCGCCGATGCCAAGCTGGCTGTTCCACAACAACGGCGACGGCACTTTCACCGACGTGAGCCAGAAGATGGGAATCGCCGAGAATCCCGGCAAATCATGGGGAGCAGTCGCCACCGATATTAACAACGACGGATGGATGGACCTGTTCGTTTCCAATGACACCGAAGCCAATTTCCTCTTCGCGAATCGCCACGGGAAGCGCTTCGAGGAAATCGGCTTCACGGCGGGTGTGGCTTATGGCGAGCAAGGCAAGGCTCGCTCCGGCATGGGCGTGGATTCCGCGGACTTTAATCAGGACGGCTGGATGGACCTTTTCGTCAGCAATCTGAACGACGAGTTCTTTGCTTTCTACCAGAACAAACACCACGAAGATTTTGATGACATCTCCAGCGCAACCGGCATCGCGCGGGCAACACAGCTCATGAGCGGTTGGGGGTTGAAATTCTTTGACTATGACAATGACGGCAATCTCGATCTGATGCTCGCCAACGGCCATCCCGACGACCTGATCGAGAGAATTCACCCCAACGTGGGGTATCGCGAGCGGCTCATGCTCTTCCGCAACGACGGCAAGAAACTGCAGAACATAAGCGCCGAAAGCGGGCCGGCGTTCGAGCAGGCGATTTCGGCACGCAGCCTGGCGCTTGGCGATTTCAACAATGACGGCGCTGTGGATGTGCTGATCTCAGTGAACGATGGCGCCCCCGTCTTGCTGCAGAACAACGCCGGCGGCCGCAATCACTGGCTGGGGGTCAAACTGGTGGGCAAAAAGGCGAATCCTGATGCGATTGGCGCGCGCCTCACTTACCAGGCCGGCGAAATGAAGCGAAGTCATATGAAGGTGGGTGGGGGCAGCTATTTATGCTCGCACGATCCGCGCATGGTGCTCGGCCTCGGTCAGAGCGCCAAGGCTGACTGGCTTGAAGTGAAGTGGCCGGAACCGGGCGGCGAGGTGCAACGTTTTACCGGGCTCCCGGTGGATCGCTACATCACCATCACTGAAGGCGAAGAGCATTGGAAGTGAGCAGGCTCCTCACAGCCTTGCACTCGGCC
>DATJWO010000002.1:0-111414 GCA_035501155.1 Bryobacteraceae bacterium
ATTTTCGCAGCTCTTCAGCCGCTCGACTGCCATCTTCCGGAATGCCTTCGGGTAGTTGTTCCCTCGTCTCGTTGCCACTCGCAGTTCCTTTCCCTGCAAGGTGTGCCAACTGCGAGTGTCTCAATTTTTGGGTTCAGTCCACGAGGTAATGGGAAGCGCAAACGGTGGAGCAGGAGCGAGCAACTCTTATGAAATCGGCGAGTGTTGTGGTGGGCGGTCACAGACTCGAACTGTGGACCTCCTGCTTGTAAGGCAGGCGCTCTAACCGGCTGAGCTAACCGCCCGCAAGGGACTCTCTATTGATCCTAAACCACTTCCAAACTCGCCGCACTCCGCGACGAGGCAAAACTACTCAAGATCGGTCCTGCCGTGGCAGAAGCGTGACAAAACCCATAAGTTGGATCTGTACGTGCCAGAATCGAGATGACCTTCGCTCGCCATCCGGTTTATCTTCGTCAACGCCTCCACGGAGCCACAGCCGGTCTGTTCTCCGCACGCTGTCCGCTGTTCATCACGTCGACGGCCTCTTCGAACCGAAAACGAACGGCCTTGGCTTCTGCGCCGTCCCGCGATGTCAGTGCGGGACTAAACCGAGGAAACGGCCGCATTGGTGGGCGACGGCGCATGCCCACGCCCTACAACGTCCTGGGGGGATCGCAGGACCTTCCAGCTCTTCCACAAAGCCATGGGCCAACTGTACGAGCGATAGGACAGCCCATGCTCAGTGCAGAAGGCTTGCACCGCCACGCTGACCTGCGGATAGTAGACGTGGCTGATATTCGGAAATAAGTGATGCTCAACTTGGTACTCGAGACCCGAGCACAGGAATCTGCCCAGCATCCCCGTCCGGAAACTCACTGTTCCCGCGGTCTGGACAGAGAAAAAATCCGCACCGTTCCGGGCTTCGGCTGTCGTACGCTGTGCCTCGGCCGGAAAATGTCCAGGCGCTAGGATGGCGTACATTGCGTACCCTAGTAGAATGCTTCGCAGAAGGTAGAATCCGGCCACTGCCGGCAGCGGCCAAAGTAAGAGCGGCACACCGATCCAGATCACATAATGCAGGATCATGGCGCTGAGGTCGATCCAGTGGGCAGGCTTTCGTCCTTTGGAATGGCGGAGCATTCCCATCAGATGCGTCCACCCGCCTACCTGAATACTGAAATAGTTCAGCGCAAGCGCCATCGGAAACAACCAGAACTGGACGCGCTCGTAATAGAAACGACGCAGGCCAGAGCTGCCGCCGACCTCGTCCGCGGTGATCGCAAACCACGGCAACAGGTCGGCGTCGCTGTCCACCCCAACCACGTTCGGCGCCGGATGATGCAGCACCACGTGCTTGTGCCACCAGTAGGTAGCCGATAGGCCCAGGAACATCGGATAGCCAAAATAGCTTAGAGCCTTATTTACCCAGCGCTTCTCGCTGGTCGCGTAGTGCGTGGAGGTGTGCGTATTTGTCCCCACGCCCATGCACCCGAAGGTCGAGATCAGGAGTCCCAGAACCTGCAGCCCCGGATTGTGGCAGGCCAGGAAGATGGCCATGCCCAGCAGCGCGACTGCCACGTGGATCGATAACTCGAACACGATCCGGCCCGTGGCTTTGTGGTCCCAGCCCAAGCGGGAGAATTCTCTGCGCAATTCCGTTACTGCTTCGATGGTCGTCACGAGGTATAGGCTTCAATTCCACGCTAGCGGGAAGTGAGGCGAAGCTTTGTAAGACTTGTGTAATTTTCCCGACCTTCTTCAACTCCATCCACGAGGAACGGAAGTTGATTAGACCTAGCAACGCGCCAGGTTATTGAGAATATGGCCCGTTTGCGCTTGACAAGCATGTCCAATCGGCTCTCACTAGTTGCTGACCGAGCAATTCTGCAGCAGTCATCAGATCATCTGGCCTTAGCCAGGCAATCCGACGACCTACGAAGTTGCCAACTCGACGCTCCAAAAGATCGCTGCAACAGTAACAGCCTGAAGTGAAGGCTCGTGTGGTCACAGGCGGGGGGCGTGGTCCGCCCCTGAGCCAGATCACGTGCTGAGCAAGGATCGGAGGATTACATGCAACAAGACGAACGTCTGAAGTTGCAGCTCTCCGGTTAGATTGCCGGAGCGCGATCTAAAGACCGCGAAACAACTGAGGGAAGGGCGCATTATTCCCTTCAATCCAAAAGCTCTGTTCACTCCCCTTGATGCCGGGAACGAGTTACTCTCAATAATAGGATTCTGGTCAGGCGGTACGTTGAGAAAGAGTTCATGAGAGCCTCCGCCACGAAAGGATATGCCTGATGGCAGCCGCCCAGTCGGACGCGCTGGTGCTTTTCGGTGTGACAGGTGATCTCGCGCACAAGATGGTCCTCCCGGCACTCTACGCCATGGCGAAACGGGGAACCCTCAAGGTCCCGGTAATCGGCGTCGCCCTCCCCAAGTGGAGTCTGACGCGTTTGCACAAACATGTGACGGACAGCATCGAGCGTTCTTGCGGGATCGATAACCGCCGGGCCCTCCACCATCTTCTGTCGCTGCTCAAGTACGTGAGCGGGGACTATAAAGACCCAAACACTTTCACAGCGATAAAGAGCGCGCTGGATAAGGCCCGCTGCCCCGCGTACTACCTGGCGATCCCTCCCTCGCTCTTCGGGACGGTGATCAAACAGCTCGGTTCCGCGAGATTAGCCGAAGGCGCACGCGTCATCGTCGAAAAGCCGTTCGGACGCGATCTCGCCTCCGCGAGGCAACTCAACCGCATCGCGCAGGCCGCTTTCCCGGAGGACTCTATCTTCCGCATCGACCACTTCCTCGGAAAAGAGGCAATCATGAATATCCTCTATTTCCGTTTTGCCAATTCGTTCCTGGAGCCGATCTGGAACCGCAACTACGTGGCCAGCGTCCAGATAACCTTATCCGAGGATTTCGGCGTGAAGGGCCGCGGCGCGTTTTACGAAAGTGCTGGTTGTCTGCGTGACGTCATCGAAAACCACCTCTTCCAAATCGTCGCGCTACTTGCCATGGAGCCGCCGGCCGAGAGGGACTTTGGAGCCGTGCACAGGGAGAAGGCTAAGGTCTTTCGATCTATGCGGCCTCTGAAGACCGATGACTTGGTGCGCGGCCAATACGCTGGCTACCGGAAGGAGCCAGGCGTGGCGAAGAACTCCGACGTCGAGACCTTCTGCGCCCTGCGGCTTTTCATGGACTCCTGGCGCTGGGCAGGAGTGCCGTGGTACCTGCGCTCCGGTAAGTACCTGGCCGAAACCGCGACCGAGATCCTGGTGGAGCTGAAGTCGCCGCCCCAGCGGCTTTTCGCCGACTCAGAGCCGTCGGCAGGCCGCACCAACTATCTGCGCTTCCGGCTCTCCCCCAGCGCCGCCATCGCGCTCGCCGCGCGCGTCAAGCTTGCAGGCAAGGAGTTCGTCGGGGAGCAGCGAGAACTCTACCTGCTCGAAGAGCGGTCGGGAGAGGAATCGCCCTACGAACGGCTTCTGGGCGACGCCATGACGGGCGATGGAGCGCTCTTCACGCGCGAGGACGCGGTCGAGGCCGCTTGGGCGGTAGTGGATCCAGTCCTTCAGAAACACAGCCGTGCCCGCCCCTATCGGCGGCACAGTTGGGGGCCGAAAGAGGCTGACACGATCATCGCTTCAGACGGCGGTTGGCATAACCCCGTACCTTAGGATTGCCGCGAGAATACGTTGGGAGGGTCCTGCGCCGGGTGGTTCGGACTTCCGATACCTTTCTAGCCGAATCCCGGTCCGAGGGCCCCGCGCAGCTAGAATTCCTGGTACGATCAGTACAATGATGGACTTTCACCAGTTCTATTTTCGCGGGGTGGTGCGCTTTGACCACGCCGCCGACGCTTCTCAATGATTCCTTCCAGAAACTATCCTCCCCGCCGCCCTAGAATCCGGGAAAACGTCAACGAAGCGATCCGTGCGCGCGAAGTCCGCGCCGTGTTTCCCGATGGATCGAACGAGATCATGCCCACGCTGGCGGCTGTGCGCAAAGCGCAGGAACTGGGCCTGGATCTGATCCTTATCGCCCCCACGGCTGAACCACCCGTCGCCAAGGCGATGGACTACGGCCAGTGGCAATACGAGAACAAAAAGAAACAACACGAGGCGAAGAAGAAACAGCACGTGATCCAGGTGAAGGAGCTGAAATTCCGGCCCAACACCGACGATCACGACTACGAATTCAAGAAGAACCACGCCATCCGCTTTCTCAAAGAAGGCAACCGGGTGAAGGCCGTAGTGCAGTTTCGCGGTCGCGAGATCGCGCACGTCGATCTGGGCAAGAAACTCCTCATGCGCTTTGCCGAGGATCTGTCCGCTCATGGCCTGGTGGAGGGCCAGCCGCGCCTGGAAGGCCGCAACGCGCACGTCATCATCAGTCCGGTGAAGGCCGTCGTGAAGGAAAAGCCCAAGGAAGCCGCGCCGCCTGCGGCCAGCTAACCGCGAAGCTTCTTAATACTTAATAGAAGAGATACTTCCGCCACTGATCGTCGCTCTTGGCGAGCAGGCGCATCAGGTGCCGGCTGGTGTGCAGGCTGAAGGGGCGCGGCGCGCGCGCCAGTTTCATTCCCGCTTCATCGGGCGTGCGGCTCCCTTTGCGGTTATTGCAGGGGTGGCAGCAGGCCACCAGATTTTCCCACGTGGTTTCTCCGGCGCGCGAGCGCGGCACCACGTGATCCAACGTCAACTCGGAAGACGGCAGCGTCCGGTGGCAGTACTGGCAGGTGTAACGGTCGCGCATCAAAATATTTTTGCGCGATAGCGCCCGCGTTTGATGCGGGATCCGCCGGTACTCCAGGAGACGAATCACCGAAGGCACGCGCATGACATGCCGGGGCGAGTACACGTGCGCCTGCGACTCTTCTTCGGCAGACGCGACGCCCTTCAGCACCAGCACCAGGGCGCGGCGCGCGGCGCAGATGTTGATGGGTTCGTAGCTGGCGTTTAGAACTAGGACCGGTTTATGCAATCGATCAAGACTGGGCATCTTCGGAGCTCCCGGAGAAATTAAAATCTCGAAGCAAAGGATCGGACATCGGACGGCGGTCGGCGCGGGCCAGAGTGAGCAGCGTCACGTGCTGGACGCCGGCCAGCTTCAGGGCGCGCGCGCAGGATGCCGCGGTGGCGCCGGTAGTCATGACATCGTCGATGAGAAGAATCCGCCGGCCGGCTACCGCGGCGCGGGCTTGAGCGCGGAAAGCGCCGGAGACATTGAGACGCCGTTTGGCGCTGGTCAACCCGGCTTGTGAGGCGGTGAACTTCACGCGGCGCAAAGCGTTCTTTACGGGCGTGTGTGTGCGGCGGCCAATCTCGCGCGCCAGCAGTTCGGATTGATTGAATCCTCGCTGCCAGCGCTTGCGCCAATGCAGCGGCATCGGCACGATCGCATCGAATTCCTGTTCGCGAGGGAGCGCTTGCGCGAGCAGCCGTCCCAGCGGACCCGCCAGAGTACGAACCCGGCCGTATTTGAAAAGATGAATCAACTGGCGCAGTTCGTCTTCGTAAAATCCAAAGGAATATGCTGCGTCGAAGCCGCGCACACCCCGGCGGCACAGCGCGCAGCGGCCTTCTTCATCGAGAGGGAAATGCGAGAGAAAGGGCGACCGGCACTGAACGCAAAAATATTCGGCTGAGAGCGGCGCCGGTTTCGCCAGACACGCGCTGCACACAGGTACGCGGGAAACCTCACGCAACGGCTCGCCGCAGAGGCGGCATTCATCGGGGAAAATCAGCGAGAACAGGCCCGCGTAGGGCCGGCGGACAAAGGAGGGCACCAGCTCATTTGAGGAACTTCTTGCGAGCCAACTACTGCTGAAGACGCACCCCCTAAAACAACTAGTTTACACAATGTGGCTCGGCGCGTACCAGGTGATTTCCCGTTACAATGGAGTCACAGCGGATTCATGAAGACTTTCTACATCGAAACGTTCGGATGCCAGATGAATGCGCACGATTCCGAAAAGGTGATCGGCACGCTGATTTCCGAAGGTTACACGCAGGTGGAAACGCCCGAGGAAGCCGGCCTGGTGCTCTACAACACCTGCAGCATCCGCGACAAAGCCGAGCAGAAAGTTTTTCATCGCCTGCAGAATTTCCGGAAAGAACAGGGCAAGGGCAAAGTGTTCGGGGTGCTGGGCTGCGTGGCGCAGCAGGAAGGCGAGCGGATTTTTGAGCGGGCGCCGCACGTCAGCCTGGTGGCGGGATCGGCCAGCTACGCGAAGCTGCCGCAGATGCTGGTGCAGTTGGAGCGTGGCGACCGCCGCGTGACGGGCTTGAGCCTGGAAGCGAGCGAAGCTTTCGAAACGCCCTTCACGCGCCGCGACAATCCGCATCGCGCTTATATCACCATCATCGAAGGTTGCGATAAATCCTGTGCCTACTGCGTGGTGCCGTTCACGCGCGGGCCGGAACGCAGCCGCACCAGCGAAAGCGTGCTGCGCGAAGCGCGCGTGCTGGCGCGAGCCGGTTATGCCGAGATTCAATTGCTCGGCCAGAATGTGAACAGCTATCGCGACCCGTCGCCGGCCGGATGGGATTTTGCGCGGCTGCTGCGCGCGGTCGGCGAAGTGGAAGGAATCCGCCGCGTACGCTTCACCACGTCGCATCCGCGTGACTTCGTCAAGGAGATCGTCGACGCCATCGACGAAAACCCGGTCTTGTGCAATCACGTGCATCTTCCGGTGCAGTCAGGCTCCAGCAGCGTACTTCAGCGCATGCAGCGCCTGTACACACGCGACGACTATTTGCGGCGCATCGAATGGATGAAGAAGGCGCGGCGTGATATCGCAATTACCACGGACATGATCGTCGGCTTTCCCGGCGAGACCGAAGCCGAGTTTGAAGAGACGCTATCGCTCTTGGACGAAGTTGAATACGACTCAATTTTCAGCTTCAAGTACTCGCGCCGCCCGAATACGTCGGCGCTGCAGTTGGACGATCACATGCCCGAGGAAGAAAAGGGCCGCCGGCTGGCAATACTCCAGGAAAAGCAGCGCGCCATCCAGATCCGGCGCAACGCCGAACTCGTGGGCAGGGTCGAGGAAGCCTTCGTGGAAGGCTATAATCAGGCCACAGGGCAATGGATCGGCCGGACCAGCGAGAACCGTACGCTCAATTTTATTCATCCGGCGCGTCCGGCCCCGGAGAACGGAACGACGTTGACCGGGAGTTTCTGGAATGTCCGCATAACGCGCGCGGGCGCGAACTCGTTGGCCGGGGAGGTGGCGAATGGAGTTTAATGAGAAAGGGGACCACATGGAAGTCGAAATGAAAATCCGCGGTTTGATGATGGATCCCGTCACCAACATGCCGATCGTGGTGTTGAAGGATATCAACGGCAACACCATTTTGCCCATCTGGGTCGGAATCTACGAGGCAAACGCGATTGCCCTGGAGATCGAGAAGGTTTCGACGCCACGTCCCATGACGCACGATCTCATCAAGACTCTGCTGAACGGCCTTGGTACCGGCATCCGCAAGGTTGTGGTGAGCGAACTGAAGGACGACACCTTCTATGCCGTCATCTGGCTGGACAAGGACGGCGAACTGATCAGCGTGGACTCCCGGCCAAGTGACGCCCTGGCGTTGGCGCTGCGTTTGGACTGCCCCATCTACGTGGACGAGACGGTGCTGAAAAGCTCCAAGCAAGCCAATGCGGCTAGCGACAAAATCAGTAACGAGGAACAGCGGCGGTGGCTGGAGAGCCTGGACGATGAGGACCTAGGCCGCTACAAGATGTGACTGAGCAGCTTGAGAAGCTGCACGCGGCGGGCATCCAGATCTTGGCTGCGGATCTTACCTCGCATTTCATCCTGGAACGTGGCGGGTTTGTTGTCTTCGTCGAGCGCCGTGAGACCAGCTTCGGCCACATCGGCGCGCCAGGCCTGATGACCGAGAAAGGCTTCGCAGCGCTGGTGTGGCGTGCTGAGCGACCGTTCTTTGTGGGCCGGGGCTTTGAGCAACCGGGCACTGCCGAGCAAGTGCAGGCGGTTCGGGCATTCGCCGCGGATTTGGAAGCTGCGCTCGCCGGCTAGCGGTTGGCCTTAGGCCAACCCTGAAGATGATCGCGATCCACATCGAAGACGACCATGAACGGACTGGTTGTGTAGCTTTGTGGGACACCTTCGAAGATTAATTCGGCGCCCGCTTTCACTTTTCCCGGTAGCCGCTTATCGAACTTCAGTGTCGCATCAGGCGTAGTGCCATCTTCGACAGCGAGCACGATGATCCTAGGCGCAACCACAGGATCCAACCTAACGACCTTACCCTGCAGGGGCGGTAGCAGGGCTCCCTTCATGCTCGTTTCGAAGTATTCGGCGCCGTTCGGTCCGATCAGCGCCTTCTTGATGTTCTTCCAGAGACAGAGTTGCGGGTCCCTTTCGCACGCGTCGTCTTCTGGCGTGCGCTTCCTATAGGTGTTTGCGTTCTGCGGCCAAGGCAGAACGACGCACAACAAGACACTGGCTAGCAATCGCGGCATAAGCACCGCTGTTAATGCTACTTCTTTTCCGCAGCCCGGCGATGATGGACAGGCGCCGGCTCGTTCTTGCCGGTCCAGCCTGTCAGCTTGTCCTTATCCACATTGAAGATCACCATCAGCGGATTGGCCGTGTAGCTGTCCGGAACGCCCTCGAAGGAAAGCTCCGTTCCCTCATCGACTTTTCCGGGAAGCGGCATCTCGAACTTCAGCGTGGCGTCGGCGTCGCCGAACTTACCGGAGCCATCGTCCATCGCCAGAAGGATCGTTTTGGGCTTGGTGGCCGGTTCCAGTTTCACAACCTTGCCCTTGAGCTCGGGAACCGCGGCGCCCTTCATGCTGTTGTCGAAGTACGTTGCACCGTCCGGCCCGGTGAGGGCCATCTTGATCTTCTTCCATAGCGCTTCCTGGGGATGGGACTGTTCCCACGCGTTGTCTTGTGCGATCTCTTCCTTGGCAATATCCGTAGCGCTCTTGATCGCGAACCCCGATGGCATCGTCGGATTGGCTTTAGCTGCGGCAACCAGGTCGCTGAACCCCTGGTCGCTGCCATGATAGTTCTTATACTGCTTCTGGACGTAGTCCATGGCGGTCTTGCGGCCTGCGTCGGGCAGACCGCCCGCGCCATCGAACGTCGCCGCCCGCGCGAAATAGAACATCGCCTCGGGCAACTCGTCCAGTTTCTTCTGCGCGGCGGCGTGGGCGGCAATCACAGTGCCCAGCCAGTAGTCCACCTGCCCATCGTTAGAGTGCATTTGCAGAGACTTCTTGAACTCAGCCTCGGCGGCATCCCAGTTCTTGCGCTGCATGGCGATAAAGCCCAGGTTCCGGTGCGCCATTAACTCGATGTCCGGCCGCAGCTTCGCCCACTGGTCGGCCGTGACGTTTGGCGGAGGCTCGCCAATGTTGGCAAGGATCGCCTGCGCCGCTTTCTCGCCCTCGTCCAGCACCATAGGCGACTGGTTCTGCGCATACAGAGCCTGCGTGAAGTACATGATGTAGTACTGCGCCGTGAAGTCCTTGGGATTGCCGGCCAGGATCTCCTGCGCCTCGGCCACAGCCTCCTTAGGCTGGTTCAACCCGGCGTACGTCGTCAGCAGCAAGGTTTGCCGCTGCGTGTTGTAGTCGGTTTTGGGGTACTGCTTTTCCCACTGCTGGAGCTTCTCCAGCTTGGTCTTCGGATTCGTATCCTTCGTAATCGCTACGAACAGATCGTATTCCATCCGGTCTTTCCATTGAGGCCCTTTTGCGGCAGCAGGGGCTTGGGTCTGCCCGAACATCCACGTCGGCGCCAATCCAATCGCGCCTACCATCGCAACCGCTAACACGTATTTTTTGATTTGAAGTGACACTCCCCGCCTCCCGATAGTGCGAAAATTCATCGGCGCCGGCCCAACCGTGACCGGAGCGCAGCCTCGGCACTGCTCCTCACACGTGGAGTACGTGCAATTGCGGAGTATATCCGAATCGGAGCCATGGCTGCAACATCTCTTAACGTTAGATGCCTGCCGCCCCCGCCGTGTTCCCGTCCCGTGCTGGTTTGTGCAGGCTAACTTCATTATAAATTGAGATGGGGAGGATTGCGGGCGCTCATGAGCAAATTGCGGGCGATGCCGGGAGGGTGGGCGGACCGCGGCAGGCTTGCCAAAGGACCCGGCGGCCGCATTCTTTGCCGCTGGTGCAACCTGGAAGTCCCCAAAGGGCGCGTCACCTTCTGCTCGGATTGGTGCGTGGAGGAATGGAGGCTCCGCACCGACCCGGGTTACCTGCGGGAGAAAGTCTTTGAGCGCGACCGGGGAGTTTGCTCCGCGTGCGGCGTGGATTGCCAGGAGGCGTGGCACAACCTGCGGCGGCTACGCGGCCCCGCGCGCTTGCGAGCCTGGCGGGACTGGGGCGTCCGCGCTGGTTCGCGGAAAAGCCTGTGGGATGCCGATCACATCGTTCCCGTGGTGGAAGGTGGCGGCGAGTGTGATCTCCAGAACATCCGAACGCTGTGTCTGAAATGCCACCGCGCCGCGACGGCCGATTTGCGGAAACGCCGCGCTGCCGCTAATGCAGCAACGGCTTCAGATAGCGCAGCACCGTCTTAGCTACCAGGGCGTTGCCCGTGCCGGTGGGATGAATGCCGTCCCGCTGCATTAGGTCCGGGCGGAGCGCGACCGCTTCCAACAGGAACGGAATCCGCGTGAGCTTATATTTCGCGGCCAGATCCACGTAGATGCGCTCGAAGGAATGGATGTAATCCGGCCCGTAGTTGGGCGGCAGCGTCATCCCCGCCAAAACCACCGCCGCGCCCGCCTTGCGCAGTTCCTCCACGATCTGCTCGAGATTGTCGCGTGTGGTAGCAAGCGGCAGGCCACGCAGTCCGTCGTTGCCGCCGAATTCCACAATCACGATGCGCGGCTTTTTCGCCAGCACTTCGCGCACGCGGTAAAGGCCGTCGCTCGTGGTATTGCCGCTCACGCCCGCATTGACTACGCGCCAGCCATAGCCGGCCTCCAGCAAGTCCTTCTGAAGGAAGTCCGGGTAACTGGCGCCTGGTTCCGCGCCGAAACCGGCAGTCAGGCTGTCGCCGAACGCGACGATCACCGGGCGCGTGGAAGTGGCCGGGCCGGCGTTGAGAAGACACACCGTCACGCACGTAATGAGTAAGATCCGTCTCACCTAATGCCATAATAGAGAATTGCAGGGCGATCCGATCCGTACTCCAGCCATCCAGGTCGCGTCCCTCACCAAGAGTATTCCGACCGCGACGCACACCGTCGAAATCTTGCGCGGTCTCGACTTCACCATCGAGCGCGGCGAGCGCGTGGCCATCATGGGGCCATCCGGCAGCGGAAAAAGCACGCTGCTGGGACTGCTCGCCGGGCTGGATACGCCGACGTCCGGCCGGATCATTCTGGACGGCGAGGACATCACCGGACTGGATGAGGACCACATGGCTGTATTGCGTGGGCGCAAAGTTGGCTTCGTCTTTCAGTCCTATCAATTGCTGCCGACGCTGACCGCCGAGGAAAACGTGCTGTTGCCTTATGAACTCACGGGAGGCAACGGCGGCGGTCGCGAGCGCGCGCGGGAACTGCTGGAGAGTGTCGGCCTGGCGGATCGCCGCGATCATTACCCCGTCCAGCTTTCCGGAGGCGAACAACAACGTGTCGCCCTGGCCCGTGCGTTTATGGTCCGCCCACCCATTCTGCTCGCCGACGAGCCTACCGGCAATCTGGACAGCCAGAACGGCCAGCACGTCCTGGATCTTCTGATTTCGCTGAACCAGCGCGAAGGCACAACGTTGGTCCTGGTGACGCACGATCCTGCGCTCTCCAGCCGAGCCAACCGGCGCATCGTGCTGCAGGACGGACGCATCGTCAGCGACGACGCGCTTCGCACGTAGGAGACTTCGTGGGCTTTACCTGGACCACCGCCGCCAAAATCGCCTGGCGCGAAGCGCGCCCCTCCTATTTCAAGTTTCTGTTCGTGATTCTGGCGATTGCCGTTGGCGTGGGATCGCTCACCGGCGTGCGTGGATTCAGCCGCGCCTTTCACGGCATGCTGGTCAGCCAGGCACGCACGCTAATGGCGGGCGACCTGTCGCTGCGCGTGTTCGAATTGCCAACACCCGCCCAAACCGCGGTGCTGGACGAACTCGCGAACGCCGGTGTGCGCCGCACCTGGATCACAGAAACAGTGACCATGGCATCGGCCGGGGAATCCAAGCCGCCTATGCTGGTTTCCATCAAGGCAGTGGATCCGACGGCCTATCCTTTCTACGGCGAAATCCGTCTGGATCCGCCCGCGCCTTTGCGCCAGGCGCTGACATCGGATACTGTCGCCGTCTCCGATGATGTCCTGATCCGGCTGCACCTGAAAACCGGCGACACGATCCGCCTGGGCGGGCAGCCTTTTCGCATCGCCGGCCAGGTGACCTATGAGCCGGACCGCATGATCGGGACCCTGAACGTCGGCCCGCGAGTGATGATGACGCGCGAAGGTCTGGATCGCACCGGCCTGATCATGCCCGGTAGCCGCTCCGCCGAGCGCTTCCTTTTCCGTCTTGCACCCGGATCGCCGGACATCGGGCAGACGCGCGAGAGGCTGAAGCAGGCTTTTCCGGCTGCGTTGATCGCCGACTACCGCGAGTCGCATCCCATCGTGACGCAGGGCCTCAACCGCTCGACGACGTTCTTGAGCCTGGTAAGCCTGATCACCTTGATTATCGGCGCTCTGGGCGTCGGCACCGCGATGCAGGCTCACATCCAGCAGCGCCTCGACTCCATCGCCATCCTCAAGTGCATTGGCGCGCGATCCTCTCAAGTGATGCGGATCTATCTGCTGCAAACCGTCGCACTCGGTCTGGCCGGCGGCTTGGTGGGCGTCTCTTTCGGCCTGGTGGTCGAGCGCGTGTTCCCGCAGTTCCTGGCGCGCTATTTTCAACTCGAGCCCACGCTCGATTGGGACTTCCTCACTGCCGCGCAGGGCATCGGCATCGCGATTCTCGCGTCGCTATTGTTTACGCTGCCGCCGTTGCTCGCCATCCGGCGCATCCGCCCCAGCCTGATTTTGCGTCGCGAAATGACCGAAACGCGGCCTCCCTGGCGAAAGCGCTTGGCCGAGGCGCGCGAATCCATCGTGGCGGCAGTCGTCATCCTGATCGGCGTGAGCGGCATCGCCATGTCGTTCGCCTCCGGGACTCCCAACGACATCTGGAAGACCGGCGCTTATTTCGCGGGCGCGCTGGTGGTGAGTTTGGCCGCGTTATCCCTGGTTGCCTGGCTGATGCTGCGCGGACTGAAACTCGCCAGCCGCCTGGGTCTGCCCGCCTCCATCCGCCATGGCATCGCCAATCTGTACCGGCCGGGCGCGCACGCGCAATCCGTGCTGGTGGCGCTGGGCGTCGGCGTGATGTTCACCCTGACCGTTTACCTCGTGCAGCGCGGTCTAATCGCGCAAATGAATCGCACCGCGCCGCCCAGCATGCCCAACGTGTTCCTGATCGATATCTCGCCTCACGATCGCGCGGCGGTGCTCGCACTGCTGAGACAGCAGCCGGGCATCGAGGGCGCTCCGGAACTGATCGGCACCGTGGCGGCCAAGATCGTCAACATCGACGGCCAGTCGATCGAAAATCGGCAGCTGAATGGCTATGCGCGCCGCTACCGTACGCCGCGATCCGTTAGCGCGGCCGCGGCCAAGCCGGACTACATCGACGTAGTTGAGGGGCACTGGTGGGATTCCTCCGGCGGCGCTCAAGTCTGCATCGACGAGGACGCCGCGAGAATCCTGCGCTTGAACGCAGGCGACTCCATCCGCTGGACCATCTCAGGCCAGGAAGTGCCGTCGCGCGTGGCCTGCACCTACCGCATCGATTCCGTGCACCTGGCCAGCCGTGTGGAGTTCATTTTCAACTCAGGCGCGCTGGCCGGTTTTCCCATCATCTACTACGGCAGCCTGCGCGCCGACCCCTCCTCGGTCGTCGCTTTGCAGCAGGCGCTGTACGAGCATTTCCCCACCGTCACCGTTGTCAACATCGCGGATGTGCTCCAGATCGTCCAAGGCGTGGTGGACAAGATCGCGGAGGTGGTGCGGTTCATTTCGCTGTTCGCGATCCTGGCGGGCGCCGTGATTTTGTCATCCAGCGTCGCGGGCACGCGCTTCCGCCGCATGCGCGAGGTCGTGATCCTGAAGACGCTTGGCGCCACGCGCTGGCGTGTCAGCCGCATCTTTTCGGTCGAGTTTCTTCTGCTGGGCGCCGTCGCGGGGATTATGGGCAGCCTGCTGGCAGACGGTTTCGCGAACCTGCTGCTGAAGCGTACACTCGACGCCGAAGCATCGTTCCCGGCCATTGCGATGCTACTTTCGGTCGTGGCCACCGCCCTCATCGCCAATGCCGCTGGTTGGATGGCCAGCTTCCGCATTCTCGGCCAGAAGCCACTCGAAATCCTGCGTGAAGAATGACGTCTACGAACCGCCCGCTCGCTTCACGGTAATGAAGGCGCCGGACGGCGAACCTGTCCCGCCAATGGTGATCACCAGCGGCTGATCGCCATCGGGCACGCTGCTCGGCACCTTCAGATTCACCTGGTAGAGCCCTGCGTCCTGCGTGACGCCGACGTACAGAATATCGGACGGGTCTAGTGTCACGCCGCCGAAGCTTATAGTAAATGGCGCGGTGACTTGGGCCGCCTTTCCCGGGAGCTCGCCCGGGCCGAATGATGGGTTGGTGGCGCCGAAACCGGTAGCGTACAGAGTTAGGACGTCGCCTGGCTGCGCGGGCACGAACGTCGCGCCGGCAATCAAACCCGGTGCACCCACATAGGCTCCGGTGACGGCATTGACCGCTGCAATCGGATTGTGCCCGTTTGCGTTGTGGGCGAAGTAAAAGTACTCCGGTGCGGCGGCCTGAACTGTCGCGTCGATCGGAGGACTCGCCACGGCATCGGGCGTATCGCAATTGGTGATCACTTGAACGGTCGTGTCGCCTGGCATCAAAGAGGGCACCTGAATGTTGAGTTGGCCCGGAAACACGTCGAAGATGGGCGCGCGCTGGCCACCGACTTCCACGCAGACGCCCGCCAGGTTCGAAGGGATTTTTCCACCGACCAGGTCGGCCGTACCTACCTCACGGGCTGTTCCAGCCGGCGCGAAGTTGCTGCCAAAAATGCTGACAATCGCGTTGGGAGCTAGGTTCTGCACGGGAGGCGTGCTCAGCCCGGCACTGGTAATTCCACCTGTGGAAATGCCCGGCGCGTTCGAGGGCACTGCGGTCGCCGAGAACGACAAAAGCGGAAGTCCGACAACGCCGGTAGCTTGCGCCTGGATGGTGATTGGCCCCGCTATGTTGCCGAGTGTCACCGTCGCGCTGACGGTTCCGTCATTGAGTGTGATGGCGGGCGAAGGGTTCACGGTTGCCGCGTTCGCAGGGCTCACGGCGAAAATCACTACGACGCCTGGGACACCCGCCCCGCTGGCATCCGTAATTCGCAACGTGATCGGCGCAGGCAGCGTTGTACCCACGGTGCCGCTCTGGCCGTCACCGCTTACCTTGACGAACGTAGCCGCTTTCATCGTGAAGGGTGTCAATACCCGGATACGGCTATTAAAGGAGTCCGTGACGTAGACATTGCCGGCAGAATTCACCGCGACGTTCCAGGGGTCGAGTTGTGCGGCGGTAGCGAGGCCTCCGTCGCCGGAACTCGGCGTGGTCGTTCCATTGCCTGCGATGGTCGTGATCAGCCCATTGGAAGTGATGCGCCGGACCACCGCATTGCCCTCGTCGGCGATATACAGATTCCCGGAACCGTCGATCGCGATACCGGTTGGGAAGTTCAGCCGCGCCGCGGTCGCGGGACCTCCATCGCCGCCGTAACCCGGCGTGCCCGTCCCGGCCACGGTAATGATGTTTCCATCCGGGGTGATCTTGCGGATGCGGCTGTTGGTGTGGTCCACCACGAATAAATCGCCCGCTTTGTCCAGCGCCAGATCGTAAGGGTCCATGCCGGCCGACAGTGCCAGGCCCTTGTCGCCGGAGTACAAAAGTTTCCCGTTGCCGGCGATCGTCTGAATCATGCCCGAGGGATCGACTTTGCGGACGCGGTGGTTTCCGTTATCAGCGATGTACACGTCGCCGGCTGAGTCGACGGCGATGCCCAGGGGATTATTCAGCGACGCGCTTTGCGCCGCGCCGCCATCCCCGCTGAAACCCGACTTCGAGTTGCCGGCGACGGTGGACGTCGTGCCGTCAGTGCCAATTTTTAAAACTAAGGGCTCACTATCGGATACATAGAAGTTTCCAGCCGGGTCCACCGTCACTCCGAAGGGCTGTCCCAGTACCTCGCCGTATCCGGCGATATTCCCTCCCGGCTTGAAGTGCCGTAGTTCGTAATTGAATGTATCCGCCACTGCGATGTCACCTGCGGTGCCGATCGCGAGGCCTTTCGGGAAATTCAAAAACGCCGATGTTGCCGGCCGGCCGTCTCCATTGCTCGTTCCGGCAACTGTTGTGATGATATTGTTCGCTACCTTGCGCACACGCGTGTTGGCGAGGTCAGCGAAATAGATCTGGCTCCCCGCGACAGTCAAACCCGCCGGCGCATAAAGCTCCGCCGCAGTGGCCACTCCGTTGTCTCCGGAAAATCCCCAATTGCCGTTGCCCGCTACGGTGAAGATCAAGCCTGACAAAAGATCGACGCGATCCACCTGGCTGAGATAGTCGTCCGAAATAAGAATATTGCCGGAGCCGTCGAATGCCACGCTGTAAGGGATGAGCAGCGTCGACGCTGCCGGCATGCCGTCGCCAATGGTACCCAGGCCCGTATATCCGACGCCAGCGAAGGACGTGATGACCCCCATGGTGTCGATCTTTCGAACCACCGCTTCGCCGAAGTCCGCCAGATAGAGATTGCCGGCGGAGTCAACGGCCAGCCCCGTTACCAGCCCGATGAGGGCTTTCAAGGCGGGTCCATTGTCTCCGACGTAGCCGAACACGCCCGTTCCGGCGATCGTCGTGATCGTGCTGGTGGAGTCCACCTTGCGGATGCGATAGTTGAAACCGTCGGAAATGTATAGATTGCCTTTGTTGTCGACTGCGACGGCGAGCGGATCGATCTCTGCGGATGTGGCTGGGCCGTTGTCGCCGGAAAAGCCGGTTACGCCTCTGCCTGCGACTGTGTTGATGGTTCCGTCCGGCGCGATGCGGCGGACCACTGCATTGCCCCGGTCGGCGACATAGAGATACCCTTTGGAATCCAGCGCGATGCTGGCGGGATCGTTGAGCTGCGCCAAACTAGCCGGACCGCGGTCTCCGCTATAGCCGGGAAGTCCCGTGCCCGCGTAGGTGCTGATGATGCCCGCGGGCGTGACTTTCCGAATTCGATTGTCGAGGTAATCGGCAATATATAAGTTCCCGCTGTTGTCGACCGCTACGGAAACGGGTCCGCTCAAGGGAGCTGATGTCGCGCTGCCATTGTCCAGCAAACGCGCGGTGCCGGCGATTGTGCTGATTGTGTATGGCTGCGACCACCCATTTGCCAAAAAGAGAGGGCAGGCAACTATCACCCAAACTGCTTTGAGACACACTTCGGACACACGTGCTTTTCCAGCACTCATAAAACCCTCACTCTGTTTTTGAACGACGAAGAACCAAAAAGCCGTTGAGGAAAATATGATGTCTTACAATCCAGGTTACGTCAAGTGATAAATTGATGACGGTCTGGGAGTCTATCTGTCAAAACCGAAGATTTCCGAGTCGATACGGGACTGGATTTCGGTTTTCCGAACAAGAGCTGTAAAATACTCGGCAATATTGCAAGTGCCAAGTGGAAACTTGAGCCAGAGTTCGGTGCGGATGTTCTGTTTTCCGAACAGAACCGGCCCTTCCACTACGACTCGGCGCCGGTTACGATGGCTGTGATGCCACCAGACCGGGCGATTCCTGACTCCGTGGTCCCGCATGCCATCGCTCCCGCATTTCAGCACGCGATCGATACTTACGCCAGCGAAACCAACAAAACGGCGGCCGTATGGAGCCAGTTTGCCGACGCCGACCTAGCTTGGCGTCCCCATCCGCGCTCGAGCACCGTGACAGATATCCTGAAGCACCAACTGCTTTCCGAGCGCCGCTTCTTCGGCGAGTTTTTGGGATTGCCCGAGCCCTCCGTGGCGGAGATCCTCCCGTCGCACCCCGGCGTGCAGGCATTCACCGAGCGGTTGCTCGCCCTGGCCACTCCGCGACTCTCGTTTCTGGCTGCGCAATCCCAGGTTTGGTGGCTTGCCGTCGTGCCCTTCTTCGATGTCGAGCGCGAGCGCGCCTGGATTTTCTGGCGGCGCGTTCTTCACTCCGCCCATCACCGTACCCAGCTCACGGTTTATTTGCGCCTGTTGGACCGGCCGGTTCCATCCGTTTACGGACCCACCGCCGACGTGACCTGGAAGGGCGCCGATCCCACCAACACGACGGACGCAGCGGGCCGCAAATAGCGCCTACGGCTTCCAGATCCCGAGCAAACGCCGCAGCAGCACAAGCTGTCCCAGGTGGTACGCATTGTGGTCGGCCACCAGCAGGGCCTCTCGGAGGATCGTTTGCCCGGTGCCGTGCGGAATCTTCGCATACAGGTCCGTCTTCTTGTCCGCCACCAGCTTCGCCATGCCCTTGTGGTCCGCGCGAAAGCTGCGCAGGCTGTTGTTCCACGCGGCGGCATTCGGCGGCGCTTCCGTCTTTGGCCAATAGCCTTCCGGCCAGGCCGGCGATTTATGCTTTGGATTGCGGCTGAACTCCAGAATGTCCCACTGCGCCAGGCGCATGTGCTCCAGCAATTGCCAGGCTGTATAGGGAGCCCCCGCTGGCTTTACTCCACGCAGCTTGGAGGGAAAATCGGCGAAGGTGGCGTCGAAGTCCGCGTGCGCGTTGCGGCCGCGCAGGAGATCTAACAAGTGCTGGCGTAGTGCGTCGGATTCGGTCATGAACCAAGGGAAGCATACGCCGTCGCGGATTACAAGGTGCCTGGTGCGCGTTCCTTGCGCTTGTAACCGTCAGGGTCTCGTTTGTAACACACTCAACTCAGTTTGCGTGATATACTCCCGGCTGCAGAGCTTTCAGTAAGTCAGGAGGTGCTGGGTGAGCACGACTCGTAGAGGTTTTCTGAAAGCCGGAACCGGCGCCATTGCCGCTTCCGTTCTCGGCTTCGATGTACAAAGGGCCTATGCGCAGGCCCGCGAACTAAAGATTGCCCGCACCACCGAAACGCGCTCCACCTGCCCCTATTGCTCGGTGAGCTGCGGCGTCATCATCCACACGCTCGGCGACAAAGCCAAGAACGTCATCGCGCAGGTGGTGCACGTGGAAGGCGACCCCGATCATCCCATCAACCGCGGCACGCTCTGCCCCAAAGGGTCTTCGCTGATGCAGGACATCCTGAACCAGCGGCGGCTCATGAAGCCGCAAGTGCGACGCCCGGGCTCCGACCATTGGGAAGACATCGCCTGGGATAAGGCCTACGACGAGATCGCGCGGCACATCAAGAAGACGCGCGACGAGACGTTCATTGAAAAAGACGCCCAGGGCCGCACCGTCAACCGCCTGGAGACCATCGCCTGGAACGGAGGCTGCACCGACACCAACGAGCTGAACATGCTCGTAGTGAAGACCATGCGCAGCCTGGGAGTCACTTACCTAGAAAATCAGGCCAGGGTTTGACACGGTCCAACGGTCTCCAGTTTGGGGCCAACATTTGGACGCGGGGCCATGACGAATGGCTGGATCGACATCAAGAACACCGACATGATGTTGATCATGGGCGGCAATCCAGCCGAGAACCATCCATGCGGCTTTAAGTGGCCGGTGGAAGCCAAGCGCCAGCGCAACGCGAAGATGATTGTAGTCGATCCGCGCTTTACGCGGACCGCTGCGGTGGCCGACATGTTCGTGCAGATCCGCGCCGGTTCGGACATCGCGTTCTTGGGGGGCGTAATTCATTACGCGCTCGAAAACCAGCGGATCGCGAAAGATTACTTAGTCAATTACACCAACGCCGCGTTCGTCATCAAAGAAGGTTTCAAGCTGCCTGACGACGGGCTGTATTCCGGCTACGATCCGGCCGCGCAGACTTACGATAAGTCGACCTGGAATTACGAGCAGGGCGGTAACCTGACTGGCAAAGCCGCCGCGGCCGACCCTCCGGCTACCACCGCGCCAAAGCCCGCTCCAGCCGCTGCACCGGCGTCGCTGCCGCCCAACGTCGCCTACGATACTTCGTTGCAGCATCCGCGCTGCGTCTATCAGCTTTTGCGGAAACAGTACTCGCGCTACACGCCCGAAATGGTGGAGCGAATCACCGGCATTCCGAAAGATCAATTCGTGAAGGCCGCCGACCTGTTCACTTCCATCCGCAAGGACGGAGACACGAAGAAGGTCGCGACTGTCATTTACGCGGTTGGCTGGACACAGCATACCTTCGGTTCGCAGATCATCCGCACCGCGGCGATGCTGCAAATGCTGATGGGCAACGTGGGACGCGCCGGCGGAGGCGTCAACGCGCTTCGCGGGCATTCTAACATTCAAGGCGCTACCGATATGGCCGGCATCTTCGATATCCTGCCCGGCTACATCAAAGTGCCGCATCCCGAGGACAAAGACTTCGCTGGATGGATGAAGCGCATCACGCCAACGCCCTCCAACCCCCATGAGTGGCAATCCTGGAACTACTGGTCCAACACTCCGCGCTTTGCCGTATCCTTCCAAAAGACGATGTACGGCGCGGCCGCGACAAAAGAAAACGACTGGGCGTTCGACTACCTGCCCAAAGTGGACCGCGAATATTCCTGGGCGCACATCTGGGACGACATGTATCGCGGCAAGCTCAAAGGCCTGCTTGCGTTCGGCATGAACGGCGTGGCCATCGGGCCTAATTCCCAAAAGAACATCGACGCCCTGAAGAAAGCGGAATGGGTGGTGGTCTGCGAAATCTATCCGGATGAGACCAGCGGATTCTGGCAGTCGCCGGGCATCACCGCCGCCGACCTGAAGAACATCCAGACCGAGGTGTACCGGCTGCCCGGCGCGGGATTCGCCGAAAAGGACGGCACGTTCGTCAACTCCGCGCGCTGGCTGCAATGGAAATGGGCCGCTGTGCCGCCTCCCGGCGACGCGAAGCTGGATCAGGAAATCCTGGCGCGCATCTTCCTCAAGGTGCGCGAGCTGTATCAGAAAGAGGGCGGCAAATTCCCGGACCCGATCCTGAAGCTGTCCTGGAACTACACGGATCCTTACAATCCCTCACTTTCCGAAGTCGCGCGCGAGATCAATGGGCGCGCGCTAGAAGATGTCACCGATCCGGCCACCAAGCAAGTCATGAAGGCGGGCCAGCAGTTACCCGGCTTTGCCTGGCTGCGCGACGACGGTTCCACGACCTCAGGAAATTGGCTGTATTGCGGATCCTGGACTGAGGCCGGGCCGCTGCTCCAGCGCCGCGGCACCGAAGATCCTTCCGGACTGGGCATTTATCCCAACTGGGCGTGGTCGTGGCCTATGAACCGCCGCGTGCTCTACAATCGCGCCTCGTGCGATCTCAACGGAAAACCCTGGGATCCCGATCGCGCGCAGGTCTGGTGGAATGCCGCGTCCAAGCGCTGGGTGGGCAACGACGTCCCCGACTTCAAAGCAGACTCCGAGCCGAAGGACCACATGGGTCCGTTCATCATGAATCCCGAAGGCGTCGGCCGTGTTTTCGTGCCGCTCGCCGGCATGGCCGACGGTCCTTTCCCGGAGCACTATGAGCCGTTCGAGAGTCCCGTTGGCAATCCGCTGCATCCGAATCAGTCCAACAATCCTGTGGTGAAGAAATATACAACCGCCATGGACAAGTACGGTACCACGGCCCAGGGCTACACGATCATCTGCACCACCTACCGCCTCACCGAGCATTATCATTACTGGACCAAGAACAACCCGATGAACGTCGAGCTGGTTCCGGAGATGTTTGTCGAGATCCCCATCGAACTGGCCGCCGAGTTGGGAATCCAGGGCGGAGACAACGTGAAGGTGACCAGTATTCGCGACTCATATCTGGCCAAAGCGATGGTCACCCGCCGTATCAAGCCCATGACCGTCGACGGCAAGAAGGTCTATCAGATCGGCATCCCCATTCATCAGGGCTTCCGGGGCATTCAGGAGGATGCCGGCCGCGTGCCGCGCAGCATCGCGAATCTCCTGTCACCCACCGTCACCGATCCCAACGCCTACACACCGGAATTTAAGGGCTTCCTGGTGAAACTGGAGAAGGCATAAGCCATGGCGAACGGACCACTGCAAATCAAAGCCATCTCCGGCCACGCCGGCACAGTCCCTGGACGCAACACCTCGCGCGATTACGATGTCTGCAAGCTGGTGGACGTAACAACCTGCATCGGGTGCAAGGCCTGCGAAGTCGCCTGCCTGGAATGGAACGGCTACCCGTTTCGCCAAACCGTCTTCGACAACACCTACCAGACCATGCCGGATCTGGAGTGGAACTATTACAACCTGATCCGGTTCAACGAATTCGAAGACGCCAACGGCAATTTCAGTTGGCTGATGCGCAAGGATCAGTGCATGCACTGCGCCGATCCTGGGTGCCTGCGCGCGTGCCCGGCTGATGGCGCCATCGTCCAGTACTCCAACGGCATCGTCGATTTTCAGCAGGACAATTGCATCGGGTGCGAGTATTGCGTCACCGGCTGTCCTTTCAACATTCCCAAATTCAACAAGACAACCAAGAAGGTCTACAAGTGCACGTTATGCTCGGACCGCGTGGGCGCCGGACTGGAGCCCGCCTGTATCAAGGCGTGTCCCACTGGATGCCTGCACTTCGGCAGCAAGGACGACATGAAGGATCTGGCTGAGACGCGCATCCAGCAGCTTCACGAGCACACGTCGCACACTAACGCCGGCCTCTACGATCCGGCGGGCGTCGGCGGCACGCACGTGATGTACATCCTGCATGACATCGATCATCCCGAGCGCTACGGCGGCCTGCCGAAGGATCCCCACGTGCCGCTGATGGTGCGCATCTGGAAGGGTCCGCTGAAGTGGCTCGGTAACATCGCCATGGGCGTCGGGATCGCCGGCGTTCTGGCGCATTATGTCCGCTTCGGCCCGAAAGAAGTTGAGCCGGAGACAGAGAAAGGACAACCTAAGTGAGCGCCGCCAGCATCCCGCATACCGCGCACACCGGCGAAGTGGAGCGCTACACCTTCCGCGAGCGCTTGATGCATTGGCTCACCGGAGTCACATATCTCTACTGCCTGGGAACCGGCTTGGCGTTCTATACGCCGCACCTTTTCTGGATCGCCCTGATCTTAGGCGGCGGGCCGACCTCGCGCTTCTGGCATCCCATCGTCGGCGTAGTGTTCCTGATGGGCGTCCTGTGGATGCAAAGCCTGTGGCGCCGCGACATGCTCATGACCGAGACCGACAAGAAATGGCTGGACCGCGTGGAGAACTACGTCACTGACCGCGACGAACTGATGCCGCTTTCCGAGCGTTTCAACGCAGGCCAGAAACTGTTCTACTGGCTGATGTTCTACGGTGCGCTGCTGCTGCTGCTCTCCGGCATTTTCCTCTGGATACCCGAGTACCTTCCGCGCCAGGCGGCCTGGATCCGCGGCGTCATGATTCTGCTGCACGAGTGCGCGGCGCTGATCACCATCGGCGGGTTCATCATTCACGTCTACATGGGCGTGCTGATGGTTCCAGGCAGCATGCACGCCATCACCGTGGGCTACGTATCGCGCGCTTGGGCCAGGACGCATCACCGGCTGTGGTACATTCGGGCGACGGGCGGTACGCCGCCCACTGAATGAAGTGGACCTACGACACCCGCATCCAGCGCGCCGCTGAGCTGATTCCCCAATTTCCCGCCGCAGCCGAGCTTCTCGTGTTCTACCGCGAACTGGCGGCATTTCAGCAGCCTATTTTCGAGACATTGCGGTCCAGGGGCGAGACCGATGTGAGCGCGCTTGCAGTGTACTTCGATCCGCTGGCCGAACTCGTCGTCCGATGCGGTCCGCAAAGCATGGCGGGTAAAACCTGCCTGAGAACCGAGCTGCTGCAAAGTGCCTGGGAAGACGATCTGAAGGACCCTTATGTGCGTTTTGCCGCTCGAGTGCTGCTGCAACCCTACGCAGAATCGCTGGCATCGCGCGGCGACGTGCAATCGCAGCCGGAGAGCAAGGTCTGTCCGTTTTGCAGCGCTTGGCCGGTTGCCGGTGTGCTGCGCGGAGAAGGCGAGGGCGCTAAGCGCTGGCTGCTGTGCTCTCTCTGCGGCACCGAATGGCCGTTCCGCCGCGTATTATGTCCCGGCTGCGGCGAGGAAGACAAGGACAAACTGCCCATCTTTAAGGCGGCCGGGTTCGATTCCGTCCGCGTGGACGCCTGCGACACCTGCCAGACTTATCTCAAGTCGGTGGACCTGACCGTCGATGGCCACGCTGTGCCGGTAGTGGATGAAATCGCGACTGTCGCGCTCAACATTTGGGCCGAAGAACATGGCTATGCGAAGCTGGAAACCAATCTTCTGGGAATGTGATATTCAAGCCGGCATTTCTGGCCGGCACCGTAAGAACACGGAAACGGTCTCAATGCGGCCTGTGAATGTGCCCAGCAATTTCTCCGGTTTTCGCAATCCAAGGGAGGCGATCGAATCCTGAGACCGGACTTCGTGCGGGACCGGATCCTTATATGTGGAGTACCCGAGCTCCTGCGCGGAAGCATCGCTAATCCTCAACACACGTGTGAGCGTAATTCTCGGCCCGGCGTCTGAGTCCTCATCTGGTTCGCCGAGCGCGGCGATCGCGGATTGAACGAACACGGGCATCCGCCAACGCTCCAACGCCCGGGTGGTCAGCATGTAGCGGTGAGCTCCGAGAATCTGCAGGTCCGCTTCGATTGTGGGAAGCGCCGACTGCTGGATGATATCCCGGATCTTCCCGTACTCCTCAGGTAGAAACGCAGCCATCAGCAATTCGCCGAGGTCGTGCAGCAGTCCCGCGACGAACGCCCCTTCGCGGTTCTCCACATCCAGCTCTTTGGCCAGCAAGTCGCTCAGCACGCCGACGGCAGCCGAATGCAGATTGAATCGCGTCACAGAAAATCCGGGTGGCAGCGCAATTCGCTCCCAAAGCCGAACCAGGGAGAGTCCCAGCCCCATGTTGCGAATTCGCTCCAGGCCAAGTAGAGCGGCGGCGCGGCTAACGGAGGTAACTGGATCCGAGCGCTGATAGGCTGCCGAATTGACAAGCTCAAGCACCCTGCCCGCCAGGACAGGATCTTTCTCCACTACTCCGGATACGTCGGCAAAGCACACATCCGAGCGTGAAAGCGTTTCCATGAGCTGCGCCAATGTGGGCGAGAGCGGCGGAAGCTCGTTCAGCCGGTCGAGTATCGCGTCAATGCCATTGGCAACCGTCACTGGGCACCCTACTAGTACACATCGGCTGCCCGGGATAAGAATTTAAAATTCTAGGAACTAGGGGAGGGGGCCAGGAAATCCAGCACTTTGGCGATGTAGCCTTTCAGCTCGGCGCGCTCGACCACCGCGTCCAGAAAGCCGTGCTGCAGCAGAAACTCGCTGGTCTGGAAGCCCGCCGGCAGCTTCTGGCGGATCGTCTGCTCGATCACGCGCGGACCAGCGAAGCCGATGAGCGCGCCCGGCTCGGCGATGTTCAGATCGCCCAGCATCGCGTAGCTGGCTGTGACACCGCCCGTGGTCGGATCGGTCAGCACGCTGATAAAGGGAACCCGCGCATCGTCCATGCGCATCAGCGCCGCGGAAATCTTGGCCATCTGCATCAGGCTGACCGCGCCCTCCTGCATGCGCGCGCCGCCGGAAGCCGAGATGATGATCAGCGGAATCCGGTCGTCGATGGACCGCTCGATGGCGCGCGTGATCACCTCACCCACCACCGCTCCCATGCTGCCGCCCACAAAGCTGAGCTCCATCGCACAGATATGCACGCGGCGCCCGTTCACATTCCCGCCGGCCGAAATGATCGCGTCGCGCAGGCTGGTGGCTTCCCGCGCCGCGGCCAGCCGGTCTTTGTACGTCTTGGCGTCCGAAAAAGCGAGCGGATCGCTGGACGCCATGTGCCGGTCGAACTCATCAAAACGCCCGTCGTCGAAGAGCATTTCGAGCCGCGCCCGCGCACCCAGACGTTTATGATGGCCGCATCGGGGGCAAACCTGAAAGTTGTCATCCAACGCTTTGCGCCACACAATCTGGCCGCATTTTTCGCACTTCTGCCACAGTCCTTCGGTGCGGACGCGCTTCTCTCCTTCGCCGGCTTTGAGCGACGATTTATCTCTGGTGAACCAAGCCATCTAATTTTTAGTGTGGCATAGGGGCGGACTCGATCGCGCCGCGGCCAGGACTCACTTGGGATAGGGATGACCACGCAACATGGTGAAAGCCCGGTAGATCTGCTCCGCCAGAATTACTCGGGCGAGTTCATGCGGGAGCGTCATCGGGCTCACGGAAAGCAGGGTGGCTTCGTTTTTTCGCCAGGCGTCGGGCAGTCCGCTGGCCCCGCCGACCAGAAAAACCAGGTCGCGCGCTTCCAGTTCGGCTCGTTCCACCAGCTTGGCGAACTGCGCGGAGTCCATGATCTTGCCGCCCGGATCCAGAAGAATTTTCGAGCCCGATGGATGCTTGGCCCAGGGGTCGAACCGGGCCGGCTGGATCTCCCGCATCTCGCAGTGCGCAAAGCGGTTGGAGCGACGGATAAATTCCTCCGCCAGGGAGTTGGCGTTGCGGTCCCGCGGCTTGCCAACGTAGTACAGTAGGATCTTCATCGGGTCGCCTGGCTCGATTTTACGTTAATCTAGGGTGAGAACATGGCCGGAGTCGTCGCGAAGTTCGTTCCCCGTGAGTTATTGATTCACACACCCGATGGGTCCACCCGAACGCTGACCTTGGACCGCGACCGTTTTACGCTGGGCCGGTCCAGCACGAACGAGTTGTGTTATCCGGAAGACGCTGGGCTGTCACGCCAGCACCTGTTGCTGGAGCGCGACGCGGAAGGGTGGAGCGTTCGCGATCTGGGAAGCAAGAACGGCACCTACGTCAATGGTACGCGGATCACCGGCCCGTATCCCCTGGGACCCAACGATCGCGTGACGGCCGGACATATCACGCTGGATTTCGCAGCGAAGTCGTCCTCGCTGCTGCCGGACAACACCGTGATTTTTATCGACGGCATGACCTCTACGGCTGCGATCGCCTCCGAAGTAGCCGCGTCCACCAGCTTGCAGGGTGTTCTGAGCCAGGACAGGGAATTGCAAGCCGGGCCGCAGATGCAGGCGCTGATTCGCGCCGGCCGCGAACTGGCCGGCAACATGCCGCTGGACGACCTGTTTAACCTGATCATGAACCTGTCCATCGATGCCGTGGGCGCGGCACGCGGAGTACTGATGACGCTGGAAGGCGACGAGCTGGTTCCGCGAGCCGCGCGCGGCGAGGGATTCCGGATCAGCAATGCCGTTCGCGACCGAGTGATCCGGGATAAAGCCTCGCTGCTGGTTCGCGACGCCCGGCTGGACGAGGCCTTTGCCGAGCGCATGAGCATCGTGCAGCAGCAGATTCGCAGCATGGTGGCCGTGCCGCTGCAAACCGACGACCGCGTCATCGGGCTGATCTACCTGGATTCGCCGCATTTCGTGCACGAGTTCAGCAAAGACGATCTGAGCCTGCTGACGGTGATGGCCAACGTTGCGGCCATTCGCATCGAACACACGCGCCTGGCGGAAGTGGAACATGCCGAACGCATGCATGCTAAGGAACTGGAGCAGGCCGCCGACATCCAGCGCAAGCTGCTGCCGCCACACGCACCGGATGTTCCAGGAGTCGATCTGGCCGGATACAACGCCGCCTGCCGCACCGTGGGCGGCGACTACTATGATTTCCTCACATATCCCGACGGCCGCGTCGCGCTGCTGGTGGGCGACGTCGCCGGTAAGGGCATGCCGGCGGCTCTGCTCATGTCGAGCCTGCAGGCCCGCGTCCAGGTGCTGTTCGACGATCCCGACGATCTGGCCAAGCTGGTGACGCGGCTGAACCGCATCATCACCTCCAATTGCCCGACCAATCGTTTCATCACCTTCTTCATTGGCGTTCTGAATCCGAAGACCGGTGAGCTGGTCTATGTCAATGCGGGGCACAACCCGCCGCTGCTGGTGCACAAGAACGGATCGGTGGAGAAACTGGAAGGTACCGGCGTGATTTTGGGGATTCTCCCGATTGCGCAGTACGAGGAAAAACGGGCTCGCCTGGACGTAGGCGACGTGGTGGTGCTCTTTAGCGATGGCGTGACCGAGGCGGTGCGTCCGGATGTCGACGAAGAGTTCGGCGAGGACCGGCTGGCGGACGTTCTGGTGGAACTCAGCAATCAGCCGGCACAGGCGATCATCGAATCCGTGAATCAGCAGGTTCAGGAATTCACCGGCGGTGCGCCGCCGGCCGACGATATCACGCTGGTCGTAGCGAAACGCGTAAAGGTTTAGCGATAAGTCAACAGATCCGCGTCATTCAGATGCGGATGATTGTTGAAACTCGCCAGCGAGAATCGCTCCGCCGAGAAGCGAAACTGGGTATAGCTGGCATTCCGCGAAGCCAAGCTCATCTCCAGGGTTTTTTGCGGCGCAAGGTCCAGAGCCGCGCCCACTGCGGCGCCGATCACACCGCCCGATGTGAAAACGGCAATCCGCGCGTTTCGCGGCGCCGCGCCACGGATGTGCGCCAGTGCGCGGTCTACGCGGGCGCAGAAAGCCTTCCAGGTTTCGATCTCGGGGGAATGCAACTGCTCGTCCACCCACATACGAACGACGAGCTGGAACAGCCGGTCGAAAATCCGGAAGGATGCTTCCTGGTCCCGTTCCTTGCGGAACTCGATATCTAGCAGGCGAATTTCTTCGTGTGTCTCCCGGAGTTGAGGAAGGAAGGTTTGTACCACGGCGATGCCGGCATATTCATCCAGTTCAGTCAACGTGACGGGTTCGGGCCATGGAGCGCCGGCTTGGCGGTAAACGCCGGCTACGAGTTCGCTGGTGCGCAGATGGCGGCACGCAGGCCCGTGATAGACCTGATCGAAGACCACGCCGGTGCGCAGCCAGTACTGGCCCAGAATGCGCGCCTGCTGCTCGCCAAGCTCGGACAGCTTGTCGTAGTCCGCCTGAAGAAAGGAAGCCTGGCCGTGACGGACCAGCGTGAGGGAAGCCATGGCTCAAGAGGTGATTTTGTGCTTCTTCAGCCACTTGAAAATCTGCGGCCAGAGCTGTTCCATTTCGCCGGGGGTGAAGCCATGCTTGCCGTCCGGAACCGTGATGAGTTCGGTGTCGTCACCCGCGGCTTTCAAAGCTTTCGTGAGGCTCACGCTCTGTGCGTAAGGGACGACGGGGTCGGCACCGCCCTGAATAGCGAGGATCGGCGGGAGGCCCTTGCGGACATAAGTGATCGGCGATAGCTTGCGCGCCAGATCCATGCGGCCAGGCTGATCGGGGATCCAGGCTGCGGCGTACTCGCGGTGGTTGGGTCCCTCCAGTTGGTCGGTGACATCGGCGATGCCGAAGAAGTCGATCACGGCAGCGATTTTAGTGACCGGCCCGAGATCGGTCGATGCCGGGACCATTCCGGTCATCAGCGCGAGGTGCCCACCGGCGGAGGCGCCCGCAGCGATGATGCGCTTAGGATCCACCTTATATTCGGCGGCATGAGCGGCGAACCACTGCGCCGCCTTCAGGACATCGTTCACCGCGGCGGGCGCGGGCGCCGCGTTGGCCAGCCGGTATTCGACATTGGCCACGACAAAACCATGCTGGATGAAGGGCAGGGCATACGTTTCTACCATTTGTTCTTTATCGCCTTGTACCCATCCGCCGCCGTGGATGAGGATCACGCCCGGGCGGTCTCCGAGAGCGGGTGCGGACGCTTGCAGAACATCCAGAACGGTCTCGGCGTAGTGGGCGTAGCGGACGTTGCCGTCGATCTGATAATCCGCCGCGAATGCAAGAGAGAAGAGAACGAACGGCAGCAGGAGACGAAATTGACCCTTCACTAGAATCAGTGTACGACTGCAAAGCCAGAGAGCCCGCGCGGGCTCTCCAGGCTTTTGAATTCTTTTTGCGCTACGAGCGCGGCATCTTACAGCCGCCCTTGCCCTTGCACGAGTTCTTCCCGGCACAGCCGTTGTCGCCGGACTTGCAGCCGCCCTGGCCTTTGCAATCGTTCAGGCCCTTGCAGTCGTGCTTGATCTCTTTGGCTTTTTTGCCCTTGGACTTGTCATCCTGGCCGAACAGGGCCGAACCCGCGACCAATCCGGCGGTCGCTGTCCCCAGCGCGAGATTGAATTTTCTCCGATTCATGCAATTGCCTCCCTCCCGGTAAGGTTAGCGGCCGGACGGTGTGGAACGCAAGCCGGCCTGTTACTTGTACCAAAGAATCCGCGCGCACTCGAGAGGCACGGAAGCCAGCGGATGATACGGGACAATGCGCGGCGTGTAGTCCGCAGCGGGCCGGTTGGCGGCGACGGAGGCGCAGTAGCTGTGCGCGTTGGCCGCGCCCACCAGCGGGTCGCCACGCCTCATCTCGACGACCTCCGGGCGGCCTCCCTCGCCCTCGGCGTATAGCTCGACGCGGACGGCTGCCGAATCCAATTCATCCAAAAAGACCTGAGCTTTGAAGAGGTGCTGTCCTCCGTCGGAAGACACGTCCAGCGATCCGAATCGGAGCCGTGGCCAATGCTCGTCGACGACCTTGCGCCAGCGCACCAGATCCTCCACGGCCGCCGGAGAGCTACTGGTACGCTCGCTGTACGCTTTCGCGCGCCTCACATAGTGATTCTCGACATACTCCCGGACCACGCGATTGGCCGAGAATTGCGGGGTCAGGCGGGACATACTTTCGCTGATGCGCTCCACCCAAGCTGCCGGAATGCCCGACGGATCGCGGTTGTAGAACATCGGGATGACGTCGTTTTCCAACAGCGCATAAAGCTGCTCGGCCTCATGGCGATCCCAGGCCGGATCGGAATCGTGCTCCTTGCCGTCTCCGATGGCCCACCCGACTTCGGGCGCATACGCCTCGGCCCACCAGCCGTCCAACTCAGAGAGGTTGAGGCCGCCGTTGACGAGCACTTTCATGCCGCTGGTGCCGCTGGCCTCCCAAGGCCGCCGTGGAGTATTCAGCCACACGTCTACGCCGCGGACCAGATTCTCCGTCATCTGCATGTCATAGTCGGCCAGAAAAATTGCGTGCTGACGCGCGGCGGTGTGACGAATGAACTGAATCCACTGCCGGATCATGTCCTGTCCTTGTTGGTCGGCAGGATGCGCCTTGCCCGCGATCACCAGTTGCACCGGCCGTTCGGGGTTGGTCAAGATCCGCAGCAACCGGTCCGGATCGTACAGCAGCAGGTTAGGCCGCTTGTAGGTGGCAAATCGGCGCGCAAAGCCGATGGTCAGAGTGTCGGGATCGAATAGACGGGCTGCGACGCCGGTTTCGTCCGCGGACGCTCCATCGCCGGCCAGTTGGCGGAAGAGATGGGTGCGGACGTAGGCGACTAACTGGCGGCGGCTATCCGTGCGCATTTTCCAGAGGTCAGCGGCGGGAACCGCGTCCAACGCGGTGGAGACTTCGTCCAGATCTCCGCGCCACCGGTCCTGTCCACAGGCGGCCGTCCAGACATGGTCGGCGGCCTCGGAATCCCAGGTAGGAACATGGACGCCATTGGTCACGTAGCCGATGGGCAGCTCTTCCTCAGGCCAGCGTGGAAACAAGGGCTGGAACAACCGCCGGCTGACTTCTCCGTGCAGGCGGCTTACTCCGTTCACCGCGCCGCTGCCGTGAATGGCCAGATAGGCCATATTGAAAGGCTCGATATTGTCGTCCGGATTCAGCCGGCCCAAGGCCATGAACTGGGAAAAAGGGATGTGAAGCCGCTCTTCGGCGTAGCGGCGACAACGCCGTTCCATGAGCGCCGGAGGAAAGCGGTCGAAGCCGGCCTCCACGGGCGTGTGAGTGGTGAACAGGTTCCCGAGCCGTGTGGCCGCCAAGGCAACCTCGAAGGGCTGCTTGTTTTCTTCCATGTAATCGCGCGCGCGCTCGAGCACTGCAAAGGCGGCGTGGCCCTCGTTGAGATGGCACACCTCCGGTTGAAGGCCCAGAGCCCGCAGGAGCCGCCAGCCGCCGATACCCAGGATGCGCTCCTGTTGCAGACGCGTTTCGGAGCCGCCGCCGTAGAGTTCCGCGGTGAACCCACGGAAGTCGGGAAGATTGGCGGGATCGTTCGAATCGAGTAAGAACAACCGCGCCTTTCCCACTCGCACCTCCCACGTTCGGAGCCAAAGGCGGACGTCGCCGGTGACCGCGATGGACACGCGCAGCCATTCCCCATTGGGCTGGCGCAGCGGAGAGATGGGCAGCTGCGTTGGATCGTTGTAAGGGTAAAGGGCCTCCTGATGGCCGTCCGCGTCGATGTGCTGGCGGAAGTAACCCTGCTGATAGAGAAGCCCGACGCCGTAGACTGGGACACCCAGATCGCTCGCAGACTTGAGTTGATCGCCCGCGACGTTGCCGAGACCGCCCGAGTAGATGGGCAACGCATCGCTCAGCATGAACTCCATGCTGAAGTAAGCGACTGCTTTGATGGCCAGGTCGGGATGCGCCGTTTGGAACCAATGCGGACGCGTGTTGTGATGCTCGTAATAGCGGAGCGTCTGCTCCAGCTTCTCGCGGAAGGCTGCATCCGCCAGGCAGGTGTCCAGCCGTTCTTGGGAGACAGTTTGCAGGATGACCCAGGCGTTATGCGTGAGCGCCCAGAGTTCCGGGTCCAGGCGGTTCCACAATTCGTCTGCTGCATGGTTCCAGGACCAGCGGAGATCCAGTGCCAAGTCACGAAGGCCGGCTCTCAGTTGTTCAGAGTCCATTTTGTTGACCTCAGTCGTCTCAATTCCCAGTGTGTCACGGAGTGAACCGTGGAGATTTCTTTCCGTTGCAGAATGATGACGGCACGGAAGACATAGTGCAGGCCGCGCGACAATAGAGTCGATGTCCGGAAACCCCGTGATCCTGTTGCACGGGCTTGGCGACACGGTCGCCATCTTCGAGCACATGCAGGCGTACCTGGAGCGAGGCGGCTTGCGTGCGCATGCCTTCAATCTGGTGCCGAACAACGGCCGGGCCCCGCTACCGGAGCTCGCGCGGCAGTTAGATGATTACATCCGAGCGGCCTTCGGCGAGGACGAGACGGTTGACCTGGTTGGCTTCAGCATGGGCGGGCTGGTCTCGCGCTATTACCTGCAGCGGCTCGGCGGGATGGAGCGCGTACGTAGATTGGTAACCATCGGCACTCCGCACCACGGTACGTGGTCCGCGTACGTGCTTGGTTCTCCGGGCGTGCGCAATATGCGGCCGGGGAGCGCTTTTCTTCGGGACATCAACCAGGACATGGAGACGCTCGAGGGTGTGCTGCTGGCCTCGATCTGGACGCCGTTCGACTTGATGATCGTCCCGGCGACGAGCTCGCGCGTGCGGGTGGGCCGCTCGATTTCAGTGCGGACGCTGGTGCATCCGCTATTGGTTCGCGATCCGCGGGTCATGCGGCTGGTGCTGGATATTTTGGGCAAATAAGCCGCGGTGGCGAACGGCCCGCTTCACAAAATGTTAACCGCCCGCGCGGCCAGCAGCGCGATGGTCATCAGCGAGATGCTCGCCTGAACGATCATCATCAATTTGGCCCAGCGCGAAAGCACCGGGACATCCGTGGGCGAGAACGCCGTGCTGGTATTGAACGCCAGGAAGAGATAGTCCACAAAGCCGGGGCGCCAGTTTTTAGTGTCCTTGATTGTCATTTGAGGAAACAGGAACGCGCCATGCTCGTGCGATCCGCGGAGATCACGCTGGTGCGGCCCGCCCGCGTCGAGCCGCCAATACCAGGACGCGAAGACCAGGATGTTGACCATCCATAGCGCTGCGGCTGCTTGCAACAGCGCTTGTGGAGGATCGCGGTGCGAAGGCAGGCGTGTGACGAGCAGGCCCAATGACCAGATCATCGAAGCTGTTACGACGCCCAAAACGGTGTGGCCCAAGATCCGGTTCAGCCGGTCCATCCTCGCGCGATGCGCCAAGACAGTCGGCACCAGAAGCACCGTAACCACCGCCAGCAGGAGCCAGTCCTGCCCGAAGCGCAGCGTTTCCGGCAGCACGAAATGCAACCCGCCGGCCGCCAGCAAAGCGAGCACCGCCTGCCACCGGGGTTCGGGCTCCGGGGCAGGAGCTGGAGGCGACGGGTGCAAGTCCGCTTTGGGCTGCGGCATATATGGGACAATGTACCAGGACGCCTCCCCATGAAGGTTGTAGTTCAAAGTTCGTCTTTGGTCTTCGCGGTTCTGTCGATTGTCCTGAACGTCCCTATCAGTCGGGTGAAACGGAAACCAGTGGGACGCGAAGATTCGCTGCGACGCAAGGAGTCACAACCGGTTCCTGCCCGAGTGGGCAGTTAGTCGGTTGCCGCCCGTTACGGCGGCGCATTGATTCGGGGCAGCTCTTTCGAGCGCAACCAAACTGAATGGCGGTTTCAACTCAACTCGCGCTCGTGCCGCAGGACGACCCGCGGTCTGCGGCTGCCGGCATGGCTCGTTTCGCCGATCAATTAAAGGATTTGCACCAGCTCGGAACGGCGGCGTACGCCACGTTAGACGAAGCGCTAGAAGCGCATCTGGAGTCCGGGTGCCGGTGGTTTGAACTGCCGTTCGGACTTGTCTCGCGCGGCGCGGAGAGCGGTGCTGTGGTTCTGGCATCGCACGGGAGTCCAGACGACAACGCCGAGGTTTGTCTCAGCGTCCCGATTGGCGCGGGTTCAGAATTCTTGGGTGTGTTGAGTTTCTCGTCTCCGGCCGATGGCGCGCGACGCGATTTTTCGCCGGCTGACCACGAACTGGTCGAGCTGATGGCGCAAAGCATCGCCCGCCTCTTGCGGGACGATCAGATTCATTCGGGCCGCAAACTCCGTGAAGACCTGGAAATCAGCCGCAATCGTGTGCTCGAGATGGTGGCTGAGAACCAGAGCGTGGAGGCGACCTTGCAGCAGGTGGCGCGCATGGTGGACGAGCAATGTCCCGGCGCGCTCTGCTCGGTGCTGGTGCTGAAAGACGAACTGCTGGCCTGGACGGCCGCGCCCAACTTCCCGAACGAGACCGCCCGGGTGCTCAAGCCGATCCGGGTGCTGCGCGGGGTTGCGGGGCTGCCCACGGCCGAAGTGGCACACGCCACGGTCTACTGGGAGGATCTGCGCATTTGCCCCTTCTGGGCCGAGCGCGTGAACCTGGCAGGCCAGTTGGGAATTGCTTCGTGCTTGTCAGCGCCCGTTCGGTCGGCGGGAGGAGCTCTCTTGGGCATGATTGCGCTGCACTATCGCGGCTCACGAACGCCGGAGGGAAACAGCGACCGAGCGCTGCTGGAATCGGCCAGCCGGCTTGCGGGCCTGGCTTTGGAGCGCCGCGCGTTCACCGAGCACCTGGAATTCCAGGCGCGGCACGACTCGCTCACCGGGCTGCCCAATCGCGCCCACTTCCTGGAGTTGCTGGGAAAGGCCCTGCGGGAGGCGGCCAACGGATCGGCGACGCTGGCCGTTCTGTTCATCGATCTGGACCGCTTCAAGCAAATCAACGACATCCTCGGGCACGCTTTGGGCGATCGGCTATTGAAGGAAGTTGGCAGGCGCCTGAAACGCCTGCTGACGGAGGACGACCTGGCGGGCCGCATGGGCGGGGACGAATTCACCATCGTCCTGACGCACCAGCCCGACGAGCAAGCCGTCATCCGCGCCTCCCAGGAGTTCTTGAACGCGTTCCGGGCGCCGCATCAGATCGAAGATAACGAGCTGTTCGTGACCGCGAGCATTGGAATCGCCATCTATCCGCAGCACGGGCGGGACGCCGCCGAGCTTCTGCGGAATGCGGATCTCGCGATGTACCACGCCAAGAACAGCGGTAAGAACGACGTGGAGCTGTTTCGCGCCGAAGATCACCCCGCCGGGCTGGAGCGTCTGCGGCTGGAGAACGCGCTGCGGCGCGCGCTGGAAAATCAGGAGTTCGATCTTTTGTACCAGCCGCTGGTCGGCTCCAACGACAGGGTGGAAGGCCTGGAAGCGCTGCTGACCTGGCGCCACCCGATTTACGGCATGATCTCGCCCAAGCAGTTCATACCGATCGCTGAGGAAACGGGGCTCATCATCGACATCGGGTCGTGGGTAATCCGGCAGGCCTGCCTGGCCTGCGCGGCCTGGCTTCGGGCGGGTTACCGTACCGCGCGTGTCTCGGTGAACGTGTCCGCGCTGCAGTTCGAGCGCCGCGAATTCCTGCATACGGTGGCCACGGCCCTGTCGCTCAGCAACCTGCCGCCGGACCGGCTGGAGCTGGAACTGACTGAAAGCTACTTGATGCGAGACCTGACCCAATCGGCCGCGCGCCTGGCGCAACTGCGCGACCTCGGAGTGAGCATCGCGATCGACGATTTCGGCACCGGGTACTCGTCGCTGAGCTACCTGAACAAGCTGCCCGTGGATTCGCTGAAAATCGATCAGTCGTTTCTGCGCCACTTGAACCAGCCGGAAGGCCCGCTGCCGGTGCTGCAAAGCATCGTGCGAATGGCGCACAGCATGAACCTCAACGTGGTGGTGGAAGGCGTGGAAACACAGGCCGACCTGGACATCGTGCGCGCCCTCGGCTGCGATAAGGTGCAGGGGCACGTTTACGGGCCGGCGCTGCGGCGGGAAGAAGTGGAAGCGCTGCTGGCTGAGGATGGCAACCTCGCACCCGCCAGGTGACAGCGCCCCATCTACTCAACGCGTAGCGACAACGAGCCCGCCAGTTCGCGAAAGTGGCCGAGCCATTCCTCCTGGCCTTGTTCGCGCATGGCCGGGTACACCCGTTGGAGCACTTCGTAGCACTGGTTCTGCACCCGCCAGAGGATCAGCTTCAGCGGCACCGACGACGCGGTGGCGACCGTCGTGCGAAGGCTTTCCAGGTTCGCCGCATTCCGCGGATCCTTGAAGAAGCACTCGGATGATGTTTCCACGTTGCGGCGCAGCACGAATTCGAGCTCCCGCTCATCCAGTGTCACGCCCGCGACGCGAGTCTGGTCCAACAGGTTCTGAATCCGTTCACGCTCCAACACAGGAGCCGCTAGAGCCTGCCGCAGCAGGTGATTGAGCGCCACTTCGGCGGTGGCCTTCATCTCCCTGGGGATTGGAATGCTACATTCGGCCAGAAAGGCCAGCAGAGGCGCTTGATCTTCGTAGGCGTGGCGGCAGGCTGCTACCGATTGGTCGAGTTGCGCCGCAATAATCGCCTGAAGAATCTTGCGTTCTTCATCGCGCAGGAGATTCTTCAGAGAATAAGACGCACCGGCCTCTTGGAGGCGCCGTGCGGTCTCGTCCCAGTCCCCTTGTGCGAAGGCTTCGCGCGTCGACCGGAGAAGTTGGCGGTAGCTGTCTTCGCTCTGAAACAACCCTACCGCGCCGCGCAGATGGTGCCCGCCCGAATGCAGCACGCCGAAGATGAGCATCTCGCTCTCTCGCGTGACTTCCGAGGTGAGCCGGATTTTGCCAAAGGCCAGACGCCTTTCCCCCGATCGCTTCACACGATAGTCGACGGCCTCCACCGAGTACGAATAAATGCGCGCCGTATCGGGATAGTCTTCAAACAAGGAGCTGATCGCGTAGTGGGCGCCCAGCTTGGTCAGGTCCAGCATGGCGGGTTTTACGAATTTGCCATAAATGGCCGCGCCGTCGCGGTGCTCGGGGATGTTGCTTTTCGCGAGCGCGAGTTTTTCCAGGAACTGCTCTTCCAGGTGGTCTCCAAACACCTCCTGTGCCAGTTGCACAACGCGGCCGGCGTACTGGATCACCTGCACGGTCTCGATGCCCGACAGCTCATCGAAGAACCAGCCGCAACTGGTGTACATGAGCATGGCGTGACGTTGCATTTCGAGCAGCTTCCACACGCGGACCTGGTCGGCGTAGCGCGGGTTCTTCCGGCGGAAGTGCTCGGCGATGAAACGCCCGCGGCTTTCCGGCGAATGGTCGAGCACCACGTCGATGTAGCCATTGCGCGCCTCCCAGGGATCCTTGAGGTACCGCGTGGCGTCCTTCTCATAGCGCCGGGCGGTTTCATCCCGAAGCCAGTCGAAAGCCCGCCGCAGCGGCGCGCGCCATTTCTGGTTCCAATTTCCATGCCCGCCGGAATTGCAGCCGCAGTTGCTGTTCCAGCGTCCCACACCGTGCACGCAGCTCCAGGCGGTGTTTTCCAGGATCTCCACTTCATGCTCGGCGGGATGTTTTTCCAGGAACTCGCCATAGTTGGTGACTTTCGCGAAGCCGCTGTTTTCGATGTGATCGAGGGCGAAGGCCAGCGCCATGTCGCCGAAGGAGTGATGGTGCCCATAGGTTTCGCCGTCGGTGGCGATGTGAGCGAGTTGCGGCCAGTCGCGAGCGTCGGACAAGGCGGACAGCAGGCGACCGGCGAAGTGCTCACCGTTGTCCAGCAGGTGCTCAAAGGCGACCGCGCGGGAGACGGGGCCGTCGTAAAAGAACAGGCTGATGGCGCGGCCCGAGGGCAGTTCCTGGCGATAGGCGCGCGATGGATCGATGCGCTGCCCGCTCACGTCTGCGCCGTCCACGCGGTTGGCCTGCGACGGCGCGAGCACCGTGAACCGGATGCCGTGCTGCGCCAGCAGGTCCAGCGTCTCCAGGTCCACCGCTGTTTCGGGCAGCCACATGCCTTCCGGGTCGCGGCCAAAGCGGTGGCGGAAATCGGCGATGCCCCAACGAACCTGCGTCAGCTTGTCACGCGAATTCGCCAGCGGCATGATCATGTGGTTGTAGCATTGCGCCATGGCCGAGCCGTGGCCGGAGAACCGCTGGGCGCTCGCGCGGTCGGCATCCAGGATGGCGCGATAGGTTTCGGGCGATTTCAACCCCATCCACGAAAGCAGCGTCGGGCCGAAGTTGAAGCTAATGTCGGAGTAATTGTTGACGATTTTGGCGATGTGTCCGGCGCTGTCGAGAATGCGGGCCGCGCTGTTGGGCGCATAGCATTCAGCCGTTACGCGTTCGTTCCAGTCGTGGTAAGGCGCGGCGGAATCCTGCTGTTCGATGGCCTCCAGCCACGGGTTCTCGCGGGGCGGCTGATAGAAATGGCCGTGGATGCAAAGGTAGCGGTTCGCGCTCACGCTGTTTGAATGCCCCGGGACAAGCTACGCGGCCGGCTTGACGACCACGGCCGTTCCATAACAAATCACTTCCGTAACGCCCTGCATGATCTCTGTGGCGTCATAGCGGACGCCGATGATCGCGTTGGCGCCGAGCTGCGCGGCGTGTTCCGACATGCGCTGATAGGCGTGCGCGCGCGTCTCTTCGCAGAGGTTGGTGAAGAGCGTGATGTTGCCGCCGACCAGCGTTTGCAGGCTGGCGCCCACGGTGCCGAACACGGAGCGCGAACGGACGATAATCCCGCGCACGATTCCCAAATTGCGCTCGATCCGGAAGCCGTCCAGCGTGAAGGCCGTGGTGGCCATGGAATCGGGCACTACCGGAAGCGTTTCTTCCATTGTTTACTCCTCGTGTTGCCGCGGCGCCGACGGAGCGCAGTTCGCGCAACGTGGCTATTCTAACATTGCCGACGTTCGCGCCAGCTAACTATCCCAGCCATGGCCAAGGGTTCTCCGCCTCGAGGAAGGCCCGCAGGCGGCGGCATTCTTGCACCACGCCTTCAGTCAGTGGAGCGCGGTGACCGGGACAAACAATGTGTGGTTCTTCACGGAGGCACCGCAACGCGGAAGCTCGGGCCGCGGCGAGGTCGGGCGTCACGGGTCGAGCCATTAGTCGGAGTCGATTGGCGACGACAGCGAGAGCGTCGCCGCAAAATAGAGTGCGCGTTGGCTCGTGAATATAAGCAGCGTGCCCATCTGTGTGGCCGGGCGTCGCCAACGCGCGAAACTGGGCCTGAATAATTTCATCGTCTTGCACCAGATGATCAGCCAAGATGACCTCGGGCGCCGCCTCTTCCAACAAGCCCCGAAGCAGCACCAGCACTCCCTCCTCGGGGACATGTTTACCCAGCCATCCGCGAACGCCGTGTGCGGCCGTCTTCCGCGTCAAGAAGGGCAGGTCGCCCGCGCCGTAGTAGACCGGCACGCCAAATGTTTGCTTTAAGAATGCTGCACCAGCACAATGATCGTTGTGCCAGTGAGTAAGCAGAATCGCTTTGAGCTGATCCGGCCGCACCCCGACAGCTCGACAGCCTTCCAGGAAGTCTCTGGCCTCGGAGTCCATTCCCACGTCCACAGCGATCGCGCCACCGGCATCAGCAACGAGATAGGAGCAGGCAAAATACGAAGGCCTTCGAAAGCACCATATGCCGCCAGTGACCGGGATGACTTGGGTACGGATATTTGCGTCTCCGGATGCGGCCGATTGCCGACATTGTACAAGGGAGTTACCTTGCCACCTATTCTTCTAACATCGCCAGACAATCGCAGCGCTCGCGCAACTCCGTGCCCTGGCTCTATTTTCAAGAATTCTGATTCCAAATATCAACGTGCCATTTCCAACGCCCATTCTCTTGCTTCCAATAAACAACGTATTTGACGTCCAATACCGTGGCGGACTGGCCTTCGGGCTCGATCGTCAGTTTGGCGCTGCCGATCTCCAGCAGCCCGTCTTCGGTGGGCATAACGTCTACGGAAGTAAGCACCGCGGATTGTGCGTTCGCCGTGTGCACCAGGGTGGACCAAAATTCTCGAATCCCCCCTATGCCGGAAACCATTGGCGCGCCCGGCGGGAGAATTCGCGCTTCGGCCGTGTAAATGTCGTCCAACGCGGCGAAATTCCGCTTCCCGATGACTTCCGTGCCGAAGAGGCTGTTTGTGCTCGCCATGGCCAGCCGGATCTGATCCGATATTTCTCGTGATGATGTTGCCATAGTGACCTTTAGCATATACCTGATCGGGGCGCCTGCTCCGGCGTCACCTCGTTACATGCACTGGTCCGGACGCGTGATCCTCGAACCCCACGGCGCGGCATCCGTCTAATCAAGTAGGGAGGGACAGATGATGAAAATCATTCCAAAACAGCTTGCCGCGTATACCGGCGTCGCAGTGCTGGGCGCGGTCGGCCTGCTGGGGGCGGTATCGCACGTTCAGAATTGTGCCGAGGAGCATGGCCGGTTTATGAATGAGGTTGAAACCGTTCTGGCCATGACTCCGGCGCAGAGGGACCAGGCGGAGACCGTCTTTGAGCAGGCGCGCCAATCGGCGCAGCCCATCCGCAACGAGCTAATGAATACGAACAAAGCGCTTGAAGCCGCGGTACACAACGGCGACAACGCTCAGATCCAACGGCTCTCGACCACGGAGGGGCAGGAGATCGGCCAGCTCACGGCCATCCGAAGCTCGGCCGTCGCCAAGGTGTACAAGACTTTGACTCCGAACCAAAAACAGAGAGCGGATGCTCTGCAGCGGATTCTGAGACAAGGATTCCGCCAGCAGATGGAACGCCCGGGTGCGCGAGTCGCATCGTAGCGTTGTGAGTCTGGACCGCGGCTGGGCTCGTGGCCTGGTTTACTCGGTCCGTAGGGCTTCCACCGGGTTTACCGCCGTGGCCCTTCGGGCCGGGAAGTAGCTGGCCAGGGCGGCAGCCAGGATTAGTAGCGCAGAAACCACCGCGTAAGTCAGAGGATCGAGGGCGGCGGTCTTAAATAGCAGCGACGTCATCAGCCGCGTCAGCCCGGCGGCGGCCAGTAGTCCCAACACGGCGCCGATTCCGGCTAACAGCAGCCCCTGCCGCACGAACATCTGCTGCAGCGCGGCCGGCTGTGCGCCGAGCGCCATGCGAATGCCGATCTCGCGGGTGCGTTGCGTCACGGCATATGCGATCACGCCATAAATTCCCACGATGCCCAACACCAGCGCCATCGCACCGGCGATCGCCAGCAGCACCAGCGTGAAGGACGTTCGCGCCATCGATTCGTCGTAGACGGTTTTCAGTGTCCGCGGCAAGAACACCGGCAGGCTGCCGTTCACCGACCAGATCGCCTGCCGAGTCTGATTCAGAAAGCTCTGCGTTCCGGCCAGGTTGCTGCGAACGAGAAACACGCCGTAGCGGGTGGCTCGCAAAGGTTCCAACTCGAAATTGTCCACCAAGGCCGGCCAGTAGGCGGTGGCTGGCGCCGGTTGGTCGACGCCGCGATCATAGACGTCGCCCGCCACGCCCACGATCTCGCGCCATGCGTCGTTCAGCCCGCTGCGAACCTGCTTGCCGAGTGCGGCGGCCGGTGAGCCCCACATCTCTCTGGCGAGATTTTCGGACACGATCGCCACATGGCGCTTGTCATACACGTCGGTCCAGGTGAAATCACGCCCGGCGATCAAGGGCGTGCCTTCCGTCTTGAGAAATCCAGGCGTAAAGTAGCGGAATGCCCGGACCGGGGGAATTTGTCCCTGCGTATAGCTCTTGTCTTTGGCATACAGCAAATCGTTCTGATTGTTAAATCGTTCCATGGGGGCCGCGCTGGTGAAGGCCACAGACGAGACGCCCGGGATGGCCGCCAGTTTGTCGAGCATCTCGTTTTCCATCCGCATGACGCGCTCCGGATCCTTGACTTGCGTGTCAGGAATCGAGATGTGCAGCAGTTGGATTTGTTCGGGATGGGTGAAGCCGGGCTGAACGCTTCGCAGGGCCTGGAAGGTCCGGATCATCAGGCCGGAACCGATCAGCAGCACGAGCGCCAGGCCCACTTGCGCAACGACGAGCGTGTTGCGGGCGCGATGGCGTTCGCGTCCCTGGCTCATGGTGCGCCCGCTGCCCCGCAGCGAATCGGCGATGTGCGGTCCGGCGTACTTCAATACCGGGATCAGCCCAAACAGAAGCCCGGCAAACAGGGAAACAAAGAGCGTGAAGGCGAGGACGAGAGGATCGATTCCGATTTCGTCCAAACGCGGCAATGTTTGCGGTCCCTTAGCCACCAGGATTCGCAACGCGCCATAGGCCAGCATCAGTCCCAGCACGCCACCCAGCACGCCCAGCGTGAGGCTTTCCAGCAGCATCTCGCGCGCGATGCGTCCCCAGCCCGCGCCCAGTGCGGCACGAATGGCCAGTTCCTGCTGACGGCCTTCGGCGCGGACCAACAACAGATTCGCCACATTCGCGCAGGCGATCAACAGCACCAGCCCGATGGTTCCCATCAGAACCCATAAAGTTGCGCCGATGTCGCCGACCACATCCTGTTTCAAAGGCCGAACCTTCGGGCCAAAATGGGCATTTTCAAACAGCGCTCTGCTGAACCCGGGCGGGGTAGGCCAGGACCGGATCCAGGTCGGCAGCATCCGCGCGACGTCCGCATTCGCCTGTTCCAAGGTAACTCCAGGCTTCAACCGTGCGACGCCTTGGAAGCTGAAATTGCCGAGAAAGATCTTGTTCCTTTCGAACCGCATGGGCAGGAGCAGGTCGGCTTGCGCATTCAGGAACCGGAAATTCTGCGGCATGACGCCGATGATGGTGCGCGGTTCGGAGTCCGCGTTCAGTGTCCGGCCGATTACGGACCGGTCTCCGCCAAAGCGGCGCTGCCAATAGCCGTAGGTGAGGATGACGGTCTGCGGCGTGCCGGGAGTGTCATCGGCCTGAGAGAACCATCGCCCCAAGGCCGGCTGGACACCTAGAGCCTGGAGCGTGCCGTAGGTCATATCCAGAGCCTGGACCTGCTCGGGCTCGCCGATGCCCGTGACGCTGACGCCGTCATACGACCACATGCCGAAGTCCTGAAACGTCCGGCTTTGCTCGCGATAGGTGAAATACATGGTGGGCGAGCAGTTGACGTCGCCTTGGATGCCGCTCACGCCCGGCGCCGTGTGCCAGACACCTGCCAGTTGCTGCGATTGCGGGTAGGGCAGCGGCTTGATCAGTACGCCGTAGACCACGCTAAAAATGGCCGTGTTGGCGCCGATGCCGAGCGCCAGGGTGACCAGAGCGATGGCGGTGAACAAGGGGGCGCGCCCCAAGCGCCGGAAGACGTGCCGCAGCGATCTCATGAAGATCTATACGGCGCTCGGCGGATTTCGTTCCGCTGGATCTTCCAGCCGGTCGCATCCCGGCCAGGGTTAAGATGAGATCCATGTTCGGTCTGATGCGGCATGCACCGCGTCTCCCTTATTGCGGCACTTGCAAGACGTTGGGCGTCCTCTATGGGCAGCGTTCGCGGGTGGCTCTGAATCACGACACCGTATTCCTGGCTGAGATTCTGCTGGAGCAGACGGGGGAACCGGGGTGGGGTTCGGCTTACCGGTCGTTCAACTGCCTCGCGCTGCCAAGAGACGGCCGGCCGATTGCGGTTGAATATGCCGCGACGATTACTGTGGCGCTGGCCCACTTTCAGATCGAGGACCATCGGGCGGACTTGGGCCAGTTTCGCTGGAAGGCGGCAGCCCGGTGGTTTTCACCGGCTTATCAGAAAGCCGCCGTGCGATTGCGGGAGTGGCAATTCCCGCTCAACGCGATGGCGGCGATCCTCCGGACCCAGGGCGCACGCGAGGCCGATCCGCATTCGCTCGCGCACGTCGCCGAGCCGACGATAACCGCAACCGCGCTGGTTTCCGCCCATGGCGCGCGGATCTGCGGCCGGCCCGATCTGGCGGAGCCCATGTACGAGTGGGGTTCGAAGTTCGGCTACCTGATCTATCTGCTGGATGCCTATCAAGACCGCGACGAGGACGCGAAGACGGGAGCATTCAACGCGACGCGGGCCTTTCCGGAAGTCGACGCGCGGCAGGAAATCCTCGCGACGGCCGATCAAATCGCATTCCAGCTTTCGCCGGGGCTAGCGAGCCGCCTGCGGACGAACGTGGAAGAACGTCTGGGACTGCGTCTGCCTGTAATTCCAGTTTGTGCCCGCATGGGTCTGCGCCAGCGTCTTCGCGGCGCGGTTCGATTCGCCCGGTCGTTGCGCGAGCGGGAGTCCGCGGGTTGGGTAAAGGGAGTGGCCGTGCTGGCGACGGCCTCCCTGCTTGCGTTTGTGTTTCCGCACCAAGCCCGGCAGTCGGAGACCTGGCGGCAGTGTCTCGGGATTCCGCTCAATCTCATGGCGCTCGGCAGCATCTTCGCTTTTGCGGCGCAGCCCCCGCCGCCACCGGGTCCAATAATCACACCAGTGCAACTGCCGCCACGCAACCTGGCCTCATGCGGCAGTTGCAGGGGGGCGTGCATGGAAGGCTGCTTTGAGGGCGTCTGTGAATCGCTGGGCGATAGCTGCGACTGCAGTTAGGGGTTCTCTTGCGCTCGCGCCTCGGCCGCTGCGAGCCAGCCGCGCCGCAGCCGCTCCGGCGGAACGCTGGACAGGTAAGGCTTGATGTCGAGGATCGGCGTGCCGTCCAGCATGTCGACTCCGCGAACGCGCAACATCCGGCCTTCGCGCGACAGCAACTCGACTACGGTTAGCCCGATCGGATTCGGACGGAACGGCGAACGGGTCGCGAAGACGCCGTGCGGCCGATTGTCGCTCGGCGGCGTCCCTGTGAGGCTGACGCCTTCCGAGCGGTCGAAGACCCAGATCACATACAGGTGCGAGAAGCCTTCGATGTCCAGAAGGCCGGGCTCGAACTCCGGTAGGATTTCCAGGGTTCCTTCGGCTTCGTGCTTCGCGCCGAGTCCCCTGGGGACGTCCTGCGTGCTCTGGTGCGGGCTTCTCACATATCCGATAGGCTGCATGGAAAACATAACTTCAGTTCAGCAAATGTGCGCGCCCTGCGTCCCCACGTAGACCGAATATAATGACTGGCTCGCCGCCATGAAGAGCCGGTTGCGCTTCACCCCGCCGAAGCACAGATTGGCGCAGATCTCCGGCAGCGTGATCATGCCGATGGTCTGGCCCTGGGGTGAGATGATGTGCACGCCGTCGTAGCCCGCGCCGCCGTTGGCGCCCGACCAGATGTTGCCGTCCACGTCCGCGCGGATACCATCCGACGAGCCCGACCCGTGGCCGGGCACCTTCATGTTGCTGAACTGCCGCTTGTTCCGCAGCTTGTTTTCGTCGAGATCGAACACCTGAATATCGCGCGGTGCACCAGTATCGACGATGTACGCTTTCTTGTAGTCCGGCGAAAAACAAATGCCGTTGGGTTTGTCGAGTTCGTCGGTCACCATCTCAATGCGCGCGGTCTTGGGATCCACGCGATATACGGCCTCCTTCAGTTCCGGCTTCGCTGCGTTGCCCTCATAGTTGCCCAATATGCCATAAGGCGGGTCGGTGAACCAGATGCCGCCGTCGGGATGCACCACGATGTCGTTGGGCGAGTTTAGCGGCTTGCCGTTGTACTTGTCCGCGATCACGGTCACGGCGCCCGAATGCTCGTAGCGCACTACGCGCCGGCCTCCATGCTCGCAGGAAAGCTGCCGGCCCTCGAAATCGAACGTGTTGCCATTGCTGTAGCCGGAGGGCTGGCGGAACGTGGTCACGTGCGCGTCCTCTTCCAGGAACCGCAATTGCCGGTTGTTGGGGATATCGCTCCACACCACGTAGCGGCCCTCGCCGCACCAGGCCGGGCCTTCGGACCATTTGGCGCCTGTGTAGTGGCGCAGGATGATGGAGTTGAAAATCCGGTACCGGGCGAAGCTCTTGTCCAGCACGATGACATCGGGATCGGGGTAACGGACGGGCTGCGCGTTGGTCCAGTCGCGCGGGGTTTGCGCGGCGGCTGCCGCGGCGGAGGCCAAGGCCAGGAAGGAGCGTCGGGTCTGCATGCGCGTCATTGTATGTCATCTGCGGGTCTGAAGAGAATTTAATGACCCTCAGGTCACTGATTACAGTGACCACCCGCCGGCTATCGAGCATCCTAACCTACGCGCGCCCACGCGCCGATGTTATAGTTTGAGTGTCATTCGAATGCATGCCCTTTCAGATTCAACCGGTTAAGGAGTTTCTCGTAAGGCCCGCTCTGCCGCCTGCCATTGCGCGGATGAGCGATCTAGCGTACAACCTGCTGTGGAGCTGGGACCACAACGTTCGATCCCTGTTCCGGCGCCTGGACGCCGTCCTGTGGAAGAACTGCGGCCACAACCCGGTTCTCATGCTGGGCCGCGTGCCGCAAGCCACGCTCGAGCGCGCCGCGGCAGATCCTCGATTCCTGGCGGCCTACCGCCGCGCCTGTGAGCGATTCTCGTCGTATGTTGAGCGTCCGGAGGCGGTGGGCGAGCGGCTGGTTGCGTATTTTTCCATGGAATACGGGATGGTGGAGTGCATGCCGATTTACGGCGGCGGCCTGGGCGTGCTTTCCGGCGATCACTTGAAAGCGGCCAGCGATTTGGCGGTTCCACTGGTGGGCGTCGGTCTGCTGTACCAGAAGGGTTATCTGCAGCAGGTGCTCAATCCCGACGGCTGGCAGCAGGAACGCAACCCGGTGAACGATTTCTACACGCTCCCGGTCCGGCCGGTTCGCGATGAAGAAGGCCAGGACATGACCGTCGAAGTGAAACTGCCCACGGGCGTGGTTCATATCAAGGTATGGCACCTGGACGTCGGACGCGTGAAACTGTATCTGCTGGATACCAACATTCCTCAGAACGAGCGCGCCGATCACCGTGAGATCTCCGACCAGTTGTATGGCGGCGACACGCTCATGCGCATCCGCCAGGAGATTGTGCTCGGGATCGGCGGGCTGCGCGCTCTCGGCCGGCTCGGTCTGAAGCCCACCGTCTATCACATGAACGAGGGGCACTCGGCGTTTCTGGCGATTGAGCGCATGCGCCTGCTCATTAAGGAATACGGGCTGAGTTTTGAGGAGGCCTTCGAGGCCTGCCGCTCCAACAATGTTTTTACGACGCATACCTCGGTGCCGGCGGGCATCGACCTGTTCGACCCGGGGCTGCTCTACGAGTATTTCGGAGAGTACTGCTCGGAAGCCGGTATCCCGTTTGAAAAGTTTCTGACCTTGGGCCGGTTCCGCGCTGAGAACCATCACGAGCCTTTTTCGATGGCGATCGCGGCCATTCAAACGTCGGCCTTCCGCAACGCGGTGAGCAGCCTGCATCGGCTGGTTTCCCAGGAGATGTGGCAGGAGCTATGGCCCAGGCTGCCGGTCTGGGAAGTACCCATTACCTCCATTACCAACGGCGTGCATCTGATGACGTGGCTCAACGGCGACTTGGCGCAGCTTTACGATCAATATCTGCAGCCGGACTGGCGCGAGCGCTCCTCCGATCCCAAGATTTGGGATTTGGTGGAAGACATTCCCTCGCAGGAGCTGTGGGAAGCGCATCGCCGGCGCAAGCGCTACTTAGTGGCATTCGTGCGCGAGCGCGTAGTGGCGGCGGCCATGGCACGCAAAGCTTCCGCGGCCGAACAGCGCCGGCTGGCCGAGGTGCTCGATCCGGACACCTTCACCATCGGTTTCGCGCGGCGGTTTGCCACCTACAAGCGTGCGACGCTGTTGTTCCGCGACATCGAGCGCTTAAAGCGCCTGCTGACCAATCCGGAGCGGCCCGTGCAGATTGTAATCGCGGGCAAAGCGCATCCGCGCGATCTGCCAGGCAAGACGCTGATTCGCGAAATTGTGCAGCTTTCGCGCGCGCCCGAAATTGCAAAGCACATCGTGTTCGTCGAGGACTATAGCATCGAAGTCGCGCGCGAACTGGTCCAGGGCGTCGATCTGTGGCTGAATACGCCGCGCCGGGGCGAGGAGGCTTGCGGCACCAGCGGCATGAAGGCGGGCATCAACGGCGTATTGAACCTGAGCATTTTAGATGGCTGGTTCGACGAAGGCTATGAAATCTCAGGCGGTTGGGCCATCGGCGACCGGGAGGTGTACTCCGAGGACCAGGACGAAATTCACGCCCGCGCAATCTACTCCATATTGGAAAACGAAATTGTGCCGATGTACTATCAGGACCGGGAGGGGGGCGTTCCGGGTGATTGGATGCGCCGGGTGAAGCAGTCCCTGATGCACATCACCTCCCAGTTCAATTGCGCGCGGATGGTTGGCGAGTACATGGCGCAGTTGTACGAGCCAGCCCACCAAGCCTATCTGGACGTTTCGCGTGACTGTTTTGACCCGGCCCGGGACAGGGCGCGGTGGAATCGCGAGGTAGAGAAGGTCTGGGACAAGATAGACTTCGTTGAGATCGGACCGGGACCGGATGTATCCGTACTGACCGGGCGTCCGATTCCAGTGCGGGCGGTAGTGAATCTGGCCGGTTTGTCGCCCAAGGATGTTCGGGTGGAAGCCGTGATTGGCCGGATCGGGGTGAACGGGAATCTCGAAGAAACCCAAGTGATGACGCTTCCTGCGGTGCAACAAGAAGGGAGCGCTTTTGTGTTTCTCAAAGAGTTCGTGCCGCATCAAACCGGAAGGTTGGGTTATTCACTGCGGATCAGCCCCAACCATTACGACGACCCGTTGACACGGCCTTGTAACTCTCTATTGAAGTGGAGCGCGGATTCAGAAGGTTAGCCAGGCAGTTCGTGAAATCGTAAAGTCACGTAATCGCGATTCGATTTCTGTAGCATCGGAAGCCGATTCGTGGTACATAGGTTAGTAGGCGCTAGTGGAACTCGACTGAAATCAGGGCCGGTTCCCGCCGTACTCCTCCGAACTGATCCTCTACGTGAGCATGGATCTCACCACACACCGGCAAAGACGGATGGTGTCATAAAGCCAAAGCTCCAGGAGTCGACTTGACACATGGACGACGACCGAAAATATAGACAGCGCGGCTACATGGATTCTGACCGCGACGCCAGGGACCGCCGGCCCATGGAACGGCCCAAACCTGCCGGTCCAAGGCCGCCGTTGGATGTCACCGGCCCGCGCCTGCCCCGCCTGCTCCAAACCGTAACCGCAGCTCGTTGTTTCAACTGCTCCACCGCGCTGCCTGCGGACGTGGATTGGAAAGGCAACTGCCCCAAGTGCGGCGCGGCGCTCCACTGTTGCAAGCAGTGCGCGCATTTCGAGCCCTCCACACGCTTCCAATGCTTGAAGCCGGTTCCGCTGCGGATCGCCATAAAGGATCAGGCCAACGAGTGCGAGCTGTTCAAGCCCCGTGTCACGGTCGCCCGCGACGCGGCGCCCGCCAACAACCATATTCCTGCCGCGGCTCCCCAGCCGCCTCGCAACCCCAACGACGCCCGCGCCGCCTTCGATAATCTCTTTAAGAAACCGCAGTAGCTCGTCCCACTCACCTCCCGCCAAGTCGCGGATTCGTTACCATGTCCGGGTATGCGACTGAATCCGGCAGCGGCATCCGTATGCGTTTTTCTGTCAGCAGCCACATTGTCGGGCCAGACGCTCTGCGGCAGTGCCTGTCTGGAAGGCTTCGTCAATCAATACCTCCAGGCCCTGGTGGCGCGGAATCCGTTCGGCCTGCCACTCGCATCGAAGGTCAAGTTCGTCGAAAACGAACAGGTGATTCCGCTCGGTGAAGGCATCTGGGGTACTGCCACGGGGATCGGAACTTACAAGCTGTACTTCTCGGACCCGCAGGCCGGCGAGGCGGGCTTTCTCGGGACTCTGCGCGAAAACGGCGGCCCGGTAGCCTTCGCGTTGCGCCTAAAAATCAAGAATCGGCGCATTAGCGAAATCGAGTCCAGGGTTGTGCGGGATGAGGCCGCCGCCAAAGCCATCGAAGCCATGGGCCGGCCCGATCCGCTGTTCTCGGAGGCACTGCCGGCATCCGAGCGGCGTACCCGCAAAGACCTGATAGCCATCGCAAACAAGTATTACGACGGCATCGAGCAAAGCAAGGGCGCTATTGTCCCATTCGATCCAGCGTGCACGCGCATCCAAAACGGCACCAGAACCACCAACAATCCGGAACTCAAGATCGATCCCAACTCCTCCTGGACCCCGCTCTCGCTGGGATGCAAGGATCAGCTCGATACGCGATTCTTCAGCTTCGTCCACAAGGTAAACCCGCGGCGCTTTCTGATTGTCGACGAGGAACGCGGGCTGGTCTTCGGCTTTTTCGAGTTTCTGGTGCCCGGCACGGTGAAGTCCGTGGACATTCCCGGTCACGGCGCCTACTCGATACCGCTGCCTTATCAGGCGCCGCTCACGATCCAGGTGGCCGAGCTCTACAAGATCCGCAACGGCAAAATCCTCAGGGTGGAAGCGCTGCAGACCAACGTGCCGTATGGCACGCCGAATCCGTTCGCGGCCTCGCCTGAGCCGGCGATGGCAGCCAGCGCGGATCGAGGACCCGGGCCTGCCTGCGGCCGAGCCTGTCTCTGTCTGGAAGGCCTCGTCAATCAGTATCTCAACGCGATGGTGGCGCACGATCCATCGCGCCTACCCGCGACGCCGGGCGTGAAATTCACCGAAGACGACGTGGTGCTGAAGCTAGGCGACGGACTCTGGGCCACTGCCAGCGGCCTGGGGCACTACAAGCTCTATTTCGCCGATCCCGAGGAAGGCCAAGTAGGGTTCTTCGGCACGATCCTGGAAAACGGACACGGCGCCGCGCTCGCGCTGAGGCTCAAAGTCGAGAACCGGCGCGTCAGCGAAGCCGAAACCGTCGTGGTCCGCAGCGCGCGCACGTTCGACTTGATGGAGAAGGCCGGGTCGCCCGATCCGGTCATGCTCGCGACCGTGCCGGAGGCACAGCGGCTCCCTCGCGACCAACTCACCGCCATCGCCAATCAATACTTCGAAGCCATCGAGCAGGGCAACGGCAAGGTCGCGCCTTTTCACGCCGACTGCAATCGGTTTGAAAACGGCATGAAAACCAGCGGGCCGCTGGGATGTTCGGCGCAACTGGACACCCAGATTTTCAACTACATCAGCCGGATTGCTCCGCGCCGCTTCCTGGCCGTGGACTCCGAGCGCCAGATCGTGTTCGGCTTCTTCATGTTCAATCACCGTGGCGATGTTTTGTTCGTGAATTCGCCCGGTGAGGGACGGCACGAGATGATCGCCGCCGCCAAGCGGCCGTTCAGCGTGGACGTAGCCGAGGCCTTCCGCGTCCAGGACAGCCAAATCCTCAAGGTGGAGGCACTCATGACCGCGCTACCCTATGGAGCGAAGTCTCCGTTCGTTCCGGCAGAATAGTGGAGGGGAGGCATTATGTCCGACGTCGTCTATGTCTCGAACGTTCGCCTGGAGCGCAAAGTTGGGCCGCTGCGCGTCGCGTATTTGCCCGGCGAGCCCAACCCGGTCATCTTCAGCGTTCACGGTGCCATCGCCCAGCATTACAAGGTGGATCCCGCGAAGCTGACCGATCCGCACGCGGCCACGATCGATTACGTGATCGCCGCCACCGCCGGTTGAATGCTGGGAACCTTCGGAGGTGCGCTGGAGGCGCGCCACATTAACGCAAGCGGCGGCCGGCTGGTCGCGGATGTTACAGGCGAAGTGGAAACCGAGGAGAACGTGTTGGTGATCCGCCGCATCCATGTGGCGATGCACTTGGCGGCAGGCGAGGATATGCGCGAAACTGTCGAGCGCGTCCACGGCTTCTACGCCATGAACTGTCCCTTGTACCGCACGCTCTACAAGGCGATTCAGCTAACGTCGTCTTATGAGCTGACCGCGCCCGTGCCAGACACGGCTACCTCGGCGTGAAACCGCCGAGCAGGTGCAGCGGGTTTACCTTTCCGGTAGCGGTGGCGGATGGTTCGAGGATCACCACGTGCAGTGCTTCGGCCTGCTGCCATACGCGCCCGGCCAGCGTGCCTCCATAGAAGCGCCGGATCTCGGAGATAAAGCAATCGCGCACCTTTTCCGGCGACGCCCCGTTCACACGAGGGCTTACTCGAAGTTCAATGGTGGTCTGCGCCGCGCCTTCGCGCTCCACCAACTGATAGTCGCCCGGCCGGCCTCCGATGCGCGCCGGTAAAACCACCTCCATCAAGCGGACGAGTTCGGTTCCAACCAAGGTCATGCCGTGCCCGGTCAGTTTACCGAAGCTGGAGATATCACGAATACGCGTCGTAAGGCCGATCCGGGAGAACGTGCAGTCGCAGGCAGCGCGTTCCAGAACGCCCGAGTCGTTCGCTTCGAAGTTGATGAAAACGACCGGAGCGGTGGGCAGCAAAGTCGTGAACAATAGCGAGTTCACCTCGACATCCGTCAGAGGCGCCGGTCGGCGGTAGGTGATGGCGGCGATCGCATTGCTGTAGAGGTGGGCGCAATCGCCTTCGCGCATGTCACGGCAGGCGTGGCCGATGAAACCCATTTCGGCGATTCCGTAGCGCGCGAACGGCTCGCCGCCGGCTCCCTCAATCACTGCCCGCTTCGCGTCCGTCAAGGTTTCCCCGCTCACCAGGAAGAGTGTTCCACGAATGTCCAGCTTCCGATCCAGCGCCGCCGCCGCCAACCGGACCGCCGGACTCACAGGACCCGAGACGGTGCAGGGAATCCCATCACGGCGAAGCCGGGCCACGCATTCGGCCGCTTCGGAAAAATCGTTGTCCCGCAAATACTGCGGGTAGGGAACCGGACAGCCGGAGCGCCGCGCCAGCCACACGAGAAAAGCCGTCGCGGGAAGATAAGAACCTCCCGTTCCCGGCGCGTACCAGCGCTCCATGCGATGGCCTTGCCGGGCTCCGAAGGCGCAGGTTTGCAGCCCCAGCACGGACGGCAAAGTTGGGCGGATCACGATCTGGGCATGATCCTGCAGACCAAACTCGCGAGTCGCTATGTCGTGAAGAGCCTCGTTATCACGCAAGAACGCCGGACTGCGATTTGTGGGTACCGGCTTGCCCCGGCTCCCGCTGTTCCACATCCGAATGGTTCCGCCGGCCAGAGGATTCGCAAAGCTCCCGAAGGAGGCCGGAATCTCACGACCTCCGCGCACGATGCGCGCTTCGCCTTTGAATTCGTCCTGGCTGAGATAGACTCCGGCGGCGCGAACCTGCTCCAAAGCGGATTCCAGACCTGCGCGCTTCACCAGCCTGGCCAAGTCCTCCTGAGTGCAACCAGCCAACTGAAACATCCGGTGGTAGGGATGTTCGGGATTCGCGAACACGACTTCTTTGAGCGTGTTCAGAAAGGCGGATTCGCGATTCTCCAGCTGGCTCCGTACCAGTTTCTCAGGATCTGCAGGCGGCGGACTTCCCAAAAACGCGCGCACACCACGAACGGTTCGGGCGTAGGCCGCAGCCGCTTCGCCCCAGTTCCTCCGGCCTGGGCCCATTGCCGTAATTATACGAAAACGCTACGCTAGAGCAATCTGACGGGCAATCTTACATCCCTCCCTGCCGCGGGTTCCCAGGCCCCTGTGGGGAGAGCTGAGGAACGTTCTCTGCGCATGCGGGTTGCCTGGATTCTGACAATCGCGCTTCCCACAGTGCTGTGGTTCGCCCCCCTGCATCTGGACGGGCGGGCCAAGCACGCCCTAGCAATCTCGCTCTTCATGATCCTGGCATGGATCTTCGAGACGCTCGACCCGGGTCTGGCTGGACTGATTGGCTGCTATCTGTTTTGGGCTTTAGGAGTGGTAGGTGTGGATGTAGCGTTTGGCGGATTCGCCGATGACGCTCCCTGGTTCCTGGTTGGTGCACTACTGATTGGCGCGCTGGCGACGCAATCCGGTCTGGCGAGGAGGATCGCCTATGCGGTGATGCTGCGGGTTGGCACATCGTTTTCGAACCTGCTGCTCGGCCTGATCATCGCCGATGTTGCGCTGACGTTCTTCGTGCCTTCCGGAGTGCCGCGCGTTATTCTTATGGCGACAATCGCGCTGGGACTGGTCGAGGCCTTCGGTCTGGAACCGGCGAGCAACGTGGGACGGGCCATGTTGCTCACCATCACCTATACGGCCGCGATTTTCGACAAGACCATCATCGCGGGCGCCGCGACCATCACGGCTCGAGCGGCCATGGAACGTTACGGCCACGTCGAGGTGCTCTACAGCCGCTGGCTGCTGGCCTATCTGCCGGTAGATCTAGTATTGATCCTGGCGGCCTGGAGGCTGACGCTTTGGCTCTTCCCACCCGAAAAGCGCGAGCTGCCTGGAGGCGCGGTCTACCTGAGCGAGGAGCAGGCCAAGCTGGGCGCCTGGAGTCCGGTCGAAAAGAAAGCCCTGGCTCTGCTGCTGGTAGCGGTCTCACTCTGGTTGACAGACGGCCTGCATCACGTGTCTCCATCCAAAGTCGCCCTCGGCGTCACTCTGGCGGCGCTGCTGCCGGGGATCGGCGTGCTTCGTCTCGAACATCTCAAGCGCCTGAACTACCTGCTGGTCATGTTTGTCGCGTCGGCCACCGGCATGGGCAAGGTACTGGCAGCGACCAAGAGTCTGGGCGTCTTGACCGACTTCCTTTTCGCGTGGATCAAGCCGCTGCTGGCGCATCCATTTTTAGCGCCGTTCGGGCTGTACTGGATCGGCGCCGCGTATCATGTCGTCTTGGCCAGCGGCATCTCCATGCTGGCAACCTCCATGCCCGGCCTGATGAATTACGCAACGGCGCATCATCTGAGTCCGCTGGCGCTGGGCATGGTATGGACTTTTTCGTCCGGTGCGACCCTGTTTACTTACCAAAACGCGGTGCTGATTGTGGGTTATTCCTACGGATGCTTCAGCGCCAAAGATCTGTTGCGCCTTGGCCTGTGGCTCACGGCGATCAACTCGCTGCTGCTATTGATTGTCGTGCAATTCTACTGGCCGTTGATCGGCATCCGCCTTTGATGTCCGGCGATTAGACCTTCCCGCTCGCCCACGCCACCAGGTCGAAGTTTTCCGGAACCCGAATGAAGAGGTTCGTTACCGGACTGAGGATGCGCGTGATGTGCCCTTTGCCTTGCAGGTCTTCCAGGAAAACGATGTCGCCGGCGTGGATGGCGTGCTTTGCGCCGCCGGAGACCTCGACCTCGATTTCGCCCGAGAGCGATACGGAAAACTGGCGTCCCGGTGCGCGATGCCAATCCTCGGTGGAACTGGATCCGTACTCGGCGTAGGTCATCCCAGTGGCGGGCACGGGCGCGGCCGCGTGAAACACTCGCCCAGTCTTGGTGGTGATTGGAACTTCTTCGACATGCGAGTTGCCTTCGGCGTCCGCATAGATCCGAATCACCTTCTTTCCAGCCCCTTGCGCCGACGCCGCTTCACCCGCGGCGAAGACGCCAGCCATTGCCGCGATGCCGCCCAAACTCAATAATTCGCGCCGTTCCATGTTCTCTCCTTTTCGGTGACCGCTTACTTGGCGAATTCTAGCACGATACCATTGTGTTTACATTGTGCCGGAGCTGCCGGATATCGTGGTCTACATCGAGGCGCTGGAACAGCGGATCCTCGGCCAGCGGCTGGAGCGCATCCGGCTGGTGAGTCCGTTTCTGCTACGGACGGTGGATCCGCCGCTGGCGAGCGCGGAGGGCAAAGTGGTGCGGGGGCTGCGACGGATTGGCAAGCGAATCGCCATCGGTTTGGACGGCGACCTCTGGTTGGTGCTGCACCTGATGATCGCCGGGCGCCTGCATTGGCGAAAAAGCGGCACGGCGGTGGCTCGTCCGCGCGGACTGGCAGCCTTCGATTTTCCAAACGGAACCTTGTTATGGACGGAAGCCGGATCGCAAAAGCGCGCGTCACTGCACGTGGTTGCTGGGGAGGCCGGCGTTCAAGCGCTTGATCCGGGAGGCTTGGAGGTTTTCGATGCAACGCCGGACCGCTTCTCAGCCATGCTTACATCGTCGAATCACACGCTCAAACGCGCTCTTACCGATCCACGGCTGTTCAGCGGGATCGGCAACGCCTATTCCGATGAAATCCTGTTTGAAGCACGGCTCTCGCCGCTCGCTTTGACGCAGAAGCTCAAGCCCGAGGAGATCGCCCGCCTGTTCGAAGCGGTCCGCAGCACGCTGGCACGTTGGACGGCGCGGCTGCGCTCGGATACTGGAGACGGATTCCCCGAAAAGGTCACCGCCTTCCGCCAGGGCATGGCGGTGCATGGACGCTACAAGGAACCGTGCCCGCTCTGCGGCTCGAAGATCCAACGCATCCGCTACGCTGCGAACGAGACCAACTATTGCCCGCATTGCCAGACTGGCGGAAAACTGCTGGCCGATCGCGCGCTTTCGCGGTTGCTGCGCGAGGACTGGCCCAAAACCCCGGAAGAGCTGGAGTTGCTTACAATCAGAAAATGCTAAAACGTGCCTGCCTGTTGGTCTTTCTGGCTGCAGCCGCCGTGCTGGGCCAGCAACACATGCATTCGGCGGCTAAGGAAACGGGGCCTGCGCCGCTGCTGGAAGGCCTCGGCCATCTGCACCATGCCATCAGCACATCCAGCCCGCAAGCTCAACGCTACTTCGATCAAGGGCTCACGCTGGTATACGCCTTCAATCACGAAGAAGCGGCCCGGTCGTTCCGCTACGCGGCCCAACTCGATCCGAAATGCGCCATGGCGTTTTGGGGCGTAGCGCTTGCGGTCGGGCCGAATTACAACGATTCCGACATCGATATGAACCGGATGAAGGAGGCCGTAGAGGCAAGCCGAAAAGCCGTCGCGCTTGAGCCGAAAGTTTCTGAGAACGAGCGAGCCTACGCCGATGCGATCGCGAAACGATTCTCGCTCGATCCCAAAGCAGATCGCCATCAGCTGGCGGTCAACTACAAGAACGCCATGGGAGCGTTGATGCGGCGTTATCCCAACGATCTGGACGCGGCTGTGTTGTACGCCGACGCCGCCATGAACCTGAATCCCTGGCAGCTCTGGACGCTGGATGGCAAGCCCGCGGCGGGCACACAAGAGATCGTGGATGTTCTAAAGTCCGTGCTGAAGCGGGCACCCGAGCATATCGGCGCCAATCATCTTTATATTCACGCGACGGAGGCATCGCCACATCCGGAGGACGCCGCCCAGAGCGCCGAACGGCTCAGGACGCTTGTGCCCGCGGCCGGGCACCTGGTACACATGCCCGCGCACACGTACATCCGCACCGGAGACTATCATGGCGCTTCGGTGGCGAACCAGAAGGCGGCCGCCGCCGACGAGGCCTATATCAAGAAGTACGGTGCGGGCGGCATGTATCCAGTGATGTACTATACGCACAATCTGCATTTCCTGGCGGTGAGCAGCAGCATGGAGGGGCGGTTTGCCGTCGCTAACGTCGCCGCGGCGAAAGTTGTGGATGCCGCGTCGGCGCATGTGAAGGACGTTCCCATGGCCGAACAATTCGTGCCCACAAATATTTTTGTGTTGGTCCGGTTTCGGCGTTGGGCGGAGATCCAGAAGCTTCCGGAGGCTGACAAGAGTATGCGGCTGGCTCACGCCTTCTGGCGTTTCGGGAAGGGAATGGCCGATGCCGGAACCGTGCAGGTGGACAATGCTGTCAAGGATCGTTCCCTGTTGGCTGCCGAGATCAAAGCCATCCCCGCGGATGCAGTGTGGGGCTACAACTCGGCGCACCCGGTGCTGGACGTGGCGGCCTTGATGCTGGACGGCAACATTGCACGCGCGCGGCGCGACTACAAGCAGGCCGCCGATCTACTGCAAAAAGCGGCGCTGGCAGAGGATCGTCTCAACTATGACGAGCCGCCCGACTGGTACCTGCCGCCCCGCGAATCTTTAGGCGCGGTTCTGTTCACCGCCGGCCGTTACTCCGAGGCGGAGGCCGCATTCCGCGCTGAACTCAAAGCGCATCCGAAGAATCCGCGGGCGTTGTTCGGTTTAGCGGAGTGCCTACGCGCAGAGAAGAAGGCCGGTGAAGAAGGCGTCGTCCGGAAGGACTTCACCGATGGCTGGAAGTTCGCCGACACCAAGCTGAGCATGGGTGATCTCTAGAGGAGCGGTTTCGAGCAGCGCTTCTTTTGCTCCTCCAGTCGCCCGGCATTCTCGATCGAGCGCGAATGCACAACGTCCAGATCAAACGTACTGATGGGGGCTTCCTGGAGCACGGCACCTACACCTCCGACCACGATAAATTCAACCCCGTACTCGTTCAGCGTCCGGAGAATCGCGAGGAAATCAGAGGCCGGCATTTTGGGCCCGTATCTCGAGCACCGAGTTTACAAAGCCCTGCAAGACGTCCAGTCGCTGGGCAGGTGTCAGCGACAGCATCCAGCGGATCATTGTCAAATCAACGCCGTCCTCACTATATTCCTGCGGGCCCGGCGCCTCCCTTCGCTGCTCCTCCATCGCATGCCAGCCCTAGCGCCGCACGATCACTTCGCGCAGATGATCGCGCGTCAGGAAAAATTTCACCGAAGCGAACTTTTGGAAAAGTTTCTCCAGGCTGCGATTGTTGAAGTAGTGGGCGGGACGGCGTTCGCCGCGCGGCGTCAGGGACATGATCTTCGACTCCACGATGCGATACGTGTACAGCGGCGCGCTGTCGGTTTTTTCTTCAGCGTGGAAGAACGCCAGTAGCGAGGATTGCGGCCGCAAAATCCGGTGCAGGCGGTCCACAGCTTCTTCTAGCAACGGCGGCGCCAGAAACTGCAGTGTGTCCCACAACAGCGCCCCGTCGAAAGTCAGGTCGGGGAAATCCAGGCTCTCGTGCAGGAATCGCGCCGCGCGCTCAGGGTCGGACTGATGGGCGACGAAGTCTCCGGGGCCTCCGAAGGCCTCTTCCATCGTGCGCAGCACATCGTTGGAATAAATCTTGTGGCCGAGCGAAGTGATGAAACTGACGTTCGCCTGGCTGGCGCCGGAGAAGTCCAGCAGCGACAGGTTTTCCTGGCCCTGAATGGACGAAAAAAACTGCTCCAGTCCGTGGCTGGAGCGCGTCTGCGGTGGATGCGCGGAATTCGACTTCTTGAGCTGCGCAGGCTGCGCTGGCATGAGCGGTTCCGCCTTCCACAGGTCTCTCAGCAATGCGCGACCTTTTTCCGAAACGCTCTGATTCAAGCGAGCTTCAGTCGCCGGAAGCCGATACCGGCGTGCCGGCTGCGGCGGAATTCACGGTGGTAGTAGATGAAGTAGCCGCGGGCTTGGAGGAGGGCGCCCCGCTCGCTTTCCCCGTCTCGGGACGAGCGATATCGATGCTGCCCTTGAAATAGGCGCCATCCTCGATGACGATGCGCGCGGTTTTGATGTCGCCCACCAGACGAGCGTCTTTACGAATGTCGATCTTATCGGCCGCCTCCACGTTGCCGTGAATGGTGCCCAGCACGACCACTTCGCGAGCCTTTACGCCGGCCTGCAGTTTGCCGTTCGGCCCGACTGTCAGGCGGTGTTCGTGCAATTCGACGGAACCGTCGATTTCCCCGTCGATGGTCAGATCTTCGCGGCTGAAAATCTGGCCCTTGATCATGACAGACTTTCCGATGATAGCCGGACCCCGCGATTCGCTGGGGTGATGGCTGGGAGCAGGGGTGGTTGACATGGGAGCGGTCTCCTTGGCCTGATTCGCCGGGGCCGGCGGCGTAGCAGCCGATTTCGGCGGGTATTCTTCTTCTTTACGTTTATTCCACATTTAGGAAGTTCTCCTTCCAAAGGATGCAACCATCGTACTACGCCCCACGATTTCTGTCACGGCGTTGTCATCCCTCTCACAGTGAGTAGCCTTGGGACCGAACTTGCCGGCCCGAAGCCGGGCTGCGTGGGATAATAAATTGGTGTCCCGGCCAAGAGAACTTGAGCAACGTCTGGAACGGACCGAGCAACAGCTTCGGCTTCTTCAAAAAATCAGCCGTCTCCTGGTGCGCGAGATCAAGCTCGAAGAGGCGCTGCACGACGTCGTTTCACTGGTCGTGGAGTTCATGGAGTGCGACTCGTGCCTCCTCTACTTGCTGGACAACCGCGAGCTGGTTCTGTGCGCGAGCAATAATCCTCAACCCGCAACCGTGGGCAGGGTGAAACTCGCGCTGAACGAGGGGTTGACCGGATGGGTGGCTCGCGAGAAGCGTTTGCTGGCGATCTCGCGCGAGGCTTATCACGACTCCCGGTTCAAGTTTTTCAGCGATCTGCCGGAGGACACCTACGAAGCCTTTCTCTCGGCTCCCATCATTTCCCGGCGCGGTGTGGAAGGCGTCATCAACGTGCAGCATCGCGATCCGCACCCTCATTCGGGAATCGAGATGGAGTTGCTCACCTCGGTTGGCGAGCACGTGGGCTGCCTCCGGATGCTGTCGCAACTGGAAGGCAAGGCCAACGAGGGTCCCGACCTGGTGCTGTCGACGGGCGGAGAACGTGTCGCCGGCAGCTAGCAGGCTCAGCGCCGCCATTCTAGCCGCGCTCTCGCTTGCGGTCCTATGCCGGGCGGAAGAAAGTTGGAAGATCCAATATTTCTACGACAAGCGCGACTCGGATCTCGACTTTCGCGACATCCGGTGTCCCAGCTCGACGCATTGTGTCGCCGCGGGCGTCGTTCAAGATGACGGACACGAGCGCGGCGCGGTTGTTCTGACCACGGACGGCGGCGAGCACTGGTCTCTGATGAACGTCAAGGAGCATCCTGTCAGCCTTTTCTTCCTGGATGAATCCACTGGGTGGATGGTCACCGATCATGGAATCTGGGCTACGCCGGACGGCGGCAAGAGCTGGAACAAACTGGACAGTCTGAAAGGCATCGTGGATGTGCATTTCCTGGATGCGTCCCACGGTTTCGCGGTCGGCTTCCCCAAAGCCGTGTACGAGACCACGGATGGCGGCCACAAGTGGGTAAAGGTGAAGGCCGTAGCGGGCGCTCCCGGCGAAGACGAGCACACCTTCTACGACTCGATCGCCTTCCAGGGGCCGCACGGTCTGATCGCGGGAAGCATGGATGAGTCCGAGCCCATTCCTGTCCGGCGGAATCCGGCGACGGGATCGCTCGAACTGGCGCCCTCCGATGACACGCTGATCCTGGAGACTCTGGACGGCGGAAAAGCCTGGACCACGAAGGGCATGAGGTTTGACGGCAAACTTGCAAAGTTAAGTTTCGCCGGCAAAGGTATGGTTGCGGCGGTCATCGGCTACGAAGGGCGCAACAAACGCTATCCCTCAGTTGTTTTTGGGGCGGTGCTCGGGGCAAAGGCGGGGCAGACCATATTCGCCCAGCCCGATCGCGCCGTGGTTGACTTCGCCATGCTTCCCAGCGGGCGCGCTTTCATCGCGGCTGTTGAGCCGCCCGGAAATTCCACCGAAGTTCCTATTCCGGGAAAGTTGAAAATGCTGGAGAGCGACGATTTGAAGGGGTGGCGCGAGATGGCCGTGGATTTTCGCGCCGTGGCGCGAGGAGCAGTGCTGGCGGCGGCCGACGTCAGTCATGTCTGGGTGGCGACCGACACGGGAATGATTCTAAGCCTCGTAAAGAGCGACTCCAGCGCGCGCTGAACTCTCGCAAAAAACAACAACTCACGGATCTGGTTTATCCACATCTTGTCCACAGTAGAAGTCCTGTATCTTGTGGATTCCATTCATGAAAAAAGTGTTGGAAAAGGCTTCGTCATGGACAATTAATAGTTGACCGGCAGGCACTTTCAGGTAATGATGGACCTGGTTCCAAGAGGTTCAGAGAGCAGTAAGCCTGGTGAACGGTAGCGAATCTGGAACGACGATCCGAGGGTGCTTAGTTATCCAAAGTAATTGACACTTTCGGGGAGCGAAGGAAGATCGGGCCGGGCACAAAGGCAAGCTTCTCGGATTGCGCCGCTGGTTGCCGCTACGATCCCGCAAGGATCCAAAGTCCTGGAGGGGAGTGGCAGCCGGATGGACATCTGAGAGTTCCGAACTTCGAAATCGGCAACGGGTTTTGTGCGAGGAAGATCCCCGGCGGCGTGAGGAACGACGTCGAGGATGGGAGTGCAAGATCGAACGGGTCGAGAGAAGAGTTCGGAATTCCGCCGAAGGGATAGGCCAGGAACGTTGACCTCGTGATGGGGGCTCTCGAAAGAGAGTAGTCGTCGCGGGCGAGTGAAAGGCCGTTTCGAGGCGTTGGCTTCTAGCAGGTACAAGAGCGGGCTGGCTCAGGAGCGTCGATCCGCGGTTGCCTAAAAAGCAGCTGCGGGGAGCAATGGGGCGGAAGCCACCACTACACTGCATGCTATGCTCTGGCCGCGCATGCCGGCCGGGGAGCGGACTGTTCTAAGGGTCACTTGGAACCATTTCTCTTTTGCGGGCAGCGATTACCGTGTGCGGCCCAAGAGCGGTGCGGCGTTCCGCTGCACGTACGCCTGCCGGTAGGCCTCCAGCGCTGTCACCAGTTCGTCCACCACCCGCCCGCGATTCTGCACGCGCAGTCCTTCGATCTCGACCGCCGGTAGCAGGTCGCGCGTGGTCGAAGTGATAAACACCTGGTCGGCGCGCTCCAGATCCGCCGGTACCAGAGCGCGTTCCACGACAGTGATTCCGGGCACGCGGACCTCGTTCAGCAGCAGCTCTCGCGTAACACCTGGCAGGCAGCCCGCGCTCAGAGGCGGCGTCGTTACCTCGCCTCCGTTGGCCGCGAAAATGTTCGCGGAAGTGCATTCGCTGACCTCACCGCGCTCGTTCAGCAGCACCACTTCGTCGAAGCCGCGTTCGTGTGCCTCTTCATACCAGGTCAAATTGTGGCACCACGACAGAATCTTGGCGCCCGCGAATTCGCTTTGCGCGTGGCGGCCGTTCGCTTTCATGGATAGCCGCACGCTTGCGCCCCAGGCAGCCAGATCTTTTGTAAAGGCCACCACGTCGAAGTCCCGCTCCAGATCGGGGCCTTCGAACATGCCGCCGCGGTTCCGGATCACGGTGACGCGCAGCGTGGCGTTCCAGGCCGAGTTCGCTTCCACCAGCTTCAGGAGCTGCGATTTCAGGGCTTCCGGATCGGCGGGAAAGGGAACGCGGATTCGCGCCGCGTCATGCCGCATCCGCTCCCAGTGCCGTTCGAACGCAAACAGCACGCCCTCGGCGACGCGGATGGTGCTGAAGACGCCCCAGCCGTTTAGCAAACCAGTCTGGCCGGCCGAGAGACTCTTCTCGTGCGTGTCCAGGATCTTATCGTTGTGCAGCAGGAAGCGGTGCATAATCCATTTTATCGCGGCGTGCGCAGGCCAGTGTTCGCCGCGCGGACCGGAGATAGCCCTTGCGAGTCATCGCGCCTGAGGCCGCCGGAATTCTGTAAAATGAAATTTCGCAAGCAACGTGCTTCGGGGTCGAAGAAGTGGACGTTGCAGTTAAAAACAGAGGAGTCCAATGGCAGTTACACAAGCGGGACTCGAGGGCATTGTCGCCGCCGAGTCCGACATTTGTTTCATTGATGGAGACCGCGGAATTCTAAGTTACCAGGGCTTTAACATTCATACCCTGGCCGACAACGCGACATTCGAAGAGGTGATCTACCTGCTGTGGCATGGCAGTTTGCCGAAGCAGAGCGAACTGGACAGTCTGAAGGCCGACTTGGTGCGCTACCGGCCCATCCCCAAGGAAGTGACCGCTTTCCTGGGGTCGGTTCCGAAGTGCCCGCCCATGGATGTGCTGCGCACCGCCGTTTCGATGCTGGGTCTTTATGATCCGAAGGCGCGCGACAATTCCATGGAAGCCAACGTGGAAAAAGCCACGCGGCTCATGGCGCAGACCGCCACGATCGTCACCACGTTCGACCGGTTGCGGAACGGTCAGCCTGTTGTGGAGGGCGATCCCAAGCTCGGTCTGGCAGCCAACTTCCTGTATACATTGACCGGTAAGAAACCCGACGACGTGATGGAACACGTCTTCGATATCGCGCTCATTCTGCACGCCGACCACGAACTGAACGCGTCTACATTTGCGGCCCGCGTAACGGCCGCAACGTTGTCGGATATTCATTCCGCCGTCACCTCTGCGATCGGCGCACTGAAAGGCCCCCTGCACGGCGGCGCCAACGAGGACGTGATCCGGATGCTCCTCGCGGCCGGCAGCCAGGAGAAGGCCCTGCAGAAGGTGAAGGACAACCTGGTCGCCAAGATCAAAATCCCCGGCTTCGGCCATCGCGTGTATCATACGGAAGATCCGCGCGCCACGCATCTGCGGGCGCTTTCCGAAGAACTGGGGAGGCGGACCGGCCACCTCGATCTCTACGAGACCTCGAAGAAAATCGAAGAGACCGTCAACCGGGAGAAGAAACTGAACGCTAACGTGGATTTCTACTCGGCGTCCACTTATTATTCGCTCGGTATCCCGATCGATTTATTCACACCGATCTTCGCCGTCAGCCGCATGTCCGGATGGACGGCACACGTTCTGGAACAGTACCGCAACAACCGGCTGATCCGGCCGCGTGCCGATTACACCGGCAAGCCGGTCGGCCAGACGTGGATTCCGATCGCGCAGCGCTGATGCACGATCTTTCGTTCTTCCGGGCGAACCTGGACTCGATCGCCCAGCGCCTGGCAACGCGCGGCTATCAGCTGGATCTCGAGCAATTCCGGGCGTTGGACGGCGAGCGCCGGTCCGCGCTCACCGAGTCCGAGCAACTCAAGGCGCAACGCAATGCAAAAAGCGCCGAAGTTGCGAAACTGCGCAAAGAAGGTCAGGACACCGGCGAACTGCAACAGGAAGTAAGGTCCATGGCGGACCGCATTGGCGCGCTGGAAGAGAAAGCCAAGGCCGCCGACGAGTCGTTCCGCGACCTGATGGCCGGTGTTCCGAACATCCCCCACGAATCGGTGCCGGTAGGCAGAAGCGCTGACGACAACGTTGAAGTCCGGCGCTGGGGCCAGCCGCGCGAGTTCGATTTCCAGCCCAAGGCGCATTGGGACCTGGGGCCACAGCTGAAGATTCTCGACCTGGAACGCGCCGCCAAGGTCACCGGCGCGCGTTTTGCGGTGTACTGGGGTATTGGCGCACGCCTGGAACGTGCGCTGATCAACTTCATGCTCGACATCCACACGCGCGAGCATGGCTACACAGAAGTCCTGCCGCCTTTCCTCATCAATTCCGACAGTCTATTCGGCACCGGCCAACTGCCGAAGTTCAAGGACGATCTCTTCAAGATCGAGAACACCGATTTCTGGCTCGCGCCGACGGCCGAGGTTCCGGTGACCAATCTGTTCCGGGATGAGACGCTGAACGCCGATAACCTTCCGATCTCGCTTTGCGCCTACACGCCGTGCTTCCGCAGCGAAGCCGGCTCTTATGGCCGGGACGTCCGCGGCATCATCCGCCAGCATCAATTCCAGAAGGTGGAGCTCGTGAAGTTCACCCGGGCGGAACAGAGCTGGGACGAACACGAAAAACTCACCGCGGACGCCGAAGACATCCTGAAACGGCTGGGCCTTCCGTTTCGGACCGTAGTGCTCTCCACGGGCGACATGGGTGCTTCCTCGGCCAAAACCTACGATCTGGAAGTCTGGCTGCCCGGCCAGAACGGCTATAAGGAAATCTCCTCCTGCTCGAACTTCGAGGCCTATCAGGCCAGGCGAGCTTCCATCCGCGCCAAGTCAGGCAAAGGCAAAGCCGATTACGTGCATACGTTAAACGGCAGCGGCCTGGCGGTGGGGCGCACCTGGGTGGCCATCGTCGAAAACTACCAGCAGGCCGATGGCAGTGTGCTGGTTCCCGAGGCCCTGCGGCCGTACCTGGGCGTGGAGCGGCTGGAAGTCCAGTCACAAGCCTTCCTCTAAAATTCCCGCTTCGCAACCCCTTGGCGCCTGGAAACTTCCGGCGGGGGATTGGGGCGTCGGACGGCGCTTCCTATCCAGACGAACGCTAACCTGAGGCCGGAACACAGAAGCGGGGAACCACCCGACCACCCCTGGAGGAAGCATGTTCAGTTTCAAACGGTGGCTGCTGTGCGCGGCCCTGGCGTTCAGCTCTCAACTTTCCGCCGCGCCACCGCTCACCACCATAAGCGACGTGCTTTACAATGCCGACGGGACCCGCTTCAACGGGGTTTTGATTATTTCCTGGCAGAGCTTTGTGGCATCCGACGCCTCCAATGTCGCGGCCAATACGGAGAACGTCAACATCACCAACGGGAACCTGTACGTGCAGTTGATTCCCACGACGAACGCTGAGACGTCCGCGATTTACACCGTTCAGTACACAAGCAGCCGAGCCACCCAATATTCGGAGACCTGGACGGTGCCCCCGAGCCTGCTGCCGCTTCGCGTGAGCGATATTCGCGTTCAACCCGGTTCCGTTACCGGCACCGGTCCGGCCGGCGTGACCTCCATTCAGATCACCGACATCAGCGGGCTTCAGACGGCTCTGAATTCGCGCGTATCGGCTGGGCCCGGCTTCGCCTCCTCCCGGGCCGCTGTAATCAACGCTTCCGGGTCGATTGACGGCGCGGTCGGCAACCTGTCCGATTGCCTGCACGTGGATGGAAGCTCCGGAGCGTGCGGAGGAGGCGGAGGTGGAGCAGCCAACGCCACCTTTGCAGACGGCGAAACGCCTGGCGGGGCCGTTAACGGCTCCAACTCCAGCTTCACTTTGACGAACGCACCAAATCCCCCCACCAGCCTAGCCCTCTATCGCAATGGCTTGCTGTTGGAGCGTGGGCTGGACTACACATTGTCCGGTAGCACGATCTCCTTCCAAAGCACTGATATCCCACAGCCGGGAGATATCTTACAGGCGTCGTACCGCGCATCCGTGTCTTTATCGGGCGTCGGGTTTGTGGATCAGGAGACCCCTGCAGGAACCATGAACGGAGTGAACGCCTCCTTCACCTTGAGCCAGACGCCTTCGCCTGCCGCGAGCCTGGTGGTATATCTCAACGGCCTTCGACTATCGCCGGGCGTAGATTATACGGCGACCGGCGCAACCATCACGTTCGAATCTGGTCTCCAACCCCAGGCGCAGGACATTCTGCTCTGTTCTTACCGGATTGCGCAGTAAGACATCGGTACCTTTGGGCTAAGAGCGTTTACCGATTCACCTACGGCTTTTTCTTGGTTGATCATACCCAGCACATGCTGCAAGATGAAGAGGAAGGAAGCCAAGCATATGGGCCCACTAATTACAATTTTGCTCGTACGACTTTGGAGAGAACAACGGGGTCAGGATTTCATCGAGTACGCTTTGCTGGCGGCGGCGATCGCCATCGTTGTGGCCGGTTTCCTTCCCCCTCAGGTCTTGCCGTCAGTGAGCACGATCTTCTACAAGATCACCAGCGACATGGCCATCAGCTAAGAACTGCGACAGTTACCGATTTCGAGCGCCTTGAAGAGGGAATGATCGAGCCATTCCGTAGGCGGGAACCGGTAACTGTCCCAATTCTTACTCCCGCTCCACAGGCGGTTTCCGAACCAGCAAAATCAGAAGCGCACCGCAGAACGACGCGCCCGCCAGCACCCCGAGTCCGCTGGCGTAACTGCCCGTCGCCGAGCTGAGTGCACCTAGGATGTCAGGCCCGAAGAAACCGCCCAGGTTCCCAATGCAGTTGATGACTCCGATGGACGCAGCCGCAGTGGTTCCGCCCAGCAGCGCCGCCGGCAACGCCCAGAAGGCCGGCAATCGTCCGTTTACTCCCATTCCCGCGATGGAGAACATCAGGATGCCGAGCGGTACACTGTCGCCGGTAAAGACGCTGCCCGCGAGGCCGGCGCCCAGCGTTACCAGAGCGACCGCTGTATGCCAGCGGCGCTCGCCCATCCGGTCTGAACTCCAGCCTAGCAGCAGCATGTAGGGAAACGAAGCCAGAAACGGAATTGCCGCGATCATGGCGACTTCGAATGAGCTAAAGCCCGAGAGCTTCTGGATCATTTTGGGCAAAAACAGACTGAAACCGTACTGCGCGCAGCTTCCGAAGAAATACACCAGTGTGAGCAGCATCACATTGAACGCCTGTCGCCCGGTTATTTTGGGACGGCGCGCCTTGGCCTGCTTTTCACGCTCCAATTCGCCGATGATCCAGGCGCGCTCGTCGTCCTGCAACCAGTGCGCATCCTCGGGCCGGTCGGTGAGATAGAAGAGTGTCGCGACGCCGGCCAATATTGCCGGAGCGCCTTCCAGAATCAGCAGCCAGCGCCAGCCCGAGTAGCCGAACCAATGCACCTTGATAAGGACCGCGGAAATGGGCGCGCCCACGACCTGCGCGATCGGAATCGCCGACATGAACCAGCCGATGGCGCGGGCGCGGTCCTCATCGCGATACCAATGCGTCAGATACACGATGAGGCCCGGAAAGAAGCCTGCCTCTGCCACGCCAAGGATGAACCGCGCCCAGTAAAACTGGCCGGCAGTGTGGATCAGGCCGGTCAGCGACGCCACCACGCCCCAAGAAAGCATGATGCGTGCGATCCATTTGCGCGCGCTCCACACCTCGACCAGCAGCGACCCCGGCACTTCCAGCAGCACGTAGCCCACGAAGAAGATGCCGGAGCCGAAGCCGAAAACCTGGTCGGAAAAGCCCAGTTCCCGCGTCATGTCCAGACCGGCGAAGCTGACATTGATGCGGTCCAGAAACGCGATGATGTACAGCAGGAACAGGAACGGCATCAGGCGGCGATTGATCCGCCGGCGTGTACGGTCCGCCAGCGCGGTGCCTGCGAGCGCGGGAAGCATGCGTGGAAGGGTCAGGATAGCAGAAGCAGCGCGTGCCGTTACTGCCAGCCGCCGCCGAGCGCGCGATAAAGCTCGGAGACCGATTCGAGTTCGACCAACCGGAGCTGTGCCAGCGTCAACTGGCCCGCGAAGAGGTCCCGCTCGGCATCCAGCACCTGCAGATAGCTGTCCAGGCCGCCGCGGTAGCGCAGCGTGGACAGCCGTACGCTGTTCGACAGTGCGGCCACCAGCTTTTCCTCCTCGGCGTACTGATCGCGAGTGCGGTCATGCGCTGCCAAAGCATCAGACACTTCGCGCAGAGCGGTGTAGATGGTCTTCTGATACGTGACCAGCATCTCGCGCTTCTGGGCTTCAGTAAGCCGGACTCCCGAGCGCAGTTCAGCGTGGAACAATGGCAGCACGGCCGCTGGTCCAAAGCTCTCCATGCGCGCCGGTCCGGTAAACATTCCAGCCAGGGACCGGCTCTGGCTCCCCAGGAAGCCGGTGAGCGAGATGTTCGGGAACAACAGCGCGCGCGCCGCGCCGATTTGGGCGTTGGCCGCGATGAGGTTGTCTTCGGCCTGGCGAATGTCCGGACGGCGCTCCAACAGCGAAGAAGGCAGGCCGGCCGGAAGCTCGGGCACGATCGCGATCTCTTCTAAAGGCTTCCCGCGCGGCACATCGCCAGGCGCCTTCCCCACCAGCAGGTTCAACGCGTCTTCGGTCTGTTCGATGGACCGCTCGACGCCGGCGATCTGCGCCGTCGCGGTGAAAAGGAACTGCTGGGCCTGCGAGACCTCCAGGCCGCTGGCGGCGCCGCGCTGCTTCCGGAGCTGGATCAGGCGCAGATTGTCCTGCGCGATGCCCCGCGTCTTCTCGCCGATTTCCAATTCCAGGTCCAGCTCGCGCAGCGACAAGTACGTGGTTGTGAGATCGGAAATCAGCGAAACGACCACTCCGTGTTGCGCCTCCTGGGAGGCCAGGTACTGCGCGCGGGCGGCTTCGGTCAGCCGGCGCAGGCGGCCCCATAAATCGAGTTCCCAGTTGAACTGCAATCCCGCCTGTGTGTAACTGGAACTCAGGTTGGTGTTTGATCCGAGGAACGGAAAGGACCCAACGGTGGAGCTACGCGTGGTTGTATAGCTGCCTTGCGCATCCAAGGTGGGCAGAAGGCCGGCGCGCGTAATCCCCAACTGCGCCCGCGCCTCCATGACGCGTTCGGCCGCGATCCTTACGTCGAAGTTCTGGCCCAGCGCGGTCTCGCCGAGCTGCTTCAAGGCGTCGTCTTGAAACAGGTCGAACCACTTCTTGTCGGCGAGGGAGGCCGCGCTGGTTTCTCCCGTGGCGCCGTGGAACTGATCCGGCAATGGCGTCTTGGGGCGATGATAGTTGGGGCCTACCGCGCAACTCGACAGGCCCAGCATCAGGGCGGCGACGCAGGCTGCCCGGATCACTTCACCAGCTCCGGAGTTTCGCGCGGGGTTGCCTGCGGGCGCCCGCGGCGCCGCCGCTCCACGATCGATTCGATCACGTAATACTGAACCGGCACGAAAAAGACAGCAAGGAGTGTGGCCGCATTCATTCCGCCGAACACGGCCGTCCCGAGCGAACGTCGCGACGCCGCGCCCGCGCCCGTGGCCACAAACAAGGGAACCACGCCGAGGATGAAGGCAAACGATGTCATCAAAATGGGACGCAGCCGGAGGCGCGCCGCGTGCAGCGCAGCTTCACGGATGGAGAGTCCTTCGCGATCGCGGCTTTCCTTGGCGAATTCGACGATCAGGATGGCGTTTTTAGCCGCCAAGCCGATGAGTGTCACGATGCCGATCTGCGTGTAGACATCGTACGCATAACGCCGCATATACACGGCAAGCAGCGCGCCGAACAAGCCGAGGGGAAGCGAGAGCAGCACGGCGAACGGGATCGACCAGCTTTCATACAGCGCCGCCAGACACAGAAACACGAGCACGGCCGCGAACCCGAAGATCACGCCTTCGTGTCCTTGCGAGAGCTTCTGCTGGTAGCTGGTACCGGTCCACTCGTAACCGTAGCCGGTGGGCAGCGCTTCCTTCGCCGCGCGTTCCATCGCGTCCATGGCCTGGCCGGAACTCACTCCGGGCTTGGGCCCGCCCAGAATCTGAATGGCGCGGAAGCGGTTGTAGCGGAACACGACGTCTGGACCGGTACTGGGCGCGACCGACGCGAATGTGCCGAGCGGAGCCATGTTGCCGCCGTCGGTGCGGACGTAGAAGCGATCGATGTCCGACGGCCGGTTGCGGAAGCCAGGCAAAGCTTGAATCAACACCTGCCAGGTGTGGCCGAAGCGGTTGAAGTCGTTCACATAGAGTCCGCCCATGAAGGTTTGCAGCGTGTTGTAGGCATCGGTCACCGGGACGCCGACGGTTTGCAGTTTGTCGAGGTCCATGTGGATGTTGTAGGCCGGCACGCTGCCGCGGAATGTGCTCACGACGTTGGCCAGTTCAGGCTGTTTGCGCCCTACCTGGACCAGCGAGTCGGCCACCTGGCTCAATTCCGCGAGGTCGCCGCCAGTATGGTCTTCCAACATGAACTGGAATCCGCCGGTGTTGCTGAGTCCGATGATTGGAGGCAATCCGAACATGGTGGTGACGGCCTCGGGAATGTCAGCCAAGCTCTTTTGGCCGGCGGCGATGATCGCGCTCTGCGACAGAGCTTCGCCTTTACGCTCTTCCCAGGGCTTCAGACACACGATGATGGTGGCCACGTTGGAGCTGGCAGTGGAAGTTGTGAAATCGTTGCCACCGATCACGAACCAAGCGTTGACACCCTTCCACTGCGCGATACGCTCTTCGACCTTGGCTACCGCTGCGCTGGTGCGGTCGAGCGAAGCGCTGTCGGGAAGCCGCACGGTGACGAAAATGGCGCCCTGGTCCTCATCGGGCAGAAATCCATTGGGCAGGATCTTGAACAGCCAAGCGCCGGCGAGCCAGAACATGGCCAGAGCGGCCATCGCCAGCGCGCAGCGGCGAATGAGCATGCCCACTCCAGATAGGTAGCTGTGGGTCGCCCAATGGAAGGCGCGGTTGAACCAGCGGAAGAAGAAGTAGAGCGGTCCACGAGCGGGTGCGTGCGGCTTCAGAAGCATGGCGCTGAGCGCTGGGCTTAACGAGAGCGCGCTAAACGCGGACAGTAGTACGGAACTCGCGATGGTGAGCGCAAACTGCCGGTAGATCTGGCCGCTGATGCCGCCCAGGAATGCAACCGGGATAAAGACCGCAGCCAAGATAAACGCGATGGCCACTACAGGGGCGGATACCTGTTCCATGGCGCGGATGGTGGCTTCGCGGGGGGCTAGCCCGGTATCGATGTTCCGCTGCACCGCTTCCACCACAACGATCGCGTCGTCTACGACGATGCCGATCGCAAGGACCAGGCCAAACATGCTGGTGATGTTGATGGAGAAGCCCAGCAGCGGAAAGAGAGCGAAAGTTCCTACCACAGCAACAGGTACCGTGAGCAGCGGGATTAGCGTGGCGCGCCAGTTCTGCAGGAATATGAACACCACCAGGATGACCAGGCCGACGGCGGCCAGCAAGGTGAGCACGACGTCTGAAATCGCCGAGCGCACGAACCGCGTTGAGTCGTACGGCACCAGGTACTGCATGCCGGGCGGAAAGTTCTGCTTGGCCTGCTCCATGAACTCGCTGACTTTGGCGGCGGTGGCGACCGCGTTCGCGCCCGGCGACAGGAACACGATCACGTTCACCGACGGCCGTGCGTTCAAGCGATTGAAGCCGGAGTAGGTCTGCGAGCCAAGTTCCACGCTCCCGATATCCCGGATGCGCAGCAGCGATGCGTCAGGCTGAGCGCGCAAGACGATGTCGCCGAATTCAGAGGGATCCTGAAGACGCCCAGGAGCGCTGACGGGATACTGGAAGGCCGTGCCGGGCGGGGCGGGCGATTCGCCGATGGCCCCGGCCGGATTCTGGCGGTTCTGCGCGTTGATGGCGTTGCTCAGGTCGGTGGCGGTAAGTCCCAGCTTGGCCATCTTGTCCGGATCCACCCAGACGCGCATGGAATAAGTTTGCTGCGAGGTAAGCCGCGCTTCGCCGACACCAGGAATGCTCGCGATCTGATTCAGCAAATTGATCTGCGCGTAGTTGGTGAGGAACAGCGAATCGTAGCGGCTGTCCGGCGAGATCAGGCCGACCACCATCAGAAATGCGCTGGAAACCTTCTTCACCGAAACGCCCTGGCGCTGCACTTCCGCAGGCAGGCGCGGCAGGGCGAGGCTCACTTTGTTCTGCGTCTGGACGGTCGCGGTGTCGGGATTCGTGCCGAGTTGAAAAGTGACGGCGATGGTGATGGATCCGTTGTTGGAGCAAGTGGTGAGAAAGTACAGCATGCCGTCGAGTCCGGCGAGTTGCTCCTCGATCGGCTGCGCGACAGTCTTTTCCAGGTCGATGGCGTTGCCACCTAAATAGGTCGCCGTGATTTGCACCACCGGTGGCACCACCTCCGGGAAGGCCGCGATGGGGAGGTTGGGAATCGCGGTGAGGCCAAGGATGATGATGATGATCGCGATGACGATCGCAAATACCGGGCGGTCGATGAAGAATCGGGCCATGACGAATCAGCTTCCCGAAGATTCGGCCGCTCCAGCCGGAGGCGCGTGATAGGGCATGGGGGCGACGGTCATACCCGGCCGCACCTTCAACTGCCCCTCGACGATCACCCGATCGCCCGGCCGAAGGCCCTTCTCGACGAGCCAGTTGTCGCCGACGCGCTCGCCGGTGGTAATCTCGCGCAGATCCACCTGATTGGCGGCGTTCACCACGTAGACAGTTTGAATGCTCTGCAGTTGCTGGATGGCGCGCTGCGGGACCAATAAGGCGTTGTGGCGCAGCTCAGATTCCAGGCGCACTTTCCCGAACTGCCCGGGTAGCAGCGTATGCTGCGGATTGGGGAAATTGGCCTGGATTTCGAGCGTGCCGGTCTTCGGGTCCACCTGGTTGAGCGTGTTTTGGATGCGGCCCTTTCCGGGAAATACCGAGTTGTCGGCCAGGATCAGAGTGAGGTCCGAGTGCAGCGGCGTCTGATTCCTGCGGAAGGACAGGTAGGTCGATTCGGTCACGTTGAAACGGACCCAGATGGGATCCAACGGAACGATGGTGGTCAGCGGCTGCTGGGAGTTCGCGGTGACGAGGCCGCCGACCGGGACCAACGTATCGCCAATCAAACCGCTGATAGGAGCCCGAATCGTGGCGTAGTCCAGGTTCAGAGTCGCGGTCCGCAAAGCAGCACGCTGGGCCTCCACTTTGCCCTCGGTCGAGGCGATCTGAGTCTGAGTAGAGAGCCGCGTCTGGTCGACATTCGCCTGACTGGCTTTGACGTTGGCCTCGCCTGCTCGGAGCGCGGCCACTGCGGCATCCAATTCCTGTTGCGCAGCGGCGTCGTCTTTCACCAGCGGCGCCAGGCGTTCGTAGTCCTGCTTGGCTTTCACCAGATTCGCTTGAGACACAGCGAGATTAGCCTCGGCTTGCAGGAGCGCGACCTGCTTGCGCGCGAATTCCAGGTCAGCCTCGCTTTGCGACAGATTGCCCTTGGCTTGTTCGACTGCGGCCTGATACGGACGCAGGTCCAGTACGTACAGCACGTCGCCGCTGTGAACCTCCTGGCCTGGGCGAAAGAGCCACTGATCGATGTAGCCGTCCACGCGCCCGCGCACCTGCACGGTGTTGCGGGCATAGGTTTGCGCCGGGTAATCGGTGTAAATCCGCACGTCGCCGGACTTGACTTCAGTGACCAGAACCGGCGTCGCAGGAGCTTGGGCGCTGGTGCGGGATTGCGCAGGCGAATTGCAACTCGAGTTGGCCAGCCAGACGCACAACGTCAGGAAACACAGGATGTGACAGCAAGAGACCCGGTAGCGATGCATGAATAGAATTGCGATCCGAAAACACTTCTGATGCTCGAAACCGCTCGGACGACTCAGCCGAAAGCGAGAGACAGTTCCATTGTAACCCTGGGTATGCTGTACGGATTCATGACCAACTGCGTGGTTATTTCGCCGCGCTGGTCGTGCGGTCGGGCTGAATGTTGAGGCGGTTTTCCAGGATGCGAACCAGGTTCTGGAGCTGGTCGGCTCGCGCCCGTGTTTTGGCCAATTCTTCATCCTTCTGGCGGAGCTGATCCGTGAGCGCATCTCGTTCGGCGCGGAGTTGGGTGGCTTCGGAGGAGTTAGCCGGGGGATCTGTGGCGGGCGTGTCAGCTCTCGCGGGAGGCGGAGCCTGTGCGTTGGAGGTTGGTTTCACATCCGGCTCCGGTTGGACCGCCGAGGCCTGGTTGGCGGACTCCAGTGAGCGGGGCGCGGCCGGCGCAGCGCGCCAGTGATAGAGCGCCAGTCCGATCAGCAGCACAGCCAGCGCGACCGGCACCGCCCAAAGCCAGCGCTCGCGGGAGGGAACGGGCTCCGAAAGCTGAAAGCTCGGCGCCTGCGTTGGCAACGGTGCAGGTTCGACGACGCTTACTTTCGGAAGAGCCGGCGGCGCAGCGGGAGAGGCCGGTTCGGCGACAATCGTTTCCGCGCCCGCGCGTGTAAGGTGCAGTGGTTCCAGCGGAAACTCCTGGTAGCTGGCATCCGCCTTGAGGGTTCCATCTAATTCACGGCCAAAAAATCCAGCACGGACGGCGCCACCGCCGAATGCTCGGAGCACTAGCGTGACCTGCCAGGATTCCGGGAAGAAGCCGTTGTACGTATCGCGATCCGATCGCGTAAGGCACACGTTGCCGTCTGGATGACAAACGAACCAGCCCAGGGGCCTGAGATCCCTCAGGTTCGGATCGACGCGCGCCTGCTCAATTTGAACCGCCAGGGCCAAGGCGTCCGTTCGGGAAAGGTGCAGATTGTCACCATCAACGTACTCGCAGGCGATTGGCCGCCAGGTCAGAATGCGGACTGCGCGTTCGCGGCGAACGCCAAACAGAACGCCGCCCACTTCGCGGCTTCCATGCGCTAACCCCCGCAACTCGTCGCAGGCGTAGGCGCGAATCTCCTCCATCACTTCGAGCGGATATTCGACCGCGGAGGGCAGCAGCGGCACGCTCCAGGTTACGAAATCAAGCTCAGCTGTTCGGCCGGTTGCAGGCGACATAGAAGCAATTGCCGGGCGCCGCGGTGCTCACCGAGTTGGCCGTCGTATCGTCACCGCTGTCATCCGGTTCCTCGTGCAGGTGATAGTAGTAAGTAATGCCACCCATCACGGCGGTCAAAAGTATGATGCCGAAAAGCCACCGAATGGTACGCCCGGTCCAGACTTTTTTTTGCTCCACGAAGCCGGCAGTGAGCCTGACACAGCACCAGGACCATCCGAGGATGCAAGCCAGCTTGGCGTACCAGGGTATCAGGTCGAGGTGGACTTCGCCACCTACTTCGCCCCAGAGCGTAATGACGGCAACAATGGCGACTAAAAACTCCAACGTATACGCCCAGCGGAGCCAGAACATTTCCGGGACGGGTTGTGAGATTTCCGGTTGCGCGACGGCGGGCGGTTCCGAAAGAGCTGTTTCGGCCTTCGATTCTTCGAGTCCTTCGTGCACTTGCTTAGTACTCAACGTATCATGTTCCTTGTGGAGATTGACGAACTGCACGCGACCGGTCAGCCCACGGACCCGATGCGTTCATGACTGAATCCAGGCGACAGGCTTGGCCTTTCGCGGCTACGATCTTCCTGGGCGCATTCCTCCTGTTCCTGGTGCAGCCCATGATGGGCCGCTACATCCTCCCTTGGTTCGGAGGCGGTCCAGCGGTTTGGACGGTCTGTTTGCTCTTTTTCCAGACGTTTCTCCTGGCGGGATACGCCTACGCGCACTGGTTGGGATCGCGACCCAGTCTTCGGTTGCAAGCTTCTCTTCATGTCGTCCTGCTGGCGGCATCGTTGGTGTTTCTGCCGCTGAACCCGCGCGGGGAAGTGTGGAGAGCTGGCGCCAGCGCCGATCCATCGGGGCGGATTCTGCTGTTGTTGACGGTGACGATCGGCGCGCCTTACCTGCTGTTGGCGGCTACCGGGCCACTGCTGCAGCGTTGGTTCACGATCGGCGCGCCAGGACAGCTGCCCTGGCGGTTGTACGCGCTGTCGAACGTTGGATCGTTTCTGGCGCTGCTCAGTTATCCGATCCTGGTGGAGCCATACCTGCGCTTGTCCTCCCAGGCGTGGCTATGGTCCGCGCTCTACGTGGTCTTCGCCGCGGTCTGCGGGTGGATGGCGTGGCGTTTGCGCGGAGCGATACGGATGGCCGAGTGGAGAGTGGACGATGCGGCGGTGGAAACTCGCCCGAGTGCATGGACCATCCTGTTTTGGCTCGCGCTTTCGGCCTGCGGCTCCGTGCTGCTGGTGGCGACCACCAACCAGATCTCGCAGGAAATCGCTGTAAATCCGTTTCTGTGGGTGGCGGCGCTTTCGATTTACCTGCTCACGTTCATTCTGGCGTTTGAGAGCGATCGGCTTTACCGGCGCAGAGTGTTCGCCGTGGCAGCTGGACTGTTCGCTCCAGTGGCGTGCGTCATGCCCGCGGTTTCAGTTGGTCTGTCGCTCGGATCGCAGCTTGGAACTTACCTGCTGGCGCTCTTCGCCACCTGCATGGTCTGCCAGGGAGAGCTGGCGAAATCCCGGCCATCGCCGCGCTACCTGACCGGGTTTTACTTGACGATTGCAGCAGGCGGCGCGCTGGGCGGTGCATTCGTTGCTCTGGTCGCGCCACGCATTTTCACGGAATTCAGCGAGTACCCGATCGGCCTGGCCTCCGCCTGCTTGTTGGGTTTTATAGGCTGGCTGCGTACGGGTGCACTCCGCGAATGGACCAGCCGCAATTTTTCGGTGCGGGTCCCTCTGATGGCGCTGCTGATCGGCGGGCTGACCGCGATCGTCGCGACGGTCACCGGCAACAATCAGCCGTCGGTAGCGAGCGCGAGAAATTTCTACGGCATCCTCCAGGTGATCGACCGGGTGGACCACAACGGCCTGATGCGGGAATTGCGTCATGGGCGTACGAAGCACGGGTCGCAATATATGCAGGAGCCGCAGCGCAGTTGGGCGACGTCTTACTATGGACCACACAGTGGCGTGTCACTGGCGCTGAGCGCGATGGACGAGGCGCCGCGGCGCATCGCCGTGGTCGGGCTGGGTGCGGGAACCTTGGCCGCGTGGGGACGCCCCGGCGACGAGTTCCGGTTTTACGAGATCAATCCCGATGTAGAAAAGATGGCGCGCGATTGGTTTTTCTACTTAAAGGATTCACGAGCGCGGACGGAGGTGGTGCTGGGCGATGCGCGCATCGAGCTGGCGAGGGAACTGGCCGCGGGCCACGCGCACGACTTCGACATGATCGCAGTGGACGCCTTTTCGAGCGACGCGATCCCGATGCATCTGCTCACGGCCGAATGTGCCGACATTTACCGGCAGAGGCTCAAGCCCGGCGGCTTGCTGCTGCTGCACATCTCTAACCGCGCGGTGAATCTGGATCCGGTGGCGCGCGGCATGGCGCAGCATCTGGGGTGGAAGGCGGTTCAGTTTATCTCTGGAGATGACGGCCAGACCGGTGAGGCCAGCTCCCGCTGGGTGCTGTTGACATCGAACACGGACTGGCTGGAACGGACTGGCTTCGGGCGTCAACTGTCGGGCTGGAGCCCACGGCCGCCGATCCTCTGGACCGATGACTTCGCGAGCCTTTGGCCTGTGGTGAAGTTCTAGGTCGACGGCTGGAGAATCCAGCGCGCCGCTTTGTCGGCCAGACGGTCCAATGCCTGCACCGACATCTGCAGATGTTCTTCTTTGGTGTCTTCGATCTTGTTGTGGCTGATGCCGCGCAGGGATTGAACGAACATCATCACGGCTGGGATTCCGGCGCGCGCGACCTCCGCGGCGTCGTGCAGCGGGCCGGAGGGCAAGCGATGCGCCGCGCCGGAAACCTCACGCACGGCTTCTTCGCAGAGCGCGAGTAAGGCTGGGTGGAAGGCGATCGGTTCGATGTTCCAAATGCGTGACCATTCCACGGTACAGTGCTCTTCGGCGGCGAACCGGCGGCTCACGTCCTGGGCTTCGCGATACATGCCTGCCAGGACTTGCGGGTCCAGGTCGCGCTGATCGAGCGTGGCTTCGCACCGCCCCACCACGGCAGTGACAATTCCGGGGAACGTCTTGACGCTGCCGATCGTGCAGACGGCGTCCTTGTGTTTGCCCGCGATGCTGCGGATTTCGAGCGCCAGTTTCGCGGCCGCGGCCAATGCGTCGCGGCGGGCGTGCATGGGCGTTGATCCGGAATGCGCTTCCTGGCCGAAAAAGGTGACCGCGTGGCGCTCCACGCCCTTGGTTCCCAACACGGCGCCGAGTGGAAGATGCATGCTTTCCAGCACCGGTCCTTGTTCGATGTGCAGCTCCAGGTAAGCGGCCGCGTTTTTTTGCTCGCGCGTGGCTTCGGGAAAATGATCGATGGGGAAGCCGCAGCGTGCGACCGCTTCTTCCAGGCGGACACCTTCTTTGTCGGTGCGGCTGCGGTCGGCTTCGATGGTGGACGTACCGGCGAATGCCGATGAACCTAGCAGGCTGCGGCTGAAGCGGGCACCTTCTTCGTCGGCCCAATCCACCACGCGAACGGTGACAGGCGGGCTTCCGGAAAACTCTTCGGCAAACCGGCGCAGCACTTCCAGGCTAGCGGTGACGCCGAGACTCCCATCCAGCCATCCACCGTTGGGGACGGAATCCAGATGGCCGCCGAGAATCAACGTTTTCTCGGAAACCCCCGGCAACGTGGTCCAACTATTGCCGGCGGCATCGTAATGGTGCTCCACCGGCAGCCCCTTGATCTTGCTCTGGAACCAATCGCGCGCCTTGAGCCAGGTGTCCGTCCACGCGACACGCTGCGCGCCGTTGTCGTCCGATGTCAGCACTCGTAGCTCCTTTAACTCGGCGACGGTTCGTTTCGGATCGAGGCTCATAAGGCGTTGTTCGCATTGTACGGCATTGGACTCGGCGGGCATCTGTTTGGTAGAGGTAGAGGATGGGCGCGGCGCTTTTTGAACTGCCGGACAACCCGGAGGTCGCCCGCCGATTTCCGGACTTACATCCGCCCTTCAACACCCAAGAAGCGCTCGTCGAGGCCAACCGCTGCCTGAATTGCTTTGACGCGCCGTGCACGGCGGCTTGCCCGACGCACATCGACGTGCCGCGCTTTATCAAGAAAATTGCGACACAAAATCTGAAAGGTTCGGCGCTGACCATCCTGGACGCGAACATTATGGGTGCAAGTTGTTCGCGCGTGTGCCCGGTGGATGTGCTCTGCCAAGGCGCGTGTGTTCTGCTGCGCTACAACAAGCAGCCGATCGCCATCGGGCGATTACAACGGCATGCCTTGGATCAGTTCTTTCAGCAGGGTGGGCGCTTGCCCATGAAATCGTCGCGAAGACGCACCCAAAAGGTCGTTTGCATCGGCGCTGGACCGGCGTCGCTTGCGTGCGCGGCCGAACTGGCGCAGGACGGATTCTCAGTTACGGTTGCAGAGCGGCGGCCTCTCCCCGGTGGCCTGAACACCTATGGCGTAGCGGAGTACAAGCTGCGCGCTCCCGATAGCCTTCGTGAAGTGGCGATGATCGGCGAACTAGGTGTGGAATTCCGCTTCGGTGTTTCCATCGACACAGAAGACGACCTTCGGGCCCTGGAGCTGGAATGCGACGCGATCTTCCTCGGCATCGGCCTTGGCGCCATGCACGAGCTGCGCATTCCCGGCGCCGAACATCCCGGCGTGATCGACGCGCTCGAATTTATTGCGCGATATAAAACTACCGGCAATCTCGAAGTGGGGGGCAACGTTGTGGTGATCGGCGCGGGCAATACGGCGATCGATGCGGCCAATGCGGCGCGGAGGCTGGGAGCGGCTCAGGTCACGATCGTCTACCGGCGGACCGAGCGGGATCTACCGGCTTTCGGTTTCGAATACGAGCACGCGAAACAGGAAGGCGTAAATTTCGAGTGGCTCGCGCAGCCGGTGGCAGTACACGCCGACTCGGTCTCGGGCGGCCTGGTCTCGGTAGAATGCGTTCGCCTGAACGGCGGCGCGGAGGGGTTAGGAACACCGGTTCCGGGGTCCAACTTTTGCTTGCCTTGCGACATGCTGATCCCGGCCATCGGGCAAGCGCCGCTGGTTTCGCTGCTGGAGCGGTGCCGGGGAGTTGAAGTGGAGCAAGGGCGTGTGCAGATCGATCGCGCCAGCGGGCGCACCGCTCACCCGAAATACTATGCCGGCGGCGATTGCGTCAACGGAGGCCGCGAGGTAGTGGACGCCGTCGCCGATGGAAAACGGGCGGCCATTGCGATCGCGGCTTCGTTCGAGGCTGCTGATGCCTGATCTCGCTACCATATTCGCCGGCATTCGGTCGCCGAATCCATTCTGGCTGGCGTCGGCGCCTCCGACCAATTGCGGCGAACAGGTAATGCGCGCGTTCGACGCCGGCTGGGGCGGCGCGGTGTGGAAGACTATCGGCGAACCGATCACCAATGTGTCGTCGCGCTATTCGTCGCTCGACTGGAATGGGCAGCGCATGATGGGCTTCAACAATATCGAGCTGATCTCCGACCGGCCCATCGAAACCAATCTGCGCGAGATCGCCGAAGTAAAGAAACGCTACCCGAAGCATGCGGTGGTTGCGTCGCTGATGGTGGAATCCAAACGAGAAGCCTGGCACGACATCGTTGGCCGCACCGAGGACGCAGGTGCCGATGGCCTGGAGCTGAACTTCGGCTGTCCTCACGGCATGAGCGAGCGGGGAATGGGCAGCGCGGTGGGGCAGGTGCCCGAGTACACGGAGATGATCACCGGCTGGGTGAAGGAAAAAGCGCGCACGCCCGTGCTGGTGAAGCTGACGCCAAACATCACCGACATCCGGCAGATCGCGCGCGCGGCCAAGCGCGGCGGAGCCGACGGGCTTTCCGCCATCAACACGCTCAACTCGATCACGGGCATCGATCTGGATACGTTCGAACCGAGACCTAACGTGGACGGGCTCTCCACGCACGGCGGGTACTGCGGGCCGGCGGTGAAGCCGATCGCGCTGAACATGGTGCACCAGATCGAGAGCGACGACGCTTCGCGACTCCCGATTTCGGGGATCGGCGGGATCGGCACCTGGCGCGACGCGGCGGAATTCATTTTGCTCGGATGTGGGACGGTGCAGGTATGCACAGCTGCGATGCATTACGGCTACCGCATCGTCGGGGATATGATCGACGGGCTGGAGAACTGGATGGCGGAGAAAGGCTTCAACCGCATTGATGATTTTCGCGGGTTGAGCGCGCCGAAGGTGACCGATTGGAACCACCTGAACCTGAATTTCAAGATTGTCGCGCGCATTCACGAAGAAAAGTGCATCGGTTGCGAGCTTTGCTACATCGCCTGTTGGGACGGCGCGCATCAGTGCATTCATTTGAATGAATCGCGCGAGGCTCCGCCCGCGATGGAAGCTGCCAGCCGCGCGCGCATCACGATGACGCCGATTCCGAAGCTCGATCGCGGTCTTAAGCGCGAAGCGCCGCTGGGCCGCGTGCCGCGCGTGGATGAACACGAATGCGTGGGCTGCAATCTGTGCGCGCTGGTTTGTCCGGTGGAGGGTTGCATCACCATGGAACGCGTCGAAAATCATCTGCCGCGCGAGACCTGGGAAGGTTTGGTCCATGGGACTTCTCATTAAGAACGGGACAGTAGTCACGGCGGAGAAGACTTTCGCGGCCGACGTTTTGATAGAGGCCGAGACCATCCGGGAAGTGCGCGCGGGTATCCCGGTTGAGCCTGCTCACGAGGTGGTGGACGCATCGGGTATGCTCCTGTTGCCTGGCGGAATCGATGCGCATACGCACCTGGACATGCCGTTTGGGGGCACGACGTCGAGCGATGATTTCGAGACCGGCACCCGGGCCGCAGCGATCGGCGGGACGACCACCATCGTCGATTTTGCGATTCAGGCGCGCGGCACGCGAATGCGCGACGCGCTGGACACGTGGTGGAAAAAAGCGGAGTCCAAAGCCTGCATCGATTACGGCCTGCACATGATCGTCACCGATCTTCCCGAGGCGGGACTGGAAGACATGGACGAAATGGTGCACGAAGGCGTGGCGAGCTTCAAGCTGTTCATGGCGTATCCGAACGTTCTGATGGTGGACGACGCGACGATTTTTCGCGCTTTGCAGCAAACCTCGAGGAATGGCGCGCTCATCTGCATGCACGCTGAGAACGGCAGCGTGATCGATGTCATCGTGCGGCAGGCATTGGCCGAGGGCAAGACCGCGCCGGTTTATCACGCGCTCACACGACCAACCCTGGCGGAAGCGGAAGCGGTGCATCGCGCGATTGCGATGGCGGAGATGGCGGGTGTTCCTATCTACATCGTGCATCTATCTTCGGAAGACGCACTGAACCAAGTGAGGGAAGCTCGCGACCGCGGTCTGCCGGCGTTCGCCGAAACCTGCCCGCAATATCTGCTGCTCTCCATCGACAAAATGAACCTCCCCGGCTTCGAGAGCGCGAAATACGTGTTTACACCGCCGTTGCGGGAGAAAGAGAATCTCCCGAAGCTGTGGGATGGCCTCAGGACCGACCATCTGCAAGTGGTCTCCACGGACCACTGCCCGTTTTGTTTCGAAGATCAGAAGGCGCTCGGCAGGGAAGACTTCACCAAGATTCCGAACGGTGGCCCGGGCATCGAAAATCGGCTGCAGTTGCTGCACCATCACGGAGTAGGCGCGGGCAAGATCACGCTGAACCGCTTCGTTGAGATTGTCTCCACCGCGCCGGCGCGCATCTTCGGAATGTATCCGCAAAAGGGGACGATCGCTCCGGGGAGCGATGCCGACATCGCGGTGTGGGATCCCAAGGCCAAGCACCTGATCAGCGCGAAGACACACCACATGCGCGTGGATTACTCGATGTTTGAAGGCTTCGAGGTGACCGGTAACGCGCGGCAGGTCTTCTCGCGCGGCGAACTAATTGTGAAAGGCGGAGAGTACGTCGGCCGCGTAGGGCGCGGGCAATACCTGCGCCGGGCTGCCAGAGGGGGAGCATGGCAGTAGAAGACCATCGCGAGTCCAGCCTGTACAACGAAGATCTCGCGCCGGTGCCGCCGGAGAAGCGCACGTGGGGGATCTACAACTACACGTCGCTGTGGGTCGCCATGAGCGTCTGCATACCGACGTACATGCTGGCGTCCGGCCTCATCGCCGGCGGGATGAGCTGGAAGCAGGCGATCGGCACCATCTTGCTTGGCAATCTCATCGTGCTCATTCCGATGATCCTCAACGCGCACGCGGGCGCTAAATACGGCATACCTTTCCCGGTGCTGGTGCGGGCTTCTTTCGGTGTGCGCGGCGCGAACGTGCCGGCCGTGCTGCGCGCGCTGGTGGCGTGCGGATGGTTCGGGATTCAGTCCTGGATTGGCGGCCAAGCCATCTATACGATGTTGCGAGTGCTGTGGCCAAGTGCGGTGTCGAACACGTGGACGCCTTGGGTTTGTTTCTATTTGTTTTGGCTGCTGACCATGCTGGTCATCTGGCGGGGCATCGATACCATCAAATTCCTGGAGGGCGTCGGCGCACCTTTTATGTTGGCAGTTGGCCTGCTGCTGTTGTGGTGGATCTCGCGGAAGGCCGGCGGTCTTGGCCCGGTGCTGCAGAGCCCGAGCAAATTTCACACGACCGGCGAATTCATCAGGTTCTTCATCCCGTCGCTGACCGGCATGGTCGGTTTCTGGGCGACGGTGGCCTTGAACATTCCCGACTTTACGCGCTACGCCCGCTCGCAAAAGGCGCAAATGATCGGCCAGACACTGGGACTGCCGCCCGCAATGACAATCTATTCGTTTATCGGAGTGGCGGTGACGTCGGCGTCAGCGATTCTGTTCGGCCAGGCGATTTGGGATCCGGTGGCACTGCTGGCGCGCTTTCATGAGCCGCTGATCGCCTCCATCGCGCTGGTCGCGCTGCTGGTGGCCACCTTGAACACGAATGTCGCGGCGAACGTCGTGTCGCCCTCGAATGACTTTTCGAACCTGAATCCGCGATTGATTTCTTTCCGCACGGGCGGCGTCATTACCGGAATCGTGGGCGTGTGCATGATGCCTTGGAAATTGCTGACCGATTTTCAAAGCTATATTTTCGGCTGGCTGGTTGGATATTCGGCACTGCTCGGTCCGGTTGCCGGCATTATGATCACGGACTATTTTTTGGTGCGTCGCACGCACCTGGACGTCGATGAGCTCTACGACCTGCATGGCATCTATCGCTACGGCGCCGGAGTGAACTATCGCGCCATGGTGTCGCTCGCGGCGGGCGTGGTGATCGCGTTGATTGGCCTGTTGATTCCACCGCTACGTTGGCTCTATGACTATGCCTGGTTCGTCGGATTCGTGGTGGCTGGTGGCGTCTATTGGGTTTCGATGAAGGGTCAGGTCCAGTTAGCTCCGGGGCAAGAACGAGTGCGAGCGATGACTGGCGAGAGCGTCTAGTGAATTCCCGAGCCGCTCGTAAACGTGTTTTTCCTTGACAAACCCATGAAAAAAAGCAAAACTGGCTTCAACCGCTTGGTCAGTTGTCGGCAGGAATCTTACGCTGGACACTGTGGGTTCGGCAGCGAAGAGCAACGCCGTGCCAGGGAATCGCAGGGCTTGAAGCATCGGGAAGATGCGAAGCGCGCGTTGCAAGCGGACCTCGGGGTTGATTGCTCATGAGACTATCGGCACGCGAGATTTTTGTATACTCACTTACATTTTTGGCCGCTCCCTTTGTTTACGGCCAAGCCACCGGAAGCATCTCGGGCACAGTTACGGACGTTTCAGGTTCACCTGTACCCGGCGCGAAGGTAACGGTAACCGCTCCCGCCACTGGATTCACGCGATCGTCCAACACCGGCGACAAGGGAGAATACCTTGTCCCTCTTCTGGGCGTTGCGACCTATAACGTCCAGGTAGCATTGCAGGGCTTCCAAACGGCCACGGCCAACGATGTCCGCTTGCAGGTGGACGAGCATCGCGAACTGGACTTCAAACTTTCCCCGGCGGCGGTGCAGACCAGTGTGGAAGTGAGCGCCACGGCGGTGGCGATCCAAACAACGGACGCCACGCTCGGCCAGGTGATCACGACGCAGCAGGTAGCCGACCTTCCTTTGAACGGACGCGACTTCGTGCAACTCGCCGCGTTGACGCCGGGGGCCGCACAAGAAACCAATCCGACCAGTTTCTTTAACGGCGGAGCCAGCAGTGAAGTCTCCGCGCGGGGTTCTTATTCGCTCGCCGTGGGCGGATCGCGCGCCAACAGCACCGATTGGTTGTTGGATGGCCTCGACAATAACGAGTTGACCGCTGGAGGGATCGCGATTTTTTCGTCCATCGACTCCATCCAGGAGTTTAAGGTGCTGACCTACAATTATTCGGCGGAATGGGGAACGCGCGGCGGCCCGACGGTTCTGGTCACAACGAAATCGGGCACCGACCAGTTTCATGGCACGCTCTATGAATTTCTGCGCAACACCAACCTGGATGCTCGCAGTTTCTTCGCAACTTCGACGGAGAAATTCAATCTCAACCAGTTTGGCGCCTCGCTGGGCGGGCCCATCAAGAAAGACAAGACGTTCTTCTTTGCCGACTACGAAGAAAAATACCAACGGCACGGAACTCCGTTCACGGGCTTGGTTCCCAGTGTGGCGCAGCGCAATGGCGACTTTAGCAACGACCCCTTCGGCCAGCCCACCACGTTTCAACTGAATAATCCCAGCGCGCCTCCGGGTACGCCATTCGCGTGTGATGGCTCCGGTAATCCTCTGCCTACTGCGGCGGATGGAACTCAGGCCAGTGGAACATCGTGCAATAAGATTCCTGCCAGCTTGATCAGCCCGATTGGCCAGAAGCTGATCAACCTGTATCCACTGCCGAACGCGAACAATGCCGCTTTGGACTATAACTTCGCGAGCCAACCGGTTCGGAAACTCGATGAGGGCAAGTTTGATATCCGGCTGGACGAAAACTTTTCGAGCAAGGACTCTCTGTTTGCACGCTTCAGTTACGATCAGGCTACGTCCTACGTTCCGGGCGGCGCACCGGGTTTTGCCGAGCAGGGGCCATTTGCGAGCAACCAAAGCATCATCAATCACGCCCGCAATGCGGCGATCTCCGAGACCCATGTCTTCTCGCCCAACACGGTCAACCAAGTGAGCTTCGGCTTCAACCGGATCTTCGACTACATCACGTCGCAGGGTACGGGCAGTTGTTACGCGAACGTGATCGGGATTCCGAACGCCGATTTGGGCGGCAATAGCTGTGGTCTGACATCCGTCTCGATGATTACGTATTGGTCGCTGGGAGACCGGGGTTATACGCCGTTCGTGGGCGGAACCAACGTTTGGATGTTCTCCGATTCGTTGGACATGGTGCGGGGGAGCCATGATTTCCGGGTGGGCTTCTCTCTCCGGGCGAATCAGTTAAACTCCGTGGCCGTCGGCTTTCCAAACGGGTTCTACGTCGTCACCGGGCAGTTCACCGGTGAGCCGGCGGCGGACCTTCTGACGGGTTGGACCGCAGTCGCGCTCCACGATCAGGAGTTCGGCGGCGGGAATACCGGGCGACGCTGGAAGCTTTACCGTCCGTTCGTGGAAGACAATTGGCGCGTCAGCAAGAGCTTGACGTTGAACCTCGGTTTGGCCTGGGCGCTGATGACGCCTCAGACCGAAGTCGGGAATCGCCAGTCCGACTTCGATCCCGCTACGGGCCAGTTCTTGGTCGCGGGCCAGAACGCCGGCGCGAGCGCGGGAGTCAACATGGATCTGACCGCGTTGGAGCCGCGCTTAGGCGCAGCTTGGAAACCATTCGGCAGCAGTACTGTGTTTCGCGGCGGCTATGCAATCTTCCACGATTCTTCCTGGAATCAGGGCGCCCAGGGATTGTGGCAAAATCCGCCCTACTACGCGGAGTCGTTCGCCGGGGGAGTCAACATGTCGCAAGGATTCCAGATCTTCAACTCGCCGCCCACACCGGCTGAATTCGAAGGCACGATTCTTGCCCAGGATCGAAACTTCAAACAGGGGCGAATTCAGCAGTTCAACTTCAATGTGGAGCAGGAGTTGCCCGGGCAGATCGTGCTGACGGCGGGATATGCCGGCTCACGCAGTTCCCACATCCTCGTGTTCGGAAACAACGTCAACGTTGGATCGCCTGCTGCCTGCGGAACGGTAACCGGCTACACGCTTGGCTGCGGCCCGAATGGCTCGGCGTTTGGTATACCCTATCCCTCTTTTCCGTATTCGGACATTGCCAGCGTTTACGATGCTGGGCTGGCGCACTACAACTCCTTTCAGTTCAAGGCCGAGACCAAGAGCGCGAGGTACGGTATTTACGCGCTGGTCGGATATACCTATTCACGTTCCTATGACACTGGCTTTAGCGACGGCCTGGGAAGCATCATCGGAGCCACCTACTTCCCGCTTCCCAAATGGCAATCGCTTGACTGGGGACTCTCGCAGATCAACCTGAATCAAAATTTCACAGCCAGCATAATTTACGATTTACCGTTCGGCAAAGGCCGAAAGTGGGGCAGCAATTGGAACGCGGCGGCCAATGCGCTGGGTGGTGGCTGGGAACTGACGGTCATTGAGAAAGCCACTTCCGGTTTCCCCGTCTTCGTGATCGACAGCAACAACACGTCCGGCGCGGGATTGCTGGACACCAACGTGGTTTCGTTGATCCGTCCCAATCAAACGTGCAATCCGCAATTGAGCCATCCGACCTTATCGGAGTGGTTTGACACTGCCTGCTTCTCGCAGCCGGCTCCGGGGCAGTTGGGCAACGCGAACCGGACGCCGGTTTCGGGGCCGGATTTCGTGAATACCGACTTTTCGGTGATCAAGCACTTCATTCCGCGGGAAGGATGGCGGGTCGATTTTCGCGCCGAGTTCTTCAATCTGTTCAACCATCCGCAATTCGGCGCGCCCGGCAATAATGCGGCTGGAGCGGACTTCAATTCACCGACGTTCGCCGTAGTGAACTATACGGTGAACAACCCGCGCGTGGTGCAGTTCGGTCTCAAGTTGGCGTTTTGAGGCCGCAGCGGGCTTCTACTGCATAGCTGCGTACATCACCGAACTCCGCCGTAGGCCCGCTTAAAATATCATTGTATTAGGTGGGCAATGAAATTGGCCGGCTCGCGGACCCCGTGAGCGCGTCCTCGGCCGGCGAACTGTTGCGAGCGCCGCTCTTTCACACGCCGCGTAATCCGTTTCGCGAGAACAGCGCTTTAGAAACGTATGCGGACGGCGGCCTGCTTATTCGCGAAGGCCGCATCGCTGCCTGCGGCCCTTACGAAGCTCTGTGCAGCGCGCATCCGGACGCTCGCTACGTGGACTTGCGCGGCGGCTTCCTTCTGCCCGGTTTCGTCGACGCACACATTCACTTTCCGCAACTGCGCGTCCTGGGCAGCCTGGGCCGTTCGCTGTTCGATTGGCTGGAACAGTGCGCCCTGCCCGAAGAAGCGCGCATGGCGCATCACTCCTACGCCTGTGAAGTGGCGCGCCAGTTTGTGCACGCACTAGTGTCCCACGGTACCACTACGGCGCTGGTCTTCGGCGCGCACTTCGCGCCAGCAACGGCGTCTCTTTTTGAGGCTGCTGACGCGGCGGGGCTACGCGCGGTGTCGGGGTTGGTGCTGGCGGACCGAATGCTTCGACCGGACCTTCATCAGAAGCCGGAGCTTGCCTATCGAGAGTCCAGCTCACTCATCGAACGTTTCCACCGGCGCGGCCGCCTGGCCTACGCGGTGACGCCGCGCTTCGCTCTGTCGACATCGGAAGCGATGCTGGAAGTTTGCCAGACGCTGTTGACCGAACATGAAGGGCTGTTGCTCCAAACACATTTGAACGAAACAAAGCCGGAGATCGCTGAGGTGGCCCGTCTGTTTCCCTGGGCCTCGGACTATCTGGCCGCCTACGAACGCTTCGGATTTTGCCGCCCGAATGCGGTGTTCGCTCATAACGTGCATCCCACCGATTCCGAACTCCAGCGGCTGGCCGCGGCAGGCGCTGCAGTCGCGCATTGCCCCTGCAGCAACGCCGCGCTGGGCAGTGGTCTGTTTCCCATGCAGCGTCACATCCGCACTGGCGTACGCTTTGCACTGGGAACCGACGTGGGAGCAGGAACCGGCTTTGGCATCCTTAAGGAGGCTTTGCAGGCTTATCTCCTGCAAAGGACTGCACCCGATGGCGTGCTTGTACACCCGAGCCACATGCTCTACCTCGCGACTCTCGCAGGCGCCGAGGCGTTAGGGCTCGACCATGAGGCCGGAGATTTCCGCGTGGGCAAATCCGCCGACTTTGTTTATTTCCGGCCGCTCCGGGGAAGCCCGCTCGCAGCGGTTCTAGAGCGCGAACACGATGCCGAGGGCATGCTCGCCGCAATCTTTACGCTCGGGGACGCCTCGGCGATTCGCGAGGTGCGCATCGCCGGAACGGTTGTCCATCGCGCGCAAATTGCAGAGGGATGAACGGCTATGCGGTTTGGGGTTACCCTACAGGGCAGGCGCCCATGAGCCTGGAGGCAAAATGTTGAGCAAGGGTCCCGCGAAGAAGGTAACCATCTTCGTCAACGAAGATACGCAGCACCACTTGACGCCGCTGCACGACGCCATCATGACGTTCCTGATGCACAAAGGAGTCACAGGAGCGACTGCCACGCGCGCTTTCTCCGGCTATGGTTCACATCGCAAGCTGCATACGCCCCAGATCGAGGTAATGGCTTACCACCTGCCGATCCGCATCGAATTCATCGAGACTCCCGAAAAAGTCGAAGAGGTTCTCCCCACGCTTTACGAAATGGTCTCCGATGGTTTGATCGAAGTGCAGGACACCAGGGTGGTCAAGCTGGCGCGGAAGCCTTCGAAGACGGACCCCAAGCCTCCCCACATCAGAAAGGAAGGGCCGGCCCAGTTGCTGCGCGTGTTCATGGGCGAGGCCGATCGGTGGCACGACGAGCATTTGTACGACGCCATCGTGAAGAAGCTGCAAATGATGGATATCGCCGGCGCCACCGTGTACCGTGGCATTCTCGGCTATGGCGCCAAGGGTCACGACCATCACGCCACCTTCTTCCACCCGATACGCGATCTGCCGATCATGATCTCCGTCATCGACGCTCCAGAGAAAATCGCCGCCGCGGCCGAAGCCATCGAAGGAATGCTCGAAGACGGCCTGATCGTGATTTCTGACGCACACATCGTCCGCTTGGTCCGAAGCCGCGAGACAGTCGAGGCATCCGATGCAAAAGAGCCTTCCCGGTAAGCTGCTCCGGGTGCACATTTCCGAGTCGGACCGCCTCGAACACAAGCCGCTGTACGAGGCTATCGTGGCGAAATGCCGCGAGATGAAGATCGCCGGCGCTACCGTTTTCCTCGGTTTGGAAGGGTACGGCGAAACGGGAGAGACGCACCGGGCGCGTCTGGTGGGGCGAGATCAGCCGATTCTGATCTCCATCGTCGACACGGCGGAAAACATCGAACGGCTCATCCCAGCCATTGAACAAATGATGGGAACCGGCGTACTGACGCACTCCGACGTGACGATGACTCGCGTGCAGAAGCGGTTGGCGCCGCCGGGCGGTCCGGCCGGCTGATTCCTGCTTCCCGCAAGAGCTCATGTTCTCTTCCGCAAGAGGGCATCCCACAAACGGACAGTCGCCGCGGGTCGGGATTCTCGTCTGCAACGCTAAGTCCCGCGGCGAGATCCATATCCGAGCGACTCTTGAATTGGCACCAAAGATGCCCCAAGAGGCGCAGAATATTCGTGAGGGCGTTTCATGACTTCCTTTTGGCAGGATGTCCGGTATAGCTTCAGGCTGCTCGCTAAGTCGCCTGGCTTCACGCTGGTGGCGCTACTTACGCTCGTGCTGGGCATCGGCGCCAACACCACCATCTTTTCCTGGATCAACGCAACGCTCCTGAATCCGATTCCCGGTATTACGAAAACGCAGGAACTGGTTACCGTTTTCCTCGGCAAGGAGGCGCTTTCGCCATTCCCCCTGACTTATCCCGATTTTGCGTACCTTCGCGACGAAACGCGAAGCCTTTCCGGCCTGACCTCCTTCTCGCTGAACGCAATGAACCTCACCGGGGCCGGCAAGCCGCAACGCGTTTGGGGAACTTTGGCCTCGGCAAACTATTTCGACGTCCTTGGGGTCAAGCCGATGCTGGGCCGCGGCTTCTCACCGGAGGATGGCAAGACGCCGGGAGGCGCGCCGGTAGTGGTGCTTAGCTATCGCTTCTGGCAGAAGCAGTTTGGCGCGAGCGACTCCATTCTCGGGCAAAAGATCAGTCTCAACCAGCACCCATTCACCATCGTGGGTGTGGCGCCGCCGCTCTTCCAAGGCGCGATGACCGGCCTGCGAGCCGACCTGTGGGTTCCTCTGATGATGGAGCAGCAATTGCTGCCAAACGGCGACTTAATCCACAACCATAACTATTTCTGGCTCACGGCTCTGGGTCGTTTGAAGCCCGGCATCCGGCCGGAGCAGGCGCAGCAGGAACTGACCTTGCTGATGCAGCCCATCGTGCGGCAGTTCCCGGAAGAACATAAGGGTCACGAAGCAGTTACGCTGGCGCCTCTTTGGCGAGGAGCCGGCGCGAACGTATTCTTCTCGCTGTTGCTGCCAATGTTGATGGCCATCTCCGGCGTGGTGCTACTGCTGACTTGTGCGAACGTGGCCAATTTGTTGCTGGTACGCTCGGTCGCGCGGCGGCGGGAGATTGCCATCCGCTTGTCCATGGGCGCCAGCCGCTGGCGTCTGCTGCGGCAGCTTCTCATCGAGAGCCTCATGTTGTCCTTGGCGGGCGGATGCGTTGCCCTGTTGGTCACCTTGTGGACTTCCAACGGCCTGATGTCCTTCATGCCCCCGATAGCCATGCCCATCGATCTGGCGGGGCACACGGATCGCACCATGTTACTGGCGACGCTGATGATCTCTGTTATCACCGGAGTGGTTTTCGGAGTGCTTCCCGCGCTGCGGGCCGCGCGCATCGATCCAGCCGCGGTCCTTAAGGAGGAATCCAGAACGGCAGCCGGCGGGCTGGGCAAGGCGCGCCTCACCAGCGCCATCGTGGTGGCCCAAATCTCCCTGTCGCTTCTACTGTTGATCTGCGCGGGCCTGTTCACTCGCAGCTTCGTCCGCGCGCAGCAGTTTAATCCCGGCTTCAATCCCGATCACGTTCTCCTCGCCTCTTACGATCTCTTCTCGGCCGGCTATACCGAGGGCAACGGAATCCAATTCAACCGCCAACTTTTGGAACGGATCTCGTCCCTGCCAGGCGTCCAAGCGGTGACGTTCGGAAGCGCCGTCCCGATGGGAATTGGAGCGGGCTCTCTCAGCGTGAAGCCCGAAGGATATACCGGTCAGGCGCACGAGTCTATGGAGGTGCCCGACGTGATCGTTGGCCCGGACTATCTCCGCGCCTTGCAGATTCCTTTGGCTGCTGGGCGGGAGCTGACCGCTCAGGATACGGAAACCTCGCAACCTGTGGCTGTGGTCAACGAATCCTTCGCGCGCCGCTATTGGCCGGGCCAGAACCCGTTGGGCAAGCGCATCATCACCGATGTCTCCGATAAGAATTTCATCGTTGTTGGAGTGGCCAAGAACTCCAGCCCTCCGATTCGCAACGCGGCGCTGGCAGGGCCGTCCAGCGATCCCGGGCCTTTGTTCTACCTGCCTCTGTATCAGCTCTATCGCCCCACCATGACGCTCCACGTGCGCGTCGCAGGCGATCCATTGATATTCGCCGCCTCCGTTGAGAAAACCGTTCACGAACTGAATTCCGAACTGCCTCTCTATAACGTGACTACGCTCAAGACCACTACCCAACTCGCAACGATGGGCACCCGAATTGCCGGAACGTTTGTGGGAGTATTCGGGTTGCTGGCGCTCGTCCTTGCCGCGGTCGGCGTCTACGGTGTCATTTCCTACAGCACCCGCCAGCGCACGCATGAACTGGCGATCCGCCTGGCGTTCGGTGCGGAGCGCCGCGAAGTGTTCCGGCTGGTGCTGGGGCAGGGATTGCGCCTGGCGCTCGTGGGCATCTCGGTCGGCCTCGTGGCAGCGCTCCTGCTCACGCGCTTTCTGGCGAACCTGCTTTATGGTGTGACATCCAGGGATGCCTTGACATTCTCCACAGTTTCCCTGCTGTTGTGCCTGGTGTCCTTGCTGGCCTGCTTTGTGCCGGCGTGGCGGGCCACGCAAGTCGATCCCATGACCGCGCTGCGCCACGAATAGCGCCGAGCTATCCGCCAGTTGATTCGTAGTACTTGCCGTTGACTTCAGTGCCCATAACGGCGAAGTCGCACTTGGATGTCTCCATAGGATCGGTCTTGAAGGTGAAGTCGATGGACGGCACACGGATCGTCGCTTCAAGCTGCGCGGCGGCAAGGAAGCCTTCAAACCGATATTGCCGCGCCGCGTCTTCGTATTTCACGCTTTCGCCGGTGGCTTGAAACACCAGCTTGAAATCCATAGAAGCTGGAGTGGTTTTCGCATCCAGCGCCGGCCAGCGCGGCTGGTCGATGATGGGCACTCCGGTCATCTGGAGCGTGGCGGTTTTCCCGTCCGCGCTGAATGACAGGCTGCTGGATGCAACAGGAGTCACCCAGTACAAACCCTCCGGCGAGATGGGCGGATGGAAGTCGTGGATTTGATTTGCAGGGACCGCCGGCCCCTGGAAGACCGTCAGTCAAGTGTGCGCGAATGTCCCTTCGCGCGCCTGCCGTCCCGCCCAGTACTCTCCTGCCATATAGCTGTAGTCGGTGGTTGGCGTACCCCACGCGAGGCGGTTGCCCTGATTGTCCGTGCCCATGCCGTGGAACCCGCTGCAGCGGGCGAGCCTGCCTCTGAAGTGGTAGATGTGCGACAGCTCGACGCCGGGCTTCGGGATCTGGTTGTGATTCCCATTCTTGTCGAGCCACGGGATGGGATATGGGCAAGACCCGCCATTTGAAGGTGAGTGGTCCTGCGGAATCGCAGGCGCGCACGCTTCCCGAGCCGATTGCCCGTACAGGAGCCGGCGGGGCATCGATACTGCGGCCACGGATGCGGCGGCAATCTTCAGCATCTGCCGGCGCGCTACTTTCGACATTGCCCCTGTGACCCAATTGGCTGGCATACCCACTGACCAGATTCTGCACCACGCAGCCGCTCGCGGAAACCCCAGAAGCAGGGATTGCGAAGTACCACGAACGCGTGACGGTTCGCCATCGCACGCTACCACGAACGAGGTATGCAGGAATTCCGCGTCCTGGGGATGAAGTCTGCATCTAGAACCAATAGCTTGGTTAGGAGACGGGCTGGCTAAAATGAAGCGAGCCAAGCTTGGGCTTCCGAAGTACGCCCGCCAAAAGCGCTTTTTGGCCGTTCTTAAAGTGGGGTATCTAACACTCTGCTGACTTGGGCGCCTGTGAAACCAATCTCGAAGCGGATGCGGTGGCGTATTGCACTGCTGCTCGTCGCAGTGCCGATGGCGTATGCGCAACTGTACACCGGCTCACTCATGTTGACCGTTGTGGATCCTTCGGGCGCCCCGGTTCCGGATGCCAAGATCACCTTGACCGACGTGAGCCGCAGCACACGAACGTCGGCTGAGACGGACGGGTCGGGTCAATATGTCTTCCGATCGCTCTCGCCCGGTGGCTACCTCGTGAAGATCGATGCAACGGGGTTTGAGCCGTTCGAACTCTCCAACATTGGCATCGAAGTGAATTCGCGGCTGTCGGCCGACGCCAGGCTGCGGCTTTCCGTTCCCCGGGAGACGGTTGTGGTCCGGGTTCAACCGGCGGTCACCCAGGCCGGCGACGCGACCGTCGGGTTAACGCTCGACCAGAAGCTGATCGATGATCTACCGCTCGTGGACCGCAATCCGTTCGATTTGGCTTTCCTCGCTCCAGGTGTTTCACAAGCGCCCGGCACAACCTACGGCAATGGTGTCAGCACGCCCGGTTTTGTCACCAATTTTGTGTCGGACGGGAGCCGGAACGCCCAGGGAGATTTGCTATTGGACGGCGTCAGCATCACGAACAGCGATAACAATCCCGGCGTGCAAAAGGCGCTGTATGTTCCCCCGGTGGAGGCGATCGAGGAATTCAAAATCCAGCAGGCGAGTTTCAGCGCGGAGTTCGGCAATAGCGGCGGCACGATTGTAAACGTGGTGACGCGCTCGGGCACGAACGCCTATCACGGCGAGCTATTTGAATTTCTCCGCAACAACGACCTGAATGCGAACGCATTCTTCGCGAACGCCGCCGGCCTTCCGCAAGCGCACCTCACTCGCAACGATTTCGGAGGAACCGCCGGCGGCCCGATCGTCAGAAACAAGACCTTTTTCTTCTTCGATTACAACGCCATTCGAGCTCTAACCGGGGCAACGTCGTCTTTGGCCGGCGTACCCGATTTGGCCGAACGCTCGGGAAACTTCGGCGAACTGTGTGCGCGTGCCGGGGGCGCCTTTGACGCAAACGGCATTTGCTCCAATCCTGCCGGCCAGATCTACGATCCCTACACCGGCAAACCGGACGCACAAAACAACGCGACGAGCCGCGCGCTCATCCCATTCAACAATCTGGCGACCTACATCAGCCCTGGTAATCCGAGCATTCCGTTTGGCCTCGGCAACCTGCCTTCCGCTCCGGGGAACCTGATCGACCCGGTCGGAGCCAAACTCCTCAACGCCTTTCCGCTGCCGAATCTGCATGTGGGCTCGCCTGCTTACGACCCGTATCACAACTGGGTTGCGACCGGTACGAGCCCTTTGACGCAGCAGTCGTTCGACATCAAACTGGATCAACATTTCAGCGAGCGCGATGTGGTAAGTGTCCGCTTCACGCACGAGTGGGATTCCGGCCAGAATGCGAATTTCTTCCGCAGCGTTTACGACACCAACACGCAAGGTCCCACCAAGCATGCCGTGCTCGCCGGCGACGTCAATTACATCCACACATTCAGCCCGCGTACGCTGTTGACCGTTTCGCTCGGGTACGGACACAACTGGTACCCGACGGACGGCGTCGCTGCTTCATTCGGCGGCTTCGACCCGGTTCAGGCCCTGGGGATGCCGTCTTACATCGATACCTCCGGCTTCCAGACGCCGCCCTCGATCTGGCTGTTTAGCGCTTATGGCTGCAACGGATTCAATGGCTGCCTGGGCGGACAGTTCTATTCAGTCCTGAGATTCGCGAGCGAAACCGGGCATCTGGTGGCAACTTTGGATCACACTTTTGGGAAGCACGAACTCAAAGTGGGAGCCGAACTCCGGCGGCACAGGATCAATTTCATGCAAGCGGGAAGCCCGAATGGCCTGTTCGCATTCACCAGTGAGGGAACGGCCTCCGGCACTTACGGCGTCGGCGGCGACGTGCTCGCCGGCCTGATGACCGGGTACGTGGACAATGCTTTTAGCCGCTACGATATCCCTCCGTTCACGGCGACGCAGAACTATCAGATCGGTGGCTTCGTCCAGGACAACTGGCGCGTGACGCCGAAGTTGACTTTGAATCTGGGATTCCGGTACGACGTCGAAACACCGCGCACAGAGCGCTACAACCAGATGACCTACTTCGATCCGGCCGCGCCCACTCCAATCGCGGTTCCCGGCTTGAACTTACGCGGCGCTGTCGAGTTCGCCGGCGTGGGCGGGAACCCGAGGACGGAGTTTGACGCCTATTGGGGCGAAGTTGGACCGAGGTTTGGCTTCGCTTACAACCTGCCGCGCCAAGCCGTGATTCGCGGCGGCTACGGGATTTACTACGATCCGTCCGACATCGGCGTCGTCGGCAACGCCGTCAGCGGTGGCTTCCTCGGTAACGATCCCGTCACGAACGGGGTGAGTAGTGTCCCTGGGATGCCCTGGCTCCCGCTCGAATTTCTTCGCAACCCGTTCCCTTTTGGAATTCAGAAGCCGATTGGCTCCAGCCAAGGCGCCGCTACGATGCTCGGGCAGGCGATCAGCAATATCCCGCTGCGCTCGCTAAACCAAGCGCCGCAGGAACAGGCATGGTCTTTGGATATTCAACACCAGTTGCCCTGGTCGATCATCGTAGACGCGGGCTACGTGGGTAGGAAAGGAACGCACCTGTACGCGATGGGCTATGCAAACCAGTTGGACGCTCTTCCGCCCCAGATCGCCAACGCCTTTCGCGCCGATCCATCTTATTACCTGCAGCAAGTTCCCAATCCCTTCTACGGGGTGATCCAGGGCAGCGCCGATTTATCCAATCCGACGATTCCACGCTGGAAGCTCTACGTGCCGTACCCGCAATACAGTAACGGCACGGGGCCGGGGATCAGCAGCAGCTTCGTTCCATGGGCGAATTCGATCTATCACGCAGCGCAGTTCAGCCTGTCCAAGCGATTCTCCCAGGGCTTGCAGTTTCTGTTTTCCTACGTCTTTCAAAAAAGCCTGGACGATTCTTCGCTAGGTTCAAGCGGCTATTCCTTCCTGGTCGGAGGTCTGGCGACGTCCGAACCGAATGCGCGCGACCCGAATAATCTGCGCTTGGACCGGTCGCTTTCGACGTTCAGCATTCCGCAGATCGCTCAGCTCACTTTCATCTATCAACTGCCGTTCGGCCATGGCCGAAGATACGGGGTAAATCTGAGTCACCTGGCGGACGCGGCCATCGGAGGATGGCAACTAAACGGCATTTATCGCGTCGACAACGGGCTGCCTTTGCAGCTTGCTTTGTGTGGCGGATGCAGCGTCAGCTTGCCAACCTACGGCTATCAATATCCAGACTTGCTGGCGCCTCTGCGGGTGGCCGGGACCGGCAACCTGAAGCAGTACTTCGCAAATCCGCAAGCCGCCGTCCGGCCTGCTGCGTACGGCGATGGCGACGCGCCACGGGTTTTGCCGAACGCCCGTATGCCAGGTACGGACAACCTGACGGCATCTTTGTTCAAAGAAATCCCGTTGAACTTCCGCGAGGGAGCCCGCCTCCAAATCCGCCTGGAGGCATTCAATGTCTTGAACCGCGTCCAGTTTGCGGCTCCCGATACGGCTGTCGGCGATGCCACGTTCGGCCAAATCACGGCGCAGGCCAATCAGCCGCGCCAGGTGCAGCTTGCGCTGAGACTTTACTTTTGAGCACACGACCAATGGCGGAACTTTCACGCACTGCGAGAATGGCGGCGAGTTCGATCGTGATCCTTTGGGCTTCGCTCGCGAGTTGCCGGCAGGCTCCTGCCGGGCGTGCACCGTCGATCGAATTTACGCGCATACCGCCCTCCGGCCACGGCAATTCGGACAAATTTGAAGAAATCGCGGGACGTGTGACAGGAGCACTGCCGGGAGAGCGAATCGTGCTGTTTTCATTGAGCGGAGTGTGGTGGGTGCAGCCCACCGAGGATCGCCCGTTCACCAACATTCAACCGGATTCAAGATGGACTGCCTCCACCCACCCTGGGTCCGAATACGCTGCTCTGCTTGTGAATGGGAGCTATCGTCCACCGCTGACTGTAAACGCGCTGCCGGCGAAAGGCGGTCCTGTGCGCGCGGTGGCCATTGTGAACGGCGCACCCGCCACTCGGGACCCTACGCTCCAGTTCAGCGGTTATCAATGGGACGTTCGCAGCATGGTCCCTGGTATGCCGCCCAGCGCCTGGACGGACGGCGAAGGATTCCTCCACCTTCGCGCTTCAAGACGCGGGGAGCAGTGGGACAGCGCCGAAGTAGCGCTCTCGCGAAGCCTGGGGTTCGGATCTTACCGCTTTCTGGTCCGGGACGTCTCCCATCTGGAGCCGGCCGCGGTTTTCGCCCTCTTCACCTGGGACGACTTTGGGCCTCCCCGCGAGATGGATATCGAAATCAGCCGCTGGGGCGAACCGCAGGATAAGAACGCACAGTTCGTCATTCAGCCCTACGTCGTTCCCGCCAACACCGTGCGCTTCAACGCGCCCGCCGGACCTCTCACATACTGGATGGATTGGGAGCCCGGACGAGTGTCGTTCAAGACCACGCGTGCGTTCAATTCCCGCGATCCGTCCAGCGTGATTGCCGAACATGCCTTCACTTCCGGAGTTCCGTCACCCGGTAACGAGAGGATTCATATGAATCTGTATGCCTATGGCAATCGGCTATATCCGGTGCAGCACGAACTCGAGGTCGTAATTGAAAAGTTCGAATTTCTTCCTTAGTTCGCGCTTCGGCCGCGCAGTGCTCTTGCGGCTGACGGCCGTAGTGATCGCAAGCACGTTCATCTCGCCCGCAACCTTCGCGATCGATCCCGATCGCGCGATGTCACAATACGTGCACGATCGCTGGGGACCGGAGCAGGGATTCCCCCTGGGTCCTGTTTATGGGATTGCCCAAAGCGGAGACGGTTACCTGTGGATCGGCACCGAAGCGGGGCTGGTTCGCTTCGACGGATGGGACTTCCGGCTCATCAAAGACGATTCCGGCGCATTTACAATCGGCAGCGTCCTGGGACTGGCTTCCGACGAAAACGGCTGCCTGTGGTTGCGGTTGCAGGACCTCAGTATTGTCCGGTATTGCAACGGCGTTTTCCAACGGCCTTCGGGTGACCAGCGGTTCTACACCAGAATCGAGACCATGAGCCAGTCGAATCGCGGAGCACTGCTCGTCTGGAAAGCGGAAGGCGGCGCGTTTGGCTTTCGCGGCCGAAATTTCGAGAGGATCGCTTCCGCGACAGACCTTCCTCCCTCACCCGTAATTTCTGTCGCCCAAGCCGGCAATGGCGACGTTTGGATGGGCACGCGCGACGCCGGGCTTTTCCGCGATCGCCATGGGCAGACCCTCTCGATTCGCAGGGGACTGCCGGATTTGAAGATTAACTGTCTGCTGCCGGCCGGCGATCAGTCTCTGTGGATCGGTACCGATGACGGCATAGTGCGCTGGGACGGTGCGCAAATAACGAGCACCGGAATACCAAAGTCACTCCGTCATTTTCAAGCGCTCGCGCTGGTTGCCGATCGCGACCGGAACGTGTGGGTCGGCACCGATTCGCGCGGGCTACTGCGGCTCAACCGCCACGGTGTCACGAGACTGAACCTGGCGGACACCGCGTCGCCGCAGGCCGTCACCGCGTTGTTTGAAGACCGGGAAGGCAGCCTGTGGATCGGGCATGCCGACGGAATCGAACGTCTCCGCGACAGCGCGTTTGTGACGTATTCACTGGCGGAAGGCCTGCCCACTGACGGCAGCAATCCTGTCTACGTCGACTCAGAGAGCCGCATGTGGTTCGCGCCCGTCAAGGGTGGGCTGTGGTGGGTGAAAGACAATCGGCACGGCCGCGTCAACGCCGGCGGGCTGAATCAAGACGTCGTTTATTCCATGGCCGGCGCCGGAGGAGAACTGTGGCTCGGTAGGCAACACGGCGGCTTGACCGAGCTTCGCCTGGATCACCAGCCGATGATAGCGAAGGCTTACACGCACGCCGACGGACTGGCTCAAAACAGTATCTACTCCGTGTATCTGGCGCGCGACGGAACCGTTTGGGCGGGAACGCTGAGCGCGGGTGTCAGCCGGCTGCGCGACGGCAAATTCAAGAATTTTACGATCGCAAACGGACTTGCATCCAATACCGTTGTCTCGATGCTGGAAGACTCCGATGGAACCATGTGGTTCGCGACACCCAATGGCGTGAGTGCTCTGGCTGGAGCGCGTTGGGCTTCCTACGGGAGCGCTGATGGTTTGCCATCGGCCAACATAAATTGCTTTTTGCAAGACTCTGCGGGGGTGCTGTGGGTGGGAACAGCTTCAGGGATCGCGTTTTGGAATCACGGAAGGTTCCAAGTTCCCGCGTCGCTACCGCTGCCTTTGCGTGCCCAGATCTTAGGCTTAGCCGAAGACAGGCTTGGTTCGCTCTGGGTGGCGACATCGAACGGCGTGCTGCGCGTCAATCGCCAGAAACTCTTGGATGGAATCCTGGGCGACGGCGATGTGCGGGAATTTGGGCTGGCGGACGGCCTTCGCGGTATCGAAGGGGTGAAGCGGCACAGGTCCGTGATGACGGATCCTGCGGGCCGGATCTGGTTCTCCTTGAACCGTGGCATCTCCGTGGTGGATCCTGCCCGCCTGTCACGAAATACGGCACCAGCCCTGCCGCAGGTTCAGGTAATCTCGGCCGACGGTGATCGGGTCCCCTTTGGGCCCTCGATTCACATTTCTGACCGTCACCAAAGAATTACATTCGCCTACTCCGGTCTCAGCCTTTCCGTCCCGGACCGCGTGCGGTATCGATACCGGCTGGAAGGATTCGACCAAGGCTGGAGCGAACTTGAAGCGGCTCGTGATGCCGTCTACACGAACCTTCCTCCGGGCCAATACCGCTTCGAAGTGAAGGCGACGAATCCGGATGGAATCTGGAGCGCCGGGACGGCGGCCGTCGATTTCGAAGTCGATCCGCAGTACTGGCAGACGTGGTGGTTCCGGCTCAGTGTCACATTCGGCTGCCTGGGCTGCGTCCTCGCGCTCTATTGGTTTCGCCTCAGACAGATGACACAGCGGATCAACCTGAGGTTCCAGGAGCGGCTCGCCGAACGGACGCGGATCGCTCAGGAACTGCACGACACGCTGCTCCAAGGATTTCTGAGCGCTTCGATGCAGGTGCACGTCGCGGCCGACCGCTTGCCTGAGGATTCGACCGTGAAGCCCATACTCACCCGGGCGCTCGAACTGATGGGGCAAGTGATCGAAGAGGGCAGGAACGCGGTTCGCGGCCTCCGCTCGTCGCGCAGCGCCTCGCTCGACCTCGAGCTGGCGTTTTCGCGAATCCAGCACGAGTTTGCCGCCGGCGAGCCGCCCGGAGACGACATCGGCTTTCGCGTCATCGTGGACGGCGAACGGCGGCCTCTGCATCCCATCCTGCGAGACGAAGTGTATCGGATCGGCAGAGAAGCGCTCATGAACGCCTTTCGACACGCTCACGCGAAGAACATAGAAATGGAACTTAGATATTCCTCGAATCGCTTCCGCATTCTGGTGCGGGACGACGGCTGCGGCATTGATCCGAATATCTTGCGAACCGGACGCGACGGACATTGGGGACTCTCTGGAATGCGGGAGAGGGCGGACCGGATCGGCGCGCAATTCCATGTCTTGAGCAACGTTTCCGCGGGTACAGAGATCGAACTCTCCGTGCCCGGCAGCGTCGCTTTTCAGGATGAGCCGAGTCCCAGATCGTGGTTCGGTAAGTGGCCTGCCCGCGTCGGCGCTAAGCGGCGCGTTTCCAGTCAGAATGGAAAGAGCAAATGAGCACCTCAACCAATATTCGTATTCTCAGTGTCGATGACCATCCGCTTCTCCGCGAGGGGATAGCCACCATCATCAACCACCAGCCGGATATGCTGCTCGTCTCCCAAGCCGCCACTGGAACCGAAGCGATCCAACAGTATCGGGATCATCTGCCGGATGTCACGCTCATGGATTTGAGGCTTCCCGACCTGAGCGGAATCGATGCCATGATTGCGATCCGCGCGGAATTCCCAGCTGCCCGCATTATCATGCTGACGACCTTTGAGGGCGATGTAGAGGTGCATCGCGCGCTAGAGGCCGGGGCGCATGGATACCTTCTGAAGAACATGCCGCCCAATGAGATCGTGCAGGCGATCCGCCAGGTCCACGCCGGAAAGAAGCGTGTGCCTCCCGAACTGGCCGCCCAGCTTGCCGAGCACCTGAGCGATGACAATTTGACGGCGCGCGAAATCGAAGTTCTGCAGCAGGTCGCCGGCGGAAATCGGAACCGCGACATCGCGGAATTGCTGAGCATTTCCGAAGAGACAGTCAAGGTCCACATCAAGCACATTATGGATAAGCTTGGCGCGAACGACCGCACCCAGGCCATCGCAATCGCAGTGCGCCGAGGATTTATTCAACTCTAGCTCCGGCCAGGACAGCCCGATACCTCGAACGTGGTATCCGCGTTCACTGGCAACCGTGTTATCAGAGGACCCTCCGATCCGGTGATTGCTTCCGCACGCAGCTGAGTCATAGTATCTGTGTCAGGCCTACAGCCACTCGGGCGCCTGACAAGGAGAAACAATCATGCTGCTAACCGCTCTCACGATGTTTCACGTGATCCTCAGCCTGGTGGGAATCGCCACCGGTTTTGTAGTCGTCTATGGACTGGTCACCGCCAGGCAGTTTGAGCGTTGGACCGATACTTTTCTGATCACGACGGCAGCCACAAGCCTGACCGGATTCCTGTTTCCGATCCACCACTTCACGCCTGGACTCGCTATCGCTATTCTGTCGCTGCTGGTGCTGGGAATTGCGATTCCTGCCCGATCCAAGTTTCATTTCGCGGGAAACTGGCGTTGGATTTACGTCGTCACGGCCATGTTGGCACTCTATTTCAACGTGTTCGTTCTGGTAGTCCAGCTCTTTGAAAAAGTTCCAGCGCTGAGGGCGATTGCTCCAACTCAATCGGCCCCGGCATTTCAGCTGACCCAGTTGGCGGTGCTGGTCCTCTTTGTCGCGCTCGGTATCGTAGCGTCGGCCCGATTCCGGGTCCAGGCGCTCCACGCCGCCTAGTCGGGGGCGGGCCCGCGGATTTATTCAGCTCGATTTCAAACTCAGTCACTCGAAAGTGGTATGTGAATATTACGACACATTGGGATTCGGCTCGACGGCGGTTCGTTTACGCTGATTCTAGGCGTGGGCGTAATGGAAGTCTTGGGGAGAATGCTGCTCAGACGTTTATTTTATGCATTTCCAGCTGGCTGGCCGGGTATTGCCCTGCTACTGCTACGAGCCGTGCTCGGCCTCGTGATTGTCATGGAAGGGCGATTCTATATCGGCGGGCCAAACGCCACTCCAGGAAGCTGGTTCATGGGTGTTTCGGCGTTTCTTGCGGGTGCGCTGTTCCTGGTCGGTTTTCTTACGCCAATCATCACTGCGGTTGTTACCATTGGTCTGTTGAGTGCGTCTATGGCGTTGCTTCCGACTTGCATGCCCAACCTGTTTGATTCGCGGATAACGATCGTCTTCGGGTTGACCATACTCGTTGCGATTCTCGGACTGGGGCCAGGGGCATTCTCCGTGGATGCCCGGCTCTTCGGCCGCCGCGAGATCATCATCCCGCCGCCGATTTCCTCTTCGCGGCGAGGTGACCCGATATAGTTTGTTCTTGAAGGACGATCATGGCCGAACCCAGCACCGCGTTCGATGGAATGTTCCCGACGCTCAGCGAAGCTCAAATCGCGCGGCTCGCTTCGCTCGGCACCAGGCGGACTGTCGCCGAAGGCGAAGTGATCTTCGAGCAGGGGGCTACCGTGCGCAGCCTTTTTGTCGTGCTCCGAGGCCGCCTGGAAGTCGTCAATCCCGCGGGCAACGGCGAGACTTGGGTCACCGTCCACGAAGGCCGGTTTACCGGTGAAATCAACATGCTGTCGGGCCGCCCCACTCTGGTCCGGACGCGCGCCGCGGTCGCCGGCGAGTTGCTCGAAATCGATCAGTCGACGCTCCGCCGCATCGTCCAGACAGATCCCGAGCTCAGCGACATTTTTCTCCGCGCTTTCCTCCGGCGCCGGTCCGCGCTCATCGCCCAGGGTACCGGAGATCTCCTGCTGATCGGCTCGCGGTACTCCGCGGCGACGCTCCGCATAAAAGAATTCTTGTCGCGCAACGGCCAGCCTCACACATATCTGGAAGTGGAGCGGGATTCCACCGTTCAAAGTCTGCTCGAACACTTCGCTGTCCATCTCGACGACATTCCCGTGCTGATCTGCCACGGCCGGCCCATTCTCCGCAATCCGAGCAACGCGGAAGTCGCGAAATGCCTCGGCTTCAATTCGGAAATCGACGAGAAGCTCGTGTACGACTTGATCGTCGTCGGCGCGGGCCCAGCCGGTCTCGCGGCCGCAGTGTACGCAGCCTCGGAGGGCTTGGATGTACTGGTTCTGGAGAGCCACGCCCCGGGTGGTCAGGCCGGCTCCAGCTCGCGCATTGAAAACTATTTGGGCTTCCCGACTGGCATTACGGGACAGGATCTCGCCGGCCGCGCCTTCGTCCAGGCCGAGAAATTTGGCGCCCGGATCGCCATCGCCCGCGTCGCAGCGGGTCTTTCCTGCGAGCGCCGGCCCTTCAGCGTGCTGTGCGAGGGCGCCGAACCCGTTCGCGCTCGGGCGCTCATCATCGCTTCTGGAGCCGAATATCGCAAACTGCCTCTGCCGAATCTCTCCCGGTTCGAAGGTGTGGGAGTCTATTACGGTGCCACCCGCCTGGAAGGGCAGCTCTGCGCGGACGAGGAGATCATTGTCGTCGGCGGTGGCAACTCTGCTGGGCAGGCGGCCGTCTTTCTATCCGGAATTGCGAACCACGTCCACGTCCTGGTGCGCGGCCCCAGTCTGGCAGCCAGCATGTCCCGCTACCTGATTCGCAGAATGGAGGAATGCCCCACGATCAGCCTGTGGACCGATACTCAGGTCACGGCGTTGGAGGGCAATGGACACCTCGAGCGTGTGTCCTGGCGCAATCTCAAGACGTGCACCGATGAGACCCGCGAAGTGCGTCACGTGTTTTCCATGACCGGTGCGAGTCCCAATACGGCCTGGCTTGCGGACTGCGTCGCGCTGGACGACAAGAAATTCATCAAAACGGGCACCGATCTCCTTCCGGAGGAACTTCAAGCCGCCAAATGGCCTCTCAACAGACAGCCATACCTCTTCGAAACCAGCGTGCCGGGAGTTTTTGCCGTCGGTGATGTGCGATCGAGAAGCGTAAAGCGCGTTGCGTCAGCAGTGGGAGAAGGTTCCGTTGCGGTGCAGCTCATTCACCGCGTGCTGGCGGAATAGCAGCGTCGGCCTTGGTTTGCCTGGCACTTCGCTTTAAAGGTTGCTCATCCCGCCATCGATCACCAGTTCGCTGCCGACAGTAAACGCAGATTCGTCCGAAGCAAGAAAAACGATCGCTTGGGCCACCTCCGCCGGGCTCCCGAACCTCTTCGCCGGAGTCTGGCTTTTCAGCGAATCGGAAACAGCCTGAAGATCCGCTTTGGTCAGCCCCAGCTTGTCATAGAGCGGTGTGGCGATCGGGCCCGGGCTCACTGCATTCACGCGAATGCCGCGCGGGATCAGCTCGCCCGAGAAGGTCCGCGCCAGGGAAAGGAGCGCGGCTTTCGATGCCCCGTAAATGCTGGTATTCGGCATGCCCAGATGCGCATTGACGGACGTCGTCAGCACAATGGACGCCGGATTCGCGAACCACGGCAGCAGCGCCTGAACCAGGAAGAACGGTCCCTTGAAGTTGATCCCGAAGGAGTGGTCCAGACCAGCCTCATCCCATCGGTCCACTGGGCGCAGGTCCGCAATTCCAGCGTTGGCGACCAGGATATCGAGCTGCCCGAACTTCTCGCCGACGGACTGCGCGAGCGTTCGCTGAGCGGCCACGTTACCCGCATCCGATGCCAGAACCAATGCCTGCTGGCCGAGTTCCTTCGCAGCGGCATCCAATGTAGCCGGATTCGTTCCGGTAACAGCTACTCGTGCGCCTTCGTTCAAAAAATGCCGCGCTGTTTCCAGGCCAATGCCGCTCGTGCCTCCTGTGATCAGGGCGCGCTTGCCTTTCAATCTCTCCAAGCCATCCTCCCCTTCCAAACCAGATACTCGAAGGCTCCGGAGCAGCGTTTCATCACAGGCAGACACTGCATCGCCGCGCTGGCGTATTGGTCCACTTGCTGCGGGTGCAAATCCAGCAAGCTGGCGCAGACTTCCCGTGGCTGCCCAGCCAGGATGCGAAGCACATAGCACTGGCGGAGGCGTGCCGGAAGGCGCAGTACCGCCTGGAGATCCCTGGGTACGAATCCGGGCACATCCTGCTCCGTGGAATCTTGAGCAGCAGGTCCACTGTCGATCTGGCCGGCTGCGGTTGCCAGGGTTCGCTGTAGAAGCGCTTCCGCATCTTCCTCGCCTGGTTCCCACGAGTCCAGCGCTACCATCACTGCGTCCTCAGCTTGCGCGGTGCTCGCCGTTAATAGGTGCGCGGTCAGAAAGGCTCTGCCAATCGCCTGCTGGACGCAGTCTTGGGTCTCGCAACTCTTGATCTCTGCCACTCCGTATTCCATAAATGTTTGTCTTCCCGCTACATTCCTGCAGCCTGTGCTAAGGCCTCGCCGTAGTGTTCGCGCCGTAGTCGATTCTCCGCGGGTGCGCTGCTCCAGGTGTCTTGCACTTTCAGGCGAGCGCGCGAGATTCCGAGTTTGCGCATCCGCGCGATGAGTGTGGTCCGGGGCAGTCCCAGTTTCGCCGCTGCGCCCTCGCGCCCCCCGACCACCCAGTTGGTCCGGTGAAGGGTCTCGGTGATGTAGACCCGCTCCAATTCCGCCAGCGTCCGGCCGGAAACACTCGACGTCGCCGTTGGCGTCATGCGCGTGAGCTCCGAAAGCCGCGGCCGCAGCACGCGCCCCTCGGTCAACACCACTGCCCGTTCGATAAAGTTTTGCAATTCGCGGATATTGCCCGGCCAGTCATGCTGGCACAGCGCTTCCATCACGTGCTCGGGAATTTCGTCGACCAGCCTGTTCATCCGTTCGGCAAAGTGATGAACAAAGTGGCGGGCCAGGAGCGGAATGTCCTCCACCCGATCCCGCAAAGCAGGTAGTTGGATGGGGAATACGTTCAGGCGGTAATACAGATCGGGACGGAATCGGCGCTCGTGTACCATGTGCGCCAGATTTTGGTTCGTCGCCGCGACGATCCGCACATCCACGTGTACCGTTTGAGAACTCCCCAGCCGCTCGAATTCCTGCTCCTGCAATGCGCGCAGCAGCTTGGGCTGCAGCTCCAGCGGCAGGTCTCCGATCTCATCCAGGAAGATTGTGCCCTTGTGGGCGAGCTGAAGCCGGCCGATTCTCTGCACCAGCGCACCGGTGAAGGCGCCCCGATCATGGCCGAACAACTCGCTTTCCAGCAGGCCCGCGGGAATGGCGGCACAATTGAGCTTTATGAAAGGCCCATTCGCGCGCGAGCTGTGGGTGTGGATCGCCTCCGCGATCAGCTCTTTTCCCGTACCGGTTTCGCCCTGGATCAATACCGCGCAACTCGCTGGCGCGACCAAATTCACCTGTTCGAGAACCGCTTGAAACTTCGGGCTCTCGCCGATCAAAACGCGTTGTACTTCATTCCGCATGGCGGCCTCTCCATTCACGCTTCGTTGACAATCTCGGCCAGGAACCAGGTGCGCCGCTCCGTCTGGTCAATCCAAACCTCGATGAGGCTGGTGCTGGCGACGTCGTTATGCTTCGCGCAAATCTCGTGCGCGCCGCGCAGGTAGCCCGTTAGCTTCGCATTGTCGCCATGCAGCTCTTTCAGCATCTTTTCCGGCGCGACGTGTTCTTCGTCGTTGTCCTTCAGCCGCTGGTGTCGCGCGACGTCGCCGATCGAATGCAAGGTGGAACCACCGATCTTCCGCGCCCGCTCCGCGATCTCGTCAGTCATCGCAAAGATCTGGTCGGCGTGCTCATCCAGCAGGAGATGGTAGTCGCGGAAATGGCGGCCGTTCATGTGCCAATGAAAATTCTTGGTCTTTAGGTAGAGACTGAAAACGTCGGCCAGCAGCTCGCGGAGTGTGGCGGTGATCTCGCTTACACCTTCCCGGCCCAGACCAGCTTCGCCCTTGGAGGCCTTCATTGTTGCGCTATGAGTCATAGTTTTCCTTCCTTTCTGAATCCTGATTTACTATTGAGACTACGAGTTTTCCTCGTCCCTGCCGGTGCACCAGGCCCGCGTAGGCGGCCGGAGCTTCCGACAAAGGAATCACGGTGTCCACAAAGGTCCGCAGTTGCCCGCTGTCTAGCAGGCCGGCGACCTCAACGAGCTGCTTTTGACTTGGCTCTACAATGAAGAACGCCTTCTGAACCCGCGGATCGGTAGAGCCCTCCGCGGTCGAGGCCACGGTGACCATGCGCCCGCCCGGCTTCAGCACGCTCCAGGATCGTTCCAGCGTCTCGCCGCCCACCGTGTCGAACACGACGTCCATCTGTTGCGCGCAATCCTCAAAACGCGACGCGTGATAGTCGATGACCTGCTCCGCGCCCAGGTTCGAGACGAAATCGAGGTTGCGCGCGGATGCGGTTGCGATTACATGCGCCCCATGAAGCCGGGCGAGTTGGATGGCGAAGACTCCCACCGAACCTGCTCCGCCATGAACCAGAACGCGCTCGCCCGGCTGGAGTCTGGCATGATCAAACAGACCTTGCCACGCGGTCAGCGCGGATATGGGAACTGAAGCGGCTTCGATGTGCGACAAGCGGGCCGGTTTCGGAGCCAGCGCATAGAACGGAGCGATGCAATATTCGGCCATGGCTCCGTCGGAATACCAGTCGTTCATGCCGAACACAGCTTGTCCAACCCCTAGCGTGCCGGCATCCTCTCCCACAGCCGACACGACACCGGAGAATTCGTGCGACGGTACGGCGCCAAACCGCAGTTCGCCCGTCTTGCGGTGCGAAGTGGGATACCAGGACAATTCCGTTGTCATCAAGCCGGCCGCGCATACCTGGATCAGCAGTTCACCTCGCCCCGGCCGGGGCTGCGGTGCCACTGCGGAAGCAGCCGTCCCGTGGTCTACTGTGACCGCCTTCATGCTCTAACTATGCGACGGCTGCTGTCCAAGGATCGTCACGACATCGAGTGCTTTTTCTTCTACCTAATCAGTGATGGAAGCCGATACCACATTCGAGTTAGTCAGAGATCTGACACTGGCGGAAGAAGTTACAAAAGGTTCTCGCAGGGGAGCCTGGCGGCGGCCGGTCTAACTGGCGTAGTTGGTGTAGGCGCGGGTGCCGACACGGAGATCACCGAGGAGGCGCAAACGCGCGATCCTCAGGAAGAACCGGCTCTATTGAGTGCGCTAATGGATCGTCAGACTGTTTCGCGGCTGTCCCAGGAGCTTGTAATGACGTCGTTCCAGGTTGGCAGCGGCTGGGAAGATTCGATGTTCAGGCGTTCGAGAGTGGCGGAAATAGCGCTGCTCTTTGCTTCCGCTTCGTCGACAGCGGTCACCTCGGCTTCCAGCGGAGTATCGCCCCACACCTGAAGCCGCCAGGTCGAGTTATGG
>DATJWO010000003.1:0-3480 GCA_035501155.1 Bryobacteraceae bacterium
TGGTCACGAGGCCGCATCCGGTCGCGCCGAGAGGATGGCCCAGCGCGATCGCGCCGCCGTTGGGATTGACCCGCTTCATGTCCGGCTCGAGGGTCTTCGCCCAGGCCAGCACGACCGAAGCGAACGCTTCGTTGATCTCGAATACGTCGATATCGCCGATCTTGAGCCCGCTGCGCTTGAGCAGCTTCTGCGTGGCGGGAATCGGCCCTTCCAGCATCAGCACCGGGTCACATCCGACCAGGCAGGTTTCCAGCACGCGAGCGCGCGGCTTGCAGCCGAGCTCGCGGGCCTTGTCCGCCGACATCAGCAGCACGGCCGCGCCGCCGTCTGCCACCTGCGATGACGAACCCGCGGTATGAATCCCGTCCGGACGCGCGACCGGCTTGAGGCCGGCTAGCGCTTCCATGCTGGTCTGCCGCGGGACCTCATCGCGAGTCACGGTGTTCACCTGTCCGCTCTTCTCTCCGGCTTCCTGGACGATCGGCACTTCGACCGGTACCAGCTGCGAGTTGAAGCGGCCCTCGGCGATCGCCTTCGCTGCGCGGAGCTGCGACTCGAGGCCGAAGCTGTCAGTGTCGTGCCGCGTGATCCCGTATTTGGTCGCGATTCGCTCCGCCCCTTCGAACTGGCTGGTGAATTCGTAGCGCTCGCGGTATTTGCGCGTGATGGGCTTGCCCATTCCCGCCTGCGCGCCCGCGATCGCATCGGAGCCGATCGGCAGCAGGCTCATGTTCTCAACCCCGCACGCCAGCACGACATCTTCGGCGCCCGACGCGATCATGTTGGCCGCCAGGTTGACGGCGAACTGGCTCGAGCCGCACTGCGAATCGATGGTGGAGCAGGCAACGTCGGGCGATAGCCCGGCCGTGAGCCACGCAGTGCGCGTGACGTTAAAAGCCTGCGCGCCGACTTTGTTGATGCATCCGCCGACGACCTGGCCTACCGTGCCGCCGTCGATTTTTGCGCGCTTGAGCACTTCGTTCATAACCTGGGCCAGCAACTCGGTCGGATGGGCCGCGGACAGCGCGCCCTTCTTCTTGCCGATCGGAGACCGGCCGGCCTCGACAATCACAACTTCTCGCATGGGGTTCCTCCGTTAGAATCGAGCCGCAGCCCGAGGTCGAACCGCCATATTATCCCCGGGAAAGCCTCCTTAGGAAGCACGCAGGACGACCACGAGGGGGAGCGGCGCGGCTTCGTGTAGCGACGTCGCCCGCTTCAAACGAAAGAACGTTGGCTTCGCGAAAGCTCCTGAGGGCGCACCGAAAGCTCAGACACCTCGAACGGTGACAAAGGGCCTGAGCTGGCAGTAGTCGACTTGATAAGGAACCGCTTTGTCAGCCGCCGCTGCGCGCAAAGCAGATTTGGTGAGGGTCTCGGATTCCTGACCCATTCGGCCAGTAAGTTGCCGGTGCAGCCCAGGCACTCCTGGCCCGTGGCTCTTCTCCCACCGCTGGTCGAGCTACCTGCTCGCCTCGCTCGCCGGCATAAACCGGGTAACCGGCGTACCGTCTCCGCATGGCACCGCGATCCGCGCTTGCGCGAGCCGGCTCTTCCGCATCGGCCCCGCCCCTTCCCGGGTTCTTCTACGTCGGATTATTCATCCTGGAAAAGAAGATCAGGCACCCTTGATCGCGGCGTGTGCGTACCAATCGGGAATTGTCGTTATCAAACGTGACGCCGCGTCGGTGAGCGGCCCATTCGCGGGGTTGGCTGGATTGTGCTGCGGCTTCAGAAAAAACGGATTGAGAAACAGGTTCGGCCAGTAGCTGGCGGCCGTTCGGCATGAGCCGGGTTCCTCTCCTTCCAATCGTTTCAGACGCGGGCCGCACTCCAAGTGGGCCGTAGGGTGTGCGGGACCGCTCCGAACATTTGGGATTTCCGTCGGATCCCGGCCACCATCAAACCGAACGAGAATCTGTCTTGATACGAGACAGCATCCATTCCTCGACGTCCTTGCGCATGAACCGCCAGTCGGAGCCGACTCGAAACGCCGGCAAGTCCGCGGCCTTCAGAAGTCGATAGATAGTCGAACGCTTGACCCTCAAATAGAGCGCCAGTTCCGAAGCGGTCATGATGGCTTCTTCCATTGGACTAACCTCCGCATCCAGCACTCATGGTTGGGGGACTCGTTGGACGGGTCCGTTGATTGGCTCTATCCGTGACGGTGAGGAGGACAGGCAACTTGAGAACCAAAGGAACACGAGACAGATGGCAAGGCCAGTGACCGTCCCGAGCGTCACATCTCGTGCAATCCGGCGCTTGGCCGGTTGCTCGATGGCGTGACGCAGCCTTCCGTGCAGTTGCGGCGTGTGATCACGCGGTAAGTGTAGCTGGTCGGTGGACATGCATTGGCTCCGAGAACCCGCCCACCCAGTCTAAACTAACTCAACATTGAGTTTATCGGAGCAACTTAAATTCTAATGATTCATTGGAACCAAACGCAAGCTTTTCTGATCCTCGATCTATTGTTTTCTTCAGAGATCACCACAGCTAGCAAGATCTACGTAATATTTATCTAATCCTAGTAAATACCATCTATTCATATCTATTCCATGATTTATTTGGTGATGTTCGTCATTTCCAAGATGTGGAATCGAGCCAACCCAGTGTCCATGCGTATTATAGAAAACGCGTGACGGAGGGCGGTTACCGAGATTTGGTCTCCTCGAGCTCTCGCAGAAGAACGGTGTGGGTAGAGGGGCAGATCACTTGGGCACTAAAACGGGTGGAATGGATCCAAAGTGAGAAGCAGCCAGCGCAAACCCGCGATCGTGCGAACGCAGCTTGGCGGTACATGTGCGAATCAACAAGCCCGGTCAGGAAATCGCAGCCGCTAACTGGAGCTTGACCCCGTTTTGATGCGTGACATCGTCCACTGGTCGACCTTCCTTGCGCCCGAAATCAGTCGACGCCAAGTCGAAAGTCGCGCAGGGTGGGCTTGGTGTGGGCCGCTGGAGAAGGACGACGAGGATGCCGAGGCTGTATACGAACTGCCGCTTATCTCAAGGGCCAAACGATTGCCGCCGTCCTCTTCGCGCGTGGTGTCTCGCCCGAGAGGCCTGCAGTACCCGGTACATCAGTGCCGATGGGTAGTGGACTTCGCGCCGATGCTTAGTTCCAGAGCCATCTTCCCTATGCGCTTGCCGCTGCGCTGCGCCACTGCACCGTCGTCGCCTTGTGCTCGTTCCTAAACTTCCTGTTTGCAACGCTGAAAAACTGATCCACTTTACCGCTGTAAAAATGAGCCACCGCGAGCTCGTTGTTTCTGCTCTCTCTTCTGAAATTGAAATCGTCTGATCTTTTCCCCAGTGCGTGTTAGGGGATGGGCGCGAGCACGTGCCTTGCGCGACAGCGTTACTAACGCGCTCCACCATTGTCCGAATGAACCTCCTTCTTCGCTGCGCCGGCAGCTGCCTTGTTGGAACTTCGCTGACTGCGGAACGAATCACCGCGAGTGGTAAGGATGTGAGCGTGGTG
>DATJWO010000004.1:0-595574 GCA_035501155.1 Bryobacteraceae bacterium
CCGCCAAGCCGGGCGAGGTGATCATCATTTACCTGCTGGGAATGGGGCCAACGAACCCGCCGGTAGCGTCGGGCGCGGCGGCGCCTTCGAGCGAACCCCTGGCTCGTGTCACGGCGCAGCCAACTGTGACGGTCGATGGACGAAAGGCCGGCGTCGCCTTCGCCGGCTTGACGCCCGGCTACTCGGGCCTTTATCAAATCGACTTCACTGTCCCCTCCGGAGCCAATTCGGGCGACCTGGACCTGATCGTCTCGCAAAACGGGATCGCGTCGAATACCACAAAGCTGCCCGTCGCAAAGTAAGACTCACGCGCCGCTCCCCGATTCGGAGTGCGCCCGCATGAATGCTAAAATTGATTTCGTCTCGATGGAACGCGCCGCTAAGTCCCTCGCCAAGATGAAACTCTCCGATGCAGTTTCCCACGAAGAGCTGGCGCGCGCAGCATGGCCGGCAGCGGTTGGCGAGCGGATCGCAGTCCATGCGGCGCCGAAATCGCTGGTACGGGGATCGCTCGTCGTGGAAGTCGCCGACGCCGTGTGGCAGAAGCAGCTCTTTCACCTGCGCGGCCAGATCATCGCCCGGCTGAAACAAGTGTTGGGCGATGGCATCATAAACGATGTGGAGTTCCGCATCGCCACACCGCGCCGGCCGCCACAGCCCGCACGCAGTCTGAATCCCGCCGAATTGGCCGACGAAGCCGACCGCATCCAGGATCCGGTGCTGCGCATCCTATACAAACAAGCGAGGAAAAAGGCGTCGGCGTGAAAATCACCGAAAAAGACGTGCGCTACGTGGCCGATCTGGCGAACCTGAAGCTCACGGACGCTGAGGTTGGACGTCTGGCCAAGGATCTGGACGAAATCCTGACTCACATGGACGCGCTGAATGAGCTGGATACGTCCAACGTGGAGCCGATGGCGCAGGTGCTCTTCGAGGGCGAGCAAACCGCCACTTTGCGAGAGGATGAAGAACGGCCCTGCCTCACCAACGAAGCCGCGGTGGCCGGCGCTCCGCTGGCTGGAAACGGCTACTACAAGGTTCCGAAGGTGATTGAGCGATGAGCGCTCTCGCCGGCTCTGTCGCTTCTCTCACAATTCCGCAGCTTCGCCAGGGCCTGGAGCAGCGCCAGTTCAGCGCGGTAGAGTTGGCGCAATCGACTTTGGAGTTCGCGCAGGCCGAAAACCCCAAAACCAACGCCTATCTGCATTTCTCGCCAGAGCGCGCCCTTGCGGCGGCCGAGCGCGTGGATCAGAAACTTGCCGCGCGCGAGGATCCTGGCCCGTTGGCTGGCGTGCCCATCGCCGTAAAGGACGTCATCGTGACCGAAGGCGTGCGAACCACCTGCGGATCGCGCCTACTGGAGCGTTACATCCCGCCATACGACGCCACCGCCGTCCGTCGACTGGAGCAGGCCGGCGGCGTCATCCTTGGAAAAACCAACTGCGACGAGTTCGCCATGGGCTCGTCGAACGAGAACTCGGCGTTTGGACCGGTCCGCAATCCGGCGGCGCTCGACCGCGTGCCCGGAGGATCGAGCGGCGGTTCGGCCGCGGCGGTGGCTCAAGGAACGGCGGTAGTGGCGCTGGGCTCCGACACGGGCGGCTCCGTCCGGCAGCCGGCGTCCTTCTGCGGCGTGGTCGGCGTAACGCCTACCTATGGCCGCGTGTCGCGCTACGGCTTGGTGGCTTTCGCCAGTTCTCTGGATCACATCGGGCCGTTCGGGCGAACCGTTCGCGACGCCGCGCTGCTGCTTCAGACCATCGCGGGGCGCGACGAATGCGATGCGACTTCGGCGTTTGCTCCAGTGCCGGACTACGTCGCGCAGTTGGATGGCAAGGTCGCAGGCCTCAAGATCGGGCTGCCGCGCGAGTACTTCGAGGGATTGGCCAGCGAGACGGGCGACCTGGTGATGCGGGGCGTCGACGTGCTGAAGAAGCTGGGCTGTGAAGTTCGCGAAATCAGCCTGCCCGCGACGAAGTACGCCGTGCCGTGCTACTACATCATCGCCACGGCGGAAGCGAGTTCGAATCTCGCGCGCTACGACGGAGTCCGTTACACGACGCGCGCCAACGGAGACACGCTGAGCGAGATGTACCGCGCTACACGCGGGGCCGGCTTCGGCGCGGAATGCAAACGCCGCATCATGCTGGGCACGTACGTCCTGAGTCACGGTTATTACGACGCGTATTATCTGAAGGCGCAAAAGGTGCGGGCGCTCATCGCCGAAGATTTTCGCAAGGCTTTCGCCGAGGTGGACGCTATCGTCACGCCGGTGTCGCCGTCTCCCGCCTTCAAAATCGGCGAAAAGATCGACGACCCGCTGGAGATGTACCTTTCCGACATTTACACCATCACCGGAGACCTGGCCGGAATTCCCTGCATGAGCGTTCCGTGCGGGAAAACGGCGGCAGGCCTTCCGGTGGGCATGCAGATTTTAACCCGGCACTTCGACGAGACCGGAATGTTCCGTCTTGCGGATGCTTTTGAAAAGGCCGGCGGATTCACCGGCTAGCACATTTACAAATAAACACGAGGAGAAAACTATGGCATTCACCGTTCCCCCGCTCCCTTACGCTTTCGACGCGCTGGAGCCCTACATCGACAAGCTGACCATGGAAATCCATCATGACAAGCATCACGGCGCTTACGTGACGAACCTGAATAAGGCGCTGGAGTCGGCGCCCGCGCTGCAGAGCAAGACGCTCGAGGAACTGCTGGCCAACAACTGCGCCATCGTTCCGGAGAACATCCGCACCGCGGTCCGCAACAACGCTGGCGGGCACATCAATCACACCATGTTCTGGACGATCATGGCGCCCAGCGCGGGCGGGGCTCCGAGCGGCAACATCGCGCAAGCCATCAACTCCACCTTCGGCAGCTTCGATACGTTTAAGGAAAAGTTCAACGCCGCTGCGACCACGCGTTTCGGTTCCGGCTGGGCATGGCTGGTGAAGAACAGCAAGGGCCTGGAGATCCTCTCGACGGCCAACCAGGACAGCCCGGTGATGGAGGGCAATTCTCCCGTCATGGGCCTGGATGTCTGGGAGCACGCCTACTACCTGAAGTATCAGAACCGCCGGCCGGAATACATCGGAGCCTGGTGGAGCGTGGTGAACTGGGCGGAGATCGAGAAGCGGTTCAACTCGGCGAAGTAGGCAATAGCGGCTGAGGGAGCCTGGACGCCGAGCGTGTGACGAAAAAATACTAAACTTTCCGCTCCACTTGCGGTAACATGCAATTTCAATGGAGCGCGTTCTAGAGCTTCGCGGCGTTTCGAAGCACTATCCGTCACACCACGCGGTCAACGGCGTTTCGCTGAATCTCGCGCGCGGCGAGTTCTTTTCGCTGCTCGGCCCGTCGGGCTGCGGCAAGACCACCACCTTGCGCATGATCGCCGGCTTCGAGCAGCCGACGGCGGGCCAAATCCTGCTGAATGGCGCCGACATCACGTATCGCAAACCCTACGAGCGCAACGTGAGCACGGTGTTTCAGAACTACGCGCTGTTCCCTCACCTGAGCGTCCAGCAGAACGTGGAATTCGGCCTGCGGCGGAGACCGGGCAATCACTACGCCCAGCGCGCGATGGAAGCGCTGGATCTGGTGCAGTTAGCCGGCAAGCAGACGCGGCGCCCATCGGAAATTTCAGGCGGCGAACGGCAGCGCGTGGCTCTAGCGCGCTCGCTGGTGCTGGCGCCCGACGTTCTGCTGCTGGACGAACCGCTTTCGGCGCTCGATCCGAATCTCCGCAAGCAGGTCCGCGCCGAGCTGAAGGCTATCCAGCGCCGCGTCGGCATCACCTTTTTGTTCGTCACGCACGATCAGGAAGAGGCGCTGTCGCTTTCCGACCGGCTGGGCGTCATGAGTGCGGGCGAACTCCAGCAGGTCGGCACGCCGGAAGAGATCTACCTGCGGCCGCGCACGCGCTTTGTCGCGGGTTTTCTGGGCGGCGTGAACTGGATCGACGGTGTCGGCGTGCGACCCGAAGCCACCCGCATCGCCAAGGAGCCGCCGGGAGAACGGCCAGCGCGTCCCGCGACGGTCGTGCAATCCACTTTTCTCGGCAACTGCATCCACGTGGAAGCACGCCTGCCCAACGAACAGCCGGTTCTGGCCGAAGTCTCCCGGCTCGGCGAAGGTTTCCGCGCCGGCGACCCCGTCTACGTGTGGTGGGAACCGGCCGACGAACTCGTATTTCAATGAACCGCCTGCGTGCCTGGTTCCTGGCGCCTACCTGGACCGTGATGGCCGCGCTCTTCTTAGCGCCGCTCGCTATCATACTTTCCTATAGCTTCCTCACGCGTGGCGCTTACGGCGGGCTCTCTTCGCCCTGGACGCCGGACAGCTACCAGCGCCTGGTGGACCCCATTTATCTCGGCATTCTAGGGCGCTCGTTCTGGATCGCGGGAGTCTCAACCGTCATCTGTCTGCTGCTCGGCTTCCCGCTGGCGCTCTTCATCTCGCGATCCGGCGCGCGCAAGAATCTCTACCTAAGTCTGGTGATTCTTCCCTTCTGGACCAGTTTCCTGATTCGCACTTACGCCTGGATGTTCCTGCTGCGCGATACCGGGCTCGTCAATACGTTTCTCCAAAAGATCGGCGTCATCCATTCGCCGCTTTCCCTGCTCTATAACGACGGCGCTGTGATTCTCGGCCTAGTCTATGGCTATCTGCCGTTCATGGTGCTGCCGCTTTACGCAACACTCGAACGCCTGGATCAGAATCTGCTGGAAGCCGCAGCCGACCTTGGCGCCAAGCCCTGGGTCGCACTCACGCGCGTCATTCTGCCGCTGTGCGAGCCGGGCATCCGGGCCGGCACGATCCTGGTGTTCATTCCCTGCCTGGGCGCTTATCTGACTCCCGATCTGCTGGGCGGCGGCAAATCCGTCATGATCGGCAACCTCATCCAGAACCAATTCACCACCGCGCGCGATTGGCCTTTTGGTTCGGCCGTGTCGCTTACGTTGATGGCCATCGTGATGCTCCTGTTGATGTCGCTGGCGCGGCGGGACGCAGAGGATTTACTGTGACCGTGAAACGCGCCAGTCCGGCCCTGGCCCTCTACGCGCTCTGCGCCTATCTTTTCCTGCATCTGCCTCTGTTGATCCTGGCGGTTTTCAGCTTCAACCAATCGCGCTTCACTGTCTGGCAGGGTTTCTCCTTCAACTGGTACGCCGCGGCGCTCAAGGATTCGCAACTGCTCGAATCCACCGCGAACAGCCTGATCATTGCGGTGGTCGCCACACTGATTTCCACCGTATTCGGAACGCTGTGCGCTTACGGCCTGTGGAAGCGCAATTCGCGGCCGCTCGCGACGTCCCTTTATCTGAATCTGGTTACGCCCGAAATCGTCACCGGCATCTCGCTGCTGGCTTTTTATCAATGGATCTTCCGCTTCCTGCGCGTGCAGCTCGGAATGCACACGGTGATCCTGGCGCACGTGGCGTTCTCGATCGCTTATGTCGTCATTGTGGTGATGGCGCGGCTGCGCACCGTGGACGCGCGATTGGAGGAAGCCGCGCTCGATCTCGGCGCCAACGAATGGCAGGCGTTTCGGTTCGTCACGCTGCCGGCGATCCTGCCGGGCGTCATCGCGGCCGCATTGCTCGCTTTCACGGTCTCGTTCGACGACTACGTGATCACCAGCCTGGTGGCCGGCGTCAACTCCGAAACCCTGCCCATGGTGATCTACGCGATCGCGCGGCGCGGTGTCAATCCGGTGGTCAACGCCATTTCGGCGCTCATTTTCGTGGGCTTTGGCTGCCTGATCCTGATTTCGCAGAGGCTGCAGTCCACATGAACCGGCGTTATTTCCTGCTCGGCGCCGCTGGCCTTGCGGCATGCGCGCGCGATCACCGGCCGCAGCTGAACATCTTCAACTGGTCCGCCTACATTGATCCGCAAACGGTTCCGAAATTCGAGGCCGCGTTCGGCGCTCGCGTGCGCTACGGCATTTACGAGAGCAACGAAGAAATGCTCGCCCGTGTGATGGGCGGCAACTCCGGCTGGGACATCGTGTTCCCTACCAGCTACATCGTGAAGCCCCTGCTCGCCAACGGGCTGCTCGCGCCGATTCATCGCGACCTGTTGCCGAACCTGTTGCAGCTCGAGCCAAGCTTCCAACGGCCGGATTGGGATCCAGACCTGCAATGGTCCGTGCCCTACATGGTCACCGCCGCGGGAATCGCCTACAACCGCAAGTTGGATCCGCCTCCCCAGGCCTGGGCCGATATGTGGGATCCGCGCCTTAAGAGCCGCATGACCATGCTGGACGATCCCTTCGACACCATGGGCGCGGCACTCAAAAAACTGGGGCTTTCCGTGAACGCCACCGATCTGGGGCAACTCGATCGCGCCCGCGCCGAAGCCATCCAGCAAAAGCCGCTACTGCGCGCTTATCTGAACGCCGAGGCCCGCGACCAGCTAGTGAGCGGTGACATTCTGGCGGCGCATATGTGGAACACCACCGCGCAACAGGCCATGGACTCCTCGCCAAACATCGGCTTCGTGTACCCGGCCGAAGGCTACGCGGTCTACCCCGACTCTGCGGTCATCCTGCGCGAGAGCGCGTCGTCCGAGCTGGCCCACCAGTTCATCAATTTCCTGCTGCGCCCCGACATCGCCGCAGCGAACGCGCTCGCCGCCCGCACCACCACCACCAACGCCGGCGCCCGCAAGATCCTCCCGCCGGACTTCCGCGACAACCCGACGTTGTACCCCGATGCCGCCGTGGTCGCCCGGGGCGAATGGGCTAAAACGCTCGACCCAGCGACCCAGCGCCTCCGCGACCGCCTGTGGACCGAAATCAAATCCGCCTAAAATCCCTTCAAAGCAGTTACGATTTAAATAGATGCGAATTCAACCCAGAGCCGTCCTATTCGACTACGGTAACGTGTTGGCCCAGCCCCAGTCGCCTGCCGACGTCGAGGCCTTGGCCGGCATTCTGGACCTTCCGATTTCAACCTTCACTGAAATGTATTGGCGGTTCCGCGTGTCTTACGATGCAGCGGAGTTCGACGCCGCAACATATTGGAGAACTGTGGCCTACGCTTCAACGCGTGAGGTGGTTTCTGAGCAAATCGATCGCCTTGTCGAAATAGACGGCTTGAGCTGGTGTCGTCCTGCACCCGTGATGCCGGAATGGGCCCGCGATATTCGACGGCAAGGCTTGCGCACCGCTCTCCTTTCCAACATGCCTGTCTCCGTTCGCCAAGCAGTGGAGCGTGCGGGTTGGCTGCCCGAGTTCGACGTTCGTACGTTTTCCTGCGACGTCGGCATTTGCAAGCCGGCGCCGGAGATTTACCGCCGTTGCTTGAACGACTTGGGATGCGAGGCATCGGAGGTTCTCTTCCTGGACGATCGCCCGGCCAACGTCCAAGGCGCCGAGGCCGTGGGCATGCACGCGCTGCTATTCACTTCGCCCGAGCAGGCAGCCGCAGCCCTGGAAGCGCGATTCAATTTACCCGTGCCGCTGGCATTCGCGGCGAAAGCCGCCCAAATGCAGCCTCCGGATGGTGTTCATTGACGCACTCAGAAGCGCCCCTCGGCGCAGCTCCAAACAATTTAGCACTTTTCTGTTGCACTGCGGTTGAAAATCGTGCATCATGACCGATAAGCGTCCGATTAGGGATAAGAGCTTGGCGGCGCTGCCGCCGTCGGTCATGGCCCAGATGCTATTCAGAGCCATCAACGAGCATGAGGCGATTTTGGCTAGGGTGTCACGCCTGCTTCACGACGACGTGAGCCAGGTGCTGAGCGCCGTCGGATTACAGTTGGACGCGTTGCGAATGGATTTTCGCGAAACTTCCCCGGGCGTGGAGGGGCGGGCGGGCGAGATCCAGGAACTCCTCGAGCAAGCCATCGAACAACTTCGCGACATCAGCAACGAGCTCAATCCTTCCATCGTCGAGCGAGCCGGCTTACATTTCGCCCTGGACCGTTTGACCGGCAAAACGCGGCGAAGCTTTTCCGGCACCTTGCGCCTGCACTTTGATCCCGTCACGCGCATCCCCACCGTGCTGGCCAACACGTTTTACAAGATCGCCGAATGCGCGCTCGAGACCGCCGCTGCCCGCCCGGGATGTTCTCTGATCGACATTCAAGTGAAACAGGCTCGCGGTGAATATGTCCTGCAAATCGCCGACAATGGAAAACTGGATGAGATCGACTCGCACGATGCGTCAATCGGCCAGCTGTTGATGGACTATTACGCTGCCAAGAGTCATGTCCTGCTGAAGACCGAAAATGTCCCCGGCAAGGGGACCACGATTCGGGCCAGCTTTCCTGTTCCGTTAGCGTCAATTCCGGGAGGCGCCCAATAGCAGTCATGCCGGCTCAGGTTCTGCTGGTAGACGATCACAAGATCATGCGGGATGGCATCAAGGCAATCCTGCGGCACAGTGACGAGTTCCAAGTGGTGGCGGAAGCGGAGAACGGCACTGAGGCGGTGCAGCTCTGCCGCAAGAAACGGCCGGACATCATCCTCATGGACATCGGTCTGCCCGGCCTCAACGGCATCGAAACCACCAGCGAGATCCTGCGGCACTTTCCCGACGTCAAGGTAATTATTCTGTCGATGTACGACGACGAGCATTCCGTAGTGAGCGCCATCCGTTCCGGCGCGCGCGCCTTTGTCTTGAAGAAGGCCTCTGATAATGATCTGCTGGACGCGCTGCGCACTGTCGCCAAGGGCGGCTCCTATCTAAGCCCGCAAGTCTCCGACCGCTTGCTCATCCGGATACAAAGAGGCGATCTGGACTCCAAGCCCGCGCCCTCAAGTTTGGATGATCTGTCGCCGCGAGAGCTTCAAGTGCTTCGCCTGGTAGCTGAAGGCAGGACCAGCAAAGAGATCGCCGTCATGCTCGACCTTGGCTTGCAAACCGTGCGAAGCTATCGGAAGACGATGATGAAAAAGCTCGGCGTGAGCAATGTCGCCGGACTGACGCAGGTGGCCCTGGCAGCGGGCATCACGCGGTTTCCGATCGCCAACGGAAATTCCCAGTAATGCACTCCCCCTGGGGAATGCTGTCCATCGCCGACGCTCACGTCCACTTCTTTTCGCACCGTTTCTTCTCTTTACTCGCCGGCCAGAAGGGTGTTGCCGTCAACCAACTGGACCCTCTGTTGAACTGGCGCTTGCCCGATGAAGATCCCGAACATCTGGCGGACGCCTGGGTTCACGAACTGGATCAGCACGGCGTTTCCAAAGCTGCGCTCATTGCCAGCATTCCCGGCGACGCCGATTCGGTGATCGCGGCGGTTCGCAAGTTTCCCGAGCGCTTCTTCGGCTACATGATGGTGGACCCGACCTCGCCCACTGCCGCCAACGAAGCCGGCCAAGCGTTGGCCAGCGGGCACATCCACGCACTGTGCTTCTTTCCCGCGATGCATCGGTACCCGATGCAAGACGCGCGAGCCACTGCGTTACTGGACGTGCTGGCGGCCCACCCACACGCTGCCGCGTTCGTGCACTGCGGCGTGCTGAGTGTCGGCGTTCGGAAACAGCTCGCCTTGCCGTCGCCCTTCGACATGCGTTACTCAAACCCGATCGACCTGCACGCCGTCGCGCTGCGGTATCCGCAGATCCGGTTCATAGTGCCTCATTTCGGAGGGGGATATTTCCGCGAGGCGCTGATGCTGGCCGATCTATGCCCGAATGTATACCTCGACACTTCGAGCAGCAATCGCTGGATGCGTTACGAAGAAGCGCACATTGACCTGCGCGTGGTATTCCGGCGCGCTCTCGATGTGGCGGGCCCGCAGCGGTTGCTGTTTGGCAGCGATTCCTCTTATTTCCCGCGCGGTTGGAACGCGAGCATCTTCGACGCGCAAAGCAAGGCGCTATACGAGATCGGTATCACCGAAGAGATTGCACGCCAGATTTTCTGCGACAATCTGCTCCATTTATTTCACTAAGACGGATTCGCTGAGACGATACAGAACAGGGCGGCACTGTTTCATCGGAACCCTTATGACCATCCGAGTCCGTCGCCCCCATGTTGGCGCGCGCTTCATTCATCCCCTGGATCCGGAGCCTCGTACGGCGGTCCTGGCCGCCGGCTTTCAGGAGATGAAGCTGGTGCGTGTTTTCCCGCAAGGCTGGAACGAGCAAGCGGCGCGCTTTCACCCCACCTGCATCGCCGGCCCGATGGAGGAGCTACAGCGTGCCGCGCGGGCAGGTGTCGAACTGGAGCATGCGATCGTCGCCTTCACTTATGAGGGCGCTTCCCTACTCTCGCGCAGCGACCGCGAATCGCTTTGGGATGCCTTCGGCGTACCAGTGTTCGAGCAGTACCTTGGCTCCAACAATCAACTGCTCGCCGCGGAGTGTGACGCGCATTGCGGCCTGCACGTGGTCTCGGACTGCGACGACCTCGACGTGGACCACGATCCGTGCCCCTGCGGCAATGCCGCGCCCCGGCTGACGCGCGGCTCCCGCATCGAGGAACTTGCAGCCCTGTTGGCCTGAGCCACCGCGGGGCGACTTGCTATCCTGAGTCTGAAGCCTCGCCCTGCGAACGTGGCGGAACTGGCAGACGCACTAGACTTAGGATCTAGCGGCCGAAAGGCCATGGGAGTTCGACCCTCCCCGTTCGCACCAGTCTCAACGCCCGCCCGGGCCGCGCGCAGGGCCTTCGAGCAACGGCAGGTCCTGATTGTTTTCCTGGCAGATGTACTCCAATAGCTCGGCTCCCGGCATGAGCGTAGCCCTTCCGACGGTTGTGAATGGCTTGGTGTATGTGCCGGGATCGTCAATCGTGACCTCGATCGACATGTGCCCCAGGTCGGTCCGCGTGTAGCGTTCGATGGTGTGCAGTTGTTCGGTGTGCGGATGGCCTTTGTAATCGAACCAAAATTTGTCGTTGAACCCGACCGTATCCACCACCAGCGTGTTTCCTTCCCAGTGGCCAACGGAGTGGCCGTACCAGGTTGGGTCGGGATCGGTGGGATGAGCGCGGCCGTCCATGAAGATCTGCCGGAAGCTGTGGATGTTGCCCTCGTAGAGGATGAAATAGTGAGTGGGAGTCTGCAGGATCCTCCACGGATACGGTGACCCGCGCGGAATACCGGCGGGCAGGCAGTTGGCCTCTGGATCTTGCTTCGACAGCCGGCCCTTGACGACCTTCTGCGCCCACGGCAGCATGTCGACCTCGCTGCCCGGTTTCAGCGACTTTGGGTCGGCGATGTCAGCGCTATCGGAGCCGCTGCCCAGCCAGACGCCTGAGAGATCCGGCGTTCCATCGGCAAGTTTCGGAGCAGGTCCATCGGAGGGCAAGCGCTGATTTCGGTACAGTCCGATGGTTCCCGTTTTCCCCTTGTCGCCGATCTGCACTTGGGCGACTGCTTGCTGAGCCACAACCCCAAGAATTGCCGAGACGGTCCCGCTAAGGAGCAAAGCAGCAGTTCGCCGGATCATCGTTCAGAATCTCCCGCGGCTAGGAACGTCAATTTATGCCCATCGGGGAAAGTAATCACCGACGCACTGCCGAAAGCCGGATTGTCCTTGGCCCGAATCCCGGTCACGGTGACCATATCGCCGGGCTTGAGGGAGTTCCTTTTCCAGCCATTTCGAATGAGAACGTTCGGGCTGGCCAGCTCCAGATTCCAATTCATCACTTTGCCGCTCGAATCCTTGACGTCCAAATAAAAGTGCGCATGCGGATTGGTCCATTCGACCTTCGTCACCACGCCCGACAAGTCGATCTTCGCATTGAAATCAAATTCAGCGGCCGCGGAATGATGGGCGAGCGCGGGCGACACGGAGGCTAGCCACAGAAAGCACACGAAAGCGGCACAGGGCTTCATCACCATACCTCCGTGCGTGATTTTTTCACACCGCGTAGGTATGCACAAGGGGGAGCGGGTTGGCGTCAGCGGGCTGCCGGCGAATACAGTTCCGGCGTGCGTGAGCCTCTGACCCAGCTTTCCAGCCAGAACTTGCGGAACCCGGCGCGCTTGGGAACCAGCGTCGTGCCAGTGCAGAACTCGGCGATCTTGGTAAATTCGGCGATGGTCTCGGGCCTTGCGTTATCCAGCCGGAACTCCGCCGCATCCCACAGATTCTCATCGGGCGGAATTGCGGCGATTTTCTCGGCGTCGATACTCCAGCCAGCCTCCCGGGGAATGGCGACGTTCTTCGCCTTGCGATTCACCACGTACTTCAGTTTGCTCGAGCCGACACCGCGCGCCTCCAAATCGTAGCGCCGGCGGGAAGCGAGATAGAGCGAGGCGGTAGAGGGCGCGGTTACCACAAAAACCGATTTGGCCGCGCGGACCACCACTTCGGTGGCATCATTCACGACTTCCGGCAGGTCCGCGATCACGACGTCGTAGCGAGCCCGCACAAACGACAACAACCGTTGATAGCCCCACGCAGAAACACGGCGTACACCCAGCCGGCTTACCGACGACAGGATGTCGATTCCATCCAGGCGGATCACCATCTCGGACCAGGTGTCATCGGTAAGCCGGTGGGCGTCCTCTAGCGCATCCATAATGGAATACGCCGGCCGGACATTGTAGAGCATCGAAATGGGTCCAGCATGTAAATCACATTCCAGGAGCAGCACCCTCTTGGAAGCGAGCCCCGCCAGTAGATTCGCAACAAACAGCGCGGTGGTGGTGGCGCCGCTGCCGGCTTTGGCGGGCAGGAAAGCGAACAATGGCGCATTCTTGGCTTCCGAGCGTGCCTCCAGCGCATGAAATACCGCCGCCCGGAATTGATCCGGCTCGCAAGGAAACCGCAGGGACGGAAAGCCGCCAGCGGTGGCTTCCAGGATCCCCTGCCCTGGACCGGCAAAAACTCCCAGAACTGCCGCCGATGGCAGAATGCTGCGAATGTCCTGCTCCACGCTCGCGGCCTCGGATTCATCGTCCAGGCTAAGAAAAACCAAATGGGGGGCGAAGGAGTTCAGCAGCCGCATGGTCTCATGCGCCGGCGGATAATGCTCCAGACTGCGGAACACGGAGATGTCCTGCGTCAGCGCACACATCTGCTGGACCTGCGATGCTAGTGCACGGTCCGCACCGAACGTCAAAGCGCTCAACATGGCAGACTCGGTAGCAACTGATCGACCAACGACGTTTTCCTTGAGAAATGTTGCAAACAAAGCAACGAATCCGCCGAAACCGTGTCAAGTTCCTGCCACGACGCCGAAATCGCGACGCGGGCCGTCGCGTTGACGTCAGTGTCAAAACTCTGCTCTAATCGCCAGATGCCGGAGCAAGAGGGTCGCGCGGTGGCCTATAACCTTCTGGAGGCGCTGCGATTCTTCGGGAAGGCTCGGGAGGATGCCGAGATCCTGGATCTGCCAGGGGAATCGCTGATCTTCTGCGGGCTGAACTACGCGGCCTTCAACGCGGCGCTGCTGGCCGAGCCGGTGGAGGGCGACGCCGGCGAACTGGACCGGCTGATTCAGGCTGCCGCCGCCCGGTTCGACGCCCGCAGCCTCCGGTGGACCTATTGGCTCTGCGAGGATTTTCTCAACCCGCCGCTGCGGCGCCAGGCCTCGCGCATCTTTCACCGGCGCGGCCTGCGGCCCTTGACGGAAGCGCCCGGAATGTACACCGAGCGGCTCGCGCCACCGCACCGCAAGCTGCCTTCGCTCGAGATCCGGCCTGTGGCCGACGCGCAGACCCGTAGCGCGTTCGCCGACATCATGTCAGCTTCCTTTGAGATTCCGCACTCCATCAGCGCGTCCGTCTACGGCTTGGAGCGGGCCTGGAACAGCAGTTTCCGCGGATTCGTCGGATATGCCAGTGGCAAGCCAGTGACCACCGCGGCAGCCGTGATTACCGGTGACGTCGCGGGCCTATATTCTGTCGCCACAGTTCCGCAACACCGGCGGTTGGGCTTCGCCGAAGCCATCATGCGGCAGGTGGTTCAAGAGGCCTATCAGACCGCGGGCGCCACCAGAACCGTCCTGCAGGCGACATCGTCCGGCTATTCGCTATACGAAAAGATGGGCTACCGGACCGTCACCGGATTTCAGGTTCACATCGCGGACTAAACGCGCGAAAGAGCGCCGGAAGAGATCCATTCGCTGGCATTCTCGATACTGGACGTCAAAGAGCAGTCGGCGGTCCAGACTGGGCTGACGTCTTGGAGCGCGGCGCGGACGCGTTCGATGATGGCGCTGGAGGCCAGCGGGCGAAGACAATCGAGCGCTCGCGTCGCCGTCAGAAGCTCGATCGCCAGAACATGCCGCGCGTTGCGCACAATCTGTTTGAGCTTCAAAGCCGACGTCATGCCCATGCTGACGAAATCTTCCTTGTTGCCGCTGGTGGTGATGGACCCGGTGGAGGCGGGATGCGCCAGTACCCGGTTTTCGGCGACCAGCGCGGCGGCGGTGACTTGGAGCATCATGAAACCGGACTCGAGCCCGGCGTGATTGGCCAGAAACGGCGGCAGCTCTTCGTTGAGCGCGGGATTCACTAAGCGATCGATCCGGCGCTCGGAAATGCCGGACAGTACCGTGAGCGCGACGGCCATCGCGTCCAGTTGCAGCGCCAGCGGCTCACCGTGGAAGTTGCCGCCGGAGAAAATCTCGCCATCGATGACCAGCGGATTGTCAGTCACCGAATTCAGTTCGATTTCGAATGCGCCACGGGCGGTGGCGAGCGAATCGCGCACCGCGCCATGCACCTGAGGCGCGCAGCGCAGCGAGTAAGCATCCTGCACACGGCGGCAGGCGATGTGGGACTGGCGGATCTCGCTGCCTTCCAGATAGCGTTCGAGATTGGCGGCGCTTTGGATCTGGCCAGGGAATGGCCGGGTCTGGTGGATGCGGGCGTCAAAGGCGCGGGGAGTGCCGCGCAGTCCGTCGATGGTCATGGCGCAGATCAGGTCGGCCGCATCAGCCAGGGTCTCCGCGTCGAGCAGTTGAAGCCCACCAACAGCCAGCATGGCCTGGGTGCCGTTCACCAGCGAAATGCCTTCCTTCGAAGCCAGCACGATGGGCTGGACGCCGGCGCGCCGGAGCGCCTCGGCCCCGGAGTAACGCGCGCCTTCCAATTCCGCTTCGCCTTCGCCGATCAAGACCTGCGCGATGTGCGCGAGCGGAGCCAGATCGCCGCTGGCTCCTACGCTACCTTGCGACGGCACGACCGGAGTTATGCCCTGGTTCAGCAGATCGCAGAGCCGCTCGGCCACCAAAGGCCGGATACCGGAAAAGCCCTTGGCCAGCACGTTGGCACGGATCAACATCATGGCGCGTACTTCCTCACGGGCCAGCGGCGGCCCAACGCCGCAGGCGTGCGAGCGCACCACGTTGCGCTGGAGCTGTTCCAGATCCTCCGGCGGCACGCGCACATCGGCCAGAAGTCCGACGCCGGTGTTCACTGCGTAAACCGGAGCCTCCCCGGCGGCGAGATGCTCCACTACGGCGCGCGATCGCTGCATGTTGGCGACGGCGGCGGGGTCGATCCTGGCCGGCTCGCCCGCCCGTGCGACGCGCCGGACTTGGTCGAAAGTGAGTTGAGAGCCGTCAAGTGAAACCATTCCTTACAGTTGTAGCAGGCGTGCAGTCGTGTCGGCTGGCGCCAACCCGCTCGCGGTCGCCCATTGTCGGACGACCGATTTTCACGGCTTTTTTTTGGCACGGTTTCCGGCTTACCTACGCTAGTGGGAATAAGAAGCGGTCGATATGATCGATGTTGTCATTGCACTAGAGGACGCCGGCGCTAACCGTCAGGTCCATGACGTTCTGCGCCTCGCCGCGGACGCGGTTGCCGAGCAGACAGGCACCCAGATATCGGAGCCCTTAGACATTGGCCATGAGGTGGGGCGAATCATTGATTGGCTTCAAACCTACTTCCTGGACAACCCCGCAAGACTGCTGGTCTTGATTTCTGACCTGTTGTTGCGGCCTGAAGGGCCTCCTTCTGCCAATAACCTTGCGAAACGGTGCCAGGAAATACTCGGGCATTACGCCTTTGGCACGATTGCCATCACGGCTTTGCCCCAGCGCATACCGGATATCGACCGAACCATCCGCCCGGACACGTCTCGCAGCGAATTCGAGCGCGCTCTCAGCCTGACGATCGGCCGCCTGCAGTACGTGGCAGCGCCAACGAAGACCCCGGCGGCGAAATGCGACTCGATCCTGGTACGCCCTCTGCGCAGCACGAATGAAATGGAGTTCCGCAGTTACTTCGCTCTGCGCCATCGCGTGTATACGGTGATGGGCTATCTCGACGACGAGATGGAACGGTGCCGCAGCGGGCTTGAGATCAACGAGGCCGACCTGCGCGCCATTCACTTGGGGGCTTTCTGTCGAACCGGTCCGCAGGAACGGCTCGTGGGCACCGCCCGCGTGGTAACCAACGACGAAGCCAACATGACGCTGCAAAGGGTCTTTGAAGGCTTGGTGCGCAATGATCCTGTCGTCCGGCAGCGTCTCATCAGCCCGTATCCCCTTTCGTTACCCATCTTTCAGTCGTACGACGAGATGGACGCGATCATGCAGGAAGTTTTCAGCCGGCGCCAGCGATGCGGAGAAATCAGCCGCGTCATCGTGGAAAGCGAGTTCCGCGGCCGGGGTATCTCGCGCGCGCTCGTGGCAGAAGCGCTGCGGAGGAGCGTCGACGGGGGCCTGGAGAGGGTGTTCCTGGAATGCTTGAAGATTCATGAAGCTCTCTACGGAAGCTTTGGGTTCCAGCCCATAGTAGAGGGCCCTGTGGTGGACGTGTTTCGGACCATGGTCGCCATGGAACTGCGGCCTACGCCCGCCAGGAAAGCCGTGGCGGCCCAAGCGTCCGGAGAAGCGGAACGTCCGATTGCGTGGCAAGGAGGAGGCCTCCTATGACCCCAACTGCACGGCCCGCCCAGCCTGCTCTGCCCGGATGGGTGCACATCATAGGAAGCGTCAAGGGCGTGCCCGGCTTGTTCGCCTTGATTGTGCTTTCGATCGGCTCCATGCTGGGTGCTGCTCTAACCAGAGGAGCACCCGGGACGCTCACGATCATTGTGATGGCGATCGTAATGGGGCTCGCGATCGTGTGCGTCACCCTGATCATCATCGTACGGCCCAGCCTCATCCCCGTGGCGCGGCCGAGCTCCGCGAGAGGGCTCATTCTGCGTCCAAGGGAGCAGCGCTTGCCTGACGAAGCCAAGGAGCAGCTGGTCCAGCAGAACAGGCCGTTCGTCAAAGACGCCGAAATGCCTCCACTCAGTCCGGACGATCAAACCCGAAAACTCCGGCAGCTTCGGTCTGTGATCTACCAGGCTCCCATGTACTCGACGCCCACGTATTTCCTGGACGCCCACCTGGCGGTGATCCACTGGAACGTGGCGTTCGAGCTCATCTTTCGATCGGTCCTTCCGAAGATTCGCGGCTGCCATGTGAATTGCCTGATCGCCGAACTGGCGAATTCCTCGGCGGTCTTCGATCATGCCCGGACTTTTACCAAAGAGAGCGCTCGCGGGCAGCTTCCCCTGGTGGATTGCGAGCCGTTGGTATACGAGTCCCAGGATTACGGACGGGTAGAGTTCGAGAAAATCGCCGTGCAACTGACGGATGACAACGCCAACCTGCGGGCTTGGTCTGTCGCCTTACTTTTGAAAAGGATCGACTGGGACATGTACGTGAAGGACCTCGAACAGCGCTCCCGAGACGACAAGTTGTGGAGCATTTATGCGGTATCTTACGACGCGGTCTTGTCCGGTTTTCCGCCGTATCAGGAATTAGTGCAGGAAGTTCTGCGGGGCATTCCGCGCGACCCCTGCCAGGTATTGGAGCTGGGAGCAGGCACGGGCAATGTCACCAAAGCGCTTCTGGCCCGCGGGCATCGCGTCACCGCAGTGGAGAACAATACCTTCATGCTCGAGAAGCTCTACGAGAAACAGCTGCTGCAAACCGGGCGGTTGAGTCTGGTGCCGGAGTCCCTGGAAAACACCGAATACGGCCGGCCACAGACCTTCGACGCCGCCGTCGCCGTCAATGTCGCTTACGCCTTGGATGATCCGTCCGCCTGCTTCAGAAAGGTAGCGGAGGTCCTCAAACCCGGAGGCTCTTTTGTTCTGTCGACCACACACTCGGAGACAGACCTGGAGCCCTTGCTGAAGAAGATTGAAGACAATCTGAAAGCCAAGGGCGAGTTTGAACAGAAGGAAGAGCACTTTCGCTGGGTCGTGAAGATCAATCGAGGTATTGCCTATAAAATGGCCAGGCGGCATTCGCGCGAACAATACCAGAAGTGGCTCGAAGAAGTTGGCTTCAAGGTCGTCTATAACGAACCCAGTTACCTGAACGCGGTTGCCGTGATCCACGCGCGCAAGATCTAACCTGCGCTCACCAGGCGGCCCCAGATGGCCGGGGTGGTCGGTGGCTGCCCGATCGGTCTACAATGAAGGATAAGTGCATAAAGCAATTGTTTTGGTCATGGCGCTCGTGGCCGGAGCTTGGTTGTTGCCGGCTGCGACGACGGCAAAGCATAAGACCACTAAACGCCATAAGACGGCGCATTCGAAGCCGGTCGCTTCAAGCTCGAAGTCTGCCAAGACTTCGAGAGCCTTGTCCGCCAAGAAGCACTCCAAGAGCAGAAGTAAAAAGACGTCGAGCCGTACAGCGCGCTCCTACCAACAGCATCCTACGCAGCAGCGATACCAGGAGATTCAGCAGGCCCTGGCCAGCAAAGGCTACTTTCAGGGCGACGCGAATGGCCAATGGGGACCGGATTCCGCCGACGCTCTGAAGCGTTTCCAGGCAGACCAGAGTCTTGCACCGGATGGCAAGATCAATTCCCTCTCTTTGATCGCGCTGGGTCTCGGTCCAAAGCATCTCACCGCTGCCCGCACTACGGACTCCACTCCCCACCCGCCGGGGACGGCCGCAGCCCCCGCAGCCTCTCAATGATCGTCGGCGTAGCCAAGGAAATCAAAGATCACGAAACGCGCGTCGGATTGGTTCCGAGCGGCGTGACCGCGCTGCGGGAAGCCGGCCATCGAGTCTTGGTGGAGTCTCAGGCAGGCGCGGGCAGTTCCATCCCGGATCGGGAATATGTAGACGCCGGCGCGGAGATCCTCGCCAAACCCGCCGAGGTCTGGGCCAAAGCGGACCTGGTGGTTAAAGTGAAGGAGCCGCAGCCGTCCGAATATGTCCACTTCCGCCCCGGCCTGATTCTGTTCACTTACCTGCACTTGGCGCCGCTGCCGGAGCTGACGGGGAAGCTACTGGCCGCGAAAATGAACTCGGTCGGATACGAGACCATCCGCGAGGCCGACGGCTCGCTGCCCTTGCTGACGCCGATGAGTGAAGTGGCTGGACGCATGGCCGTGCAGGTGGGCGCGGTCTATCTGGAGCGGCCCAATGGCGGCCGTGGGATTCTGCTGGGTGGCGTTCCCGGCGTGGCACCGGCCAACGTCGTCATCCTGGGCGGCGGCGTAGTAGGGCATCACGCGGCCAAAATGGCCGTGGGCCTGGGTGCGCACGTAACCATCATCGACCGCAATCTGGAACGCTTGCGCGCCCTCGACGACATTCATAGCAGCCAGGTGGTCACGCTCGCCTCCAACAGCTTCACTGTGCGGGATGCGGTGCGGATGGCCGACCTGGTGGTCGGCGCCGTGCTGATCCCCGGCGCTTCGGCGCCAAGGCTGGTGCGTCGCGAAATGGTGAAGACCATGAAGCCGGGCGCCGTGATGGTGGACGTGGCCATCGATCAGGGCGGCTGCTTTGAAACTTCGCATGCCACTACCCACACGGATCCGATCTACTTCGTCGATGGAGTGCTGCACTATTGCGTTTCGAACATGCCCGCCGCGGTGCCCCATACTTCCACTTTCGCTTTGACGAACGCGACGTTCCCCTACCTGGCGGAGTTGTGCGCCAAGGGGTTGGAGCGCGCCTGCGAGGACAATCCGGCCATTCGCGAAGGCGTCAATACGTACACGGGACACATCACGCATCCCGGCGTAGCTGAGTCTCAGGGCGCGGCGTTCACCGAACTGGCGGCGGTGTTGTAGCAGGCGTTGCCGCCTCCGAAAAAGCCTTCTCCGCTTTTTGGGACTGCAGCAGATTGCCCGTCTCCTGTTCCTTGATCACCAGCGTGGTGCGCACGGCATCCGCCTGGACACGCCAGAGCTTTGTGATATCGCGCTCTTCTTTCTTATTCAGCACGAACGCCGCCGGATGAAGCAGCGTGGACGATTTGTCCCATTTTCCGCCGGTTTCCGCCTGGCCGGTTAGCTCAAGCGCGATAGGAACCGTTACGCGGTTTTCCGTGTTCGCGATCTTCAGCCTTACCAGAATCAGCCCATCGGATTGCTTGTGGATGTCCACGCTGGTTGAAAGCTTGGGCGGCCGCGCGCACGACAGCAGAGTGAGTAGCAAGACAAATAAGGGAAGAATCCTCATCATAAGAGCCTGATTGCTTTGCCGGCCGGAACGCGTTTCTCCAAGCGCGCGGCACGGCGCCGTAGTGCTTCTGAATCCTCAATTGCGAGCGCGTTGCGCGTCATTTCCAGAGCCATCGAGTAGTTGCGTTCCCGATGTTCGTAATATTTGGCGAGTTCCACGAAGGCGGAAGCCTGTAAGGGATTTTTTGATGCTGCTAGATCGGTCAACAGTGGCAGCGCGGCGTGTTCGCGGCCCAGCTTTTTTTCCAGAGCAGCGATATCCCACATGGTGCGAAACAGCAGATCGTCGGACAGGTTGCGATTGAGGGCCTGCCGGAACAAAGCGAGCGAGTTTTCATGCTGCTCGGCCTGGCGCCACCAGCGCGCGAGGCCGACCATCTCCGCCCCGTGCGCGAATTCCGGCCCATTCACGGAATCGCCCGGCGCGTGAAAAGCCCGCGGCACGATCGCCGTCAGGCACGCCAGCGTCAGGATGTCGATAGCGTTGTGATGGAACACGGGCAGCAGGCTGAAGATCTCGCGTGTCCGGATGTATTCGAAGTAGACATACGGGATGAGCTCGCCCGGCAGGTCGCCTTGCCGCTCAACGCCCAGAATCTGGTTTTCCAGATCCACCAGGCGGCAGCTGTCGAAGCGCAGGTTCCACAGGCGGCGCGCGCCGAACAGCAGGTCGAGATGCGCCAGCGAACTGAACGGCGGCCGCTGCCGTGTCATGCGGAACCGAGTTTCGAGCAGCGGCTGATCGTAAGTGCGGCCGTTGTAGGTGATGAGCACTTCGAACTGCTTCAGGTGCTCGGTGAGCGCGCTGAGCTGGCTGGCTTCTTCGCCGAAATCGCGCATGAAGAACTGGCGGACGCGAAAACCCTGCGGCGTGATGCGCCCGACGCCAACTAAGAATGCGTAAGTTCCCGAGCCGCCCGCCAAGCCCGTCGTCTCAGTGTCCAGAAAACACCATTTGGACGGCGGCACACCGCGAATCTCTCCGTTCGAGATCGGTTCCAGCAGATCGCCCGGAAGGTCTTCCAGATCCACGATCCCGATGCTGCCATGACGGCGGTGGCGTTCGTAGAGCTTTTCGAATTCGTAGTGACGACCGTGCGCCGTGGAGACTTCTTCGCCGTTGAGCCATTCCTCCGGGGCCGCTAGCGGCTGGCCGCTGCTGGCTGGCGGTGGCGTGCGCTTGGGACTGGCGTACTTCTTGTCGATTTTGGCGATGCGGCGGCGGAGGTGTGCGAGTTGTTCCTGGAAGTCGCTCATGCTTGTTGCGATGCGACGGCCTGTGATACCTCTTCCCATTCTGCCAGCAGCGCGCTCAGTTCGCTGCGGCGCTGGTCTGCCTGCGCGGACACGCGCATCGTTTCTTCGGCGCTGACGAAATTCGCCAGCTCCTTTTCGTATCCGGCGATCTCTTCCTCCAACGCCGCAATCTGCTCTTCCAGCTCCTGGCAGCGGTCCTGCATTTGCTTTAGCTTCATCGGATTCAGGCGCTTCGCGGCAGGCCGGTGGCTGGCGGCTGGCGGCTGGTGGTTGTTGACAACGTGGCCGTCGACCGGTAGAGCGAGATCGATCTGCTTGCCGTCCTTGCGCCACAGGTAGTCTTCGTAGTTGCCCGGGAACACGTTGACTTCGCCGCCGCCAATTTCAAACACCCGTGTAGCCAGTTTGTCGATGAAGTAGCGGTCGTGCGACACGAACACCACCGTGCCGGTGTATTTTTCGAGCGACTCCAGCAAAACGTCCTTGGCGCGCAGATCCAGATGATTGGTCGGCTCGTCCAGCAGCAGGAAATTCGAAGGCTGCAGCAGCATCCGCGCCAACGCGTAGCGGTTGCGCTCGCCACCCGACAACACACCGATGCGCTTGAAGACGTCGTCTTCGGAGAAAAGAAAACAGCCCAGTAGATTGCGCAGCTCGGTGTTGGTGGAGCGCGGCGCCTGGCTTTGCAGATCGTCCAGCATGCGCGCGTCCACGTCCAGTTCCTTGTACTGATCCTGCGCAAAGTAATCCACTTGAACGTTGTGCCCCAGGCGGTATTCGCCGGAGCTCAGGGGCTCGCTCGCCGCCAACAGCTTGATGAGCGTCGACTTCCCCGCCCCGTTCACGCCCACCAGCGCGATGCGGTCGCCGCGCTCGACGATGAAGTTCACGCCGCCGAAGACGAACTTGTCGCCATAGCTTTTCGAGACATTGTGGAACTCGGCCACGATGCGGCCGCTTGGCTTCGGCTGTGGAAACGAGAAGTGGATGGTTTTTTCCTCGGCCGGCAGCTCGATCCGCTCGATCTTTTCCAGCTCCTTGATGCGGCTTTGCACCTGCTTGGCCTTGGTGGCCTGGTAGCGGAAACGGTTGATGAAGGCTTCCAGCTGCTCGATGCGCTCGCGCTGGTTGCGGTAGGCGGCTTCGAGCTGCTCGGTGCGCTCCTGCTTCTGCTGTAGATACTTTTCATAGTTGCCCGCGTAGAAATGCACGCCGCGGTTCCAGATTTCGACGATTTTGTCTACCGTGACATCCAGAAAGTAGCGGTCGTGCGAAATCAGAACGAAGGCGAACGGATAACCGTGCAGGTATTGTTCCAGCCAGTTGCGGGCTTCCAGATCCAAATGGTTGGTCGGCTCGTCCAGCAGCAGGAGGTTGGGTTTTTCGAGCAGCAGTTTCGCCAGTGCAATGCGCATCTGCCAGCCGCCGGAGAAGTCTTCGGTCCGCTTGTTCCACTCCTCGTGCGGGAAGCCGAGGCCCGCCAGCACGGTTCCAACTTGCGCCTCAATGGCGTAGCCGTCACGCGTGCGGAATTCGCTGTCGAGCTGATGGAAGCGGTCGGCTACTTGCGCATATTCCGCGCCGGCCGGATCCAACTCCGGCATCTTGTGCGTCAGCTCCTCCATCTCCAGCTCCATCTCGCGCAGCGAGGCAAACACGGACATGCATTCGGCGAAGACGCTGCGGCCGGAGAGCGAGAGGCCATCCTGCGGCAGATAGCCCGAGCTGACGCCTCGCGTCACAGCGAGGTTGCCGTAGTCGAGTGATTCGATGCCCGCCAGAACCTTGAGCAGAGTGGTCTTGCCGCTGCCATTGGCGCCAACTAGTCCCACGCGGTCCTTGGGCGTGATCATCCAGGTCAAGTCCTCGAACAGCAGCCTGGGGCCGAAGCGCTTTCCGGCGCCGGAAAGTTGGATCATCTACTTCTTTTCCTTTTGGGGACCGATAACTTCGGGAGGCTTGGCCGGGAGCTTTACAACAAATCCTTCCGGAGGAAACCCACGCCCAAAGACTATCGGCTGGACATGGAGCACTTGATCGCCTTCGATAACGGAGAGCACGTAAAGTCCTCGCAAAGGGTGGTGGATTCGGAACTCACCGGATGTCTCGACGCTTTCCTCCCATTGAAAGGTACCGTGAACGGGGCTCAGGCGAATCCATACCGGCTCGGATGTGACAGTCGGCATCGGATAGAGCCTCCCCTTGATAGCGAAATTCGGAGAAAACCCTCCATCGGCCGCAAAGCCCGCCAGCAGTTCCGTGCCAGCTTGAACCACCAAGAAAATCTCTCCCGCCGTCACCCCGATCTGTCCGCCGCCTATCCCTTCTCGGCCGTCAGTTAGTGGCCGCTTCAAAGTGTAGTTATATAGGCCCCATGGAATCTGGTTGCCCTGCAGCCCACGGAAATGCGAGACCAAGTCCGTTCCATCTCGGCTAGCAAAGCGAGTGACGCGGCAGCCCTCAACAGTGAATCCGGCTTGGTCAACGACGTGAATGGTCACGGTAGCCGTCGGCTCTTGCGCGAACACAGGAAAGGCGAACAACAGCCCGAGGATAAGGAAGAACCTCCGCATCATTCTATTTTCTCAGAGAGAGCTGCCCAATCAAGGTTTGCCCAGTGCGCACAGCGGATCACCCACGACGATATTCATCCAGCTCAGCATCGGAATCGAAAGATAGTAGCTTTCCGCCAGATTGCGGCCATGATAGTAGACCGGCAGAAGAATATTGGGGCGCGGAGTTGCCGGGAGATACGGCTCGTACACGTGCCCGGAAGCGCCAGTAGCGCCGTCGTGGATGTAATCGGACGTCAGCGACTGCGCGGAGCCATCGAACGGAAATATGGGCAGCGAGACGCCGAGTTTCCAGCTATCGGGCGGCCGCGCGAAACTGCGGCCGTCGGTGGAGACGTACTCGGTCATGATGGCGCCGGGCAGCCAGCGGAAGCCAAGATGGCGCTGCTTGCGCGCTGGATCGTTGGAGCCCCAAGACGCGTAGCCGATGACGTCCGCCTGGTTGTCGAGCACACCGGCCGACCGGTCCAGCACCACGCGATCTCGAGGCAGCGCCTGCGCCGCTTCCAGCAGCCAGCGATTACCCTGCGTGTTGTCGCTGGCCTTTAGGTCAATGACGAAGTTGCCGCGGTTGCGCGCCGCCTCAGCGCGGTCAATGATACCTTTCACGTCGTCGAAGTTGAAGCCGGCCAGCCGCGTAACCAGATAGATGGGGAAATCAGGATGGCGAAACTGCGAGTAGACTTTGCGGAAGAACGGATTCGCAATCCCGCCGGGGATCGTGTGCGGATGGCCGTGCAGACCGGAATAGAGCAGCGTCAGTTCTGAATCCACCGACGCCGCATCACCCGCCAGGCCGGTGCTTCCGCGGATCTTCAGTGGGACGCCGTCCGTGGTGACGATGTAGAGAATCTGCTCGATCAGGCGATGCGCGCGCAGGTATGCGCCGATGGGCTGCGCCACCTGCGCGTCGTAGGCATCTCGCGAGATTTCTTCGTCCGGTTTTGTGTTCAACCGGCAAATATTCACTGCGGGAATGCGGCGGCGCGCGGCGTAGTATTGGCCGATCTGTTGGGAAAGCGGAGAAGCCCGGTTAACGACTACGAGGATCTTCCCCGGCGTCTGTGCGCAAAGCAGAGCCGCCAGCCCGAACAGCAGGGCGAGTCGCAGGGCCAAGTCCCATTTTAGGCTCTTGCAGGCATGCAACGATACCGCCGATTAACCCCTGCGGCTCTTGCCGCTCCACTCGCGCCAGTCCGCCGTCGTCGCCTTCACCATGGCGGCTGCGGCGTCATGCAGCCAGTGGCTTGACCGCTTGCCCAGATCCCGCACAATCGCTTGTGTCGTCCGCGGCGTCCCCAAATGGATGTTCGCCGTCTCGAAGCCCATCGCCTGCAGCAGCCGCGACTCATCGCGCTCCTTGGGCATGTGCGCGAGCTCGATGCGCGAGCAGTCCGGCGCCAGCCGCCGCACGATCCAGCGGCCTTTCAGATGCACAAACGGATCGATGGCGCGGATGGAATGGTCCAGAGCCTCCTGATAACGAATCCGCTCGGAGGCCTTGCCAGCAGCGGCCCAGACGCAGGCCGATGGCGCCAGGGCCTTGGCTTCGCGCGCCACCTTCGCGCCGCGATACATCGCGATCGCCACGTACCGTTCCCGCCCCAGGCTGCCGAGTCCGGCGATCCGATGCACAATGCGATATTCCAATTCGGACTCCGGCAGCAGACGCTCGACCGCACGGCGCACGCTCTTTGGGACGCGCCCCTTCCACGTCGGAAGCGCATCCAACTTTGCCCAGTACTGCACCGGATCGCGAAGCCCGCCGGTCACCATGGACCGCAGCCAGTCATGCTCCTCGGCCAGCACGATGGGGCGGCCGCCTGACGTCAGGCCTTTCTGGTAGCCTGCCAAGATCGCGTCGCACGCATCCCGGGCGGCGATTTTCAACCGCGCGTCCCGAATCGCGATGTGGGCGCTCGCCGCCAGGCGCACCAGGTCGATCGTGTAAGGCAGTGGGTAGACTTCGTCGAAATCGTTGATGCCCCACACCAGGCGCCCTTCGACGTCGCGCCAGGTCCCGAAGTTCTCGACGTGCAGATCGCCGACAGCCAACACCCGCGGCGCTTTGTTCTCGGCGCCGCAGACCTCCGGCCAAAGCTGCATCCAACGGTAAAAAGTCGCGCGCAGGAAGGGGAAAACCCCCTCAGCCATGGCAGCGTGCTTGCGCCGCAGGTCCGCGGGCAGCAAAATAACGTGCTTGCCGAGCCAGGCTTCGTAGTCGGTGGTGGCTTTGGCGGTCTTCACGAGCGCTATTTGTTTTACCACGGGACGGCAGCGGCGGATTCATTTCCTCCGGCGCGCGCCACTACCGAACCGACGGGATTGACGGCGGTTTGCACCCCGGTCCAAGATAAGTAATGGTGCTAGATAATTCACAACATGGAGGTTTTCAGTGTCTCTCTCGCGCCATGCATATTTGGCAACCCTGCTAGCCGGCGCCGCGGGCATCCTCTCCGCCGCCCAGGTGCACGGCGTTCTCATCGACCAATTGTGCTCCGCCAAGGCTGATGTTCGGCTGGTCCCCGGTCCTCGTCTCGAAGGAGGCATGATCGTGGCCGAGGCTCACACCCGCGAATGCGATCTGAAACCCGCGTGCCAAAAGAGCGGCTACGGGGTGTTCACCGACGACAACAAGTTCCTGAAATTCGACAAAGCGGGCGACCGCAAGGCGCTTGAGGCTCTTAAAGAGTCCAAGAAGCTCGATGATCTCACCGTGGAAGTCACGGGCGAGATCAAGGGCGACACCATCAAAGTGGAGAGCCTGAAGCTACTCTGACGCCACTCGCGCGCGGCTGTTGTAGAATCGGAGCCTATAGGGGAGGTCCCTACATGCAACCCGCTGTAGCCGGCATTGAACAACTCAAGCAGAGAATGCGCGGTACCTGGATGGCCGGGGACTTCGGCCAGATCGCACGTTATACCGAGAAGACCGCCGAGGATTTTGTGGCGAGATTGGGCCTACAGCCCGCGGCGCGCGTGCTGGACGTGGCCTGCGGCACCGGGAACCTGGCGATACCGGCGGCGCGCGCCGGCGCTCAGGTATGGGGCGCCGACATTGCTCCCAATCTCCTGCTCCAGGCGCAGAAAAGAGCCGAGGCGGAGAAACTGCAGGCGACCTTCGAAGAAGGCGACGCCGAGCAGCTCCCCTATCCGGAGTCCCACTTCGACGTCGTCATGACCATGTTCGGCGCTATGTTCGGACCGCGTCCGGAAAAAGTAGCCGCGGAACTGGCACGCGTATGTCGGCCGGGAGGCCGGATCGCGATGGCCAACTGGGTGCCCGACGGCTTCGTTGCCAGACAGTTCGCAGTGGGCAATCGCTACAGCCCGCCGCCAGAGGGAATCCCTGCGCCAGTGCTGTGGGGCGACGACCAAGTTGTACGCCACCGGCTCAGCCCCTATGCCTCCGAAATCCGGACTGCGCGGTATCCCGTGCATTTCGAGTTTCCGTTCCCGCCGGACGCCGTGGTGCAGTTCTTCCGCGAACACTTCGGACCAACGCAAGTCGCTTTCGCGCGCCTGGAGCCGGTCCGTCAGGCGGCCTATGCCGCGGACCTGGAGAGCCTCTGGCGCGAGCACAATCAGGCCAGCAACGGGCGGACCCTGGTGGAAGGCGAGTATCTGGAAGTAATCGCCACACGCCTCTGAAGGAGGCTCTCTTGCGAACAATTCTGACCTCGATCGTGGCACTGCTGGCCTTGGCCGCCATCACTGCCGCCCAAAGCGGCGTTCCCCGGTTTGAGCCCGATCCCTATTGGCCCAAGCCGCTCCCCAACAACTGGATGCTCGGCCAGGTTTCGGGAGTCTATGTCGATTCGCAAGACCATATCTGGGTCACCACGCGTCCTCGCACCCTGGACAACAACGACAAATACGCAGCGCTCAAGCCTCCGGAAGCCGACTGCTGCATCCCGTCGCCGCCGATTCTGGAGTTTGACCAGTCCGGGTTCCTGCTCCAAGCCTGGGGCGGTCCCGGCGCAGGCTTCGAATGGCCCGACAACGAACACGGCATGTTCGTCGACTACAAGGGCAACGTCTGGGTCGGCGGCAATGGCGCCAAGGACACCAACATCCTGAAGTTCACCCAGGACGGAAAGTTCCTGCTGCAGATCGGCCATCATGGCAAGACCGGCGGCAGCAACGACACGGAAAACCTGAACCGGCCGGCCGGGATTTGCGTCTATTCGCCCACGAACGAGGTTTTCGTGGCCGACGGCTACGGGAACCGGCGCGTCATCGTGTTCGACGCCGACACCGGGGCTTATAAGCGGCATTGGGGCGCTTACGGCAACAAGCCCGACGACACTGCGCCGCGCACGCGGCTGTTCGAGGGACCCGGCCCGCAGCAGTTCAATACGGTGCACGGCATCCACATTTCCAACGACGGCCTGGTTTACGTGGGCGACCGCGTGAACAACCGCATCCAAGTGTTCCGCCCCGATGGGACGTTCGTGAAGGAAGGCTACATCGAGCGGAAAACGTCGGCGCCGGAGGGCACGGCGTTCGACATCGCCTTTTCTCCGGACCGCGAGCAGCGGTTCATTTACGTGCCCGACGGCAGCAACAAGAAGGTACAAATCCTCAACCGGCAAACGCTGGAGGTGGTTGGATTCTTCGGCGGGCACGGAGGCCACGGCGTCGGCCAGATGTTTCACATCCACAGCATCGCGACAGACTCGAAAGGCAACGTCTACCTGGGCGAGTCCTTCGGCGAGCGCGTCGTGCGCTGGAACTTCAAGGGGATCGAGTAACGCTTCAGTGAACTTCCATCCCGCTCGACTTGTAAGTCGGCGCGGCGGCGGCGCTGCTCAGAAACTGGATCACCTTGCTGGCAGCCTCGGCATGCTCTGCCTTGACGCCCACGCCCGCGGCAAAGTGGATGTAACCCTGCACTTCGTTGGGCAGCGGCCCCACTAACTCGACGCCGCGCACCGTCACGATTTCGCTAACCAGCGTGATCAGCATCTCAGCTTGGCCATTGGCGACGCTCTCGCCGGCCGGGCCGGACGCTTGTGCCAACTGCGTCTTGGCCTTCATCTGATCCGCGATGCCGAGGTGCGCCAACGCCGCCTCGATGGTGTGCCGGCTCGCTCCTTTGGCGACATAGGTGATGGACTTGGCGTTCAGCAGCGCCTGCTTCAGCGCGGCAGCCGTTCCGATGTCCGGCTTCGTCGCGCCTTGCCGGATGCCGATGCCGACGCCGCAGCGGGCCAAGCTGGTCCTGCTGGCGGCCGAGACCTTACCTTCTTTGGCTAGATCATCCACGGCTTCGGACGTGAGAAGGACTAAGTCAAACGGCTCGCCCGCAGCTATCTTTTGCCGGAAAGAAGCCGTAGTTCCGTACTGGATGGCCAGTGGATGCCCGGCGGCCCGCTCCATTTGCGGCTCGAGCTTCTCGACAACGCCTTTCACGCCGTTGGAGGCGAGCACCTTTAAGGGTGCCTGCGCAAAGACGGGAACACTCAACAGCAAAGCAGCGGCGAAAAGTCTCATGAGGCCTCGTTTCGCAGAGCATCGTATCACAGGGCGGGTAAATCTAAGTAGTCGCCCGTGCGCCAAGGCGCTTCGGCGCGGCGTTGCGCCAAGCGGCGGCTAAGGCTTTCTGTACGGCGGCTTTCTTTGCCGCCTTTAGCAGAACCGAAGTGCAGCCGCGGCGTCCCCAGGCGCCTTTCACCGGCACGAAGACCATGGGTTCGTTTTTTACGAACTCGTGTTGCTGCTCCGGGGTCAGCTTGACCATCGCCCAGCCGACAGTTGGATAGCCCAAAGTCGCGAAGATTTTGCCGCCCACCCGAAAGTCTGGGTGGCCCATGTGTGCGCTTTCCGACGCTTCGGGAAATCTAACGGCTAACTCGCGGAAACCGTCCGGGGTCATAAAGTCACTTCGATTGTATATAGTTCCGACGTAGAATGCGACGTAGATTATGTAAGTAACTTAATAGTTCCAAAGACCTTTTTACGAAAGTTTTCCGAGTTCGAATGGTTCTGTCCACATCTAAGTAAATGGAGGCAGAGGAAGAAAATGGCGGGCGACATGAGGTTGGATCCAAAACGAAGAGGAGCTGACGCGGAGAGGCTCTACCAACGGCTGAGCCAACTGGTCGTCGGACAGGACGAGGCCATTCGCGAGATCGTGGACGTCTATCAACTCCATGGAACGGGCTTGAATGCACCTGGCCGGCCCATCGGAAACTTCCTGTTCCTGGGACCGACCGGGTGCGGCAAGACGCGCTTAGTGGAAGCCACCGCGGAGTGCCTGCTGGGCGATCCGAGGGCGGTAATCAAGATCGATTGCGCCGAATTCCAGCACAGTCACGAAATCGCCAAGCTGATTGGCTCGCCGCCTGGATATCTGGGCCATCGCGAAACGCACGCTATGCTGAGCCAGGACTCGGTGGACCGCTACATGACCGACACGGTGCGGATGAGTTTCGTGCTCTTCGATGAAATCGAAAAGGCCAGCGACTCGCTCTGGAACCTGCTGTTGGGCATCCTGGACAAGGCCACGCTGACTCTGGGCGATAACAAGAAGACCGATTTTTCGCGCACCATGATTTTCATGACCGGCAACCTGGGCGCCGCGGAGATGAACGCTGTGCTGCAGCCGCGCATGGGTTTTCAGGCGCTGCCCGCGTTCGGACCGGACGCAGCCGGCGCGGTAAGTGAGGAAGTCGCGGGTAAGATGGGCCGCTCCGCCACCGAGGCGGCTCGGCGGAAGTTCACGCCGGAATTCCTGAACCGGCTGGACAAAATTGTGGTCTTCAAGCCTCTGGGAACCGCAGAACTGTGCCGCATCGTGGATCTGGAATTGAACGCGATCCAAGAGCGGATCACCAACCGCGCTGCGGACCGTGTCTTCGAGTTCGAGGTTTCCGCCGCAGCTCGCGATTTCTTGCTCGTGGAGGGCACTGACTTGCGCTACGGCGCGCGGCACCTGAAACGCACGATAGACCGGCTGGTGGTTCAACCTCTGGCGAACCTCATCGCTTCACACCAGGTGAGGATGGGAGATCTCGTCACGATCAACCACGAACCGGGCTCCGAAGCGATGACGTTCTCGCGGTTCAGCGAGAGAATCCGGCGTGCGGAGGCGGCCTGAAGCTGCTAATCACAAAACCGCGGATGTTAGCATGGACATGTGAAGCGGACGCCGAGGCTCGGTCTGGCGTTGGGCCTTGTCCTGGTGGGCGGATTGTGCGCGTTTCAGATGCCGTTCCGCGAGTACGCGGGACAAGAGTACAACGACTTCCCACTGCCGCCGGACTACCAGCAGAAGACCGAATTCGTCTTCGCGCGGCTCATGTATCCGCAAGGGGACTGGGGCATTTTCGGCTGGCTGTGGCGCTTTGACTGGCGCCAGGGCCGCAGCGCCTGGACAAATGACTATCCCCGTTCCGACCGTCATTTTGTGCTCGCTCTGCGCCGCCTCACGCGCGTCCAGGTACGTTCCGTGGAACAGCCGGTCAGCCTGGACGATGGCGATGACATCTACAACTGGCCCTTCCTTTACTGCGTCGGACCGAATCAAATGAACCTGAACGAGGCCGAGACGAAGAAGCTGCGCGACTACCTGGCTCGCGGTGGTTTCCTTTTGGGCGACGACTTCTGGGGCGCAACCGATTGGGCCTATTTCCAACGCAACATGAGCCGGCTTTTGCCGGGCCGTCCCATCGTCGAACTCCAGGACGACGATCCCATCTTTCACACCGTGTTCGATCTGACCCAGCGCTATCAGGTCTCCGGTGCCTGGAGCCTGGGCGGCATGCCGTACCTGAACGGCGGCCGGGATCCGCACTGGCGCGCGATCTACGACGACAAGGGGCGCGTGATCGTGGCCGTGCTGTTCAATCACGACACGGGCGACTCCTGGGAGTGGGCCGACGATCCAGGCTATCCGGAACGCTATTCCGCTCTCGGCATCCGCACCGGCGTCAATTACGTCGTATACGCCATGACGCACTAATGCACGGAGCCATGCTAACCTCGACTTTCAGCCATGAGCTCTGTTGACTCCCTTCCTCTGGACGAGGAGATGGGAGAACCCAGTGCCCGTTCGCGCGGGCTTCTGAGCCGCTTCCGCTACGAACTGGTCGTCGTCCTGGTGGCAGCCGCAATTTTCCTCGGCTGCGCGTTCAGCCCGCCCTCGCTGATGGACGACGTCGATGCCACACAGGCCCAGATCGCGCGCAACATGCTGGATTCCGGCGACTGGGTCACCGCGCACCTGGACGGCGTGAAGTACCTAGAGAAGTCGCCGCTCAAGTATTGGATGATCGCTGTCTCCTACATGGTGTTTGGAGTTCACGACTGGGCCGCGAGGATTCCCGTTGCACTGGCATGCGTTCTGCTTTGCTGGCTGACGGCGCGCATGGGTGCGTGGGCATTCTCAGCGCGTGCAGGATTCTACGCCGGCCTGGTGCTGGCCACCTGCGTCGGGCTGTTCCTGTTTACCCGCATCCTCATTCCGGACGTCGTTCTTACCCTCACGATCACCTTCGCCATGTGGTCGTTCCTGCGTGCGCTCGAACCCGACGAGCCTCACCCGCGCCGCTGGGCCTGGCTGATGGCGGCCAGCATCGGAACCGGCCTGCTGCTCAAGGGACTGATCGCAGCGGTCTTTCCGATCGGCGGAGGGCTGGTTTATCTGGCGCTGAGCCGGCAGTTGTTTGTGCGCACTACCTGGCAGCGGCTGCGGCCGTTCACTGGCGCCTTGATCGTGCTGCTGATCGCAGCTCCATGGCACGTGCTCGCCACAATCAGTAACCCGCCCTATTTCTACTTCTCCATGCACAGCGGGCCGGGCCAATATCACGGCTTTTTCTGGTTCTATTTCTTCAATGAGCATTTGCTGCGGTTTCTAAACCTGCGCTATCCGCGCGATTACGACACCGTCCCCCGCCTCTACTTTTGGCTTTACCACTTGCTGTGGTTGTTTCCCTGGAGCGTTTACTTCCCCGCCGCGGCGCGCCTGAGTTACAAACCCATGGACCGCGCCGGTCGCATGCGGCTGCTCGCGCTGTGCTGGACCGGCTTCCTGCTGGTCTTCTTCACGTTCTCCTCCACGCAGGAATACTATTCGATGCCCTGTTACCCTGCCCTGGCCCTGCTGCTCAGTAGCGCGATCGTGGAGGGCGGCGTCTGGATCCGCGGCGGCCAAAGGGTCGCCAGCGCCATTGCGGTTGCCGCGATGCTCGCCATCGTATTCATCCTGGTCCGAGTCTGGAATTTATCGGCGCCAGGCGACATCGCGCGCGCGTTGACAGACCATCCGGAAGCCTACACCCTGTCGTTGGGCCACATGGAGGACCTGACGCTGGCTGCGTTCGCGTACCTGCGTTTGCCGTTGATCGTGGCCGGCATTGCGTTCCTGATCGGCGCCACCGCCTGGTTGTGGCGGCAGCCGCAGTTCGCCCTCGCGGCGATGATGGTGGTGTTTTTCCACGCTGCGCGCCTCGCGATGGTGGTCTTCGATCCTTATTTGTCGTCGCGGCCCCTGGCAGAAGCGCTAGTGAAAGCGCCGCCGGGGCAATTGATCGAAGACGACGCCTACTACACTTTTTCCTCGGTCTTCTTCTACGCCAACCGCAGCGGCCTGCTCTTGAACGGCCGTCAAACCAATCTGGAGTACGGCTCCTATGCGCCCGGCGCGCCGGACGTCTTCATCGACGATCCCGCCTTCGCGCGCCTGTGGCGGCAACCGGAGCGATACTATCTGCTGGTGGAAGGTCCGCAACTCCCGCGGATTCACAAGCTGGTGGACCAATCGCAATTCAACGTTGTCAAAGAAAGCGGCGGCAAATACCTGCTCACCAACCATGCGGATTCTGATTGACGCTACTCCGCTCCTCCTGCGCAGCGCGGGCGTCAAGAATTACCTCTATTACTGGATTCAGAATTTGCGAAGCCAGGCCGGCGCCGACGAGGTGCTAACGTGTCCGCATCTGGACTCCCTCCCCGCACTCACCCACGAGCGTTCGGTTCTCGGACCGGTGCGAACGGGAGTTCACCTCGGAAGCATCTTTCTGAACAACGCTGTGCCCGCGGTTCCTCTCCTGCGTTGTACCTTGCCGCACGCCGACGTTTTCCACGTCTCCAACCAGATTCGGAAGCCGCCCAAGGCCGTCCGCCTCACCGCGACGCTTTATGACATGACGGTCCGCCTGATGCCCGAACTTCATACCGCCGCAAATCGGAAGGCCGAGGAGAGTCTGGAGAAGAATGTCCTGCGGAAAGCGGCGGGATTGATCGCCATCTCGGAAAACACGCGGCAGGATGCCGTGCGGCTGCTGGGGTTGGACCCGGCGCGCATCGCGGTGATCTATCCCGGCGTCCCCGAAGTGTACTTCAACGCGCGGCCAGCGCCCGCCGCCAAGCCGTATATCCTGTTCGTCGGCACGATCGAGCCGCGCAAGAACATCGACACGCTGCTGGACGCTTGGGAGGATTGCCAGCTCCGCAAGGAATTCGACCTGGTGATCGCCGGCCCCGGCGGCTGGGCTGCGCAGAAAACCCTGGCGCGCCTGGCCGCTAAACCGGAAGGCGTCCGCTATCTCGGTTATGTCGCCGAGGCCGAACTACCGAGCCTCACTGCCGGCGCCACTGCCTTTGTCTATCCCTCCTTATATGAGGGGTTCGGATTCCCCGTCGCGCAAGCCATGGCTGCGGGCGTGCCTGTGATCACCTCCAATACTTCCTGCTTGCCGGAAGTCGCGGGCGACGGCGCACTGCTGGTGGATCCGCGCAGTCCGGCGGCGATCAGAGCGGCGCTGGAGCGGCTGCTCGGCTCGCCGGATTTACAGCGGCAGCTTCGGACGGCGGGCAAAGCCCGCGCGCAGGAGTACCGCTGGGAAGTCTGTGCGAAGCAGAGCCTGGAGTTCTTCCATCGCGCGATGTAAGCCGGCGATATAATCCCGATATGCGAACCTGGATCGGCGTGCTCTGCTCGATTTCGCTGGCGTGCGGCGCGGACGTATCCGTGGAGCATATTCGCGAGGCCGCGACACGCTCGCTCGCCCTCTTCCAGGCCAGCCAGAAGACCTGGTACACCAAAACGCAATGCAATTCCTGCCATCATCAATACCAGCCGGCCCTGGCGTACCGGTCGGCGCGCGAACACGGCATTCCATTCGACGAAGCCATCGCACGTGCCGATGCGGTGAAGGCGTTCGCAGCCACAGATCTGGACCGCGCGGTTCAATGGAGCTGGATCATCGAACCGGCCATGGACGACGCGTACCGCATGGTGGCCGCGGACGCAGCCGGCGTAAGACCCAATCTCGTGGATGCGGTCTACGCCCGCCTGCTCGCTTCGCGGCAAGACGCGGACGGCTCGTGGACCAGCTATCATCAGCGGCCGCCGGCCTCCTACAGCAGTTTCACGCAGACGGCGCTGGTCTTGCGCGCCATCCAGCTTTACAGCCATCCGAGCCAGAAGGCGGACATCGCGGCCCGGATCGCTCGCGCGCGGCACTGGCTGCTGTCGCACACTCCCATCGACACTGAAGCGCGCACCTATCAACTGCTCGGCCTAAAGTGGGCGGGCGCGAACAGCGCTTCGCTACACAAAGCCGCCCAGGCCCTGGCGGCAACCGAGCAGCCCGACGGCGGCTGGAACTCCCTGGAAGGCCGCGCGAGCGATGCTTATTCGACCGGTGAAGTCCTGGTCGCGCTGCACGACGCCGGTGGCATGTCTACCACCGACCCCTGCTATCAGCGCGGCCTCGATTACCTGCTGCGGACCCAGATGCCCGATGGCTCATGGCATGTTGCGACGCGCTTGCATCCGCCCGCGCCGGTGAGTCCACCTTATTTCGAATCGGGCTATCCATATGGGCACGATCAGTTCCTTTCCGCGCAGGGTTCGCTCTGGGCAGTGATGGCTCTGGCGCGCGCGCTCGGCCCCGCTCGCAAAGCGGAACTCCCGTCATTCAAGGAAGCTGAGCCTTCCAATCTGCCTTCGTGGGCCGAAACCATTCTGTTCGGCACAACCGGCGAAGTGAACCACCTGCTGGCCGGAGGCTTCGATCCCAACTCCGCGACGCCCGCGGGCACTACGGCGTTGATGATGGCCGCGCCGGACCTGGCGAAGATGAAGCTGCTGCTCGATCGCGGCGCGAACATCAACGCACGCGCACGCACCAACTATTCCGCGCTGATGGTCGCCTGCCAATACGGCGGCTCCGCTGCCGCCATCCGCTTCCTGCTCGACCGCGGCGCGCAAGTCGCCCTTCCCGCCGGCCAGAAATCGCAGTTCAATGCCAATCCGCTGTTCCTGGCCGCCTACGCGAACAACGCCCAAGCATTGCCGATGCTGCACGCCGCGGGCAACGGCCTGGACGACAAGATGGTCATCATCGGCACCGCCTCCATGACGCCCCTGCTCGGCGCGGTCCGCTTTGGCAACATGGCTGCGATTCGGACGCTGCTCGATATGGGCGACGCAGCGGACCAGGCCGAGCCGAACGGCATCACGCTGCTGGACCGGGCCGTGCTCAGCAATCAGATCGACATCGCGAAGCTGCTGATCACTCGCGGCGCCGACGTCAATCATGTCGACAAGCTCGGCATGACTCCGCTACTCTACGCCGCCTCGATCGATTTCGGTGACTCCGGCATGATCGATCTTTTGCTCGCATCCGGCGCGCGCCCGGACGCGCAAACCAAACAAGGGCTGACGGCTCTCGACCTGGCGAGACAATATAACCACACCCATCTCCTCGCCAGTCTTGAGTCGTCGCACGGCAACGCAACACAGGCCGCGCGTTAGTTATTTACCCGTTCCTGGAGCGACAAAAAAGTCCCAGACCTGCATGTCGGTTTTGCCGGGAGTGAACTGCACCACGCCGTACTCGCCCGGCTCCAGCGGCTTCTGCGGCCAAATCTTGAACAGCTCGTCGCCCACCTGTTGGCGGAACACTTCCACCAGGTCCGGTTCTTCGGTCACTTCCTTGACTACGGGTTGGATGGTCATCTTCTCCACCACCCGATTCCCTTTGTGTTCGCCCATGCGCACGATGCCGAAGCGCTCATCTTCCGACAGCCGAATGTAGAATTCCGGGTCGCGATTGGCGGTTCCCTGCTGTGCGTGAGGACCGTCCAGTTCCAGCGTCGATTTGCCGCTGATCAACGGAACTGGGCTGATAGCTTTGAGCACGTTGCGGCCTTTGTTGTTGACCACTTTCGATTCGCCGGGTTTCAGCGTGATCAGTTTGTCGTCTTCAATCAAGTACACGCCCGGCTCCTGCGGGACGCGTTGTACCTCCCGGCGGGCATCGCGCTCGGCTTTCTCTTCAGCCGCCTCGGCGGTAGCCTCCTGGCGCACGGACTCTTCGCGTTCCTTGATCTCGGCCTCGGTTTTTTTGAGGTCCACGAGGGTCAGCGGGACTTCCTCCCAATCGTCCCGGTCAACGCTGTAGAAACGCACGCGGTCGCCTTCCACTTTGTATTCGCGAACCAGTTGAGAGGTGCCGTCGGTGAGATAGAGCTTGAAGTTGGCCGCGGACAAAACGCACAGCGCGGAAAGCAGAATGCAGAGAGCGGAAGGCAGAAAGCGCCCCAGCTTTCGAGCAAGATGCCCGGTTGCCTTCTGCATACCGCCTACTGCTTTCTTCGCCAAAACCGGCCTCTGGAAACAATTTTGGCACACGCGTTTGAGCCGCGCCTATTTGATCGCGACCGCGTTCGGTGGCGTTGCGATGCCGCCTTCCACGTAAATCGGAACGGAGACCACCAGGAATTCGTAGCGCCGGTCGCGCGCGCAATCTTCGGCCAGCGGCGCCAGGACGAACAGTTCGCCCAGCGGCAGGCCGAGCAGCGGCAGCAGCCGGTAATGCAAAGCGCGCTCGTCGCCCAGATCGAACGGGAGCGGCTCGACCGCCGGGCAGTCCGTACCGATCGCCGCGACGCGGTGATTCCAGAGCCACGCCACGATTTCCGTGCTCCGTTCGATGCCCATCGCCTTGACCTTGTCGAAAGGCGCGATCGCTTGCTTGCCTTCCGGCGTCAGCTTCTCGTACTCCTCCATCCAGCCCGTGCGAACCAGCAGAATAGAGCCGGGTTTCAACGTCGCGCCTTGCCATTGGAGCGCGGCATCCAGCTCGGCGGCGCTGTACGAACCGGACTCGAGCGGCTTCACCGGACGTCCATGCGCCTTGCGGAAACCGTAAGCGTCGATCAGCACGCCGCGCCCGGCGAACTTGTCGATCCAGTGATGTACGCTGTGGCCGCTGGATGGCCCGTCCTGGATCGCGCTCGCCGGCACGCCGTTGTAGAAGCGCTCGTGCCGGATATGTCCGACGTGCGCGAAGCCGTCCCACTGGCTGCCTTCCTGCGTGTTGTAGTTGTCCAGCAGATCGTCGTTGGCCATGGGGCCGAGCGGAACGATTCTGTGCGACACGGCGGCGCGTCCAAATAGCGGCGGCTTGGCGAAGCCGACCTTCGCATCCAAGCGGAAGACCTTCCCCGCCTGCACCGAGCCGGCCGCTTCGACCAGCCCCTCGGGCGTCAGGAAATTCAGGCAGCCGAGCTTGTCGTCATCGCCGAACACTCCCCAGGCCGATTCCGGCGGGGCGCCCGGCTTGACAGGCAGTTGTTCAAAGGTCGGGATCTTGCTGAAGTCGATAGTTTTCATTTGGGCCCAAAGGGGCCAGTATATCGTTACTTCGCGGCAAGCAGCTTTTTCACGCCGTCCACGCACAGAACGGCCGCGTGTTTTGACTCGGGAATCAGTCCGCCCACGGCGGCTTCGATGGTGTCCGTCTTCAACGCGGCAAGTTCGGCGCGCGTCTTGCCCGTCATCCACTCCGTGAGCGCGGAGCCGCTCGCGATGGACGCCGTGCAGCCTCGCACCTTGTAACGCACTTCCGCCACACGCCCGTCTTCAAACCGCGCCGACAGCCGCAGGATGTCGCCGCAAGCGGGATTCGAAATCTCCACTGTCACTGCCGGTGGTTCGAACTCTCCCACGTTGCGCGGATTTTTGAAATGATCGAGGAAGGCTTCGCTGTACACGTCGCTTTTTCAATTATGCTACTCGTCGGACTTCCAACCCCGTGACTACCGTCGTCGCTGCAGTCATCGAGCGTGATGCCAAGGTTTTGATTGGCCAGCGTAAGCCCACCCGCCAGCATCCGCTGCGCTGGGAATTTCCGGGCGGCAAGGTCGAGCCGGGCGAAGCACCCGAAGCCGCGTTGGCCCGCGAATTGACCGAAGAGTTAGGCATCCAAGCCTGCATCGGCCCTGAGATCATGCGCTACGAATACCAATACCCGGGCCGCCCGCCCATCCTGCTGATTTTCTATCGCGTCAAGGAATTCGCGGGTGAACCGCAAAACCTGGATTTCGCACAGATCCTCTGGACCCCGCGCTCAAGCCTGCGCGACTACGATTTTCTGGAAGGCGATGCCGACTTTATTCGGCAGTACAGCTAGCGCGCCGAAGGCAGACGGAACTCGACGCCCCGTTCATCGTTTAAACGCTGCGATAGATCGCGATCGATCAAGTCGATGCTGGCCTGATTCAGCGTGTGCTCGACGCTCACGTAATGTAACGTCGAACCCTCCATCCAGTACCCTAGCGCCTGCACGACGCTGTGATCCTTGAACGCGATCAGATACAGGGTAGGCTGATCGGAATTGGCCGCCTGCTGCGCCTGTTGCGCGCCCTGTGCCGCGTCCGCGTAGGGATGCGACGGCGGCGCCTGATACAGCTTCAGTCCTGACGATTGCTGCTGCTGGTCCTGCGATGACTGGTCGCCCGAGTAGTCCCGAACCACCGGATTCGCCTGCTGCGGCACGAAGGCCTGGTTGATCACTACCGACGGAACAGCGTTGGAACTCGCCGCCGCAGCCTGATCGCCATAGCCGTATGCCGGCCCGTAAGCCGAGGGATCGTAGCCATAGTAGCCGCCGTAATAAATCGGGTACGGAACCACCACGGTGGTGCCTGCGCCGCCGAGGTGATTATGGTTGAACCCGCCGGCGCCGAAAGCTTGGCGCCCATAGTACGGACCGGTGATTCCGCCGGGAGGAGTCCGTGGGGCGTGGCCCGTGGCCGGATACAAAATGCTACCGAAGCCGCCCGGCGACCAGAACTGCCCGCCCCGGTGGCCCTGGCCGAATGAAAGTGTCGCGGAGCTGAGAAACACTGCCGCAGCGATGAGGCAACGCATGGCGACCTCCCCACATCGATTGTAAACCCAAATCCAGCCGCTGGAGCGCCGAGGTGCTCTGTAACATTCCGGCGGCAGTACTACTTATTCAAACCTGACGCGAGCGGCTTAGGCTCGGTTTCTTCCATCCGCGCCGAACTATAATCAAAGACGTGCCCCAAGTACTAAACTCGGTGTGCGCGTTGGATTGTCCCGACTGCTGCTCGTTGCTCATCAATGTAGAGGACGGCAAAGGCAGTCACTTGCGCGGCAATCCCGATCATCCCGTGACCCGCGGTTTCCTGTGCGGCAAAGTGGCCCGGTACTTGGATCGCGAGTACTCCCCCGATCGCCTGCTTTACCCACAGAAACGGACTGGCGCCAAAGGTGACGGCAAGTTTGAGCGCATCTCCTGGGACGAAGCGCTGGACACCGTCGCTGGGCGGTTGCGCACGGTTTCCGCTGAATTCGGCCCCGAAGCCATCCTGCCGTACAGCTACGCAGGCACCATGGGCCTGCTAAATGGCGCCGGCATGGACCGCCGCTTCTTTCACCGCCTGGGCGCATCGCGGCTGGATCGCACCATCTGTTCGTCCGCCGGCGGCGTCGCGCTCACCCGCTCGCTTGGCTGGCGCTACGGCACCGAGCCCGAGCAGTTCCGCCACTCCAAGCTGATCATCTCGTGGGGCGCGAACATCCACGCGACGAATGTGCACCTGTGGCCCTTCATCGTGGAGGCGCGGCGCAATGGCGCGCGCTTCTACACCATCGATCCGGTGCGCAACCGGACCGGCCGCCTTTCCGACAAGCATTTCGAGATTTTCCCCGGCAGCGATCTGGCGCTGGCTCTGGGTTTGATGCATATCATCATCGGAGAGAACCTCCATGACGCCGATTATGTCTCTCGCTACACCGACGGCTTCGACGCGCTGGCCGCTCTGGCGCGCCAATATCCGCCGGAGCGAGTCGAAGCGTTGACCGGAATCGCCCGCGAAGACGTCATTTCGCTGGCGCGCGAATATGCCACCACGCGACCCGCGGCCATCCGCCTGAATCTGGGCGTACAGCGCAGCGAACGCGGCGGCGCGGCCATACGCGCCGTTGCTGCGCTTCCGGCCCTCACCGGATCCTGGCGCGACGTCGGCGGCGGAATGCAGCTATCCACCAGCGGGGCATTTCAACTGAACCGTCCCGGGCTCGAAATGCCTGACCTGCAGCTCCGCTCGCCACTGGGCCGCGAAGCGCGCATGGTGAATATGTCCGAGCTGGGCAAGGCTCTTACTGCACTGAACGATCCGCCGGTGAAGGCGATGATCGTTTATAACTCGAACCCGGCCGCCATCGCGCCGAATCAAAACCTGGTGCTGCGGGGCATGCGGCGCGACGATCTGTTCACTGTGGTGCTGGAGCAGTTCCAGAACGATACCGCCGATCACGCCGACATCCTGCTGCCCGTCACTACGTTCCTGGAGCACACGGACCTCTACTACTCCTACGGCCACTACCATCTGCAACTGGCGCGGCCGGTGCTGCCCGCGCCCGGCGAAGCGAAGTCCAACGTGGAGATCTTCCGCCTGCTCGCCGCACGCATGGGCCTGGATGACCCGTGCTTCCACGATTCGGAAGACGAAATGATCCGCACGCTGTTGGACTCGCCGCATCCATTCTTTAAGGGCATTACGCTGGAGCGGCTGGAACGCGAGCATTCCGTGCGGCTGAACATCGCGCCGGACGGCGAGCCCTTTTTGCCATTCGCTCAAGGCGGTTTCGGCACGCCCTCTGGCAAGTGCGAATTTGGCGCGGAGTCACTCGACTATCAGCCGCCCGCTGAATCGCGCTTGGGCGATGCGGAACTGCGCTCACGCTATCCTCTAGAACTGATCTCCTCCAAGAACCACGACAGCATGAACTCCACGTTCGGCAACCAGCAGGCCACCGACGGCCAGACGTCGCGCGTGTTCCTGCACGTCGATGACGCAAGCTCACGCGGCATCACCAATGGCGACCGTGTGCGCGTATTCAACGGCCGCGGCAGCTGCATTCTGCTGGCGGAAGTGGACGGCGCGGTGCGCCAAGGTGTCGCCTGGGCCCCCTCGGTGCGCTGGAACAAGCTGGCGGCCGACCACCGCAACGTCAACGTGCTGACGTCGGATCGCCTCACCGACATGGGCGGCGGCCCCACCTTCTATAGCTGCCTTGTCGAAGTGGAAAAGTGCGGCGATTGATCATTCCAACACAATCATGAACTACTACGAACAGCACCACCAGGATTATCTGGAAGGACTGAAAGCCTTCCTGCGCATCCCCAGTGTCAGTACGCTGCCCGAGCACAAGCCCGACATCCAACGCGCCGCCGAGTTTGTGCGCAATGAGCTGACCAAGGCCGGTCTCGCGAATGCACAGCTGATCGAAGGCGTAGGCAATCCGCTGGTGTACGCCGAGTGGCTGGGCGCGCCCGGCAAACCCACAGTTCTGCTGTATGGCCACTACGACGTCCAGCCGCCCGATCCGCTGGATGAATGGGTCACGCCACCCTTCGAACCCGCCATCCGCAACGACAATATCTATGCGCGCGGATCGGCCGACGACAAAGGCCAGACCTATATCCTCATCAAAGCTGTCGAAGGCCTGTTGAAACAAAACGGCAAGCTCCCCATCAACGTGAAGTTCCTGATCGAAGGCGAAGAAGAAGTCGGCGGCGAGCATATCGAAAGCTATGTGAACAGCAAGCCCGCGCTGCTGAAGTCCGACGCCGCTGTCATCTGCGACACCGAAATGTTTGCTCCCGAGCTTCCCACCATCTGCGTCGGCCTGCGCGGCATCGTCTACGGCGAATTGATCGTCGAAGGAGCGAATCACGATCTGCACTCCGGCGTCTACGGAGGCGCGGCTCCGAATCCCATGCAGGCCCTTGCCGAGATCATCTGCGCTTTGAAAGATCGCGAAGGCCACATCCGTATCCCCGGCTTCTACGATCGCGTTACGCCGCCGAGCGACAAAGAACGCGCCGCCTGGGCCCGCCTTCCGTTCGACGAAAAGGAGTACACCGAGAAAGAAGTCGGCGCGAAGGCCCTGACCGGTGAGCAAGAGATCCCGCTATTTGAGCGCCTGTGGGCCCGTCCAACCATGGAAGTCCACGGCATCCGCGGCGGCTTCATCGGCGAAGGCGCGAAGACCGTGATCCCCGCCCGCGCGCTCGCGAAACTCAGCTTCCGCCTGGTGGCCGATCAGCACCCCGACGAAGCCATCGGGCAAATCCAGAAGGCCGTCGCCGCCGCGTGCCCCAAAGGCGTCACAGCCGAGTACAAGCTGATTCACAAAGCGCCGCCGTCGCTGGTGAATCCCGACAACCGATTCATCCACGCCGCCGCCGAAGCGATGAAGCAGATCTTCGGCAAGGAGACCGTCTACATCCGTTCCGGCGGCTCCATCCCGATCGTCGCCGCGTTCGAAGAGTCGCTCGGCATTCCCAGCGTCATGATGGGCTTCGGCCTGCCGGATGACAATCTGCACGCGCCCAACGAAAAGCTGCACCTGCCGAATTTCTTCCGCGGCATCGAAGCCGTGGCACGCTACCTTCAGCTACTGGGCGCTTGAGACCCGGTCGTGTCATCCGCTGCTTTGCTGCTGTTCCTGCTGCCGGCTTTGGCTTTCGCTGCCGTCGAAGTGCCCGGCCGCGGCGTTCCGGAAACGCTGGCGACTGAGCGCGCGGCCAGCATCCGGTCCCTACGCTACGAACTCTCTTTCCGGATTCCTGAATCCAAAACAGACGCGGTGCGCGGCGTCGAAACCGTGCGCTTCGAATTAAAGGCCCCGCAGCCGGTCGTTCTCGACTTCGAACAGAAGCGCGACCACATCTTGTCAGTGAAGGTTGCCCAAGGCCCCGCAGCCTTCGACTTCATCAACGGGCACATTGTCATTCCCGCCTCCGCCACCCGCGCCGGCGAAAACGCCATCACCATCGAATTCCTGGCCGGCGACGAATCACTGAACCGTAATGACGACTACCTGTACACGCTATTTGTTCCAGCGCGCGCCCGCTACGCCTTCCCTTGCTTCGATCAACCCAGCCTGAAGGCGCGCTACTCGCTGACCTTGGATATCCCCGCCGCCTGGCAGGTGACGGCCAATGGCCCTGAGACCGGACGCGAAACCGCCAACGGACGCGCGATTGTCCGCTTCGCCGAAACCAAGCCCCTGCCCACCTACCTGTTCGCCTTCGTCGCCGGCAAATTCCAGGTTGAAACCGCCGTACGCGATGGCCGCACGTTTCGCATGTTCCATCGCGAGACCGACGCCGCCAAGGTCGCCCGCAACCGCGACGCCATCTTCGACCTCCACGTACGCGCCGTCGCCTGGCTCGTGCAGTACAGCGGCATCCCCTACCCTTGGGGCAAATTCGATTTCGTACTCATCCCTTCGTTCCAGTTCGGCGGCATGGAGCACGCGGGCGCCATCTTCTATAACGCGTCCTCCCTGATGCTCGACCCGTCCGCCACGCAGAACCAGTTCCTCAACCGCGCCAGCGTCATCTCGCACGAGACCTCGCACATGTGGTTCGGCGACCTGGTCACCATGCGCTGGTTCAACGACGTCTGGATGAAGGAAGTGATGGCCAATTTCATGGCCGCGAAAATCGTCAACCCGAGCTTCCCAGAAATCAATCACGATTTGCGCTTCCTGCTCACACATTACCCCGCCGCCTACGATGTCGACCGCACCGCCGGATCGAACCCCATCCGCCAAAACCTGGACAATCTCGACGACGCGGGCTCACTCTACGGAAACATCATCTACGACAAAGCGCCCATCGTCATGCGCCAACTGGAAATGATCACCGGCGAAACCGGATTCCGCGACGGCATGCGCGAGTACCTGAAGCGCTACGCCTTCGGCAACGCAACTTGGCTCGACTTGGTGAACATCCTGGAGGCGCGCAATCCCGGAAAAGTGGCCGCGTGGAGCCGCGCGTGGGTCGAAGAACGGGGCCGCCCGGAAATCACTACCCAACTGCGCGACGGAAGCCTCTCGCTCCGCCAGCAGGATCCGCTAGGCCGCAACCTCGTATGGCCCGAGCGTCTGCACGTCACTGTCGGATTTCCCACCGGTCCCGAACAGTTCGACGTTTCGATGACCAGCGCCGTGACGAACATCGACAAGGTGGCGGGCCACCCGGCGCCGCTGTACGTGATCCCCAATGGCGGTGGACTCGGCTACGGCCTCTTCGAACTCGACCCGGCCACGCTGCGCTACCTGCTCGGCCACATCGAGGAAATCTCCGATCCGCTGACGCGCGCCAGCGCCTGGATCGATCTCTGGGAGAACCTCCTCGAGTCCCGCGTCGATCCCAGCGAATTCCTGGACACCGCCATCCGCGCGCTCCCTCGCGAAACCGACGAGCAGAACACCCAGCGCGTCCTGGCCTATATGGTCCGCGCCTTCTGGCAGGAAATCCCTCCGGAGCAGCGCACCGCCCGCGCGCCGCAGCTCGAAGCCTTCCTCCGCCGCGGCCTGGCCGCCGCCCCGAACACCAGCCTGAAATCCGCCTGGTTCAGCTCCTTCCGCGATGTCGTGCTCACCCGCGACGGCTTGGCATGGCTGGAGCGAGTCTGGCGTCGCGACGAGAAAATCCAAGGCCTCACCTTCGCCGAAAATGACGAAATCGATATGGCCTTCAACCTCGCCCTGCGCCAAGTCCCCGCATGGCAGCAGATTCTCGCGACCCAGCTCGACCGCACACAAAACCCCGATCGCAAAGCGCGCTTCGAGTTTGTCATGCCCGCCCTCTCCGCCGACCCCACCGTCCGCGAACAGGCCTTCGCGCGCTTTCGTGACCTCAGCAATCGCCGCCATGAGCCATGGGTCCTGGAATCGCTTCGCTACTTGAACCATCCCCTGCGCGCCCCCGGCTCGCGCCGCTTCATCACGCCGGCCTTGAACCTGCTGCCCGAAATTCAACGCACGGGCGACATCTTCTTCCCCAAGCGCTGGGCCGATTCCACGTTGGACGGCCATCGTTCGCCCGAGGCCGCCACCATGGTGCGCCAGTACCTCGCCGCGCATCCCCAATTGCCGCAGCGTCTGCAGTGGGTCGTGCTCAGCGCCGCGGACGATCTGTTCCGCACCGCCGCACCATCCACGAAACACTAAGCTTACCTACGTCGCCGCTGCGTTTCGATAGACTAAACGACGTGGAGCGCTGCCTGCGATTCGCTATCCTGCTGGCCTGCGCGCCTTCCCTTGCCTCCGCCGCAGGCTCCCCATTCGCCGGCCGATGGGATTTAACAATCACTGCGCCGAATGCCACATACCCTTCCTGGATGGAGTTCGTCGACGAGGGCGGAATCCCCGCCATTCGCGTCGTCGGCCGCACAGGCAGCGTCCACTCAGTGCAAGACGTCAAAGTCGCAGGCTCGCACCTCTCCTTCACCAGCAACGAAGGCGTCAAGCTCACCTGGGAGCTGACCGCTCAAGCCGGCAAGCTCTCGGGCCACCAGACGCCCCCCGATGGCGCCAGCTACACACTCACTGGACTCCGCGCGCCGTCCCTTAAACGCGACCCGCCCGCCTCCTGGACCAATCCCGAACCGCTCTTCAACGGTCGCGACCTCGCCGGATGGGAGCCCGACAACCCCGCCGCGAACCACTGGATCGCCGAAAACGGCGAACTGCGTAACGAACAAGGCGGCGCGAATATCCGCACTTCGCGCAAGTTCGGCGACTTCAAGCTCCACATCGAATACAACTGCCCGCAGGGCGGCAACAGCGGCGTCTATCTGCGCGGCCGCTACGAGGTGCAGGTGGAATACGAACCGCCCGAAAAGAACGACAGCTTCCACCGCATGGGATCCATTTACGGATTCATCGCGCCCACCACCGCCGTGCCTCCGCGGCCGGGCCAGTGGGAGGGCTACGATGCCACGCTGGTCGGCCGCACGGTTACCGTCGTGCGCGATGGCATCCTGATCATCGATCACGAGCAAATCCCCGGTATCACGGGCGGCGCGCTGGACAGTCGCGAGAGCGAGCCCGGCCCCATCTACCTGCAAGGCGATCACACCGGCGGCTTGAAGTACCGCAACATCACAATCTCAGTGCCCAGCCGCTAGAGCGGGCCCGCGCAATGCCCATCACCAGACGACTGGCGCTCTCATTCATATTTCCAGCGCTGCTCGCCGCGCAATCTCCCTCAGCCCCGCTTTGGCCCGGCAGCCGCTACACCACGGCGGACCGCGACCGCGCCGTCCACCGCGGCCTAGCCTACATCTACCTCACCGCCTCCGATCCAAAAACCTTCTCCGATTGGGGTCACGATCTGCTCTGGTGCTTCTACACCATCTCTGCGACTGCCAAAGACCCGAAACTGCGCCAGGAAGCGCGCAAAATGGGCCACGAGCGCGCGATCGAATGGCGTCGCATTCATCCCAACGTGCCTGCCGAGGCCGACGCGGACGACGTCGCCAACCTGGTCTTTGGAAGCGATGCCGCCCAACGTCTCGGCGTCCCCGACGCCCACATGAAGCAGACTCTGCGCGTCGCTGCCGCCCGCCTTTCCGCTGTCGACTTCCTGGATTTCGATCCCACCGGCTCGACGCTGCCCTCTTATGACGTCTGGTCGGACGCTCTGATCACGGCCTACACCGGCGACCGCTACGGCGTCACTCTCGGCGCGTCATATCCGCAAGTGTTCCGCTGGATCTCCCGCCTGCGGCCTTATCCGCCACGCGCCTCGCTCACCAAACGCCAGTTCCTCGACGTGGCCTACGCCATCACGCACATCGTCTACACCTTGAACGATTACGGAACTTATTTGCTCTCGCCGGACTGGCTGCCCGCCGAGTTCCAATACTTGAAGGACTACCTCACCGAAACCGTGAGGCTCCACGATGCCGAGACCACCGGCGAATTCCTGGACACTTTGCGCGCTTTCGGCCTCACAGAATCCGACCCGCTCATCCAGACCGGCGTCGAATACGTGCTCTCCCAGCAAAACGCCGACGGAAGCTGGGGCGACCCGCGCGACACCAACGTCTACAACCGCTATCACAGCACCTGGACCGCCGTCGACGGTCTCCGCCAGTACCGCTGGCGCGGCATGCGTCTGAGCTTCCCCGCGGTCCGCAAACTACTCACTGCACCGTCAGCACCACCGGCTGCTCGACCAGGGAGTTCTTATTGGCGGAAAGAAACTCCAGGTGATACCGTCCCGCTTTCAACTTCGGCACCGTGAACTTGATCTCGCTGTCCGTCTGCGACGCGATGGCGACCTTGGTGTCGTCCTTTTCATCGGTCAAATAAAAGTCGGTAACAGTGGTCTTATTGACGTTCTCGCACTTCGCGGTAACAGTGTCGCCTGCTTTCGCCGTCTCCGGTTCCACTGACGTGCATCTCGGGAAGCCTTGAAACGCGGCCAGCCCCGCTGCTGCCGCCAGAAGAATGGCAACCAACCCTATCTTCATAGGTCACCTCTGGCTCGCGATTATACACCCGCGGCAAACAGGCGGCGACGCTCCCCGGTAGTAGACTGAAAACACCACCATGTCGAACGTCAGCACAGCTTCCCACGCCGCGGCGCTTCCGCTCACGCTCCTGAGCGAAGAAGAGAAGATGTTTCAAGAAACCATTCGCCGTTTCGCGCGCGAACGCATTGGCCCGCACGTGCGCGAGATGGATGACGCCGGCGTCTTCCGCAAAGACCTGCTGCATGAAATGTTCGAACTCGGCCTGATGGGCATCGAAATCGCCGAAGAGCACGGCGGCCAGGGCGGCAACTTCTTTCAAGCCGTGCTGGCGGTGGAAGCGCTCGCCAGTGTCGATCCGTCCGCCGCCGTCATCGTCGACGTCCAGAACACCATCGCGAACAACATCCTGCTCCGCTGGGGCAACGACCAGCAGAAGCAGCACTACTTGCCGCAACTCGCCCGCGACACCGTCGCTTCGTTCGCGTTGTCCGAAGCGGGTTCCGGCTCCGACGCCTTCGCGCTCGCCACCCGCGCCACCCGCCAGGGCGATCATTTCTCGCTCACCGGCCGCAAGCTCTGGATCACCAACGCCGCCGAAGCCGGCCTCTACTTCGTCTTCGCCAACGCGAATCCCGAGACCGGCTACCGCGGCATCACCTGCTTCCTGGTCGAGCGCGGTTTCCCCGGCTTTCAAGTCGGCAAGAAAGAGGACAAGCTGGGCATTCGCGCGTCGTCCACTTGCGAGCTCATCATGGACGATTGCCGCGTCCCCGCCGCCAACGTCCTAGGCGAAGTGGGCAAGGGCTACAAGATCGCGATCGAAACCCTGAACGAAGGCCGCATCGCCATCGGCGCGCAAATGACCGGCCTTGCCCAGGGCGCGCTCGATCACGCCATCGCCTACTCCAAGCAGCGCCATCAATTCGGCAAGCCCATCGCCGACTTCCAGGGCGTGCAGTTCGAACTCGCGCACATGGCGACCAGCGTCGAAGCCGCCCGCCTGATGGTCTATAACGCCGCGCGCCTGAAGGATGCCGGCGTCCCCTTCGTCACCGAAGCCGCCATGGCGAAGTACTTCGCATCCCAGGTCGCCGAAGACGTAGCCTCACGCGCCGTCGAAATCTTCGGCGGCGTCGGCTTCACCAAGGACTACCCGGTCGAAAAACTCTACCGCGACGCCAAAATCGGCCGCATCTACGAAGGCACCACCAACATCCAGAAGCTCACCATCGCCAAACAGATCCTGAGCTGAGCGCGGACGGATTACCGCTTCTAGCGTCTTGCTCGACTTTTGAAGGCACAAGTCCGAAACGGCGACAAACCCTCAACTTGGATGCTTCTAAGTGGCCGATTAACCGTCAAGTGCACAAGGCCAACAACCCAGGTGCGGGGATAGCCGGGAACATTCCGCTCTTGCAGTTGTCTATACTGACAGCGGAGGTAGCGCCTGTTCTTCTCCGTCGCGACGTTTGACCACGTCCGCTTGACACGCTCATGGAGGAGTAGATGTGCCTGTTGCGAGCTGGTTTCCTTGGAGTCCTAATTGCGGTAGTGCTCCGCCCGCCGGTGCATGCACAGTCCTTTGACATCCGGCACCAGCGTGATCTTTCGAGCAATCCGGGCGATTTGCACTTTCGTCTCGCAACGGCAGACGGCGTCACAACCTTTCACCGCGGCGAGCGCATCCCCCTCACCCTCGAATTTTGGAGCGACTCGCCGGACAAGTACAAATTGAACGGCGCAACCTACGACAGGGGCGGGCGTCTGCCGACGGAGGAATTCGTTCTCGATCGCAACGATGTGGTGGATCCGTATGCTGACTACTTTTCCACCGGGGTTCTCGGCGGGTTGGCAGGCGGTCTCCGCACTTATCCTGTGCTTGACGCGAAGCCCTATAAGATTGAAGTGAATCTCAACGATTGGTTTCGCTTCGACCAGCCTGGCACATATCGTCTCTATCTCAAATCCCACCGCCTGAGCCGCGAAAGCAATCCCGGGGAAACCGGAGACAGGGTAATTCAGTTTGCTGCTGTTTCGAACGTGCTGGAACTGGAAATTGTGGCGGATGACGCCGCGTGGACTGAGTCAAAGCTTTGGGCGATCGAATCGGTGCTGACCCAGCCCGAGCCAGAGATGCCGAAGCCGGGCGGACCGCCTGTCCCCGTAAATCCGCTTGAAGGCCAATTGAGGTCGGCTAGGCAAGAGCTCCGTTATCTGGGCACTCCTGCCGCACTTGCTTTGGCGTTCCAAGATGCCCGCAAATTGGGAACTAGCCCGGATACGCTGTTGTTGATTGGAGCACGCGAACGAGAACAAACGGTTTCTGCATACGACCGCTACTTGGCCGACCAATCAACACCCATCCGAGAATGGGACATCCGGTTGCGGGCACTCTTCACATTCGTTCAAAGGGAGGCGCCCAAGGCCTTGCCGACATATCCGTGGCAGATTCCAGCAGGCTCGGACATGCAGAAGATTTGGGCCGAAGGTAAAGCGAGACAGAAGCGATTCGCTGAACTAGTCCGCGCTCAAGCAATCCGACTGATTCCGGTCGCTTCAGCAAAGGACGAAACCGCAAGGAAGATCTCGGGCGAGGCGATTGCCGCCATCGCGCCAACCGAGGCCAAGGCCGCATATCTAGTGCCGCCGGACGACTATGGATTGTCGCGAGACGAGCTAATCGCGCAGTTCCCCACATTTCCTGTCGATCAACAGGCTGAGCTTCTCGGCAAGAAGTGGGATCTAGTACGCAGTCCCGATATGATCGCCGCGCTGCGCGCGGTGATCAGCCGCGTCGAACCTACGAGCTTGCCGAAGACCGCTCTGGCACTACAGGTTTGGGGTGCTCAAGACGGAATTGGAGAGATGGCGCTACGACGCCTAAAGGAGCTCTCGCCGCAAGAGGCTTACCGGATTGTTGCCAAGGATCTCGCCAGCGGCAAGCCGCGTTTCGCGGCATTCGCAGCCCGCAAAATCGACGCCCAGGATATCCCGGAAGCCGATGGCATATTTGCCCGTTGGCTGGCTGCCGGGGAGCTCGGGGCTTTGCCGTTGATCGCCAAGTTTGGTAGCGCAAAGCTTGCCGGTGATATGCGCAAGCGTTACCTTGCAGAATCCTGGCCATGCGCGGAAGAGGCATCGTTCATCACCTACTTTGTTCGGACGCTGCCGCCTTCAGGGTCGGGGTCGGCGAGCGAACTTCTGAAGCATGCCCTTGCGGATCGCGAGGGACGCGGATGTCATCATTTTCTGCTAAACCAAGTTGGGCAAGTCGTCTGGAATCCGGTCCTCGAAAATCAAGCGATCCTTTCTCTCGATGATCCCGATCCAGAGACGGCAGTTTCGGCGGTGCAAGCCCTGAGTGCGCACGGCAGCGCGGCGGTCGAGCCGTTCTTGTGGAAACGCCTCGAACAGTGGAACGAACGTTGGCGCGGCAGAACTTCGGAGTTCGAAGTCCACCCGATCTCAGGCGACGTTCCCGATCCGGCAAGGGGCCTGGGGCCGGCGTTGTTTCGTGGCATTGCCTCAGCCAAGTCATGGATTGTGGATGAACCCCGCAGGCGACGCCTTAGCGAATTGTGCTTGGATGAACCATGCCGAAAAGAGTGGGCTCAACCGCGTCCACCGAGCACGCTCATCATTGACGTGTCCAACGGTGGCGGAGGATATCCGGCGGCCTTTCGTGTCGACGGATACCAAGCCCCCACTTTCGACGGACTCAAAGAAAAGCTCTTCCAATACCCTCAAGGAACCGTATTTCGCTGGTGCCCGCAAGCGTTCAACCCGTTCGACACCTTTTCGCCCGGGCAGCGAGAGGAGATGTATCAACAGATCAAGCCGCTGCTGGCCGCGCGATCCATGACGATTGCGCCATACTCGGAAGAGAAGTGTTTTGGCGCGAGTAACTGATAATGTGTCAACCGAACAGTTGACCCGCGGCCTCAAGTTGACACTTAACGCTCTATCCGCCGACTCGAACTCCCGCAGCGCACATCTCCAATCCTCGGCAGCCTCTGATCCCCCGAATTCCCTGATAAACTCCTATAACGATCCGCATGACCGCCCCCCTGCTCAACCACATCGCCCCCTTCTTCATCGTCGACAGCCTTCCAACCACGCTCGACTTCTACACCTCCAAGCTCGGCTTCCAGCTCGCCTACAAAGGCGGCGGCGACGGCCAGGTCGAGGACTTCTGGGGCATCGTGCGGCGCGACGGCGTCATGCTCATGCTCAAACACATCGCATCCGAAATTCACCCGCAGCCCAATCATTCCCGCCACGCCGGCGCGCGCTGGGATGCCTACATCCACACCACCGATCCCGACGCGCTGTATCGCGAATACGTCGCCAGAGACGTCCCCATGCACAGCGAACTCGCCGACACCCACGACGGCCTGCGCGCTTTCGAGATCCAGGACAACAACGGCTACGTGCTCTGTTTCGGCCGCCCTCTCCAGGAATAGAAAAGCAGTCACCAAACCCCCGCCACGCAATCTCGCCCGTCCTCAACAACCTCCCCGGTTCCCCGCCTCCCGCCGCACTGCCCCCGTGCTACCCGTAGGGCCGAGGTACCCAACCATGTCCGCACCAACAACCAGCTCCGACCCCGTTCTCCGCTGGCTCGAACGCCGCGAAGCCATCAACCAGGCAAATGCCCAGCATTCCACCGGCCCCCGCACCGAAGCCGGTAAACAGCGATCCTCCCGCAACGCCCTCACCCACGGACTTACCGCCGCTTCGCCCGTCCTGCCCACCGAAGACGCCGCCGCCTACGAAGCCCACTGCCGCGCCTTCCACGACGAGTACCAACCCGCCACCCCCACCGAAACCCAACTCGTCACCGAACTCGCCGACACTGCCTGGCGCCTCAACCGCATTCCCAAACTCGAAGCCGCACTGCTCGACCGCGCGGCCAACCCGCCGTCTGAGCAAGCCGCTATCCAATTCGACATCGTCGACGCCCACCGCGCCCTTGCCACGCTCGGCCTCCACAGCGGCCGCCTCTCCCGCCAGTTCCAAAAGACGTTAACCACCCTCCGCGACCTCCAGGCCGAGCGCCGCCAGCACGAAGAGCACGCTCTCGCCCGCGCCGCCGCGCTCCTGGAAATGCATAAACACAAAGGCGTTCCCTACGATCCCGCTCAGGATGGCTTCGTTTTTTCGAACGACCAAATCGCCGCCCACGCTAAACACTTGGCTCGCCTGAACGAGTCCCGCCACTTCGAACATGTGCTCTTCCATATGCCGCATTCACCCGCTATGCTAGGCGTATCGGTTTAAGCGCCCCTTGCCAAAGCTCCTCCTCATCACCGCATCCTCGGACGAAATTCGCGCAGCGCGCCGCTCCCGCTTCCTGAATTTCCAGCAGATAACCATGCCGTATCTGGCCGCTCGAGTTCCCTCGGATTGGCAAGTCACTCACGTGGATGAAGAGGCCGAGGCCGTCGATTGGACGGATCAGCCCGATGTCGTCGGCATCACCTTTCACACTCCCAGCGCCAATCATGCCTATGATCTTGCAGCCCGCTTTCAGTCGAGCGGAGCGTGCGTGGTGATGGGCGGTCCGCATGTGACGTTGCTCCCGGACGAAGCCAGTCAGCACGCAGATGTGATCTTCGTCGGAGAAGCCGAAGGCCTTTGGGAGGAGTTCCTGTCCGGCTTTGTCAAGGGATCATACCGGCGCGTGTACCAGCGGACCAGCCCGCCGCCTCTGAACGGCATCCCCATGGCGCGCAAAGCGCTCTTTCATCGGCGCGACTTCACCAGCGGCGTCTTATTCGCCACCCGGGGCTGCCCCAACCATTGCGATTTCTGCTCCATCGTCGCCATGTACCCGGACGGGTTCCGCAAGCGGCCCGTAGCGGAAGTCGCGGCCGAGTACGCGTCTTTCCCCGGCAAGAGAATCATCTTCTGGGACGACAACCTCACCGCCGATAAGGAATACGCGAAAGAGTTGTTTCGTGCTATCACTCCATATCGAAAGTGGTGGAGCAGCCAGGCCACCATCCATGCCGCGCGGGACGACGAGTTTCTCGACGCGGCGGCCCGCAGCGGATGTAAGCAGTTGTTCTTGGGCCTGGAGTCCGTCTCTCAGTCCAGCATGCGCGAGGTCCGCAAAGAGTTCAACCGCGTGGAGGAGTATGCGCGCCTCATCCACCGCGTCCACGCCCATGGGATCGCCGTTCAAGCCGGGATCGTCTTTGGCTTCGATCACGACACTCCGGCGATCTTCAAAGATACCTTGGACTTCCTGGAGGAAACCGGCATTCAGAACGCGACGTTCAATATCCTGACGCCCTATCCGGGCACGCCGCTCTTTGAAAGGCTGGACTCCGAGGGGCGCATCCTCACCCGCGACTGGCGCAAGTACAACGGCCGCACCGGCGTAGTCTTCCAACCCAAACAAATGAGCCCCGCCGAGCTGCTGGCCGGATTCCAATACGCGAACCAGCGTTTCTACTCTCTCACCAGTGTGGCCAAGCGGCTGTGGCGTTCGCCCGTCCAGTTATGGTGGACATTGCCGTTGAACCTGGCCTATGTGGGCTCATGGGCTTGGACCGTCCGGGCACCCACTCGGTCCCCGGCGTTACACTAACTAAAGATGGTTCAAGAAACCGGAACCCTGCGGATTCCGTCCAGTGGGAGAAGCACTATGCGTCTGGTTGCCACCTTGGTCCTGTTAGCGGGTGCGGCCTTTGCCGCCACCTCCGCCGAGCCGACTTCGACTCAAATCGACGACATCATAGCGAGATTCGCGGCCAAAGAAACCGCCTTCGCGAAGGCGCGCAGCAATTACACCTACCGCCAGACCGCCAAGGTTGAAGAAGTCGACGACTACGGCAACGTGACCGGTCAATGGCAGATGGTCAGTGACATCATCTTCACCCCCGACGGCCATCGCATCGAACGCGTTGCTTACGCCCCCGTGCCGTCGCTCCACAACATCCTGCTCACTCCCCAGGACGAGCAGGACCTTCGCGACGTCCAGCCTTTCGTTCTCACTTCCGACGAGGTGCCCAACTACTACATCCGCTACCTCGGCAAAGAACAGCTAGACGAAATCGACTGCTACGCGTTCGCCGTCAAGCCCAAGAAGATGGAACAAGGCAAGCGCTACTTTGAAGGCATCGTCTGGGTGGACGATCAGGATCTTCAGATCGTCAAGAGCTATGGACGCGGCATCGGCCTGCTGAAGCACAGCGAGGATAATCAGTTTCCGAAATTCGAGACCTATCGCCAGCAGATCGACGGCAAGAACTGGTTTCCTACCTACACCATCGCCAACGACACGCTCAACTTCAAGGACAGCTCGCAGCGCATCCGCATGATCGTGAAATACGAGAACTATAAGCAGTTCCGCAGCGACGTCCAGATCAAGTACGACACGCAGGATGCCGGCAAGGATCAATCCAAGCCGCCCGCTTCCGAGCCGCCTAAGCAACCCTGACGAAGACCATTCGTTTGCCCCGCGAGATCTCGAAACTTCCCATCGATGATCTTCTGCCGCAAATCCGCGATTCGCTTGGCGGCTCGCCCAATTTAGTAATTGAAGCCCCGCCCGGCGCGGGCAAAACCACACGCGTCCCTCCCGCCCTGCTCGATCTCGGGCCCGGCCATGTGCTGGTGTTGGAACCCCGCCGCATCGCCGCGCGAATGGCCGCCCGCCGCGTCGCCGCCGAGTTGGGCGAGCGGGTCGGCGAAACCGCCGGCTACCAGGTCCGCTTCGAAGAAGCCGCCGGACCGCGCACCCGCCTCCGCTTCCTCACCGAAGGAATCCTCACGCGCCGCCTGATCTCCGACGCCCGGCTCGCCGGCGTCGACATCGTCATCCTCGACGAGTTCCACGAGCGGCACCTCGAAAGCGACCTCGCGCTCGCCTTACTCCGGCGCCTGCAAACAACCACCCGCCCCGATCTGCGTCTCATCGTGATGTCCGCCACGCTCGACGCCGCACCCATCGCGCGTTACCTCGGCGCCTGCCCCGTGCTTCGCTCCGAAGGCCGCCTCTTCGATCTGGCCATCACGCATCAACCCTACTCCGCGCTGCCGCTCGAAAAGCAAGTCGCCGCTGCGCTGGAGACCCTGCTCAAAGAAACCACCGGCGACGTTCTCGTCTTCCTCCCCGGCGCCGCCGAAATCCGCCGGGCCGAACGCGAGTGCCGCCCTCTCGCGGAGCGCCACGACCTCCTGTTGCTCCCCCTCCACGGCGACCTCTCCCCCGCCGAGCAGGACCGCGCCGTCTCGCGCGCCCCGCAGCGCAAGGTCATCCTTTCCACCAACGTCGCCGAAAGCTCCATCACCGTTGAAGGCATGACCGCGGTCATCGACAGCGGCCTGGCCCGCATGGCGAGCGACTCCTCCTGGACCGGCCTTCCCACCCTCGACGTCGCCCGCGTAAGCAAAGCCTCCGCCACGCAACGTGCCGGGCGCGCTGCCCGCACTGCTCCCGGGCGCGTCATCCGTCTCTACACGCTCGACGATTTCCAACGCCGCCGCGATCAGGACACGCCCGAAATCCTCCGCCGCGAGCTTTCCGAACTCTGCCTCACGCTCCGCGCCATGGGCCTCCTCGATCCCTCCGCGTTGACCTGGCTCGATCCGCCGCCTGTCGCCGCCGTCTCGCGCGCCGAAGATTTGCTCGAACGTCTTGGAGCCACGGCCGACCGCGCCCGCCAGATGGCCCGTTATCCGCTGCATCCCCGCCTTGCCCGCCTCGTCATCGAAGCCGTCCATCGCGGCGTTGGCGAAGAAGGCTGCGCCGTCGCCGCTTTGCTCAGTTCCCGTACCCGCACTCAATCCTGCGACTTGATGGCCCTGCTCGACTCCGAGTTCGACCCTGTCACCCAGCGTCACCTGGAACAGATCCGCCGCATCGTCCGCCCGCCCAAGCGCCAGTCGCACGATCCCAACGCCCTGCCTCTCGCCATCCTCACCGCCTTCTCCGATCGCGTCGCGCGCCGCCGCAAGGACAACCAGCTGCTGCTCGCTTCCGGCGGCTCGGCGCTGCTCGAATCCGAAGCCCGCGCCGAGTTCCTGGTCGCCGTCGACATCGAAGACCGCAGCGAGAAAGGTCTGCCGCTCGTTCGCCTCTACAGCGCCATCGAACCCGCCTGGCTGCTCGATCTGTTCCCTGACCGCATCACCGAACGCGCCGCCGTCGAGTGGAACCGTTCCGCCGAGCGCGTCGAGGCCGTCAGTGCACTGCTCTACGACAACCTGGTCATCGATGACACGCGCAGCGGTTCGCCCGATCCCGCGCAGGCCGCGGCACTGCTCGCAACAAAAGCTATCGAAGCCGGCATCGATCGCTTCGTCGATCGCGACGAGCTCGACCAACTCCTCGCCCGCATCGAATTCGCCTCCCAGCACACCGCCATCACCAAGCCCGACGTCGAATCCGCTTTCCGCGAACTCTGCCAGGGCCTGAAGAGCTTCGCCGAGATCAAGGACGCAGCGGGCTCCGTCATCCTGATGCTCGAACAACGCGCCGGCTCAAAGCTCCTCGGCGACATCGCCCCTGCACGCATCCGCCTACCCAGCGGCCGCCAAACCAAAATCAATTACGAGCGAGGCAAACCGCCGTGGATCTCCTCGCGCCTCCAGGATTTTTTCGGCCTGCGTGAAACGCCGCGAATCGCCAACGGTCAAGTGCCACTGGTCGTGCATCTGCTCGCGCCCAATCACCGGCCCGTCCAGACCACCAGCGATCTCGCTGGCTTCTGGCAGCGCCTCTATCCGCAGGTGCGCCGCGAACTCAGCCGCCGCTATCCCAAGCACGCCTGGCCGGAAGATCCCTACTCTGCCCGTGCTTAGATGAAATCTATGCGCCGCATCGTCACCGCCCTGTTCCTGTTCGGCATTTCGTTCGGATACGTCGAAGCAGCGGTAGTTGTGTACTTGCGCGCGCTCTATCAGCCCATCCGCGCCGCAGTCGATCCAGGCCGCGGCCCTAACGATCTCTTTCCTCTCATCACGCCGCAACAGCTGGCCGGTACCGGCCCCGAAAACACCCGCCGCCTCATCATCGAAATCGTCCGCGAAGGCGCCACCATGGTGATGCTCGCGAGCTTCGCGCTTGCCGTGGCTCGCGACTTCCACGCCTGGTTTGCCGCCTTCGGTGTCGTGTTCGGAATCTGGGACATCGCCTTTTACGCGTTCCTGCGAATCACGATCCACTGGCCGCCATCGCTAGCCACCTGGGACATTCTGTTTCTGATCCCCGTGCCTTGGGTGGGACCGGTGTGGTCGCCTGTGGTCGTCGCGCTCAGCATGATTGTCTGCGGCCTGATCGCTCTCCAGCGCGACGTCCGCGTGCGCCTGCGCGACACCACCATCATCCTGGCCGGCGCGGCCATAATCTTCGCCGCCTTCATCTGGGACTTCCGCAATACCAGCGCGGGCGGATTGCCCAATCCGTTCAACTGGCCGCTATTCTTCGCCGGCGAGATCGTCGGCCTTATCGGTTTCGCTTCCGCATTAACTGCTCCAAAATATCCGGAATCTCGAACAAAGCACGATTCTTGATCTCGGCGGCGTTCGACCGGAAGCGCGAAAAACGCGCCGGATCCAGCAGCTCGCGGAGTCCCGCGTCGATATCGGCGAACGATTTCAGCACCAGGCCCACTTCCTTCTCCCGGATCCACTCCGCGTTGTAGCGCTCCTGCGGCAGCGTCGCCGCGTTTCGCTCCACCACCACCGGAAGTTGCATCGCCAACGCTTCGCTGATGCTGCCCGGCCCCGGCTTGCCGATGAAGAAATCGGAAAGGTGCATGTAGTACGGAATTTCGTTGGTGAATCCTTCGACAAACTTCGGAAATTTGGTGTCCAGCGCCTTCAGCTCCGCCGCCAGCTTTTCGTTCCGCCCGCAAATGAAGATGAACTGCGCTTTGGCAGTCACGCGCTTGGCGATCTCCAGCATCGCCGACGATCCCTGCCCGCCGAACAGCACCAGACCCGTGCGCAGATCGGGGTCCAGCCCCAGCTTCTTGCGCTCGTAGTCGCGATTGAGCTGCACGGATTCGTAAAAGTTCGGGCGTAAAATCATTCCGGAGGTTTGAAAGATATGCTCCGGCGGATGCCCCATCGCCTTCGCCTGTTCCACGGCCTTCTCGGTACCGCAAATGAAGAACTGGTCCTGGCGTTCAATCCAGAAATGCGGCGGATAGTCGGCCAGATCCGTGAGGACGGTCACCAGTGGCGTTTCCGGGAGACTGTCACGCAGCGCGCGGTTGAAATTGGGAATCAGCGAAACCACCAGGTCGCGGCGGTCCTGCGCCCAGTACTTCTTCAGCATCCGCACCTGCCCGCGATGATACAGCCGGATGATCCAGTGCATCACGACCATCAGTTGGGCCGACCCGAACGTCCAACCTTTCTTGAGCATCAGGTTGTAAATGTCCTGCAGCCGGATGCCGGTAATCTTGCGGAAAATGTCCAGTTGATCCAGGATTTCCTGGAGATTGACCAACCGCACGTCCCAGGGCCGTTTCTCCTGTTCGATCACCCCTTTGAGAGCGTTCGCAGCCGCCCGATGGCCGCCTCCGGCGTCGAAGAAAACGAAATCCAGTCTTTTTTTGTCCAACGTACAGTTTGGCACAAATATGTTTTAAGTCAAGAACATGCAAGCCAAAGCCGGGGCAAACAGCGGGCGAACATCAAGTCGAAATCATTTCTTCAGCAAAATGTAACAACCCTCGCGTTATATTCTGAAGTAGAGAGGCGAGAAGTAGAGAGCCGCTATGTTAGGCCTGATCACCAAAAGCGATTACAGCGTGATGCGCCGGGCTAACAATTGGGAGGCGCCCCGTTGGGTGCGCGCCTACGTGATTGGCGCGACGCGCGGCGGTGATGGCTGGCTGTGGTATGCCATGGGGCTGGCGATTCTGCTGTTCGGCGGCGAAACGCGATTCGAGGCGCTGGGCGCCGCGGGCACGGCCTCCGTTCTCAGCATTCTCCTGTTCCAGTGGTTGAAGCGGGCGACGGGCCGCCGCCGGCCTTGCCACATCGAGCCGCACTGCTGGGCCACTCTGCTGCCGCCCGATCAATTCTCGTTTCCATCCGGTCACACGATGACCGCCTTCGCCGTCGCCGTCCCGCTTTCGTTGTTCTATCCTTCTCTCACGGTCGGCCTGCTGTTCTGCGCCCTCAGCATCGCGATGTCCCGCATCCTGCTGGGCATGCATTTCCTGAGCGACGTGCTGGCGGGCGCGCTCATCGGCACCGGCCTCGGGTATCTCGCCTTCTTCGCTTTTTAAGCACGCCCGAAGCGCCGCAATCGTAAGCTAAGATCGGTATTGATCTCCAGCCGCAATCTTTCGCGCCGTTTTGGCGAATTCACCGCCGTCGACAACGTCAGCTTTGAAGTGCCCACCGGAGGCATCTGCGCTTTGCTCGGCCCCAACGGCGCCGGCAAATCCACTTTGATGAAGATGCTCACCGGCCTGCTCGCGCCCACGTCCGGCGAAGCCTTCGTCGCCGGCTACGATGTCCGCAAGGAGCCGCTGGCAGTCAAGCACGCCGCCGGCATCCTGCCCGAGAGCCTGGGCCTGTTCGACGCGCTGACCGTCGACGAACATCTGCTCCTTTCCGGCCCGATCTATGGCCTCACTCAGGCCGAGACGCGCCATCGCGCCGACCAGCTTCTGCACGCCCTCTCGCTCGAAGAAGGCCGCGACACTTTTCTTAATCAGTGTTCGCAGGGGATGCGCAAGAAGACCGCGCTGGCGCTGGCGCTGCTGCACAATCCGCGCGTGCTGTTTCTCGACGAACCGTTCGAAGGCGTCGACCCGGTCACCGCCGACACTATCCGCACCTTCCTGGTCGCGATCGCGGGCCGCGGCGTCACCATCTTTCTGACCTCGCACATTCTCTCCATCGTGAACCGGCTGGCCGACCAGATTCTGGTGATCCGCGGCGGCCGCGTGGTTTGGCAATCGGCCGCCTCCGAACTGCCGCAATCGCTCGAAGAGGTTTACTTCGGCTTGGTGGAAGCATCCACCGTGGACGATCTTCCATGGCTGGGATCGCCCCAATCCTAGCGGCGCTGGCGCGTGTAGTCTGGCGCGACCTCCGCACCTTCAGCACGCTCAGCGGGAACAATTTCTTCCTGGTGGTCGCGCTGATCATGTTCCAACAGTGGCAAAGCGGCCTGTTCTTCATCGCGCTGTTCGGCATTCTCTTACTCGTGCCGCTGGCCGGCGACCCGATGCGCAAGATCCCTCCCGACCGTCTCACGCTCTGGCCGCTCACGCGATCCCAGCGGATTGTTTTGCGGCTCACCAGCCCCGCGCTTACGCCTCTGGTTTGGATCGCGATTCCATTTCTGTTCCGCGCCGCCAGCGTTCCCGTGGCGCTGGGTCTGATCGCAGCCGCGCTGGTCATTCAAGTGCTGCTGGCCACCTGGCGGCACATCATGGCGCGTCGCCCGCCGCTGAACCCGTTCCATTTCATTCCAACGCCGCCCGGCAAACTGGGCGGGCTGATGCAGAAGAACGCCCGCCAGCAGCTCAGCGTGCTCGACCCTTACGTCGCGCTGCTGTTGTGCCTGGCCTGCATCGTCTACCGGCTCACCGCCCGCAATTTAGATCCGGAGGCCAGCGTGATTCTGTCGCTGCTGGTCGCGATTGCGCTCAGCACGCAGGCGCAGTGCCTCTTTGGTCTCGACCTTCCTTGGGGCATCGTCCGCTATCGTTTGCTTCCTCTGCGCGGCCGCGAGATCCTGCTAGCCAAGGATGCCGCGTTCCTGGCCATTCTCGTCATCTTGGTGCTGCCGCTCGCTCCGCTGCCCGGCCTGGCCGCGGGTCTGGTTGCGCTCGGGATTGGCCACCATGATTCTGTCCTTCGTCCTATGCCGCAGCATCGCTGGCGCTTTACCGGCGGCGCCGTTTTTCCATCGGGCTTCTTTCAGGTCATTCTCATGACGGCGACCGGCGTCGCGGTGGCGCGTCAGAGCCTCTGGTATCTGGCCGCGGCAATCGTGTTCTATCTTGGCTCGCTGTGGTATTACGGCCGCCAGTGGGATGCCGGATAAAATCAAACCAGCTATGCGACTGAAGATCGTACAAGTTGGCGAACCGGTGCTGCGGCAGCAAGCGCGGCCACTTTTAGCGGAAGAGATCGCGCTGCCGGTTACCCAGCAACTGATCGAATGGATGCGCGACACTATGCGCGATGCGCCCGGCGTGGGTCTGGCAGCGCCGCAGATCGGCTTGCCGCTTCAACTTGCGGTGATCGAGGACCGTTCCGAATATGCACAGAGCGTCGCGGCCGAAGTGCTGGCCGAACGCGAACGCCAGCCGGTCGACTTTCAGGTGCTGATCAACCCGCGCATCGTGGAGCGATCCGAAGAAGAGGTCGAGTTCTTCGAAGGCTGCCTCAGCCTGACTGGCTTCAGCGCACTCGTGAAGCGCTCTCGCGAGGTGGTGGTGGAAGCGCTGGACGAGCACGGCCAGGAGCGCCGCATCGAAGCCCGCGGCTGGTATGCGCGCATTCTCCAACATGAGATCGATCATCTTCACGGCACGCTGTATATCGACCGCATGGCTCCGCGTTCCTTCATGAGCCTGGAAAACTTCAATCGCTATTGGGGCAAGCTGCGGGTGGACGCGGTCCGGGAAGCCTTGAAGCTCAAGGAAGGTTAGTCGACGAAAAACGGCGTTTCGTTTTCGCCGCGCAGCACGATGTCGAAGCGGTAGCCCAGCACTCCACCGGCGTCGAGCGCCGAATCGCGCACGGCGAACAGTCTGCGGCGCGCGGCGCGGTCGGTGACACAGTCCAGCACTGGATCGCGGACGTCAACGGGGGCGTCGCCAAAGAACACCGTTGTTACCAGGCGGCGCGTCAATCCGATGGCCAGCACCATCAGGTTCAAGTGCGAGCACCGGTCAACGCCATCCTCAGTCCGATAGCTTCCAGGGATCACCGTGCGGAAGCGATAACGGCCGTCGGCGTTGGTGCGCGCGCGTCCCCAACCGAAGAATCCCGGATCGGCTTCGCTGGCTCGCGGATCCAACGGATGACGGAACACTCCGTTGGCATCCGGCTGCCAGATTTCCAGGATCACGTTCAACGTCGGAACGTTGCCTTCTTCCACCACACGGCCGGCGAGCAGGATATGCTGACCGCGCGCGGTCTTTCCTTCGAAGCTGGTCAAGTCTTCGCAGCCCTCCACGAACTGGCCGGGAAAGAACGGGCCGATGGTGCAGTAGGGCGACGTGGGCAGAGTGGCTCTACTCATTCGAGTCTCATGTCAATCCAGCTCCGGCGTCTGGTGCTTGCCGCGCAGCACGAAATCGAGCTTGAAATGCAGCATGTTCACTTTGCCCACCGTGGTCGGCGTGGTGCGGAAGATCAGGCGGTCGCGCGCTTCCGGATCCTGCACCGCGTTGAGCAAAAGGTCCGTTTCGTTCAGCGGTTCGCCGGGAAAGAAAATCTGCGTCACAAACCGGTTCATCCAGCTCGGGCCGAAAATCGAAAAGTGGATGTGCGGCGGCCGCCACCACCAGTCGGATTCCATCACCGGATAAGCGCCCGGCTTGATGGACAAGAACCGGTACTCGCCGTCGGCATCGGTGATCAACCTTCCCTGTCCGGTAAAGTTGGGATCGATGGGGGCTTCGTGGCGGTCCATCTCGTGGATGTACTTGCCGGCCGAATTAGCTTGCCAGAGTTCCACGACTGCGCCGGTGATTGGCGCGCCGTCCTGATCTACCACTCGTCCGCTCACCGAAATGAACTGGCCGATTGCACGCGGGCCGTGAGGCGTGATGCGCGAAAGGTCGCCATCGCCGATCTCTAGCCGGCGCTCTAAACCCGCCGGTCCGGTCAGCTCGCTGAGCGTCAGGGGGCGCTGGATGAGAGGTTGCGCGGGATTGCGGGTGAAGCTGCGAGGATATTTGTCGATGTAGCGCGCGAGCTGCGTTTTCTCTTCGTAGGGCTGGTACTCGATTCCTGCAACTCCGAGAAGATCCTGCGGCATCCTGGGCCGATTTTAACACGCCGACGGTTTGCACTCGCCTCCGCGTTCAGGCGATAATGCGCCAGGACCCCCAGTTGTTTGCATGGTTGGCAAAACGATCCTCCATTACCGGATTCTCGAGAAGCTTGGCGCCGGCGGAATGGGCGAAATCTACAAGGCCGAGGACACGCGGCTCCATCGCCCTGTGGCGATCAAAGTCCTGTCGCCCGGCATGTCGTCTGACCCCGAACGGCGGCGTCGTTTCTTCCAGGAAGCTCAGGCGGCTTCCGCGCTGAATCATCCCAACATCATCACTCTCTACGACATCGTTTCCGAGGGCGACCTGCAGTGCATCGTCATGGAGTACATTGACGGCCAGACCCTCCGCGACGTGATTCCGGCTGGCGGGCTGCGTCCGCCGCAGGCATTGCAATACAGCGTCCAGATCGCCAGCGCGCTCAGCGCCGCGCACGCCGCCAACATCATCCACCGGGATCTGAAACCCTCCAACGTGATGGTCACCTCCGACGGGCTAGTCAAGCTGCTGGATTTTGGCCTGGCCAAGTGGATGGACTCGGGGATATCCGATTTTGACGGCGAACCGGGCGAACAGTCCACCGTCGAAGCGGCGCTCACGCGCGAAGGCTCCATCCTTGGCACGGTGAGCTACATGTCGCCGGAGCAGGCCGAGGGCCGGCGTGTCGACGCGCGCTCGGACATCTTCTCCTTCGGCTCGGTGCTCTACGAGATGGTGACCGGCAAGCGGGCGTTTGAAGGCCGGTCCGGGATCTCCACGCTCTCGGCGATCCTGCGGGACGATGTGACGCCCATCTATGACCTGGCTCCCGGAGTTCCGCCGCTGCTGGAGCAAATTATCCTGCGATGCTTGTTGAAGGAACCGGCCGGACGCTGGCAGTCGATGAAGGAGTTGGGGGCCGCATTGCTGGCGCTGCAGAGGCAGTTGGACCCGAGCGGAAGCTATGCATCGCCGGTCCGCACCAGCTCGCTCAGCTCCACGGGTCCGCAGGTGCCGGACATGGGGGCAACCGTAGTGATGCGGCCGCCGCCTGCCAAATCGCCCGCCAGTTCACCTGCGCCATCGGCGCGGAGCGCATCCAGGAGCGTGCCGCCGAGTGCGGCTCCCGCGGTCTCCAAAGCGCCGTCGCGAGCGCCGGCGAAGCCGCCCTCCAGCGTCAAACGGGCTTCGAGCGCAAAACCGGTATCGAACAAGGTTGTCGTACTGATTCTGGCCGCGATCGGCTTCGTCTTTGTAGCCGCGGCGGCGGGTGGCGGATGGTGGTGGTGGACTAAGATGCGCAAGCCCGCCACGCAACAGGCGGCCGTTGTGACTCCTGCGCCCGCGCCGGTTGCTGCGCCCGCACCCACACCCGCGCCGGCTCCGCCGCCGGAGGCAACGCCGCCACCGGAACCTCCTCCTCCGGAGCCGGCCAAAGTCGAGAAGCCGAAGCGAGTCCGCACTGCTAAAGCTACCAAGGCGCCCGTGGAGACACCGCAGCCGGCTCCTGCCGCTCCGGCGCCCGCTCCGGCCGCGCCAGTGCCCGCTCCTCCACAGCCGGTTGCCACACCGGCACCGAAGCCTGCGCCGGTGCCCGCGCCGGTTCCCGTCATCCAGCGTGTACCGGTCGCAGTGAACGACTCACTGCCCTTCATCGTCCTGCTTGCGCAGGATGTGCCGGCGGATGCGCCCGAAGGAACGACCGTTCGCTTCACGGCATCGGACGGTTTGGAGGTTGGCGGCAAGACGGTCATCGCCAAAGGGGCGACGGTGACGGGCTCCGTGATGGGCGAGGTAAGCAAGAAGTTTCTGGGCTTCGGCGGCGGCCACAAGCTCACTTTCCGGCTGGATCAAGCGGATGCCGTCGACGGCAAGAAGCTGAGCGTGCGCGCGATGGCGGGCCGCGGTGCGGATGGCGCGACCATCCGGCCATTCGAAACGGGCAAAGGCTCCAAGGCCAAGGGAATGGCGGCCGTGCACGGGACCGAGTACATTGCCTACATCGACGGCGACCAATCCGTCTCGATCAGCACCAAGTAGCTCGCTGACCTGCCCGCGCCGCTTATCATCAGAGAAGACCTCTATGCACCCACTTCTAAACAACGAAGCACTGGATGTTCTTTTTCGCGAAGCGCGGACGCACAGCGTTTGGTTGGACAAGCAGGTGAGCGACGATGTACTGCGCCAGCTTTATGAGTTGATGAAGTTCGGGCCCACGAGCGCTAATTCGTGCCCGGCCCGCATCGTCTTTCTGCGGACGCCGGAGGCGAAGAGGCGATTGCTGCCGGCGCTGAGTCCGACCAACTTGGATAAGACCCTGCAAGCTCCGGTAACCGCGATCATCGGCTACGATTTGAAGTTCTACGAGCAAACTCCGAAATTGTTTCCCCACAACGCAGCCGCAAAGAGCTGGTTCGAAAATTCGCGCCCGCTTGCCGAGATTACCGCCTTTCGCAACGGTACGCTGCAGGGCGGCTATTTCATCCTGGCGGCGCGATCGTTGGGCCTGGATTGCGGGCCGATGTCCGGCTTCGACAACGCGAAAGTGGACGCGGAGTTCTTCGCGGCCCCGGATGGTGGCTTCGTGGAAGTGAAATCGAACTTCCTGTGCAATCTGGGGTACGGGGACGCGTCGAAGCTGTTTCCGCGGAATCCGCGACTGAGTTTCGAAGAAGCCTGCAAGTTGTTGTAAATACAGTCTATAGACTTACTGTACTACTAGTAACATATTGATACACTTGACATTTATCTAAATCTACCTATACTTGATGGAATATGGGTACATTGAAGGGTGGCGCGAGTGTTGCTGCACTGCTCGGGCTCCATCTGGCCGCGTTGCTGTATGGGCAGGTGGTGGGTGGGAGTATTTCGGGCAGCGTATTCGACGAATCTGGAGCGGGAATCGCGGGAGCGACGGTCATCATAAGAAATGTCGAAACTGGTTCGGAGCGCAAGCTGACGACGGACGAGTCCGGCCGCTACGCTGTGCCATCCCTGCCAGTGGGCAAATACCAAGTCACCGGTTCAAAGGAAAACTTCCGGCCGCAGACTAAGACGGGCGTCGAGTTGGTGGTGGCACAGACGACGGTGGTCGATCTGGCGCTCCAACTGGGTGACGTGAAGCAGACCATCACCGTGGAGGAGACCGCGTCGCCGGTGGTCTTGACAACGCAGCCCGATTCCGGACTGGTGAGTGAACGGCAAGTGAAGGATCTGCCGTTGAACGGGCGCAGTTACGACGGGCTAATCACACTGAACCCGGGCGTGGTGAACTACACTTCAGGCCGTTCGGGAAGCGTGGGGACATCCAACTCGTCGCTAGGCAGCATGTTCGCGGTATCGGGGCGGCGCCCGCAGGAGAACCTGTATCTTCTGAACGGTGTCGAATACACCGGCGCTTCGGTGATCAACAATACGCCAGGGGGCGCGAGCGGCGAGCTGTTGGGAGTGGATGCAGTGCGGGAGTTCAACGTGGTTACGGACACGTATGGCGCGGAGTACGGCAAGCGGCCGGGAGGGCAAGTGAGCATCGTTACGGCGTCGGGCAGCAATCAGCTGCATGGAACCGTGTACGAGTTTCTGCGGAACAGCGTCTTAGACGCGCGAAATTTCTTTGACCAAGGTGCAATCCCGCAGTTCCAACGGAATGTCTTCGGTGGCGCGCTGGGCGGGCCGCTAAAGCGCGACAAGCTTTTCCTGTTCGGAAATTATGAGGGCTTTCGCCAACACCTGGGCCTGAGCGACGTGACGCTGGTACCGGACAACGCCGCTCGTTCAGGATATCTTCCGGCGTCCGGCGGCGGATTGCAGAACGTGGGGGTTGCTCCGGGGGTAGCGCCGTTATTGGCCCTGTGGCCGGTCCAAAACGGACCGGAACTGGGTGGGGGCGTTGCGGAAGCTTTCAGCCATCCGCTGCAGACCATTCGCGAGGACTTCGGCACGGTGCGGTTGGATTACAACGCGTCGGACCGGGACACTTTCTTTGCTGTCTATACCGCCGACGACAGCGCCGACAATACTCCTTCCGTGAACCCGCTGAGTACCGCGATTGAAACACTGCGGGCGCAGGTGGTAAGCATCGAGGAACAGCACGTCTTCTCGCCGAATCTACTGAACACGGCCCGCTTTGGATTCTCGCGCGCGGCGTTCTACTTCACCGGCGAGACGCCCGTCGATTTGCAAGGCTGGGTCTCCGGTGAACCGATCGGGGCAGTCGTCATCGGCGGTGGCACGGCATTGAACGCGGCTTCGCAGATCAGTTTGGCGGGCAGCAATGCCGGGAGCAATCTGAGAGCGGTTCGGAATCTGTTCACCTACGACGATCACGTCGCCTATACCGCGGGCGCGCACCAACTGGAAGCGGGCGTGTGGGTGCAGCGAATCCAAGCAAACGACAACCTGGCTCAAGACCAATACGGGCAGGCTTCCTTTAGCAGCCTGGCCGCGTTCCTACAAGGCAAGATCTCCACGTTTACCGTGGTTCCCTCGCCGACCGAGCTGGGCTGGCGATCGATTGAAAGCGCCGCATTCGTTCAGGACGTCATCAAGGTGCGCCGGAATCTGGATCTGCGAGTGGGCTTCCGCTTCGAATCCACCGACGGCTGGAATGAAACACATCACCGCGCCGCCAATTACTTGTTTGCGAACGGCGTCATTCAGACTAATCCCAACATTGGAGCGTCCGCCTTTGCCAGGAACCGGGCGAAGTTCCTTCCGGAACCGCGGGCCGGACTGGCCTGGGATCCCTTTGGCAAAAGCAAGACGGTGATCCGGGCAGGATTTGGAATTTATCGCGCGCTGCTGGATAACCTGGATTACCGGCTGGATCAGACCGCGCCCTTCAACGCGACACAAAGTCTGAAGAATGTCCCGGTGGACGGATTGTCGATCGTGCCGGGCGCAGCCCTGCCGGCGGGAAGCAAGATTTCGCCCAGCGGAATCCAGCCGGATGCGTACACGCCCACGGTGCTCACGTGGTCATTCAAAATGGAGCAACAGATTGCGCCGCAGACATCGCTGGCACTGGGCTATGTGGGTTCGCACGGGTATCATGAGCTACTCTCTTTGGACGCGAACATCCCTTTTCCCACACTGGACGCGGGAAGAGTATATTTTCCGGCCAACGCCGCGCTGATGAATCCGGCACTGGCGAACACAACGACCTGGATGTCGGAGGGACTCAGCTCCTACAATGCGCTGCAAGTGGATGTGAATCGCCGGTTCAGCCACGGTTTTCAGATCCGGGGAGTATACACCTTCGCCAAGAGCATGGATGATGGCACCGCGTTAAACAGCAGCGTCGGCGCCAACGCGCCGGGCTTCGTGATGTATCCGTTGAATCCGAAACTGGACTGGGGGCCGTCGACTTCCGACGTGCGGCACTCCGCTGTCATCAATGGCACCTGGGAGCTTCCGGTTGGGCGCGGCAAGGCTTTGCTGCGGGACGCGGCCGGATGGAAACAGGCGTTGGCGAGCGGCTGGAGCGTGAGCGGAATTGGGACCTTGCAGTCCGGCCTGCCATTTACTCCGACCCTAGGGTTCAATCCTGCCAATGATGGAGACAGCCGCAACCCGGTCCGTCCATCGTACAATCCATTGTTCAGCGGGCCGGTGATTCTGGGCGGTCCGAATCAATATTTTGATCCGAAGGCATTCGTCGTGCCGGCGGCGGGCACGTATGGGAACGTCGGACGCGATGTCCTCACCGGCCCCGGGATCGCCGAGCTGGACCTATCGGCTCAAAAGGTGGTGAGACTCTCCGAGAAAGTTCGGGCGCAACTCCGGGCCGAATTCTTCAATATCGTGAATCACACGAACTTCGGGACGCCGAACACCGTGGTGTTTACTTCGGCCGGATCGGCTCCTGCGCCGACGGCAGGCGTGATTACATCGACGTCCACAACTTCGCGCCAAATCCAATTCGGCCTAAAGATGTTGTGGTAACGCCAGCGTGTTGGGGCGGCGCGCGGCATCGGTGCGGATGAGGTCTGCGAGGGTGGTCTTATCGAGCACGTCTGCGATCGCGTCGCGAACCTGGCGCATGATGATGCGCGTGGTGCAGTTCTCGACATCCGCACACTCCTGGCAGGCCCGAAACGCAGTTTCACTGGCGCAGGGCAAGGGAGCCAGCGGACCTTCGAGCATACGGATGACCGAGCCAACCGTGATGGCCTCGGGCGGCCGGCTGAGCTGATAGCCACCGCCCTTGCCTTTCTTGCTTTCCAGCAAAGCCCGGCTTTTCAAATCGAGCAGGATTCCCTCGAGAAACTTGATCGGTATCCGCTCCTCGTTTGCCAGAGTGGCGATGAGAACCGGCCCTTCCCCATAACGGCGCGCCAGAGCAATCACCGCTTTCAACCCGTACTGGGTGCGCTTGGAGATGGTTCGCATCTGGGTCTGCTTATCAGGTTAGCAAGGCAGCCCCGGTAATTTGAATCGTCTAAGGCGTAGCGGTAAGCGAGGTCAGAAGGAGTCAGCGAACCTGGCTCTTTTCGCCGTTGGCCAGGGCGAGTTCACTAATGCGGAGGCCGTTCTTGGTGATGCGCGAAGGGTAGAGATCCTTTAGTCGCTCTTCGTGGGGCGGGATGACGCGCTGGATGTCGCCGCCGACCAGGTTCACCATCTTCTCGGTGGTCATGACGAGGTTGAACTGGCTGCCGGTGGCCAGGCCGACCGGGATGTACTCGGGGTCGTTCGGATCGAAGCCGCGCAGGTTTTCCTGGGTGTAGGCGAGGTCGCCGCAGAAGATGAAGCTGTCCTGCGAATTGGCGGCGAGATCGTTGCGGACGCGCACGTACATGCAGCCCCAGGTGTGGGTGTCGAAGGCGGCGTGGAGGTCGACGCCGGGAAGCACGTTGGCGCGGTCGCCATCGACGCAGACGAGGCGGTGCTGGCGGGCGAGGTCGACGACGCGCATGATGTCGGCCGGATCGATACCCAGCATTAGCCAGCGGAAGCGGCGCTCGAGCGACATGGTCCAGACCCATTTCGAAAGCTCACGCTCCTGGATGTAGAACGTGGCTTTGGGGAAGTCTTCGATGTTGCCCATGTGGTCGAAGTGGGAGTGCGTGATGAAGATGCTGGAGACGTCTTCGGGGGCGATGCCGATTTCGCCGAGCACGGTTTTCGGCGGGTGCCAGCCTTTCACGCCGTAGGTGTTGGCCAGGACTTCGCCGTAGGCTTTGTGATTGTAACCGACGTCGACCATCGCAACCCGGCCTTGGCCCTTGATGACGATGTAGCAATAGGGAAGTTTGCGCGTGCCCTGATTATGAGCGCCGTACACCAAGCCGCTGAGCGGATAATTCGGAACCGCGGCAAATTCCATGACCCACAGCGAATAGGCTGACATTATGCTGGCTTCACCTCGTTTGGCAAATGGATTCCACAGCAGGCGCGTTCGAAGGAGATTATTTCGAAGCCGGGGAGCGCGTTGGCGGCTTGGCGGAGGGCGGCGTATCCGGCGCGGAGGGGGATGAGAATCGGGTCGACGTCCGCCAGGCGGCGTTCGGCGGCGGCGAGGGCGTCGGCGAGATGCGATGCAGCTTCGAGGACGTGTTCGTGATGGCGGCGGGCGCGGAGGGTCGGGCGGGCGCGGCGTAGGCCGTCCGTGGCGTCGCGATGGAGCTGGAAGGCGGCGGTGAGCATGGGGTGGTCCGATGTGGATTCTTTCGAACCGGCTGCGGCGAGGACAAGCAAGCCTGCTAACTGCGAGGCGATCTGGCGCAGGTCTTCGAAGTAGCGGCGGTTTTCGAGGATGTAGACAACGGTGGCGTCGTCGACGAGATGAGACAGCGCCTCGGCGGTGGGCATCGGGTTAGCGCATCACGAACGGGTTCGGGGCGTTGCCGGCGATGTCGATCCAAACGCTCTTGGTCTGCAGGTATTCGCGGATGGCGTCGAGGCCGCTTTCGCGTCCGATGCCGGAGCGCTTGTAGCCGCCGAAGGGCGACATGTAGCTGACGGCCCTGTAAGTGTTCACCCAGACGGTTCCGGCTTCCAGGCGCTCGGACATCAGCAGCGCGCGGCGGATGCTCTTGGTCCAGACGCCGGCGGCGAGTCCGTAGACCGTGCTGTTGGCGATGTGGACGGCTTCTTCTTCGTCGTCGAACGGGATGATGGAGAGAACCGGGCCGAAGACTTCTTCGTTGGCGATGCGCATTTGCGGGTTGACGTTGTCGAAGATGGTTGGTTCGACGAACCAGCCGGAGCCGCATTCGGGGCGCGAGGCCGGGGTGCCGCCGAGACGGCAGACGGCGCCTTCTTCCTTGGCGATGCGGATGTAATCGAGGACCTTGTCGTACTGCGGGCGCGTGGTGACGGGGCCGACCTGCGTGCCGGGGTCGAGCGGGTCGCCCATGCGGGCGGTCTTGGCGAGCGCGAGCAGGCGTTCGACGAACTCGGCGTGGATGCTGCGGTGGATGAGCGCGCGGGAGCCGGCGATGCAGGTTTGGCCGGTGGCGGCGAAGATGCCGGAGACCACGCCTTTGACGGCGTCGTCGAGTTCTGCGTCATCGAAGACGATGTTGGCGGACTTGCCGCCGAGTTCGAGTGTGACGGGTTTGATGCCGCGGGCGGCGAGCGCGTAGATGTGCTCGCCGGTTTTGTCGCCGCCGGTGAAGGCGATTTTCGCGACCTTGGGATGCGTGGTGAGCGGCTCGCCGACTTCGGGGCCGAAGCCAGTGACGATGTTGACGACGCCGGGCGGGAATCCGGCTTTCTCGAACAACTCGCCGAAGGCGAACGCAGAGATCGAGGAATATTCGGACGGCTTCCAGACGACGGTGTTGCCCGCGGCGAGCGCCGGCGCGAGCTTCCAGGTGGCGAGGAGAAGCGGCGAGTTCCAGGGCGTGATGGCGGCGACGACGCCGAGCGGCTCTTCGCGAGTGAAGTTAAAGACGCCGGGTTTGTCGATGGGGATCACGCGGCCTTCGATCTTGTCGGCCAAGCCGCCGAAATAGTAAAACCATTGCGGGATGTAGTTGAGCTGGCCGCGCATTTCGGCGATCAGCTTGCCGTTGTCGGTGCTTTCGATTTCGGAGAGGCGCTGGGCTTCGGCCGCAATGAGGTCGCCTAGCTTGCGGAGCAATGCTCCGCGCGCGGTGGCGGTGAGCTTGCGCCACTCGCCGCGGTAGGCGCAGTCGGCCGCTTCGACGGCGCGATCCACGTCGGGCTTTGACCCGCGCGGAACAAGCGCCCACGGTTTCGCCGTGAACGGATTGACCGTCTCAAACCAATCTCCTGAGGCAGGGTCTACCCACTTGCCGCCAATCAACATCTGATGCTTCTTCAATCCGACAATCCTCCAGTTAAGTTTTCTATGTTTTCTTGCTGGTCGAGTGTGTCGACCATTTCTTCGATGGCGAGCCAGTTCTGGCAGGCCGCGCGGAATCGCGTGCGAATCTGATCCGGCGTTGCTGGGATCACGTCGTCCAGGCGCGTGTACCCCTGGCCCTTGCGGGTTTTCACGATAATTTCGGCGCCTTGAGCGCGGGGATACGCGGCGGTGAAGGCGGGGTTGATTTCCAGTTTCGTGATACCGGCGAGCCGGTTGATCTCGGGATCATCGAGCGAGTGATAGTTGGACTCCTCGATGACACCGCGCGCAAGTGTCGCCGCGACGCAATACTGGATGCTCATCTTGGCTTCGAGAATGCGCGTGAAGGGGCCGGCGAAGTCGCAGCCCGGGTAATTGACGGCGGCAGATGACGCCTTGACTACGATGGATTCGATGTCAGCGCTGCGAAAGTCGTCGCGTCGCGCCATCGCGAGGGCCGCTTGCGTCGCGGTTTGCGCGTAATTGCAGGCGGGCGCGGGCTTGTAATACACCGAGAGAATTTCGAAGTCGCCGGAGAAGGGTTCCACCGCGCTGATGCGGTCTGATTTATTCAGTCCGACAAAGAGCCCGGCGCGGCCGTCGAGCGCGCTCTCGGACGCGCGAGCGCCGAGTGCCGCGAGTTCCACTGCAGTGACGGCGTTGCGCGCGGCGAATCCGGGATGGAAGAACATTTCGTCGCCGCCGCAGTAGGGCCACTCGTTCAATCCGCCGGTGGCGTTGGCTGCAAGACCGAGCGCGCTGACGGATGTGTCTTCGTCGAGGGCGAGCAGGCGGCTTCCGGCCATGGCGCCCGCGAGCGGTCCGGTGATACCGGTGGGACGGAAGCGGCGAACCACGTCCTGATCCATGATCGCCCGTCCGATGGACGCGCCCACTTCGTAGCCGCAAACCGCGGCGAGGATGAAGTCGCGGCCCGATGCCTGGTTGTATTGCGAGAGGGCAAGCAGCGTCGGATAGATCACGACGCCGAGATGGCTGACTGCGCCCGCATGCATGTCCTCACGGACGAGGCCATGTCCCAAGGTCGCATTGGCAAACGCCGCCTCGCCTGCAGCGACGTGCCAAGGGGTGCCGATCACTGTCGCTTTGCCGCCAGACGCGCGGCTGGCCATCTGAATCGCTTGGCAGCCCCAGGGGAGTTCGCGCGCTTCATAGGCGCAGGACAGCATGTCGAGCAGTCCGATCTTGACCTTGTCGACCACCTCAGCGGGAAGCTGGTCGAAGGTCAACGCACGGGCAGCCTGCACGAGTTTGCGGGAAAGATGAATCGCGAACCTCCTCGTATAAGATAACCGATTAAGTTAAACTCCAGTGGTGGGGAGCGGCGTTCAGGGCGTGACGGCAACAACGGCAGTAGAGTCGCAGTACGCGCCGGGATGGCGCAAGTGGGTGCCCTCGGCGGCGATGATGCTGTCGGGCATTTTGTCGTACATGGACCGGCAAACGCTGGCTGTGCTGTCGCCGATGATCCTGCAAGACACGCACCTGAGCACACAGGCTTACGCGACGGCGCTGTCGATCTTCTCGATCTTCTACATGATCGGCAACCCACTGTGGGGCTCGTTGCTGGACTTCATCGGCCTGCGCGCGGGGATGTTCGCGGCGCTGATCATCCGCACCGTTGCCACAGCATCGCACGCGGGATTATCGGGCTTTGTGGGCTTCTCCGTGGCGCGGGGCGTGTTGGGATTCGGCGAGGGCTCCGTGTTTCCAGCCGCGCTCAAAGCCGCCGCGGATTCCTTGCCGCCGAACCGGCAGGCGCGTGGAATGGCGGTCGGGTACAGCGGCGCGTCGTTGGGCGCGCTGATCACGCCGCTCATCGTGATCCCGTTCGCGATTCGCTTCGGGTGGCGGTCGGCGTTTCTGTTTACAGCATCGCTGGGAGTGTGCTGGCTGGTGATGTGGGCGATCATCGCGCGGCCGCCGTATTTGCGCGAGCACAAGCGCGAGTTGGTGAAGCTCGCCTGGCCCAACTTGATGGAACGGCGCTTGTGGCTGGTGGTGTCGAGCTTTGGTCTGGGGGCAGTCGCGCTCGGCGTGGTGTCGTACTTGAGCGCTCTGTATTTGAACCGCGCGCTCGGCGTCAGCCAGGCGCGGCTTGGCGAGATCTTGTGGATTCCGATGATCGGCTGGGAGATCGGTTATTACTTCTGGGGCTGGATCGCGGATCTGTTCGTGGTGCGCGGGAAGCGGCCGTCGGGCCTATTCATACTGCTCGCGGTGCTGGCTCTCCCGATCGCGTTCATGACCTGGACGCATTCGTGGGTCATCGCGCTGCTGCAGTTCTTCTGGGCGCTGTTCATTGCGGACGGATACGTGGTGCTGTCGCTGCGTGTCGGCTCGCACCTGTACCCGCGCGGTCAGACGGCGATGGTGGCGGGCATCGGAAGCGGCGCGTGGTCGGCGGTGCTCGCGGCGGTGCTGCCAGTCTACGGGCGCTGGTTCGATTTGCAGTGGTATAACGCGACGTTCGTCTCGATGGCGCTGCTGCCCCTGGCCGGCACGCTCATCTGGCTATGGCTGAGCCGGCCGGAGGCGCTGTGGCGCGAAGCGGCCGAACGAGTCGATTAGTCAGGCGCTTTGACTAGATGCCCATTTCCTTGAACGTCTCCCGCGCGATGCGGAAACTGTCCACGGCCGCGGGTACGCCGCAGTAAATCGCGACCTGCAAGAACACTTCCTGGATGTCTTGCTTGGTGAGCCCGTTATTGATGGCGCCGCGCACGTGCGCTTTCACCTCGTGCGGGCGGTTGAGGGCTGAAATCATCGCGAGATTCAGCATGCTGCGAGTCTTTTTGTCCAAGCCCGGACGGCCCCAGATCTCGCCCCAGCAGTAGGTGGTGACGAGTTCCTGCAACGGCATGTTGAAATCGTCCGCCGTCTTTAGCGCGTTGTCCACGTACTCCGATCCAAGCACCTGGCGGCGGATGGCCAAGCCTTTTTCGAACATCTCTTTTTCCACTTCTTCTCCTTCGTCTGGTTGGTTGATTGAAATTTACTTCGACTCGACGACCACGCCGGCCCAACTTTCCGGGACTTTGATCATCTCGGTCATGTCGGCATCCGCGCCTTGGCTGGCGGTTCCGATGGCGAGCGCCTGGCGCACGGCGCTGCCGACGACCATGGGAACGCCCATGGATTCGGCCTCTTCCATGCAAAGGCGAATGTCTTTATTGAGCAGGCCGATGGCAAAGCCGAAATCGAATTTGCGGTTGAGCACGCAGCGCGGGATCTTGTCCATGGTGGCGGTGTTGCGTCCACTGCCGGCGTTGATGACGTCGATGATCTGTTTGGCGTCGAGGCCGGCTTTGACGCCCATGACGACGGCTTCCGAGGAAATCGCCATCGCGGTGGCCGAGAGCAGATTGTTCAGCAGCTTCATGGTCTGGCCCTGGCCAGGCTGCTTGCCGACGTGAAAGACCTTGCCGATCACTTCCATGACGGGCTTGACGGCCGGGAAGGCGTCGTCCGGGCAGGAGACCATGACGGCGAGCGTGCCTTTTTCGGCGCCAGCCACGCCGCCGCTGACGGGTGCGTCGACGGCGAGGATGCCCTTGGACTTCAGGCCTTCGGCCACGCGCTTGGCGTAGGTGGAGCCGGTAGTGGAGACGTCGATGAAGGTCTTCACCTTGCTGCCGTCGATGATGCCTTTGGGGCCGAGCGCGACGGCCTGCACGATGGGCGGCGTGGGAAGACTCGCGAGGACGATCTCGGCCTCGGACGCAACTGCGGCTGGTGAATCGGCGCGCTTGGCGCCCTTTTCGACGAGAGGCTTAATTGCCGAATCGTTGGTATCAAAAATTATCAGGTTGTAGCCGGCTTCAATCAGGCGGCGGCACATGGGTCCACCCATGCGTCCCACGCCGACAAAGCCGAGGTTCTGCTGCGCCATTAATTGTTTTTCTCCATGCTGAAGGGGTTAGGATAGCACGGGGCTCGGCTCGGCTCGAATTTCGCTGTAAACTGGTGCTAGAGCGGTTGTGAGCATCCAGAGGGAGGAGGCCAGCGCGATGAAAATGGCATGGCAAACGGAAACCGGCCGCCTGGAGATCCGGTGGTCCGGAGTGGGGGAGCAGTTGCAATACCAAGCGCCGTGGCTGCGGGACACTGCCGCTGCCTGTCCACGCAGGACATGTCTGCCGCGGACTTCGGCTTTCACCAGGCTCAGCCCGTTCGGGCGGCCATGGTTCATTGCGGGGCGGCCCCGCTAGGCCGTTCGCAGCAGTCTACGCCCAGCTAAATCCGCTCTTCGAGAGCGGCAGCATGCGGATGCGTTTGCCGGTGACCACGAAGATCGCATTGGCGATCGCCGGAGCCACTGGCGGCAACGCGGGCTCGCCCAAACCGGTCGGCGGGTTGTCGGTCTTGAGGAAGTGCACTTCGACCTCCGGCGGCGCCTGCGACATGCGCACGGGCTGATATTGGTGGAAGTTCGTTTGCATCGCGTGGCCCTGGTCGATGGTGATTTCCCAGCTCATGGCGTGGGCCATGCCCTCCATCACCGCGCCCTGGCACATATTCTCTGACGCGCTCGGGTTGACAATCTGGCGTCCGATGTCGCCAACCACCCACACCTTGTGGACCTTCACCTTGTTGCGTTCGTCGACGCTGAGATCCACGACGTGCGCGAAGTAGCCGCGATGGCTGAATTGGAATGCCGTGCCCATCGCGCGTCCCTTGGCGAGCGGTTTCTTACCCCAGCCGGAGACGTCGCGCACGCGCTCGACCACGCCATGCATGCGTTCGGCGTCGAAATCGAAGGTGTTCGGCACAGGACCGGGCTTGTTGTTGACGATCTTCTGGTTTGAGAGCATGGCCAGGCGGAACTCGATCGGATCCTTGCCGGCCGCGTGCGCGAGCTCGTCAATGAAGCTCTGGAAGACGAAGCAAAACGCGTTGCTGCGAGGGGCGCGCATGGCGAAGGTCGGCACGCCGATCGGCATGGTGGTCGCCTGGAAGGTGTAGTTGGGAGCAAAGCCCGCGGGAAATTCGTTGGGCGGGATTTCGCACGCGCTGGCGAACTTCTTGCCTTCACCGAAGCTGACGAAGTGGTTCTTCCACGCCACCAGCTTGCCGTTCGCGTCCACGCCGCCTTTCAGGTAGTGGAAACCGGCGGGACGGTAATGGTCGTGCTCCATGTCGTCTTCGCGGGTCCACAGCAGCTTGACGGGTTTGCCGACTTGCTTGGCTATCGCGGAGGCTTCCAGCGCGTAATCGTTCGTCAGACGGCGGCCGAATCCGCCGCCCACCTTCATGAGGTGCCAGGTGATGTCGCTCTCGGGAATTCCGAATAGCTTCGCGACTTCGGAACGGCCTCTTTGCGGAGTCTGCGAGGGCGCCCAGAGCTCGAGTTTGCCGTCGTGCCAGCTGGCGAGACAATTTTCCGGCTCGAGCGGAGCGTGCGAGAGGAACGGATAGTGGTAGGCGGCTTCGACAACTTTGGCCGCGCCACTCAGCGCCTGGTCAGCGTCGCCGTCGATGCGCATGTCAAACGCCGGCGCCTGCTTGGAGATCTCGTCTGCCTTGGCAAGATAGCCGGCGCTGGATTGTTGCACGGTGGCGCCTTCATCCCAGTCCACTTTGAGCTTGCCGCGCGCGCTCTTGGCCTGCCACCAGCTATCGGCGACGATGGCGATGCCGGGCATCAGGCCGGTCAACACGTCGGTGCCTTCCACGACGAAAGCGTATTTCACGCCGGGCATGGACTTGATTTCGTCGAGGTTCGCGCTGCGCACTTTTCCCGCATAGACCGGGCACTTTTCAAATACGGCCCACAGCATGTCCGGCACGGTGAAATCGATCGAATAAACCGGCTTGCCCGTGACCACCGAGTGGTTATCGTAGCCGTGAATCGACTGGCCGATGATCTTGTAATCTTTTGCGTCTTTGAGCTGGACGGTCTTCGGATCGGGCGCGGGCAGCGTGGCGACCTTGGCAGCGAGCGCGCCGTATCCGATACTGCGGCTGGAGCGCTTGTGAATCACCTTGCCTGAGCTCGTCGTGAGCTCCGATTCAGGAACGTTCCAGGTTTGAGCGGCTGCCGCGACGAACATCGCGCGGCCGCTGGCGCCCACCAGCCGGATGGGGTCCCAGTTCGTCGGCAGCGCCGTGCTGCCTCCGGCCACCTGCGGGCCGTACTTTTCGGGATCGAGATCGGCCTGCTCGACGCGGACATCGTGCCAGTCGACATCCAGCTCGTCGGCGATGATCATCGGCAATGAGGTCTTGATGTTCTGGCCGATTTCAGGGTTCTTGGACATGATGGTCACAATGCCATCGGGTGCGACTTTGATGAAAGCGTTCGGCGGCCAAACGGGCGTTGACTGAGGCCCGCGGGCCTGCGCGCGCGCCTGGGGCTCAGTATGGAGCGCGATCATTACTCCGCCGCCGACGATCGCGCTGACGCGTAGAAAGGACCGGCGATTCATGACGGTAATGTTTTCGTTCTTCATGACGATCTCCTGTTGAGCCAACTATTTCACGAGGGCCGCTTCCACGGCCTTCTTGCCCTGGTTGCTGGTGGTGGCGATTGCGGCAGCCTTGTGGATCGCGGCTCGGATTCGCAGGTAGGTTCCGCAGCGGCACAGGTTGCCACTCATCGCAGCCGCGATGTCGGCGTCGGTGGGCTTGGGCTTCGCGGCGAGTAGGGCGGCGGCAGACATCATCTGTCCCGCTTGGCAGTACCCGCACTGCGGCACATCGATTTCCATCCACGCCTGCTGCACCGGGTGGGTGCCATCAGCGGAGAGCCCTTCGATGGTGGTGATGGGAGCGGTGACTTTGGAAACCAGCGTCTGGCAGGAGCGCACCGGCTTGCCGCCGACGTGGACGGTGCAGGCGCCGCACAGTCCCGCGCCGCAGCCGAACTTGGTTCCCTTGTGATTGAGCACGTCGCGGAGGACCCACAACAGGGGCATGTCCGCGGGCACGTCGGCCATCATTGATTTTCCGTTGACGGTGAGTTGATAAGCCATGGTTCGCTCCAGAAAGAGTTTTAGTTCACGGCGGGCTGCGAGGCAAGGCGCGCGCAACCGCCGCAGGCTGCTTGGTGTGAATGATACCAAACAAATGGTTCATTGGTAAGCCGGTAGCCCCGTGCTTGCAAACACCGCCCCAAACCGTAGGTTAAAGTGGTAGTTGGGAACTAATGAAGACTGCCGACTTCAAAGCCGCTCTGACGCCGAATGGTCAGATTACCGTCCCGCCCGAGATCGCGTCGCAAGTTCCGGCTGGGGAACCGATCCAGGTTGTTCTCCAATGGGACGTTTCAGGCGAGGATGCCGCCTGGCGGTTTGCCGGCCGCAAGCGGTTCGAAGCGGCGTATTCCGCCGATGACTCGGTCTACGAACAACTAATCAATGGTACTGCGACCGGGTGAGGTGGTCCTGATACGGATCGACTTTCATCAAGCCGCGGGCGGCAAGGTGCGCCCAGCCATCGCGCTTCTAGATAGCGGAGATGACGACTTCGTCGCCGCCCCGGTCACATCACATCCTCCACGTTCCGGGTTCGATATCGCCATCCGTGGGTGGCAAGAAGCAGGCCTCAACGTGGCCTCCACGATCCGTGTTCACAAACGGACAGTGCTGGCGAAAGATGAAATCGTTCGCCGCCTTGGAGAGCTCACCTCTGACGACCGCACTGCGCTCGGCGGGATGCTCCGTACGGTTTTTTCGTTAGTCTAAAACGCGCCGGATGCGTTGGTCGCCCTCGGCCGGGAACATCGGCTGAAGATTGGTGTCCAAAGTTCTGATGGCTCTTCCTTCAAGCCGATGGCTCCTGCCACTTGGCCACCTTTTCGTCGACACATTGGTGCTTGCGCTCTGGATCGGGCAGGGCCACCAGCTTCTGGGCCCAAAGAAGACAGCTCTGTTTCATCAACCATTTGCTACTGACGTCTTGTTTCTTCAGGAGAGTGGCGTCGTGAGTTTCGACGTTCGCTACGTCGACCCTTCGCCTAACTTCCTGTTTCTCACCGCCGGCAACATACCGGCAGCGTTCGTCTCGGCTTCCTTCCGCCCGAGAGCTCACATACAGACTGGAACGAAGCTCTGGGATCCGGCGTGGTTTCTAATCCACGAATCCGTTTCATGCCTGTTGTGGTTCCTAGTAGCCGTCTGGACTGAAAATGGTCGAGCGCGGGCAAACGGGGTGATGCTAGGGTACCTTGCGGCTCGAATCGGAGCCGCACCGTTCCAGTTATTCCCGATAGTCGCTGAGGTCGGATGGAAGCTTGAAGTGTTTTTCTGGCTGGCGCTTGCAACCTACGTTGTCGCCCTCGCTATCGGCTGGAGCTTTGGAAGAGTGCTAAAGGCGCCTAGGTAGACGTCGTGAAATTGGAGAATCCCGGCAAAACCAAGTAACCTAGAACTAGGTGTCCACAGACGTTATCCCAGCAGTCGGACAAGTGGAGCAGCTTTACGCCGAGCTTGAGCAGAAGGTCCGCGCGCTGCGCCCGAAAGAAGACCTCACCCAGCTCGAGAAGGCCTATCGCATGGCCGCCGATGCGCACAAGAACCAGCTGCGCGAATCCGGCGAGCCCTACATGATCCATCCGCTGCACGTCACGCTGATCTTGGCGGAAATGCAAATGGACCCGGTTTGCTTGATCACCGGCCTGCTGCACGACACGGTGGAGGACACCAGCCTGAGCCTCGAGACCATCCGCAAGGAGTTTGGCCCCGAGGTGGCGCTCTGCGTCGACGGCGTTACAAAACTCAGCAAGCTGCACCTTTACTCGCGCGAGGAGCGCCAGGCCGAAAGCGTCCGCAAGATGCTGTTGGCAATGGTCAACGACATTCGCGTGGTCATCGTCAAGCTGGCCGACCGGCTGCACAACATGCGCACACTCGACGCTCTGCCGCCCGAGCGCCGCCTGCGCATCGCCCAGGAGACGTCGGAGATTTACGCGCCCATTGCCCATCGTCTCGGAATGGGCAAAATCCGCGGCGAACTGGAGGACCTGTCCTTCCGCTACCTGGAGCCAGAGGCGTCGGCCGAGCTGTTGCGCGAAATCGAATCGCAGCGCATTCAGAACGAAGAGTACCTTAACAAAATGCGGCACGACGTAGAAGTCAACCTGCGGCGAGAAAACATCCCGGCGCGCGTCGAGGCCCGCATCAAGCGCCCGTTTTCGGTTTACCAGAAGATGAAACGCCAGAAGATCGGCCTGGACCAGGTGTACGATCTGCTGGCTCTGCGCATCATCACGGACTCGGTGAAGAACTGTTACGCGGCGCTGGGCGTGATCCACAACGAATGGCACCCCATCCCCGGCCGCATCAAGGACTTCATCGCAATTCCCCGCCCCAACCTCTATCAATCGCTGCACACCTCCGTGATCGGACCCGGCGGGCGTTCGTTTGAAGTTCAAATTCGGACGGACGAGATGCATCGCCTGGCGGAAGAAGGAATCGCCGCGCATTGGAAATATAAGGAAGGCAAGAAGGGGCCGGCCGACGACGATCAGCGCATCAGTTGGTTGCGGCAGCTCGTGCAGTGGCAGCAGGAGATGCGCGATCCGGGCGAGTTTATGTCCACGCTCAAGGTGGACTTGTACCAGGAAGAGGTATACACGTTTACGCCCAAGGGCCGCGTGATCGTGCTACCGCGCGAAGCCACGCCGATCGACTTCGCCTACGCCATCCACAGCGATGTCGGAAATTCGTGCGTTGGCGCCAAGGTGAACGGCCGCATTGTTCCGCTGAAGTACAACCTGAAGAACGGCGACGTGGTGGAAATCCTGACGCAGTCGGGCCACCTGCCCAGCAAGGACTGGCTGGCGCTGGTGAAGACGTCGCGCGCGCGCAACAAAATCAAGCACGTCATTAACACCACCGAGCGCGCCAAAGCCGTCGAGATCGGACAAAAATACCTCGAGCGCGAGGCGCGGCGGTTGAACGTGTCGCTCGGCCGAATCACCAAGGCCGAGATGGAGCGCGTCGCGAGCGAATACGGCTACAGCAAGATCGAGGACCTGCACGCGGCGCTTGGCTACGGCAAGTTTTCCGCGCGCCAGGTGCTGCAGAAGCTGGTGCCGGATCTGGTTGAGGAGCTGCCCCTGGTGGAGACTCCGCAGCCGGCGCCTGCTCCCGCTCCCTCCGCGCCCGGCGATACCGGCGACCTGGTTATCAAGGTCAAGGGCGTCGACGATCTGCTGGTGTATCGCGCCAAGTGCTGCAATCCGATCCGCGGCGAAAGCATCGTCGGCTACGTGACGCGCGGCAAGGGGATCGCGGTGCACTCGGTGAACTGCCCCAACGTGCAGAACCTGATGTACGAAGTGGAGCGCAAGATCGATGTGGAGTGGGCGCGCGCGGCGAATGAATCATTCCCGGTTCGCGTGGTGGTCCACACCGACGACCGGCCCGGCATGCTCAACCAGCTCACTTCCGTGCTGGCCAACGAGCAGAGCAATATTCGAAGCCTGGAGGCGACTTCGGACCACAAACGCGGCGACGATGGCGCGGTCATCGACATGACGGTCGAGATTCGCGACAAAAAGCAGCTGGAGCGCGTGGTGGCCGCAATCCGCCGTATTTCCGGAGTGCGCGACGTCGAGCGAACGCAATGATCGAAACGCAAGCCGAGCCCGAGCATATCGCCATCTCCAAATCGAAAGGCATTCATATCGACTGGAAGGACGGCCATCACAGCCAGTACACGCTGGCTTATCTGCGCGACGAGTGTCCCTGCGCCAGCTGCACCGGAGCGCACGGCACGGAGCCACAGAAGAGCAGCTATTCGACCCCTCCCTCCAGCCCGTTCCAGATGTACCAGCCCACGCTGAAGATGCTGAACGTCGAACCCGTAGGGCACTACGCGATCCGGATCGACTGGAGCGACGGCCACAACACGGGGATCTACTCCTACGACCACCTCCGCAAGATCTGCCCCTGCGGAGCCTGTAAGCCCGCTTACTGAGCCTTCGAGCTCGTCGAGACGCGATAGAATACGCACTGGCTGATCGCGGCCAAACTCAACGCGGAGGAGAGTATGACGGGGAATTTCGTGCGGGCTATCGTGCTTCTCACCACTCTGTTCAGCGGCACAGCGCTGTCCGCCACCACATACACTTTCACCAAGATCGTAGACAACGGTGCGGGGCCGTTCAACCTGATGGCCTTTCAGACCTACATCCTGAACGGCAATGGCGCAGTGGCGTTCAGCATCGGCAGCGAAGGGGGCGGCATCTATATCGGATCGGGGGGCGACGTCGCCACGGTGGCGGCGGGCGCGCCCACCTATTACATACTTACAGGCTTCAACGATTCAGGTACCGTCGTCTATCAGGCCAGCGGTTCGATCACTACCAATACTGCCAACGGAACGCCGTTCAAGGTGGCTCCTGATGGATCGGGCACCTCCCTTCCCGCCATCAACAACAACGGAACCGTGGTGTTTACGACGATGGATAACACGGTGATGACACGCACCGGTTCGGCTGCCGCCCAGACCCTGGTGAGCAACACCGCGCTGCCCAGGGCGAATCAATTGCTCGCTCCGATTCTCTACGGCCTGGGGATCAACAGCGCGGGAACGGTCGCGTTTTACGGTACCAACGTCGCGAGCGAGACCAGTTGCAATTGCGGCTTGGTCCTGGTTGCTCCTGGTTCGAATCCGGTCTTGACGTCCTTCAAACAGAACGTCACGGAAAACACTGAACTCAACGACAGCGGCGCGGTGGCTTTCATGGGTATTTACAACGGCGCGAAGGGTGTGTTCGTGGCGCAAAACGGACAGGTGGGTGCGGCCGTCGACCTGACGAGCCAATTAGTCTCACTCGCCACGCAGTACGTTAGCTTGAACAACAAAGGCGAAGTGGCGTACTTCGCTAAGTTCGATATTTCGCCCTTCACCCAGGGCATTTTCACGGGGCCCGACAAGGTCAACGACAAGGTCATCGCCAACGGCGATCCGTTGTTTGGTTCCGTCGTTTCCTCGATCGGCACGTCTGAATTTGGCGGGCGGTTTCTCAATGACAAGGGCCAGATCGCCTTCTCCTACGTGCTGAGTAACGGGCTGAGGGGCATCGCCGTGGCGACTCCGGTCGCTTCCACGACGCCTCCTCCGGCGATTTCCAGCGGTGGCATCGTCAACGCCGCGTCGTTTGCCTCCGGGGCGCCCGCCTCGCCGGGCTCTATCGTTTCGATCTTCGGCTCGAACTTCATTTCGCAACTCGCCGTTGCACCGGGCGACCCGCTGCCCACGTCTCTCGGGGGCGTCAGCGTGACGTTCAATGGCACGAAGGCTCCGCTGTTCTTCGTTGCACCCGGCCAAATCAATGCACAAGTGCCGTTTGAAGTAACCGGGACTAGCGCGACGGTTCAGGTGACCAACGCAGCCGGCCAGAGCAACACGCAAGTGATCGATATGGCACCCGCGGCGCCGGCAATCTTTACCACCGACCAAAACGGCATAGGCCAGGCGGTTGTGGTTTTCGCGAATTCCGTTACCATCGTCGGGCCCGTGAAGCCCGGCACCGATTGGCGGCCGGCCCATACCGGCGACACGATCACGATCTACACGAATGGCATGGGCGCCGTAACACCTCCCATCAACGACGGCTGGAATTCCTGCGACAAATCGATGTGCGCGCCGGATTTCTCGAATCTGACGTTGCGAAACACGTCGGTGCGGCCCAAGGTCACCATTGGCGGCGTGACCGTGCCTGATAGCGCAATCCTCTATTCCGGATTGGTGCCGGAGTTCGCGGGGCTCTATCAGATCAACGTCACTATTCCGAGCGGCATCACCCCCGGCGACAACGTGCCGGTCGTCATTCAGATGGGAGATGTTGCGAGCCCACCCAACGTTCACATCGGGCTGCAGTAGTTCTGCGTTCTACCTATTCTGCCGAGAGTAGCGTGGCTGCATGAAGACCAAGTGGCCGGTCCTGCTTGCGGGAGTGTTGTTGTGCGGCGGAGGGCCGCGTTGTGACTGGCTCGGGACGTCCGCATGACCGAGAACACCGGGCAGATGGAGGTGGGCGAGGGCGTACTCTGGCGGTCGCACGTAGAGCCGACGAGTTTCGACCGCAACATCAACCAGGCGGCCATCCCGCTGCTGACAACGCCGCGTCGCACACTGGTCAACGATGTTCCGCCTTCGGAGCGGACCTCGCGCGAAGTGATGCTTTGGGCCGCCAATTCGTATTTCGACGCGCTCGAGGGCGACGACGGCAAGATCGCGGCGTTGGCCGACGACTGTGTACGTCACGAGAACGGCTGGACCATTGGTCCCGGACGGTAGGCAATCCTACGGCACCACCGGCAGCCACACCGCGCTCGGCCGATCCGCCGAATGGAAAACCGACTGCGTCGCCTTCACGTAATCGCTGGGCTGCGCGAAAAAGATGTTCGCGACATAAGTCTGCGGGTTGCGATCATAGAGCGGAAACCAACTCGATTGAATCTGCACCATGATGCGATGGCCCGGCTCAAAAACGTGGTTCACGGTCGGCAGCGCGAAACGGTACTGCTCTGGCTGTCCCGCCGGAATGGCGGAAGGCTTCTCGAAACTCTCGCGGTAGCGCCCACGGAAGATGTCCATGGAGATTGCCAGCTCGTAGCCGCCTAGCTCCGGCTGGCTGGGAACTTCGTCCGGATACACATCGATCAGCTTCACCACCCAATCGGAGTCTGTCCCCGTTGTTGCGGCAAAAAGATCGGCCATCGGCGCACCGCTGACTCGCACCGGCGCAGTCAGCACCGGCGTCTGATACGTCAGCACGTCGGTCCGATCCGCAACCGAGCGCTGATCGGTCACCAGCCACTGCCTCCAGCGTTCTCCATCGGCGAAACGCACCGGCCGAGGCTCGTAAGGTACAGGCTTGGCCGGATCGGAAATGTAGCTGTCCTCAGCGCCTGATGACCCAGCGGGTTTGTCGAATCCCAAACCGAACCCGCTCTCCAGGTAGAGCGGCTTCATCGGCGACGCACAACCCTGATCGCAGGCGAGCGGCCAGTTAGTGAATCGATCCCAATGATTTTCACCAGTGTTGTAAATGAAAATGTGCGGCGTCGCGACCTTGGGGGCCTGATCCTTCAAGTACTGATCGAAGAAAGGCAGCAGGACGTCGCGGCGGAACTGCAGCGCCGTGTCGCCATCCCATTTGAACGGCCCAAGATTATAGCCATCGTAGTTTACCTGGCTGTGCCGCCACGGCCCCATCACCAGATAGTTGTGATCGGCCTGCCCCTTGGCCTTCAAAGCCATGTAGGAATGAATCGCGCCCCACATGTCTTCCTGATCCCACAGACCCTGAATCCACATGGTAGGCACAGCCGACGGCCGCTCGGCGACCAACTTGTCGAGCGCCTGCTCCTGCCAGAACGAGTCATAAGAAGGATGCTCCAGCACACGGACGTTCCAGGGCAGCTGATCCAGGCCGTGTATGCGGGCGTAGTTACCGGCCGAGCCTGCGCGGCGGAACTCCTGGTAATCGTCGTACGTGCCCCGCGGAACTGCCTCGCCTTCGCCATGCTGGACGGTCTGTTCGTAGAAGTAATCGAAGTTCGGCTGTCGGAACGCGCCGTAGTGAAACCAATCGTCGCCCATCCAGCCGTCCACCATCGGACTCTCAGGCGCGGCCACCTTCAGCGCCGGGTGCGGGCCCAGCAGCGCCATCACCACCGTGAACCCCTCATACGACGAGCCGATCATACCTACGCGGCCGTTCGACTCCGGCGTGTTCTTCACCAGCCAGTCGATCGTGTCGTAGGCGTCGGTCACGTTATCCGTGTCCGTATGATTGAGCGGGCCGCGCACCGGCCGTGTCATCACGTAATTCCCTTCCGATTTGTACTTGCCCCGCACATCCTGGAACACGCGAATATAGCCGTCCTTCACAAACACTTCGTCGCCCTCGGGCAGCGTCGCCAGCATGTAAGGACTATGGAAGCGTTCGGTGCGCTTGGTGGCGTTGTAAGGGGTGCGCGTCAGCAGAATCGGCGCGTTGTGTGCGCCCTTCGGCACGATGATCACGGTAAACAGCTTCACTCCGTCGCGCATTGGGATCTTCACTTCGCGGCGGACATAGTCGTAATTCGAGGTGGGCGCGACAAAGTTGCGTGGAATGTCGCTGGCCGGCGCGGGCGCGGAACCGCTTTCGGGCGCAGCTAAATGTTGGGCGGCGGAGGGAGCGAGAAAGATCGCAACTCCAAATACGGCCGGTAAGCCAATTCGCAGCCAGTGGTTGGTGGTTCCCATTACACGATTTTACTGATTCCGCGCATTGCGCAGGGTACGCGCAAAGAGCCAAAGACCAGCACAAGCTGCAAATCGAAATCACCGATAACGCGTTGTTGATCCCGCGTAATCCGACGGCATCGTCACGGATACCGCGAGATACCGAGGGCCGCGCCTCTCTAATCATTACAATTCAGCTACTTAGCTGCGGACTTCCAATTGCCTCCAATGGTCGGTTTGCAAGGAGCGCAATGTCGATTGCTAAAATTCGCGTCTTGGTGGCTGAGGATGATGAAGTCAGCGCCAAGGCGGCGCGCACGATGCTGGAGCGGCTCGGCTGCTCGGTGGATAACGCATCCGATGGATCTGAGGCAGTGGATCTTTTCCGGAACTATTCTTACGACTTGATCCTGATGGACGGACAAATGCCGGGGATGGGCGGAATTGAAGCTACTGCACGCATCCGCCTTCTGCCTGGCGGAGCGGCCACGCCGATCATTGGAACAACGTCGGGCCGCAGTCATGCCGAATATCTGAACGCAGGCATGAACGAAGTCATACCGAAGCCATTCCTGCTCGAAAAAATGCGCTACGTGTTGTCTCGCTGGACCCGATGGAACGGGCTGTCCACGCCGGAATCACACTCCTGACTCCCCCCAAACGCGGACGATTGCAGACAACTCCCGCCTGAACTACAATTAGCCAAGCTCCCAGACGGGTCAACGGAGGGCCATGAGTCCCTCGGCCAGCGAAACCGATCGTAATCTCGAACACATGGTTTCCGAGATTGCGAAGGGTGTGTCTGGCGCGACGGGAGAAGCGTTCTTCCAGTCGCTGGTTCGGCATCTGGCGCATGCGCTCGAGGCGGAGTACGTTCTCGTCGGGGCTTTGCATCCGAGCGGCGAGCGAATTTCGACTCTGGCCATCCACGGGCCTACGGGCGAGTTGCCGGCCTTGGAATACGGACTGGCCGGAACACCCTGCGCACACGTTGTGGAACAACAGGTTTGCTCGTATCCCAGCGGTGTGTCGCAACTCTTTCCTCAGGACGAAATGCTAGTGACGGCGGGCGCAGAGGGTTATGTCGGGTCGCCCATGATCGATTCCAGCGGCCGCTGTCTGGGCCTCATCTGCGCAATCACGCGCGAGCCTTTGGCTAACCCCAAGCTGGCCGAAGCCCTGCTCACGATTTTTGCCGCCAGCGCCGAGGCTGAGCTGGAACGCAAGAACTATGAAGACGCGCTCGCCCGTAGCGAAGAGCGGTTCCGCGCGTTTGTCGACCACGGCAACGAGGGTGTCATGTGGATCAAGCTGGAACAGCCGATTTCAATGGACCGCCCGGAAGACGAACAGATCGAGCATTACTACCGCTATGGCTATGTCGCCGACTGCAACGAACAAGTAGCCAGGCTGTTCGGCTACGCCGGCGTGGAAGCCCTAATCGGCCGGCGGCTGGAGGCGGTCAGCCCCCGCGCCGATCCGGAGCAGATCGAGCGTCTCCGCGCCGGAATCCGCAATGGTTGGAACTCTTCCCAAGTTGAACGCAGCTTGGGTGACCGCGACCTGCTGATGACCCGCCATGGAGTGATTGAAAACGGAATGCTCCTGTCCGCGTGGGTTACCGCGCGTGACGTCACCGAACTCAAGCGAGCGGAAGCGGAAGTCCTGCGTCTGAATGGCCAGTTGCAGAGCCACCTGGAGCAGTTGACCGCTCTGCAGGCTCGTTTGGAACAGGATAATGCCTACCTTCTGGAAGAGATCCGCTCTGAACACAACCTGGGTGAAATGGTCGGAGCCAGCCAGAAGTTCCGGGAGCTCACCGAACGGATTCACCTGGTGGCCTCCACCTCCGCCACAGTTCTGATTTCCGGCGAAACCGGAACGGGCAAGGAACTCGTCGCACGCGCGATCCACGACCTCGGCCCCAGAAGCAATCGGCCGCTGGTCAAAGTGAACTGCGCGGCCATCTCGGCGGGCCTCGTCGAGAGCGAGCTGTTCGGGCACGTTAAAGGCGCGTTCACCGGCGCCACCGAACGCCGCATCGGACGCTTCGAGTATGCCGACGGCGGCACTCTGTTTCTCGATGAGGTGACGGAGCTTCCGTTGGAGACTCAGGCCAAGCTGCTACGCGTGCTGCAGGAGCAGGAATTCGAACCCGTTGGCTCCAACCGGACCGTCAAGATCGACGTGCGGCTGCTTGCAGCCACCAACCGGAACCTGGCGGAACTCGTGCAGGAAGGCCGGTTCCGCGCCGATCTCTACTACCGGCTTCTGGTGGTGCCCGTGGAAGTTCCGACACTGCGCGACCGGCGCAGCGATATTCCGCAGCTGGCCACGCACTTCGTCCAGCGTTTGTCGCGGCAATTCGGGCGCAGTGTCCAGCGCATCTCGGAGTCCATGATGCACGAGATGATGGCCTACGACTGGCCCGGCAACATCCGCGAGTTGGAAAATTTCCTGGCGCGCGCGATTGTTCTCTGCCACGGAGACACATTGGATATGCGGCTCGGCGCCACACAGGGTGCACTCGAGGTGTCCGGCGGCCCGCTGACCTTGGAAGCCGTCGAGCGGAAACACATCGAGAGCGTGCTGGCATCGACGGGGTGGGTGCTCGAAGGACCCAAGGGCGCCGCGGCAATTCTGCGCGTTAATCCCAGCACGCTTCGCAGCCGCATGCGGCGCATGGGAATCCGGCGGCCCGGTTCGGACTCCTAAGCGCGTAGCGTCGCTTTCAATCTTCGAGGATCCAACAGAAGATCCAGCGCGTTGGCCGCGCCGGCAATCAACAGACCAGCATTGAGCAACGCGTCCACGGCGCAGCCCTCGCCGTTGTCGACAGCGATCGCTAGTCCGCCACCGTCCTTGACGGCCTTTAGAAGCAACCGGTCATTGACTCCATTGCCGAAGGCCACGACCCGCGGAAGGTCGAACCGGCGCACATATTGCTCTTTCTCCACGTCATGTCGGGCGCTCGTAAGAATGTGCGGGACGGCGATTCCCCTTAGCTGTGCCGCGGCGGTTCCAAAAGTATCCGAGCTCACCACCTCAACATCTACAACTGTTCGGAGTTTCAGAAGCCGCGTTCTAACGCCCGGCGTCAACTTCCCGCCCCGCGATAACGTTCCGCTATAGTCGCTGACAATCGTGTGAATCTGGCACGGCCCGCGACCGGGAATGTCGATTGCAATGCCCGCTTTGTTCATCGCCGCAAGTGTCCGTTTCGCCTATGGCAACGCAAAGGCGTAAATTCCGTTCACGCCGCGCGGCGGGTGCAATTCCGGCGTCTCGCCCAATAGCACGCCGTCCAGCAGCCCGTTTCCGGTCATCACGGCGACGTATTGCCTGCCGTTGACGGCGTACGTGATGGTGCTTACCGAAATCGATCCACCCAGGATCGCCTGCCACAACTGCTTGCCCGTCTCGGCATCGAACGCGCGGAAGCGCCGGTTCAGGTCTCCGTTGAATATCAGGCCGCCCGCGGTCGCCAGCGCGGCGCCATCGGAAGGTGCGCGGCCTTGGTTGAACCGCGTGATCTCGCCGGTGGACAGATTGATCTTGCCGATCCCGGTCAGTTCATTCGGATTGGAACCCGGACGCGGCACTGGACGCCGCCGCTCACGCTGATCCGTCCCCGGCCCGGCCGACGTCATGTCCAGGCAGTTGTCGATGTAGGGCACATACAGCGAATTGGTTTGCGGGTCGAACGCCGTTGGCCAGAAACTGCGGGTATTGTAAGAGCAAATAATGTGCTCTTCGCCGGGCTTCTTATTCACAAGATTAAAGTTGATGGTGACCTTGCCGGTCTTTCCATCGATGTTCGAGATCAGGAACAACGGATCATCGTAAGGAAACGGCGTGGCCCACAAAAACTGACCCGTGCCGCGGTCTAGCGCGAAAACACCGCCGCCTTCCCCCACCATCACCGCGATGTCGTGCTCCTCACCGCGCGGAATATCGGGATTGAACCATTTCACAAACTTCGGATCGGGGTTGAACTTCTCCCGCACCAGCGTGCGCTCGTGCGTGTAATCCATGTCCCAATCGTCGGCCGGCAGATGCTGGTAATACCATTTCAATTTTCCCGTGGCCGGATCGAGCGCGACGGTCGAGTTGCTGTATAGATCGGCCGGCGAGGTCCGCGACGTTCCATCCGGGTCGCCGCCGTGGCGCTGCAGCCGAGTGTTCGGCATCGGATTGGCGATGCCCCAATACAGCGTCTTGCGGACCGGATCATAGGTACCCGGCAGCCCCCAGGTGGACGCCAGATTCGTATCCTTGAAATCCTTGCCCCAGGTTTCCGATCCCGGCTCGCCTGGCGCGGGCACGTCGTAGAATTTCCAGGCCTCTTTGCCGGTGAGTGCGTCCTGCGCCGCGATGAAGCAGGTGTCGCGCGTCTTGCCGCAGCCGCGGCCCGAGATCACTTTACCGTCCACCACGATCGGCCCGGAAGTGTTCTGCGCCGACCCGGTGCTGGTCTCCCAGCGCTGCTCGCCCGTGCGCGCATCCAGACCGACCACGTAGCCGTCCGGCGCCGTGTACAGCACAACATCCTGATAAATCGCCAGACACTTAGTGCGCGCCGTGCTGGCCGCTGCACCGGCAACTTTGCGCTTGTATTCCCACAGCAGATCACCGTTGGTGGCGTCCAGGGCCTCGACAATCGCACCCGGCGAAACGATGTACATCACGCCGTTGTGAACGATCGGGATGGTTTCCGAGGTACCCGGTCCCAAGCCCCGCGTCCAGACCATGCGAAGCTGACTGACGTTGTCGCGGTTGATCTGCTTGAGCGGGCTGAAGCGCTGCGCATCGTAGGTTCGGCTGTACATCAACCAATCGTCCGGGCTGGGATTCAGCAGCATCTCCTCGGTCACCGGTTCATAGTTTTTGACCACCTGTCCGGCCGCCGCCATGGCGAACAAGCCCAGCGACGCGGCGGCGAATCGAGTAAGCAGCATAACCCGGCCATTGTATAGCAAACAGGCGATTTCCATCGCCGCTCTTGATATGTTTCCGTAGTTCCATTATCATGGAAATATAGAACGATGCCCCGCAAAGAAGATTCCGAATTAACCGCGCGCTATGCCGACATGTTCTCGGCGATGGGAACTGAGGCGCGCCTGCGTATTTTGCGTCTCCTGCTGAGCGCCCACCCGGAGGGCCTTGTCGTGAACGAGATCGCCGGCGAGCTCGACATCCCTTCCAGCACGCTGTCGCATCACCTGGACAAGCTCAAGAACGAGAATCTGGTGCGCGTGCGCCGCGAAGGCACGTTTCTTTGGTATTCGGCCAACACCGAAGCCCTGCAGGACCTGCTCGGCTTCCTGTACGCGGAGTGCTGCACCCGCAACAAGACCATTGATCCGAAGAAGATCGTGGCCTGCCGATAGGGCATAAAGCTAAGGAGTAAATCATGAGCACTGTTAATGTCAAAGACGCCGTGAAGGAGCGTTACGGCCAAGCCGCCTTGCGCGTGGCGCAGGGACAAAACCACGCCTGCTGCGGCCCATCGTCCTGCTGTGGAGGCGATGCCGATCCCATCACCACCAATCTCTACGATGACGCTCAGAAGAGCGGGCTGCCCCAGGAAGCGATCCTGGCCTCGCTCGGCTGCGGCAATCCCACGGCGCTGGCCGAACTGCGTCCCGGCGAGACTGTCCTCGACCTGGGCGCCGGTGGCGGCATCGACGTCCTGCTCTCGGCACGCCGCGTCGGCCCAACCGGCAAAGCCTACGGCCTGGACATGACCGACGAAATGCTCTCCCTCGCGCATGCCAACCAGCAAAAGGCCGGCGTAGAAAACGTCGAGTTTCTCAAGGGCGAGATCGAAAATGTCCCTTTGCCCGACAACTCCGTCGACGTTATCATTTCCAACTGCGTCATCAACCTCTCCGCCGACAAGGACCGCGTTCTGCGCGAGGCGTTCCGCGTCCTCAAGCCGGGCGGACGCTTCGCCGTCTCCGATGTCGTAGTCCGCGGCGACGTTCCGCAAGAAATCCGCGATCACATCCTGCTCTGGGCCGGCTGCATCGCAGGCGCGCTGAAGGACTCGGACTACTTCGCCAAACTCGCCCGTGCTGGTTTCGACGAAATCGACATCGCGCCCACGCGCATTTACAGCATCGAAGACGCCCGCGCGTTCCTGACGGGCGCCGGAGTGGACGTCGACGCCCTTACGCCGCTGGTCCAGGGCAAATTCATGAGCGCTTTCATCCGTGCCCGTAAGCCGACGGCGAAGTAACTCGCCCTATGCAGCACGTCGGACGCCGCCTCTCGTTCCTCGATCGTTATTTGACGCTTTGGATTTTCCTCGCCATGGCCGCCGGCGTCCTCGCAGGATTCGCGCTTCCCGGCATCGTGACCGTCATTACCGGCTTTCAGGTGGGCACCACCTCCATCCCGATCGCCGTAGGCCTCATCCTGATGATGTATCCGCCTCTGGCCAAAGTCCGCTACGAAGAGATGGGCCGCGTTTTCAAGAACACCAAGGTCCTGCTGCTTTCGCTCGTCCAGAACTGGATCATCGGCCCTCTCCTCATGTTTCTTCTGGCGATCGCGTTTCTGCGCGGTTATCCCGAATACATGGCTGGCCTCATTATGATCGGCCTCGCCCGCTGTATCGCCATGGTGATTGTCTGGAACGAGCTGGCCAAGGGCGATACCGAGTATGCTGCGGGCCTGGTCGCCCTCAATTCCGTCTTTCAAGTGCTCTTCTACTCGGTTTACTCTTGGATCTTCCTTACTCTGCTTCCCGGCTGGCTTGGGCTCCGCGGTTCCGCTGTAAGTGTCTCCATGGCACAAATTGCCAAAAGCGTTTTCATCTATCTCGGTATCCCGTTCCTCGGCGGTATGCTCACGCGCGCGGTGTTCCTTCGCGCCAAAGGACGCGAATGGTACGAGAAAGAATTTATCCCCCGCATCAGCCCCCTGACGCTGATCGCTCTGCTGTTCACCATCGTTGTCATGTTCTCGCTGAAGGGCGGCATCATCGTCCAGTTGCCCCTGGACGTGCTGCGCATCGCCGTTCCGCTGCTGATCTATTTCGTGGTCATGTTCCTGGTCTCCTTCTGGATGGGGCGCAAGATCGGCGCAGATTATTCCCAAACCGCCACGCTTTCCTTCACCGCCGCCAGCAATAACTTCGAACTCGCCATCGCGGTCGCCGTCGCGGTCTTCGGAATCCACTCCGGAGCCGCGTTCGCAGCCGTCATCGGCCCGCTGGTCGAAGTGCCTACCCTCATCCTGCTCGTGAACGTTTCCCTCGGATGGCAGAAGTTGTTTTCAACCAGCCCGCGGATCCCGGTCGAGACCGGTTCAGGAGTGATCCCATGATCAAGCAGAAGGTCCTGTTTCTTTGTACCCACAATTCCAGCCGCACCCAGATGGCTGAGGGCAGCGCCGGCGGGGGACGCGAACGCGGCAGCGAAGACTTCGTTCAGAAGCACGGCTGACCGGTGCAATGAAGAAATCTGTCCTCATCCTCTGCACGGGCAATTCCGCACGCAGCCAGATGGCCGAGGGGCTCCTGCGCCATGACGCGGGCGATCGCTTTGAAGTCTCGAGCGCCGGTACGCGACCCACTCAGGTCCGCCCCGAGGCCATCGCCGCCATGCAGGAGATCGGCATCGACATCTCGCAGCACCGCTCGAAATCCGTTGACGAATTCGCCGGCCGAGCCTTCGACTACGTCCTCACCGTCTGCGACAACGCGAAAGAAACCTGCCCGGTTTTCCCCGGCCATGCCGTGCGGCTGCATCACAGTTTTGCCGACCCAGCCGCCGTCGAAGGCTCCAATGAGACGAAGCTCGCCGCCTTCCGCCGCGTACGCGATCAGCTGCGCGATTACCTGAAGGGCTTCCCTCAGTCCTGAAGGACCGGCAGCCCTGAAACTTCCTGCGTCTGCTCTGACAAATCGTACGTCACCGTAGTAATCTCCGGACACCGCTTGCACGCCGCGCCGCCTTCCTGCGTGTACCAGCGGCAGTTCTTGCGAATAATACACGGCGGCAGTGAATCCACCACCGCCGGCAGAATCTGCACCACCCGCGTAGCCAGCTGGCAGTCCGCGCCGTCGTAGTGCGGGCATTTGTGCTCGGCGCAAACCGCCGCCAGCCGGAACACCTCCGTCGGCTTCAGCGGCGCGGCCATGGCGAGTACCTCAGCAGTCGCAGGCAAGTGCTGATTCAGATACGCGAGCCTGGGCGTTGGACCATCCCGCTCGACCACGCCCAGCACCCGGCACTGCTCCATCCCCGGTTGCGCGCTCGGGCAAAGCTTCTGCATCGCCTCCCTCGCTTACTTTTCCACCTGCAACAATTCCGTCGCCGGCGGAATGCCCACGATGCAATGCCCGCCAACCGACAACACCGCTCCTCCGGCTGGACCATGCGCGATCGCGGTTCTGACCTCCAGCTGCGTGGCCGTAATCTGTGCGGCAACTTCATTGGCGAACGCCTGTGTCTCAGCAACTGTCACCTGGTTCAGCACGCCGTCCGGCACCGGGAAACCGCGGATCAGAAAGGAAACCGAGATCGCTTGCGGCACCTCGAGCTTGAACTTTGGATGCTTTGCGACCGCAGCTTTGACGGCCGATTGCACCGCCGAAGTGAATTTGCTTAACGAAATGGTTGTTGCTTGTGCCATGTGTTTTCTCCGATTCGGCCGCGCTTTCACCCCTGCGGCCGCTGTATGCTTAAGCGCGATCCGGAAGGAACTCCGCCAACTCCAGCCGATGTAACGTTCTCTCACCTTCCCGCCGCTCGCGCGCCCGCGGCATGGCAAAAGTAGTTATGATGAAAAACGAAGAAAGGCAAGGTTCATGGCCTACCAACTCAACGTCAACGGACACACCACTTCCGTCGATGTCCCCTCCGACACGCCCCTGCTGTGGGTAATCCGGGACATTCTGAATCTGAAAGGCACAAAATACGGCTGCGGCATCGGTCAGTGCGGCGCCTGCACGGTACACCTGGGCGGCAAGGCCGTCCGCTCCTGCCTGACTCCGGTTTCCGCCGCCACCAAAGCACCCATCACCACCATCGAAGGACTGTCGGCCGACGGCACGCATCCCGCGCAGGTCGCCTGGCAGGAGATCGACGTTCCTCAGTGCGGCTACTGCCAGGCCGGCCAGATTATGTCCGCCTCGGCGCTGCTCGCCAAGAACCCCAGGCCCACCGACCACGATATCGACGAAGCCATGAACGGCAATCTCTGCCGCTGTGGCACTTATCACCGCATCCGGCAGGCGATTCACAAGGCCGCCGCGATCGGCACCACCAGCGAATTGAAGAAGCCCAAGGAAACCGCCTTGAATGGCGCGGGAGCGAGGTAAGGAGGCTGCCATGAAAACTACCATCAATCGCCGTTCCTTCCTGAAGGTCAGCTCGATCGCCGGCGGCGGCCTGCTGATCAGTTTCTATGTGAAGCCGCCTAAGGCGTCCGCGCAGTTCGGACCAGGCGCACCGGCCGTCCCGAACAACTTCATCAAAATCGCAGCCGACGGCACAGTTACCATCATGGCCAAGGACCCCGAGGTCGGCCAGGGCATCCGGACGATGCTGCCCATGCTGATCGCCGAAGAGCTCGACGTCGACTGGAAGAACGTCAAAATCGAACAGACCGATTTCGACGACAAGAAATACGCTATGCAGTTTGCCGGCGGAAGCCTGGCCACGCCGTTTAACTATGACCCGATGCGCCGCGTAGGAGCTGCCGGCCGCCAGTTGCTGGTTGCAGCCGCCGCCGAAACCTGGAACGTGCCTGCGTCTGAGTGCACCACCGCTTCCGGCCGGGTCTACCACAAGGGTTCGAATCGCTCGGTTGGCTATGGAGAACTCGCCAGTAAAGCCGCTGCGATGCCCGCGCCGGATCTGAAGACCGTCAAACTGAAAGACCCGAAAGACTTCAAGATCATCGGACACACCCAGAAGGGTTGCGACGTCCCCGCCATCGTTACCGGCAAACCGAGTTTCGCCATCGACTTCACTCTGCCTGGCATGCTCTTCGCCGTTTACCAGAAATGCCCGGTCTTCGGCGGCAAGGCCGTCAGCGCAAATCTCGATGAAATCAAGAAAATGCCCGGCATCCGCCACGCATTCATTGTCGAGGGCATGGTCAAACCCGGAACCGTCGTTGAGGGGGATCCTGGCCTGGAGCCCGGCGTCGCCATCGTCGCCGATACCTGGTGGCAGGCGCAATCTGCCCGTAAGAAGCTCCAAGTCAACTGGGACGAGGGCCACGGTGCCTCGCAATCCAGCGCCGGCTTCGCGCAGCGCGCCGAAGAACTGTCCAAGCAGACTCCGCAGAAAACCGAGCGCAAGGACGGCGACGCCGAAGCGGCCTTCAAAACCGCGGCTCATGTGGTTGAAGGCGCCTATTCCTATCCATTCATCTCCCACGCTCCGCTGGAGCCCCAGAACTGCACTGCGCACTGGCAGAACGGCAAGATGGAGATCTGGTCCAACAGCCAAGTCCCGGGCGGCGGCCGCACGCTCGTAGCCAAAACGCTTGGTATCCCAGAAACCGACGTGATGATTCACATGCAGCGCGGTGGCGGCGGCTTCGGCCGGCGCCTGACCAACGATTACATGGTCGAATCCGCCTGGATCTCGAAAACCATCAACGCGCCCGTCAAAGTGCTGTGGGCCCGCGAGGACGACATGGAACACGATTACTATCGTCCCGGCGGATTCCAATACCTCAAGGGCGGCGTCGATTCCAATGGCAAGATCATTGCCTGGCGCGACCACTTCATTAGCTGGGGCGACAACGGCCGTCCGGCGCCGTCTTCCACCATGTCGCCGGTCGAGTTTCCTTCCCGCTACGTGCCCAACTTCGAGTTGTATTCTTCGATGCAGCCCCTGTGGCTGAAGACAGGCGCATTGCGGGCGCCCGGCAGCAACGTTTATGCTTTCGTCATCCAGTCGTTCCTGGATGAACTGGCTCACGCCGCCGGCAAGGATCCGCTCGAGTTCCGCCTGGCGCTGCTCGAAAATGCACCATTGCCGGAGGGCAAGCCCGACTCGCCGCTGCCCGGTCTGCGTTTGCCGCAGTTCAATGCGGAACGCGCCCGGGGCGTCCTCAAGCTGGTCGCCGAAAAGTCCGCGTGGGGCAAAGGATCGATGCCCAAAGGCAGGGCCAAGGGCATCGCTTTCCACTTCAGCCACATGGGCTACTTCGCCGAAGTCGCCGATGTCAGCGTCATAGGCGAGAACAAGCTGAAGGTCCACAAGGTCTGGGTGGCCGCCGACATCGGCAGCCAGATCATTAATCCGGGCGCCGCCGAAAATCTCGCGCAGGGCGCGGTGATCGACGGGTTGAGCGAGATGATGGGCCAGCAGATCACTCTGGAGAACGGCCGCGTCATGCAGACCAACTACGATCACCACCCCATGGTGCGCATGGCGAAAGCTCCGGCCGAGATCGAGGTCCACTGGCTGAAGACCAATAATCCGCCGACCGGCTTGGGCGAACCCGCTCTGCCACCCGTTCTCCCGGCCGTCTGCAACGCGATCTTCACCGCTACCGGCAAGCGCATTCGCACGCTTCCGCTTTCGAAAAGCGGCTTTAGCTGGGCGTAACAAAAGCCGCGTAGCGCGGCGTCAGCCCGCTAGTCGCCCATCGGGGCCGGGATTGGGCTCGTGCCGAGCAATTCCTTTTCGCTGGGCCGCGAGCGACCCCAAAACACGAACGCCACCAGCACCAGAGCGCCAAGGGCAAATACTGTATCGCCGGGCACGCGCATCCACCGCAGCGTCTGCATGAGCGGCGTCTTCAGGAACTCGGAGCTGCGCGCGTACCAATAGCCTTGATTCGCTGAGGCCCATGTCTGCGCCAGCCCAACCGGCAGCAGGCTGCCCACACACATCAGAAACAAGCCGATGTTCATTCCCCAAAACGCGAAGCGCAGCCAGCTCTCGCGCCATTCCGTCAGCGGGCTCATGGCGCGCAGGCAAACCAGCATCAGGCCCATCCCCAGCAGTCCGTACACGCCGAACAGAGCCGCGTGACCGTGCAGCGGCGTCGTGTTCAAGCCCTGCATGTAGTACAGAGCGATCGGCGGGTTGATCATGAAACCAAACAGGCCCGCTCCCACCATGTTCCAGAACGCCACGGCGACGAAGAAATACACGGGCCACTTGTAACGCTCCGCCCAGACCGTCAATTGGCCGCGCCGCAGATCGTCCAACGCCGGGTACGCCATCATCGTGAGCGGAACCACTTCCAGCGCGCTAAATACAGATCCGAACGCCAGCGCCACAGTTGGTGTGCCGGAGAAATACAAGTGATGGCAAGTGCCGATGATGCCGCCGGCCAAAAAGATCGTCGCTGATAACAGAGCGGATTGCGCCGCGAACTTCGGACGGATCAGCCCAATGCGCGCGAAGAAAAACGCAACGACAGTTGTTGCGAACACTTCGAAAAAGCCTTCCACCCACAGATGCACCACCCACCAGCGCCAATACTCCACGATCGACAGGTGTGTGTGCTGGCCCCACGTGAGACCAGCGCCGTAAAATAACCCGATCGCCGAAGCCGACATCAGGAACAACCACAGCAGCTGTCGTTGCTCCGTCGCATGTTTCAGCGCTGGAAGAATTGCCCGAACCACCAGCGCCAGCCAGATCAGCAAGCCCACGAAAAGCAGAATTTGCCATCCGCGGCCCAGGTCCACGTACTCATATCCCTGATGTCCCCAGAAAAACGCGGTACTGTCCGTCAGTTTGTGCTGGATGCTCATCCACTCGCCCGCCAGCGACCCCACCACGATCACCAACAGCGCCCCAAACAGCACGTGTACTCCCAGCGCTTGGTACTTCGGCTCGTATCCGCTTACCAGAGGCGCGATGAATAACCCCGCCGCGAGCCACGCCGTGGCAATCCAGAAGATGCCGATCTGCACGTGCCACGTGCGCGTCACACTGTACGGAAGCCAGTCCGCGATCTTCAGCCCATAGAAACCGTTGCCTTCCACGCCGTAGTGCGCCGTCACCACGCCCATCAGAATCTGCACCACGATCAGCAGCGACACCACCCAGAAATATTTGAGCGTCGCCCGTTGCGAGGGCGTTGCCTGCCAGCCGCCCAGTGGATCCAGCCGTGGAGTGTCGTGCTGCTCCTCCGGCTTCTGCGCGGCGTACCACCACACCATCGCGCAAATGCCGGCCAGCAGCATGATAATGCTTACGCCGGTCCAGATCATCATGTCCCCGCTCGGCTGATTGCCGATCAGCGCCTCATGCGGCCAGTTGTGCGTATAAGAGACTGTGTCGCCCGGCCGCGTCGCCGAAGCGGACCAGGCGGTCCAGAAGATGAACGCCGCCAGCTCCCGCATGCGCTCCGGGGTGCGCACTGTCCCGGCCGGAATGGCGTACGCCTCGTTGCCATTCATGAAGACCTCCGAAAAATGCTGCAGGCAGGCGTCGAAAGCCTTTGCGCGCACCGGCTCGATCTGGATGACCCCGGTCGCCGCGTTGTACCCGTTATGCCGGTAGGTTTCCTGCAGGCGCCCGCGCAGCCGCGCTTGGTCCTCGAAACTCAGCTCGCTGTACTTCTTTCCGTAGTCGGCCGCGGCCCACTCATCCAGCACGAACGAAGCTTCCCGATGCAGCCAGTCCGCCGTCCAATCTGGCGCGACATAGCTGCCGTGCCCCCAAATGGACCCAACCTCCATCCCGCCCAGCGATTGCCAGACGTTCTGCCCCCGCTCAATGTCGCCCGCGTTCACCACCACCCGCCCAGTGGTGTCCACCACCTGGGACGGTATGGGCGGCATTTCCTGATAGATGCGCGTCCCGATCCATCCCAGAATCGTAAACGAACAAACCAGGACAACGGCAAAGCTGATCCAGAGTTTCTTCATATCCTTCCTTTCAACATGGAAATTGCGCGGCTTGGCGGCCAGACCGGTACCCAGCAATTGTGGAGCCAGAAGTCCACAATTAGGCCAACCCCTTCGACTCCCGACGGTTATCTTCTTCGCCGCACCCTGCAACTGGTCACATTGGGGCAAAGCCCCCAGGGGCAAGCGGACCTTGGCGTGCAAGCCAATGTCAGGAAACCAATGCAACTCAGCCGCCCCGTTGACTACGCCCTCCGGGCCATGGCCTATCTCGCGAGTTTGCCGGCTTCCTGTGGCGCCACCCGTTCCACGCTCTCGCGCGCCACCGGCGTACCAGAGCCGTTCCTGGCCAAGGTGATGCGGCGGTTGGTTGTTGCCCGGCTGGTGGTCGCCCACCGTGGAGTTGGCGGCGGTTTCAAGCTGGCAGAACCTCCCGCGCAAATCTCGCTGCTTCGGGTAGTGCAAGCAGTGGACGGCCCGGAAAGCATACGAAGCTGTTTCTTGAGCGCCAAGCCCTGCAGCGCCAGGCACCCTTGCCGGGTGCACGACGCTTTGGCGAACGTGCGCGTGGAACTCGCGCAAGCGCTTGCCAACACTTTCGTTTCCGATCTGCCACGGCACTCAGGCGGCGGATCCCTGCCCGCGATTTGACGCCTACCCCAAGCCGGTGCTACAGTAATCGACACCCTCGCCTACTGAAGGAGGTTTTATGTCCGCTGCCCCCGCCGCAGTCCCGGCCGGCTTGCCATTCGAGCAGCGTTCCCATCAGCGTTTCCCTCTTCAGTTGGAAATGGAGTACAAGCTGTTAAGCCGCGGCCACGCTTCGCGCGGCGGTTGCGGCGCCACTGTGAACGTCAGCAGCGGAGGCGTGCTCTTCACCACGGACGAGCCGGTCCCCTCCGGAAGCCCCATAGAACTGACCATGAGTTGGCCCTTCCTTTTGGAAGGTACTTGTCCATTAAAGCTAGTGCTGCGGGGACGTGTCGTTCGCTGCCATTTGAACGAGGTCGCCATGTCTTTCCGCCGCCATGAGTTCCGCACCGCCGGAACCCGCCTTTCCAAAAGCAGGCAGTCTTCCAACCCTGTACGGAGCTTAGCTTAGTGATCCTACATTCCGGCGCTCCTACCGTCCTGATCGTGGACGACGATCTGGCGTTTCTTTGGTGGCTGGGTGAAGTGTTTGCCGAGGCCGGATTTCGAGCCGCGCCCTCCCTGGAGTGCCGCCAGGCCCTCGCGCTGTTGGACCAGCTAGGGCTGGAGTTAGACCTGCTCGTGCTCAATCCCAGACTCGCGGGCGCGACCCGGATGCGGGAGATTCTAGCCCGGGAGCATCCCAGTCTGAGGGTGATTCTGATTCAAAGCCGGGGCGACAGACCGCATCTCTCGATTCAAGGAGACGCTATCTTGGAGCGTCCGTCCGGTTGGGAACCGGTTTCACGAGTCCACTGGCAGCGTAAGCTGCGCGGTGTGCTGCGGCATTTGGAAACGCCCGTGGCGCAGTAGCGATATCAGCGCGGATCCTTCTAGCTTCACACTGAAAACGGAAGACTGAGGATACGATAGTAGTAGAGCTCGCTTACCGTGGACTTTGGTTCGGGATGCCGTTTTTGAGATTGTGAACTGACAATGAAGAAAAGTCCAGCAGTCATTGTCTTGCTCGTGTCGCTGTGGGCCTGCGCCAGCAAGGAAAGTTATCTCGAAAAGGGCAACCGGTATTTTGACGAAGGCAAGTACGCAGACGCGTCCATCAATTACCGGAACGCCATTCAGAAAGATCCCCGTTATGGCGAGGCTTACTACCGCCTCGGGCTGACCGCCATCAAGCAGGACTCGGCAGGCGACGCTTACTCCGCCCTGCTGCAAGCCAACACTCTGCTGCCCAACAACCCCAAAGTCGAGGAAAGTCTGGGAGAAGTTACCCTGGCCATCTACCTGAAGGACCCTACCGAGTCTCTTCATACGCAAATTGCGCGACTCGCGGACTCGCTGCTGTCGAAAGATCCGAACTCTTTCGAGGGGCTGCGCCTCAAGGGATATCTCGCATCGACGGATCAGAAGCTCGCTGAGGCGATTACGTATTTCCGCAAGGCGCTGCGCGTCAATCCCACGGATCCGAGCCTCATTACCGCACTCGTCGAGGTGCTGTTTCGCGATGACCAGCCAAAAGAGGCCGAGAAAATGGCTCTTGACCTGATCGCCGAGCAGAAAACTTATGGGCCGGTCTACGACGCTTTGTATCATTTCTACGCCGACACGCGCCGGATGGCTGATGCTGAGAGAATCCTGCGTTCGAAAGTGGATAACAATCCGGACAAGTCGGATTACATTCTGGAGTTGGCGCTGTTCTACTCTGCATTGAGCAGGCCCAAGGATGTGGACACCACGCTCCTCCGGCTCTCGAGCGACTCCAAGCGCTTTCCCCAAGGACAGCTACAGGTAGGCGACTTTTACACAAACATCCGGCATTTCCAACAAGCGGCCCGCGCCTACCGGGAGGCGCTGCAACGCAACCCCACAACCGATGATCGCCCGATCATTCAAAAGAAACTGACCAACGCTCTGCTGCAGCTGGGCCAAACGGCAGAAGCGAGTCATTTGGTGGACGAAATCCTCAAAGCCAAGCCGAAGGATCCGGAAGCGCGCCGCCTGCAATCCACGTTGTGGTTGGACAGCGGCAATCCGGCGGAAGTGGACCGCGCGTTGTCCGAACTCCGCACGCTGTCCATCCAGGAGCCCAATGATCCGACGATATGGTTTGAAATGGGCCGGGCCTACGGCCTGAAAGGAAACCGCGACGAAGCCCGGGCGTATTTCCGCAAGGCAATGGAGCTGCGTGCGGATTTCCTGGATCCCCGTTACGAACTCGCCCAGTTCGCTCTCAGCGAGCGCCGGCCCGCGGATGCCCTCAACCAGGCGTCCCAGATTCTAGCCGTCCATCCCAATGACCTTCGCGGCAGGCTATTGCATGCTACTGCCGAGGCGGAAACCGGTAACAGGACGGACGCCCGTACCGAACTGGACCAACTGGTCAAGGACTCGCCGAATGATATCGACGCTGAACTGGAGCTCGGCTCTTTGGCGCTATCCGAAAGGAACTTCAAGGAAGCGGCTACGATCTTCGAAAAGCTCCAGCCAAGCGGGGATCCGCGGGCGATTGCCGGTTTGGCGCGTACTCTTTCGGCCCAGAATCAATCCAAGGCTGCGCTCGATCTTCTGAACGCCGCTCTCCAGAAGTCTCCTGATTCGCCGGTGATTCTCGAGCAGGTCGCCAGGGTCTCGGCTCTGGCCGGCAACTTTGACGTCGCGATCACCAATTACCGCAAGCTGATCGCCGCGGCGCCGGGCTCTTTGCAGGAGCGGCTGAACCTGGGCGAGGTTTACGAGCTCAAGGGAGACTACCCGGACGCGATCGCCACTTACCGGGAGGCGGCGCATGTGGTTCCGGACGATCCCCTACCGGCCTTGGCGTTAGCCGGCGCCTTAGCCAGCAACCGGCAGGTCAAGGAAGCCAAGGCCCAGTATGAGAACGTCATTCGCTCGCATCCGGATAACGCTGTCGCGTTGAATAATCTGGCCTCTCTGCTTTCCGACTCTGGCGGCGACCTGGATGAGGCCTTGCGTCTTGCCAAGCGCGCTCTCGAGAAAGTTCCCGGACAACCCAGTTTCTACGACACGGTAGGCTACATCTACCTGAAGAAAGGAATGCGGGACAGCGCACTGCAGACTTTCGGCACTTTGGTCCAGAAGTATCCCGGCTTCTCGACTTTCCACTATCACCTGGGAATCGCGCTGCTGGAGAAAGGCGACAAGGCCGGCGCCCGGAAGGAATTGCAGGCGGCCCTGGCCGACCACCCTTCACACCAAGAGGAAGCCAAAATCAAGGAAGCGGTCAGCAAGATCTGAAGCGCGTTCTAAAGGCGAAAAGCGCAGAGCCCCAAATTCGGGACCCTGCGCTCGTGGAAGAAGAGATTGTGGAAAACCGCTTAGCTACGCGCCGCCTGGATGCGTTTCGTGATGAACAAACCGGCAGCCAGACCGAGGCCAAGCAGTAGCGAAATGGCCCGTGGCTCGGGAACCGGACTCATCCCGGGAACCGGGTCGAAAGCACTGGCTCCAAACGAGCCATAGGCGCTGTCCTTCGTGTCGGTAAAACCAGTGCCGTGCGCGTTAAAAGTGAGTTGCTTGGTGATGGTGAGAGAACTCACCGCCGTGGGCAACGTCAGGATCTGGCTGAAATTACCGCCGTTCGTCACGCTGAAAACGCCGCAGCCGTTCGAGTTAAATCCACTCAGGTTGGCAAAGGCGACGTTGCAGTAGGTCTCCGTGAATGCCGCTGTGCCCTTTCCGGTGAAACCAGAGTCCGCCGAAACTGTGATCTCATTAATCAACGTTCCGGCCGTGTCGGTTACCGTGAAGGAGACTGCCGTGCTTTGGACTTTCTCTGTTCCGACTGCGTCGTAACCATAATTAAATTGAAGCCCAGGGTCGCTGACCGTGGGAATCGCCGTCACGCTAATCTGCGACGTACTCAAATTGCTAAGCGTGGAATTCGTGCTGCCGGAAATATTCGAAAAGCTGAGGTCACCCAGGGTGCACGACCCGTTGGCGACATAGTCCGCAAGTGTGTCTGTGGAACATGTCGCGGCCGACGCGGCTGGGACTAGAGCCAAGCCCACCGCGGTCATTAGTATGAGCAGCGCTGGTTTCTGAAACATTTCCTTTAACTTCTCCAATCTACCTCTCACTTTCTTCAAGACCTAAATATCATGTTAGGCCGATCATTGGGATTATGCAACGCTCTACACACATCACCGTACTAGTACTGCAAACTTCCCGTACCTGGGCCTAAGTCCCTGAAAAGAACTGCCAATGACCGGCGATTCCGGGGCCCAGGCCCGCCTGGAGAGTTTACTAACTTACACTAAATGCCTTAGTTGTCTTACCGAACCGCAGCCTGGAGGGAGTTCGAGGTCCCGACCCCATTGGCGACCGTAGCGGATACAGAGGCCAGACTATCCAACAAGGTCTTACCGGTAGGCGGGGTCGGACCTTGGAGCGTAAATGGGATGGTGATCTGGAACTGTCCACCAAAGGCTTGCGAGGCCGAGCTCCCAAACCACGCATTCGCTACCTGGGTGAGATCGACTGTCACCGGCGCCGATGACAGATTGTATCCGGCAGCGGCCATGAACGTCACATTCAGGGACGTGAGCGCCCGTGTGGTGGCGTAGCCGGTAACCACAAGCGTGAAAGAGTTCGCCGTCTGGCCGGTAGTTTGAAGGGTGAGCAGCACCGGAGCCTGGGAGGGAATCATGAACTGCAAGGTTGCCGGCGACGAGGGCGTAACGTCCACACTGCCGGCGGCGGTCGCGAAGGTCGGCGCCAGCGTCACGGTTTCGGCCACCGTGCCGGTTTGCAATAACACCTGAGCCCCCTGGCTCGCAAAATCTGCGGTGGTGGTGTTCGCGGGGATCGTGAAGTTGACCGTTCGCCCGCCTGTGGCGAACTGAACCGTCGAGTCGGTCCCGAAGTCGCCGGCTGTCGTCAATGTGAGGGTTCCGGTCAAATCCAATGGATACGAGCTGGATAAGGTGATCGTCACCGGCGCCTGCGTCAACGGCGAAGCGTTCCCGCTTGGGCCTTGGATCGTATAAGAGGGCAGCGGTGGAGGCGCGGTGCCGGAGCCGATCAGGGAGACATTGGTGGTATCCAACACGAGCGTTCCGTTGGAGAAGCCGGTCGCGATTGGCGCGAAGGTCACGGTGAATTGCGACGACTGTCCTGGTGCGAGGCTGAGCGGAAGAGGCGCGACCCCCGAAACGCTGAATGGACTCTTCGATTCGCCGATGCCGATGTTGGAGACCGTGGCAGTTTGAGTGCCCGAATTCGTCACGACAAAGGTAACGTGCTCGGACTGCGCCACCGCAATCGGGGGAAATACCACGGCAGTGGCGGGCGGCAACGTAATCGTACCGGCGCTGGAGATATAGGAAAACGCGAGCTTCGGTCCGAGACCTTTGCCGGATAGATTGAACACGTCACTGCCGATCACCAACTCTCCCTGCGCCGTTCCGGCAATCGTTGGCATGAACGCAACCGAAAATGTGAAGGTGTCGCCCTGCTTTAGAGTCTGCGGGAAGATAGGAAGCGTGCCAGAGAACTGGAATCCCTGCCCGGAGATGCTCACTGAGTTGACGGTTCCCGTCGCATTCCCCTTGTTCTGCACCGAGATGATCAGACTGCTCGTGTCGCCTACATTCGTATCCGGCAGAGGTATCGTCCCATTCGGCATCACGCTGGTGGACATCCCACCTTGGATGTAGCTATAAGTAAACGCCGCCGAGGTCCCGCTGCCTTGCAGGTTCACCGTCACGGTGTTGCCGCTTTGGTAGGTAATCTGGAACTGATCCATGTCAGTTTGAACCGCGGTAGGCGTGTAGAGCACGGTGATGGGCAATTGCTGGCCGGCAGGTACTGCCACTGGCGGCAAGGGCACGCCTTGGAGTTTGAACGCAGGGCCCTTGGGAAAAGTGATGGCCGTAATCTGTCCTGGACCGCTGCCTGTGTTCTTGACGTTCAGGGTGGCCACCGCCGTAGTATTAATGGCAGTGCCTGGAAAAAGCACGGTCCCTCCCGGCGGCAGGGCGACCTCGTTTCCGACGCTTTGCAGGACGTAGCTCAGCGTGAATTGAGGAGTAGTGCCTTGGAAGCCCAGGACGATCGCGCCTTGCACGGTAGTCGTCCCCCCGGTCGCGGAAACAGACGGTTGCGTGAAAGTGAGCGTGAGCTGCGCGCCCGCAGAGGCCGTGGAGGTTGGTTGAAACACCACGTGCATGGTGACGCTGTCGCCCTGATTGAGAACCAGCGGCAGAGTGCCGTCCATGGTGACCTTGAAATCAGTCGAACCGATAAGCTGGGGAGGCTGCGCAATCGTGGCCTGGGCGTTGCCCAGATACGTTGCCTTGATATCCACCGTTACCCCGGACCCAACCGGAGAATTCACGCTGATGGTTGTATCGTTGAGAACGGTTGCTGAAACGCCGTTCTCGGTCACCAGGATCGTGAACGGGATCGACTGGGCCTGGGCGAGACCGGCAGCGAGTAAGAGCAGGAGAGCAGCAGGCAAAGCCGTACGCAGTCGCATCTACTCGGTGCCTCCCACGCCCAGCACGCTGCCCGGGGCGGCCGGTATGGCCGGCACAAAGAAAGCGCCGGGAACCGGAGTGCCGCTATACACCCAGAGCGGCGTCGCGGCCTGGGAACGCGCTGCCAGAACGAAACTAGCGCCCAACGGATCCAACCGGCTGGGATGAAAGGAAAGCGGCACGTCGGCGACAATCTGCCGGCTGACCGGTTTGAAAATCCGCAGCAGCTGATCCTTCCGCGCCGCAACGTACAACAACTCTCCCGCGGCTGTCTGGACCGATTGCATCGCCACCGGGTCGGCCAAACCAGTAGGGAACGTCTGCACGCCCGGATTCACAATGCCGGCGGAAGTGATCCGCTGGCTGTCGCCATCCAGAGCATATACGGCGGTACCATCGGCGGAAAACGTCAGCGCGATGGGATGATTCATCGCCAACATCGGCTGGAAGGATTGCCGGTCGCTGGTCCAATAGATCTCGCCAGCAGAGCCACTGACTCCCACGGCGATGCGCTGGCCCTTCGGGTCGATCGCAATCGAGGCGAGCGAACCTCCCAGGCGGGTGGCGTCGACGCGGGGTTGTGCGGAAGGAGTTTGGGGGAAGCCGGTCAGCGGCTGAAACCAGCTCGCGGAGAGCGAATACAGGACAGCCATCGAGCCATCCGCGGACCAAACAATATGTTCCGGCTGCAAGCTCACTTCGCTGATTGGGGTTACCGCCGCCTTGCCGTCCAGACTGGAGACAAACACGCACCCTCCGTTCTGGAAGGCCACGGCGTAGTTGCGTTGCGGTGCAACGGCCGCTATGTCGATTCCGCTGACCAGCGCCGGCCCGAAAGAAGATGCGCCGGGGTAGCCGGCCACGGCGCGAAGGCTGCGGGTTGGCGCATCGAAGGTAAATCCCTCCGTCGGACCGCTGAGCGCCGCCGGCTGCGCCGCCGCTGGAGCGGCTGCCCAAACTGCGAGGTATAGTGCAAAGGCGAAACGCATGTCGATTTTAGTGGGGCCCGCCAACGGTCGGCCCGCCGGGGATGACGGTGATCGTCGAGCCACTGGACGCCCCTCCTCCGCGGGTCGCCAGCACAATGCCCGCTACCAACGCGGCAGCGCCGCCGATGACCGCGACTTTGACCCAGGTGTGGGACCACCAAGTGACCTTTTTGGCCCGTGTGCCTTCCTGCACCACGTGCCTGGAGTTGCTCATCGAAAAGGTGGTTTCTCCCTGCTGGTTGGCGTAGGTGGCAGTTACATGAACCTCAAAAGTGCCGGTCTGATTGGTCGCCATCCAGTTGGTGGCGGCTGCCTGGCCGTCGCCGTTGGTTCGCACGGTCTCAGTGTTCTTGCCGCCGGTGAAGACCGCACCAGGAGGGTCTGCCGGAAACCGGAACACCACCTCGGCTCCTTCCACCGGACGCTCGTTTTGATCCACCACTTGCACGACGATGGGCGCCATCACCAGGCGCTCCAAGTCATTGGCTTCGCCGCTTCCCGCCAAGACGCGAATTCTCAGGCTTTGTTCGATGGGAAGCTGCGCCGCCGGTTGCGCGGCGGGCTGAGCGGCGGGGGGACCAGCCTGCGCGGGGGCCTGTCCGGCTGCTGGAAACTGACTTACTACCATTAAAACAGCCAAAGCCTGTGGCAAGACAGCGTGGGCAGGTTTCCGCATGAATTAGCAGTGTAACATCACGAGATCTGGAATCCTGTAGCTCACTGAGCCGCGATGAAAATTACGTATGGAATGATCGGGAAAATGATTTGGCCGGTGGTCTGCAAGATCTGCCGGCTGTAGGAGTGTGGAACGTAAACCACGTCGTTGGGCAACAGAGGGACATCGAGATCCTTGCCTTCGAAGACGCGCGCCACATCGACGTCGATTTCATAGCGCCGGTTGGTACCCAGAACGGGGCGTAAAATACGCACCTTGTCCTTCTTGGCGTCGCGCGAAACGCCGCCTGCCTGAATGAGCGCCTGCAAAATCGTGATCGAATCCCGTTCACCCAGCTCGATGCCGCCAGTCTTGCCGACTTCCCCGCTGATGTAAACCAGTTCGGCCCGGCCCACGGAGATCACGTCGTAAGGCTGGAGCACGATGTCTTCGGCTGGATTCACATTTTCCCGCAAGCTGCCCATGCTGATTTCCACGGTGCTGACTTTCCGGGCCGGATCGACGACCGCGTTCGGGAGTGGAATGGCGCCGTACTCTTCCCGGCGGGTGACGGTAATGTGCCGCGAGGCATTGGGCTGCAGACCACCGACGGCAGTCAGCATTTCCACCAGGGTCCTGCGGCCTTGCAAGGGATAAATGCCAGGGCTGCGGAACGCCCCCACGAAGAAGACCGGCTCGCTACGGAACTGGGTGACCACCACGATCGCCTGGGGCTGCCGGATGTACTCCCGGAGCCGGCGGTTTAAGTCTGCTTCCAACTCCTGTTGCGTCATTCCGGCGGCATGGACTTTGCCGAGCAACGGCAGCGTGATATTGCCGTCCGCGTCGAGCCGGAAGGGCTTCTCGTTGATCTCCTCGGCGTCCGGCTCACGGATCATGATCTGGTCGTTTGGTCCGAGAACGTAATTGGGCCGAATCGTCTCCGGCGGCAACTGGGTGGCTTGCGCTGGCGTCTGACCAGCCTGCGGGTTTTGGGCCCCGCCCTGCTGTTGTTGGGCGACGGCGGATGTGAAGCAGCCGGCAGCTGTAAACAGAAGAACCGAGAGCCAGTTCCGGAATCGAAGCATCGTTTGCTATTTTACTCCGCTCCGCGGGATCTTACTAAACAATTGTTGCCGCTAACCGTGTCGGGCGCGTCGGGCGGACGGCGCTCCGGTCTACTTCAGCGGAAACGGATCTCTTGAGCAGGTTGATCGAGACCACCAGCCTGCATTTGCCTTTGACTTCGACGAGGATTCCTTCTAGACCGGCCAACGGCCCGCGCTCGATCAACACGTTCTGCCCAACCTGGACGAAAGGAAATGGAGTGACCGGAACTCCGGATTCCACCATCCGGCGCACGCGCTCGATTTCGTCTTCTGGAATGGGCGCCGGGGTTTTTCCAAAGCCCACGACATCCACCACGCCGGGCGCGGTCAGGACGGGGAGGCGGCGATGGGGATTGAACCGGCAGAAAACGTAGCCGGGAAACAGGTACTGGTCAATCTGTTTCTTTCGGTCTGACCAGCGGCGCTCGCTTTTGTAGGAGGGCGCAAACTCCTCAAAACCGCGCTCCCGCAAATGGACTCGGGCGATCCGCTCCTGGTTGGACCGGACCCTTATGGCAAACCAGGGCTCAGCGGGGTTGTAGTCGGGCTCCAGTTGCGCAGGAAGCATCGTGAGGACCTCGAAACCTCTCCAGCTTGACTCAAATCTTTTACATTTGTCAATGGACCAATGCTCCTATCGGAGGCCAACAACAGTAAGTCACATCACATGCTGAATAGCCCGACCGAATCGCGGCACTTGGGATTTCGAATCGAGGGACTAGCGGCTACTTGGCGATGATCTCCGCAGTGACCCGCCGGCGGCGCCAGAACGCGAGGCCGAGCAACATCGCTGGAACACCTATAGTCGCAAGCGAGCCGGGCTCGGGAACGGCTGCGGGATTGGGGGGATCGAGGAGATTGGCACCGGGAGTAATGAACGCATCCAGCGCGACCGATGACCCGTTACCAACGAAAATCGGCGCGCTCGGAAGGCTAACCTCAAACGAACCACCAGGATAGGTATACAGCTGCGTTAGCGGGGCGTCAAAGCTAATCTCGGCGCCACCCGCTCCGAATACGACCAGTCCCATCGTGCTGGCCGAGAAGTCGTTTGCACCACTACCGGGCTGGGTAAAGGTAATGTTGATATCGAAGGTGCCCCGCTCGTAACCGAAAAAACTCTCGGTAACGCTGAACATACCCAGCTCAATGCTGCCCCCGGCGGCGGGGGCGCTAAAGCTGGCGTCCGGCGTGTAGGTGAGCAGCGGATTACCCGAGAGATTGGACCCTATCGAGGATTCGCCGGCGGTCAGTGCGCAACTTGATCCCGAGGAGTAGAAGCACGCCGAATCCGAACCGACGTACGTCGTGTCGCCTAGCGCGGAGACCGCGCAGACCGCGAACAGTAGACTTGCCCAAGCTGTTTTCATCAACCTCCGAATAGAAACAGTATACGGGCAGGTTGGACACGAGGCAAGCCAAGGAGTACTAAGCGCGGGTACTAGGGGTTGGAAGCGATCCGGATTATAAGGGTCGCCGGGGTGATACTTCTTGTGCAGGTCAAACTGGGCCGCATGCGAGGCAAGCCACACATCGAGCTTCCTCGCATAGGCCTGTAAGGTGGATCCGGGTGGTGAGCGCGGTAGGAATCGAACCTACAACCTAGTGATTAAGAGTCACTTGCTCTGCCAATTGAGCTACGCGCCCGATTTCGGGAACAGAGGATGTTCGGCGCCGTCAGATTCCGACTTGCGGCGACTTTTCGATTGTACCATCGCGCACAAGCGGCCGCGTGAAACTTACTTGGGTTCGAATGCAGCGGCGGCGATCTGAGCGATGTCCAACAGCTTCGGCGGGGAATCGGTGACTCCCGCGAGCGCGTCGCGGAACATCGTGTTGCAGAACGGGCAGGCGGCGCCTACTATGCCTGCGCCCGTGGCAACCAGCTCTTCAGCCCTTTCCACGCTGACGCGCTTGCCCTTCTCCTCGCCAAGAAAAGCCAGCCCGCCGCCCGCGCCACAACAGAAGGACCGCTCCCGGGTTCGCGGCGGATTCACTACTTGGCCGAATCGCCCGATCACGTCGCGCGGCGCATCATACACATTCCGATAGCGGCCCAAATAACAGGGGTCATGGTAGACGATCTTGTCGCCCTGCGAGGTCTGCACAGGCAGTTGGTCCAGGTGACGCGCCAGAAATTCGCTGTGGTGTTCGATCGGCGGCGCTTGGCCGTATTCGGCCCAGTCCGTGCTAATGGTCCGCACGCAATGCGGGCAAATCGAAATGAGTTTCTTCACCTTGCTCTGCTCGAGCGTCTCCAGATTGGCCTCGGCGAGTTGCCCGAACGCCAGATCGTTGCCCAAGCGGCGGGCTGGATCGCCCGTGCACTTTTCCTTGCGCAGCACACCGAAACTGACATTCAGTCGCCGAAACACTTCAGCCAGCGCGGCGACGATTTCCCTGCCCCGCGGGTCGTAGGCGCCCATGCAACCAAGCCATAAGCAATACTCCTGCGTGCCATCGAAGGCCGGCAGTTCTTGCTTCTGGATGAACTTGTCGCGCTCGGAGGCCGAAAATCCCAGCGCGTTCCCGTTGCGCTCCAGATTAAGGAACAATTTCGTGCCGTAATCGTCTTCCCACTTGCCGGTGTTCACCGCGCCGCGCCGCAAGCCGATGATGACCGGCAAATGCTGGATTCCGACCGGGCATTGAAACTCGCAAGCGCCACACGTGGTGCACTGAAAGACCGCTTCCTGCGAAAGGTGGGGACCCAGCAGAGGCTTGTCGCTCTCCGGGCCGAATTCGTTCAAATATCCGCGGACTCCCAGCACGATTTCCTTGGGGTTGAGAATCTTGCCAGTGTTGAAGGCGGGGCAATGCTCCGAGCAACGCCCGCACTCGACGCAACTGTAGGCCTGCAGCGCCACCAGGTTGGTGACGTCTTTGCCCGTGTCCAGGCCGAAGTCTTCGTCGCCGGCAAGCGGCGGGATTTTGCTGAAGGCATCGCGCTTCAGGAAAACAGTGAACGGGCTTAATACCAGGTGCAGATGCTTGGTGTGCGGCACTAACGGCAGAAAGAAGAGTATGGTCAGCGTGTGCGCCCACCAAATCGCCCGGCTGGATTCCCAGCCTGGCGCCAAGGCCGCCAGATAAGTGATCATCAGCAGGAAGATAAGTAGCGCGATGAGGCCTGATTCGTACGACAAAGGCCCCAACCATTTGGGCCGGATCACGAATCGGCGAAACGCCAAGGCGCTGATCGCAAGCGCAACCGCAATCGCAACCACAGCGACAAACCCGAAGTAGAATCGCCCGAATCCGCCGTTCGGCGATAGCACGCGCAACCCGACGCCCTCGGCGAAGTGGTTGACAGTGATCAAGGCGAACGCGCAGAATCCCCAGAAGACCAAGGCGTGCGCGAGGCCCGCCCAGGGGCGCTCGCGGATCACCTTTCCCTGCAGCATCACTTCCCACAAAAACTGGCCGACGCGCCGGCCCATATGCCGCAAGCTGAGCTCGGGGTCCTTCTTCGAGCGGGAGACCTTCCGCCAAACCTTGCCGAAGCGCAGCCAAAATGCGTAGATCGAAACGGCCAGCAGAACAAGGAAGAGGGCCGACTCCGGCCGCGAGAGCTGAACCATCACCTGCGAGTGTAACGCAGGCCATCCGTTGCCCCGGTCAGGTCCTGGGAAGTCCTAAGGACTCGGAAAACAGTGTCGTGAGTTAGGATAGATATTTCGGAGCAAACAATTGCGATTCATTATGTCGGGCGCGGCCGGGTTCATTGGCTCTCATCTCTGCGACCGTTTGATTGCCGAGGGCCATCAAGTCATCGCCTACGACAATTTCATGACCGGCGACTCCGGGAATCTCGCCCACCTGGAAGGCAACGCAAGGTTCAAATTCCGCGAATGGGACGTCTGCCGGCCCTTCACTGTGGACGAGCCGGTGGACGGAGTGTTGCACCTGGCGTCGCTGGCCAGTCCCAAGGACTATTTCGAACATCCCATCGAAACGCTGGATGTCGGCTCGGCCGGCACGCGCAATATGCTGGAGGTCGCGCGCCAGCACGGAGCCCGCTTCCTGGTCACCTCGACGTCAGAATGTTACGGCGATCCGCTGGTTCATCCGCAAGTGGAAACCTACTGGGGAAATGTCAATCCAGTGGGCGTGCGCTCCTGCTATGACGAGAGCAAGCGCTACGCGGAAGCGCTCACGATGGCGTATCACCGCGTTCATGGAGTGCGCACCAACATCGCGCGCATCTTCAATACCTATGGGCCTCGCATGCAGCTCAATGATGGGCGCGTGGTGCCGGCGTTTATCGACCAGGCCTTGCACAACCAACCCTTGACCGTCTTCGGCGACGGCTCGCAGACGCGCAGCTTCTGCTTCATTCGCGACATGGTGGACGGCTTGTGCCGCCTCATGCTTTCCGAAGAGAGGCTTCCGGTGAATCTGGGCAATCCTCAGGAACTGACCATCCTGGAGTTCGCCGAACGCATCCGCAGGCTCACCGGAACCAGCGCGCCGCTGGATTTCCGGCCCCTGCCTCAGGACGATCCAAAGCGGAGGCAGCCGAATATCGACAAGGCCAAACGGGTGTTAGGTTGGGAGCCGAAGGTTGGCCTGGAGGACGGTTTACGCGAGACCATCGAGTATTTCCAGAATCTGCCGGCGCCGGCTCTGGCGAACTAGGCGAGGGTCACCCAAACTTTCGCCGCGGCGGCTTTGCCCAATTGAACCGGCTTGCCGGCCAAGTGCAGCGTCAAAGTATCGTCGTAGTTCGTCGCGAGCATGCGGAGGATCGTGCCTGGGCGAATACCCAGGCCATTCAGATACTCCAGTAGCCGGCGATCGCGCTCAAAGACGCTGACCACGGTAGCGTCGCACTCGGCCGGCGTTTCGTCGAGCGGCCTTAGCCCCCGCTTGCGGCGTTCCTGTGGCGTGTCGCCTGCCGCACGGTTCCCATGCGGGCAGGCTTCCCCGGTGCCCAGTTTCTCCACAAGGCGGCGTTCGAAATCGGCCGAGACCGCGTGCTCCAATTGCTCGGCCTCGTCGTGGACCTTGTACCACTCCATGCCGAAGATCTCAGTGAGCATCCGCTCGATGAGGTGATGCCGCGTCAGCAGGCGGTTGGCGATGTCGCGTCCGGCCGGGGTCAATGTGATCTGGCCGTCGCGCCCGGCACGGATTAACCCGTCCCGTTTGAGCCGCTTAATGGCCATGGTGACGGCCGGAGCTGACACTGTCAGCCAGCGCGCCAGCGTCGCGGCAATGACCGGCTCGCCTTCGCTTTCCGCCTCCGCGATGGCCTTGAGGTAGTTCTCCTTAGAAATCGTGATTTTCACGTCAAGTCAAATTGTAACTTGCAGCGCTGTCACCTGCTTACTAACAGCGCGCCTTCGAGGATTTTGAGTGACTGCGGCGCCAGCTGCAGCAATGCCCGCGCTCCGATCACTAGAACCGGCGCAACTGCGATCCACTTCCGATAGGCGAGCCCATAGAGGCCCAGCAGCACCAGCAGCGGCGACAGGATCCGGCCGAAGCCGTAAACTTCGGTCCAGGCGTCCTGGAAGGACAGAAAGATCGCCATCAGAGTATATAGATAAAGACAGATTTCCAGCGCGCCAAGCTCGCGTTTCCAGGCCATGCGAAGCGCCAGCGCGATGGAGAGCACTACGAAAAGGAGGGCCACGTAGTCGAAAATGATCAAAGCGTCTTCGATCGCGGGCGCGGTCCGGTAGTGATACGGATGCAACATCCGCACTGCCAGCGCTTTCAAAGGAAGCACGGAAAACCACGTGTCGCGTGTAGGCACAATGGCCAGCACTTCATTGCTATCCGCTGTCGTATGCACCCATACGAAGGCATACCAGATCAGGGCCGGGATCGCGGAGCTGGCGAAGAGCACCGCCGGGCGCAGTCCGCGCTGCCACAGCAGGTAGAGGACGTATCCGCCCACCAGGACCAGGCCGGTTTCCCGCATGAGTGCTGCCGCTACAAGGACGGCATAGGTTCGCCATCGCGCGCCCTGTTCGGCATAGAGCACGAAGCCGATGCAGAGCGCCGCCAAGCCGCCATCGACGGTCATGCGGTCGATCGAGGTAACCGTCGCCGGAACCGCGGCGAACAACAGCCCCCAGAGCGCGGAAAAACCGTGAGCTACCGAGTAGAGGCTAAGCCACCAGGCGCCGCAAAACACCACTAATAAAACCACCGCGAAGTAAGCGGCATCCACCAGATCGTCCCGCCCAAGTGCGAGCACATGAGCGGCCAGCGGAATCAGAATGCGGCGGCAACGGAAGCGCGGCGTTTGCACATACGGCAGAAATCCGCGCTCGAAGAACGGATCGTGGGCCATGTAGTGGTAAAACTGCCCGTCATATCCGTTGCTGTCCGCAAATAAGTAAATGTGTTCAAATGCGAGCTGAGGCGGTTGCTCAAAATGAGAGCCGGTGCAGAACAGAGCCGTCCAATTGCCCTGATAGCTGAAATGAACGGTGAGACTCCACCAGCAAAAAACCAAGGCGGCGCATCCCAGTCCAACCAGGATGCACCGCCTCTGGTTCGTGAAGAAGTTGCCGGAGTTAATGACCTATTCGCCGAGTTGGAATGTCCCTACAAACGAGCCACGGTTGCTGTTGTAGTTCCAGGTAGTGTTCAGGCCCTTTCCGTTAAAATCATTGGCCACCGTGAAGGCCGGCATCGCATGCTGGACTGGCGTCAGCGGCTGATACCAGACCGCTTCGTTGTGGCAGATCTCATCCTGATCGGTGAGCGGCCGCGTTTCCAGCTTCACCATATTTCCAGCGGTCATGGTCGCCTTGCGCGTGTGAATGCTGTTGTCAGCGAGCGAAAACTCGATCGGTTGATAGTCTACCCGCACGACGTCCTCGAGCAGTTGGCCGCCCATCTTCTGCGCGAAGGCCTTCAAGGCAAGCCGCTGCTCGGCGTTGGCATTCTGATCGATCACCAGAACCGCCTTGACCGGATAAACCGAAGCAGTCGGATCGCCCAGCGTGTTGCTGGCGTGGATGACGCCCATCACGGACAATCCATCCAGTTGCACGCCGTCGAAGCTGCCTTGGTCGATCTTCCAGCCCATCACAGCCAGGTCGCCGGCTAAGCCGACTTCGGAGTTGGCGAAGCAGGGTCCCGTGTAAACATCGGCGGTGCGGGCCTCGATGTATTCGCCGTGGGCGTGATTGTGAGTAACAGGCAGATTGGCGCTGCTTGCCAGCGAAGCGGAGATGCACAGCGTGGTTGCCGCACAGAGCATAGATCTCATATGGCTCTCCTTGCTGCTTGACTCTCACTATAATATCACCAGCTTCAAGAATGCATACCGCAATTTCGCAGGCAAATACGGCGTCCGAAATCTGCATGCTGAGCGCCGTTGAAATGGCTCGCCGGATTCGCGTCAAGGACCTCTCGGCGCGTGAGGTGCTGGCGGCGCATTTGCGTCAGATTGAGCGCGTAAACCCGAACGTGAACGCGATTGTGACGTTGGTGGCCGAGCGCGCGATGGAGCAGGCGCGGAAGGCGGATGAAGCGCTGGCGCACGGAGATGCGGTGGCGCCGCTGCACGGCCTTCCGATCGCGCACAAGGACCTGCAGCCTACAGCGGGCATTCGCACCACGTTCGGATCGCGGATCTACAAAGACTTCGTTCCCGCTGCTGACTCGCTTTTGGTCGAACGCATCGGCGCCGCCGGCGCGATCCTCATGGGCAAGACCAACACACCCGAGTTCGGTGCGGGGTCGCAGACGTTCAATGAGGTCTTCGGCGCCACACGCAATCCCTACGACCTCACGAAAACCTGCGGGGGCAGCAGCGGCGGGGCGGCGGTGGCGCTGGCCTGCCGGATGCTGCCGCTCGCCGATGGCAGCGATCTGGCCAGTTCGGTGCGCAATCCGGCGAGCTTTTGCAATGTGGTCGGATTCCGACCATCGCTAGGCCGCCTGCCGGCCACACCGGTCGCCGGATGGTCCAGCATGAGTGTGGATGGCCCCATGGCCCGCAACGTCGCCGATGTCGCGTTCTTTCTTGCCGCAATGGCCGGCCCTGATCCGCGATCGACCGTGTCCATCGATGAGCCGGCCAGCCGCTTCGCCGAGCCGCCCAGCCGCGATTTTAAAGGCGTCCGCGTTGCCTGGTGGAAGGATTTGGGCGGCCTGCCCGTGGATCCGCGCGTTCGCGAGATCACCAACGCGCAGCGCCGCGTTTTCGAAGCACTCGGCTGCATCGTTGAAGAAGCCGAGCCCGATTTTTCCGGCGCTGACGAGGCCTTCAAGGTGCTGCGCTCTTGGCAGGTTTACCAGTCTCTAACCGCGCTGCCCAAAGGCGACCCCAGGAAACACCGCGAACTCGTAAAGGACACGGTTCTGTGGGAACTCGACCGCGGCGAAAAACGGACCCCGGAAGAGATCGCCCGGGCCGAAGCCCAGCGCGCCGAGTCGCGCCGCCGCGTCGGACAATTCATGGAGCGCTACGAATTCTTCGTGCTGCCCGTCAATCAGGTGCTGCCATTTGATGTCACGCAGCCTTACCCCACCGAAATCGCCGGTGTTCCCATGGCCACTTACATCGACTGGATGAAGTCCTGCTACTACATCTCGCTCGTCGGCCATCCGGCGATGTCGGTTCCCGCAGGCTTCACAGCCGAGGGACTGCCGGCCGGCATCCAGATCGTGGGCCGCTGGCGCGACGACTGGGGTCTCTTGCAGATGGGCCACGCCTTCGAGCAAACCGCCAACGTGCCGGCAGCACTTCCCGACTTGCTTCAAGTCAGCAGGAAGCCCGTTTGACGTGCTCCGCTAGACGCCGGTCCGCGCCGTGAATATGCTGCTCCGTCCACGCTCGTAGGAACTCCAGCAGAGGTGCACATAAGCTTTCGTGTCCGTCTTGGCGAAGACTTTCCAGGTTCGCCACCTGAGCGATGAACGTCTGGTGCTCCAAGCGATGCTCTGCGATTTCCGGGAAATCCGTCCGCTGCATGAGAGCTTCCTCGTTCTCAAAGTGGAAGGAGGCGTACGAGGCCAGTCGCGCCAGGTTGCTCGCGAGCTTGTCCGTCTCCTGACCCTTGGCGACGTCATCGTAAAGCTGCTCGGCAAGACGGAATAGCGCGCGATGCTCCACGTCAACTTCCGGGAGCCCCAGGGAGTGACTATCGCTCCAAACGAACGGATTCACTGTCGCCTCCACTGCCGGCAGCGCTAGGTCGGATGTCGCGCCGCTCAGCTTCGTCAATGTTCGTTGATCAAGCAAGTGGGGGTCCAACACCCGCCAGGCTTTAGGATCAATGTCACCAGCTTGATAGCGGGCACATTCGCCTTCTTCTTGGGGCTTATTACCCAAGCCGAGCGGTCAATACTCCACGGAAACCAGAAACAGGCCCCGTGCCGGAGCGGTCGGACCGGGTGGAATCGCACAGCCGGGTTCCAAGCGTGCAATCAGACCGGAATGGTCCACATTTCCCTTCCCTGCCTCCAGCAGCACGCCGACAATATTGCGCACCATGTGCTTCAGGAAGCCGCTGCCGGTGACGCGGTAGATCAGCCGCTCGCCCTCCAGCGCGAGCCGCGAACAAAAGATGGTCCGCACCTTGGATGCGCCCAACTCGTCGCGCTCGTCCGCCGCGGCAAACGCCGTGAAATCGTGCTCGCCTTCCAGCACGAGCGCCAGCCCGGTCATTACATCCACGTCCAGCGGATACGGATGATGGTATACGTATCGCCGCTCGAACGGAGAACAGATTTCGCCGCGGAAGATGCGGTACTCGTAGGTCTTTGCCTTCGCCTGGAACCGCGGGTGAAAATCGGGCGCGGCTTCCTCCACCCGCGTGACGCGGATATCGAATGGCAGCAGCCGGTTCATCGCCCGCCTCAAGTTGTCCGCGGGAATCGGATTCTCAACGGACATGGCAGCCACCTGCGCCACTGCGTGAACGCCGGCGTCGGTTCGTCCCGAGCCTGCCACCTGCACGGGCCGTCCTTCGATCTCCGAAACTACGGCTTCCAGCGTGCCCTGGATGGTCGGGAGACCCGGTTGCACTTGCCAACCGTGATAATCGGTCCCGTCGTAGGAGACGACAAGCTTAATTCGCCGCATGAACGGGCCGCGACCCGGGCTTTACTACCGGGTTTCCGGCGCGGCCTAGGGGACAATCGTCGGGCGGGTAGGCAACCACGTCCATCGTCTTCAGCGCCACTCGCGGAACGCCCAAATCGGCCGCGCCACCGCTGCGATCGATGATCGACCCGGCGCCGATCACCCTCGCGCCCGCCTCTTTCAGGATTCCGATCACCTCGCGCGAACTGCCACCCGTGGTCACGACGTCTTCCACCACCACCGCCGTTTCGCCGGGCTCCACGGAAAAACCGCGCCGGAGCACCATCTTTCCTGACGCGTCGCGCTCGGTGAAGATGAAGCGCGCCCCCAGCGCCCGCGCCACTTCGTGCCCGATAATCACTCCGCCGATGGCCGGCGATGCCACCACTCCTACGTTCGGCGTTGGTTCCAGCCGCCGAAACTCAGTGGCCAGCAGCCGCCCGAACTGTTCCGCGTGCCGGGGGTGCTGCAACACTAGAGCGCATTGCAGATATTCGGGGCTGTTCAGGCCGCTGGTCAGGCGGAAGTGCCCGCGCAAGTACGCTCCAGTCTCATGAAACACGCTCAGAATCGGGTCTAGCGGCTCGTTCACATCGCCACTATAGCATTCACGGGACGCGTGCTCGCGTAACCACGGCGGCCCGGCATTCGCCAGTGTCAGTAATGCTAAAATTGTGAACACAGAGCCGCCCAGGACTTCTGTACCTAAGCAATCTATTTGTGCGCTTCCGTGCGGCTTGGACTGCCTTGCGGTCCTTCGACGATGCGGCCGAGCGGCTGTTCGTACCCTTGAGGGAGGGTTTCAGGAAATGAAGTGTTGTCAATCGCTTCTAGCCGTGTTCTGCGGCTTTTTGACATTGCTGCCGGCTTCCGGCGCCGAGATGATCACCGCGTCTCGCGGTCTGCCTGGGACGCGAAAGTACAACCCGCCGGGCGTCGCGCCCATTGATCTGAGCAACTCCAACCGGCTGGAACAGTTGCTGCGCGCGGGCAATCTCTACCTGTCACTCCAGGACGCCATCGCGCTGGCGCTGGAAAACAACCTGGATATCGCTATCTCGCGCTACGGCCCCGTGGAAGCGCAAACCGATTTGCTGCGCTCTCAGGGCGGCGGTGCACTGCGCGGCGTCACCCAGACGGTCACGCCCGGCCCTGCCTCCGCTGGACTTTCCCTCAACGCTTTCGGCAGCGGCGGTGGGACGTTTGTTCCCAGCACCTCCACCGGCGTGAACGGCGTGGTGTCGCAGCTGGGCACCTTGATCCCGAACTTCGACCCACAGCTCACAGGCTTCGTCGGCTGGGGACACAACACCTCGCCGCAGAGCACTCCCTTTCTCTACGGCACCACTTCGCTCGTGACTACCCAAACCACCACCAACTTAACGCTGACCCAGGGCTTCCCCACCGGCGGTACGGCCACGTTGTCGTTCCAAAACCAGCGCGCCAACCTCAACTCGGGCCGGCCGGATCTCAACCCCCTGCTGACCAGTTCCTTGGCGCTCACCATCAGCCAGCCACTGTTGTCCGGCTTCGGCTTCGCGGTGAACCGGCGCGGAATCCACCAGGCCCAGAACTCGCTCCGGGTTCAGGACCTCGTCTTTAAACAGCAGGTGATGACTACTGTCGCCAGCGTGATCTCGCTCTATTGGAATCTGGTGAGCTTCAACGAGCAGGTCAAAGTGGCGCAGGAAGCGCTGTCCGCGTCCCAAAAGCTATACGAGGACAACAAAAAACAAGTCGAGATCGGCACGCTCGCGCGGATCTCCATCGTGCAGGCAGAGGCCGAAGTAGCCAGCCGCGAACAGGATCTGACGGTCGCGCAGACCAACGTGCTCCAGCAGGAGACCATCCTTAAGAATGTTCTCAGCAAGAACGGAGTAGCTAGCCCTTCGATCGCCGACGCACACATCGTGACGCTGGACAGAATCAGGGTTCCCGAAGTAGAGCCCATCCAACCCGTGCAGGATCTGGTCACCAAAGCCATGCAGGAGCGGCCCGAGCTTCCCCAGGACCGCTTGAATATCGAAAATGCCAGGCTGAGCATCCTGGGCGACCGCAGCAATATGCTGCCGCAATTAAGCGCCGTCGCCAACCTCGCCAACAATGGACAAGCCGGTCTGCTCAACGGCCTGCCGCCGCTTTCCGGCAACGTCCGGGCGCCAGATCCATATTTCTTCGGAGGTTATTGGAACGACCTGCGCCAGATTTTCTCGCGAAATTTCCCCAACTACACCTTCGGGGTGCAGCTCAACATCCCGCTACGGGATCGCGCCGCCACGGCCGACTACGAGCGCGACACTCTGAACCTGCGCCAGAGCCAACTGGCGCTCCAGGCGCAGGAGAACCAGATCCGCGTCGACGTGGTGAACTCCGTCATCGGCCTTCAGCAGGCACGCGCCCGCTATCAGGCGGCTGTGAAGAACCAGGTTCTGGAGCAAGAAACCCTCGACGCCGAGCAGAAGAAGTATGCGCTCGGGGCCTCCACCATTTACAACGTCATTCTGATCCAGCGCGATCTTCTCACCGCGGAAGGCAACGAAGTGACTGCCGAGAGCAGCTACATCAATGCCCGCAACAATCTCGATTTCGTCACTGGCGAGATTCTGGATGTGAATCACATCAATATCGGCGAGGCAGTACGCGGGCAGGTCTCCACTCCGCCCTCGCCCCTACCGCCGCTCAAGCCCGAAAAGCAGTAACGTCTTCTAACCGTAGCTGCGTTTCAAAGCGGTTTCCGATTTCGCGGGTCAGTACCGGATTTGCACGCCCAGCAACGCAACTGGAAATTTTTCCACGCGTGATTTGCCGGGTTTGTCCCACGCAACGAGCAATTTAAGGGTATGGCGAGGAACTTGCTCATTATTGCTGCGATGGAATCATCCAAAACTCAAGGAGCCACGGTCGATCTGCTCGAAACCCCGTCTGAAGTTACTGCAAACCGATAGTTTCCCAACATTAACCCCACCCCGATTCCCCACCCGGCCGGCTCCTTGATGTTTTTGGTGATCTCGACGACGAATCTCCCCGCCGCCAAAATCCTGTCAGTGTCCAACTATTGCCACCCCAAAATGTCGAACCTCCGCCGCAGCGGTTAAATTGGCCACCGCCAGAGCGGTTAAATTGGAAAGATGCTTCGCATCATCTCGCTGATCGCGAGCGCCAGCGAAATCGTGCACGCCCTTGGACTCACCGGCCAGCAGGTGGGCCGGTCCCACGAATGTGACTTCCCCGACGAGGTGCGCGCTCTGCCCGTATGCACCGCGCCCGCTTTCCCCACCGAGGGCGATAGCGCCGAGATTGACCGGCGCGTGAAACGCCAAGTCGCGGACGCGCTCTCGGTCTACGAAGTTTTCCGCGATGTGCTCGACCAGTTGCAGCCTACGCACGTCATCACGCAAACACAGTGCAAAGTTTGCGCGGTCAGCCTGGATGATGTGGAGCGGGCGCTGGCCGGTTCGCTCACTTCGCGGCCCAAGCTCGTCGCGCTGGAGCCGAACGCCCTGGCCGACATCTGGGACGACATCCGGCGAGTCGCCGCCGCCTGTTGCGTCGCCGAACGCGGCAATAGCGTGATTCAGAATTTACAAACCAGGATGGGCGCCATCACGGCTCAAGCCGGCACGGCCGGAGCCCGTCCCCGCGTTGCCTGCATCGAGTGGCACGAACCTCTGATGGCCGCCGGAAACTGGGTTCCCGAACTGGTCGAAATGGCCGGTGCCGAGAACCTGTTCGGACAGGCCGGTCTGCATTCACCCTGGATGGACTGGGAGCAACTCGCCGCCGCCGATCCCGACGTGATTGTGACCCTGCCATGCGGCTTTGACCTCGCCCGAACGCGCGCCGAGATGTACTGGCTAACGGAGCGCGCGGAATGGCCAAAGCTGCGCGCCGTGAAAAACGGCCGGGTCTACCTGGTCGACGGCAATCAATATATGAACCGCCCCGGACCGCGCATCGTCGAATCGCTCCAAATTCTGGCGGAAATTCTTCATCCGGAGATCTTCACACCCCGGATGCAAGGCACCGCCTGGGAACCATTCCACACCAACTAGAGGAGGCAACGATGAGATTTCTACGCGTGTTGATTGCCGGCGTACTGTCAGCCAGCTTCGCCGGCGCCCAGGTCCATAACTTCGTTCTCGTGGCGCACGGCGGCGCGGGCGACTATAGCAAGATGCCGTCCGAACAGCTCGCCGCGCGCCGCGAAGCCATGACCAAAGCGGTGCGCGCCGGCTACGCCATTCTCTCGCGCGGAGGCGCTGGCCTGGATGCGGTGGAAGCCACCATTCGCGTGCTCGAAAATTCTGGAATGTTCGACGCCGGCCGCGGGGCCTACTACACACAGGATGGCATCCCTGAAATGGACGCGGCCATTATGGACGGCCGCACGCTCGCCGCCGGATCCGTAGCCAGCATCCAGCACATCGCCAGTCCGATCCACCTGGCGCGCCTGGTGATGGAGAAGACGCCGCACGTGCTGCTGGTCGGCCCTGGCGCCGAACAGTTCGCCAAATCGCAAGGCATCGAGCTGGTCTCGCCGTACTACTTCTACACAGACCGCGAATGGAGGCGCTATCTCGACGCCAAAGCTCGCGCCGGGAAGAAGACCGCCGGGCTCCCACGCGGTGAGGAACACGGTACCGTGGGCGTTGTTGTGCTGGATCAGTCCGGCAATCTCGCAGCCGGAACCTCCACCGGCGGAACGGTCATGAAGATGCCCGGCCGTGTGGGCGATTCGCCGATCATTGGCGCAGGCACGTACGCCAATAACGCCAGTTGCGCTGTCTCGGGAACCGGCACGGGTGAATTCTATATGCGTAATATCGTCGCCGCGGACATCTGCGAGCGTGTGCGCTATCTGCACGTGTCGCTTCAGCAGGCCGCCGACGACGTCGTCATGAAAGAGCTCGTCGAGCAGCACGGCGACGGCGGCGTCATCGCTCTGGACCCCAAAGGCAATGTCGCCACACCCTTCAACACGACTGGTATGCTGACCGGAACTGTGCGGGCCGGCGGCAAGATCACGCTTCAAGGCTGGAGCAAAACCGCAGCGCCGATCCTCGTTCCCGCGCAGTAAGGAGGACACTGAATATGCCACGTTCCGCATGTCTGCTTGTATTGACAGCCGCAACGCTCGCGAGCGCAGCCCAGCCCGATTGCGATCGCGCCTGTCTTAAGACCGCCCTCGACCAGTACCTGAGTGCCGTCGTCAAGCACGACCCCTCCGCCGCGCCTTTGCTCCCGGGCTTCCGCCAGACCGAAAACGCGATCGTCGTGCGTCTGGGAACTGGTCTGTGGCAGTCCGTCACCGCGCTTGGCAAATTGCGCCGCCACTATCTGGACCCGGAGAGCGAACAAGCTGGCTATTTCGGCCTCGTCGAGGAGGGCGATCATCAGGCGATCGTCACGCTGCGCGTCAAAGTGGTCCAGCACCAAATTGCCGAGGCCGAATGGCTGATCGCGCGCAAAGGCGATCCAGGCGGCAACGGGCCAGCACTGCCAGGCCAGCCGCCCGGCAACTTCTTCGACCCCGACAATCTCGCCGCGAATCCCCCGCCCGACCGCCTACTGCCGAAGACGGACCGCCTGCCGCGCCAAGCGCTGGTAGCCATCGCCAACAGCTACTTCGACGGTCTGTCCACGCACGACGGCGCCATCATCCTTGAGCACCACGGCTGCACGCGCATCGAGAACGGTTTCACCGTAACCGGCCGCCCCGATCCGGAAAAGCCCGGCGAAAAAACCGAGTGCGGTTCGAACCTGACGCGCTTTAACATCGAATATGTCGCCGCCCGCCGCTTCCCCATCGCGGACGTCGAAACCGGCGTCGTGCTGGGATTAGGAGTCTTTATCCGCCGACCGGGAACTTCGCAGCGCCGCAACGCGCTCAGCGAGTGGTTCGCCATCGACCATGGCCGCATCCGCACCATCCACGCCGCGATGTTCTACCCGCCGCCCGAGCAGCCGGTTCCCAACTGGCCGCCGTACGTAGGCAACTGGCCGCTGGCGGCCGGGATCGTGCCCGGTGCGAGCGCCTCTCAAGCCTCCGTCGGACCAGGCGATCTTCCTCTGTATAAAGTCGACCCGTTCTGGCCAAAGCCTCTGCCGAATAAATGGCTGCTGCAAGGCGTCCCGACCATGGTGACCGACAAGGACGATCACATCTGGGTCTTCAATCGGCCGCGCGACATCATGCCCGATGAGTCCGGCGCTTCGACGAATCCGCCGCGTACGGACTGCTGCGTGGCCGCGCCCGCCGTGATGGAGTTCGACACCGAAGGCAATGTCCTGCGCGCCTGGGGTGGGCCCGGCTATCACGTGGATTGGCCCGCTCCCGGCGTCGCGCGGCCAGGCCCCGCCGCCGAACACAACATCCTGGTCGATCGCGAGGGCAATGTGTGGATCTCCGGCAGCAGCCAGGGCGACAGCATCCAGAAGTACACCGCCGATGGCAAATTCCTTTGGGACTTCGGCCACCGCGCGCCGCGAGCGCCCGCGCCCCGGCCGCCGGAAAACAACCAGCAGACCGATATTTTCCCCGGCGGAATCTTCTTCTTCGACCTCGATGAAGACGCGCGAGAGATTTATATTGTCGATGCCAAACGAGTGTTGGTCTACGGCTACGATGGCGCGTTCAAGCGCGGCTGGGGCGGACACGGGATCTCGCTTAGCGAAATCAGCAACGCTCCGGCGCCGCCTTACGACACATCGGGCCCGCCTCCGGACCAGCAGCAGTTCGCCCCCGCTCTGCACTGCGTTCATCTCTCCGTGGACGGTCTGGTCTACGTCTGCGAGCGCGGCAGCGACCGCATTCAGGTGTTCACCAAGCAGGGCCAGTTCGTCTCGAGCTTCTTCGTGCATCCCTCTACCCCTGCGCGCGGAAAGCAATGCGGGGGCCCCGGCAGCACGGTGTATGGCATGTGCGGAACCACTTACAACTTGACCTTTTCGCACGATCCCGAACAGAAGTATGTGCTCGTCGCCGACGGCACGAACGACAAAATCTGGATTCACGAGCGCAAATCCGGCAAGCTGGCCGGCTCGATCGGCGACAACGGCCGCATGGCGGGTTACTTCCATTGGATCGACGCCATCGCGATGGACTCGCACGGCAACATCTATACCGGCGAAGTCGACACCGGCAAACGCGTCCAGAAGTTCGTGCTCACGAATGCCGACGGCGCCGCCCGGCCAAGGCCGCATGAATAACGGCTGCTTCTCACCGACATGTTATACCATCCCTTACACACTTGGATGTGTGACCAATGCCCACCAACCTCGCCATTGACGACAAACTGATCGAGGAAGCGCGCCGGATTGGTCATCATAAGACCAAGAAAGAAGCTGTCACTTCCGCTCTTTCCGAATACATCGCCCATCGGAAACGGCTGGAAATTCTCTCGGCTTTTGGCACCGTCGACTTCGATCCCAAGTACGACTACAAGGTGGAGCGCCGGAAGAAGCGCTAGGTGCAAGTCTTCGTCGACACCAGCATATGGTCCCTGGCACTCCGGCGATCGGGTTCGCAACTCAACACCAAATCCAAGCTGGCGGACGCCGACTTCTCGCGTTATAGCAACGTCCTTCCGATCCGCCTCCACCCCGTCCTCACCAGCGCGTAACGAAAGCTCCATTACACCTCGTAACCACGGTCCGCCTCACCCCGCCTTTTGCTAAGATCGGTTCGATCCACCTGGAAGGAAGGTGACCGGTGAGTTCCAAGCTCGATCCTGAGAAGCAGAAGAAACCCGATTTTTCCCGCCGCGGTTTCCTCAAGGGCGTCAGCGTCACAGGCGGCGTCCTCACCACGACGGGCATTCTCGAAACCGAAGCCGAGGCGCAGTCCACGCCTGCCGTAGCCGGCCCCGGCGAGGTCCCCATCACGCTCACCATCAACGGCCGCGCGCGCAAGATCAACGTGGAGCCGCGCTACACGCTGCTCGACACCATGCGCAACCGCCTCGACCTGACCGCCGCCAAGCGCGTCTGCGACCGCGGAACCTGCGGAGCCTGCACGGTCATCATCGATGGCAAGGTGATGTACAGTTGCTCGGTGCTGGCCATCGACGCGCAGGGCCGCCAGATCCAGACGCTCGAAGGCTTGTCGCAAAACGGCAAGCCGAATCCCATCTCCCAGGCCTGGACCAACAACGACGCCCAGCAGTGCGGTTACTGCACGCCCGGTTTCGTCATGGCCGCCAAAGGATTTTTGGACCGCAATCCCAATCCCACCGAAGAGCAGGTCCGCAAAGGCCTCGGCGGCAATCTCTGCCGCTGCGGCACCTACATGGGCATCCGCAAAGCAGTGCTCGAAGCCGCAAGGACGATGAAGGGAGGCCGCAATGCCTAATGCACCCGATTATCATTGGCCGCCAATGGGCCAGCGGCGCGTCATGGGCAAGCCGCTCAACCGCCTGGACGGCATCGCCAAATCCAGCGGCGCCGCCAAGTATCCATCGGACCTGAACCTCAACGGCATGCTGTTCGGCGCGGTCGTCACTTCGCCCCACGCACACGCCCGCGTGAAGAGCGTCGACACCAGCGCCGCCGAGAAGCTTCCCGGCGTCACCGCGATCCGGGTGGTCTCGAAGCCGGGCGCCGAAATCCAATGGGCCGGCGCGGAGATCGCCTTCGTCGCGGCCACTTCGGATGAAATCGCAAACGACGCTGTCCGCCTGATCAAGGTTGAGTACGAAGTCCTGCCGCACCTGGTGATCGAAGAAGATCTAGCCAAAGCCGGCAATCGCGCCAAGCCAGCCGGCGAGCAGGTCTCGGGCGACCCCGACAAGGCGTTCCAGGAGGCCGACGTCGTGTCCGAAGGCTACTACGGCATTCCTGTCCTCACGCACTGCTGCCTGGAAACCCACGGCCAGACTATCGCCTGGAAGGGCGACGAGGTGGAATATTATCCCTCCACGCAGAACGTCGACGGCGTCGCCAACGACATCGGACGCGCGCTCGAAATCCCCATGTCGAACGTCCACGTCCACATGGACTACATGGGCGCCGGCTTCGGCAGCAAATTTCCCGCCGACCTCTGGGGCGTCGAAGGCGCGCAGCTATCCAAAGCCAGCGGCAGCCGGCCGGTGAAGCTGTTCCTGGACCGCGCCACAGATCTCACCATTGCCGGCAATCGCCCATCGGTATTCGGCAACGTCAAGATGGGCGCGAAGAAAGACGGCACCATCACCGTCTGGCAGTCCAATACATGGTCCACCGGCGGACTCGGCGGCGGCGGTCTCAACCCGCAGCTTTTCCCCTACGTGTACAATCGCGTTCCCAATCGCCGCTTGAACCACACCGCCGTGTCCACCAACACCGGCGGCGCACGCGCCTGGCGCGCTCCCAATCATCCGCAGGCCAGCTACATCACCTGCTCGGCCTTCGAAGATCTGGCCGCGAAACTACGCATGGATCCGCTGGATCTCTTCCTGAAAAATCTGGACCACACTATCCGGCCGGATCTCTACCGTGTCCAGTTCGAAAAGGCCGCGGAGCTGATGGTTTGGCGCAAGAACTGGCATCAGCGCGGCGATTCCGGTCCCGGACCAGTTAAGCGCGGCCTCGGCCTCGCCGTTTGCACCTGGGGCGGAGCTGGACATGCCAGCACCTGCCGCACGACCATACATCCGGACGCCACGGTCGAAGTGGAACTGGCTACGCAGGACATCGGCACCGGCACGCGCACCATGGTCGCGATGGTCGCCGCCGAGACCTTCGGCTTGGAAGTGAATCAGGTCAAGGTCAAGATCGGCGACAGCTCTTATCCCAACTCTGGCGCTTCCGGCGGATCCACCACCATCGGCGGCGTCACGTCTTCCAGCCGCAAGGCTTCCGTGAATGCACTGCAGAAGCTTTTCGAGGTGGTCGCCGAGTCGCTCAACGTCTCGCCCGATCAATTGGAAGCCGTCGACGGCCGCATTCGCGTCAAGGGCAACCCGGACAAGGGCATGAGCTTTAAAGCTGCCTGCCAGAAGCTGGGCGTCAACAGCATTTCCGAAATGGGCGAGAACAATCCTCGCAACGCGCCGAAGGAGGGACTCAACACCGGCGGCGTGGGCGGCGTCCAGATGGCCGACGTTTCCGTGGACACCGAAACCGGCATCGTAAAGATCAACAAAATCGTCTGTATCCAGGATGGCGGCCTGGTGGTGAATCCCAAGACCGCTGCCAGCCAGGTTTACGGGGCCTGCATCATGAGCGTCTGCGGCGCGTTGTATGAAGAGCGCGTCATGGACGAACAACTCGGCCGCGTCCTCAATCCGGATATGGAGTTCTACAAGCTCGCCGGAATCGACGATATCGGCGAGATCGTCGTGCACCTGGACATTCGCGAAGAAAACGACAAGCGGGGAGTCATCGGCATGGGCGAACCGGCGGGCATCGGCGGCATCGCGGCCATCGGCAATGCCGTCGCCAACGCCATCGGCGTTCGTGTTCCGCGTGTTCCGTTCACACCCGCGCGGGTTCTTGCCGCGCTCGAAAGGAGGGCCTGATGCAACCGTTTGAGTACGCAAGTCCAACCTCTTTGCACGAGGCCTTGGCCCTGCTTGGCTCCGAGTGGGGGCAAGCCGACGTTCTGGCCGGCGGCACCGATCAGATCAGCCTCATGAAGGAACACCTCCATACGCCCAAGCGCGTGGTCAACATCAAGGGCATTAAGGAACTCGGCGGCATCCACCAGTCGTCGCACGGCCTGCGTCTGGGCGCGACCGTGACGTTCGACGAGATCGCATCGCACCAGACGTTGCATACTGAGTATCCAGCTTTGGTCAGCGCTGTCATGGGCGTCGCCAGTCCCCAGATTCGCAACATGGGCACCGTCGGCGGCGACCTGTGCCAGCGCCCGCGCTGCTGGTATTTCCGCCAAGGCTTCGGACTGCTCGGTATGCAGGACGGCAAGAGCCTGGTGATGAACGGCCAGAACAGCTACCACGCGATCTTTGGCGGCGGTCCGGCGTATTTCGTCAGTGCATCCAGCCTGGGACCGGCGCTCATTGCTTTGGGCGCGAAGGTCAAGCTAGTGTCCGCCAGCGGTTCGCGCACCGTGCCTGTAGAGAAGTTTTTCGTCGCTCCGCAAAACGAAGCCACCCGTGAAATCGTGTTGATGCCAAACGAGATCCTGACCGAGATCGAAATCCCCTCGGCACGCGGCGTCAAGAACGCCACTTACGAATTGCGTCAGAAGGAAGCGATGGACTGGCCCCTGGTCACCGCGTCGGTCGCGCTCCAAATGCACGGGAACACCATCACCAAGGCGCGCGTCGTTCTGGGTCATGTGGCGCCCACGCCGTGGGTGGCCGCTGCGGCCGAGCAGGCGCTGGCAGGCAAATCGCTTTCCGATGAGGTGATCGCACAGGCCGCCGAAGCCGCCGTCCAAGGCGCGCAGCCACTCAGCGAAAACCGTTACAAGATCCAGCTCGCGCGCGTAGCCGTCAAACGCGCGCTGTTGGAAGCGTCCGGCAGGGCGTAGTATGAACCGCGAGCGATCTTCCTTGACCCAGCTCGACGACGACCGCTGCGACCTGCTGCGCTGGAAGGGGCTGTACGTCGAGGCGGAATGGGATGCCACGGTGCCGCACTCGGGCGACCGCCTCTTTTGGTGCCACAAAACCCAGCAATGCCTCGGCCCGGACGGCAAACTCGTTGACGATTACGAGTGCAACCCGGCCCGGCAATGCTACAAACCGTTCTAGCACTGCCGGAAAATAAACCTCGGGGCCTTGACACCGCCGTAACTGAACGCTATACCTTTCTGAAAGGCCCATCCCGAATGAAAACTAAAGAATACGTGTTAGCCGCAGCCCTGCTGCTTTCCGGACTGCCGCTGGTGGCGCACCACGCCGTCTCAGCCGAGTTCGACGACAAGAAGATCGTGACGCTCAAAGGCGTCATCTCGAAAGTGGACTGGGTGAACCCCCACATCTTCGTCTACTTCGATGCCAAGGATGAGAATGGCAAGGTCACCACCTGGAGGCTGCAGTCGGTGCCTCCGATGTTCTTCAAAGGCAGTGGCCTGACCAGAGAAAAACTGTCGGACGGTTCCGACGCAACGGTGACCGTGTACCCAGCGAAGGACGGTACCGAGGGATTTGGATTCTTGGTGAAGCTGACCTACGCGGATGGGCATTTCTACAACCTCGGAGGCGGCGCTGCAGGACCAGGGCCGGGAGCGGCTCCGGCGAAATAGGAGGAAGCTCGTGAGATTCACACTAACCATCGGCTTAACCAGCTTTGCCCTGTGCGCTTTTGGCCAGGCGCCCACTCAGGCCACCAACTACGGCCCTCCCGCGACCAGCTACGTGATGGAGGCCGCGAAATATCCCGATGCCGCCAAGAAGCCGACGCCCCACACGGCAGATGGGCATCCCGATTTGAACGGCGTGTGGCACCACTATTTCGGCAACTTGATCGCCCCCGTGGGCGACAAATCCTTCACGCTCGATTTCCGAAAGTCGTTCGGAGGGGCCAACGCTCCGCGCGCGACGCCGGATCCCGAGCCGCAATACAAGCCCGAGTATCTGGCAAAAGTGAAGATGCTCAGCGAGAATCAGGTCAAAGAAGATGGCACTCTGCATTGCCGTCCCCCGGGAGTTCCACGGATCGGGCCTCCGCAGCAGATCGTCATGACGCCCAAGCAGGCCGTCTTCCTCTATGCCGACATCACGGGCAATCAGTGGCGAGTGATCCCGCTGGACGGGCATTCTCACAGCACCGATCCGGACGCGGATTTCACCGCGGATGGCGACTCGGTCGGGCACTGGGAAGGCGACACGCTCGTGGTCGACGTCACTCGGCTGGGCGACGACACCTGGCTCGCCGACAACGGCCTTTTCCACAGCCTTAAGCTGCACGTCACGGAACGCCTGCGCCGGGTCGGGGACACGATTCAGTACCAGATGACCGCCGAAGATCCGAAAGTGCTCGCGCAGCCCTGGACCATCACGCGGACTTTGACGCTTCAATTCGATACCCTGGGCGAGGCTCCCGCCTGCGTCGACAACGACGCCGGACACTACGTCAATTCGGAGCACCACGACAACGGCCGCTAGTCCTTGCGCGTGAGCCGGCGAATCGCTGTCGCGTGACCAGTCGTAGGATCCACCGTAACCACGGCCGCGTGCAGCTCGCCGCCGCCTTTGGCGCTGTCCAGACGAATCGGCATTCCGGTGAGGAAGCGCCGCAGCGCCAGGTTCTTTTCGGAACCGATGATGGAATCGTAGGGGCCGGTCATCCCGACGTCGCTCTGATAGGCCGTTCCGCCCGCGAGAATACGTTCGTCGGCCGTCGGGATGTGTGTGTGGGTGCCGAGCACCGCCGAAACGCGGCCCGCCAGGTGCCAGCCCATGGCCATCTTTTCGCTGGTCACTTCGGCGTGGAAATCCACCAGCTTGATTTTCACCTGGGGATCGAGCGACTTCAGAATCTCGTCGGCTTTGCGGAACGGGCAATCCGTGGCCGGCAGATGTACCCGCCCCTGCAAGTCGATCACAGCCACCTCGGCTCCGTTGCGAGCCTTGCCGACATACACACCGCAGCCGGGAAGGTCTTGCGGATAATTGGCAGGCCTCAGCAGACGCGGCGCGCGCGGAAGGTAATCGAAGATCTCTTTCTTGTCCCAGACGTGGTTACCCGTGGTCATGACATCCACGCCCATCGACAGCAGTTCTTCGGCGATCAGCGGCGTCACTCCGAACCCGCCGGCGGCGTTCTCTACGTTGGCGATAGCCAGTTGGATTTTCTCGGAGGAAATAATTTCCTGTAGATGCCGCGCAACCAGAGCGCGGCCTGGGGAGGCGAAGATATCGCCGATAAACAAAATATTCATCTGTACGGAACGCGGGAAGAAAAGAGGAGCGCCCTTTCCCCGTGGGACCGGCTCCCGTCCTTGACCCCAGAACTCAACAGGGGCGGAGCCCCCCGTGCGTCTTCAGGCTTCTCCATGGTGGCTTTCGCCACCGGAGCTTGCACACCAACGCTTCATCCGAGTCGGACCCCTAGACAATTGACTGTCGGATCAATTTAAGGAAACCGGTCAAAACACCGAGCAGTAACACTCCTTCGGCAATCATAGCAGAGGGTCCGCACGATTGCGAGAGCTTTCGGCTCTTAGCGCCTTCCTGGCTTGCTAAGCGATTTATCTGTTGTATCTTACGGCAAATTACTTATGGGAAAGATGAGGTGTTACTCAGAGCCCAATTCGGCCTGAATTCGGGCAGCGATGCGGTTCGCAAAGGCTTCCACCCGTTCGAGATCCGGCCCTTCCACCATGACCCGGGCGAGGGGTTCGGTGCCCGAAAAGCGGACCAGAACGCGGCCCGAGTCGCCGAAGGATGCCTCCGCGGCACGGATCTCGGCCGCCACGGCCGGCAGGTCCTCTAAGCGCTTGCGTTCGCGAACGCGCACGTTGACGAGCCGCTGCGGATAGACTTGCAGGTCGCTCGTCAGTTCATCCAGGCCCGTGCCGGTCTGCCGCATCACTTCGAAAACTCGCAACGCGGTGAGCATGCCGTCGCCAGTAGTTGCGTATTGATGAAAAATGACGTGGCCCGACTGCTCGCCGCCCAACACCGCCCCCCGGCGCAGCATCTCCTCGAGGACATACTTATCACCCACCGGCGTTCGCACCATCTCGATTCCGTGGGAACACAAAGCACGCTCCAGTCCGAGATTGGACATAACCGTCGTTACTACAATGGGATGGCCGTTGTTCCCCCCGAGGCGTCCCTGATCTCGCAAGTAGCGTCCGACCAAAAGCAGCACTGCATCGCCATCCACGATCTTGCCGGTCTTCGAAACAAACAAGGCGCGATCGGCGTCGCCGTCGAACGCAACGCCGACATCGGCAGATTGCCGGAGCACCTCGGCACGCAAGCCCTCCAAATGGAGTGAACCACAGTTGAGGTTGATGTTCCGGCCATCGGGTGAACGATGGATCGCGTGAACTTCGCCACCGAGCCGCTGAAAGAGCTCTGGCGCCAGAGCCGATGCCGATCCATTGGCGCAGTCGGCAACGATCTTGAGCCCACCCAAGCCACCCGGGAGCGTGGCGGCAAGATGGTCGATATAGGTTCGGTCCAGGCCGGAGTTTACAGGAATCCTGGTGGGCTCGGAAACAGCGCCGCTCTTCAGAAGCGCGAAGATTTGCGCTTCCAGTAGTTCTTCCTGTTCGTCCGGTAATTTATAGCCAGAATGACCAATTAGCTTGATTCCATTGTCCTGGTAGGGATTGTGGGACGCTGAGATCATGACGCCTGCGGCAAATGGTCCGGTCTTGGCCAGGTAAGCCACGCCGGGCGTTGTGGTTACACCGGCAAAATCAACCTTTACCTCGCGATTTGCCAGGCCTCCGGCAATTTCCTCCGCGAGCCACGGCCCCGATTCACGCGTATCCATGCCGAGTACGACGGCGGGCGCCTGTTGTTGCCGGTGAATCCAGTCGCCGAGCGCGAGGCCCACGGCCTGGACGGTCGTCCGGTCCAAAGGATGCTGGCCGGCGACTCCGCGGATGCCATCTGTTCCGAAGAGGACTCGAGCCACTACCGCGCCCCTTCGGCGTTGGTCTTCTCGATTTCCACACGGACTACGGCTTCCGTGGGAACTTCCAAGCGGACTTGGGGATCTCCGATGCGCACCTGAACTTGAAACTGCTTTGTTCCGGTCACGCCGCTCAGGTCGATCGGGTCGGTCTTGACCTGGTTAATGCTGCTCACACGCTCTCCCGGACCGAGAAGCTGGACGTCGGGTGGCGTGACGGTGATGCTGCGGATGCGATAACCGTTCGGCGTGCTGCCGTAAGCAGGGAGGATGGGAACATCGCGATGCACGAGGCGGTCAAAATGGACAGTGACCTGGGAAGGAACCGCGCGATAAAAGGCGACTCCAACCGGCAGGTCGACATTGTGCGCGCGAATAGTGTACGTGCGTTCGCCGGCCTTCGCGCCGTTCAGATCGAAAACCACAGCCACGGCCGCCAGTTCGTCACGAGAAAGCCTTCCGGAAGGCCCGCGCAGCTCCAGCCGCACCCGGTCCGGCAGATTGCCGACGATATCCAGGTCGGTGGGCATATTTCGGAATTCCACCGGGGCGGAAATCGAGCTGGCGAGTTCGGGCTCGCGCTCCACCACCAGCCACAATGCGATCGCAATCAATAACGAAAGGACCTTCCAGCCGAGGTTGCGGGTGAGCAGCTGGATCATGGCCGGTCGATGGTGGATTGCTGCAAAGCAGCGGATTTCCGGGCGGGCTTGGATGAAACGTGCCTATGCCGCCGGTCCTCGCGCTGGGTGAGTAGATCCTCGACGCGTTCGAGCGGCACGTCGAGCTCGATTTCTCCGAAAGCGGCGACAGAAACTTTGCCGGTCTCTTCCGATACGACAATCGCGATGCAATCGGATTCCTCGGTGATTCCCAGGGCCGCGCGGTGACGCGTGCCCAGTTCGGTCTGGAGCATCGGGTTGGTGGTGAGAGGAAGAAAGCAGGCTGCGGCCGTGATGCGGTCGCCCTGGATGATCACCGCGCCGTCGTGCAGCGCGCCGCCCGGATGAAAAATCGAGCACAGCAGGTCCCGGGAAACGGAAGCGTCCAAGTTGACGCCGCTTTCCACGAAGGTGCGGAGCCCGATTTTGCGCTCCACCACGATCAGTGCGCCGGTTTTCCCCTGGGCAAGACGTCCGACGGCCAGCACTACTTCCTCGCTCAATTCGCGGCGCTCGATCTGGCTGACCCCCAGGAAAGGCCGGCGCCCCAGCCGGGCCAGCGCCCGCCGCAATTCGGTCTGGAACATCACAATCAGAGCGATGGCGGTATAGGGTGCGGCATTGGCCAGGATGGTATGGAGCAGCTCGAGGCGCGCCCACACCGAGATGCCGTAAATTACGCCCAAGACACCCAGGCCCAGCAGGACATGAATGGCGCGCCGGCCGCGAATGACTAACAAAATTTGATAAATCAGAGCCGCGACAATGAGAATGTCAACGGCCGAGGCGAGGGTGAGCTTCGGCAGTTCCGAGAACGGCGATGGCAAGAAGTTCACCATGCATTTAGATTAATTGTATCAAGACGTTCGCGCGCAACTGCGAAGATTCCGAGGTCAGTGCTATATTGGCCACCACGGGAAAGGAGTTCGAACCGGTGCGCAGAGTTACTCTATTGTTGCTGGCGGCAGGAGTGGCATTCGGACAGCAGAGCGTCTCGCCCCAAAAGGAGGCAGCGCTCAAGGCGGATCTGGCCGGCCAGATCGACGGCATGAAGAAGCAAGCCCAGGTGATGGTGGACAGTATCTACAGCTTCGGCGAGCTGGGATTTCAGGAGTTCGAGACCTCCAAATACCTGACCGGCATCCTGGAAAAGGAAGGATTTCAGGTGAAGAGCGGCGTCGCCGGCATACCCACGGCGTTCGTCGCCACCTGGGGACACGGCAAGCCGGTGATCGCGCTGGGCTCCGACATCGACGACATCCCACAGGCTTCCCAAAAGCCGGGCGTCGCCTATCACGACCCGATGATCCAGGGCGCTCCGGGACATGGCGAAGGGCACAACTCCGGGATGCCGCTGAACATTCTGGCGGCGCTTGCGGTGAAGAAGGTGATGGAGCGCGAGCATCTTTCCGGAACGATTATGCTGTGGCCCGGTGTCGCCGAGGAATTACTGGGGTCCAAAGCCTACTATGTTCGGGCCGGCGTTTTCAAAGACGTTGACGTGGTGCTGTTCTGCCATGTATCGGATAACTTCAGTGTGTCCATCGGTCCGGCGCCGGGCAACGGGCTGGTTTCGATCGAATACATGTTCCAGGGCGAAAGCGCTCATGCCGCCGGCGCGCCCTGGCGTGGCCGCAGCGCATTGGATGCGGTGGAACTGATGGATACCGGATGGAACTTCCGGAGGGAACATTTGAGGCTGGCCACGCGCGTCCACTATGTGATCAGCAACGGCGGCGATCAGCCCAACGTGGTGCCGCCCAGCGCGGCGGTCTGGTATTACTACCGCGAAGCCGACTACGACCACATCCTGAACCTGCGGCGCATCGGCGAAAACATGGCCAAAGCCGCCTCGCTGATGACCGACACGACTTACACCGAGCGCGTGCTGGGCAGCGCCTGGCCGGGACATTTCAACGTTCCGATTGCCGAAGACATGTACGAAAACATCAAGCGGGTGGGCTTGCCGCAATGGTCCGATGCCGATGAGACGTTAGCCAAGGCGCTGCAGCACGAGCTGAAGGTTCCCGAGCGCGGCCTGGCGACGAAGATCCGCGAGCTCAAGCAGCCCAAGCCCGCTGGCAGCGACGATGACGAGAACGATATTGGGCCCATGGGCGGCGGCTCTGACGATATCGGCGATGTTTCCTGGACTGTGCCGACCGTGACGCTGCGCTATCCCTCGAACATTCCCGGCGGACCGGGCCATAACTGGGCAAACGGGGTCTCCATGGCGACTCCGATCGCTCACAAGGGCGTGGTGGCGGGCGCGAAGGCGCAGGCTATGACGACGCTGGATATCCTGCTACATCCGGAGCTGGTGCAAAAGGCCTGGGACTACTTCCATAACGTCCAGACGAAGGACGCCCAGTATAAGAGCCTGCTTGCGCCAGAAGATAAGCCCGCGATTTGGCTCAACGAAAAGACGATGGAACAGTACCGCACCCGCATGAAGGCGTTCTACTATGACCCATCCAAATACGATACTTATCTCGATCAGCTAGGGATCAAGTATCCAACAGTGCGAACGGGGAGCAATTGACTTAGAAACCGGGCGGACGCTCCGAGGCTACATGGAACGCCTGCTCCAGTGCGATTCCAGCGCGGCCGAGCGTGCCCTCGTCAAAGAGACGTCCAATCAGCGTCACACCGTGGGGGACGCGGCGCGGCGGCGAAAATTTGGGAAGCGGATGAGCGGGATCGGGAGCCCAATCGCTGCGCGCTTCGGAAACCTCCACGAAGCCCGCGCGCAAGGTCAGCGAGGGGTGGCCAGTGAAGTTGGTGATGGTCAGCATCTCATCGCGGAGCGACGGCACCAAGAGGAGGTCGACTTGCGAGAATATGCGGGCCATTTCCTGGGCCACGCTGCGACGGAACCGGTCGGCTTGCACAAAGTCGACGGCGGAGAGGAAGCGGGACTGCCGGAACGAATTGGGCCAGGCGTCGGGCACCTGCATCTTCAGGTCTTTGAGCTTGCCGCTGAGCGTCAGCTCTTCGAAAGCAGCCGCGCCTTCGGCGAACAGAATCAACTGAAGCGAATCATAAGGCCAATCCGGCAGCGAGACTTCGGTCGGTACCATGCCGAGTTTTCGGACGGTCTCAAGTGCGGCGCGATCCACATCCGTGGCCGGCGCTTCCTTCATCCAAGCCGGGAAGTAGCCGACGCGAAGGCCTTTCACCGGCGCTGACGCATCAAAATCCAGATGGCTGGGGACGCTGGCGACGTCACCGGCGTCCGGGCCGGAGATGGCGCGCAGCACCAGCAGCGTGTCTTCCACCTGGCGGGTCATGGGCCCGAGCTTGTCGAGCGACCAGCACAAAGTCATCGCGCCAGTGCGCGGGACGCGGCCATAAGTCGGACGGAGTCCGGTGACGCCGCAGCGCATGGACGGGCCCACGATGCTGCCTCCCGTTTCGCTGCCGATGGAGAAACCAACCAGACCCGCGGCGGTCGCGGCGCCCGGACCGGCGCTGGATCCGGAGGAGCCTTCTTCCAAAAGCCAGGGATTCAGGGTCTGGCCTCCGAACCAGACGTCGTTGAGCGCCAGCGCGCCGAGGCTCAGCTTGGCGACCAGCACGGCGCCGGCATCGTGGAGGCGCTGACCACGGCGGCGTCTTCGGAAGGCACGCGGTTGCGGTATGGTTCGGCGCCATACGTGGTCGGAATGCCGGCCGTGTCCAGCAGATCCTTGGCGCCCCAGGGGATGCCGTGCAGCGGGCCGCGGTAGTGTCCGGCGGCGATTTCCCGGTCGGCCTGCTTGGCTTGCGACATCGCCAGTTCGGATGTTTGCGTGATGACGCAGCGCAGCTTGGGCCCGAATTGCTGCAAGCGGCTGAGATAAATCTGCGTGAGGCGTTCGGAGGTGAGCTGGCGTTTCTCGACCCAGCGGGAAAGCTGCGCGAGCGGTGCGAAGGCGATGTCCTGGTCGCCGGCGGGAAGCGGCGCCGCGGAGGCTGCCGGGCGGACGAAGCGATCGCGCGAGGGCGCGGCGGGAAGTCCCGGCAATTGCGGATCCCATCGCGTGGCGGGCGCGATGGAAGCCGAGGGGAAGAACTTGCGCGGCCCGACCCGGCGTTCGTACAGGGGCGCCATCGAATTGCGCCAGTTGCCGGCGGCTAGCTCGCGCTCGGCAGGGGCCATGTTAAACTGCACCAGTTTCCCGGCTTCTTCAAACATCGCCGCGGAGACCGGCGGTCCGGCACCCGGCGAAGTACCGAAGGCCGGTGGAGAACCCGGCGGCTGGCTGGTCGACGTAGCAACCGAATTCGCGGCTGATTCAGACGCTGGTTTGCGGCACGCCGCCAAAACGGTCATCAGCCCGGCGGAAGCACGGCCCAGAAACCCCCGGCGCGAGCCGGACAGCTTCATTTCGCCTCCGTGATGGAGCTAACTTGAATCGTTTTCGTCCGCGCATCTAACAATCCGGTTACAGTTACTCTCTTTCCGGCGAACCTTTCGGGCGTCTTCTGATCGCTCAAGGTATAAGTCGCCTTGCCGTCGTACAGGACATACTGGGCACCGTGCTCGTCGATACAAGCAAGCGTGCACTTGGCATCGGTGGGGCCCATTTGCATGTGGGAATGATCGCCGTCCGGGCACATGCTATCGGTGATAACGCCGGTGAACTTCTGCTGGCCGGGCGCGGCGGCCAATATGGCGATCACGATCAAGATCCAGAACAGAAGCCTCATAGCATCTCCTAGGAGTCATGTCGATCCGGCGACTCCGCGTCCACGGGACGCCACCGGACCGCGTGAGTTTATGGTGCAACTCTATGTCCTCATGTGGCAAGTGCATTGGAGCGGCACATGCAGCTTGCCGTGCAATCAGCTTTGTAAGTAGCGTTACGATCGCTTCTCGTTTGAAGCGAAGCTGCAACTTTTGTAGCTTGCCAGGAATCGTATTTAGCGACGCAAAGCGAAGCAAACATGACAGATCGATTCAGCGGCAGCCCAGCCGACTATCTCGCCGCCGAGAGAACGTTTCTCGCCTGGATTCGAACCGGCCTGGCGCTGATGGGTTTTGGCTTTGTCGTGGCGCGCTTTGGCTTGTTTCTGCGCGCGCTGGAAATCGGGGCGCCAAATCTTCAACTGCGGATGGCTGGAATCTCGCCCTGGTTCGGCACGGCGCTGATCGTGGTTGGAATCGTGGTCAATGTTTGGAGCATGTGGAGCTACATTCGCCTAGTGCGGGAGTTGAAGAGTGGGAAGGCCACGTTCGCGCGAACTTCCTCCCTGGCGATTGCTCTGGCAGTGCTGCTGGCCGCCTTGGGTCTCGCGATGGCCATCTACCTGGTTTCAGTTCGCGATCCCCGGCAGGCGCGTTTGGACACAACTCAGGAGAAAACAATGACTACAGGTACAGAGAACGGGATCGTGACCGTACCGGGAGATCAGACAGTAGACCGAACGGTTCAAAAGCTGGAACGAATCCTGGCGGCGAAGGGAGTGAGACTGTTCGCGCTGGTGGATCACAGCGGCGAGGCGGAAAAGGTGGGGATGCATATGCGCCCCACTAAGCTGCTGATTTTCGGCAATCCGAGAGCCGGAACGCCGCTCATGATCGCATCGCCGAGCATTGCGATTGATCTTCCGCTGAAAGTGCTGGTGTGGGAGGACGCCGATGGCAAGGCGCAGATTTCTTACAACTCTCCGTCTTACCTGCAGGCGCGGCACGGTCTGCCGGCGGACCTGCTACAAAACATCGCGGTGGTGGAAACGCTCGCGGCGAAGGCGGCGGAATGAAGCGCGCCGGCGGACTTGTCCCGGTGGGACTTTGGATGCTGGCGGCGATGACGCTCGCGGGTCAGCAGGGCCAGTTCAGCGGCAGCGTCCCTCAGGGAAGCGCGACGCCCACGCCGGTCGCTCTGACGCTGCGCGACGCACTCGACCGGGGCTTGAAGACAAACCTGGGGCTGCTGGTGAGCGATTCGGCCAGCGAGATTGCCCGAGGCCAGCGGCTGGTGGCCCTCAGCGCTTTGCTGCCCTCGATCAACGGCCAGATCAGCCAGACCGAAGAGCAAAACAGTCTGAAGACACTCGGCCTGAATTTCCACTTTCCGGGAGTTTCGATTCCCACCATCATCGGTCCCTTTCACTACACCGACGTCCGCGCTTTTGCCTCGTGGAGCGTGTTCGATTACTCGGCGCGCAAGAACCACCGGGCGGCGCAAGAGAACGAACGCGCGGCGCGCTTGTCGGCTCAGGACGCCCGCGACCTCGTGGTGCAGATTGTTGCGTCGGCCTATCTGCAGATTATCGCCGACTCATCGCGCATCACGGCGATCCGCTCGGAGGTGGAGACGGCACAGGCGCTCTATAATCGGGCGGTCGATCAACACAACGCGGGGACATCGCCTGCCATCGACGTTCTGCGGTCGCAGGTGGAGCTGAAGCAGCAGCAGGAGCGCCTGATCGCGGCTCAGAATCAATTCGCCAAGGACAAGCTGGCGCTGGGCCGCGTGATTGGTTTGCCGAACGGCCAGGGCTTCAACATCGCCGAAGAAGTGCCGTTTTCGCCGCTCACTTCTTTAACCGAGGACGAGGCCCTGAAAGCTGCGCTCGAGCACCGCGCGGATTATCAAAGCTTCCAGGCACGCGTCCGCGCCGCCGAGGAATCCGTGAACGCCGCACGCGGCCAGCGCTATCCCACCGGCTCGATCACGGCGGATTACGGAGACGTCGGAGCTTCGCTGGCCGCCTCCCACGGCACATTCGGCTTTGTGGCATCGGCGCGCTTCAATATTTTCGACGCCGGCCGCATCAGCGCGGATGTGATTCAGGCGCGCGCGGAGCTGAAGCAGCGTCAGGACGAGCTGGCCGATCTCGGCGGTCAGATCGATCAACAGGTTCGCGACGCGTTCCTGGACATTCGTACTGCAGCCGATCAGGTAGCGGTTTCGCGAAGTAATCTCGACCTGGCCAATCAAACTCTGGCGCAGGCCCGCGACCGGTTTTCCGCCGGCGTGACCGACAACATCGAAGTGGTGCAGGCGCAGGAGTCCGTGGCCGCCGCCAACGACAGCCTGATTACCGCTCTGTACGGCCATAACCTGGCGAAGGTGGCATTAGCGCGCGCCATGGGCGGCGCCGACCAGGGAATCCAACGTTTCATGGAGGTGAAATAACATGGCAGAAGTTGCGAACCCGCAAAGGCCCTTGCGCAAGAAGCGCAGGCTGGGCCGACTTTTGTTGGCCGCGGTTGTTGTAGTGATTCTGGGGGTGGGTGGATTCTTCCTGTGGCGCTATTTCAACTCCTACGAATCCACCGACGACGCGGAGGTGGACGGCCACATTGACGCCATCAGCGCGCGCATCAGCGGCCACATCGCCGAGGTGGACGCCGAAGACGAACAAATCGTGAAGGCGGGCGACGTGCTGGTGCGCATCGATCCCAGGGATTATCAGGCCGCGCTGGACAAGGCCGAGGCGGACCTGGCCGATGCCGAAGCGGCTCTCCAGACTTCCCGAATTGACATTCCCATCACCAGCACCACAACCTCTAGCCAGTTGAAAAGTGCGACTTCGGGCCGCGCGGACGCCACCGCGTTCCTGCTCGGCGCCGAACGGCAGCTCGATGCTGCGCAAACCCGGCTGATAGCCGCTCGCGCGCAGGTTCGGGAAGCCGAGGCGAATCTGACCAAAGCCAATGACGACGTGCGCCGCTACAAGCTGCTGGTCGATAAGGACGAGATTTCCCGTCAGCAATACGACACGGCGGTGCAGGCCGCCGCCGCGATGGCGGCCGTCCTGGACGATCGCAAGGCTGGGGTGAACGAGGCTCAGCAGAACATCGTCGTTGCGCAAAGCGTGGTGGATCAAGCGAAACAGCGCATCGGGCAGGCGGATGCGTCGGTGGAGTCAGCTTCCACCGCTCCCAAACAGGTCGCAGCTAGCGAATCGCGTGCTCAGGCGGCGATGGCGCAGGTGGCGCAGCGCAAGGCGCTGGTGGAGCAGGCCAAATTGAATCTCAGTTACTGCACCGTGGTGGCTCCAGTCTCGGGCATCGTCGGCAAGAAGACCGTGGAGCTTGGCGAGAACGTGTCGCCCGGCGAGCAACTGATGGCCGTCGTGCCGCTGGACGACGTCTGGATCATCGCAAATTTCAAAGAAACGCAGCTCAGCCGCATGAAAGCCGGCCAGCACGTTGAGTTCACCGTCGACGCTTACGACAGCAGGACCTACAAGGGCACGATTTTACAGATCGGTGGAGCGAGCGGGTCGCGGTTCAGCCTGCTGCCGCCAGAAAACGCCACCGGGAACTACGTGAAGGTGGTACAGCGCGTGCCGGTTCGGATCAACTTAGATCCGGGCGAAAACAAGGACCATCGTTTGCGCCCCGGCCTATCGGTGGATCCCAAGGTATACCTCGAATAAGGACCGCCAATGGCCACGCCGACTGAGAACTGGACCCCAAAATTCAATCCCTGGGCGATCGCAGTAGTGGTCGCGCTGGCGGCCTTCATGGAGGTGCTCGACACCAGCATCGCCAACGTGGCGTTGCCTCACATGGCGGGCAACCTTGGCGCAAGCAACGACGAAAGCACCTGGGTGCTCACCTCTTATCTGGTGTCCAATGCCATCGTTTTGCCGATCAGCGGATGGCTGGCTACTCGGTTCGGACGCAAGCGCTTTTTCATGCTGTGCATCATGCTGTTCACGGTGAGTTCGCTGTTGTGCGGCGCAGCGCCGAGCCTGAGCGCGCTGATTCTGTTTCGGATACTGCAAGGCGCCGGTGGCGGCGGACTCCAGCCAATGGCGCAAGCCATCCTAGCCGACACGTTTCCGCCACAGAAACGGGGGCTGGCGTTCGCGCTTTATGGCATCACTGCCATCGTGGCGCCGACCATCGGCCCCACGCTCGGCGGATGGATTACTGACAACTACACCTGGCGCTGGATTTTCTACATCAACCTGCCGGTCGGCATCCTGACGCTGTTCCTGGTGCTGCGCATGGTGGAGGACCCGCCTTATCTGGCGCGTCTTCGCGGCGCGGGCATCCGCATCGACTATATCGGCATCGCGCTACTTGCTCTGGGAATTGGCGCGCTCCAGGTTCTACTCGACAAGGGGCAGGAAGACGACTGGTTCGGCTCCCATTTCATCGTCGCGCTAGTGGCCATCTCGGCCGTCTGCCTGATTACTCTGGTGATCTGGGAATGGAATCACCATTCGCCCATCATCGATATCCACATGTTCAAGAGCTTTAACTTCGCGACGTCGAGTCTGATGTTGTTTTTCCTGGGCGTGCTTTTGTTTTCCAGCCTGGTGATGATGCCGCAGTACCTGCAAACTCTGATGGGATACACGGCCGAATCCGCCGGCCTCGTGCTTTCCGGCGGCGGCCTGGTGCTCCTGTTTGAAATGCCGGTGGTCGGGCAGCTCACGACCAAAATGCCGGTCAAGTACATCATCGCCTTCGGATGGCTGTGTTTGGCAGGCGGCATGTACCTTTCCACGCGGCGGATCGACCTGCTGATCAGCTTCAGTTCGGCGGCCTGGCTGCGCGTCGCACAGGCTTTCGGGCTGGGCTTCTTGTTTGTACCCGTTACGCTGGCGGCTTATATTGGAGTTGCGCCCGAAAAGGGCAACTCGGTCGCGGGACTCATCAATTTCATGCGCAATATAGGCAGCAGCGTGGGAACATCCATGGTCACCACGCTGCTCGCCCGCCGCGCCCAGTTTCATCAAAACGTGCTGACGTATCACGCCACCAGGTACGATCCGGCGTTCCGGAATCAGTTGCAGGCGCTCTCCGGCAGGCTCATGCACGCGGGGGCCACTCCGCCGGACGCCGCCAAACAGGCTCTCGGTGGTATTTATCAATCCGTGCTGGTTCAATCACAAACGCTGGCGTATATCGACACGTTCATGGTTCTCGCCGTGTTTTCGGGCGTGATGTTCCTGCTCACATTCATCGTGAAGAAGAACGACCCTGGCGCGGGAGGGGAGGTTGCCGCCGGCTGACGGCGGGTTGAAAACGATGGCTACGATTAAAGTACTGACGATCGAGCGCGAATACGGCAGCGGCGCCAACGAGATCGCGCAGCACCTCGCCGAACGGCTGGGATGGAAGCTGTGGGACCAGTTGCTCACGACCGACATCGCGCGCCATCTGGAGTGCGACAAATCGCACGTCGAACGGCACGAGGAACGGCGCGACCCGCTGTATTACCGCATGTTCAAGGCTTTTCTGCGGGGAAGTTTCGAGGGCAGTCTCAATATGCATCGCTTGAAGCTGGCCGATGCGGAGTCCATTCGCGCCGTCACCGAGCGGCTGGTGCGGCGCGCGGCGGCGGAGGGCAACTGCGTGATCGTCGGGCGCGGATCGGCCTACTACCTACACGGCTTGCCGGATGTCTTCCACGTTTTCGTGTATGCGCCGCTCGAAGCCAAGGTGCAGCGCCTGGAGCAGCAAGGCAAGAGCGAGCAGGAGGCTATCGAACTGGCCGAGACCGTGGATCAGGATCGCGCGGCGTTCATCAAGCAGCATTTCGGAGTGGAGTGGCCGCAGCGCTCCTATTTTCATTTGATGGTCAATTCGACGCTGGGCGACGGCGCGGTGGTGGAGACGATCCTGGACGCAGTCCAAGCCTTCCAGAAGGCCTGACCTTAGCGCCTCTATTTGGGCGTGGCGCTGGCTTCGTTTGACATCGGGCTGGTGCCGCCGGCGCTGACAGCCGCCAGCTTGAAGAAATACGCCTTGCCGGTCGTTAAGCCGGTGCTCGTGTACGACGTGGTCGTGATACTGGTCGCGATGGGTGTCGCACCCTCGGCGCCCGCGGCAGTGCCACGGTAGACGTTGTAGGATGTCGCGCCGGCACTGGCAGTCCAAGTCAGGGCCACTTTTCGCCGAGCTGCCGTAGCGACCAGAGCTGTCGGTGCAGCAGGCGCCGCTGTATGCGGGCTCGCACCGGCTTCGTTGGAAGGCGCACTCGTTCCAGCCGCGTTCACGGCAGCCACCTTGTAGTAATACGTCTTGCCGTTCGTGAGGCCGGTGTTGGTGAAGGAGGCCGTCGTGATCCCGGTCGCGATCGCCGTGGCGTTTTCGCCACCCGGCGTCTTCCCGCGATACACGTTGTAGGACGTTGCTCCGATGCTGGCGGTCCACGCCAGCGTCACCTGCCGGTTGCCTGCCGTGGCCGTGAGCCCCGTCGGTGCGGCAGGAGCCTGAGCCTTCGCGATCGTGATCGCGGCGGCCGAGCCGTTCCAGTAATAGTTGTGCGACCAAGTCGCGTCGAACACGCCGATGTCCACCGAATAGGTGCCGGTAGCGAGGGTCGCCGGCGAGTTCCAGGTGTAAGAGAACTTCAGCGTCTGGCCCGCGGCGAAGTTCTGGCCCGTCCAATAGGTGGTCATCGCCGCGTTGCCGGATTTGTCGAAAACCTGCAATTCAACGATCGAGTTGGAAAGCCCGCCCGTGCCGGTATCGGTAACGGAAACCGCGATGGTAGTGCTGGCGCCGGGCGCGAAGGTCGCCGGATTCGGAGCGGCCGAGGAGCTGAAAGTCAGCGTCGTGGGCGCTGTCGGAGTTGCGGACACTTCCGCCGAGTTGGGGCTGGTGCCGGCTGAATTGGTGCCGGTCACGACATAGTAATACGTGGTCCCGTTGGTGAGCCCCGAATCGGTGTAACTGGTGGGCGAGCTGGCGACAGTAGCGATCGCGGTATAGGGGCCACCGTGAGCGGTTCCGCGCTTTACCGTGTAGCTGGTCGCGCCGCCCGTTGCGTTCCAGTTGACCGTCACCGAGCCGTTGCCTGGTGTCGCCACAACTCCCGTGGGCGCGCCTGGAGCTGAAACCGTGCCGCCCGACGGAATTACAAATAACGTGATGCTCTGCGAAGGCACGGTGGCCGACAACGAGTTGTTGGTGACGTTCAAATCCGCCAGGCGCGCAATCGACGTTTGCGCGGGTGAATTGACTTGCCACGCCTGGACGGCGCCCGAGGACGCGAAGTTCGCCAGGTTCAGCGTCACCGGCGTACTGCCTTGCTGCTTATTGATCACCATCACAGTCAGCGCGCCGTCGGATTCACGCACGGCGGCGAACGCGGAGAGATTATCGGGGTTGGCGACGCTCGCCTCGACGCTGGTTTCGCCGAAGGTAGAATCATTGCCGTCGTAGTTGCGATAAATCTGACTCGCCAGATAAGTCGGGTAGTAAGTGGTCGGGTTCGTATTCGTGTTTTTCGCGACGGTCCAGCGCGTAGCCAGGTCGAAGCCTTCACGGCCATAAATGCCCAGGACATCCGCCTGCGTGGTCGCGCCGTTGAGATTCGGTTCATCGCCCCAGTTGTACTCCGTGCAGCCGATCTCCAGGCCCGGATCATACTGGCTCACCATCGCCTTCAGCGTGGGAATCCAGTTGATGACGCGCCCGTTGATGCCGATGTCGCCGTACCAGGACGGATCCTGGAACGTCGGGTCCCACAGGATGCGCGTTTCGCGGTTGCGATACTGCTGGCCGGAAACTGAATCGTCGCTGCCGTCCGGCGCTCCGTTATAGCAATGCACCGTGAGGACGTCCAAAAGCCGCGTGCCGGTCTGCTGCTGGTAAGCGTGGAATTGCTGCAGCAACCAGGGATAGTAGTACATCTGCCCGTGCGTGTTGTAATCGGAATTGGCCGCGCCCCATCCGTTGGCTTGATCGAAGCCGCTGAAATACATGGCCCACCAGCTCCACTCCTCCGGCCCGACGATCTTCGCGTTCGGATCGGCAGCTCGGATCGCGCTGGCATACGCGACGATCTTGTTGTACATCTCCTGGTAGGTCGACGGATTCGGATGAACGTCGCGGTGCGTCTGATACCACAACGAGGGCTCATTATCGAGAATGTAGTATTTGATGCCATTAGATGTGGAAGCGCCGCCGTAAGTGGAGACAAAGTGCTCGACCCAGGCCTGCTGGATTGCGGCGCTGTTCGCCACGCCGGTATCCAGCGGATTGTTGCCGGTGATGTTCTTGCCGGTGGCTGCGCTCACACCATTGCCCGCATCCGAATTCCACGGATCGGTGGACTGCTGCGCCCCGTACTTCTTCACCGAAAAGCCTTCCAAGGTGCTGCGATTTGTGCCCAGGTTGGCCAGATAGTCGATCATCGGAATGGTGAACAGCGGCTCGGCGCCGGCGTTGGCGCGCGTGGTCAAAACAAAGGCGTCCGCGGATCCCGAAGGAGTTCCATTCCCGTCGGAGTACGTCTCGAAATACCAATCCGCAGCGGCCGAGTGCGCATCGATCTGCCAGTTGTAGCGGCTGGTGGAGTTTCCACCCCAGCGGTTGAGCGGCGCGTTCAACGTGGTCATATCGTGCGCATCCCCATAGGCGATGCCGTAGATATTGGGGTTGATGGCATGCCGGTTCGCGTTGGCATCTACGCTCACTGTCGTAGCGGGATTCTGCGCCAAGCTGGATATGGCGCCGAACACGATCAGCGGCAGAACAATCCGGTTACTCAACATCGAATAGGACCTCTCGGTTTGTAGTTCTGGACCAATCGTAGTTCGAGTACTGAAACCAATCAATCCAACGGATTACCGAGGATATTGCCCAGGATTTTCCGTATGCTTGCCGTACTTGCCGGATGTGTCTTGCGCCAGATTCCAGCCCGTACCGTGAAGTTACTACACGAGTTGCCGCGTCGACTGAGATCGCAGCCGAATTGCCCTAGTACCTATCTTCCGAGTTGTCCAGAGCCGATTACCCTTCCAAGGATTCATTCTGGGCACAATCACCATATTTGCCTGCGAAGCGCAGCCCATCATTATCGAAGGCCTGTCGGGAGTGCTGGCCGCTTGCGAAGATCTGGACTTCGCCGGTTCGGTGTCGCGGGCCGCCGACGCCCTGGAGGTGTTGCAACGAGTGCGCCCCGACGTGCTGCTCATCGATGCCACCTCCGGCCTCACGCCGGCATTCCGCCTGATGGCCAATTTGAAGGCGACTTCGCCCAACACAAAGCCTGTTCTGTGGGTGGTGGAGTTGCCGGAGATGGATGCTTTCCGCGCCCTGCAAATGGGCATCCGCGGCATTGTCCGCAAAACGCTTCCGGTGGCCAAGCTGCTGGAGTGCTTGCGCGAGGTCGCGGCCGGCAAGATTTGGATGGAGCAGTCCGAGCAGGTGGCCGAGTTCCTGCACCGCAAGGAAATCACGCGCCTGACACCTCGCGAGAAAGAAGTGGTGCGGCTGATCTGCCGGGGACTCAAGAATAAGCAGATCGCCGAGGACCTCAGGATCACGCCCGGAACGGTCAAGGTGCATTTGATGCACATCTTTGAGAAGACCGGCCTGAAGGACCGGTTGGCGCTGGCCGTGCATGGCCGGGAACTGGCCGGGCCGGAACCTCAGTCGAAAGAGGCATCTACGACCTAAAGACTGCCGCCTGGCAGGTCGATCACCTCATTGACGGGAGGCGTGAGCCTTTACCGGAGAGAACTGCCTTGGCAACCTCCACTGAGCTTCTGACGGGCGCGCCTGTAGCGGCTCCATCCAGGAACGTTACTGCGAACCTCCGCCGGGGATGGCGGCGGGCGCTCGTACCCTCCTTCTCCGACTGCCTCTTCCTGGCGCTGCTGGCTTGGCTGTTCGTGTGCGGGAGCAGCGGCTGGAAGGCGCTCCTGGGAGATGGCGACACGGGATGGCACATCCGCACCGGCCAATATATCCTCGCGCACCATGCCGTTCCCACCGTGGACCTTTTCTCGTTCTCCCGGCTTGGCGCTCCATGGTTCGCCTGGGAGTGGCTCAGTGATACGCTGTTCGCCACACTGTTCGGGATCGCGGGTTTGAAGGCAGTGGTGTTGTTTTCCGGCGTCCTGATTGTGCTTCAGGCAACCGTGATTGTGCGCTACGCAGTCTGGCGCGGTTCCAATGGACTGGTAGCGACCTTCACGACGCTGCTCGCGGTCGGCGCATCGTCGATGCATTTCCTGGCCCGCCCGCATTTGTTCACCCTCCTGTTCGTTCCGGCGTGCATTTGGATGTTGGAAGTGGACCGCCGCAAGAATACTCCGCTGATCTGGCTGTTGGTTCCGTTGACCGTGCTGTGGACCAATCTGCATGGCGGTTTTGTGATCTTCCTGGCTTTGCTCGGGGTGCTGATCGCCGGTAGCGCGGTGGAGGCCTGCCTGGGCATGGACCGCTGGCCCGCGGTGCACAGGTACACGGCTCTGCTCGCTGGTTGTTCGCTTGCATCGCTGGTGAACCCTTACGGCGTCGCGCTGCATGAGCACATCCTTCAATACCTGCGGGCGGACTGGATCAAAGACCTGGTGGTGGAGTTTCAAGCGCCAACCTTCCGTACCGAAGGGCAACTGCAGTTTGAGGCGTTGTTACTGGCGGGACTGGTGGTGGCCGGCCTGCTGATTCGGAAGCGTCTGGTCACCGAAGCGCTCTGGCTGGTATTCCTGGCCCACTCTTCCTTGATCAGCGTGCGCCACGCGCCGATCTTCGCGGCCATCGCCGCCCCGCTGGTGGCCGTTGAGGTCAGCGCCGCCTGGGGGGCTTGGAGCGGGAGGCTAGGAAAGTCGTCGGCCGTCCGCATTCTGCACCAGATGGCCCAGGATGTGACACCGGCCTTCCGCCATACCAGCCTGTGGCCTGCCGCCGCGGTCCTTGGGCTGGCGCTGATGGGCGCGCCCGTGAAATGGCCCGCGGATTTCCCCAGTGAGATGTTTCCAACCGGCATGGTGCAGAACAACGCCGGGCTGATCGCTTCCGGACGTCTCCTGACCACCGACCAGTGGGGCGACTACATCATCTTTCACTTCTATCCGCGCCAGAAAGTTTATGTGGACGGGCGGAGCGACTTCTACGGCGAAACGCTCGGGCGGGAGTACCTACACCTACTCCAAGGGGCGTACGACTGGCGGGAGATTCTGGTGCGACGCGGTTTTGATGTCGCCTTACTGCCTGTCAACTGGCCGTTGGCTGCGTTGCTCAAACAGGACCGTTCGTGGCAAGTAGTGCAAGACGATGGAGGAGCAATCCTGTTCCGGCGTCTAGGTCTGCAAACCCACTTGAATTAGGTGGTTCCACACCCACCCACGGATCACCCGTACTAAAGAAAACCCGGCGTCAGGGCTAATGAAAACGTCCCATCTTGTCGAAGCTAATAAGCAGGAGAGGGATCCGCATGAGAAGCCACCAGCTAGGTTCAAGCAGCCGCCGTGTCGGGAGCGATTTGCGCCTGTCGCCGCTGCCGATGGAGTGGCTGGATGCGGGCAGCTGGCGTATGCCGTCTGGCAAAGCGCTGGCTGAATTTGCGTTGCAGGCAGGCTTCCTGGCTCCGTTGATTTTGAAGACAGAGCGACTGGACAAGCCGGCAAATTCTCTTGAGGATCACGGGGGAACGCAGCGCAGCAAGCACTTCGGGAAAGGAAGCAGCCGGTGACACCGCAGTGTTGGATCGCTGGAATCATCGGCATCGCCGCTATCGTGGACGATCTGCGGCGGCGGCAGATTTCCAATTGGATTTCCTGCGCGGCCTTCGGCGCAGGACTGCTGATGCAAGTGGTTGAGCATGGCGGAAAGGGAGCGTTGGCGGCTCTGGCAGGTTCCGCTACCGGCGCAGGTGTGTTCTTAGTGTTCTATTTGCTCGGAGGGATGGGTGGAGGAGACGTGAAGTTGATGGCCGGATTCGGCGCCGTCCTGGGCGTGAAGCGGTTATTGGAGGCGGCTCTGTGGACGGCCGGCTGTGGCGGAGTGATGGCTGTGGCCGTGATTGTTGTCAGCACCTTGCGGGAGGCCTGGAGACGCAGATCTTCCGGAAAGGCCGGCACGTCCGGCCCGGTTCCGCGGCGCCCGGTGGTGGACTCCATCCCGTATGCGCCGGCCATTGCCGCGGGTGTGTGGCTGAGTTTGGTTCCAAAGACATGACGGGAGAGTTTTTGCATTCCGGCTCACATGGAATGCAGGAGAGAGAGATATGGATCGTAGATTTCTGACGGTGTTGGGTGTGAGCCTGCTGTTCGCACTGGTAATCTCCAGCGTCTTTTATCAGATGACGGCTCGCGGGGGCTCGAAGAAGGCGGAGACCACCGAACTGAAAGACGTCGTTCTGGCGGCTCACCCTTTGGCGGTAGGGACCACGGTCAAGCCAGCGGACGTCAAGCTCGGCAAGATTCCCACTTCTGCCTTCCCGAAGGGCGCGTTTTCCAAGCCGGAAGAGGTGATCGATCGGCCGGTGATCAGCAATGTCCTCATGGACGAGCCAGTACTCGAAGGACGCCTGGCGGCTCGTGGGAGCGGCCTGGGCCTGGCGCCGGTGATTCCGGTGGGCATGCGCGGCGTTACCGTGCGAGTCAACGACGTAACCGGCATCGCCGGATTCGTCCTGCCGGGAATGCGCGTGGACGTGCTGGTAACCGGACGCCCGCCGAACGCCGACGGAACGATGACCGCGACCGCGCTGCAAAACATGTTGGTGCTCTCCGCCGGTACCGTGATGCAGCCCGACGCCGGGGGGAGGGCCATGCCGGCCGCCACCGTCACGTTGCTCGCTACGCCGGAACAGGCCGAAACGCTCACTCTCGCCAACTCCGACACACGCATTCAGCTGGTTCTGCGCAACGGCAGCGACCAGAGCATCGAAAAGACTCCCGGGCGCGAACTCGCCGAACTGTACGGCGAGCGGGCACACAAGAAACCGCAGGATAACAATCCACCCGCGTCACGCCGTAGGGAACGTCCAGTACCGACTGTAGTGGCTGCGGCGCCTCCGCCGCCACCGCCGCCTCCGGATCAGATTGTGGTGATCCGGGGAACGCAAAAGAGCGTCGAGGTCGTGGGAGTCGGGGGAAAGTAGATCATGCAAGCAATCAAACGGTTAGGCTTCGTATCGCTGCTGCTGAGCGCAGCGGCGGTGACAGCGGCTTACGCGCAAGGCGGTCCGGAGGACATCCGGCTCACGGTCGGCAAGAGCATTGTCATTGACTATCCGACCGACATTGCGCGCATTTCCACCAGTAATCCGGACATCGCCGATGCTTCGCCCGTGACCGGCCGCGAAGTGCTGGTACACGGCAAGGGCTTCGGCACCGTGACCCTGGTGGTCTGGAGCAAGAGCGGCCAGCGTAACTTCTACAACATCGACGTGGAACAGAATCTGGAGCCTCTGCGCAGGCTTCTGCAGGAGACCTTCGCCAAGGAAGACATCCACGTCCAATCCTCGCGCGACTCGCTATCCATCACTGGACATGTGAGCAGCAAGGATGTCGCCGAACGGGCGGCGGCGCTCGCCACGCCCTTCGCCAAAACCATCGTGAACAATCTTCAGGTGTCCGCGCAAGGTGCGGAAAAACAGGTTCTGCTGCGTGTCAAGTTCGCTGAGTTGGATCGTTCCGCCGCGTCGCAGTTTGCCGTCAACCTGCTTTCGACCGGAGCCACGAATACAATTGGCCGGGTTACCACCGGTCAATTCAGTGCTCCCACGCCGACCTCGATTCAGGCCGGCGCCGGCCAGACGAATTCCACGTTCACCATCAGCGATGCGTTGAACATCTTCGCGTTTCGTCCGGATCTCAACTTCGGAGCGCTGGTCCAAGCCCTTCAGCAGCAGAATCTTCTCCAGATCCTGGCCGAACCGAATCTCGTGACAACCAACGGCAAAGAAGCCAGCTTCCTGGTAGGCGGCGAGTTTCCCATTCCGGTTTTGCAGGGCGGCGCGAATTCAGGCGCGGTCACTATTCAATTCCGCGAATTCGGCGTACGCCTGACGTTTACGCCGACGATCGCCGCCAACAATATGATCCGGATGTACGTCAAGCCGGAAGTCTCCTCGCTCGACTATGCCAACGCGCTGTCTTTCAATGGCTTTACCATCCCGGCCTTGTCATCGCGCAAGATGGAAACCAACATCGAACTGGGCGAAGGGCAGAGCTTTGTCATCGCCGGTTTGATTGATAATCGCGTGACCGATACCATCGCCAAAATTCCTGGCCTTGCGAACATACCGATTCTGGGGAATCTGTTTAAAAGCAGAAGTTTAAGCAAAAACAACACCGAGTTGGTCGTGATGGTAACGCCGGAAATCACGATGCCGCTGCAGCCAGGCGAAGTGAAGCCGATTCCGGTAATGCCGCGCGAGTTCCTCGCCCCGGTCAATCCGCAGCAGACCGATGCGGCGCGCGCAAAGACCAAGGGAAAGACCCACTAGGGATCCCGAGTCAACCATGAGGGGCAGGCCATGACAGGAAGAGGACCGGTTCTGACAGCGCTCTCGATCATTCCGGATCGAGAGCTCGCCAGCCAGTTCTCGGCGGCGATCGAACGCACCCGTGCGTTCCAGATCCTGTCGGAGTTCAAAACGTATCCCTCGCAGCAGACGCTGGAGATCCGCCTGCGGCAGACCAAGCCGGATGTCCTGCTGCTGGATCTGGCCTCGGATGTAGAAGCGGCTTGCGAACTCATTCGCTCGGTAGCTTCGTTCAACCTGCAGACGCACGTCGTGGGATTGCACGTACGCAACGACTCCGACACGATTCTACGCTCCCTGCGCATGGGCGCCAGCGAATTCCTGTACGCCCCCTTTGACGTCCAGACCCAGAACGAAGCGGTAGCCAGGCTGCGCCGGTTGCTGCAGCCCGGGCCGGCCGATGAGATCGAGCCCGGCTCCATCATTGCCTTTTCCAGCGCCAAGCCGGGTTCCGGAGCGTCCACACTGGCAGCCCAGACGGCTTTTGCTCTACGCCGCGCCGCCTCCCAGCGCGTTCTCCTGGCGGACTTCGACCTGATGGGCGGAATGATCGGATTCTACCTGAAGTTGAACAACAGCAAATCGCTCCTGGATGCGTTGCAATCGGCCGAGAGGCTGAGCGAAGGAGTCTGGTCGAGCTGCGTCGCCACCGCCGATGGCGTGGACATCCTGCCTGCGCCGGAAACACCCTACGCGGGATCGGTCGATGCGGCGCGGCTGCACGCGGTCCTGGAGCACGCCCGCATGAACTACGACTGGGTGGTGCTGGACTTGCCGGTGGTCTTCCAGCGTCTCAGCCTGATGGCTATCTCCGAGTCCGACCGTGCGTTCCTGGTGTCCACGCCCGAGCTCCCCAGCCTGCATCTGGCGCGCAAAGCGGTCAACCTGCTGGACCAGCTGGGCTTTCCCAAGGATCGTTTCCAAATCATGATGAACCGCATCAACCGCCGCGATGAGATCGGCGGCTCCGACATCGAGCGCCTGTTCAACTGCTCGATCGATGCGCGGATCCCGAACGACTACTTCTCCCTGCACCGGGCCGTCACGCTGGGCCAGCCTGTGGACGGTCACTGCGAACTCGGTAAGGCAATTGAGCATCTGGCCAGCCGCTTGTCGGGCGGCGCGGACCACGACCGCAAGCGGGCGGCCTTCTCCGATCTGAAGGCGGCGCCCTCGGCCGTATAGCGAAGAATCACTATGTTTCCTAACCTTGAGACCAAATCGGCGCCCCAGATCAGCTGGGAACAGCGGCTCCTGAAGAACGGGGGCAAGTCGAAGGGCGCGCTCAAGCCGGAGTACCAGGAACTGAAGTTCACCTTGCACCGCAAGCTGGTGGACAAGATCAACCTCGAAGCTCTGGCCACAATCGACAACCAGCGCGTGCGCAGCGAGGTCCGCCAGGCGCTCATTGCGCTGATCGATTCTGAGCCGACGTTGCTCAGCTCGCTCGAGAAGCAGCAGATCTGCGACGAAGTGCTGGATGAAGTGTTCGGGCTGGGGCCGCTCGAACCGCTGCTGCAGGACCCGACCATCTCCGACATTCTGGTCAACACGCATAAACAGGTGTACATCGAACGCAAAGGCCTCTTGGAGCTGACCACGGTCAGCTTCCGGGATTCCCAGCACCTGTTGCGCATCATCGACAAGATCGTCTCCCAGGTGGGCCGGCGCGTCGACGAATCCACTCCCATGGTGGACGCCCGCCTGAGCGATGGATCGCGCGTGAATGCCATCATTCCGCCGCTGGCGGTGGACGGGCCGCTGCTGTCGATCCGCCGTTTTTCGACCGATAAGCTCATGCCCCCGGACCTGGTGGACCGCAACGCCATGACTCCGGGCATGATGGAGCTGCTCGAAGCGGCCGTCAAGGCGCGCATGAACATCATCATCGCGGGCGGAACCGGCGCTGGAAAGACCACGCTGCTCAACGCGCTCTCGGCGTTCATCTCGTCCAAGGAACGCATTGTCACCATCGAAGACGCGGCCGAATTGCAGCTCAAGCAGCCGCACGTCGCGCGCCTCGAAACACGCCCGCCCAACTTGGAAGGCAACGGCGCCGTGCGCCAGCGCGAGTTGCTGGTCAACAGCCTGCGTATGCGGCCGGACCGCATCGTGGTGGGCGAGGTTCGCGGCGAAGAAGCCCTGGACATGCTGCAGGCGATGAATACGGGCCACGACGGCTCGCTGACCACGGTCCACGCCAACAGCCCCCGCGACGCCATTTCCCGACTGGAGGTGATGGTGTCGCTGGCCAACGCCAACATGCAGCTCGTTTCGGTCCGCCAGCAGATTGCCAGCGCCGTGCACGTGCTGGTGCAGGCTTCGCGCTTGAGCGACGGCTCGCGCCGGGTGGTAAACATCACCGAGGTAACGGGCATGGAAGGCGACGTGGTCACGCTTCAGGACATTTTCGTGTTCGAAAAACGCGGCTTAAACCCGGACGGCCGCGTGGTGGGCCGTTTCGCCGCCACCGGCATCCGGCCCAAATTCTACGAAAAACTGCTGGCGGCCGGCATCCGTCTGCGAGCCGACCTGTTTGACGAGGTGGTGGAGGTCTAGCATGTTCATCGTCACTTTCATCGCCGTATTCGCCTGCGCGCTGGTCATCTGGTGGATCTGCTCCAACGCTTTCCGTCACTCCGACCTGGACAAGCTCAAGAGCCGGCTGCTCGGAACCAGCAAGACGAAAAAGACCAAGGTTGCCACGCAAAGCGCCTCGCTGATTCAAAGCGACGAAAAGAATGTTCTGCTCGGCACCAAGCTGCTGCGGCGTTTCCAGCTGCAGACCAAGCTGCAGGAGATGCTCGAACAGGCGGGCATGAAGTGGAGCACCCACCGGCTGGTCAACACCTGTCTGGTCACTTCGGTGGTGGCTTGGGCCCTCGCTTGGATGTTGCTGCCGGATCAATACCGCCGGTTTTCCTATCTGGCCCTGGCCGCCGGCGCGCTCCCCGTGCTGTTGGTGATCCGGAAACGCAATGCACGCATGAGCCGCTTCGAGGAGCTGTTCCCCGACAGCCTCGAGTTCGTGGCGCGTTCCATGCGCGCCGGCCATGCTTTCTCGGTCTCGCTCGAAATGATCCATCGCGAGTTTCAGGAACCGCTGGCGGGCGAGTTCCGCCGTACCTTTGAGGAACACAACCTGGGGCTGCCGCTGGATGTAGCGCTGCAGAAACTCGCCAAGCGTATCCCCAGTCTGGACGTTCACTTTTTCGTTTCTGCGGTGTTGTTGCAAAAACGCACGGGCGGCAACCTGGCCGAGATCCTGGACAAGCTGGCTTACGTAATCCGCGAGCGCTTCAAACTGCGCGGCCGCATCCGCGCCATCAGCGCCCACGGACGCATGACGGGGACGGCGTTGACCTGTATCCCGGTCGGCGTGGCGGTGATCATGTTCTACGTCAACCCGGAGTATGTGCGCTTCTTTTTCCTGGACGACGTCGGCAACATCATGCTGGTCGCGGCCATCGTGCTGCAGCTTATTGGATACGCGGTAATGAAGCACATTACCAAGATCGAGGTATAAGCCATGGCCCTGGTTCTCAGCTTCGTCATTTTCCTTCTCTTCGCCGCCGGGCTCTCCTTTGCGGGTGTAAAGCTGTACGTAAAGCCCAAGGAAGCCATCGAGCGCGTGGCCGGCATCGGGCCCAGCGTCCACGACAACACGCCAGTCCATCCCAGCCTGTTGTTCCACGACCTGGTCAAGCGGCTAGGCAACCTGGTGCCCGCGTCCCCCAAGGACGTCACGGTGATGCAGCGACGGCTCATCCGGGCCGGTTACAGAAATCCGAACGCTCTCAAAGTGCTATATGGAGCCAAGGCGCTGTTTGCGGTCCTGCTGCCGGTGATCACCACGCTTCTGGTCATGAACTCCTCGGCGCAGCAGAGCAACAAGTTCGGCGCGGTTCTGGCCGCCGTCGCCGTCGGCTTCTTCGGACCGAACGAATGGGTACGCATGGCCGCCAAGCGCCGGCAGAAGGAAATCCAACGCGGATTGGCAAATTCGCTGGACCTGATGGTGGTCTGCGTGGAGTCCGGCCTGGGTCTGGATCAGGCCATCATGCAAGTCGCCAAGGAGCTGGAGCACGCGCACCCGGAGATCAGCGAGGAATTGGCGATTGTCAACCTGGAATTAAAAGCCGGTAAACGGCGGGCCGAAGCGCTGCGGAACCTGGCCGACCGGACGGCGGTGGAAGATCTCAAGAAACTAGTGGCGGTCCTGATTCAGGCGGACCGCTTCGGCACCGGTGTGGCGCTGAGTCTGCGGGCTCACTCCGACTACATGCGCGTGCAAGCGCGCCAAATCGCGGAAGAAAAAGCGGCCAAGCTGGGCGTCAAGCTGGTGTTCCCGATCTTCTTCTGTATTCTGCCCTCTCTGTTTGTGGTTACGGTGGGGCCCGTGGTGATGAAGATCATGCGGGAGTTGATCCCGATGATGAACAACATGTAGCGGAAATGATTTCGCGGGAAAGGAGAAAAAACGATGGATAGCTCGATGATTCGCATCGTTTGCGCTGTGCTCGCAGTCCTGTTTTTGGGGCTGATCGTTCTGCGACGCAAGAAAAGCACGGAGTAAGCTCGCCTGGCGCCGGGGCGAAGCGCCAGGGGAGCAATTCCCTGGCGCGCTACGCCCGGACACGCGCGCAGGATTTGCGGGTGAATCCCGTTTGCAACCGGGGCCAAGCCCGTTGGTATTCGCAAGTTTGTAAGTGAGCTGGAAAATTCTGTTCGTCTTTTGGAGTTAACCGTTATGCTGAGCAAGTCTTATTGGTGGAAGACCGCTCTCGCTGTTTCGCTGGCCGGAGCGGCGTGGGGTGGAACTTTCGGAAAAGTGGTATCGATCGGCGGAGAAGCCTCGGACCTGGCGCTGGATTCAACCCGCGGTGTGCTTTACATCGCGAACTTCACGGCGAACCGGGTCGATGTGATGTCTCTGGCGAACAACACCATCAAGACATCCATCAATGTGGCCGCGCAGCCGAACTCGTTGGCGCTGTCACCGGACGGCCACTACCTGGTAGTGACCAACTTCGGTAATGCCGCCGCTCCCGGTTCTCCGGCCAACGCGGTCACGATCGTTGACCTGACCACCAACGGCCAACAGACTTTCGCGCTCGGCAGCGCACCGCTCGGCGTGGCCTTTGGAATCGACGGACTGGCGTTGGTGGCGACCTCCACCGACTTCCTGCTGCTCGACCCCGCCTCGGGCACGACCGAAGAGCTCGACACGCTGGCTGACGTGGTCGCCAAGACGCTTCCGGTGCCGCCTGCCAACTTTCCAGCCGACATCTCGGCTGCCTCGGTGACAGCCTCCGCCGATGGGCTGACGATCTACGGACTGGGCGGCTCGACCAGCACGGTGACTTTCCGCTATGACGTCAATTTAAAGGCGATCTTCCCGGGCGGAGTCGTTACCAGCACCGGCATCCTTGGCCCGCGCGTTGTGAGCCTGAGCTCGGATGGCTCTCTGGCCATGGCCGGCTGGGTCATGGTGGACAAGCAGGGCATTTTCGTGAACTATTTCCCGCAGCACACCAACCAGTTCAGCGTGGGTACCACGCTGTTCGACGACAGCCGCGGCCTGATGTACGCCCAGATTCCGCAGACCCAGGGCGAGGCGCCCACGCTGCAGGTGGTCGACTCGAGCAACCTCATGCTGCACGAGCGCCTGAACCTGGCCGAGAATCTGACCGGCAAGAGTGTGCTTTCGCCCGACTCCAACACGATGTATGCGATCTCGGCGAGCGGCGTCACGGTGCTGCCGGTTGGCAGCCTCAACCAGATGCCGCGCGTGAAAGCCCAGCAGGAAGACGTGGTCTTCCGCGGCAGTTTCTGTAATCAGGGCGTCGCCACCCAGCAAATCACGGTGACGGATCCAGGCGGCAACAACACGCCGTTCAGTATCAGCTCCAACACCGCCGGCGTCAGCGTCTCGCCCACCTACGGCGTAACGCCCGCCGTGGTGACCGTGTCGGCCGACCCATCCGCCTTCCTGGGACAGACAGGAACGGTTGCGGCGACACTGGCGATCAACTCCGGCGCCGCGGTCAACGTGATCCCGCCCGTGCGAGTGCTGGTGAATAATCCCACGCCTCAACAGCGCGGCGCGTTCATCGACATTCCCGGAACGCTCAACGATCTGGTCGCCGATCCCAAGCGGAACCAGTTCTACGTTCTGCGCAGCGACAAGAATCAGGTCCAGGTCTACAACAGCACCAACGAGACTCTGATCGCAACGCTGGCCACCGGCAACCAGCCCAGCAGCATGGCCATCAGCTATGACCGGCAGTACCTGCTGGTGGGCAACCAGGGTTCGCAAATCGTGAACGTTTACGACTTGGACACGTTACAGGCCAGTTCACCCGTCCTGCTACCAAGCGGATTCATCGCTTTGTCGATCGCCTCCTCGGCGAACGCTACACTGGCGCAGGCCGAGTTTTACGACGGCACCTATCACATTCTGCGGCTGAATCTCGCCGCGCGAACCGGTAGCGAACTGCCTAGCCTGGGCGTCTACAAGAACCTGACCAACGCCAATACGGTCATGACGGCGGCGCCCAACGGGAACTCCATTTTCATCGCGCAGGCCGACGGCACGGTGTACCTCTATGACGCCAACTCCGACTCTTTTGTGGCGTCCCGCCAGGACTTCACTTCGCTCTCGGGCGCCTACGCGGCCTCCTCCTTCAACCAGTACGTTGTCGGCAACCACCTGCTGAACTCCTCGCTGGTGCCGATGATGGACTTTGAAGCTGGTACCGGTTCCCCGTCGGGATTCGCCTTTGTGGACCAGGCTGGTTATCGCACCACTGCGCCTGCTCCGGCAAGCGGCAGTCAGAGCACGGCGCCCGGCGTCATTCAACGCGTGGATATGACCAACCCGACCGGCTCGGTCAGCCAGGCCACCCAAATGGTGGAAGCACCGCTGCTTGGCAATACCACTTCGCCTTTCACCCGAACTGTAGCACCGCTATACGACCGCAGCGCAATCGTCAACCTGACGGTTTCCGGTGTCACCGTCCTGCCCTGGAATTATGCCGCTTCGATCGCGCCCCCGGCCATCAACAGCGTCGTGAATGCGGCCGACTTCAGCGGCAGCGTCGCGCCGGGTGGTCTCATTTCGGTCTTTGGGAACAATCTGAGCCCGGTGAACATGGCTAGTTCCGAGCTTCCGTTGCCCACCGCGCTCGCCAACAGCTGCCTGAGCGTGAATGGACAGCCGGTGCCCATCCTGTTTGTGTCCCCCAATCAGGCCAACGCGCAGATGCCCTATGAGGCGGTCGGTAACGTGACCCTGATCTTCCGCACGCCGGGCGGCACCAGCGACAATTTCAACCTGGTTGTGCAACCCAACGCGCCCAGCGTCTTCACGACCGACGCCGGCCCGCTCACCAATGTACCGGCGATCGTCCGGAACGACGATGGACTCCTGGTCACGGACTCCCATCCAATTCACCGCAAGTCTGGCGCCGCGTTGGTGATCTATCTCACCGGCCTGGGCCCGACGGCACCGGCGGTGGGCGACGGTATGCCGGCGCCTGCCAACCCTCTGTCGCTGAGCATCACGGTCCCGACGGTTACGCTCGGCGGCGTCGATCTTCCGTTACTGTATTCCGGTCTGGCTCCCGGAATGGTGGGCGTGGACCAGGTAAACGTCAATGTCCCCTTCAACGTGCCCACCGGGAGTTCGGTGTCTTTGAAGATCAACCAAGGCTCGTTTGCTTCCTCGACCGCAGTTCGGGTCGTGGACTAGAATGGAATCACGTATGAAACATTTCTTGCTCATTACGTTTTTAGTGTCGCTGGCCGCCGCGCCGGCGGCATGGGCCCAGAGTTGGGAGGTCGGCTTCGGCGCAGGCGGAAGCTTCATCACCTCTCAAACGATTTCCAATCCGATCGGCAATGTGGATGCCGGGCGCAGCCCCGCCATCGCCGCCAGCGCCTGGCTGGATAACAACAGCAGCGGAATGATCGGCGGCGAGTTGCGCTACGACTACGAGCACGGCGATCTCAAGCTGAACTCCGGAGGAAGCAGTTACAGCTTCGGCAGCATGAGCAATGCCATCCACTACGATCTCGTGTTGAACCTCTCGTCCAAAGAGGCCAGCGTGCGCCCCTTCGTCGCGGCCGGAGCGGGTGTCAAGATCTATTCCGGCACCGGCGCCGAGCAGCCTTACCAGCCTTTCGGCAATGTCGCTGCCTTGTCCGATGTCCGGGACGTCAAACCCCTGGTGTCGGTTGGCGGCGGGCTGAAGTTCAAGATCTCTCCGGCCGCTACCTTCCGCGTGGAGGTCCACGACTTCCTCACGCCCTTCCCCAACAAACTCGTATTGCCGGTAAATGGGTCCAAGGTGGGCGGATGGTTGTCGGACTTCGTCGTGATGGCGGGTCTGGGCTTCGCGTTCTGATCCCCTCCGCAGGCGGGATGCCGGGGATGGTTCAGGTGCCATCGAATGCATTTTTCGGCGAATAGTTACTCGGTAACGACTGGGCTGGTAGCCGCCTTCGGGCTGTTTGTCGTGTACATGCGCCTGAAGAACTGGCTGGACAGCAACATCCCGATTTTCTTTTATGTAATCGCCCTCGGTTACATGCGGGCGGTGGACGGCGCCGTGCCTTTCTGGCTGATTTGCACGAGCTTCGCCCTCTGCCTGCTGTTACGCTTCGAGTTTATGAACGGCGCTTTCACCCAGGTGGTCCGCTTTCTAGAACTCGGAACGCTGGCCGGCATTATCTTTCTTTCGGTGGGAATGGTCCTGCGGGCCTGACTACTTTTCCACTGGCAGTCCGGCGGCCTGATAAGCGCGCCACCCGCCGTCGAGCGAAATCACGTTGGTGTAGCCCATCTTCTGGAGCGCGTCGGCCGATAGCGCGGACCGGTAGCCGCCGCCGCAATACAGCACCAGCTTGGCGTGCTTCTGCGGAACCGCGACCTCGATGTCCCGCTCGATGATTCCCTTCCCCAGATGAAGTGCGCCCGCTGCATGGCCGGCCGCCCATTCACCGTCTTCGCGAATGTCCACCAGCACGTGGGGGTCGCGAGCCGCCAGCATGCGCTGGTATTCGTCGATATCGATCTCGCGGATCCGTGCCTTGGCGTCATTCACCAAGGCTAGAAAGCCCGGACTGTGTTGATGCTTCGGTCCGCTCATCGTTTAATTGACTGGTTTAACTGACTCGCTCGATCCGCGCGCCCAAGCACGCGAGCTTCTTCTCGATTTTCTCATAGCCCCGGTCGATGTGATAAACGCGGTCCACCAGCGTTTCTCCGCGCGCCACCAGGCCCGCCAGAACCAGCGACGCACTGGCCCTTAAATCCGACGCGATCACTTGTGCGCCGGTCAACTCGGCCACTCCGGCCACAATCGCCTGCCGGCCCTCGACCCGGATGTTGGCGCCCATGCGCGCCAGTTCCTGCGTATGCATGAACCGGTTCTCGAAGATGGTTTCGGTGATGAACGAGATGCCCTCGGAGCGCGTCATCATGGCCATGTACTGCGCCTGCAGATCGGTGGCGAACCCGGGAAATTCCTCGGTCGTGATGTCCACGGCGCGCAGACGGCCTGCGGCGCGCACGCGTAGCGCGTCTGGGCGTACCTCGGACACCTCGGCGCCGGCCTGCCGGATCTTGGCGACCAGCGCATCCACATGCTCCGGAACACAGCCGGCAACCACCAGGTCGCCGCCTGTCATGGCTCCCGCAATTAAAAAGGTGCCAGCCTCAATGCGATCGGCGATGATCGCATGTTCAGCGCCATGCAGCTTGGCCACGCCCTCCACGCGAATGGTCGAGGTGCCCGCGCCTTCGATCCGCGCGCCCATTTTGTTCAGCAACGCGGCCAAGTCCACTACCTCGGGCTCGCGCGCGGCATTACGAATCAGCGTCTCCCCATCCGCCAAAACCGCGGCCATCAGCACGTCTTCGGTGCCGGTGACGGTGATGCGGTCGAAATGAACCTGAGCTCCCTTCAGCCCGCTCGGCGCTTCGGCTTCCACATAGCCGTGCTCGTGAGTGATCGCGGCTCCTAGCTGCTCGAGCGCCAGCTCGTGCAAGTTGATCGGACGCGCCCCGATCGCGCAGCCGCCCGGCATGGAAACGCGGGCACGCCCCGCACGCGCCACCAGCGGCCCCAGCACGAGACTGGAAGCCCGCATGGTTTTCACGAGGTCGTAAGGGGCTTCGGGCCGCTGCAGCTGAGCGGCGCGCACCGTGACAGCTCCGTCGTCGATGTCCACCTGTGCCCCAATGTGCTCCAGCAGCCGCTGCATGGTGCCGATGTCGCGAACCGGCGGAATTCGCAGCAGCTTTACTGGCTCCTCGGTGAGCAGGCAGGCCGCCAGCGCGGGCAGAGCGGAATTCTTGGCCCCGCTGATTGCGACTTCACCGCACAACGGCTGGCCGCCCTGAATTCGGAACTTGTCCATATTTAACTTTTGAGGGCCTCGGCGATGCGCCCGCCTGCGGCCGCCAATCGCGCTTCGGCGGCCGGCCGGTCGAGCGCCAGGCGCGCCATCACAATCGCCACCTTGGCATCCTCGCCCGCTGCGCGCAACAGGTCGGCCGCCTGCTGATCGCTGACGCCAGCCGACTCGGCCACAATCCTGCGGGCCCGCGCCGCCAACTTACGGTTGCGCGGCTGCACGTTTACCATCAGGTTTCCATACACATGACCCAAACGAATCATGACCGCCGTGCTGATCATATTCAGCACCAGCTTGGTGGCGGTTCCGGCTTTCATGCGCGTGGAGCCGGCGATGACCTCTGGACCCACTAGGGGTGTAATCTGGATTTCAACCAGCCGCGACAGTTCGGAATCCGGCGTACAGCTGATGCCTACGGTGAGAGCCTCCAGCCTGCGCGCTTCCGTAATGGCGCCAACGACATAAGGGGTCCTGCCACTGGTCGAGATGCCCACCAGCACATCCGAAAAAACGAACCCACGCCCGATGAGATCCCGCGCTCCGGCGGCTGGATCGTCCTCGGAGGCCTCAGTCGCGCGCGCCAATGCCGCCTCGCCACCAGCGATGATGCCTTGCACCAGATCAGGGGAAACATGGAAAGTGGGGGTGCATTCGGCTGCGTCCAGCACCCCCAAGCGGCCACTCGTTCCGGCGCCAACATAAAACAGCCTCCCGCCGCCTCGTATCGCACCCACGATGCGGTCCACGGCCTGGGCGATTCTCGGGATCTCAGCGCCTACCGCGGCAGCAATCCCTTGGTCTTGACGGTTGATAATTTGGAGAACTTCAGTGGTGGACCGGTTATCGATGCCTTCGGAGTCGGGGTTAGCCTGCTCAGTGAGGAGCGCATCCAACTTCATGAAGGTCCCTTAATAAAACAGCACGGGCGCCGGAGGACGGAACCCTCACGGCGCCCGCTCGGATGTTTCACTTTTGGACTGCCGCTTACGCGCTGAAGGAACTTCCGCAGCCGCACGTGCTCTTCACGTTGGGATTGTTAAACTTAAAGCCCGAACCTTCCAGAGACTCGACATAGTCGACCTCGGCGCCGTCCAAATAGAGCAGGCTGGCCTGGTCGATGAAGACCTTCAAGTCGTCGAAGCTATATGTCTTATCAAGGAGATTGGGGGTATTTTCAAAAGCCATTGAGTAGCTGAACCCAGAGCATCCACCACCCACTACGGCGATCCGCAACCCGGCCGGCTTCGGATCCTGCGTGTCGAGAATCTCCTTCACTTTGCTCACCGCCGTCTCAGTCAGTTGAACCATATTTTTCTTGGATCTCCCTTGTTTGGATGAAAACCGCCTTAAATACCATTATGCCCGAGAGCCCTCGCCCTGGCAACCGCGTAGACGCAGGCACCACCGTTTCGTTGGATGCTACACTCCGAGGTAGGATGCGCCGGTCGCGTGGGAATTTCCCTCCGTTGGGCCAACTTGCTGCAACCGCAGGCGCTTGGGGCACGTCTCGGTGGGTGTATGAGCGGTCTAGCCAGCACGCTTCCTTTTCCGGCAACGGGTAGCCGGACCCAAACCAGGACCAGAGTGGACCACCGGAACTCCGAAGAAGCCGCGCTTGTCCGCAGGGTGCAGGCACGGGACGAGATGGCGTTCCGGGAAGTCGTGGAACGCTATCAAGCTAAAGTTTTTTCCATCATCTACGGCATCCTGCGGAACCACAACGACGCCGAGGACATCGCGCAACAGGTGTTCGCCAAGATCTACTTCTCCATCCAGAGTTTCGATTTCCGCAGCTCGCTGCTGACCTGGATCTACAAGATCACGGTAAACGAGTGCTACGACTATCTGCGCAAGAAGCGGGTTCGGAAGCTGGTCTACGAAAGCGACTTCTCGGAAGAGGACACGCAGCGCATGCAGAACAGCGAGACGGCCACCGATCCGGGCCTCCCGGTGGACACGCAGCTGGCGCACCGGGACCTGGTGGTGAAGCTGCTGGGCAAACTCTCCACCGAAGACCGGAGCCTGCTGCTGCTCAAGGAAGTGGAAGGGCACTCGGTGGAAGAGTTGTCGCGGATGACCGGCATGAACGAGAATACAATCAAGGTGAAATTGTTTCGGGCTCGCCAGAAGCTGTTGAAGACGGCGCAGCGGCTGACGCGTGGGAGCGGGCACACGACGTTGTGATGTGATACAAATTATCGAAAGCGTTTAGGGCTGACGAAACGGACGATTCGATCCGTAAGCAGATTTAGCAAGCAGTATCTTTTGAGGGAAGAAGTCATGCATCAGGCAATCAGGGACCACCTGGAAGATTACTTGAGGGGCCAGGCTACTCCGGAGGGATTCCGAGCGCATCTGGAGAGCTGTGAAGACTGCGCCAGCGAAATCCTGGGGTTGGAGCAGCAATCGCAAACCTTGCGGTCTTTGGGGAATCCGGAGATCGAGCCGCGCGCCGGCTTCTATGCCCGTGTGATGGAGCGGATCGAATCCCAGCGAACCTCGGTTTGGTCGCTGTTTCTAGAACGGAGGCTGGGGCTGCGCATCGCTGTGGCTTCGGCAGCCATGGCATTGCTTTTGGGTGCGTACCTGGTGGGAACCGATCCGGGCGGTATGCTCAGTTCCGGTCCCTCTGTGGTATTGACGGACAACACCAGCGCCGGCGTAGCGGACCTTCAACCAGAGCAAGTGCAGCAACAGCAGCGCGACGCGGTACTGGTGGATCTCGCCAGTTACCACGAGTAGCTCATGTTTGAAACCAACCGTCCGTCCTGGCGGGATCCCCGGATTTTGACGACTTTGGTGCTCGTGTTTGTGTGCGGCGCACTCGCCGGCGCCGTGACGATGCGCGCCGGCATCCACTACCGCGAGCGCCGCAGCACGGCCCCGTATTGGACGGACGACAAGTCCCTTTTTTCCTACGAGAGGCTGCAGCGGGAATTGAACCTCTCGCCGGAACAGTCCGACCGTCTCAAGACCATCCTGGACGACTTCGTGAAGTATCACGACGACCTGGAGGCGCAGATTGACGACGTCCGCGCCACCGGACGCAACCGGATCCTACAGATGCTCACGCCGGAGCAGCGCAAGCGCTTCGAGAAGCTCTCCACGCAACTCTCTTCGCGTTAAGAGCGCACGGGAAATGCTCGTCCGCAGATCAGAACGTGATCTTCGCGGCCAACTGCAAGATGCGCGGATCAAACGTCGTCGTAGGCGTCAGGAAGCCGGGCGCCGGCGTAAACACTTTGGTGGTTGCGTTGAAGTTATATTGCGTAGTCAATAACGAGCTGTAGTTGGCGCGGTTGGTCAAATTGAAAGCCTCAAAAATCAGCTTCAGGCGCACCCGCTCGGCGTAGAGCGGGATGTCGCGGGTAAAGCGCATGTCGACATCCATGAAGTTGGGACCGTTCGCGGTGTTCCTGCCGAGGTACGGAGGCCGGTCCGTGCGCGTATTCCCGTCGTTGTTCACGTCGGAATTGACGGTGACATCGTAGGGACGGCCGCTTTGCACCGAGGATATCGTGGAGAGCTCGTACCCGCTAAGAAGCGCTCGCCAAACGGCGTTCTGAAGCGACTTGGCGTAGTTGATGTCCCACACTCCGGAGAAGGTGAAGCGATGCCGGATATCGGCGTTGCCGCGACCGCGTTCGAGATTGGGGTTCAGTGTGTTCTGCGCGTTCTTGGCGTCATCGGTGCCTACCACGACGGAGGTGAAATCCGGCGCGTCATCAATGACCTTGGAGAAGGTGTAGGAAGTTTGGAGCTGAAGACCGCCCGAGAATCGCTTGGTGAGCTGAATGAATCCTCCGTGATAGATGGAGTCGGCGCCGCTATCGAACACGCTGATGCGCCCAAAGTTGGGATTCACACGGCCCGGATGGCGATAGTAGGTCACCGGCGTGCCGTCAGAAAACGAGCCCTGCAGCGGTACTTCGGGCAACAGGTTGATGTCGCGAGTGCGGGTGAGGTGCTCGCCGCGCACGCCCAAATAACCGACCGTGACGGCGTAATTGTTGCCAAGCTGCCGTTCCAGGTTCAAGCTCCACTGCTGCGTTAAGGGCTGGACATAGTCCGGTGCGAACACGTAGATATCCGGCGTCCGGCTCAGCGCAGGGGGCGCAGAGAGGATATTCGGGTAAGCCGGAATGTTGTTGAAGAGCGTATAGGTCTGGACCTGAATGCCGTTTTGCGTGAACGCGGTACCGGTCAGGATGGAAGGCGTGCGGCCGTAGTAAATGCCGTAGCCGCCGCGGACCACGAACTTGCCTTCGTTATCGATCCGGTAAGCGAAGCCAAAGCGAGGTGCGATGTTGTTTTCGTCCAGATTGATTCGCGAGGTGTTGAGACCGGCCGCTGCCAAGCCGGCGTCAGGGTTCGATACCGTGGGCTGGGCGTAATCGAAGAAGTCATAACGCAGGCCGTAGTTCAGCGTCAGGCGATCCGTCATGCGCCACGAATCCTGGGCGTAGAAGGCGTACTCATTGACGTTGGGTTTGGACAGCGGGCCGGCGGTGTTGGCGCCTGCGAACGCCTGGGTAAGGCTAAAAGGCTTATCCGCGGCAAAGTCGGCATAGCTGTTGAAGGTGAATGAGCCGCTAAAGTTGCCGGGGAAATAGTTATCGATCGACTGAAAATCCATATCCAGGCCGAACTTGAACAAGTGCCGGCCGGTGATCAGGGAGTACGCTTCGGCCCACTGATAGGTTTTGGCATTGGTGTAGCGGGGACTGAAGTCGTTGCGCCCGATGGAGAGCACAGTAGCGCCATTCTGGCGGATGAACGCTTCGGGAGCATCGGAATTGGCGAAGCCCGGTTCGTTGTCGCGCGTAAAGATGAAACGCGATTCCAGAACGCTCGCAGTGCCGATGGTCAGGGTGTGGATGGCAGCGATATTGTCGGTGGTCACGTTGCTGTTGCCGGTGTGGCCCATTGCGCTGGAAGGCCCGGTATTTTCGAAATTCTTCCCTACGAAACGATTGGCGTTGTAGCGCACGGTGAGACGCTCGGCGGAGCTGATGTTCCAATCCACTTTTCCGAGATACACGTCGTTGTTCAGGCCATTGCTGTAGGGCGTCAGGTATTGCTGCAACGACTGGAAGGCCTGCTGGGACAGCGCGTCGGCCGGCGGCGCCACTTGCAGGAACACCGGGTTCGGCGTGGTGTTGCGCTGGCCGTCGTAGTCGAAGAAGAAGAACAGCTTGTCCTTCACCACCGGCCCGCCAATGTTGCCGCCGAATTGATTGAAGTGGTAGGCGCGCTTGGGAATTCCCCGGCGGTTGTTCTCCCACTGATTCGCGTTCAGCGCCTTGTCGCGGAAGAACTCGAAGACGGTGCCATGGAACGCGTTGGTGCCGGACTTAGTGATTACGTTCAGAACGCCGCCGCCGGCGCGCCCGATTTCGGCGGCAAAAGTGTTAGTGTTCACTTGGAACTCCTGGATGGCGTCCTGGCTGAAGCTGTAAGGATTGCGGCCCGTTCCGGCCCGGCCAGTGGACTGTCCGAAAAAGACGTTGTTGGCGTCGGACCCGTCGATCAGCAGGCTGTTGGCGGTGCCGCGCTGCCCACCGAAGGAAAGATCGCCGCCGCGAGTGGGATCGCGGACGACGGCGGGAGCGGTGAGCATGACGTCCAGAAAGTTGCGGCCATTCAGCGGAAGCTCCGAAACAGCTTCGGAAGGAATGGCCGTAGAGGTTTGCGACCGCGTGGTTTCAACGACGGGCGCTTCGGCGGTTACGTTGACGACTTCCTGCGGGAGACCCACTTCGAGCGCAATATCGATGGTGACAACGGCGCCGACGGTCAGAGTCGTTCCCGTGCGTTTGACTGCTTTGAAGCCGGTTTTTTCCACCGACAGGTCGTACGGCCCGACGGGAAGGTCGGGAAAGGTAAATAAACCGGCGTCCGTGGTTGCGGTGGTTCGAGAAAGACCTGTGCGTGTATTGACGGCGGTCACCTGGGCATCTGCGATTACTGCACCAGTTGGATCGGTGACTGTTCCGTTGAGAGTAGCACTGGCAACGGACGATTGTGAATAGGCCCCGATAGAGACAATTACCCCGAGTAGGAGGGTGCGTGTGATCATAGGCTGACTATAGCTTGAGGCATTACAATTCCCGGTTACAAGTGAGTTACCAAACGGTTAACAGAGGCGCGCAATTAGTCCTTGCTTTGCCACCAGTCGAGGTGGTATTCTATAAGCGAACCGTGGATTGATTTAGGTTCTACCGAGAGGTAGGACTGACTAATTGCAACCACGATAAAAAGTGCTAAAGGTGAGTCGGTCTTCACGAAACCTAAAACCCCTGTGGCACTAGCCCAGGGGATTTTTATTTTGGGACCGGGTCGCCGGAGAGGAAGTCTCGATGACGGCGCATCCAACGACGGCGGGCGCGGCGGTGGCGCTCTTTGGCCGGCAGGGTAAGTTGGTTTCTTTGAGTATCGCGGCTGAGCCGCGGCTGTTGGAAGATCTTCTGGAGGCTTTAGCCAGCCTCGATTTCCCGGTTAATCCGCAACTGTATCATCGGCCGGCGCAGGTGCGCGTGGAATTTCCGGCCTACTCGGCGCAGGTAGAGCAGGTCCGCCAGGCGCTCCGAGGCAACGGCTTCGACCCCGCGAGCCTCCAGGTCACCGGCGTCTGGGCCGGAACCGCAGCCAGCTAAAGCGTAGCGCCCGGCTTCTTGCCGGCGCACTTCCGCTCAACGGCCTTCATCAGCCGGGCCTGTACGTCGTCGGGCAGAGGCTGCGCCTGCAAGCCCTTATAAACCTGGATGGTTCGCTTGGTGGTGTCGAGAATCACAAAACAGTTCGGGCACTCGTTAATGTGCGCCTCGATCCGGTGGCGAAGTTCGACGTCCACGTTCGCGTCCAGGTAATCGGTGAGTTCCTCGAGGAACTCCTTACAAGTAAGCAAAGACGTCGTCTCCCTTCCTTTTGAAGAAACGCGTCAGCTTCTCACGCAACTGCAGCCGTGCCCTTAGCAACCGGCTCTTCACCGCGGGAACCGAGATCCCCAACGCCTCGGCAGTCTCTTCAGTGCTCAATTCTTCGATGTCACGCAACACGAAAACGGTGCGAAAAGCAGGCTTCAGACTCTGGACGGCTTCGTCCAGAATAGCTCCGATTTCCTCCCGGGAGTACTGCTGCTCGGGATTTTCGTCCCAGACGGCGATTTCCCGGACCACGGTATCCTCGCCTGTGTCCAGCGGTTCGTCCAGCGGCACGGTCCGGTCGGACTTCCGCTTGCGCAGCTTCATGAGCGATTCGTTGACGGCGATGCGGACAATCCAGGTGTAAAACTTGGACTGTCCCTGGAAACTCGCGAGGTGCTCGAAGGCCTTCAGAAAGGTTTCCTGCAGGACATCCTCGGCATCCTCGTCGTTTTGGGTGATGTGTTTGGCAAGACGGTAGATCTTGCGGGAGTAGCGGGTGACCAGCTCATTGAACGCAGCGAGATCGCCCTCGCGCGCCCTGGCCAGTAACCGAGACTCGTCGAACACCCCTGCTTCGGTGGTGGCGGCCATTCCCTTTCATGGTACCGCAACGTAAACTGTTACTCTGAGTACTAAGAAATGAGCGAGAGCCTCAAAATCACGCTGCCCGATGGCAGCCAGATAGAAATGCCCGAGGGCAGCCGTCCCATGGATGTCGCGCAGAAGATCAGCCCGCGGCTGGCCGACGACGCAGTGGTGGCGCGCGTCAACGAGCAGCTCTACGACCTGACGCGGCCGCTCGAAGGCGACGCCAAACTGGAGATTCTGACTTCCAAGAACCCCGAGGCGCTGCAAGTGTACCGGCACTCGACCGCGCATTTGCTGGCCGCCGCGGTGCTCGAATTGTTCCCCGAGACGAAGCTCGGCATTGGCCCGCCCACCGACACCGGTTTCTATTACGATTTCGAGCGCGAGACGCCGTTCACGCCCGAGGATCTGGAAAAGATCGAAGCGCGCATGGTGGAATTGCAGGCCAAAAGCCTGCCGTTCGAACGAGTCATGACGCCGAAGGACGTGGGGCTGAAGAAATACGCCGACGACTGGATGAAGCGCGAGCTGATTGAAGAGCGCGCCGGCGACATTTTCTCCGAATACACGCTGGGGCCGCATTTCATCGACTTTTGCCGCGGTCCGCACGTGCCGTCCACGTCGCGTTTGAAGGCGTTCAAGCTACTTTCGGTCGCAGGCGCCTATTGGAAGGGCGACGAGCACAATCCGAGGCTGCAGCGCATCTACGGCACGGCGTTCTTCAGCAAGAAAGAACTCGACGCGTACCTGCAACGGCTGGAAGAAGCCAAGAAGCGCGACCATCGCAAGCTGGGCCAGGAGCTGGATCTGTTCAGCATCCAGGAGCTGGCTGGTCCGGGCCTGATTTTCTGGCATCCTAAAGGCGGCCGCATCCGCAAGATCATCGAAGACTGGATGCGCGATCAATACCTGGAGCGCGGCTACTCGCTGGTCTACACGCCGCACGTCATGCGGCGCGATCTGTGGAAGATCTCGGGGCACGCGAATTTCTACAGCGAAAACATGTTCAAGCCCATGGAGCTGGACGACGCCGAGTATCAGCTCAAGCCCATGAACTGCCCGGGCCACATTTTGATTTACAGAGACAAGCTGCGCAGTTATCGCGATCTGCCCGTGCGGCTGGGCGAGTTGGGCACCGTTTATCGCTACGAGCGCTCCGGCGTGATGCACGGGCTGATGCGCGTCCGCGGATTCACGCAGGACGATGCGCATATCTTCTGCACGCCCGAGCAGATCGAAGACGAAGTAGTGAGCTGCCTGCAGTTTGCGATCGATACGCTCAACACGTACGGATTCGACGACTATGAAGCCGAGCTTTCCACCTGGGATGGCGGCGCGAGCGGCAAATACGATGGCGCGCCCGAACAGTGGCAGCTGGCCGAGAACGCACTGAAGCGGGCCACCGAGCGGCTCAATTTGAAAGTGAAGGTGATGCCGGACGAAGCGGCGTTCTACGGGCCGAAGATCGACGTCAAGCTGGTGGATGCCATCGGCCGGTTGTGGCAGCTTTCGACCGTGCAGTTCGATTTCACGCTTCCGCGGCGGTTCGATTTGGAGTACATCGCCGAAGATGGCAAGAAGCACCAGCCGTTGATGGTGCATCGCGCGCTGTACGGCTCCATCGAACGGTTTTTCGGCATCCTGATCGAGCATTACGCGGGCGCGTTTCCGGTGTGGCTGGCGCCGGTGCAGGCCGCTGTCCTGCCCATTACCGACCGCCAGGCGGAGTACGCCCGCAAGGTTACCGAACAACTGGAATGCGCCGGACTCCGCGTCGAGCTCGATGACCGCAAGGAGAAGGTCAACCTCAAGATTCGCGAAGCGCAGCTGCAGAAGATCCCCTACATGCTGGTGGTGGGCGATCGCGAAGCGCAAAGCGAAAGCGTGTCGGTGCGGAACCGGAAGCACGGGGACCAGGGAGTGCTGCGCGTCGAGGAATTCGTCGCGAACATCCGGAAGCTGATCGACACCAAAGCGCGGACTGAGTAAGTGCTGGCGCTCGAAATCCTGACCGCGTGCCTACTGGCGGGGTCTATCGTCTACAGCGTGCTGGTGGTGGTGGCCGCTCGCAACTTCCTCCGGCAAACCACCGCGCCCGCAAGCGAAACCGCGCCGATCAGCGTACTGAAGCCCCTGGCGGGCGTCGACGAGGGCCTGGAAGAGAACCTGCGCAGCTTCTTCACCCAGCAGCATCCCCAGTTCGAGCTTTTGTTCGCCGTCCGCGAGGCGGACGATCCCGCCGTACTCGTGGTGGAGGCGCTGCAGCGGGAATTCCCTGCCCTGCCTTCCCGGCTGATTGTCACCGGCGAACCGCCTTACCCGAACGCCAAGGTTTTCAGCTTGGACCGGATGCTGGCCGAAGCGCGACATGACCTGCTGGTGATGAGCGATAGCGACATTCGGGTAGCTCCTGGCTTTCTGGAGTCCATCGCCCGGGAGTTTGCGGATCCGCGCATCGCGCTAGCCACTTGCCCATACCGTGCCGTAGCAGGGCGTAGCCTGTGGTCCGAGTTGGAAGCCGAGGGCATGAACACCGAATTTCTGGGCGGCCTGCTGGTGGCCAGGATGCTGGAGGGCGTGAAATTCGCGGTGGGGCCCACGGTGGCGGCGCGGCGGAAGGCGCTCGAAGCCATCGGCGGCTTTCCGGTTTTGAAGGACTACCTGGCCGAAGACTTCGTGATGGGCAAATTTGCGTCCGAAGCGGGCTTCGGCGTGGTCCTTTCGCGAAATATCGTCGAGCACCGTATCGGTAGCCAGAGCTGGCGTGCTAGCGCCAGGCACCGGCTGCGCTGGGCCCGCAGCACCCGGCGATCGCGTCCTTTAGGCTACATTGGGCAGGTTTTTACTCACTCGCTGGCCATCGCTTTGGCGGCTGCTGTGCTGGGGCCCGGATGGTGGCCGGCGGCTTTGGCCGCCCTGTTCGCACGGGCAACGGCGGCCTGGGCTACCTGCAGCTGGGTCTTGAAAGTGAAGCCACGCTGGGGTTTGCTGGCCTTGGAGGATCTGCTCGGCTTTGGTTTCTGGCTGGCCGGCTTCCTGGGGAACACCATTATCTGGCGGGGGCGGCGTTACTATCTATATTCCGACGGCCGGTTCGAACTGCGCTAGAATCGTCCCTAAGCCTGTTAAGCTACAGGTATACTTATAGATAAAAAGGATTGACGTGTAACCTGCGGAACGGGGCCGACGCCAAATCTAACGGCAGGATAGGGCTTTTCCATCTTCCCGGTTAGCCCTTCTGCTGGTGAGCCTGGTCTTCTCGATGAATTTCTGCATACCAACCCGACCCCAAGGGGCCGCGCGCGGCTTCAGCCTAGCGCTCCTGGCCCTGGCTGTAGCCGCTTTTCTTACGATCCAAGGATGTAACAATGCCGGCTCTTCCACGAAGGCGGGCGGCTTCAAGGGCGGCCGCGGTGGAGATGGCGGACCTGTGCCCGTGCTGGTGGCCATGGTTTCGCAGAAAGACGTTCCGATCAATATCGACGTCATTGGCAACGTGGAAGCTTATTCCACCATCACGGTGAAGGCTCAGGTGGGCGGCGAACTGACTAAAGTCTCGTTCCGCGAAGGCGACTACGTCAAGCAAGGCGACCTGCTGTTCACCATTGACCAGAGGCCGCTACAGGGACAGCTGAACCAGGCGGAAGCGAATCTGGCGCGCGACAAGGCCTCCCTGAGCCAGGCGGAAGCCAACCTGGCGCGGGACGTCGCGAACGAGAAATACGCGCAGGATCAGGCAGCCCGTTACCAGAAGCTATTCGACCAGGGCGTCGTCTCGCGGGAGCAGGCCGACCAGATGCGCTCCTCGGCCGATGCATTATCGCAGACCGTGCTGGCTGACAAGGCCGCAATTGACAGCGCCAAAGCGCAGATTGTTGCCTCTACTTCGGCGGTCTCCAACGCGACCGTTCAGTTGGGCTATACCCAGATCCGGTCGCCCATCGACGGACGCACCGGCAACATTGCCGTGAAGCAAGGCAATATCATCGCCGCCAATACGACAGACCTGATGACGATCACGGAGGTGCGTCCCATCTACGTGACGTTCTCGGTTCCCGAAGCACAGTTGAGCGACATCAAGAGGTACATGGCGCAGGGCCAACTGCACGTGAACGCCACGCCGCAGGAGGACGGGGCCAACCTGGAGTCGGGCGTGTTGACGTTCGTCGACAACACCGTCGATGCGACGACTGGCACGATCAAGCTGAAAGGCACCTTCCAGAACGAGGACAACAAGCTGTGGCCGGGCCAGTTCGTGCGCGTCTCGCTGCGGCTGACCACGCGGCCCAACGCCGTGGTGGTCCCCAATCAGGCAGTGCAGACCGGCCAGGACGGCCAGTTCGTTTACGTGGTGAAGCAGGATAAGACGGTGGAGATGCGCCCGGTGGTGACCAGTACCCGCGTGGATCAGGAACTGGTGATTGACCGCGGGCTGGAGCCCGGCGAAACGGTGGTCACCGAAGGCCAACTCCGGCTTACGCCAAACAGCCGCGTTCAAATTCAGGGCGCGCCCGGCGGCGGCCGTGGGCGTCCGCCCGGCAAAGCCAGCTAGCGACGGAGCGCGGCCGTGAACATATCCGAGGTCTTCATCCGCCGTCCTATAGCCACCAGCCTTCTGATGGCTGGTATCGCGCTGTTCGGCATCGTGGCCTACCGCGGCCTGGCCGTGAGCGATCTTCCCAGCGTTGATTACCCCTCGCTGCAGGTGAACGCCAGCCTACCCGGCGCAGACCCGGCCACCATGGCGTCGGCTGTCGCCACTCCGCTCGAACGGCAATTTACGACCATCGCCGGCCTGGACTCGATGACGTCCACCAGTTCCACCGGCAGCACGCAGATCTCACTCCAGTTCGACCTGGACCGCGATATCGACGGCGCCGCCGTGGATGTGCAAACCGCCATCGCGGAAGCCACTCCGCTGTTGCCGCCGGGCATGCCGTCGCCGCCCTCCTTCCGCAAGAGCAATCCGGCCGACCAGCCCATCATGTTCTTCGGCCTCAGCTCGAATACCCTGCCGATGTGGAAAGTGGACGATTACGCCGAGACATTAGTGGCACAGCGGCTTTCCATGGTCCCCGGCGTCGCGCAGGTGCAGGTGTGGGGCAGCATGAAATATGCCGTGCGGGTGCAGGTGGATCCCGACAAGCTCAACGCCAAGCACCTCGGCCTGAATGAACTGGATACCGCAATCAACGGCTGGAACGCCAATGTTCCCATGGGCACTCTGTACGGGCCGCACACCGCGTACAACGTCCAGGCCAACGGCCAACTGATGCATGCGGCCGATTACCGGCCGATGGTGGTGGCCTGGCGCAACGGGACGCCGATCCGGCTGGACGAAGTGGCCAACGTGATCGACGGCGTCGAAGATGACAAGAACGCATCCTGGGTGAATACCAGCGAAGGCGCGGTGCGGGCCATCAACCTGGGCGTCATGCGCCAGGCGGGCAGCAATACGATGCAGATCACCGACGCCATCCGCAAGATTCTGCCCGCGCTGCAGGCGGAGCTTCCGCCGTCGGTGCAGTTGAACGTCCGCGGCGACCGGTCGATCAACATTCGCGAAGCGTTCCACGATATCCAGTTCACGATGGCGGTGACCTTGGGGCTGGTCATCGCGGTGATTTTCGTTTTCCTGCGCAGCGCCTCGGCCACGCTGATCCCCAGCATGGCTCTGCCGTTCTCCATCATCGGCACATTCTCGGTGATGTACCTGCTCAACTACAGCCTCGACAACCTGTCCATGATGGCGCTGATCCTATGTATCGGCTTCGTCGTCGACGACGCCATCGTGATGCTGGAAAACGTTGTCCGGCATATGGAGAAGGGCGAAACCGCTTTTCAAGCGGCGCTCAGAGGCTCGCGCGAAATCGGATTCACTATCGTATCCATGACCCTGTCACTGGCCGCGGTCTTCATCCCAGTGCTCTTCTTGGGCGGCATCCTGGGACGGCTGTTTAAGGAGTTCGCGGTCACCATCTGCACCGCCATTTTGATTTCCGGCTTCGTTTCCATCACGCTGACGCCGATGTTGTGCAGCCGCTTTCTGCGGAGGACCGCCGTGGAAAAGCAGCCGTGGATCAGCCGCAAGCTGGAGGGGTTCTTTGAGTCCCTGCACAGCGGCTACAGATGGAGCCTGCGGCGCGTGCTGGATCACCGCTTCGCGATGGTGGTGGTGTTCTTCGGGCTGATCGGCGCCACCATTTTCCTGTTTGGTGCGGTTTCGAAAGGCTTCATCCCCGATTCGGACAACGACAGCATGAACGTCGCGCTGGAAGCAGCCCAGGGGACTTCGTACTACAAGATGCTGGACTATGTGAATCGTGTTTCCGGCGTTCTGCGCAAGGATCCGAACATCGATTCGTTCATGTCCAACGCGAGCAACTCCAACCAGACCCGCTTCTGGGTGCAGCTCAAGCCGCGCAAAGAGCGGGCGCTGTCCGTAACGCAAGTGATCAGCGAGCTGCGTCCCAAGCTGTCGCACTTCCCCGGAGTCCAGGTCTTCATGGTGGTGCCCCCCAGCATCCGCATCGGCGGCCGCATGACCAAGTCCGCTTACGACTTCACTCTGCAGGGGCCGGACACCGATGTGCTCTATCAGCAGGCACAGAAGCTGCAGCGCGCCATCGCCACGCTTCCCGCACTGGTGGACGTGACCACCGATCTCGAAGTGAAGAATCCGCAAGTCCAACTCAAGATCGACCGCGATAAGGCTGCGGTGCTCGGCCTGGACGCGAATACGATCGAGTCCTCCCTCTACAGCGCGTTCGGCCCGCGCTGGTCCTCCACCATCTATGCGCCGACCAATCAGTACAAGGTGCTGATGGAGATTCAGCCCAAGTATCAGGAATTCTCCGACTACCTGCACAAGATTTACTTCAAGGCTTCGCAGGGCCAGTTGATCCCGCTCAGCAACTTCGCCACGTTGACCGAAAACGCCGGACCGCAGAGCATCAACCATTCGGGCGAGCTACCCTCGGTAACCGTCTCCTTCAATCTCAAGCAAGGTGTTTCATTGGGCGACGCGGTCAGCGCGGTGCAGGAGACGGCCCGTCGCACGCTGCCTGCCAGCGTCACTATGGGCTTCGAAGGCACGGCGCAGGCCTTCCAGAGCTCGCTGAAGAACCTTACGCTGCTGCTCATCATCGCCATCATGGTGGTGTACATCGTGCTCGGCGTGCTGTATGAGAGCTACATCCACCCGCTGACGATTCTGTCGGGCCTGCCCGCGGCGGGCGTGGGCGCGTTGCTGACGCTCATGGTGTTCCATGTGGATCTCAACATCTATTCGTTCGTCGGGCTGATGATGCTGATCGGTATCGTGAAGAAGAACGCGATCATGCAGATCGATTTCGCGCTCGAGGCCGAACGCAAAGAGGGCAAGTCGCCCAAGGAAGCCATCTACGAAGGCTGCCTGATCCGCTTCCGGCCCATCATGATGACCACCATGGCCGCTCTGTTGGGCGCGATCCCGATTTCGCTCGGGTACGGCTCGGGCGGCGAGGCGCGCCGTCCGCTGGGCCTGGCCGTGGTAGGCGGGCTGCTGTTCTCGCAGTTGATCACGTTATACCTGACGCCGGTGATTTACACTTACATGGCATCGGTGCTGGAGTGGTGGCGCGGCCGCCACAAACCGGCTTTCACACCGGCCTTGGAGACTCCCACCGGTGTGCTGACGGGGGCTGACTAAATGAACTTTTCGGAAACCTTCATACGCCGGCCTATCGCCACCAGCCTGCTGATGGCCGCGATCGCGTTGTTTGGACTGGTGGCCTACCGCGCGCTCCCGGTAAGCGATCTACCGAACGTGGACTTCCCGACGCTGCAAGTAACCGCCAGCCTGCCGGGCGCCAGTCCGGAGACCATGGCATCGGCCGTGGCCACGCCGCTCGAAAATCAGTTCTCCAACATCGCCGGCCTGGACTCCATGACGTCTATCAACTCGCTGGGCTCGACGCAAGTCACCCTGGAGTTCGTGCTGAGCAAGAGCCTGGACGGCGCCGCCGTGGACGTGCAGGCCGCCATCACGCAGGCCGCGCGCCTTCTGCCCCAGGGCATGCCCACGCCGCCCACGTTCACCAAGGTGAACCCGGCGGATCAGCCCATTCTCTACCTGGCCATCACGTCCAAAACCCTGCCCCTGTGGACTCTGGACGAATACGCTGAAACGCGCATCGCGCAGCGCATTTCGATGGTCAGCGGCGTCGCCCAGGTGCAGGTGCTGGGCGCTCAGAAGTACGCCGTTCATGTGCAAGTGGATCCGCACCTGCTCGCCTCGAGGCAAATCGGCATCAATGAAGTTCAGAACTCGCTCTCCGGCTGGAACGTGAATTTGCCCACCGGCAGCATTATCGGGCCACAACGCGCTTTCACGTTACAAGCTACCGGCCAGTTGATGAGCGCGGCGCAGTACCGGCCGTTGATTGTCGCGTATCGCAACGGGTCGCCGGTGCGGTTGGATCAGCTCGGCAACGTGATCGATAGCGTGGAGGACAACAAGACCGCGTCCTGGTTCTACACCAAGAACGGAACTGAGCGCGCGATCATTCTCGGCATCCAACGCCAGCCCGGCACCAACACCATCTCGGTGACCGACGCGGTGAAACGCCTGCTGCCGACGTTCAAAGCGGAAATTCCGGCTTCGGTGCAGATGAACACGCTGTACGACCGGTCCGACACCATCCGCGAATCCTACAAGGACGTGCAGTTCACCATGCTGCTGACACTCGGCCTGGTGGTGATGGTGATCTTCCTGTTCCTGCGCAACGTTTCGGCCACCGTGATTCCCGCGCTGGCGCTGCCGTTTTCGATCATCGGCACGTTCGCCATCATGTACCTGCTGCATTACAGCCTGGACAACTTGTCCATGATGGCGCTGATCCTCTCGGTCGGCTTCGTGGTGGACGACGCAATCGTCATGCTGGAAAACATTTTCCGGCACATGGAAATGGGGGAGAAGCCGTTATACGCGGCTTTAGCCGGATCGCGGGAGATCGGCTTTACGATCGTCTCCATGACGCTGTCGCTCGCGGCCGTCTTTATCCCGGTGCTCTTTCTGGGCGGGATTCTTGGCCGGCTGTTCCGCGAATTTTCCGTTACCATTTGCGTCGCCATTCTGATTTCGGGCGTGGTCTCAGTGACGTTGACGCCCATGCTGTGCTCGCGCTTCCTGCGCTCGCCCGAGGAACAGAAGCGTTCCTGGTTCTATCGCACTACCGAGCGCTTCTTTGACGCCTTGCTCCATTTTTACGACGTCACGCTGCAGGTGGTTCTGCGGCATCGCGCCCTCACCATGGCGGCCTCGCTCCTGGTGTTGGTTGGCACGGTAGTGATGTTCGTCCAGGTTCCCAAAGGCTTCATCCCGGATCAGGACACCGACCAGATCTACGCCGTCACCGAAGCCGCGCAGGGCACTTCGTATTACCAAATGATCGATTATCAGAAGGCCGTCGCCGACGTGTTCCGTAACGATCCGAACGTCCAGGCTCTGATGTCCACCGTGGGCGGGACTTCCGCTTCGACGCTGGGCGGTCCTAACTACGGCGAACTGGTGGTTCATTTGAAGCCGCGCTCCGAGCGCAAGGAGTTGGTGAACCAGATCATCGAGGAACTGCGGCCCAAGTTGGCGAATTTCCCGGGCATGCGCGTATACCTGCAGAATCCACCGACCATTCGCATCGGCGGCCAAGTGACCAAGAGCCTGTATCAATTTTCCATGCAGTCGCCGGACAAGCAGGAGTTATACACCGGCGCCGAGAAGCTTGAGAAACAAGTGGAACGATTGCCGGGAGTGCAGGACGTGACCAGCGACTTGGCTATCCTCGCTCCGCAGGTAAACGTGACCATCGACCGCGACAAGGCCGCCGCGCTGCAGGTGAACGCGGACCAGATCGAGAACGCCTTCTACGACGCCTACGGCCCGCGCTGGGTGTCCACGATTTACGCGGCGGTGAACGAATACAAAGTGCTCCTGGAGCTGAATCCGCAGTACCAGGCCGATCCGCACGCGCTCTCGCTGCTGTATTTCAAGTCCTCCAACGGGCCTCTGATTCCGCTGGACACGCTGGCCAAGGTGCACCAGGACATCGGGCCGCAGACGATCAATCACTACGGGCAATTGAACGCGGTGACCATCTCGTTCAACTTGAAGCCGGGCGCGCCGCTCGGCGACGTGGTGAACCAGATTCAGACGCTAGCCAGTCAGACGCTGCCCTCCACCGTCAGCACCAACTTCCAGGGCTCGGCCAAGGCGTTCCAGAACTCGCTCGGCAACCTCTGGATCCTGCTGCTGGTGGCCATCATGGTGGTGTACATCGTGCTCGGTATTCTTTACGAGAGCTACATCCACCCGCTCACGATTCTGTCGGGATTGCCTTCCGCCGGCTTTGGCGCGCTGCTGACGCTGTACCTGTTCCACATGGACCTGAACATCTACGCCTTCGTGGGGTTGATCATGCTGATCGGCATCGTGGAAAAGAACGCGATCATGCAGATTGACTTCGCGCTGGAGGCTGAGCGCAACCAGGGGTTGACGCCGCTAAAGGCGATCTACGAAGGCTGCCTGATCCGCTTCCGGCCGATCATGATGACTACCATGGCGGCGCTGCTGGGTGCGGTTCCAATCGCGCTGGGCTACGGTGCGGGCGGCGAAGCCCGTCAACCGCTGGGACTGGTGGTGGTCGGCGGACTGCTCTTCTCGCAGCTCGTCACGCTCTATCTGACCCCGGTGTTCTACACCTACATGGCGGGCTTGTTGGAGACTATCCAGCGCCGCCGTAAGAAGAGCATCAAAGAAGCGTTTCCCGAGCCGACGGTGGCCTGATCATTTCGGTTCCACCACGAGCGTGTCCTTCGCTTCTACCTTCTCGAACTGCATGGGGAAGCTGCGACCGCTGTAGTAGGCTTCCCACTGATCCTTGTAGTGCCGCGACAGAATCTGTCCGGATTCCCCGATATCCAGGTTGTTCAGCGAATGGTCCCAGTTCGATAAATCCGCGATGAAGCGCATGGATGGCCCGAGAAGCCGGGATGTCTGCTTGATCGTGGTCGACGATCCGCTCATCTCCACAGGACCGATATTGAAGTAAGGTCCGAGCAGCGGCAAGCGGCTTCCAACCGGATGCTCGATCGTCAGTTGGTTGTACCTTCCGTAATCCCATCGGCGCAGGTTGCCGCCCTGCATCTCGCGGCCCTCGTCGATCGCCGCGCGGAGCGCCTTCAGGAGCTCTTCGCTTTCGTCGGGAAACCAGCCCCGCCCACCCGCCTTCAGGATGTTGTCGACGGCCGCCGGCGCCATCATGGCACGGTACACATCGGAGGGACCCGAGTAAGCCTCATTCACCAGCATCTTCCGCAACTGGTCGTAGACGAGTGCAACGATCATCGGTGCGGGTGTCTGCTTTTCCATCTGCCCGTTCCACGATCGCAGCAGCGCGACAGCATCGCCCAGTTCGGGCTCCGTCGGCTTCTTGCGATCGTAGGCCGCGACCACTTGGCGCGCCAGGTACCGTGCAGAGATGGAATAGACGTCCTTTTCGATCGCCAGCATCTGCTCGGGCCTCCAGCCCCCGTGCGCGGTCAACAGATTGCGAATTTCCTGGGAACGGAAGGGCGGGCCGAACTGCCCGTTTAGGCGGTACGGAGAGTTCGGCGGAAACGGATTCTGGTTGGCCGTGACGATCCATCCGCGCGGCGGGTTATACGACACCGGTAACTCGTCAAATGGAATGAAGCCGTCCCACTCATAGTCGCCCGAGCTGCCGTCCACCGGCACGTCGCCGTCATAATTCTTGCGGATGGGCAAGCGGCCCGTCGCGTGATAGCCGATGTTCCCATCCACGTCGGCGTATACGAAATTCTGGCCGGGACCAGGGAAGCGCGCGAGCGCGGCGGTGAACTCGGTCCAATTGGCGGCCCGGTCAATGTCCAGAAAGGGAAACTCAAAGGCCCCGGGCTCGGCCGCTACCCAGCGCAGCGCGAAGAGCTGTCCTTTCTCCGAGAAGCTCACCGGACCATGACGCGTCACCCACAGGCGGAACTCCACCGGGCGCGCGCCCTTCACTCGAATCCACTCGGTATCCAACCGCGCCTGCTCCAGCTGGCCGCGAAACAGATATCGACCCGTCTGGGGATCGATCCGCTCGCGGTAAAGATCCTGGACGTCGTAGCCGAGATTGGTAACGCCCCAGGCGATGCGGTCGTTGTGGCCGATGATCACGGCCGGCACGCCCGGCAGAGAAACGCCGGTGACGTTGAGACCCGGCGCTTTCAGGTGCACCTGATACCACGGCGACGGAATCGCCCACTCCAGGTGCGGATCGCTGGCCAGAATGGGCTTGCCGCTCGCGGTGAACTTGCCCGCGATGACCCAGGCGTTCGAGCCCGGCTGAAACTCGGTTCCGGCGCGCGCAGTGTACAGCGCATTGACTTTGGCTGGGTCGCCATTCGCCAGCATGGTCATTTTTCGCAGCTCGTCCCGCCAGGTCGCGGTCAGCGTCCGGTACATCTGCAAGGCGCACAGCAGGCTGTCCGTGATGGTCCATGGACGCGGATCGTAGCGTAGGAGCGTGAATTCGAGCGGCAGGCGCCCACGATGCGTTTCGATGAAGTAGTTGACTCCCCGCGCGTAAGCCGCCATCACGGCGTGGTCCGCGGCGGTCAGCGTGCGAGCGTGCTCCTCGGCGATGTGGCGCATCTCGAGGCGCCGGGACTCCTGGTCGAGCTCGAGCGTGGATGGCCCCAGAACTTCCGACAGTTCGCCGGCCGCTAGGCGCCTCAGCGCATCCATCTGCCACAGGCGGTCCTGGGCGGTCACGTAGCCTTGGAGGAAAACGGCATCTTCCCAGTTGGCGGCTGCGATGTGCGGGACGCCGCGGGCATCGCGTTGGACGGTGGCACGGCGCGAGATGGGAGCGGAGATCCTTCCGGAGGCCTGCGGAAGCGGGCGATACGCCACCCAATACGCCACCACCAGACCAAGCACGAGCAAACCGGCTATGCTCAAGTTGATGAACTTCAGGATTCTTGCGCGAAGCACCTGGAAGATTCTACTGTACCGCCGTTTCAACGGTGTGTCTGGCGGCGCCGCGCGGAACTGAGCTCGAGCTATGCCCTACCGGTTCGTGATCCTGGTGGCTGTGCTTCTGCTCAACGGCTTTTTCGCCGCCGCCGAAGTGGCCTTGGTCTCGGTCCGCAAGAGCCGGCTGCGCGCGCTCGCCGACGAAGGCCAGGCCGGCGCGCAGGCGGCCCTCAATCTGCTCGCCAACCCGTCGCGTCTGCTCTCCATGACGCAAGCCGGCGTGACGCTGGCCAGCCTGGGACTAGGATGGGCCGGCGAGAACAGCGTCTACCACTTGCTTTTGTCCGTATTTGAACCCTGGATGATTCCACGGTACCTGGCGGTGTGGCACGCAGTGAGTTTTGGCATCGCATTCCTGCTGATCAGCTACGCGCACGTGGTCCTGGGCGAGGTGGTGCCGAAGAACCTGGCGATCGAGAAGGCCGACCATCTGGCGATTCTGGTGGCTCCGCCGCTGGTGGCGTTCGACCGGGTCTCACGGCCTTTCATTTTCTTCGCCGAGCGGTCGGCTGCGGCGCTGTCCCACTGGATTGGTCTCCGGGGAGGCCATAGCGGCGGAGGGCACTCGGCCGAGGAGCTGAAGTTCATCGTCAGTTCCAGCCGCCGGGAAGGCCATCTGCATCGCTTCGAAGAAGACGCCATTCAGGCCCTGCTGGAGCTTTCCAACTACTATGCGCGGGAAATCATGGTGCCGCGTAACGCGATCGTCTCAATCTCGGTGGACGCCAGCCTGGATCAGGTGTTGCGGCGAATGCGCGAGCACGAGTATTCGCGCCTGCCGGTCTATCAGGGCGAGCCCGAGCACATCATCGGCTACGTGCACTATAAGGACATGATGCGTATTTGGGAAGACCGCCGGATCGCCATCGCGAGGAAGCGGGTTCTGCCGCCGTTTCAGCTCTCGCGCGTGCTGCGCAAGCCGCTGTTGGTTCCGGAAACAAAGCCGCTCAACGATCTAATCGAGGAATTCCGCATCACGCACACGCACATGGCCATGGTTGTGGACGAATTCGGCACCATCGTCGGCCTGGTGACTCTGGAGGACGCTCTGGAGCAGATCTTCGGGGAGATCGGCGACGAGCACGACATCAAACGGCCAAAGCCCGCCGCCGAGACGGCAGTCCTTGACGTGGACGGCGCAATCACGATCCGCGATCTGGACACGCAATACGGCCTGGAACTGCCCGGCGATGCCGGCTTTGAAACTCTCGCCGGGTTCCTGCTTTTCCAGCTGGGCTACATTCCCAAGCCTGGTGAAACGGTGGAGTACGAAGACCGTCGATTCACGATCCTGGAGATGGACCGCAACCGCATTGCACGCGTGGCGATCGAACGCGTACCGCAACCCGCTGCCAGCGCGGCGAAAGAGCCGAGCTAGGCAGCGCTTTTCAGGCTTGCTTGTCGAAGACCAGCGTGTCGTCCTGCGAGGATTGCGGCACGATGGAGGTGGTCTGTACAGTCAGCGTTTTGCCGTCGCTCGAAAGTTTCATGCGGTAGCGAAGCACGTGATCGCCTCTAGTTTCCATTTCCACCAGCATCGGGCCGTTGTACCAGAACGAGGCAGAGGCTTTATCGCCCGTTACCTTGCATTCCTTGCCATCGGTGGTGCACTGAAACTCGACTTTCTTATTCGATCCGTCTTCGCTTTCGGAAATCTTGATGGTATCGTCGCCCTCGCTGATGGTCCAGGTCCCGCCGTTGATTTTTTCGGAATGAATCTGGCTCTTCGAGGCGTCGAATTTCCAGGTCCCGGTCAGATCGGGTCTGTCCTGGGCGCCTCCCGGCAGCGCCACGACAGCCAGGGCCAAGCAAGCAACAATTGATGCACGCAGCATGAAATGTCCCCCCGTCTGTCGACTATAATCCAAATCGAACCGCTCCGGGGAAACCCCAGCCTACTGAGTGGAGGTGGCGGGCGGGACGGTATTCAGGCCGGCCGCAAAAGCATCCACGTTACCGGGGCTGGTTCCCTTGCCTTGGTCGCCAAAGGGCGCGAAGATTGGCCCGCTGCTGAATCCGACCAGATAGAGATTGCCCTTGCTATCGAAATCGGCTCCGTACCCTACCTGCAGCCCGTCACTGCCCAGGTAGGTGCTATAAACGAGCCCAGCCCCTCCCGTCTTGGAGGGATCCAGCTTCAGACCGAAAACGTCCAGACTGTAGTCCCACGCCGGTTGGGCGGCGTTGGATGTGGTCAGCATGTCTGGTGAAGTGGTGTAGCCAGTCAAGTACAAAACGTTTGCGCTGTCGCGCGCGAGACCGTATGCCGCGTCTGCACCGCTTCCGCCGAAGTACGTCGAGTAGACGAGCTGCGCCGAGCGGCCGCCGGTGGTGATGGTTGGATCCAGGATGCTCACGAAGGCATCGGTATTCCCGCCGTAAGCCGGCTGGATGGCGTCCTGCGTTACCGGGAAATCCGTGGAGATAGAGTCTCCAGCGACAATGACGCGCCCCGCCGAGTCTAACGCCATGCTGTTGATCTCATCGATGCTGGTCCCGCCGAGAAAGGTCGAGTACACCAATGCATTAGCGCCCAGACCCTGATTGATGTGGGCGATGTAGCCTTTGCCGGTGCCGTTCGAATCCGGCTGGTAACTCTGACCCACCATCCAAATGTCGGGCGAATAGGTGGTGCCGGCAAGCCACAGGGATCCGTCCGCGGCCAGTGCCAAACCCGATGCGCTATCCCAATGCGTGCCGCCGATGTAGATCGCGTAGATCTTGGTTGCGGATCCAGACTGTGAAGGATCAAACCCGGCGACGAACATGTTCTGCGTACCGATGAGGACAGGTTGGAATCCGCCGCTAACTGGAAGGTCGGTGGATTGCGTGTTGCCGTCGACCCAGATCTTGCCTTGGCCGTCCGCGACGATGCCAACTCCCGAATCGATCCCGCTGCCTCCCAGCAAGGTGGAGAATTTGAGCGTCTGGGCGGGATCCAGCCAGACAACAAAAGCGTCGGCATAGCCTGAGGTACCGCCGATCGTCGTTTGTGCAGCGTTTTGCATCGGGAAGTTGGCCGACAGCGTCGAACCGGTGAGATAGACATCGCCCTTGGGCCCTACCGCCATGCCGCCGAGTGTCTCATCGCCAGTACCGCCGAGATAGGTGACATAAATGACCTGTGCTGGGCCGGAGGTTGAGGGCTTGATGATCGCCAGGAACAAGTCCGCGCCGCCGCCGGCGGCAGTCTGCAGCGAACTGCCAACCAGTTCCCAGTCGGTCGAGTAGGTAGTGCCCGCGACGTAAATCAACCCGTTGGAATCATGACCGACCGCATAAGCGATGTCCTGGTAGGAACCACCGAGGTATTGGCCCAACAGCAAAACGGGATCGATCACCAAGTCGCGGGAATGATCGTAGCGGCCGAGGACGAAGCCATAGGTTCCGTCGGCATTCTTGCGATAGCGGCTCGACACGGCGACGCGCACTCCATTGGCGTCCATCTGATAAGCAATCGGGTGCTTCTGGATCAGATCCGCCACCAGATCGCCTTGGTGGTCCAGGCGCGCGCGCTCGCCGTCCAGACGCACGCGAATCTGCCGCGGATCCGCACCCGGCTGGATCGCAAGATCGTATTCCAGTTGGCCGGCGTTTCCGTAATAAACCAGGTCGATGCCCGGGTAAAGCCCTTGCACCTGCAGCCGGCCGTAATTGGGAATCGCTGTGCGCCAACGGGCGGAATCGCTGCCGAGATACAGATTCGTCTTGGAAGGCAGTTGTTCAGCCGCCTGCATTTTCGCCTGCGAAGATGCGCCGGCAAAGCGCAGCCGTACGTCCTTGCTCCCGACGCGCAGGCGCGCCTGATCCCTCTGGAACTCGAATCGGAAATTGGCACCCCGCGCGAGAAAGCCCGTGCCGGCGTCGTTTGACATGGGTTCGAATCGAAGCGGCGCGGTGTCCAGCATGCGCACCGCATCGGGGGGCGCGCCACTGGCGAACGCGCTGGCAGCCAGTAATGAGAGAGGAACGTAAAAATTTAATTTCATGTAGAGACGAATTACGCTAGAGACGTTCGTGCCGCCCGCCCGGTTAACGAAAAAGTGCGCGCCGAAGCGGCGTCGACGGCGATACGATTACAAAACTTGACACTTTCGATCGGCACTGAGTTTGAGTTTAACGTAACGGTGGCGTTGCGCATAGCGTCGGGAGATTAAGATGTACCCCAGGAGCCTGATCCAGCTTATCATCGCGGGAGCGGCCTGTGCCGCCTTGCTGCTCGCTTCCGATTTCTGGAAGACGAAGGACTCTACGCAATGGACCGATGACGAAGTCAACAAGATCCTGACCAGTTCGCCGTGGGCGAAAGAAATGACCGTCACGCCGCAACAGTCCGGAATGGGCCGGCGGGGTGGCGGACGGCGCGGCGGCTTCGGATTTCCAGGTGGCGGGATTGGCTTTCCCGGTGGTGGCCGCGGCGGTGGATATCCAGGCGGTGGCGGCGGTTATCCCGGCGGTGGATATCCGGGAGGCGGAGGCGGTGGAGGCTATCCACGTGGCGGACAGGGCGACGATGGCGGCAATACAGGTCCGATGCACGTGACCGTGCGATGGGAAAGCGCGTTGCCGGTTCAGCAGGCGCTCGTGCGTCAGGCCGGGACGTCCGCGCCTCCCTCAGATAACAAAGCAGCCAGCGACGCGAACCAGAAGTACTACGTCATCTCGGTGCTCGGCTTGCGCATGCCGATGCGGCGCAACCGTTCGTACAACGACGACGATCAGAACCAGACCTCGGAAGACAACGGTCGCGTCGAGCAACGGCAGCCTCAGAACAACAACGATGCGCTGCGCTCGCAGCTTCTGGACGCGGCACAGCTAACGCCGAAGGGCAAGCGCACCGTTTATCCCGATGACGTCCAGTTTGATGGACCGAACGGCGTGAACGGAATCCGGTTCCTTTTTCCGCGCACGGTGGGAATCTCGCCGAGCGATAAGGAAGTGGATTTTGTTCTCGAAGTGCGGCGGATGAAGGTGGAACAGAAGTTCCACCTCAACGACATGCAGTATCAAGGCAAGCTGGCCCTTTAGCCAAACCTTGCGATTCGCGCTCAGGCTTTGAGCAGCGCCTGCACGTATTCCGGTCTTAGCGGTAGACGCCGGGCAATCTTGCCGGTGGCGTCATGGAGCGCGGCGGCGATTGCGGGCGCGGCTAAAGCGTTCGCTGCTTCGGATCCACCACCGTAAGCGCCGACGTCCGGGCGATTCATGAGCACGACTTTGACCTCGGGGATGTCGGCCATCTTCAGGATCGGGTAGGTCCGCCAGTCGCGCGAGGTGATTCCGCTCTCATCGAACCTGGCCTCCTCGAGAAGCGCGTGGCTGATGCCCATGATCGCGCCGCCTTCCACCTGCCGCTCGAGCTGCATCGGGTTGACGACGATGCCGGGGTCGACTGCGATGGTGTACTTCTCCACCTTGATGGCGCCGGTGGCCGGAGTGACAGCGATCTCACAGACACAGGCCCAATAGCTGCCGGAGCGGAACATCACCGAGACGCCGCGCCCGCGCACCGGCTGATCGCCGGTCGACAACGCATTCGGCGCCGGCGAGGGACGCGTCTCCCAGCCCGATTCTTCGCGGACCTTCTTCAGCACGCCGGCGACGCGCTCTTCGGTGGCGTGATCGATGCGGAACTGAATGGCATCCGCGCCGGCCAGGGCGGCTGCCTCGCTGATTGCCAATTCGCGCGGGTAATTTTGTTGGAATTGTCCGGGCGTGCGCATGCTGTGATCGCGAAGCCCGATTGTAAGGGGAGATTCTTTTTGACCGATCTGGGCCGTGCCGTGGCCGTGCTCGGCAAGCACAGCGACGCCGTCGTAAATCCAAGGATCGGAAATGTCATTTTCAGTGGAGCCCGGAAACGGCGCTTTCTCGTTGGGCGCGGGCATGGTCGGTAAACCAGCGAGCACCGCGCCCACCGGCCGATCGTCCTGCATGGCGGGCATGTAGTGATCGATCTGATACGTGGTGATTTTGCCGTGCGCATCCAGGCCGATTTCGACATCCGAATACGCGGCGGGCGATTGCGTGGACCATTGGAAATCCTCTTCGCGCATCCAATGCACGCGCACGGGTTTGCCGACGGCTTTCGACAGGATGACGGCTTCATCTTCGGCGCCGGCGTTGCCGCCGTTCGAACGGCCGTAGTGTCCAGGGCCCGAGAACGTTCGGACGATGATGTGATCGATGCTGGTTCCGAGCATCTTCGCGAGCTCACCGCGTAGCGCCTGCGGATTTTGGTTGTGCGTGTAGACGTGCACGGTGCCGTCGGCGCGAACGTCGGCCAGAGCCATAGTCGGACCGAGCGGCGCGTGCTTCATATAGGAAAATTCGTAGGTCGCCTTGAGTTTTTTCGAGGCGGCTGCTATCGCGGATGGCACGTCACCTTTGGTCTTGTCGCTCTTGCTGACGGGCGTGCTCTTGAAATCAGCCTGCTTCAGATGGTCGAAGAGCTTCGCATTGCCGGGGAGCCCTTTCCACTCCGTCCATTTCGTCGCGGACGCGACTTGCCGCGACGCACGGATCGCTTCCCATTCGGTGGGCGCAAGGACGCCAACGAGATTGCCTTTGACTATAACCTGGGCGTTGGGGAAGCGGATCTTGTCGAGCTCGCCGAGGGAAACGAGCGTGGAGCCGAGTGTTTTTGGATGCACCATGCGAGCGTGCAGCATGCCGGGCAACCTTACGTCCGTGGCCCATTTCTCGCGGGCGGTCACCTTGGACGCGATGACGCTGTTCTTGTGAGACTTGCCAATGACGGTGTATTCGCTGACCGGCTTCATGGGCGGGCTGCCCGCGACGGCCAATCCACCAATGCTGGTCAGTTCGCCGCTCACCGGAATGGTGAGTTTCAACTGCTGGCCCTTGACGAGTTCGCCATAGGTCATGGTCCTACCGCCGCCCGAAACGACGCCGTCCTTGACGGAAATCTGATCTTTAGGTACGCCCATCCGGTGGGCTGCGAGTTCGAGCAGCGCCTGATACGTGTAGGCCGCCGCTTTGCGGATGTTGGGCGTGCCGCGGCCCAGAAAGTCGAAGGCCCCGCTGCCATCCGGCGTGCGGTCGGTGTCGCCCATCAGTACGGTGGTGATGTCATCGAAGCGCGCATTCAGCTCTTCGGCCACAATCTGGCGATACGCAGTGAACGTCGTGCCCTGGCCGAAATCGCTCTTGCCCGTACGAATCAGGATGGTGTTGTCGGGATGAATCTCGATCCAGGAACTGGGCAGCGAGGGGTCGAGCGAATTCTTCACAACCGTGGATTTCTTCGTTGGCGCCGCTCCGGCGATGCCGAAGCCGACCAGCAGTGCCCCTCCCGCCTTCACCAGCTCGCGCCGCGTCAAGGTGGCGCCGTAAACGTTGATGGTGTTTTCGTTTTTGCTCGCCATGGCCTAGCTCTCCTTCGCCATAATCCTCGAAGCATGTTGCACGGCTTCGATGATCGCCTTATAGCTGCCGCAGCGGCACAGGTGCGGCGAGGGACCGGAAGTAGTGAACGCTTCTTTGATTTCGGCGACAGTGGGCTTCGCGGTGCGCTCCAGCAGTTCTGTCGCCTTGATCATCATGCCGTTCTGGCAAAAACCGCACAAAGGCGTCTGCTCCTCGATCCAGGCTTGTTGCACCGGGTGCAGGGTTTTCTCGGCTTCGGTCTTTGACAGCCCCTTCTTCTGCGCCCACCGGGCAGGCAGCCCTTCGAGCGTCGTGATTTCCTTGCCGGAGGCCGCCGAAAGCGGCGTGATGCACGAGCGGATTTCCGTGCCGTCGAGCAGGACCGAACAGGCGCCGCACTGCGCCAGTCCGCAGCCGAACTGGGGGCCGGATAGCTCGAGGTCATTTCGCAGGACGTAGAGGAGTGGAGTGTCGGCGGGCGCTTGGACCTCACGCCGGGCTCCATTGACAACGATAGTGGCCATGAAAACTCCTTCCGGAATGTGCTGCCGATTCGATCCTTATGTTATCAAGAACGGCACCGGATCAAGGTTAGAGCGCGGCGGAACACGAGAGACAGCCGCAATCTAGTGGCATACAATCGAAGCATGCCCCTGCCACGGCGCCTGTGCGCTCTTCTGCTGTTTGTTGCGGGCCTCGTCCCAGCTCAGAAGCTGCCATTTGACGTGCAAGCGCTGCTTCGACTCTCGCGGATCAGCGAGCCGCAGCTTTCGCCGGACGGCAAGACCGTGGCATTTACAGTGCAGAGTATCGATTTGGCTCAGAATAGCAAGCCCAAACAGATTTGGACCGTGCCGGTCAGCGGTGGCGCGCCGCATCAGCTCACCACGCAAGGCACGGATAACGAGCGGCCGGAATGGTCGCCCGATTCCAAGCAAATTGCGTTTATTTCCGACCGTGGCGGCTCAGCCCAGGTCTGGCTCATGAACGCAGACGGCACGGGTGGACGTCAGGTCACCAGCCTCTCGACGGAGGCGGGTGGTGTGCTGTTCTCTCCGGACGGCAAGAAACTGGTGTTCACCAGTTCGGTGTACGTGGATTGCCCGGATGACGCCTGCAACAAAACGCGTCTGGATGAGGACAAGAACAACAAGGTAAAGGCGCGCAGTTACACCACTCTTCTGTACCGTCATTGGACCGAGTGGCAGACCAAGCGGCGCTCGCACCTGATGGTCGTCGATGCGTCCGGCGGTCCGGTGAAGGATCTTACGCCGGGCGACCGCGACGTTCCGCCATTTTCGCTCGGTGGTCCGGACGATTACGCAATCTCACCAGACTCGCGCGAGGTGTGTTACACGATGAACGCCGATCCGGTTCCGGCCACCAGCACGAACACGGACTTATTCGTGGTGCCGATCACCGGCGGCGACGCCAAGAAAATCACCATGAATCCGGGCGCCGATGAGAGCCCACAATACTCGCCGGACGGCAAATGGCTGGCCTACCGGAGCCAACCGCGCGCAGGCTACGAAAGCGATCGCTGGCGTTTGAACGTGCTGGAGCGCGCGACCGGCCACGTGAATGCACTCACCGAATCGCTGGACCGGCCCGTTCAAAGCTTCACCTGGTCGCCGGATTCCAACGCTCTGTTCTTCACGGTGCTGGACCGCGGGCGGCAGGGTATCGAGATGATCCCCACCATAGGCGGCGCCAGCCGGGTAATCGTTACCGGCGCGAGCACGCTCGATGACATGCAGCTTTCGAGCGACGGCAGCACCATGGTCTACAGCCAACAGAGCGGCTCGGCGCCGGTGGAGCTGTATCGCGCCAGTTCAGCCGGAGGGACGCCGGTTGCGCTCACGCATCTAAATGACGCGATTTTGTCGGCGCATCAGATGACGCCGCTGGAAGATTTCTGGGTCGACGGCGCTGAGAACACCCGTGTGCAGAGCTTCGTGGTGAAGCCGCCGAATTTCCAGCCAACGCAAAAATACCCGGTTCTGTTCCTGATTCACGGCGGGCCGGAAGGCGAGTGGGGCGAGGAGTGGACTTATCGTTGGAACGCGCAGGTGTTCGCCGCGGCGGGCTACCTGGTGATCATGCCCAATCCGCGCGGTTCGTTCGGGTATGGCCAGAAATTTACGGAAGACATCAAGGACGACTGGGGCGGCAAGCCGTTCACCGACATCATGGCCGTGGTGGATCACGTGGCTTCCTTGCCCTACGCCAATTCGGACCGCATGGCCGCGGCCGGCGGATCCTACGGCGGCTATATGATCGACTGGATGCTGGGGCACACGACGCGCTTCAAAGCGTTCGTGTCGCATGCTGGCGTGTTTGATCTGCGCAGCGAGTTCGGCGCCACCGAAGAGCTGTGGTTTCCGCTGTGGGAGTTCAACGGAACGCCCTGGGACAATCCGGATTCCTACGCGAAATGGTCGCCCAGTTTCTTCGTGAAGGATTTCAAGACGCCGACGCTGGTGATTCACGGCGAGCAGGATTTCCGCGTGCCCTATACACAGGGCCTGCAGCTTTTCACGGCGCTGCAACTGCAAAAGGTGCCGTCCAAACTGCTGGTCTTTCCGGACGAAGGCCACTGGATTCTGAAGCCGCAGAACAGCGTTCTCTGGTACAACTCGTTCCTGGACTGGATCGGCGAATGGACCAAGGCCGCCCCGCCGGCTTCTCCCGCCACGCCCGCTGTTACCAAAGGCAACTAGATTCCCAAGCGTTGCTTGAGCGCGCGAACGCGGTCGCGCGAGACCGTCAGGTCGGTGCGTTTGGCGTCTTTCAGACGCACGATCATCCGTCCGGCGAATCCGGCGTGCAGTTCCTGGACGTAATCCACATTCAGCAGAATGGCGCGATGGATCCGGATGAAGCGGCGCGGATCCAGCTTCTGCTCCAGTTCCTGAATGGTGTGATCGACCACGTGGTTCTTGGATGCGGTGGCGGCGTAGGTGAGTTTATCCGCTGCGAAGAAGTGCGTCACATGCGACAGATCGACCAACTCGACGCGCTCGCCCACACGCGATGCGATCCGGTCCGGGTAGTCGGCGGAACGCGCGGTCAGCTTTTCGAGCAGGCTCTGAATCTCGGGACGCCCGCCACCACTCAGGCGTTCAATCTTGTCGAGCGCGCGATCGAGTTGCGCGGCTTCGATCGGTTTCAACAGATAATCCACTGAATTCACTCCGAACGCCTCCAGCGCGTACTTGTCATACGCGGTGGTGAACACCACCCAGGGCTGCGGATCAAGGTGGGAGAGCACCTCGAAGCCGGTCATCGCTGGCATTTGGATATCCAGGAAGAGGACGTCGGGCTTGGCGGCGAGGATGGCAGGCACCGCCTCCACCGGATCGCTGCTCGTGCCCACGATATCCACGCGCTTAGTGGCCGCGAGCAGGCGTTGCAGGCGCTTCAGCGCGAGCGCTTCGTCATCGACTAGAAACGCCCGCATGTCCGTTGGTTGTTTGAGGGATGGAGAGGATCATCGCGTTGTGGCCGTCTTTACGTTCGAGCGACAAAGCGGCGCGCTGATCAAACAAAGTAGCCAGGCGGCCCTTCAGATTGTCCAGACCATGCCCGGCGGGCGCTGACTCCAGACGAAAGGCAGGTCCGGAATCGGCGACTTCCACCCGGACCAGCCCGTTGTCCCGCGCTGCCGTCACGCGGACTTCGCCGCCTTCGCGATTGGGCGCGATAGCGTACTTCACGCTGTTCTCCACCAGGGTCTGCACCGCAAGCGGCGGCACGACGGCTTCGCCGATATTTTCCGGCACCTCGATCTCGTACCGCAGCCGGCCGCCGAATCGGGCCTGCTCGATCGACAGATAATCGCTCACGATCTTCATTTCGCTCGCCAGCGGCACCACGCCGGAATGATTGGAGTCCAGCGAGAAACGTAGCAGCGCGGCCATCTGTTCCACCAGGCGCTCGGCGCGGGCCGGATCTTCGGGAATCAGCGAGGAAATCGAGTTCAAAGTGTTGAACAGAAAGTGGGGATGGATGCGCGACTCAAGCGACGCCAGTTGCGCCTCGGTGGCCAGCTTGAGCGCCCGCTCCCGCTCCAACTCCTTTGTCCGCAGCTGGAGCGTAGCGTCTTCCAACCGCTCCCGGAATATCTCATACATCGCGATGACGGCTGTGGCCGCCACGGTCAGCAGGATCACGAGTTTGAGGTTGCCCGTGAACTGCGGCCAAAATTCCGCCGGCGTGTTCCAGCGGAGAGCCACCAGAATCACGCCCGCCAGCATGGCGCCCGCGACGGCTACCGCGATGGCCGCCAGCCAGCGGAATGCCCACTGCGCCGAGCGGCCCAAGCGTCCACCCAGACACCAAACGCGAGGCACGATCAAAAAGGCGAGCGATCCGATGGAATGCGCGTAAATCAAGGAGAAGCCGAAGTTAATCAGAAGCCCGCGCAACGTGGTCGTCTCGTTGAGGGCCAGCAGCAGCACAGGCGGGATGAACGCCAGCGCCGTATCCCAGATCAGAACCCGCAGGATCCTTCTGTATCGAGTCATGGGATGATTCCCTCTTACCTTCGTCCCCATCTTACTTGCTCGTGTGGCAGCTCAGGCATCCGGCCTGCATGGCTGGAAGAGATCCGGTTGCGAGCCATGCGGCCGCGGACTTTGCGTATGGCGTGCCCGGCAGCTCTTTCTGGATTCGCTCAAACCATTCCTGCGCCCTGGCGTGGTCGCCCAGCCGGCTATAGCCGTCGGCCAGGCCGATCATCAATTCACCGCTTTTGTGTGTGCCGAGTCGCGAGAGATCGGGCCCTTGAACCGAGTAAGCCTTCTCATAATCGGAAACGCCTTTCTCAATCAGGGGCCGCTCCAGTTCGAGATTGCCGAGGTAATGCGATGCCGTCAGGAGCACTGCGCCGCGGACGATGCGGACACCCAGACTGTCTGGAGCGAGTTCCACGGCCTGATCCATCTCCTTAAGGCCCTGCTCCCACAACTGCCCACCTTTCTGTTGGTCGCCTTTTTGGAAGGCCTCGCGCGACTCGGTAATCAGCCCGGTGCCGTGCCAGACCAGCGCCTCCGCCGCCTCGGGATCGCTGGCCAGAATGTCTTCGCAGATCTTCATTCCTTGCTGGAGCGCGGCGGCGTTGCCGGCCAGACCGGCGAAGAAGTAAGTGCGAACCTTCATGTCGAAGCGTTCCTGAGCCGCCTGCATTACGGCTCCTAAGAGGGCCAGGATCATCAGTGTGCGTTTCATTTGGAATTCCTTTCAAGTCCAGAATAAGAGCGGGATGGCGGATTCCAGGACCAATCCTGACCGGAGGCCGAACTAGCTGATGAACCGTCCTGAAATGGGGATGAACCGCAGGCTACTGGATCAGTTCCAGGTGAACAAAACCTGGAAGGCTGGCCGGCTGATTGGCGAGAAAAATGATACGGCGGGTCTTGGGGAATGGGAGGCCGGATTGGATGGCGCGAGCGTAGAAGCCCACCTGGCGCAAGACTTGGCGGTAGGTCTCGTCCTGCGTGTCGAGAAACGCAGCTTTCGACAGGAAGCCGGCGCCCCAGCCGAGCGCAAGCATGCAGCCACGCTGCGCTCCGGAAATCTCCTTCAGACGCGTTTCCAACTGGTCGATCGTGGACTTGAGCAGCCCTAAGCCGGTCCATTCCGCGTACTGTCTCTGGATTCGCAGCACCTGGGCGGTGTAGTCGTTCGCTAAGCTGAACATCGCGTCAACGCCGATCGGGTCGCGCCGGCGCAAGGCTTTGGAAATCTCCGGCTGCGCGAGAAAGGCGTTCTGATGCCATTCGCCCTCGAACACCGTACCGGGCACAGCCATTTCCGCGAATGTGGGCGTACTCTCTTCCGCTCGCTTCACACTGCCGCGCGGGCTTTGCTTCCATGCCAACTCCAATTTGCCCTGGGCGCGCGATTCCAGTGTGGACACGCGCAACAGGTAAATCCTGAAGACGCTTGCCGGGACCGTGGCCGAGTCGAAGGCCGAGACCAGACGCATCGGATCCGCGCCGGCCGAACCCATCGCGGCTTCTTCCACCGAATACGCGGGGTGGCGCGGCAGGCGTCCTTCCGAACCCGTACGCGCGGCCAGATCCGCCAATGCTCGCGCCGTCAGCCGTCCGTGAACCACGCCAGTTCGCAACGCCCCCTTGACGGCCGTACCGGGCAAATAGGGGCCCTTCGGTCCGGTGGCGAAAGTGGGAATGAACAAGTGCTCGGCGTGGGTCCTGTCCCAATATTGGGAGGAGCTGGCGTGCTCGAAGGGAATGCGGCGGCCCGCGTAGTTCTGCGCGAAACCACCCCAGGAGGCGAAATCGAGCTTTTCGGCCCTCTTGAGCTGGCTCAAATAGCCTTCCAGACGCGGGCCTTTGGCGAGCAGGCGGAAGATGCGCCATTGATCGAGCACGTTGACGTGGTCCTTCCAGACCATGTAATCGATGGGCGCGAGCTTTTGGCCGTCGCCGACCAGCGTGGGAGTCAGACAAGTGAGGCGGTAATTCATGCGGCCATCCGCCACGGGATTGGAACCGTCACTGCGAATCCGGCGCGATAGACCGGATGCGGGAAGCCGTCCGGTGCGACGTCGCTCGCGGCGCCGAGGAGTTCGCCGCCGGCGAGTAACACGGAACCTTCAGCGACCATCAAGGTGGTTCTTTTCGGCTCGCCCCAGCGCGCTGCGCTCTCGATGCGACCCTCGCGCGAGACGGTAGCATAGCTTCCGCGCTTCCAGTCCACGGCGTCCGCGCTCGACGGCGTATAGAGCGACAACAGCCAGTGCGCGCGCTCGGCAGGCTGATCGGACGCCGGCGCCTGGGGCGGATTCCAGGGCTGCCACTCGGGCCTCTGCGACCGTCCCCATCCGCGGGAGCGCTCGCCACCGAAGCCGGAATCGGCCAGCAGCAATAGCGCGCCGCGCACTGGCGCTTCCCATTGGGCTGTGGCCTCCGCATCGGCGAATTGAACCACCGTCCACAATCCGGCATCTCGCGCGAATTCCAAGCAGGCGGTGGAATGTCCTTCAACCGATCCTTGGCGCACGCGGTCCACACCGGCGTTCGAACGAACGGAAACGCGAAAAGGCCCCGCGGAGTTCTCGGGCACCAGGCACTCGCTCTCTCCGTCTACGGCCCAGCGATCCTCGTTGACCGGCTGATCGGCCAGAAGCCCTTCGATCACCGGGATCGGCACAAAGCGCGCGGCCTTATAGCGGATCTTGGTGGACTCGGCCGGCGGCCAAATGCTGCGCGGAGGAACTATGAGCAGCGTGTTCCCAACAAATGGATAGAAGGAGCTGAACCGAACCGCCGGCGCCGCGGCTCGCGCCGTCGCATCCAACCACGCCTCCGCCAAACCGAGCTGCGACATGGCCGAACAAACGGCGGAGAAAAAGGCGTCGCTATGGTAAATCAGGTCGACGCGATCACGCGCGCCCGAATCGGGCCCGAACCGGCACGGCCCCAGCGGACGGAATCGTACTGCGAAGTGGTTGTGCGCGGCTTCCGGTGACATCCTTACTCGGCGAGCTTTTCGGTGAAATCGGCAGCGGTGATCAGCTGCTGCAATTCCGCGAGGCTGGCGCCCGCGAGCAGTTCCTGCTCCGCAGCTCCAGTGGCGTAGAAACCGCGGCCGCGCCAGGTCAGCTTCAGCCCCGAGAGCGCCACGCGGCCATTCCCACGCGAGCCGCCGCCGCCCAGGCTGTCGTCTTCGAGCAGCCGCAGGCCCTCAATCAGGCGCGGCAGCAGTTCGCGGTCCTCCAGGCATAGAACGTCCAGCACGACGCGAAAATGGAATCGCGCGCCGGCCGGCACCCGCTCGAGCGTGCGCGGATTGGCCTGTGAGGTGATGCGGTCGATGGCGTTCTCGCTCTTCACTTCGGTGAGCTCGTCGTCCATGTTCTCGCGCATCTGCGGCGTGATGCTCTCCGGGACCAGCGGCGCATCGTAAACGGTAAGCCGCGCCGGTGTTGCGGCACTGGCGTCAACGGCCTCACCGGAAACACGATCCATGCGTCCCGGATTCCGTCCGAAGAGCAGACACACCTCATCGTCGGGACGCTCGCTCTGATGGATCCGCACTTCCTGGCCCTTGCGCCGGGACAGATAAACCAGTTCCGACGGCACTGCCAACCCGGAGGATTGCTCCAATAGGGAACGCAGCTTGCCACGCAGCGAGCTGCCTGGAATGTAGGGCAGGCCGAAGGCGTCCTTCACCACTGGATTGTCGGCTCCGCCGATTTCGAGCGAGCCTTTACCCGCGCCGATATGTAGCCCGGTCTGACAGGTGATGTCGCCCTCGAGAATTAGTTTACCGATCAGCTTCAGCTCGGTTTGCGCGGTGTGCGAACTCATGGAATCGTGTGTAGTCTCCGGTTGCTTTATTCGTTATAGGCGACGATGGCTTCGAACAGATCGCGGAAACGCTCGTAGCCGCGAGCGTCGTTCTTGCGGGTCACCTGCAGCAGCAGCTTCTCCAGCGAATCGAGGCTGCGCAGCGAGTGGCGCGCGATGGTGTAGGCCAGCCGGGCGCGGAGCATGACGAACTGCTGCTGGCGCTCGTTCTCCGGCGCCCGCACAGCGCGGCGAACGGCGTTGTATAAACGGCGCAACTGGCTCTTGGTGCCGGAATCCATGTCGCGCATGCGGCTCACGACGCCGTGTGCCTGATTGTCCAGGTATAAGGGATCGGAGATTAACTTCTCGAGGTCGATTTCGGGTGGACCCTCGGGCCGGCCGCGATCTCCACGGCGGTCGTCGCCTCGATCGCCCCGCCCGCCTTCGCGGCGGTCTCCAGGCAAACCCCGGCCTTCGCGACCTCGCCCTTCCCCACCTCGGCCTTCCCGAGGGCGTGATTCCTGTTGCTGTTGCGGCGTGTCAGCCATCCAATCTCGTCTCCTACTTTAACTTTCAGCGGGGCCTTCGGTAGACAACCTGGCCCATTCTAGCGCTACTCGGCCCGACGGGCGCAACTTCAGATTGACCGGATTCTTTCCGACCAGGTCGGCGATCAGGCTGGTGCGCGCCTTTTGAAAATCGCGCGATCGCGAGCTCCCTAAAATGCGGAGCAGGCGGCGGTGAAAGCGCCAGGGACGCTCGGTCCGGCGGGCGCCGGGAGCGCGCCTGGTTTCGCGATAGATGGCGCACAGGTCCCGTATATATTGCGGCGGCACGCCAAACTCGCGCACCATGGCGGTCAGCTCGTCCTTCAGTTCGCCGGCGTCGGCGAGTTGCTTCCATTCCAGCGTGCGGCCCAAGAGATAAAAGCAGTCTTTGTCCGCTGATTTTGCAACGCCTAATTTATCTCCGGCGCGTTCGTAGACCGATGCCAGGGGCGTCTCCAGGTCCGGCGCCAATGCGAGAGCCATGGTGATGGTTTTGCCTTCCGGTCCCGGGAAATCCTTCAGCTGCTCTTCGGTAAAGCGATGGAACAGACGCTGTAACTCGCGGGCAAAAGCGATCAACGCATCCCAACCGCCGTAAACTGCAAAATCGTCGCCACCCGTATACAGCAGATTCACTTTGCGCCAGAACTCAGGCAAGGAGCACAGCACCTCGACTTCGCCCGCGAAAAACTGCTTGTACAGAACGGAAAGCTGCACGTGCTCCTCGATGCTGTGAAGGCGCCGCATGCGGATGGAGAAGTTGTCGACATCGCCGCGCAATACTCCCCATACCGGCCGGCCTTCCGCTCGAGACGCCAGAACCGGCGCCGTGGCCATCTCACGGCCGTCGTCGGTGAGCGCGGAGTGGCGCGCGAGTGGAACCGCGTCCGGCGCGGATCCGATACTCCAGGTGAACTTTCCCCCGCTGGCACTCACTATGGCCGGCGCCTCCGGCGACCAGCCGACTGTCGCGGCGTCGCGCAAAGAGCGCGCCAAATCCTCGAAATAGCTTGGGTCTGCAGGCGGCATGCTCTCGGCAGCCAGCCCCGAGCCAGCCAGCGGAGTGCCCTGTTTGCGCTGGAACTCGTCGTTGATCCGCTTGCGAACTACCATCCAATCGCCCAGATTTTCCGTGATTGCCCAGAGCAATTGCAACTTACCTTGGCTGAACTGACGAATAGCCACGCTGGCAGCGTTCAGAAAATCTTCTGCCTGGGGCTTTACTTCCTCGGGAAGAACCACGAGAAACTGCTCGCCTCCGCTCGATCCGAGAAGCATTTTGGACAAGCCCAGGCCCTCAATCAGCGCACGCGGGAGAATCTCGCTGAGCAGGCTGGCCCAGCGTAACCGGCCGGCAAACAACGGCTCCTGAGGATGGCCGGAGAGCAAGAAAGGCTCAACGCCCAAGATCTTGCCCTGTAATAGGATCTGCACCGACATGCAAAGTCGAGACGAAAGCTCAAATGTACCACGACAATCAGATGAACTGGGGTAGGAAGTTAGCGCGTCACCTGCTAAGCTGGTTCAAAGAGTGTCTCGTACCTTAGCCGCTGGCCCGTCTTCCAAGACGTGGAAAACGCGTCTGGAGGGTTGGTGGAGCCAGCAAGAAACGTTACGCCAGCACGAAGACAAGATCCAACTGGTCCTCACGCTGTTTATTGGGGCGCTGGTTGGGGTCGTTGTGGCGGCTTTCATCTACGTCACGGAGAACCTGGGCGCCCGCTTCTACCCGGCGGGAGGCTCGCCCTGGCGGCGCCTGTTGGTGCCCACCAGCGGGGCACTGATCACGGGCTATTTTCTGTGGCGCTTCTTTCCAAACGCCCGAGGCAGCGGGATTCCGCAGACCAAGGTAGCGCTATTTCTGCGCGACGGATTTATCACGTTTCGCACCGCTTTTGGGAAGTTCTTCTGTTGTTCGGCATCGCTCGCCAGCGGCATCGCGTTAGGACGTGAAGGCCCGTCGGTGCAGGTGGGCGCCGGGTTGGCTTCTGTCTTGGGCCGCCGGCTGGGGTTAGGCCCAAGCAAGATTCGCGAATTAATTCCTGTCGGATGCGCGGCCGCCCTGGCGGCGGCGTTCAACACGCCTGTGGCGGCAGTGCTGTTCACGTTGGAAGAGGTGATGGGCGACATGCACGCGCCCGTGCTGGGGTCCATCGTTCTCAGCTCCGCCACCGCATGGGTGGTACTGCACCTGTTGCTCGGCGACGAGCCTTTGTTTCATGTCCCCGCCTATCAGCTCGTCAGCCCGCTCGAATTCATCGTCTATGCGCTTCTGGGAGTGGTGGGCGGCTTGGTCTCGGTGTGCTTCACCAAGCTGCTGCTCCTGATCCGCAAGCGTTTCATGGAACTGCCGAAATGGAGCGAATGGCTGCAACCCACGGCCGGCGGTTTGCTGGTCGGCGTGATGGGATGGTTCGTGCCGCAGGTACTCGGCGTCGGCTACGGGCACGTCAGCGAAGCTCTGAACGGCCAGATGACGCTCAAGCTCATGCTGCTCCTGGTGGCGCTTAAAGTGATCGCCACCGCCAGCTGCTACGGCACCGGCAACGCGGGAGGTATCTTCGGACCCGCCCTGTTCATCGGCGCGATGATGGGCGGCGGCGTCGGCGCGATGGCGCACCAGTTGCTGCCCGATTACACCGGCAGCGTCGGAGCATACGCGTTGGTCGGGATGGGTGCAGCCTTCGCCGGCATCGTACGCGTACCGCTCACCTCGGTGATCATGATCTTCGAGATGACGCGGGATTACTCCATCATTGTCCCGCTTATGATCTCCAACCTCATGAGCTTCTATATCTCTTACCGCTTGCAGGAAGAGCCGATTTACGAAGCTCTGCAGCATCAGGATGGCGTCCACCTGCCCGCCTTGGTCCGCTACCGGCAGGGAATGCTGGTGGTCCGTGACGCCGTTCGCGCGCCCGCGCATGTTCTCTCCACGAGCCACACGATGCACGACGCCCTGTCGATGCTGCATACCGGACGCAACGCCTGGCCGGTGTTGATGGATGGCGAGCAGAGCCGCTTGGCCGGGATGATCTCGCTCGAACAGGTTCAACGCGAGATTGAGGCTGGCAACGGGGGTGCCAGGCTCGGCGACGCGCTGCCCACGCATCTGCCCGCGCCCGAGCTGACGGCCGAGAAATTCCCGCACGTGCATCTGGATCATCCCGCCGACGTCGCACTGCGGCGTATGGCGGTGGCTAAAATGAACGTTTTGCCGGTGGTCAGCCGGTCCAACATTCGCGAGCTGAAAGGCGTGGTCTCTCTGGATGAAATTCTGCACGCCTACGGTGCTGGCCCCGAACCGGAAGAGGGTGCACGCGAACCCGCAGTGGCGCCGGCGAAGGATGCCGGGGCGGCGCGCAAATTCGTCCCGGGCATGATCGCGGCGACCGTAGTCCTACTGACCCTGATCGCATTTCTGAACTATTACTACCGCTCCACTCGGACTGCGCGGGCGCAGGCGTACTTCAAGGCCGGCAACGAACTGGTCGAGCAAGGACGTAACGAAGAAGCCTCGGAGCAGTTCCGCGACGCGCTTTCCATTGCACCGCAAAACGCGCAATACCGGCTAGCCCTGGGATTGTCGCTGGAACTCTCCGACCATCCCACGGAAGCTTTGGTCTACCTGGACGAGCTCGTAAAGCGTGATCCGGATAACGGTCCCGCCAATCTTGGCATTGCGCGCATCCGGGCCGCACAGCGCCAAATCTCGGAAGCCGTCACGTACTACCACAAAGCGATTTACGGTTCCTGGCCGGCGGGGGGCGATCAAAACCGCATGCAAGCGCGGCTGGAACTGGCCGAATTCCTCCGGAAGAACTCGCAAGGGACCCAAGCTGTCGCAGAGCTACTGGCTGCTCTCGGGCCGGCGGCGCACAACGCCGAGGAGAAGAGAAATATCGGACGGCTACTTATGGAATACGGCGCGCCGAGGCAATCGGTGTCCGTATTTCAGGACTTGCTCCGCTCCAACTCACGAGATGCGCAAGCATGGGCGGGGTTAGGCGCGGCTCAGCTCGCCCAGGACAATTTCGCGGCGGCCAGGGATGCCTTTCGCAACGCCGTGCGGTGGAATCCCGCCGACACGGATAGCCAGAAAGAGTTGGAGTTTTGCGAGATGGCCACTGCGCTCGATCCAAGCGCCCCCAAGCTGCGCAGCGCGGAACGGCACGAACGAAGCGTTACGCTCTTGCAAGAGGAACTCGCGAATGCGGATGCCTGCCGCGTTACAGTCACTGCCCCGGCTCAATCCCAGCCTCTTAGCCAGCTCGCGGATTCTGCGCGGAAGGCGCTTGCCCAACATCCTTCGCGGGCCGGATTGGAAGATTCTACCGACAACAACCTGACCTTGGCGCTCAACCTATGGAAAGCGGATCAGACGCTCTGCGGCTCGAAGGCAGCGCTGGGGAATCTACCGCTGGATCGAGTGCTGGCCAAGCTCTCCAAACAATAAGGCTCGCCGGGAGCTCCGGCGAGCCGCAAAAAAGTCAAGGGAGATCAGAAAGGACTACTCAGCTTGCGCTTGGGTGATGTGGGCGCGGCGGTTCTTCTGCCAACACTCCTCGGAGTGGTCGCTGCAAACCGGTTTATCCTTGCCAAAGCTAACGGTTCGAAGCTGGTCTCCAGGCAATCCCAAGGTCGCGAGATATTCCTGGGCCTGTTTGGCGCGGGCATCGCCGAGCGCCATGTTGTATTCTTCGGAACCCCGCTCGTCGCAATAGCCTTCCACGGTCAATTTGAAGTCCGGATACTGTTTGATGATGTTCGCCAGCTCTTTGGCATCCGCCATGAGCGCCGTCTCGGCGTCGGGCCGCAGGTTATGCTTATCGAAATCGAAGTAAGCGTCCTGAATGCGATTCAACAAGTCCTGAATCCGCGCACGAGTAGCAGCGTCCGGCATGCGATGGTTGCCATTCGAGGCGGTCTCAGCCGGCCGGTAAGTATTCTGGCGGGCGGTGGTGGCTGGCGCCGGCGAAGACGTATTTTGTTGGGCGGGCGGTGGTGGAGGCTTGGGCGTTGAAGCGACCTTCTTCGCACAACCTGCAAATGTCAATGTCAGCGCTGTCACGGCCGCGCAAGCCAGGAAACGGGATTTCATCCAAAAGCCTCCTAATGGGTATTGCAGTTCCAGCATACAGAGGCCAAGATCGACAAGGAATCCCGTCCTACCTGTATTTCTCAGGAGAACACCCGAATACAGGATGCACGCGATTCCCGTATCCGGAGCGTGGATTTATCGTTAGGATGTGTGGCTACGCTCCCATGACGCTATCCGCTATGCTGGAGGAGGTATGCGACAGCGCCCTTGGATGGTCCTGGTAGCGGGCTTCGGAGGGCTGCTGCTTCTCATGGCTGCGTCGGAAGCCGGAGCGGTCTTGTTTCTCAATGGTTTGCGCCGCAGCGGCAACGAGTTACAGGCCCATTTCCTGCAGCGCAACCGTACGCTCGAGAGGCTCCGGTCCAATATTTATCTCTCCGGGACCTATGTGCGCGACTATCTGCTCGCGCCGGAGACGCGCGGCGCCCAAGCGCAATTAATCGCTCTGGAAGGCCTTCGCCGGGATACCGGTATTGCGTTGAACACGTACGCGCAGACATTGGAACCCGAAGAGAAGTTGCCTTTTCAAACCCTGCGTTCACAGATTGAGGACTATTGGAAAGTTCTCGACAGCACATTTTCCTGGACACCCCAAGAACGCGATCAATTCCGGTCGGCCTTCTTCTATCAGGAACTGGTGCCGCGCCGGACGTCGATGCTGCAGATCGCGGATCGGATTGCCGCGTTGAACGAGGACGCGCTGCGCCGCGGTGACACGCAGCTGGGCACGCTGTTTGGGAAGCTCCAGCTCTGGTTGGTGGCGATGAGCGCCATTACGCTGTTGGGCGGCGTGGGTCTGGCGGCTTTGACGACCTCTCACATCCTCAAACTGGAAGCGGAGGTCGTGCGCAGGCTGGAGGAGAGCGAGCACGCGCAGGGCAGTCTGCAGGAGCTCTCGGCGCGATTAGTGCGGGCGCAGGAGGACGAGCGCCGCGCGTTGTCGCGTGAACTGCATGACGAGGTCGGACAGGCCTTCTCCGCGGTCTTGATGGAGGCCGAGAACCTGCTGGATCTGGAGCGCGAGCCGGAAGTGAAGACGCACCTGGAGTCGATTCGCAGCGTGGCCGAGAAAGGAATGAACGAAATCCGGAACATGGCGCTGCTGCTGCGCCCCTCCATGCTGGACGACTTTGGATTGATTCCCGCGCTGGAATGGCAGGCCCGGGAGGTCGCCAAGCGAACGGGCGTGCGGGTGTTATTGGAGAGCGATGTCACCGCCGAACTGCCCGAGGAACACAAGACCTGCGTCTACCGGGTGGTGCAGGAAGCTCTGAACAACTGCGCGCGGCATGCCCAGGCCACCGCGGCGCAGGTTTCCGTGCGCCAGGAGACCGGCCGGATCGTGGTGGAGATTCAGGACGATGGCAGTGGATTTGATCCCCAGCGCGTGCGCGGGCTGGGACTTTTGGGTATGGAAGAGCGCGCCCGGCACCTGGGCGGGGCTTTCGAGATCGATTCACGGCCCGGACGCGGCACCTTGGTCCGGGTCAGCCTACCCTTGGCGACCCTTCCGGCTACTCTGCTGAAGACCAACACGGCAGAGCAGCGCAGCCGCCCGGCTCACGCCCGGCCCGCCAGTGATGTGATTTTTGTGGCGGAGGGAGGCCAAGCCGATGGAACAAATCCGGATCCTGCTGGCTGACGACCATAACATCCTGCGCGACGGAATGCGCCTGCTGCTGGAGCGGCAGCCGGGCTTCGTCGTTATCGGCGAGGCATCTGACGGCCGCGCGGCTCTGGACCTGGCCCAGGACCAACACCCGGACGTCGTGGTGATGGACATCGGCATGCCCAACATGAATGGAATCGAAGCCACGCGCCGGATCGTCGACAAACAGCCGGCAACCGGGGTCGTGATCCTCAGCATGCATCACGACGAGAGCTACGTGATCCGGTCGCTGAAAGCCGGCGCGCGGGCCTATTTGTTAAAGGACGCAGTCAAAACGGAGTTGATCGCCGCGATTCAGGCCGTGGTGCAGGGCCGGTCGTTCTTCAGCCCCAAGATCAGCAAGATTTTGCAGGAAGATTACATCCGCACCATCGAACTGCGGGACGTCGAAGACAGCTATGACCTGCTGACCGACCGGGAGCGCGAGATCCTGCAGCTTGTGGCGGAGGGCAAAACCAACAAGGAAGTCGCCAACCAGCTCAACTTGAGCATGTACACGGTGGATACGCACCGGTCTCACATATTGCAGAAGCTGAACCTGCACAGCGTGCCGGAACTGATCCTTTACGCCGTACGCAAGGGCATTATTTCGTGACAGCCGCGGGGCTGTCGTCCACCACATACACATCCATCACGATACTGACGTGTCCTTCCAGGAGGTGGCCGCCTTTGGTGCTGCCGTCGGAGAGCGCCAGCACCGTGTGCGTGTGGACGTTGGGCTTGCCGTTGATCAGGGTGATATCACCGGCAAACGCGGCCACTTCGGCTTCCTGATTGACCTCGATTTTCTTAAAGGCCCGTTTTTCGGGATCGGTCCATCCGAGCAGAGCCGAACTGAACGCGCCGACTGCGGTAAAGTGCGCGGCCGTCACGTGATTCTTCTCAGCGAATTCGGTCAAGCCGGATTCCACCTCGTCGCCCTTGGAGAAGTGGACGTGGAAGGTCCGGCCAGTGGACGCGAGTTCCTGCACTTTCATTCCTGGCGCCAGGCCTCGGGCCGTCACTTCTTTACGGGCAACGTAGCCTTCCGGAAGCGATGGCGTCTGTGCGGAAAACCAGCTAATACCGCCCAACGCGATACCGATTGCCATCAATCGTGAGAAACCTCGGGTCACGGTGGCTCCTTCCTGGAAAGCTGAAAAGCTTTCCGAGAGCAAGCGTACCACGCCCGGGACAGTCTACTGGGTGATGGTCAGCTTCGCGGTTTGGCTGGCGACTCCGCCCACCGTGACAACCACTGGCTGATCACCCAACGGCGCATCGGCGGGGACCGTGAAGTTGATCTGCGTCACCCCGACTAGGCCGCTCGGAATCCCGATGAAATCAATCGTCGCGTTCTCGTTGGCGACAGTCATGCTGTAGGAAAGCTTGGGTTTGGGCAGCCTGGTCAGCGGTGTGCTCGGATCGGGCGATGTTCCCGTAGCGAGGCTGGGCGTGACCTGCCCTTCGCCGGTAATAAACAATGTGGTCGTCTGGCCGCGTTTGGCGCTGGAGAACGGGGCACTGACATATCCATTCGTCATGAAAATTCCCGGCGCCGCCGCCGTTACGTTGATCGTAAAGTTGACGTTGACGTAAGGATTTCCCACTATCAGAGTTTGCTGCCCCAAGGGCGTTTCGTAAGGAATCTGGAGGTTCACCTGGCCCGGCGACACGTAATACAGTGGAGCCGCCACGCCGTTCACTTCGGCTTCGAAACCAGCCAGATAATCCGGCAACGGAAGCGTGCCCGCCAGTTGGGCGATGTCGCCCATCGCAGTGCCGTACACACTAACCAGCATGCCAGGTGCAGCCACCACCTGGCCGGAAGCAGCGTTGCTGACTCCTCCCACGACCAAGGGCGTTTGCGCCGCGTTGAAGGGAACCGTGAGCTGCTGGCTCCAGGTGCGTCCGTCCGCGTCCTTGCCGTTGAAACCAAACACCACGTTCGTGGGAACCGCTAGGGTCTTAATGCCGAGACTCGCGAAGAGGGAGCCGTCCGCGGGGATGACCGCGCTGCCGAAATCGGTGACCACATCCTGCTGCTGTCCATTGATGGTGAACGCTGTCAGGGTGGTCGCGATGCCGGCTTCTTCGTTCAGCGTAATGGTGAACGTCCAGCGGTTGCCGTGCGAATCCGGCGGTTGTTCGAAGACTGGGTTCTGGTCGATGGAGGATACGACAGCGGAACCAGACGGCGGGTCGTTGGTCCACGAGTGGACAAAGTTGTAGGCGTCCGGAGAGCCGAGACCCGTTGCTTGATCGTAGCCGGGGCCAGCGCCGTAGCCCATCGAGCCTGAAGTGCAATTGGGGGATCCCACCACGCACGGAACGATGTTATTGCCCGACGTGACGTCGTGAAACGCCGATGGCGTGATTTGTGCCAGCCGGTACAGGGTGGGGTTGATATTGCCAACGCCTGCCTGCTTTTGCGCGCCGCTGGATATCAGGTACTGATTGAGCAGCGCTACGATGCCGGCCATCGTGGGCGCCGCCATGGATGTGCCGCCGTAAATCTGAAAGGCTCCGCCCGTGTACACCTCGTAGCCATCGTGATCGGCCGACGAACTGATGGCCAGATCCGGAACATGGCGGAAATTGTCGCTCGGCACGCCCGGCCCGGTCTGCCACACGGGCTTGGGAAAAAAGATGCTGGTGCCTCCGCCTCCGGCGCTAAGGCTGCCATCCAGAAGGGTATCGTTCCAGGCCCGCTCCGGTATGTATTTCACCGCCGAGGCACTGTTGGCCGTGTTGGTGCTGCTCCAATAACTGCCGCTCTGCTCGCCGAACTCGGTGCCTCCCATAGAGGTCACTTCGGGAACGGCGCCGGGAATGTCGATGGCCAATCCGGTTTGAGCCACAGTGGGGTATTGATCTTCACAATCGGCTGCGCCGGCGTCGCCGGAGGCAGACAGCCACGTGATGCCTTCCGAATTCGCCTGTTGCGCCAGTTGTTGGAAGGTAGGCAGATCGACCAAGTCGGACGGCTCACAAAGGCCGTAGCTCATGCTGATCACCGGTGCGTAGGCGTTGTCGATCGCGTCGGTCACCGAAGTAAATACGTCGCCGGAGTACACAAAAATGATCGTCGCGTTGCGGGCCACCGCACCCGACCATTCCAGATCCAGGTCGGCCTCGGGAAGATCGTCTTGGCTGATACCGGGATTCTGTTGGCGACGCACCAGGACCTTCTGCGGATCGTTGGCCGGCAGGCCATACTTGCTGCGGAACACCTCAATGTCCCCAAGATTGATGTCGGTCTGACCGACCACCACCAGATTTTGACCGGTGCCGTCGATGCCGGCGCTATAGAGCGGTGCAACGTCATAGATGGTCGCGAAATCGTCCGGCACGATGTGATGCGTGCCGCTTGCGGTGGTGTATTCGGGAGCCGCTGCCGACTTGACGGCGCGCGCCTTGAGGCGAAAATCATGCAGCCCGTGAATTTCGCGCACCAGATCCGCGAAGGCGGCCGGCACGGACGGACTGGCCGTGTTGGCGAAGTGGGTTCTCCCGTTCACTACAAAGCGATGAATCTCAGTTTGAAACGCTCGCTCAGCCTGCTGGGCGGTCCCGCTGAAATAAATGAAAGCCCGGCTGCGGGCCACCAACTGCACCTGAAAGCCCTGGGACTCAAGCCAAGCCGTAATTTTCGCCACATCGTTCTGGCTCACTCCAAAGCGGTCGGCATACTGCTCCGGCGTCAGCCATTGGTGAAAGTTGGGTGACGACGGATTCTGCTGCTCCGCGAGAAACTGCTGCAGTGCGGCCTGCTGGACATTGGAGGGCTTCAGATACATCGTCATCGCAGGGATGGAAAACGATGAAGCGACCGGCCCCCGGTCGAATTGCGGCAGCGCCTCGCGGGGAACGTGCCCGCCCAGGACCACCATTTCGCGGTTATTGACAGGTGCGACAACCCGGTCCCGCTGCGCGTAGATCAGGCTCGATAAGGTTAAAAATGAAGACAGAAAGAGTACAAATCGTTTCAAAACTCACCCCGATCACAGGTTCGGTTTACTAAGAAGTAGGATGGACCAGTTCAAATTCGCGTTTCAAGCGGATTTCTTGCTTATACAGAACATGTTAGCCCATGATCCGGGTGGACGAGGTATGCTACCGGCGACGAGCGTGCAGATTCGAACGGGGATGAGGCATGGGCAACTTCTCCCGATGCAGCAACTGCTGCAATTTGTTCCATAAGGCAGCGAGCCAACGCATGGGAGCACCCCGCTTTCTCAGTGCTATGAGGGACGCTATCACAAATCGCCCGCGGTGTCACGGGGGATAGGCGTTAATGCTGGACGCCGGAGAGCTTGCGGTAGTAGTCGGCCACGGCGTCCTGGTAGCCGGCCGGAATCCTGGCCGGATCGGTATTGCGGATCGTGCCGCCGTTCTTTTCGTCCAGTTGGCGGCGCAGCTGTAATTCGAGGGCGTCCACGCCGCTGACCAGTTGCTGGTGCATTTGCTCCACCAAGCCTGGGTTACCCGGGAAACGGCGAGGATCAAGATTGCGCATCTGATCGATCAGGGCCTGCAGCTCGCGGCGGGCCTCGGGGCTGTCCTGCACGGCGGCACGAACGCCGTTCAGCAGATTCAACCCCTGGTCAATCTCGCGCTGCGCATCGGCCGGGTTGGGACCTTGTTGGGGCGCGGCCGCGTGGCCAGAGATGCGGGTGTTGCCGGTGTCCATGCCGCCACGCGCATTGCGATCCCGATTGCCAGGGCCACCGGCTGGATTCCCGACCGGGCCGGCAAGACGGTTGCCTACCGGGCCACTCTGCTGTCCCGATCCGCCGTTTTGCCCCGGCTGACCAGCTTGCCCGCCACGGCTCAGCGGGCCGGTTTGGTATGGTTGGCCCCCGGGCTGCCCAGGCTGAGCGTTCGGACTTTGCCCCAGGTTCGAGAGCTGATCGCGTAGACGCGACAGATCGTCCATGGCACGGTTAATTGCGGCGTCCTCGCCACCCTGTTGCGCGCTTCCGACGGCGCGCGCAGCGTCCGTAAGCTGCTGGCCCAGTTTTTGCAGATCATTGGTGATGGCGGTTTCGGCGGGATCGGAAAAGTTCCCGCTGCGCAGCCAATCCGAACTCCGCTGCACGCGCGTGCCGAGATCATTCTCATCCATCGTGTCGAGCGCGCCTCGCAATTTGCCGGAGGCCGCCGGCTGGGTGGACGACAAGTCTCGCGCCGAGTTGCGCATCTGCTGTGTGAGCCGGGCAAGGTCGTCGCTCACCTGCTGGCGATCGTTCACCATCTTGTCGATTTCCTGGGCTGAGGGGTAGGTCGGCTTCTCCTTGGCGGTCCTTGCGGCATTCTGCTCCGCCATCAGCTGGCGCACGCGATCGGCTTGCTGCTTTTGCCGGGCGGCCAATTCATCGGCAGACCGGGCCATCGAACCAAGGCGGCCTGCAGCGTCCTGTTGCTCCAGCCCGCCCAGCATGTCGGTAGCTTGCCGCAGGCGATCGGCTGCGCGGCGGGAATCGGCCGCGCTGGCATTTTGCGAGGTGGCGCGGCGCATATCTTCGTTGGCTTGCCGCAGCCGGTCGAGCGCCTGTTGGGCGGCTTGCTGGCGGCTATCGGCGGCCTGGCCGCCCGACTGCTGACCGGATTGGGATTGGCTGCCGCCGCCGCTGCCAGAGGATGCACTACCGGATTGCCCGCCGGTCTGTCCGCGCTGACCGGTCTGTCCTCGCTGGCTGGTCTGGCCAAGCTGCTGCTCCATCTGCTGCTGGAGCTGCTCGGCTTCGCGCTGTAACATTTCCTGCTGCCATCGTTGCTCGGCGGTCTGCGTGCCGTTGCGCTGCTGCTGCGCCAGATTCTCCTGGCGGCGGGCCAATTCGTCGAGCTTCTTCAAGGCCTCGTCGATTTCCTTGGCCTTCTGTTCGGCGCTGGTAGCCGCCTGTTGCGGTGTCTCGTATTGGTTCTTCTGCGCGTCCAGTTCAAGCTCGAACAGTTGAGCCAAGTCGCGCGCCGCGCCCCCTCCACCACCCCCACCTCCGCCTTGCGCTCCAAACGCAACCTGAATTTGCCGGAACGTCGCTTCGGCGCGGAGCAGGAATTGCAGCGCTTTCTGCTCGTTCGGCATGGCTTCCTTCCACTTCTGTTGCTGCAATTGCTGCGCGGCCGGCCCCATGGCCTCGGATGCGGCCAGCATGTCCTTTTGGAAGTCGCCGATGGCCTTCACTTCATCGGTCAGCTCTCGAGCTTCCAAGCGGCCGGAAAGCGAGACAGCCTGATCGCGCAGAGTGGATTGAGATTGGGAAAGCAGCTTGGCGATGTCGGCAGCTTGCTGCGCCGTGGAATTCTTGCTGCCTTCCTGCCGGAACGTCTGCGAGATGATCTCCTTTTCCCGCTGGGAAATCTCCGCGGACGGATCGCCTCCTCCGCCGCCTCCACCACCACCTCCGCCCGACACCTGGGACTGCGAAAAATCGCGTTCGAACCGGTCCGCCTGGATGAACATCATGTCGGTGTGAGCTTCGGCGTTGCCGTCTTTCGCAGTAGCGTAGACGCTGACCAGATCTCCCGGAACGAGCTTGAAATTCTCCAGCGAGAGCGTGGCCGAGCCATCCGCTTGTTTTTCGCCCTTCTTGTGCAGCAAATCCACCGTGGTCTCGGCGCCGCCGTTGACCGAATAATGCAGCGCGAGGTCTCGCAGGCCATATTCGTCGGTCGCCTTGGCGGCAACAGTGACTTCTTCGATGGGGCTGGCACGGTAGTCACCGCCGGGACGGACAAGAGTAATCTGCGGCGGGTTGGCTTTGCGAGCCTCGATGAAGAAATCCTCGCTGATGCGAACCGGCTGTCCTTGATCGACGCCGGCAACATGGTAGACGCCGTCGCGATCCAGTTTGACACTGGCGTGATAGACGTTCTTCTGGCCGCCCGTCAAACGAATCTGCTGGCCATTGTCGAGTTGGAGTTCGCCCCCCGCGAGCGGGCGATCGGTGGATACATCGAGTTGCGCCTCGGTGCCGATGACTGCGCGCAGATCGCCTCCGCGCTCTTCGACCTCGGGCTGCATGCCGGTCCAAGCAGGGTAATGATAGGTGACGCGAATCTGCTTCACCATGGGCAGATCGGTGACGCGAATCTGGAAGTGCTTCGACGTCATCGCGCCGGCGGTGACGTAATACTCGACGTTTTCCGGCAATCCGGCGAAGAGAAATTCATAGCCGCCGGCGAAACTTCCGGCTGCTTTGGGCAGCATCGCGGTCTCTTCCCACTTGGTAGAGCTCTGAAATCGGGCGTGCAGCTTGACGCTCGGCGACTGCAGGCCAGTCGGGATCGCAGAGACTATCTGATCGGCGTGGCGACGTATGACCGCGTCGCCGGGGACCACACGCAACTCGTAAAGCGCAGGCCTATCGCGGTGCGGACCGGTCCAAAGCAGCGAGGCTCCATAGCCGAGATAGCCCGGGCCGCCGACGATCAGCCAGATCAGGACAACGAAAGCGCCTGCGCCGGTGGCCAACGAACTCCACAGCCGGACGTCGCTGACCAACTGCTCGGGCTCAGCGGATCGGGAGATTTGGAGAGCGTCGCCGGCCAAGAGTTCGATGAACGGATCCTGGCCATCTCGTTCGGCGAAAGTGGTGAGGCGTTGCTGGAATTGCGGGAAGGCGGCTTCGGCGGTTCCGACGGCGCGGTGGCGGGTCAAGCGGCGCAACGGCAAGGCGAGCCCGGCCCCCGCGGCAATCGCGAGAATCAGGATCAACGCGAAGCGCGCCACGGTAACGCTTCCCTGCGAGAATGCCAGCGCGTTGGCGATGGTGACCAGCACCAACGTCGCCACCAAGGCGGCTCCGGTAACAATGGCGATCCCGCGCAGCAGCGTGCTCCGGCGCAGACGTTGTTCCAGTTGCGCAATGTACGCACGAAGTTGTTCGCGGGCGCTCATGAGCCTCCAGCAAAGCCGCCGACGTGATTTATTGAAGCATACCGCAACGGAGCCCGCTATTCCTCACGCTGAGTGCCTAGGTAGCGGCTGGCCAGCGCTGATTCGGCAATGGCGGCAGCGAAGGCAAGCAGCATGATGTACCACCATAGGCTCTGCGGCGTCTTCGTTGGGGTCGCCGGACCAGATGCCGCGCCTTCTTGCGAGACGCCGCCGGATTTTCCTTGCCACAATGCCAGCACATCGTCGGGGATGACGTCGAGGTTTGACTCTTTCGGATCAGGGTTGACGCCGATTTCATCCTGACGGCCATCGGCGAAGCGGATCTGGTAGTATCCTGCGTCCGTAAGCTGGAACGAGCGGGCTGAAGCCGCCTGTCCCAAGGTGAGCGCAGGTTTGCCTTCGGGGTCGGTGACTTCGACGCCCCGGTCTTCGTCCTTAGAACTACGCAGCTCGAGGTAGGCGTCGACAGGACGCGCGCCGCCCTGGCGTTCGCTGCCCGCAAGGTACCGCGCAAGTTGCTCGACGAACGGCACGAAAGTAGGGCTCAACGGGAAATCGCTGGTCAGGTTGTCGAGTCCACTAGTGAACAGCACCACGCGGCCCTCGCCCAGCCGTTTCTCGAGCAGGAGCGGCGTTTGATCGCCTAAACGGACGACCACGCGAGCGGCATTGGGTCCGACACCGGGATCCACGTTCAACGCGTAATAAAACTTCACGCCTGGCCAGCCGCCGACTTTCTGCACGCCGGGATAGGAGGAATCGCTGGAGCCGACCGCCATGTACCGATCCGGAATGCGGTTGTAGTCGCGTGCCTCGACGATGTGCGCGCCGAAGATCGGAATCTGCGAGCGGCCGCCCGCGGAAGTGCCCGCGGCAATCAGCAGCCCGCCACCGGAGCGAACATAATCGGTCAGTGAATTCTCCAGCAACGAAGGCAGGCTTCCGAGGTCGGACAAGATGATAAAAGCGTAGTTGGAGGGTCTTCGGTCGGCAGCCTCGTTGACATTAATCGATTCCAGGCTGAAAGCCGACTGCGCGGCCGCCGAAAGCGCCGCACTGACGTAAAGCGGAGACCGGTTGTCGCCGTAATTGTGAATCAGCAGGGCCTTCTGCGGATCGGAACGTTCGACAACGAAGCGGCGCAAGTCATCGGTTGGGAAGGCATCGGCGGAATCGATCTTCACCTCGCAGCGGTTGAAGCCGTAGGACGCTTCCAGCGCGGGAAAATCGACAGTGGCGCGTCCGTTGGCGGGCACTGCGACGGTCTTGGTGGCGGTGATCTTCCCGTTCACAAGGAGCGAGACCGCGGGTCGGGCTGCAGGAGTGCCATAGCCCGCGATTACGGCTTGCACGCGGACGGGCTTCGTGTCCTTGCCCCAAACTTGTCCCGGCGCATCCACCGATTCCACCGCCCAGTTCGGCTGCGCCTTGCTAACCACGGCATGCGTCACCAGCTTGACGTTCGCGGGCAGTGCCATATCGGCGAAGTTGCCCGCCAGTTCGCTACGCTGCATATCGCTGAACAGATGCAGCTCGATGGGCGTGCGGCTCGATTCGGCCAGCGCCCGGACCGCACGCGCCAGCTCGCCGAAATTACCGTGGCCGTCGCCGGGCTGAATGGCTTGCACAGCGGCGCGCAACGCGGATTGATCCTCATTCGGCTGCGTCAGAAAGTGCAACTGCGACCCAAAAGCCGCCACCTGCCCGCGCGTAGCGCCTGTTCCGGCGAGCACGTTGATAGCAGCCACCTTGGCATCGGCCAGGCGGGTCCCGGCGCGCATGCTGAACGAATTGTCGACCACCAATAGCACCAGCCGGTTGCTCGCAAAAGCGGCAGTGCTGCGGTTGATGAAGAGATTGGCGAAGGCGACAATGAGCAGCACCAGCCACGCCAGACGCAGCGCCAGCAGCAGGAGATGGTCGAGCCGGCGATGATGCGTAGAGCTTTGCGTCCGTGCCTCGAAGAACATCAGCGACGCCCATCGCCGGGGCGTGCTCTTAAGCCGCTTCAACAGATGCAGGTAGAGCGGAAGCGCGACACCCACAAGACCGGCCAAGAACCAAGGCGCCAGGAACCCCATATCAGACGATTCCCCACTTGCGCCGCAGCCACCACTCGGAAAACCGCAACGCAATCAGCACTAGGAACACCAGTGGCAAGTTCCACAGATCCTTCGTCTCACGCACGGTGACGCCCGCTTCCGAAAAAGGAATGCTCGCTGCAAGTCTGTCGAGATCGGCCGGCTTCCAATACCGTCCGCCGGTTTGAGCGGCAAGCTGTTCCAGCAGGTTGCGATTCTGGTCGGTATGAAAGTTCTCGGCCACACCATCCATACGCTGGAAAGTGAGAACGTCGCGGCCTAATTCAACGGCTTTACCGGTGGCGGAATCCGCGTGCTGCGCAGTGACCTCGGTCAGATAGGCTCCAGCTTTGGGAGCGGACCAGTTGGCCTGAAACCGGCCGGGATTATCGGGCACCGGCGACATCTCCACCAGAGCGTTGACACCGCTCGGGCCCAGAATATGCGCTTCGACTTTGGCGTCCGCAGCCGGGTTGTATTGCGGATCGCGAACGTCGGCGGTGAGAGTGACGGAGCCGCTATCGAGCAGCACCTGAGCGGGCACGGACGCCATCACGTGGCCCGGCGTATCAGAAACTAGCCAGCGCACAAGCTGCTGCCAGAACAGATCGTGAGCCGTGTCGCCCAGGGGCAAGCTCATCTGCCAGCGCCAGGTTCCCCCGGTGGCCATGATCGCCGTGCGACCGCGGCCGAAGTTTTCCGTGACCAGCAACGGCAGCTTCCGGCCTTCGGGCGTGATCATGTTGGCGAGAACAGTCGCGCCGGGCTTCGGAGTGCCGGGATCTTCGTAGTCCATCAAGTAAGGAAGCGTCTTCCACTTGGCAGCATTGGCGGCCGGATCGTCCACCAGTCGCGTGATCACGCTGTCTGCCCCTGCAGGCGCGAGTTCCGCGAACGTATGGGTGGTGCCGTTCCTCGGATCGGCTTCGCGATGAAACGTGCTCGATTGCGTGGGCAGAATTGTGGGTAGCAGGCTGGTGAGATTCGTTGCATTCCATCCGCCGTCGGCCAGCGAGAACTGACCGCCCAGCAGCAACAGCCCGCCGCCGCGGCGATCGACAAATTCGCGGATTAGTTCCTGTTGCGCCTGGCTGAAATACGCTGCTTCCACCGACCCGATAATCAGCCCTTGGTAGCCGAAAAGATCCTCCGCGCGGGAGGGAAATCCGGCAGCCAGTTCCTGCGGATTCGCGATTCCCTGGCGATAAATCTTGTTTTCACTCGTGCGGACCATGGAGACGATCTGGACCATGCGGTCGCCCTCTTCGGCCTCGCGAATGAACTTGTACTCCCAGCGCGGCTCACCTTCGACGTAGAGGACGTGGCGCGCCTCGGCGCCGACATTCACAACGCGCGTCAATACATTGTTGGCCGTGTTCTCTTCGCCCGCGAGCGGAGCCGCCGCCACTTCCAGCGTTCTGGCGCCCGCACCGCCGACGTCGAACATCACAGTCTCGGTCTGCGAATTACCGTCGGAGCCGAGATCGATGGTCCGCGATGCCAGCATCTTTCCTTTTCTGTCGGTCATGTCGCGCACCGTCAGGTTGACCTTGGAACCGGCGTAACCGCGCTGATGCAGCGTGATCCTGGCCGCGAGGCGCGAATCGGCCAAGGCGCGAGGGGCGATTTCGGCCTGATCCAGCTCCACGTCGTGCACGGCATGTTCGCGCCCGAAGCCCACAGCGTGTACTGGAATATGACGGGCCCGCAGCGCACTGATAGCCTCTGCGCTGACGCCGCCGGAGTTATCGCTCCCATCGCTTAGCAGGATGACGGCGCCGATGGGCAGGTCGGAGGTTTCGTCGCTCAGTTGCTTGAGGCTGTCGCCGATGCGAGTGGAAGGCGCGATGGGTTTCAGGTCTGTGAGCGTGCCTATCCGAGCAAGCGTGTCATCGAACCGATAGAGACGAGTCTGGAAGTTTCGGGCGAGGCTTGCCAGGACGCCATTCTCCAGCGCCTTCACCGCTTGAGTCTCGCGAGTCGCGCCGTTCTCGGTAATGCCCATGCTGCGCGAATCGTCCACCAGCACCGCGATGATGTTTTGTTGCGGCCTCAACTGCGCGATGGTGATGGCTGGCTGCCACAACAATACCAGCAGCGCCGCGGCCAGGATCACCTGCAAGCCCCAGATCACCCACACTCGCCAGCTCCGCATGACCGGCGCGGCTTGCGCCAGGCGCGACCGGATCAGCCATGCAAGAGCCGCCGCCGCGGCCACGATGAGCACGATGAGCACCCAGGTTGGCCACGCCCCCAAAAGGGCCAGTTGGCCGCGCTCATAAACCGAACGCGGGTACTTAAAGAAAAATTCGAACATCGGAGGTTGGGCTGATCGGCGAGTATAGCAGGAACGTCCCGGTCATTCTTAATGCGTCATCGAGTAGGTGATGTAATTCAGCACGATGCGAAAAGCCAATCCCGAAAACTTCTCCGGGTACTCCGGGCTGTCAGCCCACTCCCAAGCATCGCCGAGATGCATGTTGGCGCAGATGGCCACCATGATGCGCCCGCGTTCGTTGCGGATGGCGCGCCACTTGGGAACGTAGCCGTCCTTTTCGTATGTCCGCCCGGTGTTGACGTAGACCTCGCTCGGGATTTGAAATTTCTCGTTGATGTCGTACAGGACGTGGTAAATCTCGTCCTGGTCCTTCAGATCCTCCACGGGCCGGTCAGGAATGACCTGGCGCATACCGGCCATAAAGTGCTGCCAGTCTTCGGTGCCGTGGAAATCGTCCACCATCAGGAAGCCGCCCTTGTAAAGGTAATCGTGCAGGCGCTTGGCCTCGGCGTCGGTAAAGGTCCAGGTGTTCACGTCGACCGCGTAGATCCAGGGGTAATCGAAGAGGTGATCGCTGTCGAGATCGGCGACGTTGAGCGGCGAGGGTGAGTGAATGCGCGTCAACCTGCGCAGGGCGATCAGGCAGTCGTTGTCCGCCTTGGGATAATCGCGCGACCAGCCGCCGCCAAAGAAACGGAAGCCGTAGCGGCCGCCATCGTTGAAGCTGGAGTTATACTGCAGCCGTGTCCAATAAAATTCCGAAGGCACGCTTGGGCCGCTTTCGTAATACATCCGCCTGCCGCGGAAGCCGCCGAATTGAAACGCAAACAGAGAGAGGCTGACCAAGAAAAGGAAGGGTCGCGCCAGTTTCATCAATCGTCGCCTCGGATTGTTTCAAGCGTATCACGCTGCCGACTTTCTGGAGTTAACGTCAAAGGACACTCCCGCCGCTTTGGCCGAACGTGCGGCTGGCGGTACTATGGTCGTTTCAGATGTATCGTCGTGACTTCCTCAAAATCGCCGGCCTCGCCGCCGCGGCCACCCCGGTCCTCGGCCAGCAACCGCAATCGTTCCTCGCGCCCGCCTCATCAGCTGACGTTGCCAAGACGAGCTTCACGCTCGAAATCGCGCCCGTCACTGTAGAGCTGGCGCCCAATCGAATCCTGAGCACGATCGGCTACAACGGCACTTCGCCCGGCCCGCTCCTGAGGATGAAAGAAGGCGTGCCCGTCACCGTCAATGTCGTCAATAAGACCGACGTGCCCGAGTACGTCCATTTCCATGGCCTCCTCATCCCGCCGGAGGTGGACGGAGCGGAGGAAGAAGGCACTCCGGTGGTGCCCGCGCAGGGGAGCCGCAGCTACCAGTTCACGCCCAAGCCGGCCGGCACGCGCTGGTACCACACGCACACCATGGCGATGGACGATTTGCACCGCGGCAGCTATACCGGAATGTTCGGCTTTCTCATCATCGAGGGATCGAATAACCCGGGCAACTTCGACCAGGAGCACTATCTCGCGTTGCGCGATTGGGAACCTTATTTCACCAATCAACCGATGGACAACGACGATCTCGACCCAAGCGGAGCGCAGCCGGAAAAGCCGGCGGTGATGGATACCCGCCAGCCCGGCATGGAGGTCGCCGCCGACCTTTTCTCGATTAACGACAAGGCCCTCGGCGCAGGCGAGCCGATCCGTGTAAAGCCCGGCGAGCGCGTGCTCTTTCACTTTCTGAACGCCAGCGCAATCGAGAACCGTCACATCGCGCTGCCTGGCCACAAGTTCACCGTGATCGCGCTGGACGGCAACCCCGTCCCCACGCCCGCATCCGTCGACGTCCTGATGCTGGGGCCCGGCGAGCGCATCGACACCATCGTCGAGATGAATCAGCCCGGCGTCTGGATCATGGGCGCGCCGGAGGACCCGGTGCGCGAAGGCGGCCTCGGCATCGTTATCGAATACGCGAATCAGCACCGCACGCCGCAATGGATGCCGGCGCCCAAATCGAGTTGGGACTACACCATCTTCGGCAAGCCGTCATCGCAACCGCCCCCCACCGAGAAGCTCGACATGATCTTCGAAAAAGTGCCTCGCGGCGCCGGCAAATTCAACAGCTTTACCGTAAACGGCAAAGAGTATCCGCACGATCAAGAGTTTCTGTTGAAGCACGGCGCGCGTTACCGGTTGACCTATCACAACCGCACCGACGACGCGCATCCCTTGCACATGCATCGGCACCAACTGGAGATTGCCGAAATTTACGGCAAAGCCACGTCGGGCGTCATCAAAGACACGGTCGTGGTGCCCACCTATGGACGCGCCAGCGTGGACTTCACGGCCGACCAGCCCGGCTCTACGTTCTTCCACTGCCACATCCAAATGCACATGGATTACGGCTTCAAGGCCTTGCTGCGCTACTCATAACTGCGGCGCGCGCGAATGCCTGTCAGGGCAACCTAGCCAGTTCGATAGATCACGTCCCAGTAGATCGCCGAGCTTTTCGATATCCTCGCGATAGAACTCCGTCAGGTAGCTGCGATCTTCCTCTTCCAGCGGAAGCCCCGGCCGCTGAGATTCGAGAAATCGTTTCGACATGTCAGGGCGAAACATGGGATCAACTCCGACGAACCGGAAAATGTCTGCCAACATGCGAAGGGGTTCCGCCTGGAAATCCTCGTACCAATAAACGCGCACCTGCCCTTCGGGAAACGTATCGAGCATGCGTTTGACCTGTCCGTGATACAGCCCTAAGTCGAGGAACGGATGAAACAGATCGATCTCTCCACCGCGCTGGGCAAGGCCCATATGGATTGCCTCGCGAAACGTGCACTGAATCGATCCGCTGCGCAACGTTTGTAGAAACATGGAGAAGATCATCTCCACTGGATTGCGCAATACCAGGATGATTCGTGCATCCGGGATGCTGGCGCGGATATTCCCGGGCGCGGATTCCGCCCAGAGATAACAGACGCTGGCCTCCCCAATCGCTTTCTGACCCTTGGCGTGTTGAAACAATTTCAAATAATCGGACCACTCCGTTACCGGGCCGGAAAAGCGGCTCTCGTGCATCGGGCCCTCGAGATATTCCCGTAATGCCCGAGCCTGCTGCTCCGCCTGAGGCTGCAACCGCTTGCTGAATCGCTCGCGACGAATTTCCGAGGCGAAGTAGTGCGGCTCTTTCACACGGCTCATGTAGATCTCGGGATGCTGATCCAGGTAATGGTAGAGCGACGTAGTTCCCGACTTCGGCGCGCCGGCGATGAAGAAACTCGGAAGACAAGGCCCTTTCATTGAATCGAGACCCGCCCTTATCTTATGCCGGCGAGGCCTGGGGAAGAAATGAGTTAATGGATCTTGGTGAGCCGGGCGGGGCTCGAACCCAAAGGCCACAAAGAAGACGTGTAAGTTATTGATTTCGCGATACGCCAGAAACGGCAAAATCGATTCTTCCGCCGAAGTGAGGTACACGGCGGGTACACGGAGGGTTGAATCCGGCGGCGCCGGTGCGTGTGAAAGTGACGCCACCAGCTTCTTCTAGCGCGCGTTCTCCTCGCGCAGTTGCTTGACTTCCTGGGCTTCGCTCACCTCCATGCCGCCGTACTTCGCTTTCCAGGCATAGATCGTGTGTTTGGACACGCCACAATCCCGCGCCACGTCTTCCGTCGTTCGTCCCGCTTCCACCTGCTTCAGCGCCGCGATGATCTGCGCCTCGCTGTGCTTGCTCTTGCTCATTTGCTTCCCCTTTCCTTCGTCCGAAATCGTACTTCATCTCGGACGGATTCAGGGGTTCACGTCACAGGGCCCCACTCACGGTCGCGGTGCGCCCGATGTTGTCGTAAGTATAGGTAACGGTACGATTCGAGTTCGGATACTTTTCAGTGAGCGGATCTCCGTCATATGCCAGGGCGATCATCGCGAGCACACAAGCAGAACCACTTATGCAAATCGAAACGACCTTAGATGTAACCCTTAAGTAAAGCCAACTCGTGGCCCCTTTCCGCGGCCTTAAGCAACGCGTGGAAGTGACTAACAGAATCCCTTGTCTCTTCGGACTCCTGAAGAGTTTGTCTTGCTCCAAACAAGGGATAAATCTCATTGATTATCCTCGCGCACGCCTCTCTACGCACGAAGTGCTCGGGAGACTGGAAGACTCCAACACTCGCAGCTTCAAGCAGATCAGGATCTTGGTCATCAACCACGTCACGCGCGGTCGGCGAGGCCTCAAGTATTAGAGCCGAGAAGCGTAGCCAAAACGCGAGTACCGGAGAGTAGCGATCCGTCGGCTTTTGAGCGCACAAGCAGAGTGCCAGCGCTCCGTGTACAAGAGTGTTGACATTAAGCGACCAAGCTTGCGCCGGGTCCATGATTGGCGGACTGAGTTCGCCGACGTACGCGCCCGTTATTCGCCCTTCGAGCACCTCAATCGCCAGCTTGACTACCCCTTGGAAGTAAGTCTGGGGCGGCGTGTCCAATATAGCCACCGCGCCGATCTGACTGTTCAGCGCCTGAACTGCCCTTTCCGTCTTGTGGTTTAATACCTCATCGAGGAGTGGCGAAACCTCTTCGCTCATCCTGTGCCGGTTGAGCAGCAGAAAACAGCATGTAAGGGACATATTGTTCCTTCATCTATAGCAGGAGGCTCTGTGTAGCACAGTGGAACCACCAAAGCTACCACTAATGGCCCACGCCGTTGAGCCATTTGTAAAAGTCGTCAATGTTTCTGATTACCGCCTGCGTTCCCGAGTTCAAGCCAGTAACCGCCAGGACCTTGCCTCCTCCCGTTGCGGCAGTAATCGCGCTTCGCTGACCCGGGGTGAGCTTATCCCAAGTTGCTGCATCAACGACCAAAACCGCAACGCCGCCGTTACCAGCTTTTGCCAAGGCGTCGGCAGTAGCTTTTGTGCTGACGGCACCGCTCATTATCTGACTGTACGCGCGCGGATTGTTTAGCCCAACCGCTTTGACTTCTGCGTAAAAGTCGGATCTTGGTGAGCCGGGCGGGGCTCGAACCCGCGACCACCGCATTAAAAGTGCGATGCTCTACCAACTGAGCTACCGGCCCGGAAGCAACTTCTAAGGAAGGCGGACTTTTTCAAGATAGCACAGCTCCGCGCCTGCTCCTGCGGAAAAAGCTCCGTCGCCATGCCACAATAGAGAACAACATGCGGGTTGGGATCATCGGCACCGGCGCGATCTCGCACAAGCACGCGCAGGCCTACGCCAACATCGGATACCAGGTCACCGCTTGCACCGATTTTCATGCCGAGAGCGCCCAGGCCTTTGCGCGGCGCTATGGCTGCGAATTCGTCGCCAGCTACGAGGATCTGTGCCGCCATCCCAACGTGGATTATGTGGACGTCTGTACCTTCCCCGCCTTCCGTCTGGAGGCCGTCACGCTTTGCGCCGAAGCGCACAAGCACGTGCAGGTGCAGAAGCCGATGGCCACCAATCTGGAGACCGCGCGCAAGATGATCGAGACCGCTTGCACCGCCGGTATCCAACTCGGCGTCATCAGTCAGCATCGCTTCGACGACTCCACGCAGTTCCTCCGGCGCGCCCTCGCCGAGGGACGCTTGGGCAAGATTCTCCAAGCGGACGCTTACGTGAAGTGGTACCGCTCACCCGCCTACTATTCGCGGCCGATCAAAGGAAGCTGGGACACGGAAGGCGGAGGCGCTTTGATCACCCAGGCCATCCATCAGGTGGATGTGCTGCTGGCCTTGATGGGCGGCATCAGCGAAGTATTCGCTTACTGGCAGTTGGCGGCGCGGCACAATATCGAATCCGAAGACGTGCTGTCTGCACTGGTAAAATACCAATCCGGCGCTACCGGCGTGATTCAGGCGTCCACGGCCTTCTGGCCTGGATATACTGAACGCGTCGAAATCCACGGAACAAAGGGCACGGCGATCATTTCGGGCGACAAGCTGACTACCTGGCACGCGGAGAATGATCGCGGCGAGCCCGCACCGGTCTCCTACAACGTCGCATCCGCCGCCACCGATCCGATGGGAACCGCCCTGGCTCCCTTCGAGCGTCAGTTCATCGACTTCGGAGAAGCGATCCGGACAGGCCGGAAGCCGGCGTCATCGGGGGAAGAAGGCTATCGCGTCTTGCAAACGGTGACGGCAGTGTACGAATCTTGCCGGAAGGGATGCGTGGTAAAGCTCTAACGCTACTCGAAGATGCAGGTCCGCGTTCCCGCCTCCAGCGCTAATCTCGGCCCCGGATTCGACGCCCTCGGTCTGGCGCTCGGCGTCTATCTCACATGCCGCTTCGAACGCGCCGTACAGCTATCCATCCGCGTCCGCGGGCGCGACGCCGAAAAGATCTCCACAGGCAGCGACAATCTCATTTGGCAGACCGCGCTGGCCGTGGCCGCCGACGTGGGCGATAAGCTGCCACCGATCGCGCTGGAAATCGAGAACGACATTCCGCTCGGTAAAGGCCTCGGTTCGAGCGCCGCGGCGCTGACCGCCGGCGTCGTCATTGCCGATCATTTGCTCGGCCTGCACTGGAAGCCGCATCGCATCCTCGATGAAGCGGCGCGCATTGAGGGGCATCCCGATAATGTCGCGGCCGCGGTGCTGGGGTCCATCGTCGCCAGCGCCACCGATGCCGGTGGTTCAGTGCGCGCCGTGCGGATTGAAGTTCCCGAAAGCTACGGCGTCGCCGTGGTCGTCCCGGATTTCGTCCTGCCCACCTCAGAATCGCGCAACGTGCTTCCCCAGTCGTACTCGAAACAGGACGCGGTCTTCAATGTGCAACGCAGCGCGCTCTTGGTTGCAGCGCTGGCCACGGGAACCACCAGCGCATTTCCGGCCGCCTTCGAAGACCGGCTGCATCAGCCCTATCGCTACGCCCTGGTGCCGGGCTTGGAAGAAATCGTGAAGCTGCGGGCTCCCGGCCTGTTGGGATGCGCGCTCAGTGGCGCCGGGCCATCGATTCTGGTGTTCTACGAGCGCGGCTCCGAACAAGTCTGCGACCTGGTGCGCCAGATCTTCGAACTGCAGGGCCACAAGTCCGAAACGCTTTGCGTCCCCATTGCACGCCAAGGCTACCAATTGACCAGCTAGACTCCTCGCCGGTTTCCCCACAGCTCAATGTGCAGCCGCGGCGAAAGCCGAAAGCCCTCCTGCTTGGCGATCTCGGCCAGCCAGCGCCCGCGCTCGGCCAGAACGCTCGATTCTACGCCCTCCGGCATCAACACCACACGGCTTTTCGCCGCGCCGATATCGTCGATGATCGCCCGCACCTGTGTGACATCGCCTGGATCGGTGATCACGAACTTGAGCTGGTACGGATAAAGCTGAATCAGCCGCCGCAAGATCTCCGGCTGATAGCGCAAGCGTTCGTGCTGCTCGGCCCAGCGTCCGCCGTCGCGCTCGCGCGGCGTTGAATTCGCCAGCTTCGGACTGATGCTCATCAGATCGCAGCGCACGTGCGCGTCCACGGTCCCGGCCGTTTCGATGGTGATTTGCTGCGGCAGGCGCTCGGTCAATTCCTCGATTCCGGGTGCGATCATCGGCTCACCACCGGTGATGACCACGTGCGATGCGCCGTAGCGATTCACCTCCTCGACAATGGACTCGACAGATCGCTCTTCACCCTCGGGCTGCCACGAGGTGTAAGGTGTGTCGCACCACACGCAGCGCAAATTGCAGCCGCTGGTGCGAACAAAAACCGACGGCGTGCCCACCAGCATGCCTTCGCCTTGGACGGAATAGAAGATTTCAGCGATTTTCACTTGTGTATTCGAGAGGATCGGGAAGCCCCGCTTCCGCGAAGCCTTCCAAGCGCAGGCGGCACGAGTCGCACAATCCACAGGGACGTCCCTTCGCGTCCGGATCGTAGCAACTGTGCGTCATGCCGAAGTCGACGCCCAGTTCAACGCCCAATTCGATGATCTCGCATTTGGAAAGCTGGATGAGCGGCGTGTGAATCTTCATGTGCGTGCGGCCTTCGACGCCGGCTTTGGTCGCCAGGTTCGCCATGTGCTCGAAAGCAGCGATGAACTCCGGCCGGCAATCCGGGTAGCCGGAGTAATCGATTGCGTTCACCCCGATGAAAATGTCGGAACTTTCCAGCACCTCAGCCCAGGCGAGCGCGAACGAAAGGAACACCGTGTTGCGCGCAGGAACGTAGGTGACTGGAATGCCCGGCCCGACTCCATCCTTCGGCACCGCGATGTCGTCGGTCAGCGCAGACCCGCCGAACAGCCGCAGGTTGATCGGAACTACGAGATGCTTCTCCGCGCCCAGGCTCCGCGCCACCCGCGCCGCCGAGTCGATCTCCACCCGGTGCCGCTGTCCGTAGTCGAAGCTGAGCGCGTAGCAACTGTAGCCCTCACGCCGCGCAAAGGCCAGCGTCACCGCCGAGTCCAGGCCTCCGCTCAGCAAACATACCGCAGGCTTCCTGTTCGTGGCTTGGGGGTTCATTTGGGAGCAATTCCATTATAGAGATTGCGCCATAGTACCCTGCCATCATGCCCTAAGGTTTTTCACTGTTAAACTGGAAATTGAAGTGCAGCGTTACTACTTTGATCACAACGCGACAACGCCAGTATCTCAATCTGTACTAGAAGGGCTGGTTGCAGCACTACTTCAAGTACCTGGCAACGCCTCCAGCATCCACCAGGAAGGCCAGACCGCCCGCCAGTGCCTGGAGGCCGCACGCCGCGAAACCGCTGCCCTGCTCGGTTGCGACCCCAAGGAGTTGGTCTTCCTGAGCGGCGGGACTGAGGCCGATAACCTCGCCATCCTGGGCACGGTCCGGTCTGCGGCCGGCCCGGAGAAGCATGTGATCACCACCGCCATCGAGCACCCCGCCGTGCTCAATCCCTGCCGCGAACTGGAACGCGAAGGCGTTGACGTCACATTCATTGCGCCCGGCTCAAATGGCGCCGTCGACCCCCAGGACGTCCGGCGCGCGCTCCGGCCCGATACCGTCCTGATCTCCGTAATGCACGCCAACAATGAGACCGGCGTACTCCAGCCCATCCGTGAAATCGCCGCCATCGCGCGCGAGGCCGGTGTTCTCCTTCATTCCGACGGCGTGCAAGCTGCGGGCAAGCTTCCGGTCGACGTCCGCGCCCTCGGCGTGGATCTCTATTCGGTCAGCGGCCACAAGTTTTACGCGCCCAAGGGAATTGGTGCGCTGTACGTGAAGTCCGGCACGCGCCTTCGCCCCATCCAGTTTGGAGGCAAGCACGAGCGCGAACGCCGGCCTGGCACGGAGGCCGTTCCTTCGGCGATCGCCCTGGGCACTGCGGCTTCTCTAGCAGCGGCTGACCTCGCCGTCGAATCCGCCCGCATCGCCGCCCTGCGCGATCGCCTGGAAACCGGTATCCTCGCCCGTGTTCCCGATTGCGGCGTCAACGGACTCGGAGCGACGCGTACACCCAACACCACGAATATCTACTTCGATGGCTTGCAAGGCGAGGCCATGGTCATCGCGCTCGACCTCAAGGGATTCGCCGTCTCCAGCGGCTCGGCCTGCTCCTCGGGCGCCGTCGAGCCGTCGCACGTGCTGCTCGCCATGCGCCTTTCCAACGAACGCGCCCGCGCCAGCCTGCGATTCTCGCTGGGCCGTTCCAACACCGCCGAACAGGTCGACGCCTTGATCGAAGCCGTCGTCGAGTCCGCCGCTCAGTTACGCAAGCTCTCGCCAACCTACACGCATGCCTGACGCCATCACCGCCGTCGCGATGTCGGGCGGAGTGGATAGCTCCGTCGTCGCAGGCTTGCTCCAGCGCCGCGGCCATAAGGTCGTGGGCCTCACCATGCAGCTTTGGAATCAGCGCCGGCTTCCGGAACTTGTGCCCGAAGGCGGCGCCGTCGGCCGCTGCTGCTCGCTCGACGATGTCTACGACGCGCGCTTCGTCGCCCAGCATCTCGGCATCCCCTACTACGTGGTCAACTTCGAAGAACGGTTTGAAGCACAAGTGGTGAAACCGTTCATTGACGATTACCTGCACGGCCGGACGCCCATCCCCTGCACGTTGTGCAACAACTTCATCAAATTCGATCAATTCCTGGAATTGGCTGCTGGAGTTGGAGCCCACCGCATCGCTACCGGCCATTATGCGCGCATCGCTTACGACGACGCTTCCGGCCGTTATCAAATGCGCCGCAGCGCCGACGACGCCAAGGATCAGACCTACTTCCTGTTCGGCCTCACCCAGGAACAACTCGCCCGCACCGAGTTCCCGCTGAGCGGATTCACCAAGCCCCAGGTCCGCGAGTTGGCGCGCGAGCTAGGCCTGCCCGTCGCCGAAAAACCAGATAGCCAGGAGATCTGCTTCGTTCCCAACGGCGATTACGCCGCTTTCATCGACGCTTACTTCCGCGAGCGCGGCCTTGAGCCCGAGCGCACTCATGGCGAAATTGTGGACACCACCGGCCGCGTCCTGGGTGAGCACTCCGGCGTCCACCACTTCACCGTGGGCCAGCGCCGCGGCCTTCGCGTCGCCGCCGGCGAGCCGCTCTATGTTATCTCCACAGAACCCGCCTCACAGCGCGTCATCGTCGGCCGCAACGACGACCTGCTCAGCGCCCGTCTCACGGCTCGCGAAATGAATTGGATCTCCATCGCGCCGATCGACACTCCGATCCGCGCTCAAGTGAAAATCAGGAATAAGCATCTGGCGGCATCGGCTACGGTTTCCCCCACAGCCGACCCAACGCGCGTGGAAATCCATTTCGACGAACCGCAGCGTGCCGTCACTCCCGGCCAGGGCGCCGTGCTCTACGATGGCGATCTCGTGCTCGGCGGAGGGTGGATAGAATAGCCTTCATCCAATACCTCATCGCCCGGTTCATCCTGTGGTCACTCGCGCATGCTCCGCTGGGCCTAGCCCGGTTCTACGCGCGTGTGCTGGATCTCGCCATTCCGCGCCTGCGCCGCACCGCCCTGCGCAACCTGGAGTTGGCCTATCCCGAGAAACCGCCGGCCGAGCGCGGCGCCATCGCCGACGAAGTGTTCCAATCCCTCGCCCGCCTCATCTGGACCTTCGCCCGTTTCCCTCAACTCAACGCGCAAAACATCCACGATTGGATCCGCTACCAAGGCCTGGAAAATTACCAGGCCGCGAAACAAGCCGGACGCGGCATCCTGATCGCTACCGCCCACTTCGGCAACTGGGAGCTCAGCGCCTTCGCTCACGCGTTGATGACTGAGCCGATGTACGTCATGATCCGCCCGCTCGACAACCCGCATGTCGACCGCCTCGTGGAGCAGCGACGCCAACTCTCCGGCAACCACCTGATCGGCAAATGGGACAGCGCCCGCGCCGTCCTCCGCGCCTTGCAGCAAAACGAAGCCGTTGGCATCTTGATCGACCAAAACACATCGGTTGAGGAAGGTACGTTCGTCGACTTCTTCGGCACTCCCGCGTCAAGCAACACCGCCTTCGCCAAGATCGCCGCCCGCACCGGCGCAACCGTGATTCCCGGCTTCGCCATTTGGTCCGCCGAGGAGCGCCGCTATGTCCTGCACTTCTATCCACCCGTGCCTATGTCCGGCGACGCCGCCGAGGACACCCGCCGCCTCCACGCTTTTCTGGAAGAGGCGATCCGCCAGCACCCCGGCCAGTGGCTCTGGATCCACCGCCGTTGGAAGACCCGCCCGCCCGGCCAGCCGCCTTTGTACTGACTGGCCGAAAAGCACCAGACTGGTTTTCCTCGGCCAGCGGGTCATGACATAAGCCTATAGCGCGCAACAACTTAAGCTTGGCATGCCACATGCATTTCAGTCGATGTTCAAGGGCGAATGCATATGAGATCAAAACCAAAATCGATTCTGGCGGGAGCCGCGGCGCTGTTTATGGTCGTTGCGCTGCCTGGCATTGCGCAAGACACCAGTCCCGCACCAAGCCAAGCTCCATCGTCGGGCGGATGGCGCAGGTTTGAGCCGCCCGCGCAGCAGCCGGGCGATCAGCCGCCGGGTCCGCCACAGGCCTCTGCACAGGGCGTGGATCCGCAAGGTCCACCGCGCCAGGCGCCTTCCAGCGTCACGCTCCCGGCGGGAACCTGGATTACGATTCGCGTGAACGAGCCGCTGTCGAGCGATCACAGCCAAGCCGGCGACGCCTTCACCGCGACACTAGCACAGCCAATCGTCGCGAACGGACTGCTGATCGCCCGCCGCGGCCAAACGGTAATGGGCAGAATATCGGAAGCCAAAAAGGCGGGCCGTGTCTCGGGAACCTCGCGGCTCGGGCTACAACTCACCGCGCTGAGCTTGGCCGACGGGCGTCAGGTTCAGATCCAGTCCAGTCTGATGGACCGGAATGGAAATACGTCGTATGGGCGTGATGCAACGGCCATCGGAGCAACCACGGCAACCGGCGCAGCCATCGGCGCGGCCGTTAACGGCGGAGTCGGTGCCGGAGTCGGCGCTGCCGCCGGCGTGGTCGCATCCACCATCGGCGTTCTGCTAACCCGCGGGCGCGCAACCGTCGTATATCCCGAAACGCCGCTAACGTTCCAGTTACAGGCTCCGCTGACCATCGATAACGCCGACGTCGCATTCCGCCCTGCTACGCAGCAAGATTACGGCTCCGGAATCGCGCGCCGGCCCGCGCCCCGCCTGTCTTATGGACCCGGTGCGCCACCTCCGCCCCCTTACTACTATGGCTACGGATCCCCTTATTATTACGGCTACCCTTATCCGTACTTCGGTCCGTCGGTCTACTTCGGCTTTGGCGGCTTCTACGGCCGCGGCTTCCACCGCTGGTAATCGGGGTTACGTTCTCAACCGTTTCTTCCCTCGATTCGGTAAAACAGGCGGGAGGCTGAACAGCTTCCCGCCTTTTTCTTTTGGCTGAGAATCTCCCCGCCTCCGTTGCACTAGCACAGGACACGCTTTCCAAAAGGAGCCGAAATGTCGAGGAATGATCGCATATGTGTCCCGCTTCCAACGCTCTGCTTCCCGCTTGCGTTAATGGTGTTTTCCAGCGTGGCTTCCGCGCAGTCTGGCACCATGGCGTTGCCGAATATGGGCCAAACCCTGTCGCCGGCCGGCACACTTCAACAGCTGAACCCCGGATTGAAAGACCATCCGGAATGGACAGCCACCCATGCCGTGACGAGCGTCGTCAGTCCGCTCGGTGACACGATGCTGGTGCTCACCAGCGGGTTCAATCGGATCTATAACAATCCGCTCACGATCGTCCCGCTGCTCGCGTCCTGGTCCTATGGGGACTCGCCCGAGTACGTGTTCATCTATGACATCACCGCCACCACGCCGACGCTCAAGCAAGTAATGCCCATCACACTTCCAACCTCCCCTGTGCGGCCCGGAAACACCTACAACGGCATTGTCTTCGATCCGACGGGTTTGGCTTTTTACGTCTCCGGCGGCCCCGACGACGTCGTCCACATCTATACGCTCAGCGCCAGCACCGGTATGTGGGCCGAAGCCGCGCTGCTGAACCTCGGCCATGGACCGCTTGGCGGCTTGGGCTTGAACGCGACCAGCAGTGGACCGCTCCCCATCAATGAACAGACCGCCGTGACGCCGTGTGCCGCCGGCATCGCCATCTCGAGCGACGGCAGGACCCTGGTAGTCGCGAACTTCGGTAACGATTCGATCACCATCTTCAATCGTGGCTTCGCGAGCCTCACCGATTGGTCGAAGGTAACTGAACTCGACCTTCGTCCCGGCAAGAGCGCGACCAACCCACAGCCAGGCGTTCCGGGCGGCGAATACCCCTTTTGGGTATCGATCAAGGGACACGGGCCCACCGCCACGGCGTATGTGTCCAGCATTCGCGACCGCGAGATCGACGTGGTAAGTCTCGGGACAAGACCGGCAGTCACGGCCCGCATTCCGGTCACAGGCCAGCCCAACAAAATGACTCTCAATGCCGCGCAATCCCTGCTCTACGTTGCCGACGACCAAGCGGACACCGTCGACGTCATCGATACGGCGAAGAACGCCGTCGTGGAGAGCATTCCAGTGATCGCAAACATGCTGCCTGCCTCCCTGGCACAATTCCACTATAAGGGCGCCAACCCGAACAGCGTGACCCTATCGCAAGACGAGAAGCAGCTCTACGTCACCAACGGTATTCTGAATTGTGTCGCGGTGATCGCGCTGAGCGGAACGAATAGCGGCGACCACGTCATCGGTCTCATCCCCACCGGCTGGTATCCGAATTCGGTGAGCTTCAACCGCGACGCCAGCATGCTGTACGTGGTCAACGGCAAGTCCCCCACGGGCGCGAATCCGGACTGGTGCTATGGCGGTTACGGTCCGGGCCCGCCAGCGAAGAATTGCATGACTGCGAACGAGTACAATCCGCAGTTGACCAAAGCCACCTTGCAGAGCCTGCCGGCTCCCACCACGTCCGATCTCGCGGCCATGACCGCGCAGGTTATCGCAAATGACCATTTGACTGCGACAGAGAGCGCGGCCGACGCCGCCGTGATGGCCAAGGTGCGGCAGGCCGTCAAGCACGTGATCTACATTCTCAAGGAGAACCGGACTTATGACCAGATTCTGGGCGACTTGGACAACGGCGCCGACGGCGACTCTTCCCTGACTGAGTTTGGCGCGCCAAACACGCCCAATGAACACAACATCGCGAAGAGCTTTGTCACGCTGGACCGCTTCCTGGACACCGCCGAAGTCAGCGTCGACGGCTGGGCTTGGAGCACTTCGGCCCAAATCCCCGACATGCTCGAGCGCGAGTGGCCGATCGCCTATGCGTACCGCGGCCTGAGCGTCGAGTCGGAAGGCGTGAATCGCGGTATCAACGTCGCCATTCCGACCGTTGCCGGACGCATAAAGGCCAATCCCCTGAATCCCTCCGATCCGGATCTGCTGCCGGGCCAAACCGATGTGGCCGCGCCCGACGGGCCGGACAATGAGATCAACGCCGGCTATCTTTGGAACAACGCCCTACGGGCCGGCCTGACCGTTCGGTCCTACGGCTTCTTCGTGGATTGCACCCGATACAGCACGCCCACTGACTCCATTCCGCTCCTGCGCAACCCTGCCGCAACGGGCCAGGTGGTGGCCCTTTCCAGCAACGCCGCGCTGGCGCCCTACATCGATCCCTACTTCCGCGGCTTCGATAACGCGCTACCCGACTATTGGCGCTACCAGGAATGGGCGCGGGAGTTTAACGGCAATTACGCCGCCTATGGCTCGCTACCCGCGCTGAGCCTGGTTCGTTTCATGCATGATCACACCGGAAACTTCACCGCGAGCCCCGGGGGCCATCCGCCGGGGGCAATTGATGGAGTCGATACGCCGGAGCTCATGGTCGCCGATAATGATTATGCTGTCGGCATGCTGATCCAGACGATCGCCAACAGCATGTACGCGAACGATACCCTGATCTTTGTCGTCGAAGATGACGCGCAAGACGGCGGCGATCACTATGATTCCCACCGCACTGTCGCGTTGGTGGCGGGGCCTTATGTCAAACAAGGCGTCGTGGTCTCCACGCCGTACACCACCATCAACTTCATCCGCACGATGGAAGACGTCTTAGGCCTGCCTCCCATGAACCTGAACGATGCGCTCGCGGCGCCCATGGCCGATATCTTCGACACTTCCACGGCAACGCCAAAGCCGTGGAGCTTCGCCGCCGCTCCTTCGGCCTACCTGTATGCCACGCAGTTACCGCTGCCTCCCAAACCCGCGAGCCTGGTTGTGCCCAAGTCGAAGCACGATGCAAAGTACTGGGCGCGGGTCACCCGAGGAATGAACTTTAAAGACGCCGACCAGGTCGATCCCGCCGAATTCAACCGCGTTCTGTGGAAAGGACTGATGGGCAACAGACCTTACCCGGCGGCTTTCACGCAGCAATCTGCTCCCGAACACGACAAGTAATTTGGACCGGTCCGCGCGGCGGTTCCGCTTCTGGTTTAACCTCTAGAGAAGGAGCCGCATGACATTTCACCAATTTGTTCCATTGGCGGGAGCCTTATTGGTTTCCGCCACTTTTCTTTGCGCCGAAGAACCCGTCGATCTTTCGGTCATGCACCGCATTAAAGCCGAGGCCTTCGATGACTCCAAAGTCATGGATCAGGTCTTCTATCTCGCCGACGTTAATGGCCCGCGGCTGACCAACTCCCCCGGCTTCAAGTCAGCCGCTGAATGGGTCATGAAACGGCTCCAGGAATACGGGCTCACCAATGTTCGTGAAGAGCCTTGGGGACCCTTTGGCCGAAGCTGGAACTATACGCGCTACGCCGGCCACATGCTCACGCCGCAATATCAGCCCCTGATCGGCTTCCCCATGGCCTGGACTTCCGGCACCAATGGCCCGGTCGAGGCTGAAGCGGTCTACGCGCCTCTGGAAGAGGATGCCGATCTCCAGAAATACAAAGGCAAGCTCAAGGGCAAGATGGTGCTCATCATGAAGTCCAAGGTGCTCGCCATGTCCACCGAGCCGATGGCGCACCGCTTTACCGACGCGGAACTGAACCAGCGCGAGACCATCGAACCAGATCGCCTTCCGTTGCTGTTCCGGCCGCAGGGCCCGCAGCCTACGCCCGAAGCCCGCAAACGCGACGAATTTCGCAACAAGGTAAACCAATTCCTCCACGATGAAGGCGCGTTAGTGGCGGTTCGCTACGGTTATAACGGCGATGGTGGCACGGTCTTCGCTATGGCCGGCGGTTCGCGTGACATGAAGGACCCGGTCCCGCCACCCATGGTCGCATTGACGCCGGAACACTACAACCGCATTGTGCGATTGCTCGAGCACCAGATCCCCGTGAAACTGGGGTTCGACATTCAGGCGCAATTAGGCGATAAAGCCGAGGATTCCTTCAACGTCACTGGAGAAATCGAAGGCGGCCGGAAGAAAGACGAAATCGTGATGCTGGGCGCTCACCTGGACTCCTGGCACGGTGGCACCGGCGCCACCGACAACGGCACCGGCTCGGCGGTGGCTATCGAGGCCGTGCGCATCTTGAAGGCACTGAACCTGAAAATGGACCGCACCGTCCGCGTCGCGCTGTGGGGCGGCGAGGAACAGGGGTTGCTCGGCTCGAAGGCTTACGTCGCGCAGCATTTCGCCGACCGCGAAACGATGCAGCCTAAACCCGAGTATTACAAGCTATCGGCCTATTTCAACGACGACACCGGAACCGGCCGTTTCCGCGGCGTCGTCGTGGCGGGCAACGATGAGGTCAAGCCCATCTTCCAGGCTTGGCTAGCGCCCTTCAACGATCTGGGCGCAACCGCCATCGTGGGAGCGACCGCACCCGCCGCCCGGCGCCCCAGCGCTACCGACCACACCTCGTTCGATTATGTCGGACTGCCAGGGCTTAACTTCCTGCAGGATCCCATGGAGTACAGCACCCGGACGCACCACTCCAACATGGATGTCTACGACCGTGTGCAACCGGGCGACATGATGCAGTGCGCCGCCATCATGGCCGCGTTCGTCTACGATGCCGCCATGCGCGATCAAATGATGCCGCGCGTTCCGATGCCGAAGCCGATCCCGGCCGACAAGCCCACGCAAACCAAGTAGCCAGGCTGGCCAGATTGTCCGTCCCCAATGCGACAATCTGGCCAATTGTACGGCCGCTAACACAAGCCTAAGTAGCTCACTTAAAGGAACTTAACACCCGAATCGGGCTGGCAATCGGCGTGCCTTCTTTGACGCCGCTATGCCCTCGCTTCTACTGCGTTGGTCCAAGAAAGCCAGCCGCATCGCAGCGGCCGGAATCCTGCTGTTGGCGTCGAGCCTTGCCTTCGCCGACAACTCCAAGATTTCGCCCGATCTGCAGCCGCTGCTGACAAATCCGAACAATTCCATTAACGTCATCATTCAGTACAACTCTCAACCGCAGCAGGGCCTCTTGGGAGGCCTGATCGGCGGTCTGGTGAATCTATTGGGAGGCGTGCTCAACACCGTCTTCTCGCTGATTCCGGCGGTATCGGCGACCGTGCATCCCGCCGATATCATCGGAATATCCAACCAGTCCAATGTCGCCTACATCTCGATGGACCGGTCGCTGGGGGCAACGCTCGATTACACGGCGGCCGCGGTGGACGCTCCGCAAGCTTGGGCTTCAGGCCTGGATGGAAGCGGCGTCGGAATCGCGATCATCGATAGCGGAATCTACAATCATCCTGATCTGAATGCGGCCAGCTCGCGCCGCAGCCGCGTCGTCTACCGGCAGAGCTTCATCGGCGGAAGATTGGCGGATGATTTCGGACACGGAACGCACGTGGCCGGCATCGCCGCGGGCAACGGGACATCTTCCTCGGGGCCGGGCGCGTTCCGCACCTTCAAAGGAATCGCGCCGAACGCAAACTTGCTCGACTTGCGCGTGCTCGACGCCAACGGCATGAGCAACGACAGTGCTGTCATCGCGGCCATCGAGAAGGCCGTCCAACTGAAGAGCAAGTACAACGTGCGGGTGATCAACCTGTCGCTGGGCCGTCCGATCTATGAATCCTGCAACCGGGACCCGCTGTGCCAGGCCGTGACCGCAGCCTGGAAGAGCGGGATCGTCGTCGTGGTCGCGGCGGGCAATCTGGGCCGTGACGGCTACGGCACGGTTCTTTCGCCGGGCAACAACCCGAACGCCATCACGGTCGGCTGCATGAAGACCGAAGCGACGATGGATACCAGCGACGACCGGATCGCCAGCTACAGTTCTCGCGGGCCGAGCTTTATTGACCTATACGTGAAACCCGACATCGTGGCGCCCGGCAACCAGGTGGACTCGCTGCTGGCGCCCGGTTCTACGCTGGTCAATGAATATCCCGGCAATATCCTCGCTGCCTCGCAGTACACTACGTCGACTGCGCCGCCGCCGCCGCTGTATTTCACGTTGAGCGGCACAAGCATGGCCACTCCGGTAGTCTCGGGCGCCGCGGCGTTGCTCCTCGAAAAGAACCCCGGCCTCAGCCCAGACACGGTGAAGGCGCGCCTGATGAAGACGGGCTCCAAGGATTTCCCGCCGATGAGCACGGCCACCGATCCGGCTACGGGGCAAACGTATACAGACACCTACGACATGTTCACGGTGGGCGCGGGCTACCTGGACATCGATGCCGCGCTGGCGAACCAGGATCGGGTTTCCGGCTCCGCTGCCTCACCGCAAGTCTTTTACAACGCACTGCTGGGTTCGTCGACGCTCGTATACAATCCCTGGTCGATTTGGTTTAGCAGCACGGCGTGGCTGCCTCCTGCTGTTTGGGGCAGCAATGCGGCCTGGGGCACCAATGCCGCCTGGGGCAGCAATGCGGCCTGGGGCACGAACGCGGCTTGGGGAACGAACGCTGCCTGGGGCACCAACGCTGCCTGGGGCACCAACGCTGCTTGGGGCACCAACGCGGCTTGGGGAACGAGTACCGAGGGAGAGCAGTAACCGGCGAACGCGGTTTCGATATGACGGAGGAGAGGTCCCAAAGACTGCGTGCGCGACTGCCGAAGATTCACGTCTACGCGCACGTGGCTTTGGGATGCGCCGCACTGGCCTCCGGTTTGGCCACCTGGTATTGGGACGACCCGGTTCGTTTCGCTTCCTTCCTGCTCGCCGCAACCCTTGGCTCGATTCTCAAAGTGCGCCTGCCCGGCGTCACGGGAACCACCTCAGTCAGCGCTCTGTTCGTTCTCATCGGCATCGTCAATCTGAACCTGCCCGAAGCTCTGGTCGTGGGCGCCGTCTCCATGCTGGTGCAATGCACCTGGCGTCCGAAGGCGAAACCGCGGGCGATCCAGGTTGCGTTCAGCGTATGTGTGCTCGCGATCGCCGTCTACGTCTCTGCCTTTGTGCTCGCATGGGCGAACAGTCGCTTCCCTGCCCCGGTGAACCTCGCGCTGCTCGCGCTGGTCTACTTCTGCCTGAATACCTTCCCCGTGGCCGCGATCATCGGACTCACCGAAGGCAAGGCGGCCCTCGCAGTCTGGAGCAGCTACCGCTGGACTCTGGCCTACTACCTGGTAGGCGCTTCGATGGCCTGGGTGATCGGCACGATTCCGCGGTCCATTCAGTGGGAGTTCCCCATCATCTGCCTGCCGCTGGTGTATCTGGTGCATCGTTCCAACCGGACTTATTTGCTCCAGATGGAGCAGGTCAACAAGCACATGCAGGAGATGAACGCTCTGCACCTGCGGACGATCGAGGCGCTGGCGCTGGCCATCGACGCCAAGGATCACACCACGCACGATCACCTGCAGCGTGTTCAGCTGTACGCCATCGAGGTCGGCAGGGACCTGGGGCTCAACGAGCAGGAATTGGACGCCCTGCGCGCGGCGGCGGTGCTGCACGATATCGGCAAGCTGGCCGTGCCGGAATCCATCATCTCCAAGCCCGGCAAGTTAACGCGTTCGGAATTCGAAAAGATGAAGATTCATCCGGTGGTGGGAGCGGAGATTCTCGAGCGCGTGGAGTTTCCGTATCCGGTGGTGCCGATCGTGCGTGCGCATCACGAGAAGTGGGACGGCAGCGGTTACCCATATGGTCTGAAGGGCAGCGAGATTCCGATCGGCGCGCGGATCCTTGCGGCGGTGGATTGCCTGGACGCGCTCGCATCGGATCGTCAATACCGGAGGGCTTTGCCGCTGGACGAGGCCATGGCGCGCGTGGCGTCGGAGGCCGGCACCAGCTTCGATCCCGCGGTGGTCCGGGCGTTGAGCGCCCGCTACCGGGAGTTGGAGGCTCGGGCCAAAGCTGCCACGCCCCCCGCGCCGCAGCCCACGCTGTCGGTGGACATCAAGATCACGCGCGGCAGCGCCCCAGCGGCCGGTTTTGAAGCGGACGCGGCTCCCTCGCATCCGGTATCCCGGGCGCGCGCCCGCCAGCAGACCGGGAGCTCAGCACTACAGGTGCCATCCGGGGGAGTGTGCGCGTTGGACTGGCGGGAGGCTCTCGCCGTCGCCTCACTCCGCATCCACCACGCCGTTCCTTATGATGCGATCGCGTTTTACACCCGCGATGACCATGTCGTACACGCCAGGTTCGTGGATGGAGATGACCGGGCGCGGTTCGAATCGCTGGTTGTTCCTTACGGGGAAGGCTTGATCGGATGGGTGACGGCAACCGGAAAACCGCTATTGAACGGCAATCCCGCCGTGGAGCCCGGCCACACGGCCGAGAACGCCTTTGCAGCCGCGCTGGCGCTGCCTCTCCTGCAAGCCGGATCAGCTATCGGAGTCGTCGCACTGTACCGGCGGGAGAAAGATTCGTTCGCCGCGCACGAATTGGTTTCGGTGCTGGAAGCCTGCCCGGCGCTCGCCTCGCTGCTGAGCGAAGTACCCGAGATAGCGGCGGCCCCGGCGACACTTCCATTGATGGTTGCCAGCTGAGGCGTTCAGGCGCCGGCCGCCAATTGCCGGATATCGACGGCTTGTGTTCTCCGCGTGCGGAATTGATAGCGTACCAGCTTCACCGCGAACATCGCCTGCTGGCAGCGGACCACTTCGCAGGTAGCGCTCAATTGGATGGGTGTCATTCCGTGCAGAAGCAGCGGCCAGTCGACGAGCACTTGTAACTGCTTGCCGGCCAGCGCCATTGCCTTCTCGCCTAGAATTAATAAGCCACTGCTGCTGATGTTGACAGTCTGGCCGCTTCCCCAGGACCAGGGCCCAGCCAGCGTGCGATAACGGACACTCAGCTGAACTGGAAAACGAACCTTCGATCGGCGTTCTCCAGAACCGTCCTCCGCTGCTCGCATAAACTTGCTCTCTTTATCGCACGCGCCGGTTACACTGCCATGACTTCTTGTGCGGGCCGCAGCGGAAAGAACCGAACGACAAACGTCAGGCCGACTCCCGCAGCCGACCCGCGTTCTTTTCCAGCAAGCGGGTTACGCTGGCCTCACTGGATGCTCCGTCGCTCGAGACACAGGCCGAAGCGGCTTCGGCAATTCGCCGCTGTTCCCGCTCTTTGCGTTCCTGCCATAGGCGAAACGCTTCGCGTTCATGCTCAATCTCTTCCAGTCCCGCGGAGATCCGGCTGCGGTATTGAACGCACAAGGCTTCCATCTCGGCGCTCAATTTTTCGTTCTCCCGCAGCTTTCCGTTCTCAAATTCTTCCAAGCGCCGCCGCTGGATTTCCTCATATTCATTGAGTACACGCTGGCGCTGGACCGCGTCCTGCAGCATGTCCTCCACGGCGACGCTGGCGGCCTCCAAGGCCATCATCAGAGCGCTATGTTTGGCGGCGGGCGACAAGCCGCGCAAATGTTCGCTGTCCAACATGTCCGCCATTTTTAATATGTCCCACGAGGCTGTGGACGTAGCGGCTCTGACGGCGGATTTACCATAAATTTCGGCGAAGGATAGCAGCTTCGTTGCAACGCCATTTCCAGACGGATCCATCCGGTTCCGTTCACTGCTGAGGGGTGCCGGCGGCGCGGCGGGGGTGACACTTAACTCTTCCGCCGGGGCTGTGTAACGGGCGCCCGCAGAAGCTTGCAACATCTTCCTGAACATTTGTTCCTCCCCTAATTACTAAGTGGAGGTTCTCATAATAGCACGATCCTCTCGCATTAAACTAAAACATTTCTTGCTCGAGAGCGGCCATTTTCTCGTGAACAGCTTTTTTTCCACTGCGCGGGCAGGGACGCTATCTCCCTCCCGGAGCGATCTCCGGTGTCAGATTTACCGCCAAAGCCCAGCCGTTACAGGGTCAGTAGGGTATTTACAACTGGGAAAAAACACAGTAGTATGGTCCCCAGCAGCCGCTATGATCAACTAAGGGCGTAACGCCGTCTTGGAACACGGGCAGCTACTCTCTTGCTAGTGCTAAGAAGGGACATGTGTCTTGCAACGATAGGTTCCGAATTCTAACGCCGACGCTCGGGATAGAAGTCGTTGAGGGAGAACGGATTCCGGTTACCATTCCGGTAGACGCCACCGTAACCGTTACCGGCGCCCAGGATGCCGAGGGACTCCTCACCATCGACTGGAACGGAAAGAGCCTGTTGATGTATTGTCACGACCTGGATGAACGCGCCGAAGCCGTCCGGTCTGCGGGATCAAGCGCCGCATAGCCTGCCGCTTCGCTGCTTAGGCAGCGGGGAAGGCGACTGACCGGCTCACGCTACCAGTAAAGATACCAGGCACCTTAAGCACAGACGTACCTGTGTCCGCCCGCCAACGATTCCCATTCGAATACGGCCATTTTTTGAGAGAGTTCCGAACGCGATAGCACTACTCATCGGTAGGGATAGTTCCCATGGTGATGCGAAGTGTGTTGGTGCGTCTGTTGGAGTGGCGCGCCCGTCGGTTCTCCGATCCTGCCGACCGGCTGCAGTTTCTGCGGCGGAGTGTGTCCGGCCCGGTTGCAAAACCGCGCCGGTTGCGGCGGGCGTTGGAGCATTTGCCGGTTCTGACCATCGCGTTCGGTCTGGTGTTGGCGGCGGGCGTGCTGCTCACATCGGGCCGGCACGCGTTGGGTGTGACCGCGACCGCGAATTCTCGACCCGCAGCACCGGACCGCAAGTTGGCCGATGCCTCGTATACCGCCGCTCCGGTTTCCAGGGTCTGGCTGGTGCAAAGTAATCCGCAGTTTGACCTGTACAGCAATGGACTCCGGGTGGAAAACCAGTACGCGACTTCCGCGCAGCCGCGGCACTATCTGGCGTTGGCGCGGACGGCAACGGGCGCCTCCGAATGGCGTACCGAACCGGCGGGTATCGTCTTCCATACCACGGAAAGCCACATGGCGCCCTTCGAAGAAGACCAGAACCAGATGCTGCGGCGGGCCGGCGAAGGACTGCTAGAATTTGTGCAGCGCCAGCGCGCCTATCATTTTGTGATCGACCGCTTCGGCCGGGTGTTTCGCGTGGTGCGCGAAACCGACTGCGCCAATCACGCCGGCAATTCCGTGTGGGCGGACGAATCCTGGATCTACGTTTATCTCAATCGCAGCTTTCTGGGCGTGGCTTTCGAAGCGCAAAGCAATCCGCGCGCCGGCGACGCTGCCGTCAATGCGGCTCAAGTCCACGCCGCCCGCATTCTCACCGAGATGCTGCGGTCACGTTACGACATCCCCGCCGCCAATTGTGTTACCCACGCGCAGGTATCGGTGAATCCGGGGAACTGGCGCGCCGGTTACCACACCGACTGGGCCGCGAATCTGCCGTTTCGCGAGCTGGGACTGAGCAACAACTATCGCGAACCGCCTGCCAGCGTGCTGCTATTTGGGTTTCGAAGCGATTCCCTGCTCGCCCAATCCGGCGGCGCCGGCGTCACTCCGGGCGTGGAAGCCGCCGAAGGGCAACTACGAGCCGAGGCGGCCGCGCGCGGTCTCACGCTGGACCTCTATCGCGAAAGGCTGCAAAGAAGATACCGAGATGCAATCCGGGCGCTCGCAGAAAAGAGCGCTCCCGAGGAGTACAACGAATGAACACCGATACGCAAGCAACTTCAGCCATCGGGCTGGACGTTGGAACCAGCCGGATCGTCGCCGCCCGGCGACAGGACAAGGACGTCCAGTTTCAGACGCAACTGAACGCCTTCGTCACGATCCCGTTTTCGAAACTCACCCAGAGCGTGCTCAAGAAGGAGCGCATTCCACACGTCGCCCAGGATTCCGAGATCACCGTATACGGCGACGAATCCGAGCGTTTCGCCAACCTGTTCCATAAGGAGACGCGCCGGCCGATGCTGCGGGGAGTTCTCAATCCTGAGGAAGCCGACAGCATCGGGCTGGTGCAGCGCATCGTGATCCTGCTCACCGGGGAGGAACAGGGGCAGGGCCAGAAAGTGTGCTTCAGCGTTCCGGCGGCTCCGTTGGGCGCCGATGCGGAGGTCAACCAGCATGAGATCGAACTTAAGAACATGCTGGGCAAGCTGGGCTACGAAGCGCGCGGAATATCCGAAGGGCTGGCCGTCATTTACGGCGAAATGGAAAACTCCAACTACACTGGCATCGGAATTAGCTGCGGTGGCGGGCTGTGCAACGTCTGCCTGGCGTATCTCTCGGTTCCAGTGTTCAGCTTCAGCATTCCAAAAGGCGGAGACTTCATCGACTCGAGCGTCGCCAACCTGCGCGGCGAGCCGGCCACGCGCATCCGCACTATCAAAGAGGAGTCGTTCCACTTCAACGGGCACTTCGCCAATAAAATTCACCAGGCGCTGGCCACCTATTACGAGGACATGATCCAAGCGCTGGTGGCGTCGCTGAAGGACCAGTTCGCCAGCGTGCAAAACATGCCGAAGCTGAACCGGCCCATCCCGCTGGTGCTGAGCGGCGGCAGCGTGATGGCGCCGGGCTTCCGCGATCGCTTCGAGAAGACGCTGCGCGAAACCGAACTGCCGGTGGCGATTTCGGAAGTGCGCTTGGCCGCGAGTCCCATGCACTCCACGGCACGGGGCGCGCTGGTGGCCGCGCTCAGCGAGCTTTAGCTGGTTGGCTAATCGGCCCTCTGGTAGATAACCCAGCTGCAATGCCAGCGCGTTAGAGAAATAATGGAAGGTTGAGGCCTATCTACCTTCTATTTCTTTGTGCTCTGGCGTTGCATGGCCAGATTAACGTACTTACCTATCACAACGATCTGTCACGAACCGGACAGAATCTGATGGAGACGCGGCTAACGCCGGCCGCCGTCAGCTCAGGCCAGTTTGGGCAGCTCTTTAGCTATCCGGTGGACGGCCAGGTCTATGCTCAGCCTTTGTATCTGCCTGGCGTTAACATTCTGGCTAAAGGCGTTCATAACGTTGTGTTCGTCGTCACCGAACACGACAGCGTTTATGCGTTCGACGCCGATAGCAAGCTGTCCGCGCCGCTGTGGCAGGTCAGCTTCCTGAACCACGCTGCCGGCGTCACCTCAGCCTCAGCGGCGGATTTGCAATGCAATTCGATCCAACCTGAGGTTGGCATCACGGCAACGCCGGTGATCGACGCGGCGAGCGGCACGCTCTACGTGGTCGCGATGACTGAGGAAGGGCCCTCGCAGCGCTACGTGCAGCGTTTGCACGCGCTGGACGTTACTACCGGCGCGGAACGCCCCGGCAGTCCGGTTGAAATTCAAGCCTCGTTGCCCGGGACAGGCGACGGCAATACAATGGTCCGGTTCCAGCCCGCTTTGACGAAGGAACGTGCTGGCTTGCTGCTGCTCAACGGCGTAGTGTATACCTCCTGGTCGTCTCAATGCGACTCCGGCCGGTATCACGGGTGGGTCATCGGCTACGACGAAAAGACGTTACAGCAAACCGCGGCGTATGCCGTAACGCCGAATTGGGACGCCGGCTCCATCTGGCAAAGCGGCGCGGCGCCCGCGGCCGACGCTGATGGCAACATCTACGTTGTGTCCGGCAATGGCACCTTCGATGGCGATCGCGGCGGCACGGACCTGGCGGAAAGCGTGATCAAGCTCTCCACTTCGCAGGGTCTCGCGCTCGAGGACTACTTTGCGCCGTTCGATGCCACTGCCCTCAGCGAACAAAACCTGGACCTGGGTTCGAGCGGCGCTGTCCTGCTGCCCGCCGAAGCCGGAAGCCCGGCTCATCCCCGGCTCCTGGTGAATGGCACCAAGTTTGGCGGAATTTTTGTTTTGGACGCCGACAACTTGGGCCATTTTGAGTCCGGCAGTAACAGCCAGATTGTTCAATCGCTGCCTTCGGGGATCGGCGCGGTGTTCGGAGTGCCGGCCTACTGGAACGGGCGTTTGTACTTCGCCGGAGCAGACGATAACCTCAAAGCGTTTCCCGTGAAAAATGGTACGCTGTCCTCCCAGCCGGCCACAGAAACCGCGATGCCGATACAAGCGCCGGGCGCGGTGCCGAGCGTGTCCGCGAACGGTTCAACCAATGGAATTGTGTGGATCACCGACCGCTCCGCGCAGTTACGGGCGTTTGACGCTGCCGACCTGAGTCACGAACTGTACCACGCCGATATCGGTTCTTTCGTGAAATTTTCCACGCCGACCATCGCCGACGGCAAGGTTTTTGTGGGTACGGCGAGCAGCCTGCTGGTGTTCGGCCTCAAGACTTCGGCGGCTGTTTCTGCTGTCGTGAACGCCGGAGACTTCGAACCCGGACCGGTGGCGCCGGGATCGATCGTCTCGTTATTTGGCTCCAATCTGGCGCCGCAAGCGGCAAGCGCCGCGGGAGTACCTTGGCCGTTCCAACTCGGAGGATCTTCGATCACCGTAAACGGCATTCCGGTGCCGCTCTCTTTTGTAAGCCCTGCTCAGATCAATGCACAGATCCCATTTGAAATTTCACCGGGCGACGCGAGCATGGATGTTTCGGTGGGAGGCCTTTCGCTGGCGCAACTGCCGTTGACAATCGAACCGGCCGCGCCCGGGTTGTTTCTGTCGGCGGCTGGACACGCGCTGGTACAGAACCAGGACGGGACAACCAACAGTCCGGGGCAGCCCGCTTCTGCCGGCACCGTGGTCACCGCGTTTCTCACGGGTCAAGGGACGCTCGATCCGAATGTTCCATCCGGAGCCGCGGCGCCAGCCGATCCGCCGGTCTCGCCCGTGTCCGCTGTTTCGGCGAGCATCGGGGGGCAGGCCGTGGAGGTGGTTTCGGCTCGCATGGCTCCGGGCCTGGTGGGAGTGCTGCAAATCGGGATCAGGATTCCAATTCTTGTGCCGGGAGATTACGCCCTCCAAGTTGGGGTTGGCAACGCGATGAGCAACTCCGCGCTGATCTCGGTGGGCGGAAACTGAACATGACCAGACGCATCATTACACTCACTACCGACTTTGGAACCTCAGATCATTTCGTCGGCGTGATGAAAGGCGTGATTCTGGGTATCCATCCGGCCGCCCAGATCGTGGACATCAGCCACGAGGTCCAGCCCTTCGAAGTGCCGGACGGGGCATTCACGATCGCGCAGGCTTACAAATATTTCCCGAAGAAGACCATCCACGTGGTAGTAGTGGACCCAGGCGTCGGCTCTACCCGGCGTCCGATTCTGGCTGAGGCGGGAGGCCAGTATTTCGTGGCGCCCGACAACGGCGTGCTGTCGATGGTGCTTGCCAGGGAAAGCGGGAGAGTGCGGCACATCACGAGCGAGCGGTTTTTCCTGCGTCCGATCAGCAGAACATTTCATGGCCGCGACGTTTTCGCACCCGTTGCGGCGCATCTGGCCGCGGGCGTTCCGCCGGCGCAGTTCGGCAAGCGCATCGACGACCACCTGCGCCTCAATTTCTTCGCGCCGGTGCATACCGGCAAGCACACCTGGACGGGTTCCATCCTGAAGGTGGACCACTTCGGAAACCTGATCACGAATTTCCACATCGACGAGTTTTCGCGAGCTCGCATCCGGCCGTTCGAAATGATCGCCGGGCTGAAGACAATTTCCCGTCTGGCTCTGACGTTCACCGAATGTGCGCCGGGCGAGATTTTCGCCGTCGTGGGAAGTTCGGGTTATCTGGAGGCCGCCTGCAATCAAGGGTCGGCGGCGAAGGTGCTGGGATGCGGCGCCGGATCGCCCGTCGAGTTGACTATTTACTGACTCGACAGTTGCGCTATACTGAATCGACAACTTCACCTTGAGGTGCATACGCCGTGAAGAGCCCAGTCATCACTCTCTGACGCCTGCTCCCAGCAGGCAATAAAAGCTTGACGAGGAGTGCGCCTTGTGCACGCCCCGCCCGGCAACCAGAGTTTTAGCATCTCCAGGAGAAATTCCTCTATGAGCGAAACTAGCGCCGCAACTGTCCAAACTCGGGCCCCTGGCTTGTGGTCCTCGCTGCGCGAAGCGGTGATGGGCACCAGTCAGGACTTCACGGAAGGCAGCATCGGCCGGGCGATCATTCTGCTGGCCGTGCCGATGGTGCTCGAGATGTGCATGGAGTCGTTATTTGGCGTGGTGGATGTGTTCTGGGTCGCCCATCTCGGCGCGGACGCCATCACCACGGTCGGCTTGACCGAAACCGGCTTGACTGTGTTGTTCGTCATCGCGCTGGGTCTGAGTATGGGAGCGACGGCGCTCGTGGCCCGGCGAATCGGCGAGAAAGACGAAGCGGCGGCCGGCGTAGTGGCGGTGCAGGCCATCGTGGTGGGGCTGGTGATCGCCACCGTTACCGCTGTCTTCGGCTATTTCTGGGCGCCGAACCTGCTACGTGTGATGGGCGCATCGGAAAGCGTGGTCAAGCTCGGCACCGGATATACACGCATGATCCTGGGCGGCAGCGCCACCATTTTTCTGCTCTTTCTGATCAACGCGGTCTTTCGCGGCGCGGGCGACGCAGCCATCGCCATGCGAGTGCTGTGGCTGGCGAACATCGTGAACATTTGCCTGAACCCTTGTTTGATCTTCGGTATCGGACCGTTCCCCAAGCTGGGCGTGACCGGCTCCGCCGTGGGCACAACCATCGGCCGCGGCATCGGCGTCCTGTTCCAATTGTGGGTGCTCACTTCCGGCCGCGGCCGTATCGCGGTGCGCCTGGCGCAGCTCCGCCTGGATTTCGGCGTGATGCTGCGGATGATCAAGCTTTCGCTCAGCGCCATCTTTCAGTACATGGTGCAGATGGCGAGCTGGATCGGAGTGGTGCGGATCATGGCCAGCTTCGGCAGCGACGCGGTGGCCGCGAACACGCTCGCGATCAAGATCATCGTTTTCGCGATTCTGCCTTCGTGGGGCATGAGCAACGCGGCGGCCACGCTGGTGGGCCAGAATTTGGGCGCGAGAAAACCAGAGCGCGCCGAAACATCGGTGTGGCGCACCGGCTTCTACAACATGCTGTTCCTGGGCGGCGTAGGGCTGATCTTCATTGCGTTCGCCGAGAAGCTGATCGGGCTGTTTACAACGGACCCAGCCGTCGTTCCGCTCGCAGTCAGCGGACTGCGCTTGCTCAGCTATGGCTACGTATCGTACGCCTACGGCATGGTGGTGACCGCATCGTTCAACGGCGCCGGCGACACCGCTACTCCCACCGTGCTGAATCTGGTGAGCTTCTGGCTCTGCCAGATCCCACTGGCGTGGGTGCTCGCGTTTCATACCAGCCTGGGCCCACGCGGCGTGTTCGTGTCCGTAGTCGTGTCCGACACCGTGCTGGCGGTGCTCAGCATTCTGCTGTTCCGGCGCGGGACGTGGAAAAAGACGATGGTGTAGGGAACCCTTGTCTCACTTGCCGACGTCGCGGTGAGTCTCCTTCACCTTGAAGCCAGCCTGTGCGAGGCGCTTGCGGATGTCGCTCGCGATCATGACTGACCGGTGATGCCCGCCCGTGCAGCCAAAGGCGATGGTCAGATAGCTCTTGCCTTCGCGGATGTAGTGCGGGATCAGGTAAATCAACAGGTCCGAGATGCGGTCGATGAATTCCACCGTCTGCGGAAACGACCGGATGTAGCGGGCCACGCTGGGATGCCGGCCGGTGAGCTCCTTGAACTGCGGGATATAGTTCGGGTTGGGCAGGAAACGCACGTCGAAAACCAGGTCGCTATCGGGCGGGACGCCGTGCCGGTATCCGAAGCTGGTGATGTCGATGCGGATGTTGGCTTCCTCGCGCCCGCCGCCGAACTTGTCTTCGATGACGCTACGCAGTTCGTGCACGTTGAACTTGGAGGTGTTGATGATGTGATCGGCCACTTTACGGATAGGCGCGAGGCGTTCGCGCTCTGTGCGGAGGCTTTTCGCTACTGAAGATTCGGTGCCGAGCGGATGCGGACGGCGGGTTTCGCTGAAGCGGCGCGCGAGCGTGGCGTCGTCGGCTTCGAGGAACACCAGAGTGGCAGGGACGCGGCGGCGCAGTTTCTGGAACAGAGCGGGAAACTCGGCTAACTGCTGGCCCTCGCGAATGTCGATGACCAGCGCCGCGCGGCGGACATGTGCGGAATCCTTGGCCAGTTCGGCGAACTTGGGAATCAGCCCGATGGGCAGGTTGTCAACCGCGTAATAGCCGAGGTCTTCGAAAGCTTTGAGCGCGGTAGCCTTCCCGGAACCACTCAGGCCGGTAATGATGATGAGCTCCGCGCCTTTGCGATCCCCGCGACTCCCGACTTGTTTGGCCACTAGCTTTCGATGAGATCGAAATGGCCGTCGGCGCGGCGCATCAGCACCGTAACGCGGTCTGTCCGCGCATCGCGATAGACCAGGTAATCCTGCGACTCTTCCATCTCGAGCATCGCTTCTTCGAGAGTCATCGGTTTGCTGCCGTCGGTATGGTTGACGCGAAAGACCTTCTTGCGCGCCGCAGTTTTGCCAACGGGCGCCGCGCTCCGAGGCGGCCCGACGTTCTTGGTCTTCTTCCCTTGAGCCGGCTGGGATGCAATTGCGGCGCCCTGCCCGGCCTCGGCTTCCTTGTCCTTGACGCGTTTCGTGTCGCGCCACTTGGCGCGCAGCTTCAAGAGCTGCTTTTCGAGCTTGTCGGCTGCGTCGTTGGCTGCTATGACAGGATCCGGGCCGGAACCGATCCCAACCATCGCGTGGTCCCACGCATTGACCGTGATTTCCACTTTGTGCAGGAATCGCTCCTGGGTCAGGATGACGTGCATCTCCTTTTCCCCGCGGCGTTCCAACATCTTGGAAAGCTTCTGCAGCTTCGCCTCCAGCTTGGCCCGCTGCTTGGGCGGCAATGCTTCGTATTTGCCAGTGTAACTAATGTTCATGAGATGTACCTTGGCGAGAAAAAAGAACCATTCAGTTGCGAACCCGGCGCTGGTGCGTGGAGGGAATCTTCATGTCCTCCCGGTACTTGGCAACGGTTCGTCGAGTGACGTCGATGCCTTCATCCTTCAATCGCGCGGTGATCTGCTCGTCGGTCAGCGGATGTTGAGCGTCCTCTTCCTCGATCATCTTCTTCACTCGCCGCTTCAGGATCAACAGGGGCGTGGCGCTGCCGGCCGCGCCCTGTACGGCTTCGGAGAAGAAATACCGCAGCTCGAACACGCCCTGCGGAGTGTCGGCGTATTTTCCGGCCACGGCGCGGCTCACCGTCGAAGGATGCACACCGATCTCCTCGGCCACTTCCTTGATCATCATGGGCTTCAGTTGATCGAGGCCGTGCTCGAGAAATTCCAGCTGGCGGCGGACGATCGACTGGCACACCTTCATGATGGTCTGCTTGCGCTGCTCGATGTTTTTTATCAGTTGGATGGCCGCCGCGTAGCGATCCTTAACGTAGTTGCGGATCTCCTTGCTCGGTTCCTGATCGCGATCCAGCATCTTGCGGTACTGCGCATTCAAGCGCAGCTGCGGAAGATCGTCGTCATTCAGCTGGATGATGTATTCGTCGCCTTCCTTGAATACATAGACATCGGGTTCTACCTGGCGCGCGCCGGCGCCGGAATAGCGCAGTCCGGGATACGGGTCCAGATGCCGAATCACGTCGATTGCCATTTGGACGTGCTCTAACGGCCGGCCCAACTGCTTGGCGATTTCCTTGAACTGGCGCGTCTCGAGCAGCTTCAGATGGTTGGAGACGATCTGCCAGGCCACGCCGCCGCGGCTGTTGCGGCTTTCCAGCTGCAGCAACAGGCACTCCCGCACATCCTTGGCGCCCACGCCGGCCGGATCGAGCGACTGCACGATGCGCAGCCCCTCGGCCACTTCCTCGATCTTATGCTCGCCCGATTCGGCGATCTCTTCCAGCGTCGCCGTCAGGTAACCGTTCTCATCCAGATTTCCGATGATGCTCGTCGCCGCGTCCCGAACCGTTTCCGGCATCACCAGCACCGCAAGCTGCGAATGGAGATGATCCGCTAAGGTGACCGGCGAGGAAAGGAAAGTCTCGAAGGAGGGTTTTTCTACCGCTTCTGAAGCCGGGCTCTTGTACCCCGGATCCAGATAATCGTCGAAAAACGAACCAAAGTCGATTTCGTCGAATGGATCCTTTTCGGTTTTTTGCTCGGGAACATCCGTCTCCGGAGCAGGAGCGGCGGCCGCGGGATCCAGGGCGGCAGAAGGATTGCTCTCGTAGTCAAAATCTGCAGGGCCGGCAGGGTCGGCAGCTTCCGGAACGCCCTCGGCGATCTCGGGAACGCTCTCGGCAGCCCCGTTCACGGTTTCGAGAATGGTCTGATCGGACGGCTCGGAGGTGCGCTCAGCCTCGAGAATTGCCTGCATTTCCTCCGGCGTCAGCTCTTCGATGCCGTCGACCGATTCTTCCAGAACCGGATTCTCGGCGATTTCCTGCGTGATCATGTCCTTTAGCTCCAGCCGGTTCAGCTGAAGCACGGTGACCATCTGGACGAGGCCAGGTGTGAGGATCTGCTTCTGGGAGACCTTCAGTTGCAGCCTGGGAGACAGCATCGACATCTGTAGCCATCATATCACCGGGCCCCTTGCAAGTATCCAGCCATTTTGGAAATCCTCCCGCCGGACGAGAGAAATCAAGTAGATCCAACCAGACGCAATAGGCAGACCGAGAATTTACTCAGTTCTTACAAGCCCGCAACCACTAGAAATCGGCCGTTGGCGTTAATGGAACCATGCGGGTACTTATCTGCCTTTCTGCCCTTTTGCCGGTCTTACCTTTAATCGCCCAGGACGCTGCGCCGGAGGCGTCCTACCTCGCTGGTTCGCACTCCGCCATTTTGCTGGAGTCGGACGGCAAACGCTATGTGGTCGATGTCGCCGCGGGGACTGTTCGTGCGGAGGAAGCCACCCAGCCGGCGGCTGCCGGATTGTTTGCGCAGCACTGCTCAGGCTGTCACGGCGCCGACGGCAGAGGCGTTCGAGCGGCGGGCACGCCGGATTTCAGAGAGCGGTCCTTTCAGGACAGTCTGAGCACCACAAAAATCGCCAACGCGATCCGCCACGGCGTCGATAACAAAATGCCGGCATGGGACGGGCGGCTGAGCGACGGGCAGATCGGAGAATTGACTGCGTATGTCCGTTCGTTCGCGGGACCATCGAGCAGCGTGAGCGCCGCGGCCGCAGTCGCGACCACTGCGAAGCCCGGCGTTTACAAGCCCGGGGACGACGTGCTGTTCAGCTTGCCCTCCGGACGTCGGGTGGACGCGCATGGCGTGTATGTCAATTTCTCGCACCGCTTCGCCTATGACACCGCGTTCAGCGGGCCGGCGCGCGGCGCCGAACTGTTCGGCCTGGACAATTTCGCGCTTTCGTCGTTTGGCGTGCGCTACGGGGTGACGGACAAGCTTTCGGTGGATGTCTGGCGGTCGCCGACGTTCATCGGCCGGCCGATTCAGCTCATGGCGGCTTACAACCTGCTCGACGAAAACCACGGCGCGCCGCTGAATTTTGCCGTGCGGGCTTCTCTCGAGGGCCAGGACAACTTCCGCAAGAACTACACCGAGGACCTTGAATTGATCGTGTCGCGCAGCCTGACATCGCGGGCGCAAATTTATTTCGTGCCGACGGCATCGTTCAATGACCGGCGGTTGGTCCAGGCCAGCGGCCTTCTCTCGAACGACATTCCCGACATCCCGGGGATCAACGCCTTCTCGCTCGGCATCGGCTTGGCGGTCGACATCCGCCCAACCGTGGCGCTCATCGCAGAAGTGATCCCTACGCTTGCCAACGCGAGCGCGCTAGGCATTCATCGGCCGCCGTTTGCGTTCGGAATCCAGAAAAAGATCTACCGGCACGCTTTCACATTCGGGTTCACAACTAGTCCGGGGACGACGGTGTCCGAGCGCGCCGGAACACGGGCCACGTTCCTGGGTGATCCGGGCGCGGACACGCCAGCGGGATTGTTCATCGGCTTCGACCTGACGCGGCAGATTCACTAGTGCTGCCGGAAGATCGTCTTCAAGAACGCCCGCCGCGCTGATCCCGTCGCCGCCGGCGAATTGGGCGGATGATACGTGGCTCGATGAGCCGCCAGCCGGTCGCGCGCGTTCTTCAACCGCGCTTCCGCCGCAAATTTCTTAGCCCACTGCGTTTCGCCTTCATAAGTTGGCGCGTTCGCCGGCAGCGCTTGGTCCGCCGCTACCAGCTCAGCGGCCGCGACGGCTTCTTCCCGGCTCAGGCGCTCGCAATCCGCGCAGTCCATTCAACCAGCGTAGCAAGAAACGCGCGCGCTTCCTGCCAACTCCTGCTATACTAAGAGCTTAACGCTCCCTGTGGCGAGGATTTTAGTGTGTTCATAAGCGTCAAGGAGCTGGAATTAAAGAAGGTCCGTTTTGACGTCGCCTTCCCTCCCGGTGAAATCGGTTTTGCAGACGGGGGGCTAAGCCAGACGACCCCGCTCGAAGCCGTGGGTTCCGCGGAGTTACTGCCGCACACCCTGGGCGAAATTCGGATCCGGGGCCATTTGAAGGTCGGGATGCACGCAGAGTGCGACCGATGCCTGGAGCCGGCGAGCTTTGCGATTGATTCCAGCTTTGATTTGTTTTACCGGCCGGCCGTAAGGACCGGCTACGAAGAGGAAGTCGAGATCGACGAAGGGGAAGCCGAGATCGCCTTTTATGAAGGCGACGGCATTCTCCTGGAAGATGTTTTGCGGGAATACGTCCTATTGGCGATGCCGATGCAGCGCCTGTGCCGCGCGGATTGTCAGGGGATGTGTCCCGTCTGCGGCCAGAATCGCAACTTGATAAACTGCGGATGCGAAGTGAAGCCCGCGGACGACCGCTGGTCAGCGCTGAAGAAATTACAAGTTAGAGGAACTTAGATGCCCAATCCAAAACGACGACACTCCAAGCGCCGCACCTCCACTCGCCGTGCGCACGATTCGCTGACGGCGGCCGGACGCGCCGAGTGTCCCAATTGCCACGAGCCGAAACTCCCTCACCGGGCTTGCCCGCATTGCGGCCGCTATAAGGGCCGCGAAGTGATTGAGGTTGCCGAGGAGTAACGCGCCCGAGGCGCGACCCAATAGGACAGCTTACTCATGGTGACCATCGCGGTGGACGCAATGGGAGGCGACCACGCCCCAAAGGCGGAAGTCGAAGGCGCCATTCGTGCAGCCAAGTCGCTCGGCGTTCGCGTCGTCCTGGTTGGCCAGCAAGACGTGGTTCGCGCGGAGCTCGCTAAGCACGAAGGCTGGAACCACCTGCCGATCGAAGTACGGCATGCCAGCGAAGTCGTCACCATGGACGAGAGTATCAAAGCCGTGCGCCAGAAACGGGATAGCTCGGTTCGAGTGGCAGCGCGCCTGGTGCGGGACGGTGTTGTCGACGGATTCGTCTCGGCCGGCAATACCGGAGCGGTGATGGCCACGGCCAAGTTCGTGCAAACCATGCTGCCCGGCGTGGATCGTCCCGCCTTGGCCTCGGCCTTCCCAACGCTCAAGGGCACGCCCGTCGTGGTGGTGGATGTCGGCGCGAATGTCGACTGCAACCCTCACATGCTCGCGCAATTCGCCGTCATGGGCGATCTTTATTCGCGCGTGATCTTCCGCACCGAGCGGCCGCGCGTCGGGCTGCTGTCCATCGGCGAAGAGGAGCACAAAGGGAATGAGCTGACGCGGGCGGCCACTCCGTTGTTGAAGACACTCCCCATCCACTTCATCGGTAATGTGGAAGGCCGCGACATCTACGCGGGCGACACCGACGTGATCGTTTGCGACGGCTTCATCGGTAACGTAGCATTAAAAGTGAGCGAGGGTCTGGTGGATATGATCTACCAGATGCTGCGGGAGTCCCTGGAAGCCACCATCCGGCGCAAGATCGGCTACGTGCTGGCGCGCACGGCGTTCCAGGACTTCAAGAAGCGCGTGGATTATTCCGAGTACGGCGGCGCGCCGCTGCTCGGCGTCAAAGGGGTTTGTATTATTTGCCACGGACGCTCCAACGCCAACGCGATCAAGAACGCCATTCGCGTGGCGGCGGAGTTTGCCGAAGGCAAGGTCAACGAACGAATCGAAGCGGAATTGCGGAATGGGCATTTACCCACTGCAACGGCCGCGAATGCGGACTAAGCGTATGATTCGGCAATTTGCGGTTGGCCTGCTTGCGGTGGCGGGAATCGCCGGCGTGGCGTGCGCAGCCGAGGATCCGGTGCAGTGGACGCTGCAGTTCGACGCCAAGTCCGCCCCCCCCGGTTCGCATGTGCTGGCACACTTGACCGGAACCATCGCGCCGGGCTGGCACGTTTATTCGATGACCACGCCGCCGGGCGGCCCTAATCCTACGACCGCGGGTCTCGCTGATAGCCCCGCGGTGAGCGGTTTCAAGATCTACCAGGCCAAGCCCGAGCGCAAGCTGGACCCGAGTTTCAACATTGACACCGAGACCTTCTCGGGCCAGATGGTCCTGCTGTTCGATGTCGATCTGAACAAGGACGCGCCAGCCGGCCCGGCCGAGGTCACCGCGCAATTCCGTTATCAAAGTTGCAACGACAGGATTTGCCTGCCGCCCAAGCGGAAGTCAGCCGCCGCGACCATCAGCATCGACGCCGCGGCTCCAGCGAGCGCGATCTCGATCCCCGCCGGCTTCGCGGAAGTGAAGACTCCGCCTCCGTCCGCGCCGGTCACAACTTCCGCGGCGCCTTCACCCGCACCATCGGCTCCGGCCGATTCATCCGGCTTCGGTCTCTTCCTGTTGACTGCGTTCGGCGCGGGCCTCGCTGCCATCTTCACGCCCTGCGTCTTCCCCATGATCCCGTTCACGGTCTCGTACTTTGTGAACCGTCAATCGGGCAATAAGCGCGAAGGCGTGAGCCACGCGGTTCTGTTTTGTTTGGGCATTATCATTCTCTTCACCGGCCTGGGCGTGGCGATGAAGGCCATCGCCGGGCCGTTCGGTGTAGTGCAACTTGGCAACAGCCCCTGGGTGAACGCGTTCATCGCTCTAGTGTTCATCGTGTTCGGTCTCAGCCTGCTGGGTGCATATGAACTGGCGTTGCCATCGGGTCTGCTGACGAAACTCAATCAGGCATCGGAGGGCGGCGGATATCTCGGCACGCTGCTCATGGGCCTGACCTTTACGCTGACTTCGTTTGCCTGCATCGGACCGATCGTCGGCCCGCTGCTGGTGGCATCCGTGCAGACCAGCGGCCTGCAGCCCGTCTTCGGCATGGCTTCGTTCGCCACTGGGCTGGCCTTGCCGTTCTTCGTGCTCGCGCTGTTTCCATCGTTCCTACAAAAGATGCCCAAGAGCGGCGGCTGGCTAATGCGCGTGAAAGTCGTGCTGGGCTTTGTGGTGCTGGCCATCTCGATAAAGTACCTAAGTTCAGCCGACCAGGTGTTGCGAACCGACCTGATCTCGCGCGAAATGTTCCTGGCATCCTGGGTGGTGCTGTTCGCGCTGCCCGGCCTGTACCTGCTCGGCTTCCTGCGCCTGGAAGGCGTCAAGGCGGACGATCATCTGGGCGTCGGCCGCATGCTAGTGGCCGCGCTGTTCCTGATGTTCTCCATCAGCCTGCTGCCGGGGCTATTCGGCGCCTCGCTCGGCAATATCGAAGCATTTATTCCAGTCCAGGCCAAGAACGTCGCGTTTGGCGGCGGGGGCGGCGGGCCTGCAGCGCCGGTATGGATGAAGGATGAGTACAAGCAAGCTCTGGCCAAGGCCCGCGCCGAAAACAAGCTGGTGTTCATCAACTTCACCGGCTACGCCTGCACCAACTGCCACTGGATGAAGGCCAACATGTTCCCGCGCCCGGAAATCTCGGGGCTGTTGAAGGACTTCGTTCTGGTGGATCTCTACACCGACGGTACGGACGCTGTTTCCGAGCAGAATCAGCAGCTGGAAGAGAGCAAGTTCGCGACCGTCGCTATTCCCTATTACGCCATCCTCGATCCTGATGAGCATGTCATCGCCACTTTCCCCGGGCTGACGCGGAATGTCGCGGAGTTCTCGGGCTTTTTGAAAACGCGGCCCGGCGCCAAAGTCGCGGCCAATCTCTGATGAAACTACTCATAGGCTTTCTTGCAGCTTCGGCTGTGCTGTCCGGCCAGGAACCAATCCGCGGATTCCCTGAGAACCAGTGGGCATCCGAACACGAACTCGAGCGAAAAGCGCAGGCGATGCCGGAGTCCGATCGCATCAAGACCTACCTGGAGCGGATCGCCGGTACGCCTCATCACGCGGGCTCCCCGGCGTCGGCGGCGGTGGCCGAATACATCCTTGGCTTGCTGAAGGAGTTCGGCCTCGACGCGCATATCGAGAACTTCGAAGCGCTGATTCCCTACCCCACTGCCCGAACGCTGGAGATGACCGCGCCGGTGAAGTTTCAGCCGTCGCTCAAGGAACCAGTAGTCGCTGGAGACCGCTATAGCTCGAATGCGACTCAGCTGCCCACCTTCAACGCGTACTCTGGCTCGGGGGACGTCACCGCGCAGCTTGTGTACGTCAACTACGGCGTGCCGGACGATTACGAATATCTGGCCAAACAGGGCATCGACGTAAAGGGCAAGATTGTCATCGCGCGCTACGGCAAGAGCTGGCGGGGAACTAAGCCGAAGGTCGCCTTCGAGCACGGAGCCGTCGGCTGCCTGATTTATTCGGACCCGCGCGACGACGGCTACTTCCAGGGCGATGTCTTCCCCAAGGGTCCGATGCGCCCGGCGGACGGCGTGCAGCGCGGCAGCGTGATGGACATGCCTTTGTACCCCGGCGATCCGCTATCGCCTGGTTGGGCGTCGGAGCCCGGCTCGAAGCGGCTCACACTCGCCGAATCGAAAGTGCTCATGAAGATTCCGGTGATGCCGATCTCCTACGCCGACGCTACGCCGCTGCTGGAGAATCTCGGCGGTCCGGTGGCGCCCGAGTCCTGGCGCGGCGCGCTCGGCTTTACGTATCACATCGGACCCGGCCCGGCGACGGCGCACTTCAAACTGGACTTCGATAACTCCACCCGCCCGCTGCACGACGTCATCGCCGTCATTCCCGGCAGCACGTATCCGGATCAGTGGGTGATCTATGGCAATCATCATGATGGCTGGGTGAACGGCGCGCACGATCCCACCAGCGGTTCGTCGTCGTTGATCGAAACCGCGCGAACGCTGGCCACGCTGCGCAAGCAAGGCTGGCGGCCGAAGCGCACCATTGTTCTCGCCCTTTGGGACGGCGAAGAGTTTGGCCTGCTTGGCTCCACGGAATGGGCCGAGAAGCATGCAGGCGAGCTCTCGCGTAACGCAGTGGTGTACATCAATTCAGATTCCAACTCCAAGGGAACGCTGAACGCCAGCGGGTCGCACACCCTGGAGACGTTCATGCGCGAGGTGATGCGCGACATCCACGATCCGGTAAGCGGCAAGAGCCTGCTGGAGGCGAGCCAAGTGCGGCGCGAAGGCGATCCGCCTCGGCCCAAGGACGAGCCGGCTGGTTTTCATCTGGCGGCTCTGGGCGCCGGTTCCGATTACGGAGCCTTCATCGATCATTTGGGGATCGCGAGCTTGAATCTAGGCTTCAGCAGCCCCAATCAGAACGGCGTGTACCACTCCGTCTACGACGATCCGGATTGGTTTGAGCGCTTCGGCGACCCGGGTTTCGTGTATGGCCGGGCGCTCTCCGAGGTGACTACCACCGTGCTGCTACGGCTGTCCGACGCACCGCTTCTTCCATTCGAGTTTGAGACCTTTGCGAGCACCGTGCGCCGCTATGCCGAACAAATCAAGAAGGAGGCCGGCGATAAAGTGGACCTCGCGCCCGTACTGGCCCAGCTGGACAAGACCGACGCGGACGCCCGGGCGTTTGAAGTGGCGGAAAAAGCTGCGGTGGCGCGAGACAAGGAGGCCCAGCTCGCCGGTGCCAACCAGGCGTTATATGAGACCGAGCGGGCGCTGGTGCTTCCCCGAGGCTTGCCGGGTCGCGACTGGTACCGGCATGCAATTTATGCGCCCGGCATGTACACCGGCTACGGCGTCAAGACGCTGCCCGGAGTACGTGAAGCCGTGGAGGGAAAGCGTTGGGATGAGGCAAAGCGCGAGTCCCAGGAAGTCGTGGAAGTATTGCAGCACATGAACCGGGACATCGAGACCGCCACGCGCCTGCTCGGCGGGCGCTAAGTGTTGCGGCGGGATTTCGCGAGGAATAGCTCTGCCGCCAGGTCTTCCTGCTCTTTGTTGCTGGCCGCGCGCCACTCCGCCAGCGCGGTGGTGCGGAGCCGGTCCAGCAATTCGAATTGGCGGCGCGCCTCGATTACGCGCTGGCGCTGCTTGGCGATCTGAGCCTCGCATTGCCTCGCGCGGTTGTCCAAATCGGTGACGAGCCTGTGGATGTGCAGCCGGTAGGCGTCCAGCTGATGAAGTTCGGAAGCTTCGAGTGAAGCCTTCGCCAGCAGTTGATCGGCGGCCCGCCGTCCTTGGGCTTCCGCTTGCCGCCGCGCCCCTTCCAGTTGTGCTCTCGACGCGATCATCTGCCGGAGCTTGAGTTCCTCGAGGCTGGCCTGCTCGCTTCGCCACCGGCGCACGCGTTCGAGCGAAAATTCGAAGCGCTTCATTCGGTCATTTTCGCCAACTCGCGCATTTGCGCCACCGTCTGCTCAAAGGCGCTGTGCTCCCGTGCGTCCTGCTTCAGGAAGTCCATCAGCTTCGGTCGTAGCTTCAGCGCGGCATCCAGCTTGGGATTGGCCCCGCTGACGTAGGCGCCCAGGTTGATCAAATCTTCCGAGCGTTGGTGCGTGGCCATCGCTTCGCGGATCTTGATCGCCGCTTCCTTCTGTTCTGCGCTGCAGAGCCGGGGCGCGAGCCGGCTCACCGATTGCAGAACATCGATGGCGGGGTAGTGGCCGGAGGCCCCGAGTTGGCGCGAGAGCGCGATGTGCCCGTCCAGGATGGCGCGCACGGCGTCGCAGATCGGTTCGTTGAAATCGTCGCCCTCCACCAGCACCGTGAAGAATCCCGTGATGGACCCTTTCTGGAAGCGGCCGGATCTTTCAAAGATCTTGGGAAGCAAGTTGAAAACCGACGGCGTGTAGCCTTTCTGGCTGGGCGGTTCGCCGGCGGCGAGACCAATTTCGCGCTGCGCCATCGCGAGGCGTGTGACGGAGTCCATCACCAGCAGGACGCTCTTTCCTTGATCGCGGAAATATTCGGCCACGGCCAGCGCCACGAATGCCGCACGGATCCGCAGAGGCGCCGGACGGTCCGACGTAGCTACCACCAGAACGGACCGAGCCAGACCATCCGGACCCAGTTCGTGCTCGATGAAGTCGCGGACCTCGCGGTTGCGCTCGCCGATCAGGGCGACGACGCTGACGTCGGCCGAGCTGTAGTGCGCCATGGCGCCGAGCAATGTGCTTTTGCCCACGCCGCTACCGCCGAAAATGCCGATTCTCTGCCCCTTGCCGCACGTGAGCAAGCTGTCGATGGCGCGGATCCCGGTGACCAGCGGCTCTCCGATCGGCTCGCGTTCGAGCGGTCCGGGCGCCGGCGCGTAGAGCTGGTAGGGGTTCCGGGCGCCGATGGGGCCCCGGCCATCCAGAGGCTTCCCAAATCCGTCGATCACGCGGCCCAGCAGTTCCGGGCCGGCTTCCATGCGGGCATCTTCCTTGCGAGCCGTGATCAGATCGCCCAGGTGCAGGCCATCGGTCTCCTCGAGCGGCATCGAAAGCACATGCCCGTCGCGGAACCCGATCACCTGCGTGCGAATCACCCGGCCATCGCGAGTCTGGATTTCGCAAAAGTCGCCGATCGCGGCCGCAGGCCCGCTGGACTCCACCAGCAGACCGACCAGTTCGGTTACCGTGCCGGTCCAGCGGCAGGTTTCGATCTGGGCGAGCCTTTCATAATAGGGAGCGAGTTTCATTAGGTCCTCCGCACCAGGTCCGCGAACCCGCGTTCGATCTCCAAGAGCTGGGTCTCGACGGAGGCGTCCAGCAGGCCGCGCGTGGAGTCCAGAATGACGGCGCCACGCGGCAGACTCGGGTCGGCGATAACTTCCACTCGCCTGGGCAGTCCCATCTCTTCGAAGAATCTCTGCACCTGGGGCGCATCTTCGCGGCTCACCCGTACGCGATGCACTTCCCGGGCCTCGATCTTTTCGAGCGCCGCCTTGACCAGGCCGAGCAGCGCATCCGGCGCAACGGTCAGCTCACGGTGTAAAACGCGCCGCGCGATGGCCAGCGCCAACTCGACCACGTCTTCCTCAGCCTCATGCCGGAAGCGGGCGCGTAGGCCAGTCAGTTCTTCAATGCTACGCGCCAGGCGGCCCTCCATGGCTTCAAGCTGCGCCGCCATTTGTTGCTGTCCGGAGGCCTGCCCGTCACGGAGGCCTTCCTGATAAGCGGCTTGTATCCTCGAGTCGGGTGCGCCGCTGGCGGGTATGCCGGACGAAACCGAATACGATGGACCTTGACTCGGCACGCCGGAACCGGTGGGAAGCCACGGGAGGGCCTCGCTGGGAATCTGTTCGCCGCGATGCAGCTTAGACGACATACTGCTCGCCGACCGTTCCCTTCAGGCTGATGGTGCCCTCGGCCTCCAACTGGCGGACCACCGCGATGATCTGCTGCTGCGCGGCCTCCACTTCCTTGATCTTGACCGGACCCAGGGCCTCCAGGTCTTCCTTGAGCATCTCCGCGCCGCGCTGCGACATAACCTGCATCAAGTGGTTCTTGAGCTGCTCGCTGGTACCCTTCAAAGCCACAGTGAGGATCTTGCGGTCCACTTTGCTGAGCAGCTCCTTGATAGCTTCGGGGCTAATCAGCAGCAGGTCTTCGAAGACGAACATCAGGTGGCGGATCGTCTCCACCAGCTTGGGATCGTCCTGCTCAATGGCCTCCAGGATTTCCTTGCTGGTGCCGGAATCCAGGCGGTTGAACATCTCCGAAACCGCGCGGACGCCGCCATAGGATTCCCGATTGAGTTCCCCCAGAGCCTTCAGTTTTTGGCCGATGATGGCGGCGATTTTGGAAATGATGTCGGGCGAGATCTGATCCAGGTGCGCCATGCGCAGGGCGACATCGGCGCGCAGAATCTGCGGCAGGGACGTCAGCAGCGCCGCGGCCTGCGAGGCGTTCAGGTGGGACAGAATCAATGCGATGGTTTGCGGGTGCTCGTTGTGGATGAACTTGGCGAGCTGCTGGGGATCGGCCTTCTGCAACGTGTCGAAACTGGCCAACTCCGAGCCCAGCGTCTTCACCAGCCGGTCCACCAGCCGCATGGCGTGCTCTGGACCGAAGGCGTTCATGAGCATCTTCTTGGCATAGTCGATGCCGCCCTTCAGCACGTACTCGCGGGCCATCGACATCTGGTAGAACTCTTCCAGAACGGTTTCGGCCTGGTCGTTGCTGATGGAGGTGATGCGGGCGACTTCCTTGCCGATGGACTGCACCTCGTCCTCGTCCAACTGGCGCAGAATCTCGCCGCTGATCTGATCACCCAGAATAATCATGAGCACAGCGGCCTTGCGGATGCCGGGCACGGTGGGCGCTGCGGCGGATTCGAGGTTCTGAATCATCGTCTTGTGCCGTCGCCGCTCTCGGAGATCCAGGCGCGGAGCACATGCGCCATGCTGGCGCTATCCTTCTTGGCCTGTTCCGCAATGTGCTTGGTCAGCACTTCGGTCTTCTTGGTAACGGGAGGCAGTTTCAGCGCGTTCAGGGCTTCCAGCTCCTGCTTTTGCCGCAGCGCGGTCTGTTCCGCCAACTGGCTTTCGATCTGCTTCTGCAGGTTCTCCGGCGAGCCTCCGGCGGCGGGAATCTGCTGCGGCCCGTCGACCTCGGCGCGCGGGCCGCGCGGTGCGCGTACCAGGCGGATCACTACGAATAACAGGGCGACGAATACGGCCAACCCGACACCCACGCCGACCACGAAAAACTTGCTTTTGAGCAACTGCTCCAGACCGGCCGGCTGGGAGGCGGGAGCCGAAGTCTTAGGCGCGTCCGTCATCGCCGGCGGATTCAAGGTGGATTCAAACGGCAGCGTCTCCACCACCAGCTGGTCACCGCGGTCCGGCGTAAACCCGATCACGCCCGCTACGAGGTCATGGATGGTTTTCAGCTTTTCGGGCGGCGGCGGTGATACAATTCGTCGCGCCTTGGCTCCGCTGCCCTCCAAACGCACATCGGAATCCACCAGCAGCGCCACCGATACCCGCTTGATCGCGCCCTGCGGAAGACGGACATGCCGTTCCGTGTGACTGGATTGATAGCTGATGTTCTCGCTGCGTCGCGTCACCGCGTTGCCGCCTGTGGATGGCCGTGAAGTCGGGCGCGGAAGATTGGAGGCCGTACCCGGCGTGCCCGAGGCGATCGCGCCGCCGCTGATGTCTTCGGTCTTCTGTGAGCTGACCATCACGGACTTGCTCGGGTCGTACGTTTCGTCGTTCTGCTCTGCGCTGCTCAGGTCGCAGTCCACTGAGGCCGTGGCGCGGAATTTATCCGCTCCCAGCAGCGGGTCTAGCGTATTGTTGATCTTGGCGAGCAGATCGTGCTCGATCTTCTGCTTGTAGTCGAGGGCAGCCTCAGAGGGTTCCGGATCATCGGGCGACGAGGGCTTGCGGGCCCGGTTCAGCAGGTTGCCCCGCATGTCCACCACCGAAACCGCCTCCGGCGCCAGGCCCTCCACCGCGCTGGCGGTAAGCTGGCAGATGGCGGCGACGTTCTGCGCCGACAACTGCGCACCCGGCCGCAGCTTCACCAGCACGCTGGCCTTAGCCGGAGCACGCGATTCCAGAAAGATGGAGTCCTTGGGGAACGTGATGTGCACCCGGGCCGCTTCCACTTCCGCCAGCGACATGACCGAGCGCTCCAGTTCGCCCTCCAGCGCGCGGTGATAGTTCACCTGTTCGGTGAAATCGCTGGCGCCGAAGTTGGTTTTATCGAACAGCTCGTAGCCGATCCGCCCGCTCTTGGGCACGCCAGCCGCGGCCAGTTGCAGGCGCAGCTCCGCCACCCGCGCAGACGGCACTAGCACCACCGTGCCGCTCTCGGATAACCGGAACTCCGACCCGCTCTCGCGGACCTTCGCCAGCACAGCAGCCGCATCTTCGGTCGACAGCTCGCTGTAGAGCGGCCGGAAGTCGCGCTCCCGATTCCAGTGGGAGAAGGCTGCCAGGCCGCCAATCACAGCCGCCGCCGTCAGCACGAGCGACAACATCTGCTTCCAGGTCAGTGTCTCCAGTAGCCGCTTCAACTGATCCATCTAGGTCCTTGTCGGGGTCCTACATCTGCATGCGCATCACTTCCTGGTAGGCCGAGATGACTTTATTTCTCACCTGCAGGAAAAGGTCGAAGGTCATTTGTGTTTCCTGAGTGGCCAGCGCGACTTTGTGGACTTCTTCGTCCTCACCCGAAAGGAACTTGTCGATACTGGCTTGAGCATTCTGCTGAAACTGCTCGACGTGGCCCATGGCCTCGGAAAGAACGTTCTGAAAGCCGCCGCCCTCGGTTTTGCCCAACGGCTTCAGCGGAGGAAGGGCACTGGGAGTGCTGATCGGTGTGATTGGAAGGGGCATGGCTTATTTCATAAGGTTGATGGAGTTGAGAATCATGTCTTTAATGGCGGTCATCGCCGCGACATTGCCCTGATAACCCCTCTGGGCGCTTAACAGATCCACCATGTCCTCGGCGGGATTGATGCGCGGGAAAGCGACATAGCCGTCCTTGTCGGCGTCCGGATGGCCGGGCATATAGCGTTTCTCGGGCTCGCGTGAGTCTTCGACAACATCGGAGACTTCAACGCCTTCGACATCGGGGGATAGTTCGGTTTGAAAGACTGCGCCGAACGGAGAGGTTTCCGGCGCACTCGTAAAGACCGCGTCCTTGCGCCGGTAAGGCCCTCCTTCCGGAGTGCGGGTGGTTTCCGAGTTGGCCAGGTTTTCGACCAGCAGTTCAGCACGGGTGCGCTGAGCCGACATCCCCGAAGCGCTTACTGATAAAACCGAAAACAGGCTCATCAGGACTGGCCCTCCTTGATGGCCGACTCGATCAGCTTCAATTGCGTCTTCATGAGGCTGGAGGCAACATTGAAGCGGAGCGCATTTTCAGCCAGAAGCCGGGATTCCCGGTCCAGGCTGACGTTGTTGCCGTCGTTCTTGACCACCAAGCCTGGCGTTTCCACTACATTGGGCGTCCCGCCTTCGACCAGGCTCATATATTCAAATTGAAAGTCGATGTCTTTGGTTTTATAGCCGGGCGTGTCCACGTTGGCCATGTTTGAGGCGACCAGCTTCTGCCGCGTACTCAATAAATCCATGTAGCGCGCTATTTCGTTGGTAATATGGTCAACCACGCTAGCCACACATGCAAAAGGAGCACCAAATCAAAGCAGCGCTTAGTCTTCAAGGACTTACACGTCCCCGTGGAGACAGAATCCCGGCGGATGGCAGAGAATTGCCATTCCAAAACGGGTTTCGATTCCCGTTTCGAATCTGAACGAGTCCAGCGCAAACGCGCCGATTGGGGGTAAACTCAAACCTTCGGGGTAGGAAGCACTAGGTGCTTTGCCTACGGCGCTCTAAGAGTTACCTGAAATTGATTACGTACCAGTACCCTTGTAGAATCGAAAGTCAGATGGCCGATACACTATATATGAACGAAAGCTCGACGGCGTTGGAAGACCAAGGACTCGGTCCGGATGAGGTGGAGGCTAAAAAAGGCATGATTCGGGTTCTCATTGCCGACGACCACCCCATTGTCCGGGATGGCCTGCGAAAGCTCCTCAGCCTGGAGGAGGATTTCCAAATTGTGGGCGAAGCCTCGGACGGCTGCGAGGTGTTGGATAAAGTCCAGGAACTCGATCCGGACGTGCTGCTGCTGGATCTGCGGATGCCCAATCTGGATGGGCTTTCGGCGCTCCAGGCGCTGCAGCAAACCAACAAGCATACTCGCGTCATCGTGCTGACTGCGTCGGAGGATAAGAACGAGTTCGTCCAGGCCATGAAGCTGGGCTGTTCCGGCATCGTGTTGAAGCAAACCGCTCCCGAACTCATCGTCAAGAGCATTCGAAAGGTCCATGGGGGCGAAATCTGGCTGGATTCGCACACGACTGCCGCGGTGATGCGTCAGTTCGCTGCGCCCGGTGAGACCGGCAGCTCCGGCTCCGGAAAGAGCCGCGAGCGGTCGCCGTTGAGCCAGCGCGAGCGTGAGATCGTTCAACTGGTGGCCCAGGGCTATAAGAACAAGGAAATGGCCGAGAAGATGTTCATCAGCGAACAGACGGTGAAGAATCATCTGCACAACATCTTCGACAAGTTAGGCGTGTCCGACCGCTTGGAATTGGCCCTCTACGCCATTCATAAAGGTTTGCATCTTAGCCCCGAACGCTAGCTCCTCTCCGGCGGGCTGGCTCAGCACCAGCCCGCGCTCTCCTCTTAGCAGCTCATACCGGCATTGCCTCAGGGATTCTACCGGGCGTCTTTGGTACTTCCCGTCCATTGCCCACCGTGACCATCAGAAGTAAGTTTCCTGATACGGAGCCGTACCATATGCGACGAATGCTCGTTCTTCCGCTGCTTTCTTTGGGCCTGGCGCTTGCGTTGCCGGCTCAGGTGCCTCAAATGCACACGGTCCAGCCGGATAGCGGCAAGATCGGCTCGGTTCTGCGAATTCACGGAGTCTACCTGGGTAAGACCACGGTCGACGAGGTTTATCTCACCGACCATACCTTCGATATGAAGGTGAAAGTGCTGGACCAGGCCGACGATTCCATTGAGTTTCGCATTCCGCCTTCGGTGAAGCCAGGCCGGCTACAGCTCCTGGTGAAGACGACTGGAAAGCAGCCGCTATTGATCGAGCAGCCGGTTTACATCACGGTGGAAGAACCCAAGAACACGGGCGATTCGGCCACCGCTTCCAAGTGAGGCGGCGTCACTGCTGCTGTTGCTGCTGCTGTTGAGCAGCGCTGTCGTTATCGGCGGTCTCCTCACGGAGCGAGTTGGACCAGTCTTCGGCCCCTGGCTCGGCTTCCAGAGGCGGCGGAGCGTCAGAGGGCGCCACGCGCACGGCCACCTGCAGCTGGCTTTCCGCCGAGCCCTTAAACACGCCCCTGGTAGGGGGAACGTCGGCGTAATCGCGCCCCACGGCTGTTCGTACATGCATCTCGCCGGCCAGCACGTTGTTGGTGGGATCGAATCCCACCCATCCAAGAGTGGGCAGCAGCACCTCCACCCAGGCGTGCGTGGCGCCTTCGGCCGAGCGCGTCTTGTCGCCTGCGCGGTGAAACAGATAGCCCGAAACGTAGCGGCAAGGAATGCCGATCCGCCGCGTCAGAGCGATCAAAATGTGCGCGAAATCCTGGCAGACTCCCTGGCGCGTGCGCAAGGCGTCGTCAATCGGCGAATCCACGCGCGTGCTCTTGGGGACATAGGCGATTTTTCCGTAAAGACCGGAGCTCAACTGCAGAACTAACATCAGAGGATCGCGTGCGCGGGCGTGCTCCCGCGATTCCACGCCCAGCTCCCGGGCGAGCTGCTCCAGCAACTCGCTGGACTGCCCGAACTGGCTGGGCAACAGCATCTCGATAAAGTCACCCGCGGCGATCGTGGCATCCAGAGCGTCCCAGGCGTCGTTTGCGAGCGATTCAGGCAGCGCGGGGCCCGCCTGCACATCCACCAGCGCCTCCGCCACCAGAATGAGCTGGCGATGGTGGCCGGGAACGTCGAAGTGATGGACCGTATTGCCCAGATAATCGCGATAAGAATAAACACGCCGGCGCGGGTGAACCGCGAGCTGGAAGCTCAGGCAGCGCTGCGGGCCTTCCGAGCGGGGCTGCATGCGCGCCTCCATGATGCTCTCGCTGACCGGCGAGCTGTAACGGAACTTAGTGAGATGACGAATGGAGTAATACATCAGGCTTCGATGGCCGCCTCGATCGGATAAGTAATGTACACCTCATAGATGGCTGAATGGATGCGCGCACACTGCTTCTGGATGTCGGCGAAGAACTCGGAAAGCGAGGCCACAATTTCTTCGAGCGGCGTGAAGATGAGCCCGGCGCGTAACCTCCCCGCCATTTTGGCCACGCGCGCCGAGCGCTTGCTGGAAGCCACTTCGTTGATCGCGTCCAAGGACCGTTGCACGCTATCGGCAGCGAAACGCACGGAGTGAGGAAACTCGGCATTGAGCAGCAGGAACTCGGCCACGCGCTCCGGCCGGAGGTCGGCCGTGTAGACCTTGCAGTAAGCCTCGAACGCCGTGCAGCTGCGCAGCAGGCCGATCCATTCCATGTGCACGCCGGAATCCATGGCCTCGCGGAGTGATTCGCGGAATTCGCGGAAATACAGATCCAACAGGCGCGCCGTGGCCGAGGCGCGCTCAATGAACCGGCCCACCTGGATGAACTGCCAGCCTTCGCCGTGATTCATGGTGGAATCCGTCACGCCTTGGAACAGATGGGAGCTTTCCAGAATCACGCTGACGAAGTCCAGAGGCTGGCGCGTCCATACGCCGGCCGCCTCGATGCGCTTCACTTCGTGAAACAGACGGTTGAGATGCTCCCACATTTCCGAGCTGATTTGCTCGCGCACCTGACGGGCATTCTCGCGAGCGGAGGCGATGCCGCCCGTGACCTGGCGGAGGGCATGGTTGCGGGCTAGAGCGAAGGGGTCCGGATGTTCGGTTATCGCGTCCGCAGCAGCAGGCGCAGAGTGGCCCAAAGCGGCGAGCGTACGTAACCAGCGGCGGTCGGACGTGCGCGGGTCCTGCTCCAGCATGAGGTTGAGCTGCACGCCCATCACGCGCGCGGTGTGCTCGGCTCGCTCCAGGTACCGGCTCATCCAATAGAGATTGTCCGCGACTCTCGAAAGCATGTTTCCTACTGTAGTACCCAAGTGTCTTTGCTACCCCCGCCCTGCGATGAGTTCACCACCAGCGATCCGGTGCGCAGCGCCACGCGCGTCAAGCCGCCGGGCACAATGGTCACCTTGTCGCCGCAGAGGATGTAGGGGCGAAGGTCGACGTGGCGCGGCTCCACGCGGCCATCGAAAAAGCAGGGCGCGCGCGAAAGCATCAGCGTCGGCTGGGCGATATAGTTACGCGGATCAGCCTCGATTCGCACCCGAAATTCCTCGCGCTGCTCCGCGGTGCTGTGCGGCCCGATCAACATGCCGTAGCCGCCTGATTCCCCCACCGCCTTCACCACGTACTGATCCAGATGGGCCAGGACGTGCCGGCGCTCGGCCGGCTCGGTCAGCAGGTATGTCTCGACGTTGTCGAGAATGGGATCTTCGCTCAGGAAATAGCGGATCAGTTTGGGCACGTATGCGTAGAGCGCCTTGTCATCGGCCACGCCAGTGCCCAGCGCGTTGGCGAGCGTCACGTTGCCGGCCCGGTACGCGTTGAACAGGCCTGCGACACCGAGGATCGAATCGGATCGAAACGCCAGCGGATCGATGAAATCGTCATCCACTCGGCGGTAGATGACGTCGACGCGCCGCAGGCCTGTGGTGGTACGCATGTAGAGGACGTTGTCGTGCACCACCAGGTCGCGGCCTTCCACCAGCTCGATGCCCATCTGGCGGGCCAGGAACGTGTGCTCGAAGTAGGCCGAATTGTAGACGCCGGGCGTCAGCAGCACGATGTTCGGCTCGGGGCGGCCTTCGGGAGCTAGCGCGCGCAGCGTGCTCAGCAGGGCTTCGGCATAGTGATCGATGGGACGGACGTCGGTGCGCTGGAACAGCTCCGGGAAGGTGCGCTTCATGACCTGGCGCGAAGTCAGCATGTAGGAAACACCGCTTGGCACGCGCAGATTGTCTTCCAGAACGACGAAGCGGCCATCCGGCAGCCTGACCAGGTCGGTTCCCATGACGGACACATAGATGCCCTTGGGCGCTGCAAAGCCGCGCATCTGTCGGCGGAAGTGCTTGCAGCTGTAAATCATTTCGCGCGGCACAATGCCAGCGGCGAGGCAGCGGCCCTCGTTATAGATGTCTTTGAGAAACAGGTTCAGCGCGGTGATGCGCTGGGCGAGGCCGCGCTCGATGGTCTCCCATTCGGCGCTCGTGATGATGCGCGGCAATAGGTCGTGGGGAAAGATGCGCTCGGTGGCTTCCTCGCGGCCATAGACGGTGAAAGTGATGCCCTGGTTCAGGAACGACGCATCGGCCGCCTGCTTCTTGCGGCGCATCTCGCCGGCGGGCAGCCCCAGAAGCAGCTCGTGCAGCGCCTGGTAATGCGGCCTGGGCCGCCGGTCCCCGTGGAACATCTCGTCGTAGGCCGAGTCCAAAAGGTAATTGGAGAAGGGATCGCTGTTGAGCCGCAGTTCGTCGAGTCCAGGAGTTGCCATGGGTTGCCCTGCTTCGACGCGGAAGGAAATAACATTATCACACGCCGCCGGTTCAGCTTACACTGAGAGTTGTTTTCCATCCTGCTGCATCCGGAGCCCGACCAGGAAGACTATCTGATCGCCGAACTGGCCGAGTGGGGCACGGCAGGAATTGTCCAGGAAGACGGCCGTATCCGGGCGTTTTTTGACGACGCGGGCGACGCCGAAGGCCTCATCCGCCGGTTCGCAGACTTTACGCCGGAGCTGCGCGAGGAGGCTGCCATCGATTGGGAGCAGGCCTCGCGCGATGCCTGGCCGCCGCTTGAGATCGGCCAGCGCTTCTATTTGGTTCCACCGTGGCGCGCGGGCGACCCCGTGCCTCAGGGGCGGTTACGGCTTATCGTTTACCCGGGAATGGCCTGCGGCACCGGCTGGCATCCCTGCACGCAGCTTTGTCTAGAGGCCATCGAACGGTACGTGAAGCCGGGCGACCGCGTATTGGACGTGGGCTCCGGCTCCGGGATTCTGTCGGCTGCGGCGCAGTTGGTAGGGGCCAGTTGCGTGATCGGCTGTGACATTGACGCCGAAAACGTCCAATTGGCGCGGGACCGCGTGGCTGTGCCGATGTTCATTGGATCGGCCTCTGCCGTCCGCGCCGCTTGGGCGGACGCAATCGTAGCCAACATTGATGCCGCGACGATCGAGGATCTGATGCCGGAGTTAACGCGCGTGAGGACGGCCGGCGGAACGTTGATCCTCTCCGGGTTCCCGCGGTGGGACGCTCCGGAAGGGTTCCAGCCGCGGGAAATGCTCGAGCGCGAGGAGTGGCTGTGCTGGATCTGCTGAAAAAGAAGAAGCCCACGGCGGCTTAAACCGTGGGCTCTTTTCACTGCGGGTTTGGAGAAGGATCTACTTATTCAGACGACGGCCGGCGCTTTAAAGTCGGACGGTCTTCGTCATCAGACTTGTTGGTGTTCGTGTTACCGTTATCATCCGGACTCACTGTTCCGGTACCGGAGCCGGGGGCCCGGCGCAAAGTGGGCTTGTTCGGATCGAAGTTGTCGATCTTGCGGCGATTGTGCATCGCCATCAGCCGCGCCTTTACGTCGTTAAACTCGGACGTGTTCAGCACATACTCGGGCTTTTCCTTCAGCAGCTCCTGAATGTTCTTCTGGGCCGCCCGAACGCGATCGTCGGTGGGCGGATGCGTAGAGAAGATTTTGGAAACCGTGCCTGGCTTGCGCTTTTCCAGGGTCTGGATCTTTTCGAAGAAGTCGACGAACGCTGTGGGGTCGTAGCCGGCCTTGTACATGTATTCCAGACCCAGCATGTCGGCCTCGGATTCGAAACCGCGGGAGAACTTCAGGAAAGTCACGGGCACCAGCACGCTCGCGGCTTGATAAATGCCGTAGCCTGTCCAGCCGCCCATGAAAATCAGCGGAATCATGCCGAGCTGGGCGATCTCACCACGGGTGGCCTGGCGTGTGCCGTGGCGGGCGGCCACGTGCGCGATCTCGTGCGCCATCACGCCGGCCAGTTCGGCTTCATTGTCGGCCTTCAGGATCAGCCCGGAGTTCACGAAGAAGAATCCCCCAGGAAGTGCGAAAGCGTTGACTTCCTCACTATCTAGGACCTTGATCGTGAAGGGGACCTTCGCATCGGAGTTGCGGACCAGGTTCTGGCCCACACGATTGACGTACTCCGAGATCACCGGATCGTTGATTACTTTCGCCTGCCGCTCGACCTCCTGGGCCAGCTGCTTGCCCAGCGCGATTTCCTTTTCGAGCGAATAGAAATTCACCTTCCCCGAGACGTCGCGATTGCCGATCTCGTCGGGGTCTTTCTTGGCGTCCTTGGCCAGGGCCGGGTTGGGCACGACCGTGGTGAAGACGAGCAGGAGACTGAAACAGGGAGACAGCAGGCGTTTCATCCAGGCACTCCTACGATCCAGTATAAACCTTCATATTTTAAACGTATAGTGGTTCTTATGGGTTTCGAGGAAAAGTCCGGAGCGGCCGCGGCCAGCACCGAGCCATTGTGGAGGCAGTACCGGGACGAGTTTCCCGTGACCAAGAATCTGATCTATCTGAATCATGCCGCTGTTGCGCCCCTTCCTAAACGGACAGCCCAGGCCATGCAATCCTGGGCGCAGGACGCGCTGGAGTTCGGCTCCCTGCACTACAGCAAGTGGTTGGATACCTATGAAGCACTTCGAGTTGCGGCCGCGAAGTTGATCGGCGCGCAGCGCAGCGAAATCGCGCTCATCAAGAACACCTCTGAGGGCATATCTGCTGTCGCTAATGGGTTAGAGTGGCATCCGGGCGACCGGATTGTGGCGTTTCGCGAGGAGTTTCCAGCCAACTACTACCCCTGGAAGCGGCTCGAGGCAAACCGCTGCATCGTGGAGTGGCTCTCGGTGCATGATCCGCTCGAGAAGATCGACTCGGCCTGTACGGGCGCCCGATTGCTGGCCATCAGTTTTGTTCAGTATCTCAGCGGTTTCCGGGCCAATCTCAATGCGATCGGCGAGATCTGCCGCCGGCGGCGCTGCTTCTTCTTCGTCGATGCGATCCAAGGCCTTGGCGCGTTCCCGCTAGATGTCGAGGTCGCTCGCATCGACGCGCTCGCCGCGGACGGGCACAAGTGGATGCTAGGGCCGGAGGGCTGGGGCATCCTCTATGTGCGGAAGGACCGGCAGGATTCGATCTTTCCTCACGAGTTCGGTTGGACGAACGTAGCCGGCTATAACGACTATTCCTCTCGGGACATGGCGCTCCGGGGCGATGCTGGCCGGTATGAATGCGGAACACTAAACACAATAGGTTCCTACGGTTTACTTGCATCTTTGGAACTATTACTGGAGATCGGAATCGGCCAGACCGCACCCGCCGTGCAGGGCCTCGCCGACCAACTTGCCGAAGGCGCCCGCCGGAAGGGTTACGAACTCCTAGGTGACCGGACTCCCGAGACCGGCGCAGGCATTATCTGTCTCCAAAAGCCGGCTCTGGACAGCCGTAAGGTGGTCAGCGATCTGCGGCAGCACGGCATCCTGGCCGCGCCCCGCCAGGGCTGGATCCGGATGTCACCGCACTTCTATATCAGCCCGGACGAAATTGACCGTGTTATCAGCGCGCTTCCGTAGGCGCCGCAAGGTGAAGCGCTGGAAGATTAATACTGTTCCGGCGCGATAATCCGTCTCCCCTCCTGGCGCGTCCAATTGGCGTGAAGGAGGTCCACGTAGACATGTTCCGAAACCTTGTACTCAGTGCCGGCCTGTGCGCGTCGATGACGGCATTTGTGGTCCCGGTGCAGGCTGCATCGGGATCGAACGACGCGGCAGTCCAGCGGAAGGCCGACAGGGTCTTTCAGGCAGTCCAGTACGATGCCCGGCAGGCGCTCGACCACGCCTATAACCTGGAAAGCTTCAAGACGCCAAACACTCCCAGTTGGAGCATGGTCGCCCTTCAGCTAAACCAACTCCGGGCCGAGGTGAACGATATGACCCGGCGGTTACAACATCTGCAGCGCATAAGCCCACATGCGGCCCCCTTGCAGCAAGCGGCTATTGACCGTATGTCCAGATCGGTCCATTTACTGTCGAATTACACTGCCGACGCCATCGCGTTCGCCGATTCCCACCATCATGACCTGTGGAACCTCACCTATCAGCGATACCTGAGAGACGTCGGCCATGACGCACGCATCTTGACGCGCACCGCCGATCACGCAGTGGAACGCGCCAAACTCAATCAGGAAGAACGACCATCAGGGGGGAACGTTCGAGCTTCTTCGTAACAAAGGGAGGTAACTGATGAAACTCAAGTTGTGGAATGCAGTAGGTCTTGCAGCATGCGCCGTTTTGCTGGCAATTGCCGCGCCTGTCAGCGCCAAGGCCGCGACAACTGCGGAAAAAAGTGCGACCGCAATGGCGGCGAAGGGCGTCCGAGAGGCTTGGCCGGCAGAGACGCTCTCGGGCACGATCATGGCCGTGGATCCTGCACAGAACCTGGTGATCGTGAAAGGAGCGGACGGCGTGCCGTTCGATATGGACGTCAGGGCATCCACCCGCATCCGTTCTGGCGATCACCGGCTCACGCTGAAGGATCTGGCCTCGGAACAGAAAAAGAACGTAACCGTACATTTTGTTCCGGAGCGCGCGGGCGATATTGCGCGGACAATTCAGGTGAACGGATAAGCGCTTCAGATGTCCAGCCCCAGCGGGCGCTTGGGCACGTCGTCGGCCGGGCGGCGTTTCTTACGAAATACGCCTGACAGTTCGTAGAGCACGACCAACAGCAGGATCACCGACAGCGTGAGGGCGCCGCCGAGCCACAAGCCGGATTGGCCGCGCCATTCCCGCAGCGCACGTGTCCAAATCAGCGCGATGATGATCACGCTGAGAACGATGCGGAGAAGCTTGCGCGCCGATAAGAACATGCTTTTCTCGTGACTGGCCGCGGCCGAAGCCGCTCAGGTAATATACTATGCCATCGGGGCGGGGCGACACGGAACGGTGCGTCGAAGCCGCATTTTTCATGCCCACATTCGTTACGCATGCCATCGCCGGAGCCGCCGTTGCCCAAGTGCTTGCGCCGTGTTCGCTGCGCGGCCGGATGACGGCGGTCGCGGCCATGTGCGCGATGCTTCCGGATATCGATGTCATCGGGCTTCGCCTCGGCGTGCCGTACGACAGTCTGTTCGGACATCGCGGCATCACGCACTCAGTTCTGTTCGCGGGCCTGGTAGCGCTGGCTATTTCCCTGCCCTTGTGGAGCCGGAGCAAGACGCGCGAGACCTTGCAGACGCTCGCATGCGTCTTCGTGGCGACGGTGTCGCACGGCGTGCTGGACGCGCTGACGAATGGCGGCCTGGGGGTGGCGTTCTTTGCGCCGTTCAACGATGCGCGGTACTTCTTTCCGGTGACGCCGATCGAGGTTTCGCCGCTGCGCGCGGACGTTTTCCTGACGGTACGCGGCGTGTCGGTCTTGTCGAGCGAAGCACTCTGGGTGTGGTGCCCGGCGGCGATTGTCGCAGTCGTAGCGCGGCTAACTCGATGCCGCGCCTAGTTAGCCGGGTGCAGAGTCAGCTTCTGCACGCGCCAGTTCAGGATCTCGGCGACGTAAAGCTCATTTTCCGACGGGCACGCCATTTCGTGAATCCAGCCGAACTGCTTCAACTGGCGGCCCATGCTGCCGAGCACGCCCACTACTTTGCCGTCCAACGTCATCTTGTAGATTCGGCCTGGATATGCGTCGGACGCGTATAAATACTGCGTCGGGCCGGGCGAAATGCACACCGCCCAGGGGGCGCCGGGCTGCATGGTCGCGTTGCCGCCGGCCGGCGGGTTCGGGTTCGGCGGACTGCCCATCCACATGTGGATCACCGGGGGCAGCGGCACGTTGATGTGAATCTCACGCAGGTAATCGCCATTGGAATTGAACACCTGGATGCGGCGGTTGCCGCGATCCGCCACGTAGACGTTGCCTTGTGCATCGGATGCGATGCTGTGCGGCGTATTGAACTGGCTGGGGCCAGTGCCGAAAGAGCCCCACTGCTTTACCCAGTCGCCGTTCTTGTCGTACTTGGCGACGCGCGAATTGATGTAGCCGTCACTGATAAAAATGTCGCCCTCCGGGTCCCAGGTAACGTCGGTGGGCTGGCGGAACTGGCCGTCCACCGCAGGCAGTGGCGGTTTGGGATGCTTCCACGCTTCGGCGCCTTCATCCGACGCTTCCTTCTTGCGGCCGAACACCATCGCCACGCGACCGTCCGGATCGAACTTGATGATCATGTCCGAGCCTTTGTCAACGGCCCAGAGATTGTCGTCCTTATCCACGCGCACGGTGTGCGCGAAGGACCATGCGTAGAGATTGTGGCCGATCTCGCGCATGTAATGGCCGTCGGGGCCGAATTCGAGAATTTGCGCGGCCGCGGCGGCGTAGGCCGGGCCGGTGGTGTTGCCGCGCGAAAAGACGAAGATGTCGCCTTTGGAATCGACCGCGACGCCCGAGGCCTCGCCCAGGTAGAGGTCGGGCGGCAGCTTCAGGAAATTGGGGACCGAGTCATAGGGGATTTCGGGTACCGAGGTTCCCGATGTAGAGGCGTCATCGCCCCCAGCGAGCGCAGCGAAGCCCGCAACGGCCAGGATCAAAAAGCGTTTCAAGGTAGCCTCCTTGCGTACTCAAAGTACGATATCAGAAGGCAGAGGTCACTGCTTCATTGGGCGGCTTTGTGGGCCATGCCGCGGCGTCCGGCGTCGAGCACCGCGTCCACCAGGACCGCAAGATCCTCCTCCGTTGTTTCGTAGTGAAGAATGCAGGCGCGCAGGACGAAGCGGCCATTCAAAACCGTGTTGGTGACGAAGACACGGCCCTCGGACTGCAGAGTCTCCATGATGTGCTGATTGATCGCGTCGAGCTGCTCCTGCGTGCCGGACCAATCGCGAGGGCGATAGCGGAAACACACGATGGACAAGATCACGGGCGCGGCGAGTTGCAGATCCGGCTCGGCGGAAATCTGCGCCTTAAGAATCTGAGCCAGGCGGCGATGGCGTGCGACAAGCTGAGCCAAGCCCGCGCGGCCGGCGGTCACGAGCGTGGTCCAAAGCTTCATCGCGCGGAAGCCACGGGTCTGCTGGATGCCGTACTCGCTGAACCAGGGCATGCCGCCGAAGCCCTTTCCCTGCTCTGTTCGAATGTATGCCGGCACCAGGCTGAAGGCATCGCGCAGCAGCTCGCCGTCGCGAACGAACACGCAGCCGCATTCCACCGGAACACTGAGCCACTTATGCGGATCGAGAGCGAGCGAGTCCACCCGTTCCAGCCCGCGGTAAAGATCGGCGATCCCGGGATCTAGAATGCCGGGCGCGCCGTAGGCGCCGTCCACGTGCAGCCAGAGATCCAACTCGCCGCATAGGGCAGCCAGTTGCCAGAGGGGATCGATGGCGCCGGTGCTGACAGTGCCCGCGTTGGCGACAACGCAGAAAGGCCGCAAGCCGTTATCGCGATCCCGCAGGATGGCGCTGCGAAGGGCGTCGACATCGATGCGGAACCCGGCGTCGACAGGAACGCGCCGGATGGAATCGGAGCCGAGGCCGAGCAGTTCCACCGCCTTCTGGATGCAGGAATGCGCTTCCGTTGAGGTGTACAGCCGCAGCGGCGCGTCCAGCCGGGCAAGACCGCGAGCGCGAATGTCGTACTTGGCTTTAGCCGCGGCCCAGTGGCGCGCCGCACCCAGAGCGACGATAGAAGCGGCAGAGGCCCCGCTCACCAGCATCCCGATGCTCTGCTCCATCGGAAAGCCAACCAGTTCCATCAGCCAGCGAACCGCGCAGTGCTCCAGGTAAATGGCCGCATGGTCTCCGCCGGCGCAACTAGGATTCATCGCAGCAGCCAGCAGTTCGGTAATCACCGGAAGCAATGCAGGCGGCGAATTCACCCAACCGAAGAAGCGCGGATGTCCGTTGCCCATGGGATGCTTCAACACAATGCTAGTCAGGTACGCAAAGATGTCGGTGGGAGCGAAGCCCTGGTCGGGCATCGGCTGCGACAGGATCGCTTCGCGCTCGCCCGGCTGCATGGGCTGAAACACCGGACTGGAAGGCAGAGCGGCCAGATAGTCTGCAGCCATATCCACAGCTTGATATCCCAGCTTGCGAAACTCTTCCGGCGTCAGTGCGAATCCAGATGCCATCCTGATGCAATCCTCCGTCAATCCAGCCAGCGCGCAAGCCCACTGGCTACGCGGAGTGGGATACTGGCGTTTATGGTACTCCGTTTCTCCGCTGCAACGGTTTTCACGTTACTCACCTTGCTCTGCGCATGTAACAAAGTGACACCAGCAAACGCGCCGCATGCCACGGTTTATCTGCGCGACGGAACGGTGGTGGCTGGCAAAGTGATCTCGAGCACGCCGACGCAGCTCGAAATCGCAGGCGACGATAACATCACGCATACCATTCCGGTCGGCCAGGTGCAATCGATGAGCTACGATGCGCCCCCGCAGGCCGCAGCGGCAGCGCCTCCGGCCAGCACGTCAAGCGCATCCAGTGCGCCAGCGCCCTCGGCACCCGCACCGCCCCCACCCGATTCCAATCACGAGAACCACTACCATCCGCCGGCATCCGCCATCACCACGGCGACCTATGAGGTTCCCTCCGGCACAGAGTTAACTGTGCGCACCGAAGAGACCATCGACTCGGAACGCGCCTCGGAAGGCCAAACGTTTCCAGGCGAACTGACTCATGATGTGCGCGACGCGTCCGGCAATGTTGTCATTCCGCGAGGAGCGAATGCGCAGCTCGTGATTCAGTCGGAGAGCAGAGGCGGGACGTTTCGCGGTTCCGCTGACCTCGTGCTGGGTCTGGCGTCAGTCTCGGTCGACGGCCGGATGTACCAGTTGGATACCAGCGATGTAGTTCGCAGCGGCAAAGAGGGCGTCGGCAAGAACCGGCGTACGGCCAAATTCGCCGGCGGGGGAGCCGTATTTGGCGCGATTATCGGCGCAATCGCGGGCGGCGGGAAAGGCGCGGCGATTGGGGCTGCGTCCGGCGCAGGAGCCGGAGCGGCGGCGCAGGCCTTCACTAAAGGCCGAACCATCCGTGTGCCCGCCGAGAGCATCCTGCGGTTCCGGCTGGAGAGGCCGTTGCACGTAGTGGCCGCGCAGTAAGCATGAGCGGCACACTCTGCATCGAGGCGCTTGAACCCCCGGACTGGCCGGCTGTGCGGGCCATCTATCTGGAAGGCATCGCCACCGGCAATGCGACCTTCGAGCAGAACGCTCCGGAGTGGGAGAAATGGGACACGTCGCATCTGGCAAACGCGCGTCTTGTGGCGCGATCGGATGGCGCGGTTCTTGGTTGGGCCGCGCTGAGCCCTGTATCGGGCCGGTGCGTCTACTCTGGAGTGGCCGAGGTGAGCGTGTACGTCGCCGAGCGCGCCAGGGGCCGCGGCGTGGGGCGGGAGCTTCTGTCGAGGCTAGTGGCCGATTCGGAAAGCTCCGGCATCTGGAGCCTGCAGGCGGGCATTTTCCCGGAGAACACCGCGAGCATCCATCTGCACTCGAGCGCCGGGTTTCGTATCGTCGGCACACGAGAGCGCTTGGGCATGATGAACGGCAATTGGCGCGACGTGGTGCTGATGGAGCGCCGCAGCGCGGTGGTCGGCGTTTAAGCGCCGGCCGGCTTCAACGCGCGCGACTTGCGCGTTTCCAGATTCGGTAGGAATCCGGTGAGTAAGCCGATGGCCGGCAGAAACGCGCAGATCTTATACACAAAGAAAATGCTGGTGTGGTCGGCTAACTGGCCGAGCAGCGCCGCGCCGACTCCGCCCATACCGAAGGCCAGTCCGAAGAACATCCCCGAGATCATGCCGATCTTGCCGGGCACCAATTCCTGCGCGTATACCAGAATCTGCGAAAAGGCCGAAGCCAGAATCACGCCAATGACTACGCTGAGGATCGTGGTCCAGAATAGGTTCGAATACGGCAGCATCAGAGTGAACGGCAGCACGCCGAGAATGGAAACCCAGATCACGTATTTGCGGCCCAGGCGATCGCCCACCGGGCCACCGATAATGGTTCCCGCAGCAACGGCGCCCATGAAGATGAACAAATGGATCTGCGCGTCGCGCACCGCCAGGTGGAATTTGTTGATGAGATAGAAGGTGTAGTAGCTGTTCAGGCTGGACAAATAAAAGAACTTCGAAAACATCAGGCAGATCAGCACGGCGAGCGACAGGACCACTTTGCGCTGGGAGAGCGCATGCGAGAGTTCCGAGTGGGCTCGGGATTTTTTTGCACCAGCGTGATGCTGCTTTGACCACGCGCCAACGCGCGCCAAGACAATGATTCCGAGTAAAGCGGCCGCGGAGAACCAGGCGATGCGCTGCTGGCCACGCGCTCCGACGATGATAAAAGCCGCCAACAGCGGGCCCAGAGCCGATCCAGTGTTTCCGCCCACCTGGAAAAACGCCTGCGCGAAACCGTGCTGTCCGCCGGAGACCATCCGCACGACGCGCGACGATTCGGGATGGAAGATCGCAGAACCCATACCAACCAGCGCCGCGCCGAGCAAGATCATCGGATACGTACCCGCCCGCGACAACGAGATCAATCCGACCAGCGTCAGCCCCATGCCGATGGACAGAGAGTACGGCTGTGGGTGCCGGTCGTTGAAGTAGCCCACCATCGGCTGCAGCAGCGAAGCCGTGATTTGATACGTTAGCGTGATCAGACCGATCTGGCCGAAGTCGAGATGATACGACGTCTTGAGCAGTGGGTAAATCGCCGGGAGCAGCGACTGCACCATGTCGTTCAAGAAGTGGCAGAAGGCGGCTGCCAGCAGGATGCTGAAGACGAGTTTTTCGCTCGTGTGCGAAGGGGCCTGCGCTGCTATCGGATTTGCAGTTGTCTGCATAGGCGTTTAGATCGATTCACCCTAGGGTCCGATTCGGGTTTCTCGGAGTCGACTCCAAATGGACCTTACTAGTTAGAGTACCGTCTTTTGAGTTACTTGCGCAGATAGGCGTCGTCGCCTCGGATCCAGTCGTCACGGCGGGGCGAAAATAGATCGACCGCCACGCAGTCTTCCAGCGCTTCCACACTGTGCGGGGTGTGCGGAGGGATTCGCACCACCTCCCCCGCCTTAACCACGCGGGGCACGCCTTCCAGCACGAAGTTCGCCGAGCCTTTCTCGATCATCGAGATCTGTTCGTTGTGGTGGCTGTGCTCCGGCACAACGCAGCCTTTGCGCATGTAGATGCGTGCCACGGTCATGGTCTCGCTGTGAATCACCTGGCGCGCGAGCGCCGGATTCATCTGCTCCTTCTGGATGCGATCCCACTCGTAGATGTGCATGGCGCCTGAGATTCTATCAGATGATATCGGCGAAACTCTTACGCAGCTTGCTGAACCAGACGTGCGACAGGAAGAAGACGACAATCCCGACAGCCCACAGTTTCACGAGCGGCAGCAACTCCGGCGCGTGGCCTTCGAGAAACACGGCGCGGTAGCCGCGCACCAGCACGAACAAGGGATTCTTACCCAGGAGCGAGAGCGCGCTGGAGGGCAGGCTCGCCTCCGGGTAACAGATAGGCGTGATGAAAAACCAGAGCGTGAGCACGAAGCCCATGATCTGACCGAGATCGCGGACGAAAGCGCCCAGTGCCGCGAGGAACCAGCAGACGCCGATGGTGAAGAGCAGTTGGGGAATTAGAAGCACGGGCAGCCAGAGGACAGACAGCGGGACCGTGTGACGGATCGCCAGCAGGCCCACGATAAACACCAGCGCGCCGAAGGCCTCGGTCACCAAGCCCGAGAGCACCTGGTTCACCGGCAGCGTGTCGAGCGGAAAAATCAGCTTCTTGACGAAATTGCGGTGTTCCGGAATCACGTACGGCGCGCGGCCGACCGGCTCGGAAAACGCGAGCCACGGCAGCATCCCGGCCAGGAAGTAAAGTGCGAAGCTCGTGCGGCTTTGATCGGGTCCGAAGCGCGTCCGTAGCACGACGCCGAAGACGAAGAAGTAGGTGGACATCAGCAGCAGCGGATTCAAGATGGTCCAGAAGACATCGCCGAAGGATCCGCGGTAGCGCGCCAGAATGTCACGCCGCGCCATGGAACGGATGAGACGGTGGTTCTGCGCGACGGTGCGAACGGGTCCGGTCGCAAGCTTGGGAAGCGAAGCCCAGAGGCGCCGCCAACGCAATCGTCCCAGCGTCGAGATCTCCTGCGCCAGCACGCGCACGCGGCCTTCAGCAGCCTCCACCGAGATGCGCACGAATGGCAACCCCCGCGCATAAGCCCAACCTCCGGGCGTCTGGATGTGCGACAGATATACCTGGTATCCGCCTGTTTCGGGCGGGAACGGGATGGAGATGTCGAACGTTGCCGTGCCGCCGGGAGCCACGTCGCACAATACCGGGTTCCATGCACCTTCCAGGATGAACAGGTTGGTTTCCGGATCGAAGAATTGCCAGCCCAGCGAGAAAGTCTCGGGTTTCCAGGTTTCGCGCGACTTGTTCTCCACCTTCACGCGCACTTCCAATGACGAGCCTTGCGTACTCACCTGGACGTCGCGGTATTCGGCGCGTGTCATTGATAAAGCCAGCTGGGGAAGCGCTCGCGAACCGTGCCGGATTTGCGTCCCACCGCGTAGATGCCGTCGCCACGCAGATCGGGCGGTAGTTCGTAGCGTTCCAACAAATGCCTCACCCACTCGTGTTCGGGCTTGGGTTCAGCCAGGAACGGCCCGGTTTCGAGTAGCACCATTTCGAAGCCGGCGTAGTGAAACAGCAGAACGATCTCGCGCGGCGTGTATTCGCGATTGTGCCGCGCTTCGGGCTCCTCGCCTTCCGCGCGCGGGCGGATGTAAGCGGGAAAGAAGCCGGGATGGTAACCCGCGAGAATGGCCGCGATCGCACGCAGCGATCCGATGTTGGGGGTTGTCAGCACCAGGTGTCCGCCGGGCCGCAGGATGCGGTTGATCTCGGCCATCATGTGCATGGGATCTTCGGTGAGATGCTCCACCAGCTCGCAGCACAGCACGGTGGAGAAATATTCGTCGGCGTAGGGGAAGCGATCTTTTTCGGCGTTGAACAGCTCGATGCCGCAAGTGAACTGCTCGCCGTTCGCCGAAGTCTGCAAGCGATGTTCCACCTTGCCAGCGGGTCCGTAATAGCAGCCGCGAACCTCGCCATAGCCGAGCCGGGTCTGGAGCGCGGGCGTGATTTGTAAATACGAACCCATCTCCAGAATGCGGTCGTCGGGACCGCCGGGCGGCGTGATGGCGAGCGTCTTCTCCAGGCGCGTAAGATGCGTCTCGATGTAGCCCTTGGCCGATTCGTCCGGCGCCCAGGACAGGATATAATCCGGTTCCACAGGTACACTCGGGGCTTCGGGTTGTGGTTCCAGCGCCGGTACTGCCGCGGTGACCTGCCGTTGGCCTGCGACACACTCCAGAAACTCGGCGTAACGCTCGGCGACCTTCGGCCAGGTGCACTCAGTTTCCACCCATTCTCTCGCGCTCGCTCCCAGTTGCCGCCGCAAATCCGGCCGGCTCACGAGCAGGTTGAGATACTCGAACAGGTGGTCCTCTTCGCTTGCATCCACCGGCGTCTTCAGGCAGATGGAGTCCGGCAGTTCGCTGAAGGACCCGACTTCGGAAACAATCACTGCCTTGCCGAGGCCGAGAGCACGCATCAACGTGCCCGAATTCTCACCAACCGTCGGGTAGCGCAGGTTAAGTACGACGTCACAGGCAGCCAGATAACCGACAAACTCTTCGATGGGACGGAAGCCCAGCACACGCACCTGCGCGCCGAGATCGAGCGAGCGGATGAGCGAATCTAACTGCAGTTCGGGATGCGGCTCGCCGACCAGAACCATTCTTGCTTGCGGATGTACGCGCAGCAGCCTGCGGAACGCTCGCAGTGATTCCGCGATGCGCTTGTACGGCTTCAGAAACCCGAAGATGCCCACCAGCGGCGTAGTCTCGTCCAGCCCCAGGCGATCGCGATGTTCCATGCGGCTGGCGTCGGGAATCCAGGCGCCGTGCGGGATGCGCGCTACCGGGCCTGTGAAACCAGCCTCGCGCAGCTCGGCCTCGACGCAGCCGCTATGAACGATGGCCGCTTTCGAAGAGGCCAGCAGCCGGCGCAGCATCGGCACGCCTTCATAATCAGGACCCACTTCGAGCGCCCGCACGCGCCGCGCGTACTCCAGCGCTTCCGGACGACCCTCTTCCTCCACGGCGCGTATGTACGCATCCCAGTCGTTGCGCTTAATCGTGATGTCGGCGATCAGGTGGTGAAGGTTCGCTTCATGCATCACCACAACGCCGGGATGTCGCAGCGCCGTTTGATAGCAGAAGTCGTGATGAACGTTGTTGCCGATCTGGTAGAGCGTGACGTCGAAATCCGCCGGGCGGAAGCCCTCCGGTTGGGAGGCGAACACCTCCACGTCTACCTGTTTGCGCAGTTCTTCCAGAAGAGCGGCGGAGTAATCGGCGATTCCGCTGCGGGCCGGCGGCAGCGGAGAAAAGAAGGCAACCTTAATAGGCACGAGTCGGAAGGGATCCGTTGGAATTATTTCACAAGCTCCATGGAGAACGTTCCGAGAGCGAAGGGAACCTTGACCAGCGCCAATGTGCGCGCTGAGTTCTTCAAGAAGAACAATTCGACGGTCGTGTTGGAAGCGGGTCCTTGCACATGGGCGGTGAAGTGGTCGGCCTCTTGTTGCTTGCCGCCAATGGAGATGTTTTGTGTGCCGTCGGAATCCAGACTCACGTCGTAGGTCACGCCGAAGAAAATCGTCTGCGGAGGCGGGACGCGGCCCTGGCTCAACTCATGGCGCACAAAATACAGGAATGCCAGGGCATCATGGCTGCAGCTGGATGCCTCCATCTCGGACTTGCCGCCGCCGGCATTGATCCGCGTGGCCGTACCTTCGTGCGCGTCAAACGTAGTCTTGTCGTCGACTCTTTTAGCGCCGTGCGTGGAGTTTCGCTGAAATTCGACAGAGCAGTAGGCTTCAGAAGCCTCGGACCGGTAGCGATCGCTGACGGAGAAGCCGGGAACGCCGGCATCCAAATCGAGCGCCAGATGCAGGCGTTGCGGCGCATCGTTGGAAGGCTGAGCACTGGAGGCGCTGAGTTGCGCCTCGCCCAGGCTAAGCCCGCTGGGCCAGTTGATGTTGTAGTGCAGGATCTCGCTGGGAGGCGCCGACGTTCCGATGGGGGCCGCCAGAAGAGCCAGAGCCGCGCAGAACGAAAGCGACAACTTAGGAATCAAGAGCTTCATCAGCGCACTGCAGAAGTCGATTTGACCGCGGAAGCCGCCTTAGCCTTGCGATCTCGGGCCGGCTGCCCCATTGCCTTGCCGGCGATGGCGTAATACAGATCCAGGGTTTTGGAGGCGGTGTTCTCCCAGGTGAACATCGCCGCGCGCTGCACGCCGAGGCGTTCCATGCGCTGGCGCAGTTCCGAGTTCAGCAGGAGATCCCGCATCGCGAGCACCAAATCCTGTTCCGAGGACGGGTTGAATAGAATGGCGGCGGAGTCGGCCACCTCCGGCATCGCGGACGTGTTGGAACATGCCACAGCGCGTCCACAGGCCATCGCTTCCAGGATGGGCAGACCGAAACCCTCGTAGAAAGAAGGGTACACGAACAGGTCGCATGCTCCATATAAACGGTGGAGCACGCTATCGTCCACGAAGCCGGTAAAGTGAATCCGATCCGAGACGGCGCATTTCCGGGCAGCGGCGCGGACGTGCGACGCGTACCAGGTCTCCTTGCCGACGATCACCAGATGATGAGGCAGGTGTGGAAACGCGCGCAGCAACTGCTCGAACGCGCGGATCAGTCCCAGGTGATTTTTGCGCGGCTGCAGGTCGCCCACGGTCAAGATGAACGGAAACGAGAAGCCGAATTTGGAATGCACGTGGCGCTGGCACGTCACTCGACCCGCCGGATGGAAAGCAGAACTGACGCCATTGGGAAGCGCGATTACCTTGTCTTCGCTCAGGCCATAGGCGCTCAAAATCTGGTTCTTGGAAAATTCGCTGGGTGTGAGCACTGCGGCGGCACTACGTACCGTGCGTTCCACCGTGCAGCGCAACTGCCAGGCTCGAAACGTGGTGAAGTATTCCGGATGCTCCAGAAAACTGACGTCATGCACGCTCACAACGACAGGAACGGGGCAAAACAGCGGCGCTGTATACTGCACATGCAGCAAACTCGGACGGTCCTGGCGAAGTGCGCGGGGCAGATCAAGGCCCAATCGGAGAAACGGATTCACCGCAACACGCCGCTTCTCGAACCTGTCGGGAACTTCACGGAAAGCGTTCTCCCGCGAAAGGTACGCGACAACGTCCGACTCGCGATCCAGCGCCGCGAAGCAATTTAGAAGATTGCGGACGTAAGTTTCGTTCCCCGTGAGATGCTGGCCGATCGCATGAGCGTCTACGGCAAAGCGCATGACCTTCTCCAGTATAGAGGTTTCCCTGGCGCAAACGGTGGGTTCACAATGGGTTCACAAAATGTTTACAGGTTGGCAGCTATCACCCTACAAATCATAGTACCTGGAAAATCGTCACTGGGACCGGAAAAAATTTCGGCGTTTCAGGGAGCCGAACGAGACGTGCCCGAAGGCTGCCCGAGGACGATGTCCAGCTCTTTCCATGCGGCCGGCCAGCAGTAGCGTTCTTCATAGAGCCTCCGGCCCGCCATTCCGATCCGGGCGCGCTCATCCGGCGAGGCCAGTAGCCGCGAAACCGCCTCTGCAAAGGCACGCGGGTCGTCGGCGAGCAGGAGGTGCTCCTGATCGCGGTATTCGAGCCCCTCGGCGCCGAGCCTTGTCGAAACAACGGGAGTGCCCGCCGCCCAGGCCTCCAGGATTTTAAAGCGCGTTCCGCTCCCGGCCAGCAGAGGGACCACCGCGACTTGGGACTCAGCCAGGATAGGAATCGCGTCGTCCATCGGCCCGGTAACAAGGATACGCGGATCACCCGATACCAGGGTCCGAATGGCTTGCGGATAGCGCCCGACGATTTTCCAATTCAGTTCCGGCCAGCGCGTTCTAAGTTCGGGCCATATTCGACGAAGGAAGAAGCGCACGGCGCCCACATTGGGCGGATACTCCAGGTTTCCGCTGAAAACAATTTCGTGCTTGCGGACGCAAGCGGGAAGGACCATTTCGGGCAGCGCATTGGGGTAGACCATCACACCGGTCTCGGGCGCAAGCGCGCGGACCAGTTTGGCGTCGTCGCACGAAGTCACGAGCACGTTGTCCATTCGCGGCAGCCAATGTTGTTCCAGTGGCACGCACGCTTTGGCAAATCTTCTGAACCCCGCCGCGGGAATCGGCCTTTCACTGGCCGCCATGCTGGAATGCCAAGCAGACTCGATGTTGTGCAGATCCAGCACCACTTGCTTGGCGCACGAACGCACCTGTTCGACGTATGGCGCAGTCCAGAAGTGCTCCAGCACGGCAACATCGTATGTCTGGCCTAAGACCAGCGACCGCACTTCCGCTTCGAATCCTGAAAAACGGTCGAACAATGGCGGGCGGTTCCGCGCCAAACGCCACGCAGTCCGGATCAGACGGGGAATCTGGCGCTTGGAATGGTAGGGCAGTGCGATGAGATCGAGTTTTTCAACGCGCCCGGCGGGAATGGCGCGCGCAGGGTCTGGAGCGCCGGGTTGGTGGAAGAGAATCAAGTGGACTGAAAAACGTTGCGCCAGGTAGTCCAGAATGGAGGCGCAACGCAGCGGACCGCCGCCCACCACCGGGTAGGGCGCGTCCACTGCGAGCAACAGTGCTCTAGGCTTTGCGGAAGCGCTCGACGGCGTGGTCATAAACGGTTCTAGTGAGCTTCGCGGTCCGGTCCCAGGAGAATTCCGCGGCCCGTGCTACAGCTTGATCGCGCAGGCTTCGCAACCGTTCCGGCTGCGCCCAGGCTACTTTCAGAGCCTCCACCCAGGCCCGCCGGTCGGCCGCGTCGAGCAGTATCGCGGCGCCGTCGGCCACCTCCGAAATCGCCGGATCGCGCGAAGCGATTACCGCCGCGCCACACTGCATGGCCTCCAGCACCGGCAGACCGAATCCTTCATAGTAAGACGGATACAGGCAGGCGAGCGCGCCCGAGTAGAGGCGGGGAAGATCTTCTTCGCGCGTGAGACCTAACTGGCGGAGGCCCGGCTCGGGCGGAATCTCCGGAAAATCCTCGCGACGGCGTCCCGCGAGCACCAGGTCCAGCGGATGTTCGCGGCTCAATTCGCGCCAGACGTCCAACACCAGCGCAATGTTCTTTCGCGGTTCGAGCGTCCCCACGTACAACAGATAGGGCCGCCCATTGGACGCGGCGGGCGCGGGGTGAAATTGGCGATTGGCAGCCAGCGGCACCACCACGACGCGGCCAGCCTGCAAGCGAAAACGGTCGATGGCCTGACGCCGGACCGCCTCGCAATGTGTAATCACCAGGGTCGCCAGGCCTAGCCGCAGCAGCAGAGGCGTACGCTTCCGCACCCGATCCGACTGGGTGTGCCAGGACGGATTCATCCACGGCGACAGATCGTGCAGAGTCATGACGCTGGGCCGCGAAGCGAGATAGGGAACCGAGAAATCCGTGCCATGAAATACCTGAATGCCCAAGCGCGAGATTGCGCCCTGCAGACCCCACAGCCACCATCGCCTTTCGAGCGCATTGCGGGGCCCGTGGCCTGATTTGAGATTCGGCAGGGGCGGCTGGAGCGGCTCAAACGGCTGATCGGAGAGCAGCCAGAATTCGTCGCGCGGGAAATTTACAGCCAGTGCACGCGCCAGTTCCTCGGTGTAGCGGCGCACACCACCGCTCGCGACCGTTAATGGCGTCGCGTCCAGCGCGATCTTCATCCTCTGATGATAGCCGCGATATTCAGAAGGTGTAGCTGACGCCGAATAGCGGAGTGAATTGCTCAAAGATCCCGCGGGCGGTGTTGTGCGGAGCGGGTACGATCTGCTGACGGGGAAATGTCGTCAGATAGTCGCGAAACTCAGCGCGCAGCGGCATATGGGGAAGCAGGCGATATTTCACCCCTCCGCCCACGCTGAGGACGACCTTCCACACGTCGTTCGCCGTAAGACTGGCGATTTCAGGTATCGGCTGGGGGAAGGGCTCAGGGCCGGCAATGATGTAATCCTTCCCGCCGAAGCCTCCGGCAACGAACGGACGCCAGCGATGTTCGCGCGGCTTGAAGTGGAACAGCACCTCGCCGGTCAGCATATCCGACTGGCCCTGAATGTCCACTTTCACTCCAGGAGCCTGTAGAAACGGGTGACCGTCATGATACAGGTAATCGAATTCCGCCGAGACATATTCCGAGAAGTCGTCTCCCAGCATGACGCCGGCGGCGAAGCGGTTTCGAATGCCTGCCTTCGCAGTTCCCGACGTCGAGTAGATACTACCGTTGCGATAGAACCCGTACCCGACGTCCGCTCCGATCTCGTACTGCTGCTGGCCGAAGGCGGCGCCGGCGAACAAGATCAGAATTGCGTACTTCATGCGCATGAAGATGCCTCGCAAATCTACTTCGTTCCGGCGCGGCCAAAGAACCGGATGCGAACCACGAAGTGACGGCCTTCTTCACCAAGAAATTGCAAAAACTGTGGCACGCCGGTCACATTGTTAACCGCGGTCGGGTTGGATTGATTTGTGAGATTATCCACGCCGCCGCGTAGTGCAAACCGGTAGCCGCGAAACGTGACCATGCGTTCGATGGCGATGTCCAAATCGAAATTCAGCGGGTAGCGGTAGGAGTTCACCGCACCGACAACCGGTCCGCTCGGCTCGCGCACCGAGAATGGAAAACCGCTCCGCATGTCGGCGAGAGCCGAAACGGCCCAATTCTTCCAGGGCAGAGGTAAGTACGTCCATCCTAGGAAACGGTGTGGCGCATCCCAAGGCATCGGCACGAGATTTGGAAGCACCTGCAGCGGCTGGGCGGTATTAGGATCCAGCACAGCATTGGAGAGCGCCCGCGACCATGTGTAAGACACCATCCACTCGTACTGACCCGACAAGGTTTGCCGCGCCGAGACTTGGACCGAGTCGTAATCGTCGCGGCGGAGATTGGTGAGTTGATAGAGCCCGCCCACGGTGCCGCTCGGCAGAGGGAGCAGGGATGGCGGCGCATTGGGCTCAAGAGTATTCAAAAAAACGAAGCCATCCGTGCCCCGGCGACGTAGATACTTCGCACTAACGTACACGTGCTCCAGCACTTGCTGATCCAGGCCTAGCGTCCAATTGTCCGCCCGTGGCAGAGCCAGGCCGCTATGCGGGACGGCGAAGGTCGTTGGTGCGGCCGGCCCGGAAGGCGTGCCGTCCATGTTGTATTGCGTGGTGAATGCGGTCTGGTCGAGTGGGCGGCCCAGCATATCGAAGGTCACGGCATCGTGCGTGATGGCATATCCGCCTGAGATTCGGGTGCGGCCCGACTCAAAAGGCGACCACGACGCAGACAAGCGCGGCGACCAGGCCACATCGCCGATCGCCCGGTCCCAATCCTGCCGGACACCCAGGTTGAATTGAACGCCTTGGGACACTCGCCAGGTATCGAGCAGATAGGCTGCCTGTTCGGTATCGGTGACACGGAAACTAGCGTGCGACGGGAAAAGGGTTTCCGATATCAAGCCGCCGGTGGTGCCGAACACCCGATAGCCCGTTCGCCGGAAATCGCCGTTATAGTGCAGCCAATCGACGTCGGCGCCCACCTCGAGCTGATGTGAGCCGGCGAACTGGAATTTCGGCAGATAGGCGTGAACCAGGCCCTGATCCCGCGCGGCGCTCTGCGAAGAATTCACAAAATAATTGCCGCCATTGCCTTCCGGCGCGATGACGTACAGGTTCGTACCTTGTGGCGTATTCGTGTTGGAGAAGTCGTTATGTGCATAGCCGAATTCCACCAGCATGCCGTGGCCAAAATATTCCTGGTCCTTGAGGCTTCCGAAATACTCACGCGTGCGCACCGTGGACGTCGCGGGCACGGGATTGAGCGGACCGAGCCCGATCCGGCCTTCGTTGTCGATGTTCACCAAAAAATCCGCAAAGAGGATGTTGGATGGCGTCAGGTTCACCTGAGTGTGCAGCAAGTTGCTGCCGGCCCATCCGCTACGCGTGTTCTGTCCACTCGGCAGGCCGGTGACGAGGCCTTGGTTATATTCGGAATCGAACGTGTCGGAAAACCAGGCTCTCCCGCGAACCATTGGGCCGGAGACGCCGAAGCGCGGATACCAGTTCGCGAGCCGCAGGCCGTTCTGGATGCTGACGCCGGGAATGAAATCGGTGGCCGTGTAATGGAAGGCGTCGGTGCCGTTCTCCGTCTCGATAGCCAGCACGCCCGCCGATCCTTTGCCGAACTCGGGCGAGTAACGGCCTGAGGCGAGGTTGATGTCGCGAATTCCTTCTACCGCGAGAAGCGTCTGGAAGTTGCCGGAAATCGGGTTGGTGATGTTGAAGCCATTGAGGACGTAGTTCAGCTGGTTCTCCTGGGAGCCATTTGCGTGCAGGGCGCCGGTGGCGTCTTGTATGACTCCCGGCATCAGCGCGAACGCGTTTCGGAGGCTGTGGCTGTTCGCATAGGGCACGTCGTTCACCTCGGTTCCGCTGAGACGTTCCTGGTTTTGGGCCTGGCCAACGTCGAGGGGAGAAGTCTCGGCGTTGACGTTCTCGGACTGAAACACCTCGCGCACCGTGTTGACTGCGAGCGTCAGTTCGGTGGCGCCCTGGATGTGGACGGCACGGTCCTTTAAGGTGTAGCAGCCTACTCGCTCTACGTCGACGAGGTAGTCGCCGGCCGCGGGAAGCCCGACGGTGAAGGCTCCGTCGGGATCGGTCTGCGCTTGCCAACTCATGACGGCCGCGGCTAGATGCACCGACACCCGCGCAGACTGAACCGGCGCGTCGTTTTCATCGACAACCCGTCCATGCAGTTCCACCTCTGCCGCGCCCATTGGGAAGCTGGCTAGAGCCGAAATGAGGGCCAGATCGCGAATTTTGCCTTTTAACACAAGGGCTATCTACACCCCGCGGAATAACTGGATTGGACGCGCGAGGCCGGTTTTGATTTACACTGAATTCAAACTGGTTCGTTTTTGTTCTTGATTCTCATTGCATTGAAGGTACAAGCTTGATCCGGCACGATCCGTCGCCGGGGTCGCGGCCGGAACGGCTGCGCCAGGTGCTCCGTCACGCTGCCCATCTCCTGCCCAAGCAGGGGCCGATCGGAGTCTTCGTCCACCACAACACTTTGCACGCCTTCGAGCATATGCCGTTCGAGCAGGCAGTGCTGGCGGCCTGGCAGCTCTTCGGCGCCGAACCGTACATGAGCGAAGCCGCGTACCGGGCTGAACTCACGCGCGGGCGGATTCGTCTGGAAGATATCGACGCCGTGTTGAGCGCCGAACCGGATGCAATCGTCTTCCCGCGTCTGAGCAGGCAGTCGCTACGTCGCGCCATGATGACGCCGGGCGTCCGGGAATTCGACGCCGCCACGATTTTGTGGCGTTCCGAGCAGGGCGACTTGGCGAGAGATTTCCGCCAGGCCGCTTTGCGCGCTTTGTTCGACGCTTGTCTTGCGCGTGCTGTCGCACATGAGGAGGAACCGGCGTCGCCCAGCCCGGTGAATGAGATCATCCATCCGTGGCTGATCCGGCTATGCTCCGTGTTTCTCGACCAAGGCACGGCTTACTGGCCCATGCCGCATCGCGAGAGAGGCTTCTATGTCGGCGTCCGGACGCTGCTCGCGCAGCCAGGCGGCGTGTTCCCCCGATTTCTGCAAGGGTTGGACGAAGCCTTCCGGCGACAAGAACATTTGGGTTTTTCGGCCGCAGATGCGGTACTGGACTATCTCGATGCCCAGCAGGTTCAAGAAGCGGACTGGGAAAACGTCCTGCAAGCCGAACTCCTGGCGCTTCCTGGTTGGGCCGGATTGATGTCCAGGATTGAAGAGGAACCTGGGCTCGCAATACATGAACGAGTGCCCGCGCAGCTCCTGGACTTCCTGGCGGTGCGTTTGACGATGGTGCGGGTGGCCTCGCAAAGAGGGGCGGCTGACGACCTACCGGAAGAGAGCCCACTCAAGACACAGGAGAAGCGGCGATTGAGCCGAGCCGCGCGCATCTATGACGCAGCCCGCGTGGTATCGCTCTCGGCTGACGAGGTAAAAAGCCTGACAGACGACGAATGGTCTGGATTCGTGAGAGAGGCGAGAGCGTGCAATGGGCTGGAGCGCCGCCGCATCTTTCAGCTTGCTTACGAACGCCGGCATGAACACGAGATACTGAGCGGGCTGGCAAGCCATCGCAAGTACCGGGGCCTGTCCGAACCGAAAGCGAGGCACGCTGCGCAGGTCTTCTTCTGCATCGACGAGCGCGAAGAATCGATGCGGCGCGCGCTGGAAGAAGTCGATCCGGACGTGGAAACGCTCAGCGCGGCGGGATTTTTCGGCGTGGCGGTGAACTACAGGGGCATCGACGACCCGCATGGAGCTGCGCTCTCCCCGGTGGTCGTGAAACCGCAGCATGCGGTCGATGAACAACCCAAGGCCGAAGATCGCGCTTTGCTGAAGACCCGCAGAACGCGGCGGCGTTTGCTCGGACTGGTGATGCGGCAATCGTTCCTGTCATCGAGAACGCTGGTACGCGGCTGGCTCTCTACGGGCGCACTCGGATTGCTTTCAGCCGTTCCATTAATCGGTAATCTGCTGGCGCCCCGCCGTTATGCCCAATTGCGGGAATGGCTGAACAAGGAATTTCTTCCCGAGCCGCGCACGGAACTGACGCTGATGCGCAACACGGCGCAATCGCACGGCGCCATGACGGGTCTGTTGATGGGCTTCGCCGCCGAGGAAAAAGCGGAAAGCGTGGCCAGTGTTCTGGATCCGGCCGGTCTGACACACGGATTCGCGCGCCTGGTCGTGATCTTAGGACATGGATCCACCAGTTTAAACAACCCGCATGAATCGGCTCACGATTGCGGAGCTTGCGGAGGACGCCGCGGGGGCCCCAACGCGCGACTGTTTGCGGCTATGGCCAACCGTCCGGAGGTACGCGAACTGCTGCGCGGGCGCGGCATTGATATTCCGGACGACACATGGTTCGTGGGCGGCTATCACGATACGTGCAGCGATGACGTGGAGCTTTACGACGTCGAGGCAGTGCCGGCGACGCACCAGGCCGACCTGGCGGGGATCGCTGAATCGCTCGATCGCGCCAAGGCGTGGAACGCCCAGGAACGCGCGCGCCGGTTCGAGTCCTGCCCGCCACATGCTTCCCCAGAAGATGTGCTGCGGCACGTAGAGGAGCGCAGCGAGCATCTGGCGCAACCGCGGCCCGAGTACGGACATTGCACCAATGCCGTGTGCATCGTGGGGCAGCGCAGCCTGACGCGGGGCCTTTTTCTGGACCGCCGCGCATTTCTGTCTTCCTACGACGCCGCTCAAGACCCCGATGACCGCAAGCTGGCGGCATTGCTCGCGGGCGTCGTTCCGGTCTGTGCCGGCATCAGTCTCGAATATTACTTCTCTTTCGTCGACAACGACCGCTACGGCTGCGGCACGAAACTTCCTCACAACGTGACGGGCCTGGTTGGCGTCATGGATGGCCACGCCAGCGATCTGCGAACGGGCCTGCCGTGGCAAATGGTCGAGATCCATGAGCCGGTCCGCATTCTCTTCGTGGTTGAGACTTCGCCCGAACGCCTGACGAAAGTGGTGAACACGAGCGAACCGCTCCGGCAGTTGGTGGAAAACCGGTGGATTCGCGTAGCCACGATCGACCCCGAGACCGGCGCCGTACATATCCACAGGAACGGCGGGTTCGAAGCGTTCGAAGGCCAGATCGAGCGGCTTCCCGTCGCCCTCTCCTCCGCCGAATGGTACAGCGGCAAAATCGAACATCTCCCTATGGCCTGGATTCAAACCGGGGCAGGAAGGCGATAAGCGTGGCGTTTACACAAGCTGCGCTCTTGTTCGCGGTGGCGGCGCCCGGCGCCGTGTTCATCGTGCTGGCGCTGCTGTGGCTCGCAGGTTGGGCTCCATCCGAGCGCGCGATTTCCCGAGTCACCGGCGCAACGTTTTCCGCCTGCCTGTTCGGCCTGGCCTTCGTTGTTTGGAGGGTGCATTCGACAGCGTCACCCGTTATACTCGCTTTCGGCAACTGGTTTGCCGTGCATGATTATCATTTCCCGCTCGTATTGCTGGCGGATCGTCTTGCCCTGCCCTTTCTCGTCCTGACGCTCGTCCTGTCGGGGTTGATCGGACAGTTCTCCGCGACGTACCTGCATCGTGAGCGCGGGTTTCTGCGGTTCTTCCTGCTGCTGCATCTTTTCGCGTTCGGATCTTTGCTCGCCTTCGCCGCGGGCTCGTTCGACCTGTTGGTAGCCGGGTGGGAGATCGTGGGCATTACTTCCGTGTTGCTGATTGCCTTCTTTCAGCAGCGGCCGGCGCCGGTGGAAAACGGACTGCGCGTGTTCGCGGTGTACCGCGCCTGCGATATTGGATTGCTGCTGGCCGTTTTCGCCATGCATCATTGGGCCGGGACGGCATCTTTTGACGGCGGCCTGCCTACGCTGAGCCCAACGCAGACGACGCTGGTCTGCCTGCTCTTGCTCCTGGCGGCTGCCGGAAAAGGAGCACAGGTTCCATTCTCAGGATGGCTGCCGCGCGCGATGGAGGGGCCCACGCCGTCGAGCGCGATCTTCTACGGCGCAATCTCGATTCACGCCGGCGCATACCTGCTGCTCCGCGTGGAACCGATGCTGGCGCAGTCGCCGTTGGCCTCCGCTTTGGTGATCCTGACCGGCTTCGCCACCGCGATCCATGGAACCATCGTCGGCCGCGCCGCCGCCGACGCAAAAACCTCGCTGGCCTACGCCTCGCTCACGCAAGTAGGCGTAGTGTTCATGGAGATTGGAATGGGCTGGAAATGGATCGCGGTCGCGCACATCCTGGGACACGCCACGGTTCGCACGCTTCAGTTCCTGCGTGCGCCATCCATGCTGCACGACTATCACGCGATGCACTCGGCCATCGGCGGCGAGCTCTCGCCTGAAGGCAAGCATCTGGAAGATCTCCTTCCAGAGCGTGTTCATTTGTGGCTCTATCGCTGGGCGCTCGACCGCGGCCATCTGGACACGATTCTGGACCGCTTCGTGATTGATCCGCTGATTCGGCTGTCCGGCCTTTTCGCCAAACTCGACCGCCTGGGACTGGTGCAGCCGGCGGCGCGCCCGGAGAAGGTAGCGCTCTCCGTCCAGGGAGTTGCCCGCGAAGGAGGACACGTGTGAGTGAGCCGAGCTTGAATCTCAGCGCGATCGCGATATCGGCCCCCTGGGTAGCGGCGATTCTGACTGCGGCGGCTCGGCGGCAAGCACGCGCGATCGGCTTTCTCGCGGCGTTCGGGTCCGCACTGGCCAGCGTGCTGCTCCTGCATGAAACGCCTGTTGGTGAGACGCTGGGCCCGGCCCTGATGGTTCTTTATTCCTGCCTCGGCGCACTCGCAATGCTGGTGCTTCCCCGCCGGGACTGCGACTGGACCGCAATCGCGGGGATGCTCTTCGTGCTCGGGTCTACCCTGTTGGCTTACTCGACCAAGGACCTGCTGGTTTTCTTGGCGGCCTGGATTTTGACCACCGTGCCGTTCTTTCTGGAGCGCTTGTTTGGCGCGCGTAGCTGGCGACCGCGCCTGGCCCTTCTGCTTTCGAGCGCCGCGCTGGCGCTGGCCGTCGTGCTGCTCGCGGCAAAGGGCCATCCGCTCTCGATCGATCAGCTCGCGGGCAGGAGCCCAGGGGGGATGGCCGTCTTTGGGCTGCTGGTGGTAGCAGTGATTTTCCGCAAAGGCATTTGCCCGGCGCACGCCTGGGTGGCGGACGCAGCCGAAGGCGGTCCCGCAGTTCCCACAGCCCTGCTGCTGAACGGCCATCTAGGCGCGCTGCTGGTAGCCAAACTGATAGTGCCGCTGTTTCCTAGCGCGACTCGCGATCTGTTTCCAGTCCTCACCTATCTCGCCCTGATCACGGCGCTCTACGTCGCCATTCGAGCGCTGACAGAGGATTCGCCGCGCCGGCTGCTTGCCTTCCTGGCGCTCAGCCAGTCGGCTTGCATTCTGGCCGGGCTGGAGAGCCGAACCGAAGAGGGCATGACGGGCGCCTTTGTGCACTGGTTCGTCGTGACGGTATCCACGATGGGCCTCTTTGGGATTTTGCGGCTGCTGGAAGTCCGCTTCGGCGAAAATCTTAGCGGCAGCCGGCATCTGGGCCTGGCCGAACATGCGCCGCGCCTGGCTGTGTTCTTCGTTATTTTCGGGCTTGCGCTGGTAGGCTTGCCGGGCACGCTCAGCTTCTGTTCGCAGGATCTGCTGATCCACGGAACGCTGATGTCGCACCCGCTAACCGGCCTTCTGCTCCCGATTGCCATCGCCATGAACGCCGTCAGCATCTTCCGTCTTTTCGTGCGGCTGTTCCTCGGCAAGCGCCGCACTGGATTCACGGTCATGGCCGATGCCCTACCACGCGAACGCTGGATTCTAACCGCGGCTGTATTATTCGTCGTGTTTGGCGGCCTGTTCCCGAACGCGATCGTCGCGCTCAGTCCGATGAGGGTTGTGCCGGCCGGGCCGGTGACTCAAGCGCGCGCCTCCGCCGCGAAAATCGACCCGCCGGGCCACCGCCGGTATTAGAATCAAGCAATGACCAAAGAAGAGGTTATTCTCGCGAACCGCCAGCACCTGTTTCCGAGCGTGTTCCACTACTATAAGGATCCGCTGGTGGTCTCCCATGCCAAGGATCAATACGTCTGGGACGCGGACGGCAATCAATATCTGGATTTCTTCGGCGGCATCGTCACCATCAGCGTGGGCCATTGCAACGAGGAGGTAAATAGGAAAGTCCACGCGCAGATCGACCGTTTGCAGCACGTGTCCACGGTGTTCGCCAACGAACCGCAAGCCGCACTCGCCAAGAAGCTGGCCCAGATCACGCCCGGCGGGAAACTGACCAAGTCATTTTTCACCAACAGTGGCACGGAAGCCAACGAAACCGCCATTCTGACCGCGCGATGTTATACCGGGTCCACCGAAATCGTAGCGCTGCGCCATTCCTATCACGGCCGGTCGGCCTTGGCCATGGGAATGACAGCGCAATCCACCTGGCGGCTAGGCCCGGTGACGCAAGCCGGCATCGTGCATGCGGCCAACGCGTACTGCTATCGTTGCCCCTACGGTCTGACGTATCCCTCGTGCAAAGTGCAGTGCGCACGCGACGTCGAAGACGTGATCCGCACCACCACCTCCGGACGCATCGCGGGGTTCATTGCCGAGCCGATCCAGGGCGTGGGCGGTTTCGTGACGCCGCCCAAGGAGTATTTCCCGATCGTCGCCGACATCGTTAAGAAATACGGCGGCGTTTTCATCAGCGACGAAGTGCAGACCGCGTGGGGACGCACCGGAGGCAAATGGTTCGGCATCGAGCAATGGGGAGTGCAGCCGGATATCATGACCAGCGCTAAAGGCCTCGGCAATGGCACACCCATCGGCTTGACGATCGCGCGTCCCGAAGTGGCTGACGCGTTGAAGGGCGCGACGATTTCCACCTTTGGGGGCAATCCGGTGGCCGCCACTGCCGCTAAAGCCGTCATCGATTTCATCGACGACCATAAGCTCTCCATCAACGCCGCCGAAGTGGGCGCGCATCTACGCGACGGGCTGGAGAAGCTGCAGGCCAAGCATCCCATCATCGGCGACGTGCGCGGCATGGGCCTGATGCAGGCGTTGGAACTGGTGGACGACTCCGACAGCAAGACGCCAGCGGCGGCTCAGACAGTGGCCGTTATGGAAGCGGCGCGCGAAAATCGCCTGCTGATCGGCAAGGGAGGATTCTACGGGAACGTGTTGCGCATTTCCCCGCCCTTGAATATCGGCAAATCGGATGTCGACGAATTTATCCGCCTGCTGGACGCAAGCTTTGTGCGCGCGCAGGCCCTGGCCGCGGTCTAATTAGGAATCGCTATGGACGAACGAGCCTTTTACAAAGAATCGCAGACTACAAAACCGGCCGCCCTGCACTGTCCCTTCTGCCGGAGCGCAGAGAGCTACGATTTGCGCTGGTTGGTACGGACCAAAGTGGACCGCCTGCCGGGCAACGCCGATGAGCGCGACCGCGCCAAGTTCAAGAAGGCCGCCAGCTACATGGTCCTGCTGGACGACAAGGTGATGTGCAAGAACATGCGCTGCCGGAAGCGCTTCGACGTGTCCGGCATCAAGACGACAGCGTTTATCTAGCCGGCTATTTCTTATCCTGAGTTCGCGCGGGTGGCGCCGCGCCGAAGGTAATGCTGGAATCGGCGTCGAATTTGCGGTAGTCGTCGTAATCGACGTCGTTTTTGATCAGGGATTTTCCCTCGCGCGAACGCAATTCGAAGGTCAGCGGCAGTAGATAATCCGCGCTGCCGATCCGTGTGTAGTCGTAATCCAGCGCCAGGCTCACATCCTGCACCGGAAAGGACGGCGAAATCCCGTCGGCGTGCAGCGTTATGCGATGCACGAAATGCTTGTGCTCGTCGATGAAGACCAGCCCGTGATAGGCCGCCACCAGGTCGATGTGGTCATTGGGCACGACGATGTGATAGTCGGATTTGTCCTTGGCGACTCGATACGAGAAGACGTCCATCCGCCGTCCGCGCAGCGTGAACCAGCCTTGCCACGAGAACGCGGTCTCTGTTTCGGGCGCGAAAATGCCCTTCATGACGGAGCCGAATTCCCCCGAAGATGTGGCGCCGCCCAGTTGATTGTGGCCGACAGTGGAGGGCTGGCCGTTCACCTCGATCACCTTGTAGTCTTCCTTGTGCTCGAAATAGGTGAGCCGCTCCACGATAATGTCAATGGGTCGCCAGTTTTCCTGACCCGTGAAGTCGCTGAAGCGTCGCGTGGTCTGGACGCAGATAAAGTTCGGCAGGCTCTCCTCATGATGCCGCGCGTAGTCGGCCGCGTCGGCCAGCACCCGCTTTTGCTCGGTGGCGTCCGGCGGCGTCTGGGCAAACACCGCGGTCAGGGCTGTCAAAGAAGTCGCCAAAACGGCCGCGCGCAACATACACTGACCCCAAGATGACTATAGAGATTCGAACCCTCACAGCGCAAGATGCCGAGGCCTTCTGGCACCTCCGCCTGGAGGCGCTCGAACAGCAGCCGGAGGCTTTTGCTTCGTCTGCCGAAGAGCATCGCGCAACGTCGGCCGAAAGCTTCGCATCCCGTCTGGCGGCATCGAACGAAGACAACTACGTTCTCGGCGCGTTTGCCGGCGCCGCTTTGGTTGGGACCACGGGATTCGCCCGCGATCGGCGATTGAAGTCACGGCACAAGGCCATCGTCTGGGGTGTGTACGTGACTAACGCCTGGCGTGCCCAGGGGATCGGGCGAACGTTACTCACTGAGATTGTTCTGCGCGCAAATCGGCTGCCAGGCCTCGAGCAGATCCGCCTCACCGTCGGGCACACCCAGCCTGCGGCCCAACACCTCTACGCTTCCCTCGGATTTGAAGTCTTCGGTTACGAGCGGAACGCGTTAAAAGTGGGCGAGACCTACGTCGATGAACACCACATGGTGCTCCGCCTGTCGGATAACTCCCCGGAACAAATGAAATAGTGGCGCTGGAAAATTTTGCCAGCCCAGAAATTATTGCGGGGTCAGGGGTTACTTATCGACTACATCGTACTACTGGTTCTAAGATGAAGGTTTCTCAACAGTTAGTACCTTTGCCCCGGTACTTTTACCAGTGTTGGCCCTCGAACTGCCTTTGGGCTGGCGGCGAGTTTTCTTAAGAGGAGCCACGATGACACGAGAAGAATTCGGCAGCGCCTACAGCAGAGGCTATAACATGACGGTCCGTTTCCTGGTGTCGCGGGGTCTCTCGTTTGACACCGCGCAGGAGACTGCCCAAGCCGCTTGGGCAAAAGGCTGGGAACGCCTGAGCCAGCTTCGCGACTCCAGCATGGTGCTGACCTGGATGAACAGCATCGCTCTGAACATTCACCGAAGCTGCGTCCGTCGCGAACCCTTTCTGCAGACTCTGCCCGAACTTCCAACTCCTCCCAAAGTGAATCTGGCGGCTATCGATGTTCGCCGTATCCTCAAGACCTGTAAGAAGAACGATCGCATGGTGCTGCAACGGCACTACCTGGAAGGCTACAAGGTCCAGGAGATCGCACGAGCTCACGGATGGACCGATACCGCAGTGCGTATCCGCCTGCTCCGCGCGCGCCGCGCCGTCAATAAGCGCCTGAAGGCAGTAGCCTAAACTCAAAACGATCCCGCTGGCTCCGCACGCTATAAGTGTAAGTTATATTACTCTAAAACTCGCCAAATAATATTTTTTGCAATTCTAGCGCAATCTGATTTACCATAGTGGGTCATACCGGAGACCAAGCAGGAACGAAAACTGGATGGCCCAGATCTTCCACCGCAGTACCAATAGCATTGCCAAGATCAGCATCGTAGCAACTGTCCTTGGAATCGGCGCGCTGATCACGCTCGCGTACACGATGGACCGCGGAAGGTACATCACCGATGTGCACGTGGTCAAAGACCAGCCGGTTCCATTCAGCCACAAGCATCACGTCAGCGACGACGGCATCGACTGCCGCTACTGCCACACGTCGGTAGAGACCTCGTCGTTCGCCGGGCTGCCTGCCACCGAGATCTGCATGAGCTGCCACTCACAGATCTGGACGAACGCGGAGATGCTGGAGCCGGTGCGCGCAAGTTACCGGAGCGGCGAATCCATCCAATGGACGCGCGTGCACGACCTGCCCGAGTTCGTCTACTTCAACCACAGCATTCACATCAACAAGGGCGTCGGCTGCTCGACCTGCCACGGGCGGGTGGATCAGATGCCGCTCATGTACAAGGAGAACACGCTGTACATGAACTGGTGCATCAACTGCCATCGCAATCCTGAAAAGTACGTTCGCCCTCGCGACCAGGTGTTCAACATGGCGTACGAGGCGCCAGCCAATCAAGCAGAACTGGGCGCGAAGCTGGTCCAGGAGTACCACATTCAAAGTTTGACCGACTGTTACACTTGCCACCGATGAACGATAAACCCGCTCTTGACTTAAGCAAGATTCGGGCTCGGCTGGAATCAGCCCAGGGACCCTTGTACTGGAAGAGCCTCGAAGAACTGGCAGAGACCAAGGAGTTCCAGACTTTCGTCGAAGACGAGTTCCCTGACCGGACTCCGAATTGGCTGGACCCGGCCCACCGCCGCAATTTTCTGAAGTTTATGGGAGCGTCGCTGGCGTTCGCCGGCGTCACCGCTTGCACCAAGCAGCCCAAAGAAACCATCGTCCCCTACGTCCGGCAACCGGAGGAATTCATTCCGGGAGTACCGCTTTACTTCGCTACGTCCATGCAGATGGGCGGCTCGGCGACCGGGCTGCTCGTGACCAGCCATCTAGGCCGGCCCACCAAGGTGGAGGGCAATCCGGACCATCCGGCCAGCATGGGCGCATCGGATTATTTTCATCAGGCCTCGCTGCTGACGATGTATGATCCGGACCGCGCTCAAACCCCGGTCAAGAGCGGCCTGATCAGCTCGTGGACGGCGTTTCAGGGCGAACTGATGCAACAGCGCGAAAAAGCGCTGGCGAACAAAGGCAACGGCGTGCGTATTCTTACGGAGACCGTTACCTCGCCCTCGCTCACAGCACTGATCAACGGCGTCTTGAAGGAGATGCCGGGCGCCAAGTGGCATCAGTATGAGGCGTGCGGCAGGAACAACCGTTCAGCCGGCGCGGTCCTCGCTTTCGGCCGTGCGATAAATACGATCTACCATCTGGACCAAGCGGACGTGATCGTGTCGCTGGACGCTGACTTCCTGTCGTGCGGTCCGGACAGCCTGCGTTTGGCGCGCCAGTTCGCCGACAAGCGCCGCGTGCTGACCAACGTCACGCATACGAACCAGCCCAAGGAAGATTTGCAAGAAGGCTATCAGGCCGGGCCCGTCCCTCCGCGCGATACGCAGTCGGCCTCCTACGCGGATCAGAACCGCGGTCCGGTGCATCTGCCGCCCCAAGTGCAGGCGATCGGAAAGCCGCCGGACCAAACCGTGCAGAACCGGCTATACGTCGCGGAACCCAGCCCTTCGCCAACCGGCGGCATGGCTGATCACCGCTTTGTGCTTCGCGCCAGCGAAATCGAAACCTGGACCTGGGATCTGGCGGCCGCCCTGGGAATGAGCGCGCAGTCGAGCAACAGGTACAAGGAAGTGGCGGCGATCGCGAAGGACTTGAAGGCCCATATGGGCGCTGCGGTCGTCATCGCAGGCGACCATCAGCCGCCCGCCGTGCACGCTCTGGCGCACGCCATCAATGCGACACTCGGAGCCGTCGGCAAGACCGTCACCTACACCGAACCGATCGAAGGAAATCCGGTAGACCAGGCAGATTCGCTCCGCGAACTGGTGACCGATATGAAGGCCGGCAAGGTGGAAACCTTGCTGATTTTGGGTGGCAACCCGGTCTACAGCACGCCCGCGGATCTGGATTTCGCCGGCGCCCTCCGCAATGTCGGCTGGAAAGCGTACCTGGGTCTGTACTTTGACGAGACGGCCGCGCAGTGCCTGTGGCAAATCCCAGAAGCGCACTACCTGGAATCCTGGGGAGACGCCCGGACTTTCGACGGAACCGTCAGTTTTGTTCAGCCGCTGATTGCCCCGCTTTACGGGGGCCGGACAGCGCTGGAGGTCATCGCGACTCTGGCCGGGCAGCCCGACAAGACCGACCATGATCTGGTGCAGGATTACTGGCGGGCGCAATCGAAGGCATCGAACTTCGATATTTTCTGGCAAAAAGGCCTTCACGATGGCGTGATTCCGAACACCGCGCTGCCGGCTGTCACGGTAACCGCGAAGATGCCCATGCCCAGCCAGAGGCCGACGGCGGAAGGAATTGAAATCATGTTCCGTCCCGACCCGACCATCTGGGACGGATCGTTCTCCAACAACGGCTGGCTTCAGGAATGTCCCAAACCGCAGAACAAGATGACTTGGGACAACGCGGTTTGGATCAGCCCCAGCCTGTCGCAGAAGCTCAATCTCAACGTTGGCGACGTGGTGGAGATGAAATACCAGGGGCGCACCATTACGGGCCCGATCTGGATCATGCCCGGCCATGCTCCCGATTCCGCCACCGTGCACTTCGGCTATGGCCGCACTCGGGTAGGCCAAGTCGGTAACGAAATTGGGTTCAACGCTTACCTGCTGCGAACGTCCACCGCGCCCGCCGGCGGACCCGGCCTGGAGCTTCGCAAGACCGGCGCCAGCTACGATTTCGCCACTACGCAACACACCCAGACGATGGAAGAAGGCGAACCGGTACGGGTCACCACGCTGGACGCCTACAAAAAGAATCCTCAGTTCGCCGAAGTTACCGAAGAAGATAAGCCAGTGCCCGGCTACCTCACTTTGTATCCGGATTACCGGTATCAAGGCTACAAGTGGGGCATGACCATCGACCTCAATGCGTGCAACGGATGTGGCACGTGCGTGATCGCTTGCCAGTCGGAGAACAATATCCCGGTGGTCGGCAAGCTGGAAGTGACGCGCGGACGTCACATGCATTGGATCCGGGTTGACCGCTACTTCAAAGGCAATTGGGACAACCCCGAGCTGTACTATCAGCCGGTGAACTGCATGCAGTGCGAAAACGCACCCTGCGAGCTGGTTTGCCCGGTCGGCGCAACGGTGCACAGCGCCGACGGCCTGAACCAGATGATCTATAACCGCTGCGTCGGCACGCGCTACTGCTCCAACAACTGCCCCTACAAGGTACGCCGCTTCAACTTCCTGCTCTATTCGGACTGGGACACGCAAAGCCTGTATGGATTGCGCAACCCCAACGTCACGGTGCGCAGCCGTGGCGTGATGGAAAAATGTACTTACTGCATCCAACGCATCAGCGTGGCAAAAATTGACAGCGAGAAACAGAACCGGCGCATCGCCGAGGGCGAAGTAACTCCAGCCTGCGCCCAGGCGTGCCCCGCGCAAGCCATCGTCTTCGGGGACATCAACGATCCGAAGAGCCGGGTGGCGCAGTTGAAGGCGCAGGCGCGCAACTACAGTTTGCTGGAAGATTTGAACGTGCGGCCGAGAACCACCTACCTGGGCCGTTTGCGCAACCCGAACCCGGAGATCTCCAATGCCTAGCAGCTTGAAGACCGACGAACCAGATCAAATCGCGATCGACCCAGGCCCGGATAAGATCATCGCGCCTGGATACAAGTACAACACGGTCACCGACAAGATCGCCAATGTTGTCCTCAAGCCCATCCAGACCACCCCGATGGCTTGGTGGGTCACACTGGCCATCGCGTTCGTGGCCATGCAGGGCTTGCTGGCCGGCGGCTTCTGGCTGCTTTACAAGGGCGTCGGCGTATGGGGCATTATCATCCCGGTGGCATGGGGCTTCGCCATCGTCAATTTCGTGTGGTGGATCGGTATCGGCCACGCCGGAACGCTGATCTCGGCCATCCTGCTGCTGCTCAAACAGGACTGGCGTACCTCCATCAACCGCTTTTCAGAAGCCATGACGTTGTTCGCCGTGGCGCAAGCGGGCATGTTCCCGGTCCTGCACATGGGACGTCCCTGGCTGGCCTATTGGCTGCTGCCCTACCCCAGTTCGATGTGGCTATGGCCGCAACCCCGCAGTCCGCTGGTGTGGGACGTGTTCGCGGTCTCCACTTACCTGACTGTTTCACTGGTCTTCTGGTTCATCGGATTGATCCCTGACCTGGCGACGATGCGCGACCGGGCCAAACATCAGTGGCAAAGAGTGATTTTCGGGCTGCTTGGCATGGGCTGGCGCGGATCGGCGAAACATTGGGCACGCTATCAAATGGCCTACCTGCTGTTGGGCGGTCTGGCGACGCCGCTGGTGGTTTCGGTCCACACGGTGGTCAGCTTCGACTTCGCCATCAGCCTGTTGCCCGGCTGGCACACCACGATTTTCCCGCCCTACTTCGTCGCCGGCGCGATTTACTCCGGATTCGCCATGGTGGTGACGCTGGCCATTCCCGCGCGCAAGTGGTTCCACCTGGAAGACCTGATTACGATGCGGCACCTGGACTGCTGCGCCAAACTGATGCTCGGCACCGGACTGATCGTCGCGTACGGTTACATGATGGAAGCATTCATGTCCTGGTACAGCGGCAATCCGCACGAGATATTCATGTATATGAACCGCTCGACGGGGCCCTACCGGTATCTGTTCTGGATGTTGATCCTGTGCAACATCATCATCCCCCAGTCGCTGTGGTCAGCGAACGTGCGGCAGAATCTTCCGCGGCTGTTTTTCGTCTCCATCGTGGTGAACATCGGCATGTGGCTGGAACGGTTCGTGATCGTCATCATCAGTTTGCATCGCGACTTCCTGCCGTCCTCCTGGGGCATGTACTTTCCCACTCAATGGGATTGGGCGGTGCTGATCGGCACGCTCGGATTCTTCATCGTATTGATGACGCTGTTCGTTCGCTTCCTGCCATCGATCTCGATCTTTGAGGTGCGCGAAGTACTACACCATCTCGCCCCGAACGTAGTTGACGAAGGGCCGACACCTTCGCCGGTGGCTGGAGATTAGCGATGGGCGAAACTTTTTGGGACAGACACGGTTTGTACGGGCTCATGGCCGAGTTTGAAGAGCCGGAGCAATTATTGGAGGCCGCAAATCGGGCGTACGCGGCGGGCTATCGCAATATGGACGCCTACACACCCATGCCGATCGAAGGACTGGCCGAGGCCATCGGTTTCCGGCGGAACTGGGTGTCGACAGTGGTGCTGATCGGCGGCATGTGCGGTTGCGCAGGCGGCTTTTCGCTGCTGTGGTGGATTACCGTGGTCGCGTATCCACTCAACGTAGCTGGCCGTCCGTTCGACAGCTGGCCGGCCTATATTCCCATCACGTTTGAGTGCACGATCTTGCTGGCCGCGCTCAGCTCAGCCATCGGGATGCTCGCCATGAACAAGCTGCCCATGCCGTATCACCCTGTCTTCAACGTAGAGCGCTTCAGCCAGCATGCCTCGATTGACCGGTTCTTCCTGTGCATCGAGGCGTCCGATCCGCAATTCGATCGCGAGAAAACCAAGGAGTTCCTGCAAGAACTGACGCCCGAAGAGGTGGCCGAAGTTGAAAAATAAACTTTTGCTGGCCGCCGCCGCGCTCCCCATTCTGGTGTTGACCGCCTGCCGCCAGGATATGCAGGACGAACCGAAGTACAAGCCGCTGGCCGAAAGCGATTTCTTCTCCGATCACCGCTCGGCGCGTCCGATGGTGGAAGGCACCGTGGCGCGCGGCCACTTGCGCATCGACGAAGCGCGCTACACGGGCAAGATCGACGGCAACGATATCGATGAATTTCCAATTCCCATCACCAAGGCCGACATCGTGCGCGGCCAGGAACGCTTTAACATCTACTGCACGCCGTGTCACAGCCGCATCGGGGACGGCAATGGCATGATCGTGCTGCGCGGCTACCGCCAGGCTGCTTCCTTTTACAGCGATAAGCTCATGAAAGCCCCGATAGGCCATTTCTTCGACGTTATTACCAACGGATTTGGAGCCATGCCGAGCTACGCTTCGCGCGTCGAACCGGACGACCGCTGGCGGATCGCGGCATACATCCGCGCATTGGAGTTGAGCGAAACGGCGAACATCAATGATGTCCCGCAGGATCAGCGGCAGAACATGATCGTCGAGCCGGCGCCGCGCGAACTCTCGCTACCAGCACCGGCAGCGCGCCAAGGAGCCAACCGATGACTCCCAGCGAAACCTTACAACCGCAGATGGACCGCTGGCAGCGCAATGCCCTGATCGTGGGCGTGGTCGCGCTGGCCGCGGCGCTGGTCGGTCTGTTCACCGACAGCCAACACTTCTGGCAATCGTATCTGTTCGCCTTTATTTTTTGGTGCGGCCTGACGCTCGGCTGCCTGGGCATCTTTTTCCTGCACAACGTCGTCGGCGGGAACTGGGGCGTCGCCATCCGGCGGCTAGTCGAATCCGGCTTCAAGAACCTGCCTTTAATGGCGTTCTTCGCCATCCCGTTGTTCTTCGCGTTGAAGATCCTGTACAAATGGACCGACGCCGCCTATCGAGCCGAGCATTTCGCGACCGGCCACAAGGCAGTCTATATGAACGAGCCGTTCTTTATGGTCCGGACCGTCCTGTACTTCGCCATCTGGTTCGCATTCGGATACCGCATCCTTGGCATGGCCAACGAGCACGACCGCACTGGCGATCCAGCGCTGTTCAAGCGCATCAAAGCGGCCAGCGCGCCGGCGTTGCTGATTTTCGTGGTCTCCACCACCTACGCCTTTATCGATTGGATCATGTCGCTCGAGCCCGACTGGTATTCCACTATCTATCCCTGGATGTTCACCGTCGGCCAAGTGCTGCTTACGTTCGCGTTCCTGATCGCTGTCTTAGTCCTGCTCTCCAAGCGCGAACCGTTTAGCCACTTCCTGACGCCCCAGCATTATCACGACCTCGGCAACCTCATGCTGGCCTTCACCATGCTCTGGGCGTACATGTCGTTTTCCCAGTTCCTGATCATCTGGGCCGAGAACCTGCCGGATGAAATTCCCTGGTACGTGCGTCGTTTCAGCGGCGGCTGGGGCTACGTAGCCTGGACCATCTCCATCTTCCATTTCTGCGTGCCCTTCTTCCTGCTGTTGATGCGCTTCATCAAGAAGAACCCCAGCTTGATCCAGAAGCTGGCCATCTGGATGATCATCGTCCGCGTCCTGGATGTATTCTGGATCGTAGCGCCCGCGTTCCGCCAGCAGGGACTGCAGGTCTACTGGACCGATATCGTCGCGCTCATCGGCATCGGAGGCATCTGGCTGAGCTTCTTCATTCGCAATTTGAAGTCCCAGCCGTTATTGGTGACCCAAGATCCCCGGGATACTTATTCCCTGGCGAAGGTGCACGCTCACTAACATGGAACACACGGTTCAACATAGTCCCAACGGCGCCGGCCATGAGCAAAGTGAAGTCAGCGTACGCCTGATCGTGGTGTCGCTGGCCTTCCTGGCCGTATTTACGTTCCTGGTCTGCGTGCTGGTGGTAGGAATCTTCAACTACCTGCACTCGGAATATCACACGGCGGAAGCGGAGCGCCTGGCTCAGCCGGTCATTCCGCCGGAGCCGCGCATCGAGGTCTATGGTCCCCGCCAGTTAGGGAACTTGCGCGCTCATGAAGACCACGTGCTGAACACGTATGCGTGGGTGGACAAAGACGCGGGTGTTGTGCGCATCCCCGTGGATCGCGCCATCGACCTGCTCGCACAGAAGGGCCTGCCTTCGCACAACTACCTGGATGATATTTTGGCGGGTAGAAAACCGCCGGTAACGAAGCCGCCCGTAGCAACAAAACCGCAAGGAAGTACTAATGCGCAGTAAGAGAAGTTGGATTGCAGCACTGATTATCACCGCCGCTTTTTCCGCCACCGCGGAAGCCCAACGGTATGGGGTAGGAGAGGGCTACAGCATTCAGCCCGCCGGTCTCCCGCCCGTGATTCAGGGAATCAAGATCGACCAGAATCTCAATGCTCAAGTCCCCCTGGAGTTGACCTTCAAAGATGACACAGGAAAGACCGTTCGCCTGGGCCAATACTTCGGCCAAAAGCCGGTGGTCCTGGCGCTGGTTTATTACGATTGCCCCGGCCTGTGTGACCTGGTGTTGATGGGCCTGGAAGAGGCGATGCAGAAAAGCACTTTGACCCTGGGTAAGGATTTCCAGGTGGTCACCGTCAGCTTCAGTCCCCAGGAAACCTGGCAGCTCGCGGCCGCCAAGAAGGCCAATTACATTGAGAAGTTGAAGAACCCCCAGGAGGGCAAGCAAGACTGGCATTTCCTGACCGGTCAGGACGATCAGATCGTCCCGCTGGCCAAAACCGTCGGATTCCATTACCGCTATGATCCGGCCACTAAACTCTACGCGCACGCCAGCGGAATCATGGTGCTGACACCAGAAGGCAAAGTATCGCGATACCTTTACGGCATCCAGTACAACCCGCGCGATCTGCGGCTGGGGCTGGTGGAGGCGGCCGGCGAGAAGATCGGATCGCCGGTGGATGAAGTTCTGCTGTTCTGCTATCACTACGATCCGACCAAGGGCAAGTACGGCCTGGTGATCTCCAACGTGCTCCGGGTGTTCGGTTCGGCGACCCTGTTTGCGCTGGTCGCGTTTGTGTTTATCATGGTGCGGCGTGACAAGCGCCACGCCAATTCGGGGAGGCCCGCTTAGTCCATGGATTTTCCGCTCTGGCCGGTGGCAGCATCCAACATTGCCAGCGACGTCGACCATTTGTACATCTATTTGGTGCTGGTCAGCGCTGTGATGACGCTGCTGATCTTCGCGACGATATTTGTCTTTGCCATCAAATACCGGCGCCGTTCCCCCGATGAGGTTCCGGCCCCCATCCACGGCTCCTTGAAGCTGGAAATCACCTGGTCGATCATTCCGTTCCTGATCATGCTCACCTTCTTCTGGTGGGGCGCGAAGATCTTCTTTTTGAATGCCACGCCCCCACCCGATTCCATGGATGTCTACGTAGTGGGCAAGCAGTGGATGTGGAAGATCCAGTATCCGGGCGGGCAGCGCGAGATCAATGAGTTGCACGTTCCGGTGGGCCGGCCGGTGAAGGTTACGCTGGCGTCGGAAGATGTCATCCACAGCTTCTTTATCCCGGCCTTCCGCATCAAGCACGATGTCGTGCCGGGCCGTTACGACACCATGTGGTTCACGGCCACCAAGCCCGGCCGCTATCACCTGTTCTGTGCCGAATACTGCGGGACGGAGCACTCCGGTATGGTCGGCTGGGTAACCGTAATGAGTCCCATCGACTATGAGAACTGGCTGGCGGGCGGCGGGACTGGCGGCACCATGGCACAGCAGGGCGAGCAGTTGTTCGAGCAGTTGGGTTGCTCCAACTGCCACCTTACGGACCGGCAAGGACGCGGCCCTAACCTGCGCGGCGTCTTCGGGTCCCACGTGCAGTTGACCGATGGCCGGTCCGTTTCGGTCGACGACGTCTTTATTCGCGAATCCATTCTCAATCCCAATGCCAAGATTGTTGAAGGTTACCGGCCCAACGTGATGCCGAACTTCCAGGGCCAGGTCACCGAAGAGCAAATTCTTCAGTTGATCGCCTACATTAAATCGCTGGCGATCCCCGGAACAGCGGTCGCACCGGTTGGGACGCAACCGGCGAGCGCTACACAGCCTATTGGCGGCAAACTATGAGTACTGCATTAGAACAACCTCGGGCGCAAGAGAAGCCCAATTACCTGAACGCCGAGTACGGTTGGAAGTCGTGGCTGTTGACCACCGACCACAAGCGGATCGCCGTGCTCTACATCATCTCAATCTCGGCGATGTTCCTGCTGGGCGGCATTTTTGCCATGCTGATCCGCCTGGAACTGCTCACTCCGCAGGGCGATCTGGTGAATTCCGACACCTATAACAAGTTCTTCACGATGCACGGCGTCGTGATGGTGTTCTTCTTCCTTGTACCGTCCATTCCGGCCACTCTCGGAAACTTCCTGGTGCCGATGATGATCGGCGCGAAGGATTTGGCGTTTCCGCGCATTAACCTGCTGAGCTGGTACATCTACATCGTTGGCGCGCTCTTCGCGCTGGCGGCCATCGCGATGGGCGGCGTGGACACTGGCTGGACCTTTTACACGCCCTTCAGCACGACGTATTCGAACACCTTCGTCATTACCGCGGCGGTCGGCGTGTTCATCGCCGGCTTTTCGTCGATTCTGACCGGACTGAACTTCATCGTCACCGTTCACAAGATGCGCGCCCCCGGCATGACCTGGGGCCGTCTGCCGCTGTTCGTGTGGGCCAACTACGCCACCGCTCTGATCCAGGTGCTCGGCACGCCCGTCGTAGCCATCACCCTGGCGCTGGTCGGCCTGGAGCGCGCGTTCCACATCGGCATCTTCGATCCGGCCATCGGCGGCGATCCCATCCTGTTCCAGCATATGTTTTGGTTCTATTCGCACCCGGCCGTTTACATCATGATTCTGCCCGGCATGGGCGTAATCAGCGAACTGGTGACCTGCTTCTCTCGCAAAGGCGTCTTTGGCTACCCGTTCATCGCCGGATCCAGCCTGGGTATCGCCATCATCGGCTTCCTGGTGTGGGGTCACCACATGTTCGTCACCGGCATGTCCACCTACGCCGCCTTGTATTTCTCGCTGCTGACCATGCTGGTTGCTGTTCCGTCCGCCATCAAAGTATTCAACTGGACGGCTACGATGTACCGCGGGTCGATCAGCTATGAGACGCCGATGCTCTATGCGTTCGGCTTCATCGGCCTGTTCACCATCGGCGGGCTAACCGGGCTGTTCCTCGGCACCCTGGGCGTGGACGTCCACCTGACCGATACCTACTTCGTCGTGGCCCACTTCCATTACGTCATGGTCGGAGGCATGGTGCTGGCATACCTCGGCGGACTGCATTTCTGGTGGCCGAAGATTACCGGCAAGATGTATCCGGACGGCTGGGGCAAGTTCTCCGCCCTGCTGGTATTCGCCGGTTTCAACTTAACCTTCTTCCCGCAGTTCATCACCGGTTACCTGGGCCAGCCGCGCCGCTATCATGCGTACGCGCCGGAGTTTCAGGTGTTGAACGTGATGTCCACGGCGGGCGCTTCCGTTCTGGGCCTCGGATTCCTGATTCCGGCCATCTACTTGTTGATGTCGCTGCGCAACGGCAAACCGGCCGGAAATAATCCCTGGGGCGCCAAAGGGCTGGAGTGGGAGACCACTTCCCCGCCGCCCACGTTCAACTTCGACGAGACGCCCATCGTAACTGAAGAAGCCTACGCCTACGCCAAACACGAGGAGGAACACGTTGGCTGACACGCACGTCGCACCAGCAGAACACTCGCCGCATCTTCGTCATCACTTCGATGACATGGCCCAGCAGTTCGACTCCGCCACGCTGGGCATGTGGGTCTTCCTGCTCACGGAAATTATGTTCTTCGGCGGAATGTTCGGCGCCTACACCGTGTACCGCTCCATGTATCCGGAGGCTTTCGCATCCACCAGTCTGCACATGAATCCGGCGTTTGGCGCGGCCAATACCGCCGTGCTGATCGTCAGCAGTCTGTTCATGGCGCTGGCCGTCCGCTCCGCGCGCCTGGGTAACCAGAAACTCCTCCAGTTGTTCCTGGTTATCACCATGATCTTCGGCATCGCGTTCCTGGTCATCAAGGGATTCGAGTATCACGAGCACTGGGTCGACAACAAGGTTCCCCTCATCAGCGGACATTGGGACTACAGCAACGACGCCGAACACCCCCATCAAGCTCAATACGCGCAGCAAGCTCAGATTCTGTTCTGTTTCTATTTCTTCATGACGGGCTTCCATGCCGTCCACATGCTGGTGGGCGTGGGCATCATGATCACCATACTCATGATGGCCCGAAAAGGGACGTTTAGCGCTCAATACTTCACGCCGGTGGAAATTAGCGGCTTATATTGGCACTTCGTCGATATTGTCTGGATCTTCCTGTTCCCGCTGCTTTACCTCATAGGCAACGCCAGAAAGCTCATCTGATATGCACTCACAGCCTAGCGTTCGAGCTTACGTCATCGTCTGGGTGATCCTGACGATCATGACGTTCGCCACTTACTACATCGCCCAGATCGACCTGGGGCCTTGGAACATCGTGATCGCTCTGTTGATCGCGTTCTTCAAGATGTCGCTGGTGGTTTTGATCTTCATGAACGTCAGGGCCGACAGCCCGCTGACCAAGCTGTTCGTCGGCGCCGGCTTCTTCTGGATGGCCATCCTGCTGGCCCTGACGTTGGGCGACTACGTCTCCCGCGGCTGGATGCCCGGCGGCAAGTTCTGGTAGACCGCTCTCTCGCTGCCCGGCGATCGCACTAGGGCTTGGCTTCGTACACCAGGTTGAAAGGCGTCTCGGTGGCCCGCCGGAAGCGGGTGAACCCTCCGTCGCTGACCACCTTGCGCATACGCGCTTCACCGGATTGAGCGCCCAGGCACAAGCCGACCTCTTGCGCCCGCGAGGCCGGCGTACAAATCATGGTTGACGCCGCGTAGAAAACCCGGCCAACGGGGTTCAGGTTCCTTTCCAATTGGTCGTGCGCGAACGGCTCCACGATCATCCAGGCTCCATCCGGGTTCAGCATCTCTCGCACGTGGCTTGCGGCGCCGATCGGGTCGCCCATGTCGTGCAGGCAATCGAAAAATGCCACGAAATCGTATTTGGCGCCATGGAAGTCTTTGGCCGTCGCCACTTCGAAGCTTGCGTTCTTGACGCCGCCTTTCGCCGCCGCCCGCCGGGCCCAGCCTACCGACGGCCCGTGGTAATCGAACCCGACGAACTGAGAATTCGGATAAGCCTGTGCCATCAGGATCGTTGATGCTCCGTGCCCGCAACCCACGTCGGCCACGCGCGCGCCGCTCTTCAGTTTCTCTTCCACCCCGTCCAGAGCCGGAATCCAGGAGCCGACCAGATTGGCGGCATAATTCGGCCGGAAGAACTTCTCTGTGCCTTCGAACAATGAAGTGTCGTGCTCATCCCAACCCACGCCCTCACCGGTGCGGAACGCCTCGAGCAGCTTCGGTTCGTCTTTGATGATCGCGCTAACGATGTGAAATGCGCCCGGTAAGTACGCGGGACTATCTTCCACAGCCAGCGCGAACGCCTGTTCGTTGGGCAACTCGAAGGTCTGTGTGCCCGGGTCATAGGTCACAAATCCTCCAGCCGCTTGCGCCGAAAGCCATTCGCGTACGTACCGTTCGTCTGTGTTGGTCCTGCGAGCCAGCTCGGCCGCCGTCAATGGCCCGGCGCCCGACATCGCTTTGTACAGCCCCAGCTTCTCTCCGATTAGCACCAGCGCAGCGTTCATAGCCGCGCCAAGCTCTCCAATTACTTGCCCCAGGAATTGATTCAGTTTGTCTTGATTGATCTCCATGTTTCCCCCGTTAGTGGTCTGCGGTTACCGCAATATACAACGGGGATTTTAGCGCGAACGGGCTCCTGCAAACCAGGCCAAGACACGCCGCTGAAAATCGCGGGGATCAGTTCCAAACGCGCCCGTGTGCCCTGCCCCGGGCACCAGCCACAGCCGGACCCAGCGTGGATTTTCCGCTGCCAGAATCTCGGAATGAATCGGCGGAGTTCTATCGTCCGCCATGCCGTGGATCAGGAGCACGGGAGTCATAATCCCTGGCATAGCGGCCTCGGGAGACGCGGCGCGGAAGTCGAGACCGTACCGAAGCCGCGCATATTCGAAGCCCATCCAAACCGCAGGCAGAGCCAGAACACGCGGTACGCGGTGGGCGACACGATCATCCGCAATCCGCTCAAAGCTAGCGAATGCGCTTTCCGCCACAACCGCACTGAAGCGCCGCTCGATGGCCAGGGATTGGAGCAAGACGGCACCGCCCAGTGACTCCCCCATCCCGAACACGCTCCGGGGATGCTGATTGGCGATCAACCAGGTTACCCATCGATGCAGATCCTCCGCCTCCCGCAGCCCGTAGGTGACTAGCTCGCCGCCGCTGTCGCCCTGCCCGCGGCTGTCCGGCAGCAGAACCGTATAGCCCTCGGCCAGGAACATACGAGCGAGGCCTATTTCGCCGGCTCGAGAATCAGCGATCCCGTGCAGCACGATCACCGCATTCTCATTGGTGTTCCGGGGCCGGAGAAGCCACGCTCTCAACACGGCGCCGTCGCTCGCGATGATCTGGACGTCCCGCCAACGAACGCTTGGATCCAATCCGGGCGGCGCCGCCGGAGGATGCCGTCTCGGGGCACGGATGGCAGACTCGCAGAGCACGGCTCCTGCAACGGCACATAGCAGGACACAGATCGCGGTCATTGCCGCAATTCCCCATGCCATCCGATGTGCCATCGCTATTGGACGTTACGCAATCGCTCACCGCCAGGTTCCTCGGCTACCCTAAGAGTGTGCCAAGACATACCTTGCTTCTATTCTTAACAGCTGCCTGCGCGTTTGCCGAAGTTCATCCGCTTACCCTGCGGCAGGCAGTGGATCTGGCTTTGAAGGAGAACCCGGACCTGGTGCTGTCGCGCCTGGACGAACAAAAGGCGCAAGCCGCGATTCGAGTGGCCCACGATCCTTTCGTGCCCAAAGTCTATGCCGGCAGTGGCGCGGCCAAGGTCTGGGGATACCCCGGCAGCATCGAGGGCGCGGCGCCTTCGATCATCCAGGCGCGAACCGACATGGCGCTCTACAACCGGCCCAAGAGCTTCGAGCTGGCGCGCGTCCGCGAGAGCGCCCGGGGAGCCGCCATCGATACGCAGTCCAAGAGCGACCAGGTGGTCTATCAGACCGCGTCCCTGTTCATGGACGCGCAGGAAATGGCGCGAAGCGTGCAATCGCTCAACCTCGAGGTAGAGAGCCTGCAGCGCGTCAGCCAAGCCGTCGGACTTCAGGTCCAGGAAGGCCGCCAGCTGCCGATCGAAAACAAGCGCGCCGCGCTGGATTTGGCGCGCGCAAACCAGCGTCTCTCCGCTCTGCGCGACGATCTCGATTATGCCCAGGCTTCGCTCGCCGTGGTGCTCGGCTTCGCCGGTGACGATCGCGTTCAGCCCGTCGCCGAGGAACGTGCACCGCTCGAGGTGCCGGCTAGTGAGGAAGCCGCGCGTAGTCTGGCGCTCGAAAACAATAGGGACATCCGGAAGCTCGAGTCGCAACTGCAGGCCAAGGGCTTCGAGCTCAAGGAATACCAGGCCGCGTGGCTGCCCTCCGTGGACCTGGTTGCGCAGTATGCACTGTTCGCCAAGAGTAACTATTCGGCTTACTTCACCAACTTCCAGCGGAACAACGCCGAACTGGGCGTCGCCATCACCATCCCGGTGCTCCGCGGCTCGGCTCCCAAAGGCGAGGAGGCGCAGGCACAGAGTGACATTCTCGCCCTGCGAACCCAGATGAACCAGGTGCGTAACCGGATCGAACTCGACACGCAGAAGAGCTATCAAGGTCTGCAAAAGGCGAATTCCGCGTTGGACGTCGCCCGCCTGGATCTGGACTACGCGCGCGACCAAGTATCTCTCTTACTGACCCAACTCAGCGAGGGACGGGCAAACGAGCAGCTGGTGGACAACGCCCGGCTCAACGAACAGGAGAAGTGGATCGTATTCTACGATGCCCAGCACACCGTGGAACTCTCCCGGCTGGACTTGCTGCGCCAAACAGGAACGTTGATGGCCGCCCTTCGCTAACCGGATACTCCCTGCGCTGTTGTATGATCGAACGATCAACCTGCGCAGCCAAACCACGACACGCTGGGCCAGCCTGCCGTATGTGCTTCCCTTTGCGGTTTTCCTGGCTCTTTTGGCACAGCAGAAATACGCACCGCTAAGCCCCTACATCGAGTTCACCGTCCGCGACGTGCTCTTGGCGATTGTTTTGTTCCTGGTTTCGCGCCGCGTCACCGAGCTTCGCAGCATGCGGCGGCTGGAGACGGTGATCATCGGCGTGGCCGTCTTCGTCGTCTGGGTCGCGCCGGACGTGGTCTTGCCGAATTACCGTCAGCATTGGCTGTTTCAGAATTTCATCACGGGCCAGATCTCGACCACGATTCCCGAAGACATCATCCGATCTCCCATCGTGCTGTGGCCGCGGATCATCCAGGCAGTGGTGCTCGTTCCGATCCTTGAGGAGCTGTTCTGGCGCGCGTGGCTGATGCGCTGGTTGATCAATCCACGCTTCGAGAGCGTCCCGCTCGGCACGTATCAAGCCGCTTCGTTCTGGATCACGGCTGTTTTATTTGCCTCCGAACACGGACCTTATTGGGACGTTGGCCTGATCGCCGGCATCGCCTACAACTGGTGGATGGTCCGCACCCGCAGTCTGGGCGATTGCATCCTGGCGCACGCCATCACCAACGCCTGTCTGTGCGGCTACGTCGTCGCCACGCACCATTGGGAGTACTGGCAGTAACGCTGGCCCGCCAATGGCGATTGTGCAATACTGATATGCAAGTATTCAAGTGGAGGTTTGCACAACAATGCCCAAGTTGAACGCGTTGTTAGTCGCAAGTTTTGGTTTGATTCTGACCGCGCTGCCTTCGCTCGCGCATCATTCTTTCGCGGCGGAGTACGACGGCAAGGAGCTGGTCACCCTGACTGGCGCGATCACCAAGGTGGAGTGGACCAACCCTCACATGTACTTCTACATCGATGTGAAGGACTCGAGCGGCAACGTACAGAATTGGGCCATTGAAGGCTATCCTCCGAATACGCTAAAGCGCACCGGGTTTAGCAAGAGTGACCTGCGAATCGGCGACACCGTAACCGTGACGGCCTACCGCGCTAAGGACAGCACCAACCGCGTAGCCGGACGCGAAGTGACGTTCCCGGACGGAAGCAAGAAGTTTGCGGGCCCAGCGGCGGGTGGCCCACCGGCTTCGCCGGCAGCTCCGTACGCGCGCTAGGAGGTCCTGCATGAGAACGCACCTTGCCGCGGCGGCAGCCCTGGCGCTCTTCGCGGCCACATCGGGGCTCGCTCAGTCTTCCTCGAATTCCATCAAGCGCACCGCTAGCGGTAAGCCCGACCTCAACGGCGTCTGGCAGAGCGGCGGCGTGAGCCTGTACGGTGAGCCGGGAATCGCTAAGCCGCCGCCTCCGCCGGTGAATCCGGCGCCCAAGCGTGAACCGCTGCCATATCAGCCATGGGCAGCCACGAAGTCCAAAACATTTACCCCGCTGGACGATCCGACACTGCGCTGCCTGCTGCCCGGCGTGCCCCGCATCACCTCCATGCCCATGCCGTTTGAGATCGTCCAGACGCCGACGCAGATTGTCATCACCTACGAATCCTTCCACGCATTTCGGATCATTCCGATCAACGACAAGCTGGAGCATCCCGACGATCTGGTGCCGACCTGGATGGGAGATTCCGTCGCGCGTTGGGAAGGCGACACGCTAGTCGTCGATGTGACCGGCTTCAATGACAAGACCTGGCTCTCCGGCACGGGAAGCTTTCACAGCGACCAACTGCACGTCGTCGAGCGGTTTCAACTCAACCGCGACGACACCATCACCTACACGGCCACTGTGACCGATCCGAAGGTGCTAAGCAAGCCCTGGGTCACCGGCGCGGTGCTGCGGCGTCCACCGAACACTCGCGTCGAAGAGTACGAGTGCATCGAGAATAATCAGGACATCCCGCACATGGAGAAGGCAGAGTCGAAGGGCAAGTAAGAGCTAGCGCAGATAGCGCTGGTGCTCTTTGAGGATGCAGCGGTCCATGACCACCGCGAGTCCCTTTTCTCGTGCCTTGCGGGCCGCGGCTTCATCCACGACGCCTTCCTGCATCCACACCGCTGAGGCGCCAACTCGAATCGCCGACTCAACGACTGGCTTCACGAACTCGGATCGCCGGAATATATCCACGATGTCGATGTGTTCGGGAATGTCTTCCAGCCGCGCGTATGACTTCTCACCCAGCACTTCGGTTTCATTCGGATTGACGGGAATGATGCGATAACCCTGCTTCTGCATGTACTCGGAAACGCCATAGGAGGCCCGGTACTTTTTGCTGGAAAGCCCGACCACCGCAATCACTTGGGCTTCACGGAGCAAGTCGGGAATCGCCGTGTTCATTCCGCCTCCATCTTGAGCACTTTACGGAAGCGCGCCACTTCGGCTGGCGTCAGGTGCCGAAACTTGCCGGCCTTGAGAGAGCCCAACTCGAGAAAGCCGATCTTGACGCGCCGCAGCTTTTCCACCAGACGGCCGAAATGTTTGAACATTAGCCGGATCTGATTCTGGCGACCCTCAATCAGCCGCACTTCGTACCACGGGCTCTCGGCGCGCTGGATGAGCTTCAAGCCGGCCGGCGCAGTTCGCTTCCCGCCGAGCGGCACTCCTTCGCGGAACTTTTGTTCCTGCTCCAGCGTAAGCGGACCATTGGTCTTCACCAGGTACGTCTTGGTGACGTGACTGGCCGCCGACGTGATGCGCTTGGCGAATTCGCCGTCGTTGGTGAGTAGCAGCAGGCCGTCGCTCGCGTAATCCAGGCGGCCCACTGGATAGACGCGCGCCTTTACGCCGCGCAGCAGGTCGATTACCGTCTGGCGGCCTTCGGGGTCGCTGACCGAGGACATGACGCTCTTTGGCTTGTTCATGGCCAGGTAAACCAGCCGTTCCGGTGCGCCGACGCGTTTGCCATCCACCTTGATATGGTCGTGTTCGGGATCGGCCTTGGTTCCGAGCTCGACAACCACGGCGCCGTTGACGGTTACGCGGCCCTCCAGGATGAGTTGCTCGGCCTTGCGCCGGCTGGCGACTCCGGCGTGCGCCAGCAGCTTCTGTAGCCTCTCTTCGGGCATTTATTCGGCAGTTTCCGAAGATTCCGCGGTATCCGAAGACTCCACGGCTTCCAGGGACTCCCCAGCAGGCGCCTGCGCCGCTTCTGGTTCCGTCTCATCGCCCATCGACAGGCGGCCCAATTCCTCGAATTCCTTCAGGGTCGGTAGTTCGCTCAGATCCTTCAAGCCAAACTGCACCAGGAATTCCTTGGTGGTCTTGTACAGAATCGGCTTGCCCACCACCTGCTTTCGTCCCGCCGTGGCAATGAGCTTGCGGTCCAGCAAGGTCTTCAGTACGCCTGCGCCCTGAACACCTCGAACCTCCATGATCTCGGGTGCGGTGATGGGCTGCTTGTAGGCGATCAGAGCCAGAGTCTCCAGCGCCGGCAGCGAGAGCTTCAGCGGCGGCTTCAGGTTCTTGACGAACGCGCGGATCGCCTCGTGGTGCTCGGGCTTGGTGGACATCTTGTAGCCGCCCGCCACTTCGCGAATCGTCAAGCCGTGCTCGGGCTTGGCAAATTCGGCGGTCAATTCCGCAAGCACCCGGCCCACGTTCGCCGCGGGCTGTTGCACAGCCGTCGCGATCTGATCGGCGGAAAGTGGTTCGTCGGTTACATAGATCACCGCTTCCACAACGGCCTTGAGTTCCGTGTCGGACAACTCGGCTGACAAGGCGAGGCCCGATTGTACTTCTGGAGTTTCCATTTTCGGTTAGCTGTATTCCTCTTCGATGGCGGCGAGCGATTGGCCCAGCGCCTCGTCGAACGCCCGGTGCTTCTTCAATCCAATGTCGCCGAAAGCGTCCTTCTGGGTCAACACGAGCGCCTGCCGGCGCACCAGCTCCAGGGTAGCCAGAAACAGGCAAATCATGGCACGGCGGCTTTGCTGGCGCTCAAACAGCTCGGTCACTGACATGGATTCGCCCACGCGAAGCTCGCGAAAGACGTTCTCCAGGTACCGGATCATGTCCGGAACGCTGACGTCCTCTTTGCCGACCTGATAGATGGGCCGGTTCTTGGCGCGCTCCAGCACCACTTGCAGTGTCTTCACCAGATCGACGATGCTGACCGCCAGCTCCGGCTCTTCGTTCTCGGCGAGGAACTGGGCCATCTGTGGGTTCGACCAGGCAGCCTCCTCGACGATGCGCTTCTGCTGGAGCATCTCGGCGGCGTTCTTAAAGCGCTCATGCTCCAGCAGCCGGTTCACCAGCTCCTGGCGCGGGTCTTCTTCGGGAGAGATCTTGTCCAGCTCGGGGTCGCGCGGCAACAGCATACGCGACTTGATGTGAATCAGCGTCGCGGCCATGTAGATGAACTCGGCGCTGAGTTCGATGTCCATCTCCAGCGCCCGCTGCATGAAGTCCAGGTACTGCTGTGTGATGGAGGCGATCGGAATGTCGTAGATGTTGATCTGCTGCTTGCGGATCAGGTCGAGGAGTAGATCGAGCGGCCCGTCGTACTGCTCCAGATGAAAGTTCAACGGCGATGACACTTCACTTAGGATACCAGCCATTTTCCGGCTTTTTGTTGAAGTACAACGTTACATCCACGCTGTGATCGCCCGGGTTGACCTTGGTGTCCGAACTGGTGGTCTTCAGGTTGTCGAAGATGCCGCCTTCCTTCACCCGGCTCAGAAAGTGGTCGGGATAGCCAGGGTTGAACGGCCTGCCGGCAGCCAGGCCCCACATCTTGCGGATCACAGGTTCGCTCTCGATATCCAGGCCGACGATGTTGAGCTGGCCCATCGTGTACAGCGGACCGGGCTGTATCTGGAAGGTCACGTCAACGGTGCGCTCGCCGTCATTGACATCGCGCTTGATCTGGGACGACGCATCCAGATGGCCCTGATTGCGCAGGCTGTCCCGAATGCGCGCCTGGGCGGCCTTCACGTCGTCGAAATTAGCGGGCTGGTTCGACCGCAAATGGGCCAGGTTGACCAGCTCTTGATATGGCGTGTCGGCTCCGGTGAACCGGACACGGTCCAGCTTGTAGACTGGCCCTTGCTCCACCTGCACAGTGACCGTGATGCCGTCCACGTCCTTGGCGGGCTCTGTGGTGATCTTGGGGAAGGCCACGCGAATCATGCCCCGCGCCTCATAAAGTGGACGGGCCGCGGAGTCCAACAGCAGGCGGAAGCGGGGCTCGGTGTAAGGCATGCCGATGGCGACGCCGTACATCTGCGTCTGGAGCAGCCCGGAGGGCAAGTCGCCCGTGTTGGTGAAAACGACGTGCGCGACGGAAGGCCTAGCCTTCGCCGGGCGAATCAGGATCGACAGATCGGGCGTGGCGTCGGAGGCCAGCTTGCCGGTTATCGGCTCGTGATCACCGAGCTGCGCCAGATACTCGGTGACCCACTGAACGTAGCGGTTCACCACGGGCTCGGTAGCGGGAATTTTCGGGGCGAACAGCGGATCCTTTTGCTTCAGCCAGGCGCGAAGCTGGGCATCGGTGGCGGGTAAATCCTCGAAACGGAGCGGATAAACCTGCTCGATCTCGGAGACCTCGAAGGTGACGTCGTAGCCTTGGCCATCCTTGGCGGGCGCATACCGGTAGGCGACATTATTGAATGCGCCCGTGGCTGAGAGCTTCACGCGCGCGGCGTCGAATTTCGCTTGATCTACTGCCTCGCCCGTGTGTAAGCCAAGGACCGCTAGAACTTGCTCGGCTGTGTAGTTGTGGTTGCCCTCTACCGATAGCGTTTCGATGGGCCAGGAAGATTTGGCCGCCGGGGCCGTGGGCGTGGCGGCGGGCTTTCGAGAATGGTGCGTCTGGGAGGACGCTGCGCCTGCCAGCGACACCAGAAGAATGGCGATTGGGAGCCGGTTCATTCCAACTCAACCGGCACGTACATCAGGTGCCCCGATCGTTCGATCTGCGTGACCACGGAATCGCCAGGCTTAAACTCGTCGAGTCCACAGTAGTCACGATAGTCCCATTCACAGAATAGATGACGTCGCCGGGCTGCAGTCCGGTTCCACTGGTCAGGTCCGTGCTGGTGGATCCTGCCGCCACCACCACGCCATAAGCATTCCGCAGGTCGGGCAGCATGGCGGCGAGGTTCTTGTCGATCCCGATCGCCAATATGCCCAGCCGCCGCACCAGGTTATTCTCGGGATTGACCATGTCGGCAAAGCGCTGGCGATCGTCCACGCTGTCGGTCACCGGCACCTCGATGTTCAGGTGATCGGCGCCGCGCTGTACCTCCAGCGTGACCTTTCCTCTCATCGGCGAGCGGTAAATGTAGGACTCCAACTGGCGGGCCGTACGCAAGGTACGGCCGTTCAGTGTGAGCACCACGTCGCCAATCTTCACTCCCGCCTTGTCGGCAGGACCATCCGGCACGACGTCGCCCACCAGCACGCCCCAGTCGCGTGGCAGTTCGAGGCCTTCGGCGATCTCTGGCGTGATGGTCTGCACCGAGATGCCAATCCGGCCCCGATGGACGTGGCCTTCCTTGCGCAATTGCCGGTAGACGATGTTCACCATGTTGCTGGGGATGGCGAAGCCGATGCCCTCGCTGCCGCCGGATTGCGACAGGATGAAGGTGTTGATGCCGATGACTTCGCCATCGGAGTCCACCAGCGGGCCGCCGCTGTTCCCGGGATTGATGGGCGCGTCCGTCTGAATGTAGGCCAGTATGTCGTCGGGATGGATCTCCCGCGCCGTGGAACTCACGATGCCCATGCTGACCGATCCTTCCAGTCCAAGCGGGTTGCCGAAGGCCATCACCAGCTCGCCTTGGCGCACCCGGTCGGAGTTGCCGAGCCCCAGGGTCGGCAGATGCGCTCGTTCGATCTTGATGACCGCTACGTCCATGTCCCGATCCAAGCCGACCAGCTTGGCGTCCAGGAGTTTGCCTTCCGGCTCGAAGACGGGGCGCCCGGCGGTGCCATGCCTCAGAATCGACAACCGGACCTGGATGTGCCGTGCGCCGCGGACCACGTGGGAGTTGGTGACGATGTAGCCATCCTCAGAGAGAATGACGCCAGAGCCGGTACTGCGCTGTTTGGATAGAAGAGCCGCAGTCGCGCTCGACTGTGTCTCGTCTGCGGGGACGTAGCCGGTGGAGAAGATCTGGACCACCGCCGGCCGGACGCGGTTCACCAAGCCCTCGAGAGAGGAGCTGAGGTCCGGCAAAGAGATGGTGGGTGGCTTGGCTTCACCGGCGGGCGCGACGGATGGAGGCTGCGTTTGGGCAAGAACAGTCAGCCCGGAAAGAAGAGCAACGAAGGCCAGGGGCCGGAGGGTTCGCACGCCTTTATTTTCCCACCTGGCGTTGACACCAGCGCCACGTAATGTCAGGGCAGGCGCGCGTGGAGATTCTTGAGCGCCAACAGGCCGGCCTGCGCTACGTCGCTATCGGTATCCTGCGATAGAGCCTGCAGAGGCGCAACCGCATCCTGTCCGCCGCTGGCCGCCAGCACCTGGGCGAGGCCGGTCTTTTCGTCCTTCGTGGCGGTGGACTCCTTTAAGGCGGGGTAGAGCGCTTGGCGGACGGCCGGGTCTCGGGCCAGCTCCGTCAGATAGGGGAGCGCCACGCCGCGATAAGAGGCCGAGTTCAAGTTATTGACCAGATATCGGAGTGGATCGAATTCGCCGATCCCGTGTTTTCCGAGATCTACCAGAGCGAAGGCGTCCGAAAGCCGAGGTTCGGTCTTGGTTTCGTTGGAAAACGCCTTCTCCAGCGGCGGCAGGTCGTTGGCATTCTTCAGCCGGCCCAAGCCCTCCGCCGCGCCTTCGCGCAGCCCTTCATCCTTATGATCCAGGTACGCCACGTAAACGCCGTGCAATTTCGGATCGGGCATCTGAGCCATTGCAGTGAGCGCGGCGCGCTTCACTTTCATGTTCTTGGAGCGGTCCAGAACGTCGCGCAAGGAATCCAATGCGCCGCGGTTCAGCAGCAGGCCGGTGGCTTCAATGGCCGTGAGCTGTACTTTCTCGTTGAGATCGTGCAGGAGAAAAGCGAGTTCGGGGCCGGCGCTTTCGTCGCGAATTTTCTCCAACGCCACCAGCGATTCGTAAATCACCTGGGTGTCTTTGGAACGGAGCGCCTGCTCCAGTTGCGGAACGGCTTGGCGGCCTCGCAGAATTCCCAGCGCCCTCGCCGCGTTGGCCCGGGCGTCCATGCTGGCGCCGCCGGTGGCAAGTTGGCCGAGCGCGGCGATGATCTCCGGCCGCGCGTGGACGTAGGCGTCCACCACAAGAGTATTGGTGTCGGTGAACTTGCCCTTAATGGACGAACCTACGCGGCGCAGCGACGATGTCAGACCGGTCTTGACATAGCCCGGCACATAAAAGTTCACCAGACCGTCGGTGGCGCGAATTTGAATCTCCGGATCGTTGTCATGCGTGGCTTTGACCAGCGGGTCCAGGCTGCTTTCGGTCCCGATGTCGACGATCGCCTTCACGGCGTCCAGCCGGACGTCCAGCTCGGGATCGGACAGGTATGGCGCGATTTTTGGAATGGACTCCGAACCGCCGGTCTTTCCGAGTTCCTTGACGTATTTCGAGCGCTCTTTTGCAGTTGAATACTGTGGCGCAGCGGCCTGCTGCTGCGGCTCTTGCGCCGGCAGGCAGGCAGCCGACAACATCAGGCATCCAAACAGGAGCCATCGGTTCCAGCCGTTCGAGTTCACGGGATATCACCTATCGGACAAATTCCACCTGGACCTTCTTGCTGATCAAACCGGCTTCATAGCCCATATCCAGGAGCTTTTGAGCGGCTCGCGGCACGAGATCTCCGCAGTCCAGGGTAAAGTGATTCACATACATGCCGACGAACTTTTCCGCCAGACGCGGCTCCAGGTCGCGGGCAAACTGTAAGGCATAGTTCAGCGCTTCTTCGCTATGGTCGAGAGCGTATTGGATGCTTTCCCGCATCATGCGGCAGCACTCGCTCTTGAGCTCATCGGGAAGCGCTCGTAACAGCACATTGCCCCCCAACGGCAAGGGCAAATCGAACTCGGTTTTCCACCAGCGGCCCAGATCGATGACGCTGCAGAATCCGCTCTTGCCGTACGTCAGCTGGCCTTCATGAATAATCAGTCCGGCATCCACGCTGTGTTCCGCCACGGCATCCAGAATTTTGTCGAAGGGTACCACCACCTCTTCAAAGTCCGGTTCAAACAGCTTCAACGTCAGGTACGCGCTGGTCATGCGCCCGGGGATGGCGATCTTTTTGCCCTTGATTTCCTCGGGAGCCATCGGCCTGACACTCGCCAGAATGGGGCCGTAGCCATCTCCGATGCTGGAGCCGCTGGCCATCAGGACGTACTTGTCGGCGACGTAAGGATAGGCGTGATACGAGATAGCGGTCAGTTCGTAGACCCCTTCCACCGCCTTGCGGTTCAGCGTTTCAATGTCTTCCAGCACATGACGGAAACCAACGAGCCGGGAGCGGACCTTCTTGGTGGCCAAGCCGTAAAACATATAGGCGTCGTCGGAATCCGGACTGTGGGCACAGACTATTTCCGTAACGGAGGTGGATGCCATAGCAGAGAGCAGATTTACACTATAGCAAACACCATGCGACAACCTGCGCGGTTGGACGCGCGGAGCGCGGGGTGGAATGTTTCGGATTGATTACCGCGCCTGGAGTGCTTCCAGCTCAGGACGCAGGATTGCCAGCGCTTTTTCCAACTGTTGCAACCCAGCCCGGGAGTCGGCAAGCGTGCCCGATCTGCCCTGCTGCTCCAGCGCCAGCGCCGCTTGAAACGCCAACGGAGCGCCGAACGTGGACACAGATCCTTTCAAACTATGGGCGCTATGTTCCAATGTGGAGGCATCACCAGCCGCGACAGCCTTGCGGATCTCTTCGAGGGTATGGGGGTAGTCGGCCAGAAAAAGTTCAGCCACTTCGCGCAGCAGCTCCTCATCGCCGCCCACGCGGCTCAGCGCCACGGCTTCGTCCAATTGACCGAGCTGGGTCTCCACGGAAGTAGTTTCAGCTGGAAGCTCAAGGTTCATGGGAATTCCTCCTGTCACAACGGATTCAAGCATGCTGATGAGTTCGGGGACAAAGACTGGCTTGGTGACGTATCCGTCCATGCCAGCTTCGAGACAGCGCCGGCGGTCGGATTCCCCCGCCTGCGCCGTCATGGCGACGATGGGAACACGGGAGCCTGTTCCGCGCTCCATTTCGCGGATCCGGCGCGTGGCTTGGACGCCATCCAGGTCCGGCATTTGCACATCCATCAGAACCAGATCGAACCGGCTCTGGTGGAGTTGATCGAGCGCCTCCCGGCCGGAAGCTGCGATCACAACCGTGTGTCCTTCCCGCTCGAGCAAACGGGCCGCGAGCCGCTGGTTGACGCTGTTGTCGTCCACCAGCAACACCCGCAGTGTGCGGCCGTCATGCGCACGCTGGACCGGCCGCCCGGCCCGCTCCGGCGCCTCCCCCGGCAATCTCAAGGAGACCGTGAAACGAAACGTGCTGCCATGGCCCGGCTCGCTGTCCACCGAGATCCGGCCCTCCATGAGTTCCACCAATCCGGAAACGATGGATAACCCGAGGCCCGTGCCGCCGTACTTGCGCGTTGTGGAAGTGTCGGCTTGTGTGAACGGCTCGAAGATGAGACTCTGCTTTTCCGCCGGGATTCCGACTCCCGTATCGGCCACCGAGAACGCCAGCACGATACGGCGGTCCCGGATGGATTCCGTGCGGATGCGCACATCGACGTGGCCGGCGCTGGTGAATTTCACCGCATTGCTGGCCAGATTGCGCAGAATCTGTCCCAAGCGCAGAGGATCGCCGATCAACAGGTCGGGGACTTCCTCGGCCACTGTGATCTCAAACGCAAGCCCGCTGGCAGAGGCGCGCAGCGCCAAGGGCCGCAGCACTTCGCGCAACAAGGATCGCAGCGAGAACTCGCAGGAATCCAGCGCGAGCTTACCCACCTCGTGCTTGGAGAAATCCAATACGTCGTCCACCAGGCTTAGCAGCGCTTGCGCCGAGGAACGAACCAGCTCCAGATATTCGCGCTGCTCGGCTTTTAGCTCTGTCTCCAGGACCAGGCCGGTCATGCCGAGAATGCCGTTCAGAGGCGTGCGCAGTTCGTGGGTCATGTTGGCCAGGAAGTCGGTCTTGGCCGTGCTCAGCGCCTCGGCGCGGTCGGCCATTTCGCGTGCCAGGCGTCCGGTTTCCTCCAGGCCACGATTCAGGGCCATCAACTCCTGGTTGGCCGACTCGGCTTCCTCCTTGGCCCGGGCGAGCTCCCGCTCGGCCTCATAGCGCTCGGTGATGTCGATGCCGGTGGCGATATAGTATCGAACCTCACCGTCGCGGCCTACCAGCGGAGCGTTGGAAAAGGAGATGCGGCGCACGCGTCCGGACTTCGTGATCCAGTCGTTTTCAAACGCGGTGGCTGCACGGGCGGACACAGCCTTCTGAAGCCGGTTCTGGCTTTGTTGACGAGTGTCCGGGCTCACCAGATCGAAGACGAAGCGGTCGATCAGATTGTCGCGAGTGTAACCGGTCACCTCCTCACACGCACGATTGCACTCAACGATGCGGCCGTCCGGATCGAGAACGACAACCAGTGCAGCGCATGCCTGCAAGACCGCGCTGGTGAAGTCCAGATCGTGGAAAAAATCCAGCGTTCCCGCGGTATTCGTCGGAAAGTGTGGCCCTTGGTCCATCCAGTAGACTGTTCCTAAGTCTGCTTATCGGCATTCCGGGCCAGCAGGATTACAGCGTCAGAGGCAGCAACCCATGCGTTTTCAACGAAATCACGTGCAAATCGGCGTATCTCTAAGGCGTTCACCCCATTGCCGCGCTAGGCAGAAATCGCTAGGCTGGAATCGTGAACCGGTTCATTTTCCTTGCGCTGGCATGCATGGCGCCGGCGGTGGCGCAGCAATCCAGTGTCAGTAGCACAACCAGCGTGGACATCAACGGCCATCGTGTGCAGGATGGCCCGCAAATCATACATAGCAAATCAGATGGCACGTCCGAGACCACGGAAACCATGCAGTCAATCAACGGCCGTACGGTGCCGCTCGAGCGCGTCGAGGAGCGGGTGCTGCGCGACGACGCGTCCGGCAAAGTGGTCGAGCGCCTGATCCGCCGCTACGACCAGCAGGGCAACCCCACCGCACCCATCAAGCAGACCATCCAAGAGCAGAAGCGGCCCGACGGAAGCACCTCAGTCGAGACAACCACGTACCGGGGAGACATCAACGGGGGCATGCAGGTCATCGAGAAATCGGTGACGGAGACGCATAAGAGCGATTCCACCGAGACTTCGAACACGGTGATCCAACGGCCCAATGTGAATGGCGGCCTGGACACAGTGGAGAAGCGGGACGAAGTAAAAGTCACGCAGCCGAATGGATACCAGACGGAAACCACCACCTACCGCAACGACGGAAGCGGCGGGTTCCATGTGGCAGTCCGCCAGACCGATCAGCACACTGAGCAAGGTTCCCAATCCACGGATAATCGAGCCGAGTATGAAGCAGGGCCTAGCGGCTCGCTGCAACTTCACAGTCAGTCGGTGACCAACACCATGACTCGGGCGGATGGTTCGCAGGACACCACGGTAGACCTCTTCGGCCGAAGCGTGCCCGGAACGGTGAGCGGCAACGATTCACCCTTGAAGCTTTACGAAAGGCAGTACATCGAGAAAACGCCCGGGCCAAACAACACAGTAACGGAATCGTTGAGCGTGCAACGACCAACGGTTTCCGATCCGGGAAGCCTGGGGCCGACACAGCAGATTTCGCAGACGGTTTGCAAGGGCAACTGCAAAAAGCCTTGATGTTGGCTAGCCGTGGCCCAGCTTCATGAGCCAGCCCAGGCCGATCAACGCCACCACAAAATAGACAAAGCAGCGGACTCCGTAACGAAGGCGTTCGGAATCGGTGCGCTTGGTGATCACGCCCAAGACCACGGACGAAAAGAACGCGAACAAGACGGCAGCCTCGAAGTGGGAAAGGTTCATCTTGGGCATCAGTCTTTTTCCTTGACGGCGATTTCGTAGGCGTCCACCATCGCGAGCACATTCAGAAGGCCGGCCGCCACCAGGAACTTGGTGCCGTAATCGTGGACGTGGCCAGCCATATCAGGCTGGGCGTAGCCGAGCCAAATGGTCAGCAAGTAGAGCAGCCCGGACGCCAGATCGCCGAGGAATCCGCCGCAGTAAATGATGGTGGTAAGCACGTCGCCGGTCTGCGGTTGGAACATGGCGCCGCGCATCATGAGACCCAGCAGGAACATCAAGGCCACGGAACCTAAGAGCAGAGCGCCGCGGCCGGGACGTTTGAGCAGGAAATGGCCGCCGCCGGGGATCAACCAAGCCAATACGACCACTCCAAACCAGGGCCGCTGCGGAGGAGCGTCGGTTTGGGCCTTGCTCACGTTCGTTGCCATGTTCACTTCAGTGTAGCAACGCGGGCGCAACTTCGGACATAAAGCGCGCCATCTCTTCCTTCACCTGCGCGTGCGGCTTCAGCCCGACATTGAAATAGAGGATCACTTCGTCGAAGCCCGCGGCCTCCACCTTCCGAAGGGTCGCCGCGATTTGCGCGGGCGAACCGATCAGCACCGAGTTCTCCGTAAGATCTTCAGGCTGAACCTTTTGCAAGCGCGCGACGATGTCGATGAAGTAGCGATAGCTGGGAGGCGCATTCTGTGGGTCGCCCGGAAACGACGGAATCACGCATTCTTTGTAATAGCGAATCTGGCGCCCGCGAGCGGCGTCCTCCTCACCCTGGTTGCCGGCGAAGTGGATGAAGTAGCTGCACATCAGGCGTCCCGGGGTCCGGCCGTGCCGGGCGCAGGCTTCTCTATAAAGCTGCGCGACCTGCTCCAATCCCCCGTAGCTCATGCTGGCGGCAAAGGGCGCCACGATCAGGCCGCAGCCGAGCCTGGCCGCCAACTCGATGGATGGTTTGGAAAACGAAGCCACATAGGCGGGAATCGGCCGCTGAACGGGCTTGGGTGTGATGCTGACTTCGTCGAATCGGTAGTATTTGCCGTGGTGCGTCACCGGGCTCTCGCTCGACCACAAGCGTCGAACCAGCTCCATGCCTTCCTCGAACAGGGCTTGGTTGTCGTCGAACGGCGCGTGGAAGGGCCCGTATTCGCGCCGGTCATAGCCGCGGCCGGCGGCGAAATCCACCCGCCCGTTGCTCAACAGGTCGAGCGTGGCCCATTGTTCGGCCACGCGGATGGGATGATGGAGCGGCAACACCGTGACAGCAGGCGCCAGCCGGATCCGCGTGGTTCGCGCGGCTACGTTGGCCAGCACCAGGTCGGGGCAGGAAAGCACGCCCAAGGTGCTGAAATGATGCTCCCCGATCCAGGCCGAATGGAGCCCGACTTCTTCGGCGTAGACCGCTTCATCCAGGATGTCTGCCACGAACTGATTCGCGGCTCTGGGGTTGTTCTGATAGTGGTTGTCGCTGAGCGTGAAGTAGCCGAAGTCCATGCCGGTCAGTCACGGGTCTCTTTCGTTGAGTGCCAATCGTATCATGAAAGACATGCCGACCCGCCCTGAGCTGCTGAAGTTGGACTATTACGCTCCGATGGCGGTGAACGTCGTCCGCATCGTTTTCATCCTGCTGGTCGCATTGATCTTCACGCGGATCATCAGCCGGATGCTGCGCGGTCTGCGCGAATACACGGTCCGTATGATGCTCAAAAGCGGCGGCGGCAGCGAGTTCGAGCTGGAAAAGCGTGCCCGGACCATCACCGGCCTAACGAGAAAGACACTGTTCATCGCGATCTGGATCACTGCCGCGCTGATGATCCTAAAGGAGATGAACTTCGATGTCGGGCCACTGCTGGCTGGCGCCGGAGTGGCGGGTGTGGCCATCGGTTTCGGAGCACAGAACATCATCAAAGACGTGCTGGCCGGTCTGTTTATGATGATGGAGAATCAAGTCCGGGTCAATGATGTGGCCATCATCAACGGCAAAGGCGGCCTGGTGGAAGAGATCAACCTGCGCACCACGGTGCTGCGAGGCGAGGACGGCGCGGTACACATTTTTCCGAACGGCTCCATCCAAAGCCTGTCGAACCTGACGCGAGATTATTCGTTCTACATGTTCAATCTGACGGTTTCTTACAATAACGACACGGACCGGGTGATCGCGATCCTCAAGTCGATCGCGGACGAACTGAGCCAGGAGGATCCGTACCGCAGCGTAGTGCTCGCGCCCATCGAGATCTGGGGCGTGGACAAACTGGCAGACGCGGGGGCAATTGTGAAGGCCCGGTTTAAGACGGTGCCGAATAAGCAATGGCTGGTGGGCCGTGAGATGAACCGCCGGATCATCAAACGGTTCGAGGAGGCCAAAATTGCGATGCCGTCCTCGGCGCCGGCCGTCCAAGTCATGTTGCCGACGACTGCCGAGCCACGAGCGTGAGGGCCTAAACTTTCGCCAGGGCTCCCAGTTCCTTCACGATGCTTTGCAAGAACGACTTGGCATCGCCGAATAGCATCAGCGTGTTGTCGCGGTAGTACAGTTCGTTGTCGATGCCGGCGAAGCCCGGGTTCATACTGCGCTTGATCACCATCACCGTACGGGCCTTATAGGCCTGGATGATCGGCATGCCCGCGATCGGGCTGTGAGGATCGCTTTCAGCGGCCGGATTGACGACGTCGTTCGCGCCGATGATGAGCGCGACATCGGCCATGGCCATTTCCGGGTTGATGTCGTCCATCTCGCGCAGCTTGTCGTAGGGAACGTCGGCTTCGGCAAGCAGCACATTCATGTGGCCGGGCATGCGGCCAGCTACGGGATGGATGGCGAATTCGACGTTGACGCCGCGCTTATTGAGGATTTCGAACATTTCACGCAGCTTGTGCTGTGCCTGCGCTACCGCCATGCCATAACCGGGAATCACGACCACGGTGCGGGCTGAATCGAGGATTTGCGCGGCTTCTTCGGGGCTGGCTGAATGAATCGGCTTGGCTTCGCCCTTCGCCGCGGTCGTCTGCAACTGGCCGAAGGCGCCGAACAGTACGTTGGTGAAGGAGCGGTTCATCGCGCGGCACATGATGATGGACAGGATGAAGCCGGACGATCCGTCGAGCGCGCCCGCCACGATCAGCATCTTGTTGTTTAAGACAAATCCCATGGCGCTGGCCGATAAGCCCGCGTAGGAATTGAGCAGGGCGATGACGGTGGGCATGTCTGCTCCACCAATGGGAATGATCAGCAGCACGCCGAAGATGAGCGCAAGCGCGGTGAAGATTGGAAATAGCGTGGTTTGTCCCGGCGCGACGATCAGCGCAAGGCCGATGCCGGCCGCCGCCGCGAAAATTCCCAAGTTGACGAAATTCTGGCCTTTGTAAGTGATGGGGCGCTGCGGAATCCAGCTCACCTCCTGGAGCTTGCCAAACGCCATCATACTGGCCGTGAAGGTGAGAAAACCGAGCAGAGTTTCGATGACCAGAGCGGTCATCTCCACGTTGTTCATACGCGGCCCTTGGCTGAACTGCTTGTAGTACTCGGCAGTACCGATCAGGGCGGAAGCGAGCGCGCCGCACGCGTGGGAAAACGCGGTTCGCTGCGGGACGGCCGTCATGGGCATGATGTAGGCGATGGGAATGCCAAAGGCCGTGCCCAGGAAGAACGCCACGAAGATCCATTGATAGTTGACGACTTCGAAGCGCAGCAAGGTGCCGACTACGGCCAGCAGCATGCCGATTTCGCCAATGATGACGCCGCGCCTCGCGGTGGCCGGCGAGTTCATCCACTTGATGGCCAGGATGAAGCTCATGGCCGCCAGCATGTAGAGAATTGGAAGAAGGGTGTCGTCGAGTCTCATCGCTTTTCCGGCTCCCTCTTCTTGAACATCTTGAGCATGCGGTCGGTGATCAGATAGCCGCTGACCACGTTGAGGACGGCGAGAAAGACGGCAGAGAAGCCCAGGATCTGAGTGAGCCGCGTGGCGTCCTTTTCACCTGTAAGCAGAATGGCGCCAACCACGGCGATAGCCGAAATGGCGTTGGTCAGCGACATCAGGGGCGTGTGCAGCAAAGGCGAAACGCCACGAATGAGCTGGAAGCCCAGGAAGGCCGCCAGCATGAAAACCCAGAGATCGAATTCATAATTTCCCATGGTTTCAGTCCCCTCCCCCGGCTTGCTTCACGGGCGTCAAACCCAGCGCTTCCGCCACGCGCTGGTGCACCACTTCCTGGCCGAAAGTCACCAGTGTTTCGCGGATAATTTCGTCGTCACGGTTTATCTTGAGCTCGCCTTTATTCACCATCAGCTTGAGGAGTGCGGTCAGGTTAGAAGCATACATCTGGCTGGCGTGATAGGGGATGCTGGTGGCCAGGTTGAGCGGGCCAAGGATGTTGATGCCCTGATGCACCACGGTTTCGCCGGGCCGCGTCAGCTCGCAGTTGCCGCCGCGCTCGGCGGCGATATCCACAATCACCGATCCGGGCACCATCGCGCTGGCCATTTCGGCGGTGACCAGTATCGGCGCTTTCTTGCCGGGCACCGCGGCGGTGGTAATCAGCACATCCTGCTCGCGAATCACCTCGGTGAGCAGCTCGCGCTGGCGGCGGTAGAAGTCTTCGCCCATGGCTTTCGCGTAGCCGCCTTTATCCTCGGCGGCCTCGGCCTTGAGATCCAACACGACGAATTTGGCGCCCAGGCTTTCTATCTGTTCCTTCACCGCGCTGCGGATGTCGTAGGCAGAGACCACAGCGCCCAGACGCCGGGCGGTGGCGATCGCCTGGAGTCCCGCAACGCCCGCTCCGAGCACCAAAACGCGCGCCGCCGTGACGGTTCCCGCGGCGGTCATCAGCATGGGGAACATCTTGGGAAGCGTGGTGGCGGCGATGAGCACGGCGCGGTATCCGGCGATGGTGGCCATGGACGAGAGCGCGTCCATGCTTTGCGCGCGGGTAATGCGCGGGACCAGCTCCATGGCGAAGTGCGAAACCCCGGCACGCAGCAGCTCCATGACTTCAGGCGCGGCCGTCAACGGCTCGCCGAAGCCGATCACGATCTGGCCTGGACGCATGAGCCGCACGTCCGGCCGGCCTGCCTCCGGGTTGGCGCCGAGCGCTCGCACTTGAAGAACAATGTCGGACTGCGCGAACACGTCGGCGCGGCTGGTAATCTTCACGCCTTTGGCCGTGTAAAGATTGTCCGGAAATCCGGCTTCCAGCCCGGCGGATTCTTCCATGATGACGCCCGCGCCTAACTTCGCCAGCGCTTCCGAAGAGCGCGGCGTCAGCGCGACGCGCCGTTCACCCGGGAAAGTCTCCCGCGGCACTCCTACAGTCACAGCCACTCGTTACCTCCGTGACGTACGGTAGTTGAGAACCGACCCGGGCCTCACGATCCGGCCCACGACTCTCGCGCGCCGTGGCGTTCTGGGGCCGGCCGGGCCTCAACTTCTCTGCTAGAGATCATACTCTCATTCGAAGCGCTTGTGGCGGACGGCTTTCCGTCGCGAAGACGTGCGCACCCGGCGGTACACGAGCGGCTACGATGAAACGCCATCTACGTTACCCTGAACCTGATTGAAGGCGGTAACCCAACGCAGCGCAGGCCGCTCCAAAACAGTCGCCCTAGCCGTGGTCCTTTTCCTGGTGAACGTTTACATTTGCCGGGAACTGTTTGGCGTCGAGTATCTGGCGAACGTGAACACGATCGAAGGCGCATTTATCGGCATGGGCCGGTACGCCATGGCCCACTGGCGAGATCTCACCTGGTTCCCTCTTTGGAACATGGGCACTCCGTTTGCGATCACATACCCGCCCCTGCTTTCTCTAGTGACCGCGTTCGATGCACGGCTCTTCCACCTGTCGCCTGCGCACGCATACCATGCGACGACAGCGCTCGCCTATTGCCTGGGTCCTGTGGCGCTTTTTGCGTTGGTGACGCGGCTGAGCGGATCACGATGGACCGGCTTCGTGGCCGGCCTGATCTATTCCAGCGTGTCCAGCTCCTATTGGATCATCCCGTCGATTGGCCGCGACTTGGGCAGCCCGTTCTTCTCCCGGCGTCTTCAGGCACTCCTGCAGTACGGCGAGGGTCCGCACGTCACCTCGATGACACTGCTTACTCTGGCTCTGCTGTGCCTCGATCTGGCGATGACCCGGAGGAGCGCCCCGCGCCTGGCGCTCGCCGCCCTGGCCTTCGCCGCCACGGCCTTGACCAATTGGCTGGGGGCATTTGCCACTGCACTGATCGTGGTTCCCTACACTTTGGCGCAGTTTGGCCGGAACGGTTGGGGATGGCGAGAACTAGTCCGTGTGGGATGGATCGGTGTAGCAGCATACGGTCTGGCCATGCCGCTCATGCCGCCGTCGGCGATCGAAATGCTCCAGCGGAACGCACGAGATACGGGCGGCGACTACAGCTACGTTTATAACGCGGGGCTTCCGTTGGCGCTAGCGGTTCTGGCGGGCCTGATTCTCGCGAAGGCCCTGGTGAACCGGCTGCCGCGCCATCTGCAATTCGCGATTCTGTTTGCCTTCCTCATGACGTTCGTCACGGTGGCTGACGGGGTTTGGCACGTTCCCGTGGTTCCAATGGCCCTGCGTTATCACCTGGAAATGGAGATGTCGCTGGCCATGCTGGCGGCCCTGGCGCTGCATGAAGCCCTTCGCAACCGTCCACCCTGGATCGCGGGAGCAGGCCTCGCGCTGGCTGCTGTGGCTCTGGTGTGGCCGCTATCGATGCAACGCAGGGAGGCGCACCGGTTGCTCCGCACCGGCGACATCACCCAAACCTCGCAATGGAAGACCGCGCAATGGCTCAACCAGCACTGGAGCGGAGAGCGCGTGTTCCTGCCGGGAACGGTGGCGCAGTGGTTGACCGCATTCAGCGACACACCGGAGTTGTGGGGATTTGCACAGGCCGCCACGAACCCTGTGATTCGCATCGCATTGTATATAATCTACGCGGGCGACCCGACGGGAGTTCACGAGACCGACAGCGCGGTCCTATGGCTGAAAGCCTTGGGGATTCACGCCGTGGGCGTAAGCGGTCCGGCGAGCACGGAAGGCGACCGGCCATTTCTAAAGCCCAAGAAATTCGAGGGAGTGCTGCAGCCGCTCTGGCGCGACGGCGATGATGTCCTTTATCAAGTGGGCGCCGATGCCGCGCTGGCACGCGTGATTCCTCGGGCGGCCCTGGTGTCACGGCAACCGGACAACGGTCTCGACATGGATCCGCTTCGTCCCTACGTGGCCGCCCTGGACGCTCCCCGCATGCCACGGGCGAGCTTCCAGTGGACGAACGCTCACTCCGCAGTGATTTCGACGAATCTGAATGCAAGTCAGGTGGTGTCCGTGCAATTCTCCTGGTTCAAGGGTTGGCACGCGATCGTGAACGGTCGCCCAAGCGCAGTCAAGCGAGACGGAATCGGATTCGGCTACATTGATCCGCATGCCTCGGGTCCGTGCACGATCCAGCTGACCTATGACGGAGGACCTGAGACGCTCGCGTCACATTGGCTGTTCGCGGTGACGGTCTTACTGCTCGTAGGGGCTTCGGTACGCAGCGTCGTCAACAGGAGAGTCAAGCCCGATTCACCGAATTCTCAGTCGGAGTAGATGAAGAATGGATAGCGGTCTATCGGCAGCGAACTCCGTTTCACGGCTAGACACCAGGATTGTTCGCCGCGATTTTCTGTGTTGAAACCGTTGATATCGAGGAAAGTCAGCAGAGGCAGATGCGATGAAAACTCCCCGATGAATGTGGTGAATAACTGCTTCACTTCAAAGCCGGCTGCCTTTACGGCTTCTCCAAGTTCGTGGGCAGTGTACTCGCGGACGTGTCCGATTTCCGGTTCTTCGCCAGGCGCCGGCCGCTTGTACAGGAAAAAAATCTGCGGATTGTCGCGGCCGTCCAGAGTTTTTGCAACGCTGGTGACGCTTCCGACATTCGGCGTCGTCACCAACAAGAAACCACCTTCGGTTAGAACGCGGCGCGCCTCGACCAGCATGTGCATTGGATCGGAGGTCAGGTGCTCGATGATCTCACCGGCGATGACCAGGTCAAAGTGTTCATCGGGATAAGGGAAACGGTCGCGCTCGGCGTCAAAATGATCGACATAACAGGTGAAATCGCCATCTGGAAATGAGATGGTCTTGCAGTCGGTCTTGCCGGCCGTGCCGTAGTAAGCGCCGCGAACCTCGCGGTACCCGCAAAAGCGGTGGAGCAGGGGCGTGATCTGCATATAGCATCCCAGTTCGAGGGCGCGGCTGACGCCCTGGGGAGGAGGCACGAGCGCCAGCGTGCGAGCCAGGCGCGGAACGTGTTTCTCCAGGTAGGCTTTTGCTCCAGCGTTGGGCACTGGCAGCTGGCGTAGAGCCTCTTCGCACTGGCGGAGACGCTCTTTGTCGAACGGCTCGACGAGTTGCGCCGATGGACGGCGGGAAAGATGGCGATTCACGCGGCGCAGCACTCCGCGGACAATTCTCCGCTGGATGGATGACATGAGTGGGCAGGGCCTATTCCGAGGCGCTAGCCGCGGTCTGCCCGGGTTCTTCGTACTCGAACCGGCGGATGTTCCGCATGCATTCCGTAAGCGCTCCCTGCAACGTCTTGCTCCAGCCGCAGGGGCGGAAGGGCGCGGTCTTTTGATTCAGCTCACAGTCGGCTTCGGCGAAGAACAGCAGGTCGCCGACTTCGGCCGTCGCGTACTCGCGCACGGTAATCCGCAGTTCCAGCTCACCCATGGCCAGGCGTTTCTTGGTGGAGAAGAAATGCAGCCTGGCGAGGGCTTCCTCCGGGTGGGCTTGCGCGTCTTTCCAGTCGCTCATTGGGATGTTTGGCTCCTTTGCGTGAGTATAACGAAACAGGCCTGCTCCAACGCCGCCCGCCGCGCCAGAGGTACAATCTTAAAAAGCTGAGTCTCATACCTCCAATTGAGCGTGGTGTATGCGGAAGGTCTATTAGGTCGCTCCGTCCCGGATGATCACAGAAACAAGAACAGTCCAGTTTGATTCGATCGCGCTCGATAGCGGCGGGACGCTAGCGCCCGTGCAGGTCGCCTACGAGACCTATGGAGAACTGAACGCGGCCAAGAGCAACGGCATTCTAATCCTGCATGCGTTCTCGGGCGATGCGCACGCGGCCGGAATCGACAAGGAGTCCGGCACAACTGGCTGGTGGGACAATATGATCGGCCCGGGCAAGGGCTTCGATACCGACAAGTACTTCGTGATTTGTTCCAACGTTCTGGGCGGCTGCCGCGGCACCTCGGGCCCAGGTTCGATCAATCCGGAAACCGGCTGTCCGTATGCGATGGCTTTTCCGCCCGTCACGATCCCGGACATGGTGCGGCTGCAGAAGATGCTGGTGGAACATCTCGGCATTGAACGGCTGCTGGCGGTGGCTGGCGGGTCCATGGGCGCCATGCAGGCGCTGGAATGGGGGGTGGCGTACCCGGACGCAGTTGCAGCGGTTATTCCGATCGCGGGTACGGCGCGGCACAGCCCGCAGCAAATCGCGTTCAATGAAGTAGGCCGTCAGGCAATCATGGCCGATCCGGATTGGAACGAAGGCAATTACTATGACAAGCGCCCGCCCGCGAGAGGGCTTGCGGTCGCCCGCATGGTGGGCCACATCACCTACATGAGCGACGCGTCCATGCGCGAAAAGTTCGGGCGCCGGCTGCGCGATCAGGATCAGTTCGAAGTGGAGAGCTACCTGCGCTATCGCGGCAACCAGTTCGTGGACCGCTTCGACGCGAATTCGTACCTGTACATCTCGAAGGCCATGGACTATTACGACCTCACGGCCGGGAAGCCTTCGCTGAGCGCGGCCTTCGCCGGGGCAAAATCGCGATTCCTGGTTGTGAGCTTCACCTCGGACTGGCTCTATCCCAGCTACCAGTCGCTCGAAGTGGTGCGCGCCCTACGCGGCCGCAACTGCGACGTGGCCTATTGCGATCTGCCCTCCAACTACGGGCACGATGCATTTCTGGTTCACATCACCGAGCAGGCGGAATTAGTGCGCGGCTTCCTGGCCAGCACCTTCCGGGAGCGGTCCTAAGCGTGGCGCATGCCTTCGTGCCGCGTCTGCTCGGACGCAGCGATTACGAAATCATCAGCGAGATCATCGAGCCGAACACCCGCGTGCTCGACTTGGGCTGCGGCGAGGGTGAGTTATTGGCATGGCTGGCCGAGAACAAGCACGTAGACGCGCGAGGAGTAGAAATCGAAGGCTCGCGCGTCCGGCAGGCCATCGGACGCGGCGTCTCGGTATTCCATAGCGACATCGAAGACGCGCTCGCCGATTTGCCGGATCAGGCCTTCGACTACGTGATTCTCAGCCAAACACTGCAGGAATCGCGCGCGCCGCTGAAGGTGCTGCGCGAGATGCTGCGCGTCGGCCGCCGGGCGATCGTGGCGTTCCCCAACTTCGGCCACTGGACGGTAAGAAAAGCGCAGCTTCTGACCGGCCGCGCTCCCAAGACCAAACTCTTTCCGCACAACTGGTTCGATTCGCCCAACATCCATTTCTTCACCGTCGAAGACTTCGAACTGCTGGTCCAGGCGCAGCACTGGATCGTCGAGAAGCGCATCTTTCTGCACGGAGCGCACCAGGTCAAGATTCTGCCGAACCTGTTGGCTGAGGTCGCGGTGTACCTGGTGCGGACGTAGCCAGCGTCGCGATGCCTTCCCCCGCCTTCGCGGCCAGCCGCTCGACAAATTGAGCCAGATACGGCTGTCCGTGCCGGCCGGTTTCTTCAGCCAGCACGATGTAGGGGCTCATCACAGTGGCGCGCAACACGAAAAGTCCGTGCTCGAAATAGTCCGCGGCGTCGATAGAGAGCCGCTGCAACAGGCCCGCCACCGAGGTGGGCGAGTAGCCCGGATATTGGATGACCGTATGCGAGAGGAAGAACGGCTGCGCGTAGCTATAGTCGCCTGGGCTGTGCTCGGACTCGATGGTGAAGCGCTGGTAGATCCAGCGGTTCAGCTCGTTGATGCGCACGGCCGAACTCACGCCCTTCTCCTTCACCAGGAAGCAGACAATGTTGGTGTCCGGCGGCTCGGGCGTCAGCGCGAGAAAATCGAATCCGGCCTCCACGCTATTTGCCTCGGCCCAGTGCTCCCAATGCACCAGCCGCTCGTACAGCTCGCGCGCCGCAAGAAGCGAGGCCCGGACGATCTCGCCATGGCCATCGCGGTCGAGCGGAATCATCCGGTGCGACAGCCACACTCCCGCTACCGCCGCGCCGGGCTTCGATCCTTCCAAAATGTACGGTCCGATGGCTGTCGGCGGGGCGTGGTCCGTTTTCTCTTCGCCGCTCCTCACGGCCGACTCCAGGTAGGGCGCGGCTTCGGCCAGGAACTGCCGCACGCGATCGTTGCGAAACGCGACGACGCCGCAAGGGTACGGCACGTAGCCCATTTTGTGCGGGTCCACGGTAACGGAATCCGCGCGGGAGAAAGCTAGAAAGGCGCTCAACACATCCTTGGCGCCCCATTGAATCTGCAAGGTCCTGGAATAAGCCCCTCCGCTCAAGTTCAACCCGCACGATACGAAGCGCCGGACCGCTTCGATATGCTCGTCGAGCGACTCTGGCGCGTTTTGCGTGCCCGTGGCGTCTTTTGCGAGTAGAGACCGCAGGTAGCCCGCCCACGCCGCGTCCACGTGCAGCCAGAAGCTCGTGCGCAACTCGGACTCCAGCTCATGGCGCAGGTCCAGAATCTCGTGCACGGGGTCCACTGCGCCTTCTTCGGTGGTTCCCACGGTTGCGATCACGGCCAGCGGGAGCATTCCGCGCGTGATTGCCTGCCGGACCTTCGCTTCCAGGTCGCGAATATCCATGCGGAAGAGGCCGTCGACATCGACGAGGATTACGTTCTCGCGTCCGACTCCCAGCAAATCCGCTGCTTTGTAGATGCTGTAATGCTTTGCCGCCGAGGCGAAAATTGCGGGCGGGCGCACCGCATAGCATGCCGCCGTGCCGCTGTGAGGAAGGCTGAAGCCGCTGGCCGCCAGCAGTTCGGGTGTCTTCTGAATGGCCACTTCGCGCGACACATCCAGGCGGCGTTCGATGGTACTCACCAGACGCGGCAGCAGGTGCAGGATCTCGCCAGGCGCAAGGCTCAGGCATTGCCCTTGTGCCAGATCCGCGAGGTTGGACACCGTCTGATCGGGCAGCGCGACCTGGAGCGGTAGCCGCATTTCGCTCGCGATCCGATGGACCGCCAGCGGAAAATAGGCCGCGTTGCGCGCCGCCCAGAGCGCTTCGATGTTGGCCACCGTGCCGCCGCTGGTGATGTGCGCCCATCCGAACTCCGAGCGAGCTTCGTGCCCGCCGCCTGGCGCGGGAGGCGCTTTGTACCCCAGCATCTCCAGAATGTCGCGGCCAACTTCGAACTCCCAGCGTTCGGTCACCGGCGCGGCCTCCGGAGTGACGTTGTTGGGATTGTAGAGCAGCCCGGCGAAATAGCCCAGAACCGACGGCAGCGTCTGGTCCGACATCATGTGCGCCAGATAGCGGGGGTTGTAGAAAGGAAAATGTTTGCGCAGCCCGGCCAGCATCTCAGCGATCTTCTGCGCCAGCTCGTCGTTCCAATCCACCTGCTCCCGGCGCATGCTCTGCGGGATCACGATTTCATCGGAAGGATAGTAGTTGCGCCGCCAGTGAAAGTAATCCTGCAGGATGAAGGAAATCAGCTTCTCTTCGGTTTCCGCGTTCTCGGCCTTGGGGCCCAGGAACCAGGCGCCCAGTTTTTTGGTTTGGTCGCGGAGCCGCGAGTCGTCCGGCATTCTTTTAACGCTTCTTCAGGAATTCGGCGATTCCGCGCTCGAAGTCGGCCGTCGTGCGGGCGATCGCGTTCGTGTCGGCCCCAGCCTGCACCGCCGCCTCGAATCCCATCGCGTCGGTGCGATAAAACAACTGCTTGGCCAGCGTGATCGCGGCGGCGGACTTGGCGGCCAGTTTCGCGACGTACGCGTCCACGTTCTGGTCGAAGGTCTCAGCGGGGAATAGACGATTCACAATTCCATAGTCGCAGGCCGTCTGCGCGGTTATGTTTTCAGCGGAGACGATCAATTCGAAGGCGCGCTTTTCCGTCACGGACCGCCGCAGAATCGCCATCACCATGGCCGGCACGAATCCGACATTGACTTCGGGGTAGCCAAACTGCGCCGAATCCGAGGCGATCAGGATGTCCGCGGCGGTCGCAATCCCACACCCGCCTCCCAGAGCGCGGCCGTGCACCGCGGCGACAATCGGCCGTGGGTGATGGCGCATCTCGAGGAACATTGCCGCCATCCGCTGGGCCTCCTCGCGATATTGGAGCACTCCGCCGCCGGCGCCTTCCTGAAACGCACGCAGATCCATACCCGAACAGAAGTCTTTGCCGGCGCCGCGCAGCAGAACGACGCGCACGCTCGCGTCGCGCGAGGAGACATCCAACGCATCCCGCAGCCCGGAGACTAACGCCGGGATCAGAGCGTTGCGCTTCTCAGGCCGGTTCAGGGTGATGCGCGCAACGCCTTGTTCAACTTGATAGAGAATCGCTTGATCGGAGCCCACGGAAGGCTATTATAGGTTGGCCGTCCCTCTCAGTGCCCGGCGGTTTGTGACGCAGGCATGAGCGCGGCCCGATGCGCGGACAAGAAATCGGCCACGCTCATCGGAGCGCGGCCTGTCAATTCCTGCACCGCCGTCGTCGCCGTACCCATCTTGCCTTGCGCGATGGCGATTTGCGAAGAGACCAGAATTTTGGCGATCGGCTCCGGCGTTCCGAGAGCAATCAACTGCTGAGTACGCTCCTCTGGCCCGACGGCAACGTATTCCACCGGCCGGCCGGTGAAGTCGCTCGCCAGCTTTGCCAGTTCGGCGTACGTAACAACCGCGGGGCCTGTGATGTTCCACGTCCGGTTGCTCGTGTCGGACGATGCCAAAGCAGCCGCAGCGGCGCGGGCACAATCTTCGCGCGTCACGTAAGGCGCGCCGCCCAGACCCGTAGCCGCGATCAGCTTGCCCGACGCCACGGCCGCCGCCAAGCCCGGAATCAGGAAATCGGTGTACCAGCAATTCCGGAGAATCGTGTAATTCAGGCCGCTCGCCGCCAGCGCCTGCTCGGTGCCGAGATGGTCCGGGGCGAAGACAACAGGCGAAGTTTCGGGATTCGGCATGGACGTATAGATAGCGTGTTTGACACCCGCCTTGACTGCCGCGGCAACCGCGGCGCGGTGTTGCGCGATCCGGCGGCCCGGCCGGTCGATTGCATCGCTGCTGATGATCAAGACGCGGTCCACGCCCGCCAATGCGGCTTCGAGGCCGGGCTGGTCCTCAAAGTCCGCCTTGCGCACCTCCACGCCTTGCCTGGCGAGTTCAGCCAGCTTTTCCGGGGTGCGCGTCCCAGCGACTACTCGCCCGGCGCCCCCCTGCTCAACCAAAAGCTCGATGACACGCCGGCCGAGATGACCCGACGCACCGGTTACGAACAGATTGCTGTTAGAGTTCACGCTCACGAATTCCGGCCCTCCTGAGGCCTATCCTGCAAACGATCATTGCACGGTATTGAGGGTCAGCGCCTGTGGGCTCTGGCCCTGGTTCACAGGAACAGCGGCAATAATCCGGCCAGCGCCAGCCCCGCCAGCAGTACGAGCCCCTGCCTACCGGTTCGCTGGTCTCCAAAGCCATAGGCATAAATGCCCTTGATCAAGTTGTTGCTCGCTGCTGCAATCAGGATCGCTCCTCCGGCCAACGCAGCCGGAGTCAGTGTCGACGCAGATTCCGCCAGGCTCAAGATAAACGGGTCGACATCGGTGACTCCCATCACCCCAGCCACGGTATATAGCCCGGTCCGGCCCAGGTAGAGCACCGCGAAATGCGTGATCAACAGCATGCCCACGAACAGCCCGGCGAACAAGAACGCCGCCCCCAACTCTAGCGGGTTTTTCGGCTCGAAGCTCTGCTCTTCTCTAGCGCCATGATCCAGTAGATGCATCCACAGCGAGCCTCCCACAAGAGCGAGGGCAGCCAATACCAGGAAAGGGAATCCGAGGCGCTGGAGTAACTGGCGATTGAAAATGGCTAGTAGCGCGATCAAGCGCAGATACATCACGCCGGACGCGACCAGCATCGCGCCTGAGTACAGATGCGGGCGGGATTGTTCGCGGGCTCGCTTGGCGAGCACCACGGTGGTGAGCGTCGAGGAATAGGCCCCGCCCAGCAATGCGGCGAGCAAAACGCCGCCGCGCTTCTGTGTCCACAACTGCAAGAGGTAACTGCTGTAGGAGATGGTGCTCACCGCGACAACCACCAACCACGTTTTGAACGGATTAAAGCCAAATGTCCCAAACGTCTGGTTGGGAACGATGGGAAGGATCACCGCGGCCAGCAGGAGAAACTTGGAGAAGGTCAGGATTTGGTCGGCCGGGATCCGCCTGGCAAGGCTCTCCAGCGCTGTCTTGAGCTCGAGCAGCGCCACACCAAGCACAGTAAGCGTAATAGCGACCCAATATAGGTCGCGCGCAATGAGCCCTCCGACAATGTAGGTCACCAAACCCGAGAGCTCCGTGGTCATTCCAGCCTGCAGAACGCCCTCGAGCTTGTGCCGGTACGACTGCCAGAGAAACGCTCCAACGACCGCGAACCCCACGGCAGGCAGAACCAGATCTCCCGGCGCCAGCGAAAAGAGTGCGTAGCCGAGCAGCCCTAACAGCGGGAAAGTCCGAACCCCGCCAAACCGGTACTGTTCCGACGTCGCCTTCTGTTCTTCGCGCTCGAGACCGATGAGGAAGGAAAGAAAAAGCACCAGGAGAATCTGTGCTCCGTCCTTGGGTATGAGTTGGATCAAATCGGTGCCCATGGCGCCATTGGTAACTTTCCAGCTTAGGTTACGTCTTTTTGTACGGCCTCGCTTGCATATAGACTGGCGCAATCCGGCAGTCGAAGGAAAGCTGTCTTGTTGAGGTTTATCATCAAATTGAAAGTGAGCTGCCTATGAATGCCGAAAAGGTTCTCCTGGCCGCGGTTTTGTTATCCGGCCCATTGCTGTTCGCCGCTCCGAATCCTGCCGCGGACGTGACACGAGCCACGCTGGACAACGGCCTTCGCGTGGTGGTGGTTCACAGCTCTCTGGCGCCCGTCGTGACCACGGTGGTGAATTACCTGGTTGGTTCCAACGAGGCTCCCCAGGGCTTCCCCGGAACAGCGCACGCACTGGAACACATGATGTTTCGCGGTAGCCCGAACCTGTCTGCCGACCAGTTGGCCAGCATCGCGGCCGCGATGGGCGGGAATTTCAACGCCGACACCCAGCAGTCCGTCACACAGTTCTTTTTCACCGTACCGAAGCAGGATCTGGACGTCGCACTGCATATCGAGTCGATCCGCATGCAGAACCTGCTGGCTACCGATGCCCTTTGGGATCACGAGCGCGGCGCCATCGAGCAGGAAGTCGCGCGCGACCTTTCCAATCCCCAGTACGTGTTCTATACGGATCTACTCTCGGCAATGTTCAAGGGCACTCCCTATGAGCACGATGCGCTGGGGACACGACCGTCCTTCAACGCGACCACCGGAGCCATGCTGAAGAAATTCCACGACACTTGGTATGCGCCGAACAACGCGATCCTGGTGATCGCGGGCGACGTGGATCCGGCGGCCACCATCGCGGAGGTGAAGAATCTCTTCGGCTCGATTCCTCGTAAGACGCTTCCCTCGCGTCCTGATATTCGCCTTGAACCGGTGAAGGGCGAATCTTTGAGTCTCACCACCGATCTGCCCTATGGGCTGGCGGTGACGGCATTCCGTTGGCCCGGTTTGAGAAGTCCCGACTACGCGGCTGCCCAGGTTCTGGCCGACGTCTTGAGCAGCCAGCGCGGCAGCCTCTACGACTTGGTGCCGGAAGGCAAGGCCTTAAGCGCCGGCTTCTCGTTCGATGGCTTGCCGCAGGCCAGCCTGGGATATGCCCTGGGTGCCTTTCCGGCGGGCGGCGACGGCAAGGCGCTGCTCGGTGACATCGGAAGCGTTCTTCGCGAGATCGCGAAAAATGGTGTTCCGCCGGATTTGGTCACCGCGGCCAAGCGTCATGAGGTCGCCAGCGCGGAATTCCAGAAGAATTCCATTTCCGGTCTCGCTATGGTTTGGTCACAGGTCTTGGCACTAGAGGGGCGCGAGTCCCCCGACGAAGACATCCAATCCATTGAGAAGGTCACTGCCGATGACGTGAACCGCCTGGCGCGCCAGCTCCTGAATCCGGATGATTCGATTTCGGCGATCTTGACTCCGCAGCCGTCGGGCAAGCCGCTCTCGTCGGCCTCCTTCGGCGGGTCGGAGTCCTTTGCAGCCACTCCCAACGCGACGGTTTCCCTTCCCGCTTGGGCGCAGAAGGTGAATCAGCTCTCGATTCCGGCGTCCACCGTGCACCCTATAGTCGGCACGCTGCCCAATGGATTGCAGCTGATCGTGCAGCCGGAAACCATCAGCAACACGATCAGCGTCTACGGCTACATCCGCAACAATCCGGACCTGGAGAGCCCGCATGGCCAGGAGGGCGTCAACCAGGCGCTCGATCAACTGCTCTCCTATGGCACTCAATCGCTGGACCGGGTCGCGTTTCAAAAAGCTCTAGACGACATCGGCGCCGACGAATCGGGCGGAACGAATTTCTCGCTCACGGTTCTGGCGAAAGAGTTTGATCGTGGCGTCCAACTGCTGGCTGATAATGAGCTGCATCCGGCGCTGCCTGAAACCGCGTTCAAGATCATTCAACGGCAGCTCGCCGCCAGGGTGGCGGGCGAATTGCGCAGCCCGGGCTATCTGACGCAGCATGCCTTGCAATCGGCCCTTTTACCGAAAGACGATCCGAACCTCCGCCATGCCACGCCTGACAGCGTGATGGCGCTTTCGCTCAGCGATGTTCGCAATTACCGCCAGCGTGTCTTTCGGCCGGACTTGACCACCATCGTCGTGATCGGTAATGTCACGCCGGAACGTGCTCGCGCCGTCATTGCACGCAACTTTGGAACCTGGAAGGCGGAAGGTCCGAAACCAGTCACGCTACTGCCCCCAGTCCCTCGCAACGGGCCATCGACTACGCAAGTGCCGAATTCCAGCCGCGTACAGGACGAAGTCACGCTCGCCGAAACGCTGCCGCTCAACCGGTCCAACCCGGACTACTATGCCTTGAATCTCGGGGATCAAGTATTGGGCGGATCATTCTACGCCAGCCGATTGTCGCGTGACCTGCGCGAGAACGCCGGGCTGGTGTATTCGGTTTCCTCGACGCTGGAAGCTGGACCAACCCGCGCCTTCTATGCCGTGAGCTACGGCTGCGATCCGCCGAATGTCTCGAAAGCTCGTGCGATTGTCGAGCGCGATTTGAAGGCCATGCAAACGGATCCGGTCCCCGCCGACACGCTGCACCAGGCGAAAGTCCTCCTGCTGCAGCAGATCCCGCTATCCGAATCAAGTGTGAGCAGTATCGCCGGGGGGTTGCTCGCGCGCGTTCGAAACAAGCTGCCGCTGGACGAACCGGCGGTGGCCGCGCATAAGTACGTTCTTTTGACTGCCCCGGAGGTTCAGGCCGCTTTCGCGAAGTGGATTCGCCCCGGCGAGCTGGTGCAGGTCACACAGGGACCTGCGCCCAAGTGAACCCGCGGCCTTGCCAATGGAAGACAAGCTGAATTCTCCGGAACCGGGAGCCTCCAGCCGCTTGCGCTGGCTGTTTCTCGGCGTCTGCGGGTTTCTGCTAGCGCTTCTCGGCCTGTCGGGCGTCCTCGCCGTTCGTCTGCTCGGCGAGATGCACGCGCAGGAGCTAGCGGTCACACATGCCCTCGGAGAGCGCGCCCAGATGCTCTCGGACCTTCTGTTCTCGGTCCAGAAATACAATCAGGCAGTCCAGCAACTGGTAGCGGAGACCAAGGCGGATCAGGAGCAGGCTTCCCGCCGGCGTCTTGATCAGCTTGCCTTCGAAATTGAATCGGATTTACGGCAATATCCTGTTGCGCGCGACTCGGCCGAAGCAGCGCTCTTGGATGGCCTTGAAAATGTTTTCTCACAGCAACGGACGCTCTATATCTCGGTCCTGGCGGCTCCGCCGGACGAGCGCCGGCAGCAGGGCCAGGTCCTGATCGCCCAGCATATGAACCGGCTTCAAGGCCAACTCGCCGACTGGTCCGCCCGCCTCAAAGCATGGAACGGAGAGCGGCTCCAGCAGGCGGATCACTCTCTGACGTCGGAATTCGCGTCGGTGCAGCACGGCCTGACGCGCGTGCTCGCCATCGGCTTTGGGAGCGGTTTTCTGCTGGTGCTGGCAAGCATGGCGTATATCGTCCGGCTCGAGCGCCAAACGCGCAGGCGCTACGTGCAGTTGGCTCAAAGCCAGCATGAAATGCAGCAGCTTTCCGCGCGGCTGGTGGACGCGCAGGAGACCGAACGCCGCAACATCTCGCGGGAATTGCATGATGAAGTCGGCCAGTCTCTCGGGGCGCTGCTGGTGGACGTGGGCCGGCTGTCGGGCCTGCTCTCGCGCGATCGGCCCGAGGTGAGGTCGCAGCTCGACAACATGAAGTCGGTTGCGGAACGAACCTTTCAGGAAGTTAGGAACATCGCGCTTCTGCTGCGGCCGTCGATGCTGGATGACCTCGGGCTCGTCGCCGCGTTGGAGTGGCAGGGTCGCGAAGTGTCCCGCCGCAGCGACATCGAAGTGGAAGTTCAGTCCGACATCGTCTCGGATCATCTGCCGGACGACTACCGGATCTGCATTTATCGTCTGGTTCAGGAGGCGCTGAGCAACACCGTGAGGCACTCGGGCGCCAAGAATGCAAAGGTCCACGTGCGGCAATCCGCCAAGGGCGTTCGGGTACAAGTGACCGACGACGGGCGGGGATTCGACGCGGAACATGTCCGGGGCTTGGGTATCCTGGGCATGGAAGAGCGCGTGAAGCGGCTCAATGGAACATTCACGATTGAATCTCGCTTGAACCACGGAACCATTCTCACTGCCGAGCTTCCGCCGCCATCCAGCAACGGCCAGCATTCATGACCCAGACCCGTGTGCTGCTAGCGGACGACCACACGCTGATTCGCGCCGGCCTGCGCATGGTGGTCGATGCTCAGCCCGATCTCACTGTGGTTGGCGAAGCCGAGGATGGCCGCGAGGCGGTGGCGATGGCGCAGAAGCTGAAGCCGGACGTCATCGTCATGGATATCGGAATGCCGAATTTGAACGGAATCGAAGCTTGCCGCCAGATTCGCGAGGGCTTTCCGGGCACCCAGATCGTCATGCTGAGCATGCATTCCGACGAAGGCTACGTGCTTCGCGCGCTGAAGGCCGGGGCCAAAGCGTATCTTCTGAAGGACTCCGCCGAAGCGGACCTGGCGCGCGCCATCCGCTCCGCCGCAGCGGGCAAATCGTTCTTCAGCCCGGCCGTCGGGAAGGTGCTGCTGGAGGACTACATGCGAAAGCTGCAGCGCACGGGAGCCGAAGACTCGTACGATCTGCTTTCGCCGCGCGAACGTGAGATCCTGCAGCTCGTGGCCGAGGGCAACTCCAGCAAAGACATCGCCAACCTTCTGGATCTCAGTGTCTACACCATCGAGACGCACCGCGCTCGGATCATGCAAAAGCTGAATCTGCGGGGCATCCCCGAATTGATCCTATACGCTGTCCGCAAGGGCGTCATTTCCTAAAACTCGCGGGCGTACCCAATCGCCGGTACGCCGCATACCGACTTCCCGTGAAAGTCACCGTAAGCCTGCGTTCGTCCAATGAGTTAGGCCACCTTCCTGGGGAGCCAACCCGGTGCCAGTGGCCGACGGACAAATCTCATTGGAGGCCATATGAACAAATTGAGTTTTTGGAGGCGGCCCCAGGCAGTATTACTGGCTGTGGCGCTCGCCCTGGGTATAGGTGGCATCGGCTTTGCCGCAAGCCATTTGGGAATTGCGCATCCCGCATTCGAACTGAAGCTGGCGAATCCGAATGAAGCTCCCAGCACGGTCGGGTTCGCGCTGGTAGTACGAAAAGTATTGCCCGCCGTGGTCAGCGTTTCATCCACAAAAATATCTAAGATCCCCACCGAGTTCTTTGGCGGCGGGCAGGTTCCGGACGATCCTTTCTTCCGGCAGTTTTTCGGCAACTCGTCGCCCCAGTTCAACACGCCGCGTCAAATGCCCGAACAGCGTGAGCATGGCCTTGGCTCCGGCGTCATCATGACTCCGGATGGTTACATCCTAACGAACAACCACGTCGTGGACGGCGCCACCCAGGTTCAAGTCACGCTGGCTGACAAGCGCGAGTTCGCGGCCAAGGTCGTCGGAGCGGACGCCAAGAGCGACCTCGCGGTGCTCAAGATCGATGCGAGCAACCTGCCTTGCATTACGGTCGGCGATTCCTCGAAGGTCCAGGTGGGCGACTACGCGCTTGCCGTCGGCAATCCCTTTGGCGTGGGCGAGACCGTCACGATGGGAATCGTGAGCGCCACTCACCGGTCCGATCTAGGAATCGAACAGTACGAGAACTTCATTCAGACCGACGCTCCCATCAACCCCGGCAATTCCGGCGGCGCGCTGGTGAACGATCGCGGCGAGCTGATCGGCATCAACACGGCCATCATTGCTCATGGCTCAGAGGGCAATCAAGGCATTGGCTTCGCAATTCCCGTCGACATGGCCCGTAATGTCATGGAGCAACTGGTTAAGGACGGAAAAGTCACCCGCGCGTACCTGGGCATCATCCCGCAGGACGTGACGCCGGCCATGGCTAAGGCTTTCGGCGCGACGGAAGCTCGCGGCGCGCTGGTTGGCGATGTCAGCCCCAACAGCCCCGCGCAGCGCGGCGGCCTCGAACGCGGCGACATTATTCTGGATGTCAACGGCAAACCGGTGGCAGGCAGCAATGATCTGCGGATGACCATCTCGATGATGCAACCGTCGAGCGAGGTTAACCTGAGGGTGGCGCGCAACGGCGTCGAGCGCAATGTCACCGTGAAGCTCGGCGATCTGCCTACCGAAACAGCTTCGGTGAAGCCGCACGGCGAGAAGTCGCAGAGCTCTCTGGACGGCGTCTCTGTCGAAAATCTCACCCCAGAGTCAGCACACGATCTGGGCCTTCCCGCAGCCACCAAGGGCGTGGTTGTGACCAGTGTCGACCCTGCCAGCCAAGCCGCCGATGCCGGACTCCGCCAGGGCGACGTGATTCAGCAAGTCAACCGCAAACCCGTCGACAACACTTCCGATTTCGAGCTGGCACTAAACAACTCGAAGGAGGAAAATCTCCTGCTGGTGAACCGCGGCGGCAACACGATGTTCGTTGCTGTCTAAAACGGCAGACCACAGCAGGCACGGCCGGTCCTGGTGTTCCTCCGAGCCAGGACCGGCCATTTGCATTTCTGGATCGGAAGACTTGATCCGCAATCCATGTTTCTGAATTCTTACTGGTCTAACCTGCGTCTAACCTAGTGGAGGCACCCCCCAACGGCCGCTAAGGTATTTCCTCACGGGCGGGCGGTAGCTCGATGACAGAAGTAAATGTTCTGCTGGATCCGGGTTTACCCGGAGAGCCGGCTAAATTCCTGGACGAAAGTCTGCGCCGGCTGATTGTCGGCCAGGACCAAGCCATTGATCAAATCGTCAGTGCTTACCAGACGCACCTGTCCGGGTTGACCGCTCCTGGCCGCCCGGTTGGAAACTTCCTGTTTCTTGGGCCTACTGGTTCCGGTAAGACCCGCATCGTCGAGGTTACCTCGGAGACGCTTCTGCGGAGCCCGCATGCACTGATCAAAATCGACTGTGCGGAGTTCCAGCACAGCCATGAAATCGCCAAGCTGATCGGCTCTCCGCCGGGATACCTGGGCCACCGCGAGACCCATCCGATCCTTTCACAGGAAGTCCTCAATCAATACCACACGGAAGAAACCAAGCTCAGCTTCGTGCTGTTTGATGAAATCGAGAAGGCATCCGACGCCCTGTGGAACCTCCTGTTGGGCATTCTCGACAAGGCGACACTTACGCTCGGCGACAACCGCAGGGTGGATTTCTCGCGCGCCATGATTTTTATGACCAGCAACCTGGGCGCAGTGGAGATGAGCGACATCCTCGCTCCGAGGTTGGGCTTTTCGGCCGGCGAGTGGCAACGCGCGAAACTCGAGATCAAGGAAGAATCTATGGCCGGCAAGATCCATCGCAGCGGCGTCGAGGCGGCCCGCAGGAGATTTACGCCGGAGTTCATGAACCGGTTGGACGAAATCGTAACGTTCCGCCCGCTCGGTTCCGAGCAACTCCGCAAGATTCTCGATATCGAGCTGGACTTCGTGCAGGAGCGGATCTTCAGCAGCGGCATCGACCGCGCATTCGTGTTTACTCTGTCGGAGGAGGCCAAGAGCTTCGTCCTGACCGAAGGCACCGATATCCGCTACGGCGCCCGCCACCTGAAGCGAACCATCGGACGCCTCCTGGTTCGTCCCCTCTCGAACCTGCTTTCGAGCGGCCAGGTGAGCGGGGGCGACTGGATTCTGGTGGACTTCGACCCGGCTGCTCGCCGCCTCCGGTTCACCAAGCGAGCCGCAGGCCTGTCCCTGCAACAGATGGCCGGCCCGATGGACATCCTGCCGTTCAGTTCTCCGCCGGTCGAAGCCCGCAGGAAACGCCGGGCCGCTTCGTAACCAGTTCGTGCCGTAGTACGTAAATATACTAGTAAATGAGGGTGCGAGCCGTAAGCATCGCTTCGCTGGCAGTTTGTCTACTTCAGGCCCAAAGTAAAGTCGCTGACCCTAGCGCCAACCCCGCCGCGGCAGCGCCCGAAGCTCCTCCTTTTGTCACCGGCCCGGCCGGCGGCCCCTTGGGAGCCGTGGATTTGCGAGTCCGCGACGGCGGAGCGCCGCTTCCTTTTCGCACTATCAACCACTTGAGCGAAGGCGATACTTTGTTGTACGCACCCGTGCTGCGCGGGAAGGAGAAGCGCCCCGGCGAGGTCGCGCTGGTGTTGGTGCCGAAACTGCGGCACTCCGGCGAAGCGGACATCGTCGTTACCGACCCCAAGCCCGCCGATAAGCCGCAGGAATGGAAGATGACAGAGACCATTTCCCTAGGGGCGCTCGTGTACGGTCCTGCGGGGTTAAGTAGGAAAAAGGTCGCCAATTTCCTCTCGCAAGACGAGGTCCTGGTCGCCCAACTGGCGGATTATGCAGATAAGACGGCCGAAGCGGAGCAGCTCGTGGAGACACTCTCAAATGGCGACAGCTCGGCAGCGAGTGTCAATGCGGCGCTGAACGGATTCGCCTCCCAGTATGGATTCGCCGTACAGATCAACCGGGACGCGCCACCCGCTGTTCAGGCCCAGACCGTGTTTGCAACCATGAATCCGCAGTTGGCGACGTACAATCCGCTCGCCAGCGCGTCAGCCGAACGGGCCGGACAAACAGCGAGCATGGCAACGACAGCGGCCACCCTCTTCTTTGGTAGCCCCGTCGGGCTCGCTGCCGGGGGGACCGCGATGTTGTTGGACTTACGCGCGATGGCGTTTCCCGGAACGCAGTTCCGCGCATCTTTCGCGCAGCCGCTCAAAGCCTCCGGCGTCAATCTGTGCGGCGAATCCGGCCCGGCGCCGCCGCACACGCGCGTTGCCTACATCTGGGCCAGCCGCATTCCGAACATCTCCGCGCCTTCGATCCACATCGGCAAGGCCAACTATATCCCGGCTGATCAGAAAACACCTCTCCCGGTGGAAGTTCCAAAGGCGGACTGGAAATACCTGGCCCGCGCGCGCGCTTGGGCGTTAGTCAACGATCAGCACAAGAAGACGCCAGTCTCCGTCGTGACACTGGGCAATCAGAATGCTCTGGAACTCGATCTGACGAAAGCCCATATCGCGCCGGGCGAGTACAAGTTGACCGCATTTTGGGACTGGGCTCCCTTAGAAGCGGCGGGAACGGTTCACGTCGAAGCCCTCAGTGATTTCGCGAAGGCGCACCTGGATCCCGCTTCCCAGGGGCACCTACTTGCCGGATCCGCGAAAGCTCCCGTGACCGTTACGGGCAGCGACTTTGAGTTCACCACCAAGGTCCAGGTCAAGAAGCTGAACGACGAGTTCGCCACGGCAGATGACGTGCGTTTTCTACTGCCCAAAGGCCTACGAGAAGGCCCGCAGGAACATATGGACGTACAAATTGACCCGCAAGGCCTCGAAGCGGGGGCATACGAACTGCTTGTATCACAGCAAGATGGCAAAACGCACGCGGTAAAGTTCAGTGTTCTTGCGAATCCCCCACACATCGAGAACCTCCCGGTTGTCGTTAAGCGCGGCCCCGGCGAACAACACTTTGTCTTGAAAGGCGAGCGGCTGCAACTGCTTTCTAAGTTGGAGGTGTCCGGCGCCGTTCTGCACCTGGACTCACCGGCGAGCGAGACCGAACGCAACGTCACCGTCGAATTGAAATCGTCTCCGCAGCCGGGCGCCGATCTCCCGGTAAAGGCGTTTCTTCGGGACCGCACGCGGCCGTTGAATTTCCCGGATGGCCTTCAGATCGCCGGACCTCTACCGGTGATTGTGAGTTCGAAGCTCTCCCTGCCGCCCGGAATGGCGATCTCGCTCGGTTCGGAGGACTTCCCTGCCGGGTACACCTTGAACGCCGTGCTGGATGCGAAGAACCTGCAGCGGCAAAGCGTTCTACAGCTAGCGTGCGCCGATGGCCTGGGCGCACACGCATCGCTCCACATTGGAGAGCAAACCGGGCAAACCAACCTGCAGCAGCTCTCTCCGGATCAATTGTTTCTCGCCTTCAACACGAGCGGCCTGCCCGCCGGGTGCTTGTTCCAGGCGGTGGTTGACAACGGACGCGATGGCGAGTCCCAGCCGTTTACGCTCGCTCACATCCTCAGGCTGCCGCAGATCGATTCCTTTGCCGTCGCCGATACGCCCCAGAATGGGACGCGCCACTATCAGCTCACAGGACAGAATCTCGAGATGATTGCGGAATTGGGATGGGCTGAAACAAATGGGACGGAAGTCACCAGTCTTCCGGCGCCCCTGCCCGGGCCAGGGCTGAAGCAGTCGCTCGATGTACTCCTACCGGACCCGCCCCATGTGGATGCGAATCTCGCCGTCTGGCTGCGCGGAGACAAACAAGGCAGGACAACGACGATCAAGGCTCCGTCGTTGCCGCAAACGACTACGATGGCCAACCCTCCGGCTGCAGTAACGGTAACATCGACGGTCAACCCGTCCTACATGGGGCAAGCAGTGACGTTTGTGGCGCAGGTGAGCCCGGCAATCGCAACCGGGACGATCACGTTCCTCGAAGGACACACCGTTGTTGGAACACAAGCATTAGAGTCCGGGCAAGCGAGTCTTACGACCTCCGCTCTTACTCATGGCTCGGTTGCGATTACCGCGGTTTACAGCGGCGACTCGGAATATGCCGGCAGTACTTCACCAGCGGTCGTGCAGACAGTAAAATAAGTGGCCACGGCAACGTCGATCAGTTCTGCTCCGGCATCATCGGCTGCCGGCGACCCAGTGACCTTTACAGCCGTGGTGAATGTCACTTCGTCGAATGGAGGGATCCCCACTGGAACAGTGCGCTTCAAAGCAGGCGACACGGTTCTGGGTGCGAGTGCCCTCGATGCGACAGGCACGGCGACGTTCAGCACGTCCACGCTCGCATCCGGGACATACCAAGTGCGAGCAGTTTACGAAGGCTCACCTGTTTATGCAGGAAGCGCTTCCCGGGCCATTCCTCACCAGGTTCGATAGCGGGCGACGCTATTGCCGCTTTACTGTTCTCGGCCAGCGAGCGAATGAAAAGCACTGATCAACGCATGCCGTTCAACTTCAATTTTGTCGAGTCCGCGACGGAGCGATCAGCCGGTACATTCCCGGCGCGCTGCGGAAAAGGAGTGGCGAGTGCAGCACGATGCGCCACAGGTTGGGAGGCATGACGCCGGCTGAGGCGCAAGAAGCTCGAAGACGTTCAAAGGACAGCTCACCTCCATGCCGCCGGAGAATCCTGCACACGACGGCCTCTGCGTGGCTGATGAGGTTGGCTGGGCGGAATGCGGGGTCCAGTTCCACCAATCCTCCGCGGACCCGGCAGAAAGGCGCCTGGCGGCACAAGCGAATGATCACTTCGCGAGGCACGGACGTCTTTGGCTGGCGTGGAAGCCGCCGGATCGCCCGGTCCAGGTCCGCAATGGAGGCAGGGCTCGCAAACGCAAGCAGTTTCCGAACGCAGCGAACAATCGGATTCCGTGGAACAGTCGCCAGCCAGAACCACTCCTGGTCCGCGTCCAACCAGCAGGTGTCAGAGCGGGTTTCCAGCATTTGATGGATCAAGACGCTGTCGCGGGATCTGCGATGGCGCGGCGGAAGTGCCGAGCATAGTTCCGAGACAGTCTGCACTCCGTAGTAAGTGCTGCCCCGTTGGACCGCCTTGAGAATCGCCCGGACGACGCCCGGCCCCGCGACTGCGAAGAAATGCCCTCCGGCTTCCTCCAAAGTGAAGCGAGGTCTTCGCCGGAAAACAAGCGCCGTTTGCACCAAAGCCTGCAGAGCAAAGCGATGTCTTGTAAGTCCGCGGCGCTCGAGTTCAACTTCGATCGCCTCCGCGCTTTGGTTGCACATCGTATGGACAAAGTGGAGAACCCGATCCAGCAGGGCGCCCGGCGGACGGTTTCGAATCAGTTCGACCGCTCTGGTGTACACTTGGCGGGCCCGCTCGCGGGTTATGGAAAATTCGTCACCGGCCTCTTTGATGGCACAACCGCCCCGCCCGTCCCATCCCAAGATTCGGCGGACCACATCGCGGTCCCGCGGGCTGGGAACAGCGTCCAACAGCAGCGAAAGTTCGTCCTCCAGGAAGCGGCGGCGCGAGGTTCTCTTGGCGCGATCGAGCGTCGTCAAGGTGACGGCCGGGATTCTCACGCCGGGTTGTCGATATGCAGCGCGGCCGCCCTTGGCGCGGAGATTCCCCGAAGGCACGCACCATGTTACGGGAGGTTACGAAAATCGGTCAAGGTTTGGATAGCTGTATTCAACACCCTTGATAGTAGCGTTTATCAGCGCGACTGATGTCCGATATCATCATATGGCAGCGATCCGGAACAAGTGATATATCTGCTTAAGCGCTTAATAGACCAATGAAAACGGTCCCTTCGCTTGACGGAGACAGGCGCGCTTTATATCATCGTTCCCAGGAAAGTAAGTTTGTTCGCGTAACCTGGAATTCTAATTTCTCGCCTAAAATCAAGGACGATCCTCCAGGAGTAGGCCCATGACCCACCGATCTTGTGTCCCGGCTGGAACGCTGGCCCTTGCCGTTTGCTCTCTTGTGTTTGCGCCTGCCACCGCCCGCGCTCAAAGCGGCCTGGAGGCGGTGGACAAGGCCGCCGCTGCTCTGGCGCCGAAGGGTTGGACGCCCCCGCGCACTCCTGAGGGCTACCCCGATCTGGAAGGCATCTACACCAACGTCAGCCTTACGCCGCTGCAACGCGAAAAGGACTTGGGCACGCAGCAGTTCTTCACTCCCCAGGAATCGTCCGCCTGGAAGGCGCGGATGCTAAAAGTCCGGAACATGGACCGGCGCGATGGCGGCGCGGTTGCGGACCTCACTCGCGCATACAACGAAGTCTTTTGGGACAACGGTTCGGAAGTCAGCCCGACGTTGCAGACCTCGCTCATCGTCGATCCGGCGGACGGTCGCATGCCGGCTTTTACCGAGGAAGCTCAGCACAAAATGGCTTTGAAGCTGGCGGAGATCAAGGAACGATGCGCCGATCCGACGCGCGCCTGCCCGCTCACCAACGGCGGGCAACCCTGGCCGGCCGACGGCCCCGAGGATCGTCCCGCCATGGAGCGCTGCATCGTCTGGCCGACCGCTGGCCCGCCGATGCTGCCGAGCGCTTACGACAGTAACTACCAGATCGCCGAGACGAAAAACTCCATCATGATTTACGTGGAAGCGATTCACGATGTCCGCGTGATTCCGCTGGATGGCCGCCCGCATCTGCCCTCCAACATTCGTCAGCTTCTGGGAGACTCCCGCGGCCACTGGGAAGGCGATACCCTGGTAGTGGACACTACGAATTTCAACGACGAACCCGCTCTCTACAACGCCGACCAGAACCTCCACGTGACGGAGCGCTTCAAGAAAGTGTCGCCGGATGTTCTCCTCTATGAGTTCACCGTGGAGGACCCAACCGTCTTTACCCGGGCCTGGAGCGGCGCGATCGCAATGACCAAAATCAAAGGCCCCCTGTTCGAATATGCTTGCAACGAGGGCAACTATGGCCTGCAAGGCATCCTGAAAGGGGCGCGTGTGGAAGAGAAGAAGCACGCCGAAGCCAAGGCCGAGCCGGCGGGCAGATAATCTTCCAATGTCATAATTTGAGAAAGGCAAAACAAGAAATGAGATCGAAAGTCATCACCGCATTCCTCGGCCTGGGGATTCTGGCTGCAGTGCCCGCGTGGGCGCACCACGCGTTTGCCGCGGAATTTGACGCGAGCAAGCCCATCAAGCTCGAAGGAACCGTCACCCGCATGGAGCTGATCAATCCCCATTCCTGGATCCATATGGATGTGACCGGCCCGGACGGCAAAGTCACCAGTTGGATGATCGAGTGCGGAAGTCCTAATACTCTCTACCGGCACGGCTTTACGAAGCTCACGGTCAAGCCGGGGACGAAGATTGTGGTTTCAGGCTATCTTGCCAAAGACGGCGAGAACCGCGCGAACGGCCGTGACGTCACCTTGCCCGACGGCAAGAAGCTATTCCTGGGTTCTTCCGCCGGCACCGGCGCTCCTTACGAAGAAAAGGATTCACAGGAGAAGTGAGGCGGATGCACTGCGCGCGAACGGCGGCCGTCGTGAGCGCAATTTTCCTGGCGTCCACACTCTGCGTTCAGGCGCAGAGCCAGTTTCCACGTGCCAAAGACGGCAAGCCGGATCTAAGCGGAATATGGCAGGTATTGGACAACTCTTTGGACTGGGATATCCAGGGGCATGCCGCTCAGGCCGGACCCCTCGCGCAGCTTGGGGCTGAGTTCGCCGTGCCTCCTGGAATCGGGGCTGTCGAAGGCGGTGAGATTCCCTACCTGCCTGCGGCGCTCGCGAGGAAGCAGGACAATTTCCAGAAGCGGCTGACCGAAGATCCCGAGATCAAGTGCTACATGCCGGGAGTCCCCCGCGCTACGTACATGCCTTATCCTTTTCAGATCGAGCAGAGTTCCCGGTACCTCATGATTGCGTACGAATTCAACAATTCCATCCGCACGGTCCATATGGACAATCCAGGTCCGAACCCGGCCGGCGATAGTTGGATGGGATGGTCCGTGGGACATTGGGAAGGCGATACCCTGGTGGTGGACGTGACCGGCATGAACGACCAGACTTGGTTTGACCGCGCCGGGGATTATCACAGCGATGAATTGCATGTCACCGAGCGGTACACCCCGCGGAGCGCGGACGTTCTCAGCTACGAAGCCACCATCGAAGATCCCCAGGTGTTTTCCCGGCCCTGGAAGATCAACGTGACGCTCTACCGCCACTTGGAAAAGAATTTCCAGCTCATGGAGTACAAGTGCGTACCCTTCGCTGAAGAGGTGCTCTATGGCAAATACCGGAGGCATGCCGCTGATGCGGAAAAGTAGAAGGCTCGCGATTCGCTGTGCCGCCGCGTTCCTGATCGCCGCCATTCCCGCGACGCTTTTCGCCCAGTGGCCTACATACACCACGGCAAACGTTCCTAAGCTGCCGGACGGCAAACCGAATCTGGATGGGCCTGCACCCCGCACGGCCGAAGGCAAACCGGACCTGACCGGCCTCTGGCAGTTCGTCGACTCGAATCCCCGGCTGCGGCCGCCGGGCGCGGCGGGCGTGCTCGCGACAGCAGCGGAAGCCAAGTCCGGAAAACGGCCCGCAGTCGACGCCAACGGTCTTCCCCGCGGATTCCGAAGCCAGTTCTGGGACATCGGCTCGACCATCCCCGGCGGACTTCCCTACACGCCTTGGGGCGCGGCTCTGCGCAAGCAGCGCATGGAAAACAACAATAAAGACAACCCCGACGCGCACTGCCTGCCCATGGGCCTTATGCAGTTCCACACCCACCCGCAGCCGAGGAAGATGATCCAGACCAAGGATGAGATCGTCATGATTTACGAGGCGAACTACGGCCTTCGGCAGATCTTTCTGGACGGACGAACGCTACCCAAGGCCGACGACGTGGAACCGTGGTGGTACGGTTACTCGGTCGGGCATTGGGACGGCGACACGCTCGTCGTAGAAACCACGGGATTCCGCGACGACGTCTGGTTGGATGTCCAAGGCAGTCCGCTCACCAGCACCGGCAAAATGATCGAGCGCTATCGCCGCCCCAACTATGGGCATCTGGAGATCGACATTACGGTGGAAGACCCCAAAGCTTACACCAAGCCCTGGACGGTGCGCGTCAACCAGCGCATCATGCTGAACACGAACCTGATCGAGTTCATCTGCAACGAAAACGAAAGGTCCGACGCGCACCTCGTCGGCAAGTAAGCTAACCTGAAGACCCCAAGCAAGCCACTGCGATGGTAGGCTTGTTCGCATGCCCAGGCTCCTCCTGTTGCTGCTCAGCGCGGCCGTATTGTCTGCAGAACAACGTCCGATCGTGCTCAGGGCCTCGACCGTCTTGGATGGAAAAGGCAAGACTCTCCACAACACCATCCTTGTAGTCGAAGGCTCGAAGATCGCCAAAATCGGCGGAGCGGGGCCCTCCGGCGCGGTCGTTTACGATCTGTCGGCATTCACGGTTTCTCCCGGTTGGATCGACACGCACTCGCACCTCGCCTCGCACTTTGACAGCGCTGATCGCATGGCCGGGTCGGGCGAACCGCCTTCGCAGGCGCTGTTGCGGATCGCAGATAACGCGGCGCGCACGCTGGACGCCGGATTCACCACCGTCCAAAGCCCGGGCGCACCGATCGACAAGGATCTCCGCGATGCCATCGCTCGCGGCGTTCTGCCTGGGCCGCGCGTTCTCACTTCGCTCGAGCCGCTGACGGGAGCCAGCGGCGATCCGGCTCGATTGCGCGCGCTGGTCCGCGAGCGAAAAACGCAAGGCGCGGACTTCATCAAACTCTTCGCCTCGAAAAGCATCCGGGAAGGCGGTGCCCAGACGATGACGGACGCACAGCTTCAGGCCGCGTGCGGCGAGGCCAAGGCGCTTGGTCTGCGAACGCTGGTGCACGCGCACTCCCCGTCCTCGGTCAAGGCCGCGACGCTCGCCGGCTGCACTTCGATTGAACACGGCGCTTACGTCACCGACGATGTTTTCGACCTGATGGCGCAACACGGCACTTATTATGACCCGAACATCGGCGTGGTGTTGCAAAACTATCTGGAGAACAAGCCCAAGTATTTCGGCATCGGCAATTACAACGCCGAGGGATTCGCGTTCATGGAAAAAGGCGTCGGCATTGTGCTCGAAACCTTCAAGCGCGCGCTGGCCCACAAGAATCTGAAAATCATCTACGGAACCGACGCCACTGCCGGCGCCCACGGCCACAACTACCGCGAGTTCATTGTGCGCGTGCGCGACGGACACCAGGACCCCATGGCCGCGCTCGTTTCCGTTACTTCCCTGTCGGCCGAATCCTTGAATCTGGCAGGCCAGATCGGCTCCATCGCACCGGGGATGCAGGCAGATATCGTCGCGTTTGACGGCAACCCGCTCCAGGACGTGACAGCGGCCGCGCGCGCGGTGTTCGTTATGAAGGCCGGCAAGGTTTATGAGAATCTCTCGCACGGCGCAAAGGACGATGCCCGCTAAACACCGTCCCCGCACGGCCGCTGAGACGGGTGCATAATGGTTCGAACGTAGATGGCAACCACCTTTCGCAGTCCAAGAACGCTGGCTCTGTTCGTGATGGCTGCCTTGCCGCTGGCGGCGCAGACATATAACGCGCCGCGCCTCTCGGATGGCAAGCCCGACCTCAATGGAATCTGGCAGGCGCTGAACGAAGCCAACTACGATATCGAGGGCCACGATGCACGCCCCGCCATGGCTGTGCGCCCCGGGCCATACGGTCCCGTACCGGCGGCTCCGGTGCTGGCGCTCGGAGCCGTCGGTGCAGTACCGCCCGGCTTAGGCGTCGTGGAAGGCGGCGAAATTCCGTACAAGCCGGAAGCGTTGGCGCAAAAGAAGCAGAACCAGCAGGATTGGCTGAACCGCGACCCGGAAATCAAGTGCTATCTGCCCGGCGTCCCGCGCGCCACCTACATGCCGTATCCCTTCCAGATTCTCGAAAGCGCCAGCGCGATCACGTTCGTTTACGAATACGCCGGCGCCGTGCGGAACATCTTTCTCAAAGACCCCGGCCCGGCGCCCACCGACTCCTGGATGGGCCAGTCCGTCGGTCATTGGGAGGGCGATACCCTGGTCGTCGACGTAACCGGCTTCAACGATCAAAGCTGGTTCGACCGCGCCGGAAATTTCCATAGCGACAAGCTGCACGTGGTGGAGCGCTACACGCGCACCAGCCCGGATATCATCTCTTACGAGGCGACTATTGAAGACCCTGGCGTCTTCACGCGCCCCTGGAAAATGAGCATGGCGCTGTACCGCCGCCAGGAAAAGAACGCGCAGCTGCTGGATTTCAAGTGCGCTGAGTTTGTCGAAGAGCTGATGTACGGCAAGTACCGGAAGCACCCGCTCAGCAAGTAAAGGAGGACTGGATATGCGGTTTCGATGGTTCGCGCTCATTTCCCTAACAGCTCTGATCGCGGCCGGACAGGCCCCCGCGCCGGCGCCCGCACGCAACTCCGCCATTCCCCGAATGCCGGACGGGCATCCGGATTTGCAGGGCACTTACGACCTGAGCATGATGACGCCCCTCGAACGGTTGCCCGGGGATCCACCTTTCTTGAGCAAGGAACAAGCGGCAATTCTGCAGAAACGGGAAGCCGAGCGCCGGGCGCAGGATAATCGACCGGACTCTCCGGATCGCCCCGCTCCTCCGGTGGGCGGCGACACGACCGCGGGCAAATCGTTCTTTGAAATTTTGGAGAAGGCCGGCGGCGGCGCCGTCGGTGGCTACAATCGCTACTGGCTGAACCAGGGCTCAGCCTACACCGTGGTGGATGGACAGGTCCGAACCTCCATCGTCGTCGACCCGCCGGACGGCCATGTGCCTCCTTATAACGCCACCGCACGCAAGCGGCTGGCGTCGGCGCGCGCCCTGCCGACATCCGACGCGCGGGAAAACCGCGATCCCAACACCGAGCCGCCGGGTGCATTCGACAATCCAGAACAGAGGCCGTTGGGCGAGCGCTGCCTGCTAGGGTTTGGTTCCACGTCCGGTCCGCCGGCTCTGCCGGACTATTTCTACAACGACCTCCACCAGATCGTGCAAACCGGGGACTCGATTATGATACTCAGCGAAATGGTCCACGACGCCCGCATCGTGAGGATGAACGCCCAGCATCTTCCTAAGAACATCCGCCGTTGGATGGGCGATTCGGTGGGTCACTGGGAAGGCGACACACTGGTTGTTGACACCACGAACTTCACCAACAAAACGCGGTTCCGCGGATCGACGGAAAACCTCCATGTCATCGAGCGATTCACGCGCGTCGACGCCAGAACGCTTCTCTACCGGTTCACCGTGGAAGACGCCGATACCTGGGACCGCCCCTGGACCGGCGAGTACACGTGGCCCGCGACCAGCAAACCGATTTACGAATACGCCTGCCACGAAGGCAACTACGCTCTCGCCGATATTCTGCGCGGCGCCCGGCGCGAAGAAGCTGAAGCAGCAATAAAAGCCAAACACTAAGTGGGGGCGCGACAAGACTCGTGACCTGCTTCTGCGCATGCGAAAGCTCGGAGGCCATCGACCGTCGGAGTCCGGTTCCGCGAGTTTCGGGCACTTCGCACAATAGCTTCAACCGCGTGTCAGGACCGCCGAGAGCACACCCACTCGATTCTCGCGGAGGTTCCGAGCGAGATTGCCGGTCATGGCCGAAAAGTCCGGCCCCATCACCAATCCCAGGTTTGGTCCGCTGTGGGGCTGGCCGTCAAGGATAGTCTTGAACCAGCGCCCGGCGGTTCAATTCCGTTCGCCCGGCAACCGTCCTCATCCCCAAGCCGGCAAAGATGGTGGCCGCTGCAGAATTCGAATCTGCGACCTCCGCTGTGTGAAAGCGGCGCTCTAACCAACTGAGCTAAGCGGCCTCTAAGACCTCTGGTGTGATAATCTGCAATCGACTTCTGAGGCACCAGCTACGCGCACTACTGCCCGATCTTATCTAACTCCGAGCCCAGTCCGCCACCAAAGTGTGAAGCAGGCGCTCTCTAGTTTACCAACTTCCTCCTGTTTCCTGGCCACGCTCCGGTCCGCGCAGGTAGGGGTCTGCCCGAAACCCTACAGCCAATCCCGCAAGCGGCGCTGAAAAAACCATTAGTCCTCCTAAGGTGGCCTGCAGAGCGCTCTCAGGACATCCGATCAGTGCTTAGGTGCAAGCCGAGGTACTAGCGCAAACCCAGGTTTCCCTTACTGGTCGTAAAGATGGAAGCGCCTGGCTCCTAAGTGAGCTGCCCCGGCACGGCAGCCTAGAGGCGATGTTCGAATGAAGTCAATCGGCAAGTATCAAGTAGTTGAGGAACTCGGGACCAGCGCGGCCGGAACCACTTACCGCGTTCGGGATAGCTTCCGGAGCCGGGAGTTTGCCGCCAAAGTTCTGCACTCAGGCGCCGGACTCACTGCGGAAGCCCGAGAGCAGTTCTGCCGCGACTTGGCCGACTGCGCGGAGCTTTCGCACCGTCATTTGGTGAAAGTCCATGACCTGGGCGAGGTAGAAGAAGGAATCTACCTGGCCACGGAGTTGCTCTCTGGTGTCAGCCTGGGCCGTTTCATGGAGGAGAACCGGGATCTCCCGCTCGGACAGAAGCTCGGCGTGATCGCGCAGGTGGCCGAGGGACTGGCTTTCGTGCATTCCAGAAATTTTGCACATGGCGACATCAAGCCCAGTAACATCATGGTCGACGCTGCGCGGAACGCCACGATTCTGGATTGCGGCATCGGCAAGTGGCTGGCGTCGGTTCTGGCAGCGGGCAGCCGGCTGGAGGGCCTTCTGCCGAATTATTTCGCGCCCGAGCAGGTGCTAGGTCAGCCTTTTGACGCGCGAAGCGATCTCTTCTCGCTGGCGCTGATTCTCTATGAGTTCATCGCCGGAAAATATCCTTTCTCCGTCGCCCCGAGTTTGATCCCTCGCGAAATCGTACACAGCGATCCGGAGCCGCTTCGCAAGCTGGATCCGCACGTTCCGGAGGGTTTGGAGCAACTGGTCGCGCGGGCGCTATGTAAGAACCCCGAGCAGCGTCTCCAAACGGCCGAGGAATTCGCCGCCGGCCTTTATGCAGCCGCGCAGCAACTGAGACGCACTGAAGCGGCCGCTGCGCCGGTGTTGCCCCCCATGGAGGCGGAGGTCCCACCGCCCGTTCAAGCGACCGCCTTCGAGACACCCAAGGCCGTGCAGCCGGTTCCAGCGCCAGTCGAGATTCCCATGGCCTCTCCGCCAGCGGCGATTCACACCGGGCCTCCGCCCGCACCGGAGCCCGAGCCGGCAGCTGCAGTAGTTGCCGAGCCAGTCGCACCGCTTCAGCCGCCGCCGGTCGGCATTCCGGCACCGCTGGAGGCCCAACCTGTACCGGCAGTTCAACCCGCACCCGCCCCGCAGCCGGTCGCGAAGCCGGCCCGGCCGAATAACCCGGCGGGCACTCGCTCCGCTGGAGCACGGCCCCCGGCTGCGAAAGGCGCACCGGTGCGTAAACCTGCGAAATCCAGCCGGCGCGCTTTTACCATCGTCGCTGGCGCGCTTCTGGCAGTCTGCATCGTAGCTGCGTTCGTATCGCGGCAAAATTTGACGGCATCGCAGAACAAGAGCCACGCGGCGCCAGTTCCTGCAGCTTCGGCGCCAGTTCCAGCAGCTTCGGCGCCCGTTGCTACGCCTGCAGCGACGCCCATCCCCGGGCCCGCGCTCCACGAACCGGAGCCGCCCTCTCCACCGGCAACGGAGCAAGCAGGGCCGTCATCCAACCAAATCTTGAGCGGTCCTGTACGGTCGCTCTGGGAGTCTGGCAAGTACGCGCAGGCCCTGGGACTGGTGGACAGGGTTCTGGCGGATGATCCCGAGAACGCTGAAGCGCGCGCCTGGAAAAAGAAAATCCACGAAGCCCAGGCGGCGGAGGCGGCTCTGAAGTAGGAACACACTATGCGAGGCGTGATTCGATCATTACTTTGTCTGGCAGCCTTGTTGGCGCCAGCCGCTCTTTCTCCCCTGGCTGCCGCGCCGGGCGCTCATAAGATTGCATCGAAGAAATCAGATCCGTTCTTGAGCGGGGAACCTTTCACGCTGGATCAGGTCCTCCGCCTTTTGAAGGAAGATGCAATCCCGTTGCGGCGCCGCAAGGAAGCCATTGAAAACCGCGGCGTCGATTTTGCCATGTCGGCCGATGCGCTGGCTAAGCTGCATGCTGCCGGCGCTAACGACGAGATTTTGGAGGTAATCAAGACTAAGGCCAAAACAATCGCTGCCACGCCCCCTCCGGCCCCCAAACCATCGCCCAAGGGAAACTTGAGCGTCACGTGCGCGCCCGCCGAGTGCCAGATCACGCTCAACGGCACCTCCATTGGTTCGACCGCCAGTGGCTCCCTGCAGGCCACAGGTCTTACGCCGGGTGTCTGGGTGGTGGACTTTGCGAAAGCCGGTTATGTCGGCCGCCAGGCGACCGTCGCGGTGGAAGCCAACAAGCTCGCCGAGGTGTCGGCGACACTCAGCCCGTCTCCGGCAACCTTGCAAGCTTATGGGACCCATCTCCTGGGTAAGGTCGTGCAAGCGTTTGGCGGCGATAACGGAATCAAAACGCTAGGTTACGTCGAGGCCACCGGCAGCACGACCGTGTGGGACGCCCAGGGTCATAGCGTTCGATGGACCCTCCTGATGCGTAATTGGCCCGACAGAGCGCTTTTCCAAGTGCGCGCAGGCAAACTGATGCACGAAGTCCTGTTTGAAGGCAGCGAGTTTAAGGCCAGCAAAAACCTCAAAGGCGACGAAGCCCTGGCATTGCCCACCGATTTCGGGACTCTCCGCGATCATCAGCTTTCCGCCCTTCTGGCGCTGCTCCAAAAACCGGAGTTCAAAGTCACCGCCAACCACCTCGATCCGGTTCCCGGCGAAGAGTTTTCGCTTTTCGCCGAATCGGGCACGGAGAAGATTTCGATCGGCCTCAATGCTGATTTTCGTCCAGAGCGGGTGAAGATCGCCACAGACACCGGGATCGGTTCCGCCATGATCACCTATTCCGACTATGTGCAGAGTGGAAGCTCGTTCTATCCCAAGACCATGAAAGTCAAGCCCGAAGGCAAAGAACAGGGCGTGGAAGTACACTTTGACACGGTACAGTTAAGCCCCAACTTGAAGGATTCGGATTTCAAGTTGAAAGGCCGCGCACTGTTTGGATGGGGCAACTGAAGCTTATTCCTAACGACGCCCCCTAAACTTACCAAAACGTAATGAACGATTCCGAACCTTTTTGTTCGTGATCTCGTCTAATATGCATGATGAGCAAGGCACGAGTAGTGGAGTTGGAATACAAACGCGCCTTCGATGAGTTCGCCCGCGTGGTGGGGCGAGTGCAAACTCTATTGGCCCAACAGGATAACCATCGTGAAACCGTCGAAGCCGCTCGTATCGATTTGGAGAAAGCCCGCGTAGCCTATATTCAGGCGCGCGATGCCTGGGCGCAGCTTCTGCTTGCGTCGTCCGAGCAAAACGCCCAGCACGAAGCTCCACAGCATAAGGCGAAAGCGGTCGCGTAGCACATACGGGCACCCTGCCCTACTTCGGCTTCGGCGGTTCCCATAACTCAATCCGGTTGCCCTCCGGATCCATAATCCAGGCGAAACGTCCGTATTCGTGATCCTCTCGCTTAGGATCGATCTTGACGCCCTCCGCTTCGAGCGCCGCGAGCAGCGCGTCCATATCGTCTACCCGGTAGTTGATCATGAACGGCGCGCCACTGGGCGCGAAGTACTTGGTGTCCTTCGGAAAAAGCGACCAGACGGTCGTCCCCTCGCGTCCGGACTCCTCGGCCTCGCGCCAACGAAACGTCGCGCCCCCACCATGCGGCTCGCGAACGATCCCCAGATGTTTCTCATACCATGCATAGAGCTGCACCGGATGCTCCGCTTTGAAGAAGATACCGCCAATTCCCGTCACTCGTTTCATACTTGTCTCTCCGAACTTCAGCATAGGCTAAACTGGTGTCTTAAAGCCATGCTGTCCATCGTGATCCCTATTCACAATGAGGAGCCGTCCATCCTGCCGCTGTACGACCGGCTGACGGCGGTGCTCGAATCGCTCCAGAAACCCTACGAGATCATCGCCGTGGACGACGCCTCCACGGACCGCAGCTTCGACCTGCTGGCCAACCTGGTGGAAACGGACCCGCACTTAAAGGTGATGCGCCTGCGCCGCAACTTCGGCCAGACCGCCGCTCTTTCTGCCGGCTTCGACGAGGCGCAAGGCACTGTCATCATTTCGCTCGATGGCGATCTGCAGCACGCGCCGGAAGACATTCCTGCCCTGCTGGCCAAGATCGAAGAAGGCTACGACATCGCCAGCGGCTGGCGCAAGGAGCGCGTGGACAATGCCCTGACGCGCCGCGTCCCATCGCGTATCGCGAACTGGCTGATGGCCAAGGCCTCCGGAATCGAGCTCCGCGACTTCGGCACCACCTTCAAGGCTTACCGCGCCGAAGTCCTGAAAGACATCAACCTCTACGGCGAGTTGCATCGCTTCATCCCCGCGCTCGCAAGTTTCTACGGCGCGCGCATCGCCGAAGTGCCCATCCGCAATACGCCGCGCGTCTCCGGCGACTCGCACTACGGCCTCGGCCGGACCTTCAACGTGATGTTCGACATCCTGACCATCAAGTTCCTGCTGAAGTACTTCACCCGTCCCATGCATTTCTTCGGACGCTTGGGCTTGTTGGGCGTCACGCTAGGCGGAGGAATCCTGGGCGCGCTCGCGATTTACAAGCTGGTAGGACACGAACTGGTCAGCGAGCATGGTCCGCTCATGATCGCCGGCGGCCTGCTGCTGCTGGCTGGATTGATGATGTTCACCACCGGCCTGCTGGGCGAGGTATTGATGCGAACCTATTTCGAAAGCCAGGGCCGCCGCATCTACGCCGTGCGCGAAGTGCGCTGCCGCCGGGAACCGGTGGCGCCGGCATAGTTCCACCGCCGGCTCACAACTCTACTGCCGTACCCTGAGCGACGCTGACGGCTTCCAGCCCGAGCCTTCTGCGCCAGTAGTTCTCAAAAAGCCCCTTCATCGCTTCGCCCATTCCGGCATGTTCGAACACAACCGCCGTCCAGGTGGGCCGCGTGACCACCGGATCGAGCAACGCCAGCAGTCCGCGCACGCCGTCGAAGACCGCCAGCTTCATGGGCAGTGAATCGATCTGCGCCACCTCGACGCCCGCCGCCGCGTAATCCTCCAGCCGCTGACGATGCGCCGCATCCAATGTGCCCGCTTCGATCAACAACCGGCAAGTGGCCCCTCGTAAGCGCGCCTGCTTCACCAACTGCTCATCCAGCGGGTCCACCGCGTAAGGCGGACGCGAGAACTCCAGGTACTCGTTGCGCACGTCCGACAGCATGCGCCGGTACTGCAGCGCAATCTGCTCCGGATCGTTGACAATCCGCAGATACTCCAGTGTCCCCCGATCGCCCTGCCCTTCCGAATACGACGCCGCCAGATCCACCACCAGGCTATCGGCCATGCGCGTCTGATCGGTCAGCTCGCGCTGCAGCATTTGCGCGCGCCGCCCTAAGTAAGCCGGCACCGCCAGGCTGGGCTCTACAGCCGAAAACAGCTTGGTCTTTTCCTGCACCACGTGCGCGAAGCCCTTCTCCACCAGGCTGTCCAGCACCTCGTAAATCTTCTGCCGGGGCACGTGCGCCCGCGCCGCCAGCTCGATCGCCTTGAAGCGCGGATGCCCGATCAGCACCAGGTAAGAACGCGCCTCATAGGCGTTCAGGCCGAGCTGCTGCAGCCGGCGCCAGAAGCGCTGGAAGTCCATCTCGGGCAATTCCGTGGTCATGGAAGATTAGAGCATATCATGCCCCGCGCTATTTGCTGTTAGAATCGCGGTAGATTGATTTTTGCCATGTCTGAACTACCTTTGACTCTCGGCACTCTTAAATCCAGCAAGTTTGGCGAGCAACAGATGCGGCAGCGCAGCGTCAAAAGCGAGCTGCGCGAAAACCTCATCTGTAAACTGCAGCGCGGCGACGACTTGTTTCCGGGCGTCGTGGGCTACGAGGACACCGTGGTTCCGCAGATCGTCAACGCAGTCCTGTCGCGGCACAACTTTATTCTGCTCGGCCTCCGCGGCCAGGCGAAGACTCGCATCATCCGGATGCTGACCGGGCTCCTCGACGAGCGTCTGCCGTACGTCGCCGGCTGCGAGATCCGCGACAACCCGTTCCATCCCATCTGCCGCCGCTGCCGCGAGCTGATCGCCCAGCAGGGCGACAAGACGCCCATCGCCTGGCTCGACCGCGAAGCGCGCTACGTCGAGAAGTTGGCCACGCCCGACGTCACCATCGCCGACATGATTGGCGACATCGATCCCATCAAGGCGGCCCGCGGCGGTCACGAGCTTTCGAGCGAACTCACCGTGCACTACGGCCTGCTTCCGCGCGCCAACCGCGGCCTCTTCGCCATCAACGAACTGCCCGACTTAGCCGGCAAGATCCAGGTCGGATTATTCAACATCATGCAGGAAGGCGACGTGCAGATCAAAGGTTACCCGGTGCGCCTGCCGCTGGACATCGCGCTGGTCTTCACGGCGAATCCGGAAGACTACACGGCGCGCGGCAAGATCATCACGCCGCTCAAAGACCGCATTGGCAGCGAAATCCGCACGCATTATCCGCTCACCGTCGAACAGGGCCTCTCCATCACCAGGCAGGAGTCCTGGACCGAGCGGCCTTCCCCTATCCGCCAGGAAGTCCCCAATTACATCCGCGAGATTGTGGAGCAGCTCGCGTTCCTGGCGCGCGAAGACAAGCGCGTGGACAAGCGCTCTGGCGTTTCCCAACGCCTGCCCATTTCGGTGCTCGAGAACGTCATTTCCAACGCCGAGCGGCGCACGCTCAAGGCCGGCGAAGATATCGCCGTTCCGCGCGTGCTCGATATTTACGCGGCGCTGCCTTCCATCACCGGCAAACTGGAGCTGGAATACGAAGGCGAGCTGAAGGGTGGCGACGCCATCGCCCGCGAGCTGATCCGCATGGCCGTTGGCAAGGTTTACACCAATTATTTCGAAGGCGTCAACGTTTCGCAGATCGTGCAATGGTTCGAGCTGGGCGGCTCGCTCAAGCTCGAAGACGCGGCCGATTCCGCGGCCATGGTCAAGCAGCTCTCGAAGATCCAAGGGCTGATGGAAAAGACCGGCGCCCTGGGTTTAGGCGCCAATGAACCCGACGCCGTCCGCACTTCGGCGGCTGAGTTCATCCTGGAAGGCCTCTACGCCCACCGCCGCATCAGCCGCAACGAGGAAGTAGGTTTCACCGCCGGGGAGCGCAAGCGCGAACCTCCCGAAGGCGGCGAGGGGCGGCGCCCGCCCCGAAGGCAGTTCAACTAATGAAATGGATCAACTATAGCCGCTACACCGGCGACGACTTCGGGATCAGCGCCGAAGATCTGCTCAAGGCCCTCTCGGACTTCTTCCTCCAGAGCGGCTTCCACAACCAGTACATGGGCTTCAGCGAGTGGAACGAGCATACGCTCGACGAGCTGAAAAACGCCATCCAGCGCGCTTTGGAACAAGGCGAAATGTTCGATCCGGAAAAGGCCCGCGAGATCCAGCAGGCGCTCGAGAACATGACCCAGGAGCAGATGGACCAGCTCATGGACCGGCTGGTGCAGAAGCTGGTTGACGAAGGCTACATCAACACCGAGCAGCAGGCCAACGAGGGGGGCCAAGCCGGCCAGGGCGATGCCGACAACAAGCTCAATGTCCAGATTACGGACAAATCCATCGACTTCCTCGGCTTCAAGACCTTGAAGGACCTGCTCGGCTCGCTGGGCAAATCCAGCTTCGGCGCGCACGATACGCGCGACCTGGCTACCGGCGTCGAGACCAGCGGCGCCGCAAAGCATTACGAATTTGGCGACACGCTGAACCTGGACATCTCCCAGACTTTGTTCTCCGCGATCCAGCGCGAAGGCTTGAAAGTCCCGCTGGACCTGGAATACTCCGACCTGCACGTGCATCAGTCGGAATATCAAAGTTCCTGCGCCACGGTCTTGATGCTGGACTGTAGCCACAGCATGATTCTCTATGGCGAGGATCGCTTCACGCCCGCTAAGAAGGTCGCACTCGCGCTGGCGCATCTCATCCGCACGCAGTATCCCGGCGACAGCCTGCGCCTGGTCCTCTTCCACGATTCGGCCGAAGAGCTGAGGATTTCCGAGTTGGCTCGCGTTCAAGTAGGACCTTATTACACCAACACGCGCGACGGCCTGATCCTGGCGCAGCGGCTGCTGAACCAGGAAAAGAAGGACATGAAGCAGATCATCATGATCACCGATGGCAAGCCGTCGGCGCTGACGCTCGAAGACGGGCGCATGTACCGCAACGCCTTCGGCCTGGACCCGCTGGTGATCAGCCGCACGCTCGAAGAAGTGGGCCGCTGCAAGAAGCAGGGCATCCTGATCAACACCTTCATGCTGGCCAGCGATTTCGGTTTGGTCAACTTCGTTCAGAAGGTCACAGAACTGTGTCGCGGCAAAGCCTATTTCACGACGCCATATAATCTTGGGCAGTATTTGCTAATGGATTACATGAACCGCAAGACGCGGACCATTCACTGATCGTGCGTAGGACGCTGACCGGTCACTGACACGTAGATCCAAACTTCTTGGCTATCCGCATGCTACGCTTCGTCTGATGCTTCCGTCCGGCCGATTTGTAATCTGCGTCACCATCGCCGCCCTTCTGGCTGGGTTCGTTTTTTCAAATGTCGCCAGCGCGCATAATGTCTCCAAGCGCGACGCTACGTTCGTCCAGGCGAATCAAGGGGTTGCAGTCGCCGCCTTCCTCTACCTCGGCGCCAAACACATGGTCACCGGCTATGACCATCTGGCCTTCCTGGTGGGCGTCATCTTCTTCCTTTACCGCCTGAAAGATATTGTCCAGTACGTAAGCCTGTTCACGCTAGGCCACAGCATCACGCTGCTGGCCGGCGTTCTCGGGGGAATCCACGCCAACAGTTACGTGATCGACGCCATCATCGGACTATCGGTGGTCTACAAGGCTTTCGACAACATGGACGGTTTCCGGCGCTTCTTGGGATTTGAGCCGAACACGAAGCTGGCGGTGCTGATCTTCGGTCTCTTCCATGGATTTGGCCTTGCCACCAAACTGCAGGAGTTGTCGCTCGCCAAAAACGGACTGGTGACCAACATTGTCAGCTTCAATGTCGGCGTGGAAATCGGGCAGGTGCTGGCGCTCACCGCGATTCTGATCGTGCTGAGCGTCTGGCGGACCCGGCCTAGCTACTTGCGCCACGCCTTCGCGACGAACACGGCGCTCATGGCCGTGGGATTCATTCTGGTCGGATATCAGGTCGCCGGCTATTTCGTAGCAGCACACGCGTAATTCAGGAGTTCACATGCCAAACCAACAAGGTATGGACCAGATCGAAGCGCCGTCAAAGAAGGCCATCGCCAAGGCGACTGGGATCGCGTTGATCGTGGCACTCGTCATCCTTTTTGCCGCCGTGCTTCCCGCCGAGTACGGAATCGATCCCCTGAAGACGGGCGCGGCACTCCACCTGACGGATCTTTCGAAGGCCGCTGAAACGAAGCCAGAGTCGAAGCCCGCAGCGGGAGCCCGGCCAGCGCCCGCGCCAGCCGGGATTTATCGCGCGGAGCCGACTTCTTATAAGGTGGACTCGGAGGACCTCACGCTGTTCCCCGGCGACGGCGTGGAAATCAAGTATCACATGCAGAAGGGAGCCGGCATGGTGTACTCCTGGAAAGCAACCGGCAACATCCTCTACGAGTTCCACGGCGAACCGGACAGCAAACCCAATCCCGATTACTTTGAAAGTTACGAACTGGACGACAAAGTGGGCAAGGATCATTCCTCCGGATCGTTCACCGCGCCCACAACAGGCATTCACGGCTGGTTTTGGGAAAACAAAGGAAGCAAGCAAGTGGACCTTCACCTGACCACCGCCGGCTTCTACGACAGCGCGAAAATGTACGCCGGCGACAAGCCCGAGGAACTCGCCATCCAAAGTCCGAAGTAATCGCCTTCAAAAAAAGTTCGGGCGCCTGTCGATCGGCCAGGCCGCCGTTCGACCAACCAGCAGAGAGCCAAAACAACCCGGCTGACGAAGCCGGGGGACGGCTCTAGACTCAATACAAGGAGATCAACATGCGATTCTTGTGCGTATATAAGTCCGGCAAGCCAGAGGGAACTCCGCCGACTCAAGAAGAAATGGCCGCCATGGGCAAACTCATTCAGGAGGCAATGAAAGACGGTTGGCTGCTGGCCACCGAGGGCTGCCTTCCCAGCGCTTTGGGAGCGCGCGTCCGTCTGTCCGGCAGCGAGTACACCGTTACCGACGGCCCCTTCACCGAAACGAAGGAATTGATCGGCGGCTTTGCCATCATCCAGGCGGCTTCGAAGCAGGAAGCGGTGGAGCGTACCAAATACTTTCTCCAGCATGCCGGTGGAGGCGAAACCGAACTCCGGCAACTGTACGAGGTTCCGGCCTCTGAGGCAGCCAGGCGGTAAGGGAGGACATGCTCATGCAAGCAGCGACAGCTTTAGCACCGGCCCACGGACAGCGTCTATGGGCCGGGCGCATCGTGAGCGCGATTCCCGCGCTGTTTCTCGTGTTGGACGCCGCCATGCACATCGCCAAGCCCGATCCGGTGGCGCAGGCTTTCGCGCAGCTCGGATTTCCTCTCGGTTTAGCTGTGCCGCTCGGAATTATTGAGCTGCTGCTGGTAGCGATCTATGTCGTCCCGCGCACTTCGGCGCTGGGCGCGATCCTTCTAACCGGTTATCTGGGCGGCGCCGTCGCCAGCCATGTGCGCGTCGGCGATCCCGCTTTCCCGGTGATCTTTCCAATCCTCGTTGGTGCGCCGTTGTGGGGCGGCCTTTTCCTGCGTGACGCTCGAGTGCGCGCGCTGGTGAACTGGTAACCGGTGTCAGAAGGACCAAATTATGCGCTTCATGATGCTGATGATCCCGAAAGGCTACGAGAAGGCCGAAGCCGGTACGATGCCCGACCCCGCTGCCGTTTCCGCAGTGATGAAATACAACGAGTCGCTGCAGAAGGCCGGGGTGCTGCTGGGACTGGAGGGCCTTCACCCGCCGTCCATGGGCGCCCGCGTCTCCTTCGCCGGCGGAAAAGCTACGGTAACCGACGGGCCGTTCGCCGAATCGGCTGAAGTAGTCGGCGGCTACTGGATGATCCAGGTGAAATCCAAAGAAGAAGCCATTGAGTGGGCGTCGCGCTGCCCGGCGTCGAACAACGAAGTGATTGAACTGCGGCAGGTGCAGGAGTTTGCCGACTTCCCGGCCGATGTGCAGAAGGCCGCCGCAGGATTTGAAGACCTGCAGCAGGGCCGCTGAGCCGGCGTTCAGCAGAACGAGTGTGCGGACCTCAGTGTCGCGCTTTTCGGCCGCGTGGGGAATCGTCAAACGCGATAGCGGCTTCAGCTAATGGCCGGACCGTGTTTAGGAACTCGCTCATCGACAACACTCTCCTGTACTCACGTTGCCCCTCGGGAACGACGTAAGGGACCACGTAGTCCTCGCCGGTTCCCTGAGCTTTCAGCCAGAAGCCTTCCATAAGGAGCCCCGGGACGCGTAGTACACGTAGCTCGTAGTGTTGATCGCTCGCTTGCGGGAGCCCTTCGACCTCTCGGGCGGCGTGTATGGCTTGCAGGAATTGGGGCCCGCGGGCGAAGCTGCGCACCTTGAGAGGGCGGCCTCCGGGCGGCGGTTCGCTGAGCTCCGCGGCTGCAGTGTCGTTCCCGCTGCTGGCCAGAAAGCGCCAGCCGGCAGCTTTGGCCTTGGCAATCCCTCCGCCATTACCCAGGAGCTCGGGCAGCGCTAACGTGAAGACCCAGTGGCATGGGCCATTGGCTAAAGCGGAAACCATGGGATCGTCAGGCTGAACGAACTTCTTCAAACCGTCGGTCAGTGTCTGCCGCATTGTATTCGTTGGAGCAGGTTTGATAAGAGCCATCGTGTTGATCCTCTTCTACACCAGATAAGCGTCGGTCCACTGGCCGCTTCCCTGGTAGGCGGTAGCAAACTCCTGGAAGTCCACCGTAGACCCGGAGTAAAACGGATCCGCCACGTCCACCAGCTGTTCACCGGTTGGCAACTGATGGTACCCGCAAATCACGACAAAATGCCCGCGCGGACCTCCATCCCAGGCGATGCGTGCACAGACGGGTTTGCCGGCGTCAATTTGCTGACGGATGTCGTCGAATCCGAGTGGGGGTTTGATGTCGGATGGCGGCCTACCGGCCTTATCCAAGGCGTCCTCCAGAAACTCGGGCTGGTTGCAGGCGGCCGATCCGAGGCAGCAGTCGTTGCGTCCAAGTAGTTTTCCGGCCAGTTGGCATTGGCTCAAGGAAGATTGCGGGGCGAAATAGCGTTCGACGCTGACTGAGACGGCAGCCCAGCACCAATTGCTCTCCAGTTGCGGTTGCATTTGAAATTCGCTGATATCTTGGCCGCCGACGGGGTGAGCATTCCCATTGGCTGTACCGATGATGATAGGGCCGAAGACGATTGCGGGTGTTCCATTTCCGTTCCCGGCGAGGCCGTGTGGTCCAGTCGGCGGATTGGGAACGCCCGCTTTGCCGTGCGGTCCTGTCGGCGGATTTGGCACGCCGCCCTTGCCGTGCGGTCCTATCGGAGGATTGGGAACGCCGCCCTTGCCGTGCGGTCCTGTCGGCGGATTGGGAACGCCGCCTTGGGTATGCGCAATTGAGCGCCCGAGGCTATTATGTGCCTCTGATCCGTCGGACCCGGCCTGATCCGGGGGGCCGGCGGGCGAATCCGGTTCTACGCGCTGGGAGATCGCCAGACCGTCGGGATGGAACTTGATCGAGTATTCAATCAACATTTGTAATTCTCCTTAATTGATCTGACGCGAGGCCAGCAATTGCAGGAAGCGAGGATCCTTCCGTAAGTCCGCCACATCGGGCCATCGATTCAAGTCAGCGAGAAGCCCATTGGAGGAGGAGCTCAAAACGGCCAGGGTATTGTCCCGTTCGCCGAGCGCCTCGTACGTCAGGACCGCAATTTCGTGAGTGTCGGCGTTGCTAGACGACAATTGGAGTGCTTGAGCGATTTCCGACTCGGCTCTGGCCCTTTCGCCAAGGCGGGCGCAGAAGTATGCCAGATATGACCGCATATACCCGTTGCGGGGATCGCGAGCCACTTCTTCTTCGATCAACGCCAACCCCCGGCGGTTGGCGCTCTCGGCTTCCGCCGGGCGGCCGATCCGCCGGTAAGCTGTACCCAACTGCATCCAGGCAAGATATTTCAGTGGGTGATTCAAACTCAACGAGTGCAGGAAATAGGGGATAGCTTCGGCCTCGCGGCTCTGGTACATGAGCACGCTGCCGAACTGGTGCACCGCCATGGCAGTTTCGTGCAGTTGAATGGCTGATCGAAGTTGGCTTTCGGCATCGGTATAGCGTCCCAAGTTCATCAAAGCAGTGGCGTACGCCATGCGGGGATCCGGCTCGGCCGGAGCGAGTTCGACGGTCTTTTGGAACTCGGCGGCGGCTTCGCTGTAATCGGCGCGTTCGATATAGAAAGCACCCAGAGCTTGATGATTGCGATAATTCTCCGGCTCCAATTCGATGGCCCGCCGGTACGCGGCTAACGCCGCATCGACTTGGTTGTTTTGTTTCAGAACCATAGCCAGGCGCCGGTAAGCGTCGCTGTTGTTCGGCTCCAGTTCGGTTGCCCGACGATACTCTGCTTCGGCCGACTCGTAGCGGCTGGCATTGTCCTCAAGCATGCCCGCTATGCGATGCACAGGCGCTGAATCCAGGTCCCGAAGTTGCGCTTCGCGCACGGATTCACTTGCCCGATCCAGCCAGATCCTCTCGCCGGTAATCGAGTACTTGAACCACTCGGCTTCCGCCAACCCGGCGTAGGTAAGAGGCGAATCGGGATCGGCAGCCACGGCTCGTTCTAGAAGATGAATCGACGCATCTACCCCGGCGTCGCGGCGCAAAGCGGACAATCCGGCGGAGTAATCCCGGCGCGCTCCCGCATTTACTGGGGCAACCTCCAACGGCGGCAATCGTAGCGATGCGGTCACCATGCCTGCCAGAGCGACCGGCGCATAACGCATTTCAGACGGAAGGTAAGCTGCCTTCCATTCCTTGGTATTGAGCTGGGAGCGCGCGTCGGTCAAATCGGCCATCAGGATCAGCTTTCCGTTCTCTTTGTGCAACGATCCATGCAGGACCAGCGTGGCGCCCGCCTGGTTGCGCTGAAAGATAAAGGCCGTATGCGCATTGCCCTCGAGCCGCGCGAGCTGTCTTCCGGTATCGCGAAACAAGGCTGGGACAAATGTGGCCGTGCCGATGTCGCTTTCAAACGGCAGCACGGCGAGCCGGACCGATTCGGCCGGAGCGGTCGCACGCTGGTACGTCACCGCGCCGGTAATCGCAGCTAAAACCAAAGCCGCGGAGGCCGGGAGGAACCAGCGGCGGGAGCTTGCCGGCGCTAGCGCCTGCACGACTTCATCGACGATTTGGAATCTCCGCTCGGGATTCGGTTCGAGGCAGCGCGCCAGAATGCGGTCCCACTTCGAGTCGACCGGAGACGGCTTCCAACTGAGGCGGTCTTCATCCGAGACGTTCGACCAGTCCGGCCTTCGCCCTGCGGCCAATTCGTAGAGAAGGACTCCCAGAGCGTACACGTCGGAGGCCACAGAGGGCTGTTCCCCTCTCCAGAGTTCCGGGGCCATGTAATCCGGCGTGCCCCCGCGTTCGCCCGACTGCGAATTACTTCGCGCCGGCCGGGCCATGCCAAAATCCGTGATGACCGCGCGTACGGCCCCGTTGCGTCCGGCGGTGAGCATGACGTTGCCGCTCTTCAGGTCGCCGTGAACCACATCGCTGTGATGTGCCGCGGACAATCCCTCGCAGATTTGGCTCGCAATCACCCTGGCTTCCGGCTTGGGCAGCGGACCGCGACGGAGACGCTCGGCCAGCGTTTCTCCTTCGAGAAACTCCATAGTGATGAAGTCGATCTCGCCATGCTTGGTGGACGCCGTATGAATCTCGAAGATCTTGCACACGTTCGGGTGGCTAATCTCGGTGGCGTGACGGACCTCGGGAGGAAGGCGCTGTTGGAAGCCGACTTTCGCGCACTTGAGGGCAACGCGGCGGTCCAGCTTTTCGTCCATTGCTTCGTACACAATGGCCATGCCTCCACGTCCCACTTCGCGAAGAATCCGGAAGCGGGCATCCAGTACTTCGCCCGGATCGAAGGGCGGTTCCTCGGAAGCCAGTTCATACAGCGGATCTAACAAGAATCCCGCCATGCGCTGTTCCCACTCCACGTATTTCCGGACCTCGCTGAGGAGCTCGATGTCGTCGCCGCACGAATTGCGGAGATAAGTGGTGCGCTCGCAGGGGGGCTGGTCGAGGGCCTGCTCGACCAGGCTCATCACCAGGTCATCGTCCTGCGCTTTGCTTGGCATGGCGGGACTCCAACCGCTCGAAGAGCCATCTTCGGGCCTCGCTCCAGGTGCGCTGCATGGAACGCAATTTCAGACCGAGAGCTTCGGCTGCTTCCTGGTCGGTGAGCCCGAGGAAGTACTTCACTTCCACGAGCATGCACCAGTCGGGTTTGGTTTCGGCGAGCTCGTCCAGCATCCGGCCCACGGTGATCGCGAGGTCCACCTTCGGGCTACTGGCAGGCAGGAATTTCTCCAGCCCTTCCAATGCAATGAGCTCCGCATCCGGCCGCCCCCGGGCGTGGTCAATCAGGTACCTTCGCATGGCTCTAGCAGCTATAGCGAAAAAATGCTGCCGGTTCTGCCAATCGCGGTCTTTGGCCGCCACGAGGCGGAAATAGACCTGGTCGACCAACTCGGTGGCTTGCAAGGTGTGCCCCTTGCGCTCGCGCCGCATCATGTATTGGGCCAGGCGGCGCAAATCGGGCATGACGAGCTGGAAGAGCCGGTTTTCCGCCTCACGGTTGCCAGCGCGCCATTCGTGCAGGAGCCGTGTGATGTCTCCTGTCTGCTCCGACATACGTCACCCGTGTGCGGGAATAGTATCACATCCGGCGCCGGAATAAGCGGACGGTTTTCCCGGCACCGGCACCAATTCGCGGCAATTTCAGAGGCGTACTATGCCAGGCGGTGTTTTTTCAAGCGGGACGCTATTTGCGGCGAAGGCGGAAGCGCCTGAGTCTGAAATTAGGAGGAGGAGCTGAAAATGAAACGGTTCCATTTTGTAGCAGGTTTGTTGGTGGCGGCATGTCTGGGTCTGCAGGCGCAGACGATCGATATGCACGCGCATATTCCTTTCAACTTCCAGGTTAGCCAGCGGACGTTTCCGGCGGGCGACTATGCTTTCCATCACTCGGCCGGAGTGCTGGTGGTACGTGAAGAGGCCGGCGACCACATGGCTAACATCTCGTTCACTGTGTCGATGTCTCGCCTGAAGCCGGCATCCGAGGGCGAAGTGAAGTTCAACCGCTACGGCGACTATTACTTCCTCGAACAGCTTTGGACGCCGGGTTCCCAGGAGGGGCAAGGTGTCCTGAAGAGCGCCCGGGAGAAGGAGATTGCCATCCGCAGCGGCCAACAGCCGGCGGTTGTCGCGATCCTCGTCAAGTGAGCGGGCAGTGATTGAGTGCTTACGGGGCTGACCGGCGACGTCAACATGCCGCTCGGTCGGCCCTTATTTTCTTGTGTCCTTCCCTACGATGTGCTCCACGTCCTGATTGTTCTCGTTGCAGACGTATTCCATGATCTCGGTATTCGCCAGCAAAGGAAAATGCCCGTACATGGTAAACGGCCGGGTGTAGGCGCCAGGGTCGTCGATCGTCACTTCCGCTTCCAGGTGCGCGGCGTCGGGCCGATGGAAGCGCTCGGTAATGTGCAGTTGCTCCGTGTGCGGATGGCCCGCGAAGTCGAACCAGAAGCGGTCGTTGAAACCGGCCGTGTCGACGACGAGGGTGTCGCCCTCCCAGTGACCGATCGAATCACCATACCAAGTGGGGTTCATGTCTTTAGGGTGGCCGCGGCCGTCAAGAAATACCTGACGGTAGCTGTGGATGTTGCCTTCGTACAGAAAGACGACCAGGTTGGGCGTCTGTACGATCTTCCAAGGATACGGCGCCATCCGCGGCACGCCGGCGGGCAGGCAGTTGGCTTCCGGATCGTGGCGCGACATCCGTTCTTTGGTAAGTTTGGCCGCCCAGGGCTGTAGCGGTAGCGTGTCCCCAGGCTTCAGCGCGCTGTTGATGTCGTAAATAAAGTTGTGATCCGGGCCCCAGATGCCCGACAGATCGGGTTTGCCGTCGCGTGCGCGGGGTGTTGGGCCAGAGGCAGCGGTATTCCAGTTTTGTATCGTGGTAATCGCCTGACCGCCTCCCGACGACTGCGTTTGGGCGGCGGCCGGCACGCTCAAGAAAGCAAGGGCCAGGGCTGTCCGGCGCCACGCTGCAGTTCCCATAACTCGGTCAGTATATCAATCGCGCGTGCATGCGAGAATGGTTGGTCATTCACCATGAGCTTCGTGAACGCAACGGGGGCGCGCCTCTACGTCGAGGAAACGGGCAGCGGCTATCCCGTCGTGTTTGTGCATGAGCTGTATTCCGACTGCCGCGAATGGGAAGCGCAGGTACGATGGTTTTCCCGTGGGTATCGATGCATAACGTTTAACGCGCGTGGGTATCCGCCGTCAGAAGTACCGGACGACTCCAGCCTCTATGGCTATCAGTTCGCCGTCGATGATATCTCCGCGGTGATGAGCGGCCTCGGCATAACGAGAGCACACATCGTTGGACTCAGCATGGGCGCTTATGCCGCACTGCTCTTCGGGCTGAAGTATCCGCACATGGTCAGTGCACTGGTGGCAGCCGCGGTAGGGTCAGGATCGCCGGCGGCCGACCGCGCGGAGTTCGTTGCGAACTCGGAGGCCACGGCGCGCGCCTATCTGGAGCAAGGGGCGGCCGCGGTGGCGGAGACCGTCGGAGCCGGGCCGACGCGCCAGCAACTTCAGCGCAAGGACCCGCGCGGATTCGAATCTTTCATGCGGGATCTACGGGAACATTCCGCCCAAGGTATGGCACACACGCTGGCGCAGTTTCAGGCCAAGCGCCCGTCGCTGCAGGATTTTCAAAGCCAATTCGCGAAGCTGCAGATTCCGGTGCTGCTGATCGCCGGCGACGAAGACGCGCCTTGCCTGGAGACGAGCTTGTTCCTCAAGAAGACGATTCCAAATGCCGGGCTGTGGATCTGTCCTCACACCGGCCACGGGGTCAACCTGGAAGAGCCGGCCGCATTCAATGCGATGGTTCAGAATTTCTTCGGCGAAGTCTACTGCTTGACCAACACCACGGGCGCGGACTGAGCGCCGTTCACTCGCTCGAAGAAGTCGCGGATCTGGGGATATTCCGAGGCCGGCGCCACAATACCCTTGATCTCCAGCGACTCGTCCATCACGATCTTGCCATCCTTTACGGCCCAAGTGGCCTGCAGTGTTCCATAGGGACTCTCGATCTTCGCCGCGTCGGGCAATTCGTCGACCACGTGGACACGCCAGAAGAGCACTTCCGCGCCGGCGTCTTTTTCGACGACCGGACTTTTCACTGACGCTCGTCGCCGGACAAAGGCAGCCAACCGCGGAATTCGGGGGGCGCGATGGTCTTTTGCTGCGCTTCGACAAATGCTGCGGGCAAAAGCGCCGGGTGAACCTTTCGGGGACGCGGCTCGAAGACGTGCATGAGGCTGAACCGGACTGGCGAGGCGGCGCGTGGATGTGCAACCGTAGATAGGACAAGCGGCCCCGCAAGCGGGCGCACGGAACAAGGAGCAAGGATGTCGGAGACGAAGACACTGGCGTCGTACATCGTCGAGAACCGGATGGAGAGCGTCCCGGACGACGTGCGCAAGGAGGCGCGGCGAGCCATTCTAAATTATGTTGGTTGCGCGCTGGGAGGCAGTCCGGATCCGGCGGTGGACATCGCGATTCGAGCCCTGGCGCCTTATGCGGGTAAGCCGACGGCGGCCATTCTGGGGCGCTCCGAGCGCATGGACCCGCTCAATGCGTCATTGATGAATGGCATCAGTTCGCATTTGTACGATTACGACGACACGACGCCAAAGAACTATATTCATCCGAGTTCGCCGGTGGCGTCGGCGCTCTTCGCCTACGCCAGCGTGCATCCGGTGACGGGGCGCGATTTCGTGCACGCGTTCATCCTGGGGTTCGAAGCGGAGTCGCGCATCGGAAATGCCGTGTATCCGGCTCATTATGATGTCGGCTGGCACATTACCGGGACGGCCGGAGTGTTTGGAGCTGCGACAGCTATCGGCAAGCTGCTGGGGCTTTCGCTTCAGGAGATGATTTGGGCCATCGGCCTGGCGGCGACGCAGGCAGCTGGGATACGCGAGATGTTCGGCTCAATGGCCAAGTCGTTCCATCCCGGCCGGGCCGCCCAAAATGGCTATTCTGCCGCGCTGCTGGCGCAGGCGGGATTCACTGCGGGAGAGCATTCGCTGGAAGGCCCCCGCGGATTTGCGGCGGTGCAAGCGGCGAAGTACGATTTGTCCAAGATTACAGCACGGCTGGGCGTCGATTTCGATTTGCGTGCCAACACCTACAAGCCGTTTCCATGCGGAATCGTCAATCATCCGACGATCGACGGCGCGATCCAGATTCATGATGAGTACCGGTTCGCGCCGGAATCGATCCGAGCCGTGCGGCTGCGTGTCGCGCCGCTCGTCATGGACCTATGCAATCAGACCAACATTACCAAAGGTCTGCAAGGCAAGTTTTCGGTTTATCATGGAGCCGCGATCGGGCTGGTGCGGGGCAGGGCGGGAATTCAGGAATACACGGACGAAGGGGTGAACGATCCGGCTATCAAACGGGTGCGCGAGGCGGCCACGGCAGTCGGTGATCCGACCGTTACAGAGGACCAGGCTCACATCGAAGTGGAACTGGCGACGGGCGAGACATTAAGTCGCTTTGTCGAGAAATCGTTAGGCAATATTCACCGTCCGATGACGGACCGGCAACTGGAAGTTAAATTTCGCGATCAGGCAGAGATGGCCATCCCGCCCTCTCAAGTGAACCGGTTGATCGACTTGTGTTGGCGTATCGACGAACTCGCCAACGTGGATGAGTTGATCCAGACCGCCGTGCCTTTGCTGCATCATCGGCAGGCGGTTCCGGCAGAATAGAATCAATGTGGCGTAGAGAGTGTCATATCGCCGTGCTGGCGGCAGTTGTTTGCTCGCCCGCGTTGTCGGAGGTGAGCGAGGTCCGGTTTCCCGTCGGCGCGGGCGGCGTAGGCTTCCTTCCGCTACTGGTGATGGAAAAGTATCAGCTCATCGAGAAGTACGCCAGGCAGGCGGGCATTGGCAATCTGCATGTCCGCTGGATCAATCTGGGCGGGCCGTCGGTGATGAACGACGCGCTGTTGTCCGGCTCGGCGGACTTCATCGCGGCCGGGCCGCCGGCTTTTCTTACGCTTTGGGACAAGACGCTGGGCTCCATCAAGGTAAAGGGTGTCGCCGCGATGACGTCCTTGCCGATGTACTTGAATGCCCGGTCGGACCAGCTGAAGAAACTGGAAGATATCACAGAGCGCGACCGCATCGCCGTCACCGCGATCAAGGTCTCGATTCCCGCGCTCATCATGCAGATGTACGCGATGCAGAAGTATGGCGCGTCTCAGGTCGCTCGCTTTGACAAGTACACTGTGACCATGACGCATCCGGACGGCGTGATCGCGCTGCTTTCGGGATCCAGCGCCATTGACGCGCACTTCACTTCGCCGCCGTTTCATCAACGCGAGCGGAGAGATCCGCATATTCACACGATTCTGACGTCGGACGACGTGATGGGAGGGTCCACCACGTTCACGATGGTGTCCACCACCAGCCGGTTTCGTGAGCAGAATCCCAAGGTTTACGGTGCAGTGTTGAAAGCGCTCGACGAAGCGAACCGGCTGATCGTTGCCGACAAACAGACTGCCGCGCAGATTCTAATTTCGTCCACGGTCGGCGAAAAAGGGTTCTCGGTTTCCGAGATTGTGGAGGTGTTGAACGATCCGCATATCAAGTTCACCACTACTCCCGAGAATGTCATGAAGTACGCTGACTTCATGCATGCGATCGGCTCGATTCGAAATCGGCCGGCTTCGTGGAAGGATCTGTTCTTCCCCGAAATTCACGGAGCGTCCGGAAGTTGATGAACGCCGCCGTTGCCGCAGCGCCGCTGCTCACCGTGCGCGGCGTGACGCTTCAGTTCCGCACAGGGGATCACCTGGTGACGGCGACATACCGGATCAGCTTCGACGTATATCGGTCCGACCGCTTCGTCATATTGGGGCCGTCGGGATGCGGCAAGTCTACGCTTCTGAAGGCCGTCGGCGGATATCTGAGGCCTGCCGAAGGAACCATCTCGTTGAACGAAGCCGCCGTGACGACCCCGGGGCCGGATCGCGTCTTTGTGTTCCAGGAATTCGACCAGCTCTTACCGTGGAAAACGGTGAAGGAAAACATCACGTTCGCGCTGACGGCGGGCCGGAGGATGCGGCGCGCAGAGGCCGAGGAGCGCGCCTGGCATTTCATCGAGAAGGTGAAACTGACGGAGTTTGCCGAGAGCTATCCGCACACGCTCTCCGGGGGCATGAAGCAGCGCGCTGCGATTGCGCGGGCGATGGCAATGGAGCCGCAGGTTCTGCTGATGGACGAACCGTTCGCAGCTCTAGACGCACTCACGCGGGCCAAGATGCAAGAGGAATTGCTCCAGCTTTGGGAAGACACGAAGTTCACGGTGCTGTTCGTGACGCACTCGATTCCGGAAGCCGTTCGCGTCGGCAGCCGGATCCTGGTGCTAAGCGCGCATCCTGGCCAGGTGAAGGCAGAACTGAACAGCCGGGGCGTCGACGAAACGGACGCCAATGGCAAGCCGCTGTCGGCACGTATCCAAGAGATGCTTTTTGACGGCGAAATCAAGGAGGGAGCGGCAGCGCATGTCTGACGCGCCGGCTGTTATCGAGCGACCCGAGGCGATCCATAGCATCGTCCGATCGGGATTCGACGTTGTCGAGAGGCCGCTGGGAGCGTGGGAGAAACTATACGGCAATGGGGCCGTTCGCAAGACGGCGCTGCTCGTCCTGCTCGCGTTGGCGTGGGAAGGCTACGCGCGCTGGCTCAACAATCCGTTGCTGTTCCCGACGTTCCTGGACACAGCGAAGGCGTTCTTTACGGCGATCGGGTCGGGTGAGTTGCCGCGCGCAGCGTCCTACACGATTCAACTGCTTCTGAAGGGCTACGCCGCCGGGCTCGTGCTGGCCGCGTTGCTGACGGCTTTGGCGAGCGCCACACGCATCGGCGCCGATCTCTTGGAGACGCTGACTTCGATGTTCAATCCCCTGCCCTCCATCGCACTTCTGCCGTTAGCGCTGATCTGGTTTGGGCTGGGCGACGGCAGCGTGATTTTCGTGTTGATTCACGCGGTATTGTGGGCCGTGGCGCTGAACACGTACTCGGGCTTTCGCGCGGTTAGTCCGACGCTGCGGATGGTCGGGCAAAACTACGGTCTTTCCAAGATTGGATATATCCTGCGCATTCTGATTCCCGGCGCGTTTCCCAGCATTCTCACTGGCCTGAAAGTTGGCTGGGCCTTTGCGTGGAGGACTTTGATCGCGGCGGAGCTGGTCTTCGGCGTGAGCTCGGGCTCCGGAGGCCTAGGCTGGTATATCTTCGAAGAAAAAAATCAGCTCTTAATCCCCAACGTGTTCGCCGGCCTGCTGACGGTGATTCTGTTCGGGCTGATTGTCGAAAACCTGATCTTTAAGACCATTGAAAGCCGGACGGTTCGCCGCTGGGGAATGCAGGCCTAGCTATCGAACCGGTGTTTGCTGGCTGATAGCGATCCGCCAGACGCCTTCCCGCTTCACCCAGACGCGGGTGTTGCGCAGCGGCTTGCCGCCCGGATACTGGTGCATCGCGATCATGACGACGGCGTCGCCGAAGTGGTAGAGCTGCGCGGAAACCAGCGGAGGCGGGGCTGCGCCGGCGCCAGTTTTCTTGTCTTCATCCAGCATCGCCATGCGCTCGGTCTTCGTGATGGAGTGATCGTAAGAGGGGCTGGTGATGGTGAACTCGTCCATCACGTGGCGTGAATATTCGGCCGCGTCGTGGTGCGTAACGGATGTCTCTATCGCCTGCCAGGACCGGATCAGCGCCTGCTCATCGGCATCCTTGGGGTGATAGGGAACCGTCTTGCATGGGTTCTCGCAGTCTTGCGGCTGCGGCGCCCCTTTGGAGGGAGAATTGGGGAACGAAACATCCTGCGAAACCAGCACGCGCCAGCCTTCCGGCCGCTTCACCCAGATGCGCATTCCGCGCTCCCTGCCGCGGAGAGAGGTGACCACGCCGACCTGTCCATAGACATGAACCTGAACCTGCGTATCCCCTACCTGCATCGAGGGAGCGAGACCGTCGAGAAACTCCGCCGCCGTTTGGGTTCGGCCCTTCGAGTCCGTCCAGGTGAAATCTTTGTCGAGAAAGGCTCGCGTTTTGGCTTGGTCACCGGCGGTGACAGACTGAACCAGGGCCCGGTCGGCTTGCTGGACGGCGCTCTCGTCAGCCGCTCCCAGTGCGATCAAGAGGGGGAACAGGCCCGCAATGAGAGTTCTTTTCATGCCAGGACTGACATCGTATCACTCAGCCGGAGGCTTGTGATAGACTCGCCGACAATGAACCGGTTTGTGTTCCCGCTCGTGAGCTTGCTCTGTATCGGATCACTATCGTCGCGCGCGGCGGATTCCGGCGAAGCCGTGTACAAGCAACGCTGCGCGGCCTGTCACGATCAGGGCGGCGAGCGCATTCCTCCGCGGGCAGCATTGGAAAGATTGCCCGCGTCGCGAATTTTGCGAGCGATGGATTCGGGCGTCATGATGACGGTGGCATATCCGCTGGGCCGCGGAGAGCGCGAAGCTGTAGCTGCTTATCTGGGCAAGGCCGGTCCCGAGCCGGGTCCACGCGCCGCGGCGTTCTGTAGCGACCGCAGCGTAAAAATTTCGAACTCGCCAAAGTTCGCTTGGAATGGTTGGAGCCCTACGCCCGATAACGCCCGGTTCCAGTCCGCCGCGATGGCCGGCTTGACCATCGGCCAGGTGGGGCACTTGAAGCTGAAGTGGGCTTATGCGTTTGAAGGCGACATCGCCGCCTGGGCGCAGCCGACGGTAATCGACGGCCAAGTGTTCGTCGGCAGCGCGGGCGGCGTGGTGCAAGCGCTGCGCGGAGATACGGGATGCCTGCAATGGACCTTCCAGGCCAGCGGACCGGTACGGTCGGCGATCTCCGCCGTGCCTTTGAATAGTGGCCACGTGCTTCTGTTCAGCGATATTGTCGGTTGGTTTTATGCGCTGCAAGCCGAGACCGGCAAACTTCTGTGGAAGAAGCGCGTGGAAGAACATGAAGCCGCGCGGCCGACTGGCGCGGCGCTGGTGCACGACGGCATTGCTTATGTGCCGGTCGCGTCCTGGGAAGAGACGCGGTCGTTGAATCCTGAATATGCCTGCTGCACGTTCCGCGGCAGCGTGAGCGCGCTGCGGATTCGAGACGGCTCGACGGTATGGAAGACGTACACCATCGCCGAGGTCCCAAAACAGAACGGCAAGAACTCAATCGGTACGGCGCGCTTCGGACCTTCCGGCGCGGGCGTGTGGTCAACACCGACGCTCGATCTCAAGCGCAGACGCATCTATGTGACAACGGGCGACAATTACTCCGATCCCGCGACGAAGACCAGCGATGCCGTGATGGCGCTGGACATGGCGACGGGCAAGATCCTTTGGTCCAAGCAGACAGTAGCCGGTGACGCTTACACGTCGGCCTGCGGCGTGAAGGGTGTGAATTGTCCGGACAGCAAGGGTCCGGATTACGACTTCGGCTCGTCGGCCATTCTTGCAAAGACCGCCGGCGGCCGCGAACTGCTGCTGGCGGGGCAAAAATCCGGCATGGTCTACGCGCTCGATCCGGACCACAATGGCGAGGTAGTCTGGCAGACGCGCGTTGGCAAAGGCGGCACCATCGGCGGCGTGCAGTGGGGCATGGCGAGCGACGGCCAGCGCGTTTATGCCGCGGCATCGGACGCGCACTTCGTCACAGGCAAGATGGCGCGCACTTTGGATCCAAGCCAAGGCGGCGGCCTGACGGCGCTGCGCATCGCGGATGGAAGCAAGGCCTGGTACGTTCCGCCGGTGCCTTGCGGCGCGAACCAACAGGGCTGCAGTCCGGCGCAATCGGCCGCGGTTACCGCAATCCCGGGCGTTGTCTTCTCCGGATCGATGGACGGGCATCTGCGCGCCTACGCCGCCGAGGACGGGAAAGTTCTGTGGGATTTCGATACGGCGCGCGCGTATCAGACGGTCAATGGCATCGCGGGGCACGGTGGAACGCTCGATGGACCCGGACCGGTGGTGGTGAACGGCATGGTGTTCGTCAATTCGGGTTATCCGCGGTTCGGCGGTATGCCGGGAAACGTGCTGCTGGCGTTCGCGCCGGACGGCCAGTAACGAGTGATAGACTGAGTCCCGATGGAGGCAAGGATATGAAGCTAACGGCGGTTGGATTGGCGATGACGGCGGCGCTGGCTGTTTCAGGCTATGCGCAGGGCCCGCAACCCGATTTCAGCAAGGTTCAAATCAAGACGACAAAGATCACTGACAACTTCTACACGCTGGAAGGCCAGGGCGGCACCATCGGCGTGCTAACCGGTCCGGACGGCGTCTTTATGGTGGATTCCGAGTTCGCGCCATTGTCCGAGAAGATCGCGGCCGCCATCCATCAGCTCTCCGATCGTCCCATCCGCTTCATGGTGAACACGCACGTCCACGGAGATCATACGGGCGGCGACGCCAATTTCGCCAAAATGGGCGTCACGATTCTCGCGCGCGATCAACTGCGTTATCGTTTGGCTCATCCCTCCCCGGCGGCCAACGGCACGCCGGGCGTTCCCGCTCCACACGAGGCCCTTCCCATCATTACTTACGACGGCCCCGTGACCGTTCACTTGGACGGTGAAGATATCCGTCTAATTCCAATCCGTCGCGCCCACACCGACGGCGACACGCTGGTTCAATTCACGAAGGCGAACGTGCTGATGACGGGCGACTACTTCCGGTCGCTGGGCTTTCCGAATATCGACCGCACGAACGGCGGGAGCCTGGACGGAATGCTGGCGGGCCTGGGCACGACGATTGGATTGGCCGATCCCGATACGAAAATCATACCGGGCCACGGTGTCATCGTCGATCGCAGTGCCTTGATCGCGCACCGCGACATGATTCTGTCGATCCGGGATCGCGTAAAAGCCCTGGTGGACGAGGGCAAAACAGTTGACGAAGTACTCGCTGCGAAACCCACGTCCGAATACGACGACAAAGTTCCCAGCGCAGCCACCACCTCGGAACGATTTATCCGTCAATTGTACGCAGAGCTGAAGACGAATTAAGCTGAAAGGGTGAAACTCTGCATTTTGCTCGCGGGTGCGCTCCTGGGCGCCGGCGCGTGGGCCGCCCTTGCACTTCAGTTTTCCCTACGCGATACGCACAACGCCATTCATTCCTCGGATGAATGGAACGGAAAGAAAGCCATCGTCGTATTCTATACGACGACCGACTGCCCATTGAGCAATAACGACGTGCCGGAAATGAACCGCATCCGCCAGGACTACGAATCGCGCGGCGTGGCGTTTTACGCCGTGCAGGCGGACACCACGATTGCCGATACCGAAGTGATCGAGCACGCCAAGGAGTACCAGTTCTCGTTCCCGGTACTGTTCGATCCGAAGCAGGTTTTGGTCAAGCTGACCGGCGCGACGACGATCCCGGAGGCCGCCGTGCTTTCCAGTTCTGGAAATCTGCTGTACCTGGGACGCATCGACAACCGCGTGGAAGATTTCAACAAGCGGAGGCCCGTCCCCACGGTGTTCGATCTGCGCGTCGCCCTCGATGCGGTGTTGGCCGGACGGCCCGTGCCCCATCCCCGGACTGAGGCCTTCGGTTGCGCCATCAATCAAGTGAAGTAGAGGGACCGATGAGGGGACGCTGGACGATCTTGATAGCGAGCTTCGCCGCGTTGACCGCTTCGGCAGCAGGGGCGACGCCGACGTTTAACAAAGATATTGCTCCAATCCTTTACGCCAATTGCGCCACGTGTCACCGGCCGGGCCAGGTAGCGCCGTTTTCGCTGCTGACCTATCAGGACGCATCCAAGCGGGCCGCGCTGATCGCTGGCGCAGTAAGCAAACGGTTCATGCCGCCTTGGAAGCCGGAGCCTGGTTATGGCGATTTCGCGAATGTCCGCCGCCTCACCGAAGATCAGATCGCGCTCATTCAAGAGTGGGCGAAAAACGGAAAGCCAGAGGGAGATCCGGCCGACCAGCCGCAGCCGCCGAAATTCGCCGATGGCTGGCTGGGAGGGAAGCCGGACCTGGTTCTCACGATGGAGTCTCCGCACACTCTACCGGCCGATGGGGCGGATCAGTACCGTTGCTTCGTGCTGCCCACCGGCCTCGACCACGATGTATACGTCGACGGCATTGAATTCCGGCCGGGCAACCGCCAGGTGGTGCATCACGCGCTCGTCTTTCTGGACGCCAGCGGAAAGGCGCGCGAGATGGCGGCATCCAGTCCCGACCACAGCTATCCCTGTTTTGGCGGACCCGGCTTCCAGGCTGCGGGCCTGATTGGCGGATGGGTGCCTGGATATACGCCCATCCCGCGAGATCCATCAGTCTCTGAGCCCATTCGCCAAGGCATGGACGTGGTGGTACAGATTCACTACCATCTGTCGGGCAAGCCCGAGCAAGATCAGTCGTCCCTGGGCTTGGCGTTTTCCGGGCCGCCCACGAAGGGACGCACTTCAATCCTCCTGTTCAATCATCACCTGGATATTGCACCCGGTGACTCGCATTACGTGGTAAAGGCGTCGCTGGTGCTACCGCGAGACGTCCAGTTGGCCGGCGTTACTCCTCACGCGCATTACTTGGGCAAGGAAATGAAGATCACCGCGAACCTGCCGGATGGCTCCACGAAGCCCTTGATCTGGATCAAGAACTGGGACTTCAACTGGCAGAGCGCTTACCGGTATCGCACGCCGCTCAATCTGCCCAAAGGCACACGCATCGAACTGGATTACACATACGACAATTCGGAAAATAATCCGAGCAATCCCGCCCATCCTCCCGTGCGTGTGCACTGGGGCGAGCAGACCACGGACGAAATGTGCCTCGCATTCCTATCGGTGCAATTGCCGACACGCGACGATATCCGCGAATTCCGCCGCGACATCGGGCGCCAGTACGTCGAACAGTTCTTGAGCCAAGTGACCACTCTTCAAGACCTGCCGTACGAGATGCTCTCGCCTCCCACTACCGAGCGTCTCACCAAGCTCTTCAAGTTGTTTGATAAGAACGGTGATGGCAAGTTGGACGACGGTGAACGGGACGCGATGCTGAAGTTTGTCGCGAACTTCCGCCAGCAGTAAGTAGAGCAATATCACACGGTTTCGTGCGCCACGTGATAGCATGGCGTATCGGAATGGGAACACAATTCAGACGCTTTAAATGCATCGCTGTCGTATGCAGCCTGGCCCTGGTTTCAGCGCTGGCGGCGAAGCCTCCCGAGCACAAGGTTTCGCCGGGCGACTGGCCGTCCTACGACCATGATCCGGGCAGCACGCGCTATTCGGAGCTCAAGCAGATCAACACGACCAATGTCTCGATGCTGGCGCCGGCCTTCACCTATTCACTGCGCGGCGAGGCGGCGCCGCCCCGTTTCGGCGGAGGCGGCTCGGAAGCGACGCCGATTGTCATCAATGGCGTCCTGTATGTGACGGCCTCGAATCGCGTTGTCGCTCTGGATGGCGAAACGGGCAAAGAAATCTGGAGCTACACAGTTACCGGCCCGCGGCCCTCCACGCGCGGCGTGGCGTATTGGCCGGGCGATCAGGAGAACCCGCCGCGCATTATATTCACCGCCGGGCGCAATCTGATCGCACTCAACGCCAATACGGGCAAGATCGATCCGGGTTTCGGCAAAGAAGGCGTCGTCGATATGGTAATCGGATATAACGGCGTGCCCACGATCTTCAAGAATCTTGTCATGGTGGGAGCCGGTGTGCTGGAGTTGCCGGTTGGCCAGCCGGGCGACACGCGCGCTTACGACGCCCGGACAGGCGCCAAGCTGTGGGAATTTCACACCGTCCCCCGCCCCGGCGAAGTCGGGCATGAAACCTGGCTGAATGATGGTTGGAAGGGCCGCTCCGGAACAAACGTATGGGCGTGGCCGATGACCGTGGACGCGCAGCGCGGCATTCTCTACATGCCGGTCGACGGGCCTGCGTCCAACTATTACGGCGGGGACCGTCCGGGCGCGAATCTTTTCGGTAATTCCGTCGTTGCCGTGGATGCCGAGACGGGCAAATTGAAGTGGTATTTCCAGACTGTGCATCACGATTTGTGGGATTACGACAATCCGCCGGCTCCGGCGTTGATCGACATCACCGTGAACGGTAAGAAGATTCCGGCGCTGGCGCAGATCGGCAAGACCGGGTGGATGTTCATTCTGAACCGCGAAACCGGCAAACCGGTTTTCGGCGTGGAAGAGCGAAAAGTCGCCGCTGGCGATGTGCCGGGCGAGTGGTATTCGCCGACGCAGCCATTCCCGCTGAAGCCGCCGCCGCTGGCGCGGATGGACTACAAACCAGAAGATCTGGTGACGGCTGAAGACACGACGCCCGAACACGCCAAAGCCTGCAAGGAGCTGGTCGAGCGGAGCGGCGGATTCTATAATGCCGGGCCCTTCACTCCGTTCCTATTCCATGAAGACGGCAAGCCGCCAAAATCGACCATCATCTTTCCCGGCGCCACCGGCGGCACCAATTGGGGCGGCATTGCGACGGACCCCAAACTGGGCTACGTGTTCGCCTACACGCAGGATCAGGGCCAAGTCGGCTGGACCGAGAAAAAGAAGCCCGGTGTCGAGTATTCGTTCGACGAACATGGTTCGCCGCTCGAATACACACGGGCGGGCGTGGATGGCCCAGGGCCGTTCCACACCTTTAGCGTGCCGGTAAAAGAGGCAGATGGTACGAGAGCGAATTGGCCCTGCCAAAAACCACCATGGGGCCGGCTGACCGCGGTGAACGCGAATACGGGCGAATTCGCGTGGCAAGTGCCGCTTGGAATCACCGAAGACTTAGGACCGCAAAGACAGGACACGGGGCGTGCTGGAGGATTTGCGGGCCCAACCGCTACGGCCGGCGGCCTGGTGTTCATTGGCTCGGTGAGCGACAAGCGCTTCCGCGCGATCGACGCGAAGACCGGCAAAGAGCTGTGGGCTTTCAAAATGGACGCCACCGGCAACGCGGACCCGATGACCTATGCGGGCAAGAACGGCAAGCAATATGTGGCAATCGTCGCGGGTTTGACGCTGCACGTGTTCGCACTGCCTTAGGTCGAATCGTCTAGCCTTCAGGGGCGCCTAAGCAGCCGTCGGTCAGCGACACGTCAGGCGTGGTGCGCCTGCTGCAAGCTTTCCTGCATCACTTTCTCCCCGTGATCTGGTTCTCCGTGGCCTGGCAGGCTACCCTCCGGCACAAGGGAGGCGAAGCTTTGAAACACCTGGGCGATCAGATCCAGCCGCCGCTCCAGGCGGGAGATGCGCTCCATAAGACCAGCGTCGGTCGTCGCCGGCATAATGGCCATCATTCGGTGATAGAGCTGGGCGCGGTTCCGCACACCCAGCTTCCGGTAAGAATTGTCGATGTGGGTCTGTGCGGTCTTACAAGAAAGATTCAGGCGTTCGGCGATTTCCTTGCAAGTCAGGCCCTCAAAGAGCAGTTGACAGATCTGTGCCTGGCGCGGCGACAGTTTCTCGGACAACCAGCCTCGTGGCGTCATGTTGGCAGGATGGGCCCTCCCGGCAACATTCCAGTCTGTTTGCGTTGTCAGCTTCAAACTACACAACCTCCTTGGGCTCTCGGGCGCGGATGATATGTGACTCACGGAGGCGTCACGATGTTTCACATTTTTCGCACGACTGCGCCCGGGGGGTCCGTGGGGGGCCGCCAGTGATTAGGGCGTGGAATCGGATGGCGTCGAATCCGTGCGGTCCTTTGGTCTGTCAGTTTTCCACATGTGCCCAAGTACTCGGAATTCCTCCTTGGCCAGTTGAGTAGGACCCATGATTCGGTGAAGCGAGGCAGGAAGATATCCCAGCCGCACACGGATAGAGTCGAACGCTGCCGCCATCGACCCTTGCGCGAGATGGAGCAAAGACGGTGGAACTGCGGAGAGCTGGTAACCGAGTCTGTCCATCTCATCCCCGGCCATCCACTCAATCAGAGCTACCTCGTCTCCTCGAAGCTGGTGTTTCCAGGTGCCAATCAAGTCTGATGTGACCGGCTGCACAGAACGCCGGGTCCACCAACTGTACGACGTCGCTTCCTCGCGAGGAACAAGCATCGAATCAGACCACTCTTCACCTAAATGGACGCAGATTCTCGCCAATTCACGTTCAGGCTTGGTTACCAGGGCTTCGTAACGAACCTCGAGGTACCCCGGCCGGTGCCGCGAGCGCTGGGCGGAGCGATTGAGATTCAGCCAGACGCGAGCATTGTTCAGAACGCTGTGTGAGGCCCACGGCATACGTTGCAACGATGCAACAACGTCGCGGGGATCCCGCACGAGATGGAGGATCACGGCGCCCGGGTACCATTCGCATAGGGTCTCCGCGAAATCCGCGTGATAGGGTGTCTTTTCGCCGAAACGACTCTTGCCCTGGGACTGGGCGTAATGTTCCAAAAGGAGCGTGAAAAATGCGCGGTAATCGGTGGCATCTTGCAACAGCCGGTCCGCCAGCTTGGAAGTTTCGATACCTAGCCGCTGAAACCGCTTGGTTGAGAGGTACTCCCTCACCAGGCGTTGCCGGTTGCGGGGGTCAGTCAGATCGCCGAAAGCTTTACGGCGTGCATACACCATGCGCTGAAACTGAGTCTCTCTGGCGATCGCAAGTGAGGCGTGCCGATTGAGCATGTTGAGCAACAAGGTGGTCCCGCTCCGCGGAGCGCCAACGATAAAAACCGGAGGTTTAGTTACTGCCTTGTGAGGATCCACGTTGAGCCGTCCGAGCGCCGTTACGTGATACCAGTCTAGCGCTGCGCACACCGAGGCCTAGGGCCCTTCCAATAGCCACATGCCACAATCCCGTAGCGCAGCGAGCTATGATGGACCACAAGGCTTTTGCTTGACCTCACAGGATGCCCAGGTGACAGGCAAGTTTTTTTCGGTGATCGTCCCGACGTTCAACCGGCGCGAGCGGGTCCGCGCGTGCCTGGAGGCGCTAGCGAACCTCAACTATCCCAAAGACCAATTCGAAGTCATCCTCGTGGATGACGGCGGTACGGCCGATTTGGAAGGCTTGACTCCGGCGATCAGCAGCCGCCTTTGCATCCAACTGGTGAGACAGGCGCATGCGGGGCCGGCAATGGCGCGCAATCGGGGAGCCGAAAACGCTCGCGGTCAGATTCTGGTTTTCACGGATGACGATTGTGAACCGGCGCCTGATTGGCTCAACGCAATCGAGGCATCTTTGCAGCAATTTCCGGATCACATCATCGGCGGGCGTACTGTGAATGCAGTCCCTGAAGACTTATATGCGAGCGCCAGCCAGTCGGTCCTGGACTCGATTTATATGTACTACAATCGCCCTGGACACAATGCCCGCTTCTTCGCGTCTAACAACATCGCCGTGCCTGCGCGTCTGTTCCGCGAAACCGGAGGCTTCCATCTGCAATTTCCAGCCGCTGCCGGAGAAGACCGGGAGTTTTGTGGACGCTGGTTACAGCGTGGCTTCGGGCTGGTCTACGCACCCAACGCCGTTGTACTGCACAGGCAGCAGCCCGGCTTGAAAGCCTACTGGAGGCAGCATTTCCGCTACGGCCGCGGTGCACGCCGCTATCGACAGATCGCGCGCGCGGCGGGCTATCGCGTACGATTCGAAACGTTCGCGCTGCATTGGGAGATCTGGCGCGCGCCTCTTCGCGGCACTTCCGGATGGAACGCGATGCGCACGATTTGCGCCGTCGCGATTTCACAGATCGCAGTGGGAGCGGGCTTCTTGAGAGAATTCCTTCCTCATCTCTTCTCGACTCGCCGGCAGGGAGACCACGCTGGTGCTTCCGCGCTGGCGGACAGGCGTTAGGCGGCGGCAGGATTGGGCAAACATGCTCTCGAACGAGATGAGCTATAAAGGAGAAAACGTGCCTAGCCTATCGGTTGTGATTGCATCCTATTGCTCTCGCCGAACGATTCAGGCATGCCTCCGCTCGCTGGAGAATCAGACTCGCCCGCCCAGTGAAATTATCCTGGTCGACAGCGGAAGTGACGGTACGGCGGAACTGGTTGTCGGCGAATTCCCGCATGTACGGCTGTTCTCCTTCTCCGAACGGAAATACCCCGGCGATGCGCGCAATATTGCCTTGCAGCACGCCACTGGCGACGTGATCGCGTTTCTGGATGCCGATTGCGTCGCTGATCCGAATTGGGCGGAAGAAATCCTGCTAGCACATCAAAACACGGACGCTTTGATCGGAGGCGCGGTCGACAACGCGAATCCAGAGAGTCTGGTCGGATGGGCGGCATATTTCTGCGAGTTCAGCCAATGGATGCCGGGCACGAAGCCCCGTTACATGATCGAGGTTCCCACAAACTGCCTATCCATCAAACGCTGGGCCTTCGAAAAGTACGGACCATTCCTGGAGGGCACCTACTGTTCCGATAGCGCCTTCAACTGGCGGGCGGGAGCCGACGGGCAGCGGCCGTGGTTTCAACCGGCAATTCGAGTACTTCATCACAACCTGGCGAACTTGGGCAGGTTTCTAGCGAAGCAAGTGATGCACGGGCGCGCGTTCGCGACTGTTCGCATCCAGGAGCAGAATCTGGCACCGCGACGTACGGCGATCTTGTGGCTCGGATCGCCTCTACTGCCGCTCCTCCTTTTCTCGCGTCTCTTTGTGCGTGTGTTGAAAAACCGCGCCTACGTCTCCCGCTTCATCCAGGTGTCCCCAATCGTATCCCTCGGCCTCACAGCCTGGTCTTGGGGTGAGTGCCAGGGGTACCGGAAGGGCCAGAAGAACCTGTACCAGAAAACTGGGGCGCCTGAGTCCCTCAGGAGGTCGGCATGGCAGTGAAGGAAAGCCCGGCGGCCGGGATTGAGTTGCCGACAATATCGGTAGTCATCGAAACCTACACCATTACACGCGAATACCCTCTCAAAGAAGGACAAGCCCAGCTTGCCTCTGTCTTGGACCGGTTAGAACAGCAATCCTATCCGAGGGACCGGACCGAAATCCTGGTTGTGCTGGACCAGGCCGCGAGCGAGTGGGAGCAGTTCCTGCAAACTGATTACCCGCGAGTGAGAACCGCTTTCATCCGAAATGGGACTTATCTGTCGATGAAGAATCTTGGTTTCGAATTGACGCGTGGCGACATGATAGCGCTCATCGACGGGGATTGCTTTCCGGTGGCGGACTGGCTGGAGAGGATCGCTGCGGCGTACCGGGCCGGCGCCGATGCCGTGGCGGGCAAGACTCGTTACCGGCCGGAGCATCCATTCGCTGAGACATTTTCGGTCTTTGACTTCGGGCACGTGCAGGCAGACCGCCTCGGCAAGACCTTCGCCTTCAATGCGAACAACCTCGCCTTCCGCCGCAGTGTCGTGACAAATCACCGCTTTGACAGCCAAGCGAAGCGCAACGGCGGATGTTTTCTTCTTTGGCGCAAATTGAAGCTAGCCAACTACGACATGATCTACGATCCGAAGATGTTCGTAGGGCACGGCAACGATTATTGGAAGCTGGGATTCGTTCGCAAGCACGTGGAGCGCGGATTCGACGCGATCAATCTGTTCCGCACCTCGGATCCAGCTCTGCTGGAAGGCGCACGCTACATCCGCTTCGGACCGCTGGTGCCGCTGGGAATGTTTGCGAGCCGTGTGCTTTTCGATCTCCGGCGAATCGTGTCGAACCGGCAAGACCTGGGTATCCAGCTCGTCGCCGTCCCATACTACTTTGCAGCTTCCGTGTTCATACGGAGTCTCGAGGCGTTGGGCGGGATGATTGCCCTTTGGAATCCGGAATACTTCTACGAGCACTGAGAGCGTAGCGCTCTCAGGCGACAATAGGAAAATCATGACCCCGAACACCTCGGAGAACGGATTGACCATCTGGTTCACCGGCTTGAGTTCCGCTGGCAAGACCACGATCAGCCAGGCACTACTGGAGCAACTGAAGAGCCAGGGACGCCAGGTGGAGTGGCTGGACGGCGACATCGTGCGCCAGTACTTCAGCAAAGGACTCGGCTACTCCAAAGAAGATCGCGATGAGAACATCCGCCGCATCGGATTGATGGCTGAGAAGTACACGCGCCAAGGTTATATCGTGCTGGTTTCGGCCATCTCCCCATACCGGGCAACGCGGGCGGAGGTTCGCGAACGCATCGGTAGTTTCCTGGAGGTCTACGTGCACGCTCCCCTGAGTGTGTGCGAGAAGCGGGACCTCAAGGGCATTTACCGGCGCGCCCGAGCAGGCGAGATCCAACATGTGACCGGCATCGACGACCCGTACGAGCATCCATTGGCGCCGGACGTAGAGTGCCGCACCGACCTGGAGAAGCTGGAAGAAAGCGTCGCCAAGGTTTACGAAGCGATGGAGCGCTGGTTCGGCGCGGCCTCTGGACAACCCGCCTCCGCGTGAGCTCGCCCGCAGCGAGGCGATTCGGGTCCTCGAGCGCGAGCACGAAGGCTAACCCTCCCGGACAGCTGGACAAAGCGGCGCTGTCCGGGAAGATTGTCGCCGCTTACTGCGCGAGTGCGTAACCCCAACCAGTCTGGCTCGAATCTGAGAACGTCAGAGATAGCTCGGGAGACTGTACAAACTCATTGACTCTCGCGATACCCGGCGCTCCTGAAATTGCCGGCTGGGAAATCACGAAACTAATCGTCAAACTCTGAGCGGTGCTCGAACTGCCGCCGCCGCTGGTTGTTGTGCTGGTGCCGGATGAACCGCTGGAGCCTGGAGTCAGGGCAGCGCTGGAACTGCTGATGGTCATCGTTCCGCTGCAGTCGGCATTTACCGAATAGGTCCCGGTGTATTCCAGGCTTGTCAGCGAAGTCGGCTCGGCGTTGGAAGACGAGTTGCCGTTGGCTGAAAGCGGAGTTGGCGAAGGGATAGGGGCGCTCGCCGGCATAGCAATGTTTCCCGCGCCATCAAACACGACTTCTCCCAGAATGGTCGGCTGCATGGTGCTGGGCGAGCTTTCGCCGGTGTTGCCAGAGCCGGCGCCCGTCGTGCCTGTTCCAGTGCCAGTGCCTGTTCCAGTTGAACTAGCTGGCATCTGTAGTCCAACTGCATTCAAAACGAATCCATACGGACCGTTCAGCGTCGCGACCGTACAACCATTGCGATTCAACACCCGGGTCAACTTGAGAGCAAGCTGAGAAGTTGTTTGCGCGCCGGTCGTGCCCGGTGATCCTGATCCGCTACCGCTCGTTCCGGGGCTGGATGTGCCGGTGTTTCCCGAACCCGTGTTCCCGGAACCAGTATTCGAACCGGATGAGGTTGTGACAGTTAAGTCGATTTCCGCGCCTCGACCTAAGACGACGCCGCCAAGAGCGGTTGAGGCGGTGGTGCTGCCAAAGGGGTCGACTAGATTCATGGTGATTGTGCAGTCCGGGTTCACAGTGTAGGTTCCGGCCTGCAAAACATTTCCGCCAAGCGTTGAGGAAGTCAGAACGTTGCCCGCGCCGTCGAAAGTCAGAATCCCGGACAAAGCGAGTTGAGTACCTCCGTTAATTCCATTGAGTAACTGCCCCAACGAAGTATTGCTGTAAGTACTGGTCGAGCTTGTTCCGGTGTTGCCGCTGATTCCTGTTCCCGAGGTTGTCCCTGTAGTGCCCGTCGAGCCGCTCGTGCTCGTTGTACCGGTGGAGCCTGTGGAACCGCTCGTGCCTGTTCCACTGTTGGAGGCCGGCGCTGGGCCCGGCTGCGTTGCTACAAATCCATATGGTCCATTGATATTTGCGTTGGTTACCTCGCACACTTGAGCCGAAGCCCAACAACTGCCCCAAACGCCAAGACATGACGCGACAAGGGTTCTTGTCCAATAGCACTTCATTGAGGTCTCCTGATGATGGCCTTGATCTCGAACTGTCGGAAGATAGACCGCTTCTCGACTGGAGCCGTTACGTGAGAGGGAGTAAGGCACTCCTCGTTACAAGCTAGCGGTCGGCTTGGAGTTACAGGTGACTCACGGTGTTGGTGAGCGTGCCGATCCGTTCGATCGTCACCGACACCGGGCCGCCGAGCTTGTTGAGATCAATGTTTTGCACGGCGCCGCCTTGCGCGGACTTCTTTAGCGCCGTCCCCATGGAGACGATATCGCCCGCATCTAGCGTCAGATGGGTGGACAAGAACGCCAGGACTTCCGGGATTTTATAGAACAGGTTCTCGGTGTTGTCCTCCGTGACCAATCGATCCTTGTGATGGCATGACACCGCCAGCCCGTGAGGATTGGGCACTTCATCTCTGGTGACCACCCAGGGTCCCATGCAGGCGAATGTATCGCAGCACTTATAGCGGCCCGGATAGCTCACCCAGGTGTCGACATATTCGATCTCATTCGGGTTGTCCGCCTTCGGATGAATCGCGCGGTAGTGAAACGTGTCCTCGCCCCGCATGGTGGGCGAGGTTATGTCGTTGTGAATGGTATAGCCGAAGACGTACTCGTAAGCGTCCTCGGCCCGGATGTTCTTGGCGGACTTGCCGATGATCACGGCCAGTTCCGGCTCCGGATGGACGCGCCCATAGTGCGGTTTGCATTCGATCGCGCCGCCATGGCCGACCAGCGAGCTCGCCGGCTTGATGAACATGGCCGGATGCTTTGGTCCTTGCAAGATGCGGTCGCTGTTCGCGCTGTTGTTGAGCGCCAGGCAGCAGATTTTGGAAGGCCGCCGCACGGGCGCATACCAGGCGACATCGGTCATCGAGAAGGTCTCACCTGTTTCGCGAAGGCCCGACAATTCGCCGGGCCCGGCCTCAATGAGTTCCAGGATACTGCGAGCGCCGGCTATTTCGTGCAGAGTGTCGCGGGCTGGGAAACCAATGCGATCCTTCCCCGCGGCCCGAAAACTGGCGAGTTTCACCGTTGATCCGGAATGATGGCCATGATCTCGCATTCCACAAGCAAGGGAGCGCGCAGATCGGGAGTGGAAAAAGTGTGCCTGGCGGGCCGGGAGTGATCGTCTGGAAACATCTCCACCCAATATTTGTTCATCTGCGGCCGATGCGCCATGTCTTTCAACCAGAAACTCATCTTAATGACATCGTCGGGCTTGGCGCCGGCCGCGGCCAGGACTTTGCCGACGTTGACGAACATCTGCTGGCACTGCGCGTCGATGCCGTCGGGAACCTTGCCTGTTTCCGGATCCTTGCCGAAAATTCCTCCGCTGACCACGAACGGACCAATCCGGCTGGCGTTCGGTATTGGATTCACGTGCTCCAACCCCTTGACCTCAATGCTGGTACGTTTGCTCATGATCGTAGTCTAGCGTGCGAGGCGGGCGGAGTTTAATTGCGCCAATACGAAGTCCAGGTGCGGCCCGCGCGATATCGCGTTCCACTTCGGCGAGATCCGGGCCATTCCTCGTCCACGGCCGCAGGAGAACCTCCAATACGCCCATCTCGAGTGCCGGATTCCGACGCATCCATGGAGCATGATCATTGGACAATTGTAGTGGATGTTTATGGAAAGCACAGTGCCGCGAACGGCGTGCAGGGTGTGGAAATCAATTTTGCAGGCAGGCGTTCTCTCGGGTGACAGCCTTGCCCGCTGGAGCTCAGATCTCGTTTACATTCGTTTACGGCCGATTCGGATAACCTGGCAGGAACACAGATTATTTCGGACAGCTTCGTGTTGCCTTCTTTCGCGGCGTTTGAGGTGGTCTCACAGAGCGAAGCAATAGACGGCGACGGCCCGTCCTCCTAATGTATGACGCCCGCGGCGCCTGGCCGATCAAGGTATTCGATGCATCCGGCGTAGTATCATGCTCGAAGCCGACGCCATCGTCCAAGGAGGACCCAAGAGGATCCTGCCAGCCGCAGCTCGCGCGTTTATGGCCGCCACGTTCCTGGTCTGTATCGCTGCAGCGCAGCCAGTGAAGATCTACAACACCGGGATCCGAACATTTATTGCACCGCGGCGAACGCAGGCTACGACTTCACCTGGATCGAAATGCAGCACAGTCCGTTGACGTTTGAAGACGTGGCGCACATGATCTGGGCCTGCCGCGGGGCGTCGGCGATGCCCGTCATCCGCGTTCCGGACGCCACCGAGAGCGATATCCAGAAAGCGACTGACATCGGCGCGCTGGGTATCATCGTGCCGACCGTAGACACGGCCCGAAAATAGCCCAGACTGTTGAACCTGCCTAGCGCTTGGTGCTGGAGTACAATCAAGACTACGGCCCTTACGGATCCGCGCTGATCTTCATGGCTCGAAAGGGCCAATAACTATGGGCGTGATCCGATCATCTTTATATTCATATAGTTCGGCCTGTGTATGTGGATAGTCCGTTTAGCGCTGCGGCGCCCCTATACCTTCGTTGTGATGGCTGTGGCCATCCTGCTGCTCGGCGTGGCAGCCATCGTAACGATGCCGGTGGACATCTTTCCCTATATCGATATTCCCGTCATTAGCATCGTTTGGAATTACAACGGAATGTCGCCGTCCGAAATGGAGAGCCGCATCCTCACGGTCTTCGAACGGGCGATGACCACGACAGTTAACGACATCGAACACATCGAGTCGCAATCCTATTACGGCGTCTCCGTTGTACGCGTCTATTTCCAGCCCAACGTAAAAGTCGACATGGCGATGAGCCAGATCACGGCCATCTCCAATCTCACTGTTCGCGCCATGCCGCCGGGCATTTTTCCGCCCAATATTCTCAAGTACGACGCTTCCAGCGTGCCCATCCTGCAGTTGGGTTTGGAAAGCAAGACCTTGAGCGAGCAGGAAATCAACGATCTCGCGCAAAACTTCATCCGGACTCCCCTGGCGACGGTGCAGGGCGCTTCGGTGCCGGGGCCGTACGGCGGCAAACAGCGCCAGGTGGTTGTGGATCTCGACCCCAACGCGCTCTACGCCAAACAGCTTTCGGCGATTGATGTTTCCAACGCCTTCAATCTGCAAAACCTGATCCTTCCGGCCGGGACGATCAAAATTGGAGACATCGAATACCCGGTTCGTCTGAACAGCAGCCCAGAGGTCCTCAGCGACATGAATAATCTGCCGATCAAGACCGTCAACGGCGCGACCGTCTATCTCAAGGACGTTGCCACGGTCCACGACGGCTTCAACGTGCAGCAGAATATTGTGCGGACGAACGGGACCCGGGGAGCGCTGCTGACCATCCTTCGCAATGGCCAGGCTTCGACGCTCGACATCGTCAACAAGGTGAAAGCTGCGCTGCCCAGAATCGAAGCGGGCATGCCTCCAGCGTTAAAGGTCCGGCAACTCTTCGATCAATCGTTGTTTGTTCGCGCGGCCATCAGCGGCGTGTTGAAGGAAGGTGTGACCGCGGCCCTGCTCACCGGTTTAATGATCCTGGTGTTCCTCGGCAGTTGGCGAAGCACGGTCATCGTGTGCATCTCCATTCCGCTTTCCATTCTGACGTCGTTGATCCTCCTCAAGCTGATGGGCCACACCATCAACGTGATGACGCTGGGCGGCTTGGCGCTGGCGGTGGGCATTCTGGTCGACGACGCCACGGTGGAGATCGAGAATACCCACCGGAATCTTGCGATGAAGAAGCCCTTGGTGCGCGCCGTATTGGATGGCGCCCAACAGATCGCGGTGCCGGCCTTCGTCTCGACGCTGGCAATTTGCATTGTGTTTGCCCCGGTTCTGCTGCTAACCGGCGCCGCCAAGTACCTGTTCACGCCGCTCGCTCTAGCGGTCGTTTTTGCCATGCTCGCCTCGTACATGTTGTCGCGCACCTTGATTCCGAACATGGTGCATTACCTGCTCAAGCCGGAAGTGGACATGTACCGAACCGGCGAGCACGGCGAAGGTGGCACGGCAGAGGGCCATCCACTGATCTGGCGCATGCATTTTGCGTTCAATCGCGTGTTTGAGCGTTTCAGAGCCTTCTATACCGGACTGCTGGACTGGGCCCTGGACCACCGGGCGCCGGTTCTCGCTGGTTTTCTCGCCTTCGCCCTGGCCTCGCTCGGTTTGGTCTACCTGGTGGGGCGCGACTTCTTCCCCACCGTGGATTCGGGACAGATTCGTTTACACGCGCAAGCTCCGGCCGGCACGCGCATCGAGAAGACGGAGCTGATTTTCGCTGAGATCGAAAAAGAGATCCGTAACGCGATCCCGCCCGGCGAACTGGACACGATTCTGGACAATATCGGCGTGCCTTCGGGCGGCTTCAATCTCGCCTTCGGAGATAGCTCCGTGATTGGCAGCAATGACGGCGACATTCTGATTTCACTGACCAAGGACCACACGCCCACCGAGGTCACCACCGAGCGGTTGCGGGCGCGGCTGCGCCAAAAGTTTCCGGACGTCATCTTCTTTTTCGAAGCGGCCAACATCACGAACCAGATTCTGAATTCGGGACTGCCGGCGCCAATCGACGTGCAGGTGACCGGGCGCGACGCCGGGCCTAACTATGCGCTTGCGCAGCAACTCGAGAAGAAGATCGCCCGCATTCCAGGCGCTGTGGACGTTCACATTCACCAGGTAGTGGACGCTCCGGAGCTGCAAGTCAACGTGGATCGCGTGAAGGCGGGCCAGTTGGGCTTAACGCAACGGGATGTGGCTAGCGCCCTGTTGATCTCACTGAGCGGCAGCGAGCAGGTGGCTCCCAATTTCTGGTTGAACTGGAAGAACGGAGTCAGTTACCGCGTGCTGATTCAGACACCGCAATATAAGCTCGATTCGGTCGCTAAGCTGATGCGGACGCCGGTCTCGGCGGCGGGCGGCGCTGTTGCGTTCTCCACTCCCGGTTCCTTGGCTGGAGTGGCCAATCAGGCCGCGAGTTCAGTGGGAACCTCGCCCAGCCAGAACTCTAGCGCTTACGGCAATCCGGGCGCGCTGCCCTATAACACGCAGCTGCTGTCGAATCTGGCGACCATCGAGCGCACCACCGGCCCGGAGATCGCAAATCACTACAACGTGCAGCCGGTGTTCGATGTGTATGCTAACATCGACCGGCGCGACTTGGGTAGCGTGACCTCCCAGGTGGAAAAGATCATGCGCCAAACCAAGATTCCCCGTACCACGCAGCTCATGTTGCACGGGCAGGCCGAGACGATGGAGAGTTCTTTCTATCGCCTGGGCCTGGGCGTGATTGCGGCGATCGTTCTGGTGTATCTGTTGATGGCGATCAATTTTCAATCCTGGGTGGACCCATTGATCATCCTGAGCGCGCTACCGGGTGCGTTGGCCGGCATTCTGTGGATGCTATTCATGACGCAGACGACCTTGAATGTTCCGTCGCTCATGGGGGCAATCATGTGCATCGGCGTGGCCACCGCCAACAGTATCCTCGTGGTCGTGTTTGCCAATGATGAAAGAATGGCGGGGAAAGGCGCCCGTGCGGCAGCGCTTGGCGCGGGTTATACGCGGCTACGCCCGGTGGTGATGACCGCGCTGGCGATGATCCTGGGCATGCTGCCCATGGCGCTCGGGATCGGCGAGGGGGCCGAACAAAACGCCCCGCTTGGCCGAGCCGTGATTGGCGGCCTGCTGGTGGCTACTGTCACCACCCTGTTCATCGTTCCTATCGTGTACACCTACCTGCGCCACCGCCCGCCGGTGGACCACGACAAACTGATTGAAGAGGAGGCGCGCGAAGGGCAGTTTGAAGACGAATTCCAAATGTACTGAGGCCCCTGCCAGATTTTAATGACACGATCTACCATCGAAGAACCGGACAATCCCGTCCCTTCGGGCGCATCCACGACTGAGGAGGAATTGCGCGCGGAGATTGAGAGGCTGAAGCGGCAATTGCAGGAGCAGAAGGCGAAGACCGCAGTGCATTCGCCGCTCGAGCACCCGCGCAGGCCGTCCAACCTCGCCGTGTTCGGATTGCTTCTTCTGGCAGCGCTCGGTGTGCTGGTGGCATTCTTCGTTGGCTACATTCCACACCACCAACGTGAACTCGCCGTGACCTCTGAGTCCAACGCGCAAAATGCAGCGTTGCCGGACGTCAGCGTAGTCAGTGTAAAGAAGGCCGCTGCGGTCGGCCAACTGGTGCTGCCCGGAAATATTCAAGCGGTCACCGAGGCTCCCATCCTGGCCCGCGCCGAAGGCTACATCAAACGCCGGCTTGTGGATATCGGCGATCGCGTGAGCGCGGGGCAACTCCTGGCCGAGGTCGAAGCGCCGGATCTGGATCAACAGGTGCGTCAGGCTCAAGCCGCCGTCGCGCAGGCGGAAGCGGATCTGCAGCGCGCCCGGGCCGCTCTCGATCAAGGCCAGGCCAACGAGTCGATCGCCAGAGTGACGGCCTCACGCTGGGAAAATCTGGTGAAGCGCGGCGCGGTGTCGCGCCAGGAGAACGACCAATACCAAGCCCAATTCCAGGCGCAAGCCGCCAACGTCCAGGCGCTGAATCGCGCCGTGGAAGCCGGCAAGGCGAGCCTCGCTGCCGCGCAGGCCAATGTCGGCCGGTTGAGCGAGATGCAGGGATACCTGAAAGTGCGCGCGCCCTTCGCAGGTGTCATTACGGTGCGAAACATCGACGTCGGCGCATTGGTCAATAACGGGAGCACCCTGCTGTTCCGAATCGCGCAAACCAACCTTCTGCGCACGTATGTCAATGTGCCACAGGCAAACGCGCCTGACATTCATACGGGTTTGACAGCCGTTTTGGACACGCCGGAGCTACCCGAGCGGAAGTTCAACGGCACCGTCACCCGCACGTCCAACGCTTTAGATCCCGCCAGCCGCACGCTTCTGGTGGAGGTGCAAGTCCCCAATCCGGAGGGAAAGCTGCTGCCCGGCATGTACGTGGATGTGGACTTCCACCTCCCGCGCAAGGATCCACCTCTACTGCTGCCAAGCGACACTCTACTGGTTCGTCCGGAAGGCACACTGGTGGCGGTGATTCGGCCGGGCAATACGGTTCACTTCCAGCCGGTGGTGGTCGGCCGGGACAGTGGCAGCCAGATTGAGATTCTCTCGGGCCTCAACGAGGGAGAACTGGTGGCCGCGAGCCCCAACGACGCGGTGCAAGAAGGCGCCAAAGTGCATCCCGTCCCAGCAGCTCAAACCGGCGGTGGCGCGCCCAAACGCCCGCGCTGACACAATGTAGAGTTGGACCGTGGCGCGCGAACTGGCGCGACCGCTGGAGGATTGTGTCATTGCAAGCAGACCAAACTCATGATGAAAAAATTTAGCGCAGTTCTTCTTTCACTTTTGCTTCTGGAACCGGCCCTGTTCGCGACGGACCCCTGGCCGTGGTTGAGCCGTCCTTACGTGCCACCGCCGATGGCGCCGGTGGATCTGACCAACACGGCCCTGATTCGCTCTTTGCTGCGCGCCGGCAACATCTACCTGTCGCTCTCGGACGCGGTCGCTCTCGCGATCCAGAACAACCTCGATATCGAACTGGAGCGCTACACGCTGCCGGCAGCCGACACCGAGGTCCTGCGGGCCAAGGGCGGCGGGCTACTGCGCGGCCTTCCCTATACGCTGGCCGAAGTGCCCGTAGGAATCGGTGGTCCGGCCAGCCCTCTGATCACCAACGCGGCGTCGCCCAGCATCAGCGCTGGATCAGTCCCCACGAATCCATCCGAATTAGGCGTACTCTCGGAGCCGCAGGACAACCTGGCCGTGACCGGAACCATACCCTACTCCACTGGCCCAGCCATTCCTTTGTTCGATCCAGCGCTCGCCGGCCAGCTGAATTGGACGCACCAAACGACGCCGGAGGCCAACTCCGTCACCGTGGGCACAAGCGCGCTACAAACGAACACCACCCTAGCTGACGTCGGCTATGTGCAAGGCTTCGGACCCGGCACCGAGCTCAACGTCAGCTTCAACAACGCCCGCGAGACTCTGAATTCTCTTCGTGGCAATTACAGTCCCTACACGACCTCCAACATTGGCTTCACCGTTACCCAGCCGCTGCTGCGCGGATTCGGCCTGGCGGTGAACCGCAGGTTCATCCGAATCGCCAAGAACGAGAAAGCCATTGCGAATCTCCTGCTCCAGCAGCAGCTCATCGCCACCGTGTATGGCGTGGTGCGCCTCTACACCGACCTGGTGACGCTCTACGAAGACGTCAAAGTGAAGCAAGACACGCTGGCGTCGGCGCAGAAGCTATATGAGGACACCAAGGCGGAGGTCGATGAAGGCACGCTGGCTCCCGTGGAATTGACGCGCGCCAATGCGCAGGTGTACTCGATCCGCCAGGACCTGATCAACTCCAGTTCGCTACTGGAGGAGCAGGAAGCCATCGTCAAGACGGTGCTCACGCGCCGCACCGACAACGATCCGGACATCCTGGCGGCACGGGTTATTCCCACCGACACCATCGAGGTTCCCGCCAAAGATGAGGTCGCGCCGCTCCAGCAGTTACTGTCGGAGGCATTTGCCAACCGGCCGGACTTAAGGCAGGCGGGCGTGCAGGTGGAGAACTCGCAAATCAGCCTGGAAGGTTCACGCAATGGCCTGCTGCCGGAAATCGATCTGGTCGGCGTGGCTCAGAACAACGCGCTCGCCGGGCAAGCCAATCCGCTCGCCAGCAGTGTCGACCCGACCTTCCTGGGCGGATATGGCAGCGCTCTCGAGCAGCTCGCCACTCGGAAGTATCCCACCTACGGCGTCGGGTTGAACATTACACTGCCTCTACGAAACCGGATCGCGCAGGCCGACGTGGCCCGCGACCAGATCCTGCTACGGCAAACTCAGGTCCGCCAGGAGCAATTGCGAAAGCAAGCTCAACTGGAAGTGGAGGATGCGCTGGTAGCCATGCGGCGCGCCCGGGCATCTTATGAAGCCGCGGTGCAGACGCAAGCCTTGCAGCAGGAGTCGCTCGACGCCGAACAAGCCAAGTTCGACGTAGGCGCTTCCACCAGCTTCTTTGTAATTCAATATGAAAGCTATCTGGCCCAGGCGAGATCCACCGTGGTGGTGGCCAAGGGCGCCTATCTGAAAGCCCACGCCGCCCTCGAACGAGCGACCGCCACCATTCTCGATGACAACCATGTATCGCTTCCGGCGGCCATCCGCGGGCGATGATAACGCCGGCTGACACCGGGCGGCGTAAAAAGAATGCAAACAAATTGTAGAACTCTTCCTTTACCGAAGAGGGCTTCTTATACTCGAAGTGGATTTGTCCGCTTGGAGTTGCTACGCTTTGTCCACTCTTCACCTGGACCCGCTCGATATTGCGATCCTCGAGGCACGGAACCGGCCGTTTTCAGTTCCAGAACCATTGGAACGCGGAGCCGGCGTTTTGCTGCTGGCGCTTGCCAGTCCCGTAATCGCGGTGTCGGCCTTGACCGTCGCTGCTCTATCACGCCGCTCTCCCTTCATCGCCCACCTGCGCGTCGGCCGCCACGGCGTTCCGTTCTGGGTCCTGAAGCTGCGGACTCTGTGGCCGTCCACTGAGGAATCCGGATCGGAATCCAGCTGGGTCGTGCGCGTGATTGCGGATCCGGAAGTCGACGGCAAACTTGCGGCTGATCCACGCATCACCAGCCGCTTCGCGGCATTCTGCCGCAGGCATTCCATCGACGAACTGCTGCAATTGTGGCACGTCGCGCGCGGTGAAATGTCCCTAGTAGGCCCGCGGCCATTGACTCGTGGTGAAATTGTCCGCTATTACCGCGACCACTCGGCCGAGCTGTTATCCGTGAAGCCCGGCCTGACCGGGCTTTGGCAAGTGCACGGACGCAGCGCCATTCGTTTCCCCCGGCGCGCTCAGATGGATCTGCAATTGGTGCGGACGCTATCGTTACGCCTGTATCTGAAGATTCTGGCGCGCACCGTCCCTGCCGTCCTACGCGGACGCGGCGCCTGGTAGATGAGCGTCCTGCGGCCTACTGCGTAATTGCGATTGTGATGTTGGACGGGGTGATGACTCCGCCCATATTCAATACGATCGGCACGGCGTCGCCGGCAGGCACGTTCGGAACCACGATATTTAATTGGTTCACCCCCACGAATTGCGGGCTCAAGCCGGAGAACAATACCTGAGCTGACAGGCCACCCACAAAGACAGACGGATTCACCAACGTTCTGCGCGTTTCGTCCAAAGAGTTTTGTCCGTCCGCGGGTGGCGTAGATTGCAGTTGTCCCAATCCCGTGGCGTAAACGATCAGTATGTCTCCCGGCTTAGCCGGATGCGTCATGAGGCCAGGTACGACACTCGAAGGCCAAGCCAGCGTACCATCCGAATTGTTTACCGCAATGGCGCGGCCGCCGGATGCAAAGACACCCGGCGAAAATGGTCCGGCTGTAAACTGCAGCGGCGCCGACTTGGTCCCGTTATTGTCGACAATGACGCTCACTGTTGCCGCGGCGCCACCCGGCACGAGTTCCCATGGAATCTGAACATTCAGCTGCGAGGTGACGTTGTTCGCCGGGTCGTCGGGTTGGACATACAGCATCGGCGCGCTCAGCATCGTGTTGCCATTGACAAACTGAACTGAAACGCCTCCCAGCGTGTTCGAAAGCGGGATGGTGTCCGCTTGTGCGACGTGAGACGCCAGGTTGGTCCCGAAAATCGACACCAAGGAGCCCGGTGTCACTGCTTGGCCCTTAACAAAGCTTGCGCCGTTCAGCACTCCGCCATCGAACACGGTAGGAGTCTGCGCCAGCGCCACACTGGCGCAGGCAATCACCAAGAGAACACTTCGCATGTTATGGATGCCCCTGGGATCACTATAGGCGAGGAGCCCGGCGCAGGCAATGGATGGCTGGTAAAAACTTTGTGAAAACTCAGCGCGGCGGAGCAAACGTCGAGCTTAGCCGTTTCCAGGTGTCGGTCACTTCCGCGTCCTTGCCGGCATCGAGGTCGAAAGCAGTTTGAGCCTCCGCGAGAGCAGCGTCATGGCGGCCGGTTAACTCGAGTAACCGAGCCAGCGTCCAGTGCGGTTTGAACCAGTTCGGCGCCCAGGCTATCGCATTGCGCAGCGCGCGCTCGGTCCCAGGCGCGTCGGTTTTGGCGGCGAGTAACGCGGCCAGGTTGTACCAGGCGTTGTGGCGGTCCTCGGCCGTTTGAACGGCGCGCACCGCAGCTTCCAAGGCCTGCTGGCTAGCTAGGAGCCGGGTTGCGAAGATAGGCGTCCGTGCGGCGAGCTGCTGCACTCCCCGGGAATAGCTGAGGTCTGCGCTGCAGCCGGGCGGCTGCCAACCGAGTACGGATCGGTACGCGTCGGCCGCGCCTTTCGCATCTCCGAACGCAATCCGCTGCTGGGCGATCGCGAGAGAGCGGTCGGCGACTAATAAGTGAACTGAAAAGATTGCAAGCATCAGACTCAGCAAGCTGCAAGGAACGAATATCCAGCTACCCACCCGAGGAAGCTTGATAACCTCACGCTGCGCTCGGGAGTGCGCCACCAGCACCGCGATCAAGAGATGGAAATAGAGTGCCGTGGTGAAGATGAAAGCAACAAATTGCTGCGAAACGAGGGCGGCAGCCAACGCCGCGCCAAGCGGAGCCGCCACAACGCCGCCGGATTGCCACGCCCGCCCCGCCGTCCAAAGACCCAGCCCACACAGTCCGGCCAGCGCAAGGCAGCCGAGAATTCCCTGCGTCGTGAGCGCGTCCAGAAACATGTTGTGCGCGGATTCATGATAGAAGTCCGGATAAGCGCGCGCCAGTTCCACCGATTCAAAGCGCGGAAACTCCGTGGCGAAGGTCTCCGGGCCGAAACCGGTCAGCAAACGTTGCTCCGCCATTCGCAGAGAATCGCGCCACAGCAGCAAGCGTGCGCCGCCGCGCGCGTCTTCGACGGACCAGTGCAAGCGCGCACGCAACTTCAAGCCCGGTGGCGAGAAGAAAAACAGCATCAGGCACGCGATCGCGGCGGCCCCGAGCAACGCGTGACGGACACGGAGCTGGGACCGCGCGCCAAAAAGAACCATCATGGCTCCGATCAACAGCCCCAACAACGCCGAGCGTGTGCCGCTCAACAGGATCGTAATGGCGGCCAGCGCCGATGCAGCCCGGGCTCCCCTCTTCAGCCAGTTCGACTCCTCCAGACGCGCTAGTACAAGTCCCAAGAACACTACGATTACCAGCCACGCTGCGAAGTAGTCCGCATGTCCCAACGTGCCTGGCGGGCGAACGATAGTGAACTTGCCCTCACCCACTTGATAGGCTTGCGCCGGCAACAGCGGGTCCCAACCGAAATATTGCCCAATGCCATAAAGCGCCCCCAGCGCACCGCTCACTGTGCACGCCCGAAACAGTAACCGGATGTTATTTCGATCGGCCGCCAACCATCCTGCCGCCAGGAGCACGAAGAGCAGCAGCCCGGTTTCCGTCACGAGACCGAAGCGCCGCCAGTTACTTCCGTGCAGCGATAGCGACGGATTGGTGGAAATCAGACTCGCCAAGGCGGCTGCCAGCCACTCCGCCGCCAACAAGGGAACGAACCAGCGTCCCGTGGTCGTGCGCAGCAGTTGCCCCAGGTTGTATAGATTTGCGCGCGGCTTTAACAGAATTAGCGCGACACAAAATAGTAGTAACGCGATTTTCGGCGTAACATCGAAATAAGCAAGCACGCCCGGCGTTACGACCAGGGGAACGAGCGCCGCGCCGGCGAGCACAAGTAAACGCACATCGAACAGACGCGCCTCGTTCCAGGACGGTAACAACCATGTACGAAACATTCGACGCTCTTGACTATATCGACTATCTGCTCCGGCGGTGGCGTGTCGTTGCGTCAGCTTGTTTGGCGGCGGGGCTTCTGTCGCTTGGCGTCAGCCTGCTGCTTCCGAAGCGTTACACGGCCACCGCAAGCATCGTCATCGAACCGCCCGGAGGGAGCGACGCGCGTCTGACAACCGCGGTCAGCGCGATGTATCTGGAATCGCTAAAGACATACGAGCTGTTCGCAAGCAGCGACACCCTCTTCGCCCATGCGGCGCGCGAGTTTCACTTGGACGGCAGATCGCAGTCATTGGAATCGCTCAAGCGCCAGGTGCTCAAGGTGTCCAAATTGCGGGACACGAAAGTTCTGCAGATCAGCGCTACGCTGCGCGGTCCGAAGGAGGCGCAAGCTTTGGCGCAATACCTTGCCGGCGAGACCGTGAATCTGAGCCGCCAGGAGAGTCGAGACTCTGACCAGGACTTCGTTCAACAGGCCGTAAAGCAGGCCTCGGCCGCCCAGCACCGGGTGGAGGATCTGCAGAAGCAATGGAACGCTCTGGTCGTCAACCAGCCGGTCGAGTCGCTGCAATCGGAAATTGACTCCGATGTGGACCTGCGTGCCAAGGTACAAGAGCAGTTGCTAGGAGCGCAAACCGAGATCGCGGAATATCAACCACAGCAATCTGACGGTCAGTTCGCGCGCGAGCAGCTACAGGGCGCGCAGGCCCGGGTGGCCGTTTTAGCGAAGCGGTCGCAGGATCTAGATCGTAATATCCAAACTAAGACCGCGCTCTTGGCGATCCGGACGGCCCATCGGCAAGGCCTCGAAACCGAGCTTAGAGTCGCGCAGGAGTCCTACAAAACCATCGCCACGCGTCTTGAAGAGTACCGGGCGACAGCCGGCACGCATGCCGAGCAACTCCGCGTGATTGATCCCGGAATTGTACCGGAACGCCCCAGTTCCCCGAACATCTCCTTGAATGTCGCCGTGGCCTTGTTTGTAACATTGCTCGCCGCATTGGTGTACCTAAGCGCGACGTTTGTCTACGGCCGGCGATCCATCCGATATGAAGCCACGGTCGCGCGCGGGATGCACGGGTGATTGCTTCAACGAATGCGTGGAACCGGCGGCAAGTGCTGGCGGGCGTCGGGCTGGGTGTATATGCATCGGCTGTTGCTCTCACGCCGGGCATGGCGGCTAAGGTCATACTCTGCGCGCCGATACTACTGGTCCCGCTGTCCTGGAGCTTGCTGACAAGCCCAACCGCCTGGCTGGGGCTGTTCTTTGGATGCGCGCTGCTTACACCGCCGCTTCCCTTCTCGCTCGGTGATTCCGGACCCCATGTCGCGCTCCTGGCGGCATGCGCCGGCCTGTTCATCGGGCTATTACGGTTGCGCGAATGGCGGTTGCGGTTGGATGCGCTATCGCTGTCGTTGATCGGTCTGTGGATGGCCTTCGCGTTTAGCCTGTCCATGGCAGCCATCTATTCGGGACTCTCCATCGCGGCCGGCAGCTTCGCGCGCGTGCTCTTGTTCGGTATTTCGGTCTACGTGTTCCTGTATGTGCGCGATGGGCCGACGCGCCTGACCCCGCGACAGTCCCTCGGCGCTATCCGCTGGCTCTTTTTGGCAGCCGCGCTATCCGCGCTGTTCGCCTGCGTCGATTTCTACTTCCAGTTTCCAACACCCGCAGGTTATGAGCAGCAGTTTGTTTGGCTGGAAAGCGGAGTTTATCGCCGTGCGCAAGGTCTCTTTTACGAGGCAAGCACACTCGGCAACTTATGCGCGTTCTTCCTGGAGATGATTGCGGTTGCGCTGTTCCGGCCGAAGCAGGGCCAGCCGGTCCCGCGCACTGCCATGCTCGTGGGCGGAACCGCATTGGCAGCGGCGCTGGTCCTCTCCTATTCGCGCGCGTCGTTGGTCAACGTCGCGGTGGCTCTGGTTGTATTACTGTGGCTGAACCGCCGGCGCGTTCATTGGCAACGCTTGACCGCCTGGACGACCGTGTTCAGCGCGGGCGCCGCTGGCCTTCTGGCCGCTGCATTTCCGGTCTTTGCGCGGGCCGCATGGCTGCGAGTGTCGGCCGCGTTTGAGTATTTCTCGGAGTCACCGAACGCGGTGCTATCCGGCCGGATTACGAGCTGGCAGACGCTGCTCAGCTTCCTGGCGTCGCATCCTTGGCACGCGCTTCTGGGCGTTGGATACAAGACCCTGCCGTATTCCGATTTCATCGGCGCCAAAGCGGTCGGCGACAATACCTATCTCACGCTCTTAGTCGAGACCGGCCTCGTGGGTCTTTTGGGCGTCCTGGCGCTCAACGCGGCCATACTTGCGGCCGCGTACGAAGCATCCCGATCCAGGGATTCCGTGCGGTCGTTTTGCGGGACCTGGATGTTCTGCTTCTGGACGGGGCAGTGCGTGCAGATGCTCTCGGCCGATTTGCTCACGTATTGGCGCATCCTGCCCGTATACTTCTTCGTCCTCGCGCTGGCTACGCGGAGAGAAGCGTGAACATTCTCTTTCTGGATCAATACAGCGACCTGGGAGGCGCTCAGCAAGTCCTGCTGGACACGCTCGACGCCACGACCGAACGAGGTTGGCACGCACACGTCTTGATTCCCGCCCCCGGCCCTTTGTGGGACGAAGTTCGCTCGCGCGGCGTGTCCGTTTCGACGATCTCCTGCGGGCAATATCGGGCCCGACGCAAGAGCGCCGGAGATGCCATGCGATTCCCGTTCGATGTGTCGCGACAAGTCACAACAATCAACCTTCTGACGAGACGCGGCGAGTTCGACTTGATTTACGTGAACGGCCCGCGGCTGCTGCCCGCCGTCGCTCTGGCGAGAGGCCGGGATGCACGAGTTGTGTTTCACGCGCACAGCCACGTCAAACAGAAGTTCGCCGCCTGGCTGGTGGGCCGGAGCGTGCAACGGGCAGGCGCTCGTGTCGTGGCCTGCAGCCATTCCGTCGCGGAACCTCTGCGGACGTACACGAACGAGCTTTGCGTGATTCCCAACGGCGTCCGCGACATGGGTTTCCACCACCGCGACTTTGGGCGTGACGGCAAGTGGCGGATCGGACTGATTGGCCGCATCGCTCCGGAAAAAGGACAAACGGAGTTCCTGCGCGCAGCGGCTCGGCTCCAGGCCGATTTGCCAGGCGCTGAGTTTCTGATTTGTGGAGCGCCTCTCTTCGGCGCGTCGGATCGCTATTCCAACGAGGCGCACACCATCGCCAGAGGGCTTCCTGTCAGGTTCCTCGAGTGGCAAGCAGACGTGAGCCGCGTCCTCCATACGCTGGATTTGCTCGTAGTTCCTTCGATACAGGAGGGGATGGGGCGTGTCGCGCTGGAGGCTTTTTCGGCTGGCGTTCCCGTGATCGCGTTCCCGACCGGCGGGATCCCGGAAATAGTGAAGAATGGCGAGACAGGATTCTTAACGCCCGAGGTATCGCCGGAGGCTCTTGCGGAACTCATTCTGGAGGTGACTTCGAAGCGAGAGTTGCTGCAACAGGTCGTGTTCAACGTCCGGCGCGTCTGGCAGTGTTCCTACACCACCGCTTCCTACAAGGAGCGCATCACGCGTTTGCTGGAGAGCTTGGCTTCCGCGAATTCATCAGAAGGCGAAAAAGAAGCGCTACCGCAGCCGCAATGATAGCGGCGACGGTAAGCACCGGCGGATATCCAAAGCGGGCGAGCAATGATCCTGAAATCGTTGCGGCGATGGCCTGGCCTGCGAACATCACGAGAATGTTGAGCGCCGATGCGCTGCTGCGCTCGACTTCCGGCGAGACCTCCATCAAGAGGGTGAACATGCCGGGCTCGCTCATGTATTGAAACGCCATGTAGCCGGCGAAAGCGCCCGCCGCCCACAGCGGTCCGGCAGCAGAGGCCAGGGCGACCAAGGCAATCGCCGTGAAAAACTGCATTCCTGAAATCGCTCTGGTTAATCCCAGCCTTCGAAATAGAACTGGCGCGAGCAGTACCGCGGCCACTTGCGCAAGTTGCGATGCCGAAAAGGCGTAGCCAATCTGCTGCAGCGGAAGATGCAGGCGCGCCAGATATACATTCGGGAACGGGTTGAACATTCCAGTGGCGAGATTCCAGACCAACATGGCGGCCAAGAAGCGCAACACCAGCGGGCTGGGACGTTGGAGCCTTCGCTCGCCGGGCGGCGCCGCGGAGGTCATCCTCACTCGAGCGAGCGGCCACAGCGCCAACAATACGATGGTGCATCCGGCCAGCAGCGAAACGCGGTACGACGCGACGGTCGAAGACGTCCAGCGCGCGCGCATCAGCCATCCTGGCAGCCGTCCGGCCGCCAGCCCACCCAAGATGCCGATCGAGATTCCCGAGGCGCAGATGAAGCTGAACCCTCGTTGCCGGCTTTTGTCCGTGGTCACCGACGCGATGATAGGCGCCAGCGCCACGGGCCACACCGACGACGCCAGCCCCGCCAATGCCGCAAGAGCGAGTAGCGCCGGCGCCGGAGTGACTACCGCCCGCAGCGCGCACAGACCCGCTGTCAGCCCAAATGACGCCATCAGCGTCCGCCGCATCCCGAACCGTCGAATGGCGAAGACGGACAGAACCGATCCGGCCACGTTCCCCGCCGTGTTGATCCCCGACATCAGTCCCAGAAAATCTTCACGGAATCCCAACTGCAGAAGATAGAGGTTGTAGAGAAAGACGAAAACGAACATCCCGAAGTCGAAGCATCCTTCGGAAAGCAGGAAGCGCCAATACTCGGCACCCAGTTCTAAGGGCGCGCCGAACCAGCGTACTCCGCTCCAGGCGACGGACCGCAGCGCTCGCACGTGATGCGCCGCGCGTGCGACACAGTACTGCCAGTAGCGCCAGCGGTCACGCAAGCGGATTCGCCAAGTGAGCTGTTGCTCGGGGATGTGAACGCTGCTAACGGGACTAGGTAATTGTTCCGGCATAGCCCGCCGCCGCAACACAGCCCAGCGGTCCCGCCGCGACTCAACCAGGCTCCAATGTAGCCACACTTCGTCTTTGTTGGGATGAAACAAGCCGGTCAGCGGCGACTCGGAGAAGGTGTCGAGCCAACGGCGGACATCCTGCGGAAGGTGATCGAATTCCTCGGAAACAGCCACGGGCAAGCGGCAGTCGAACCAACGTTCGGCCAGCGAAAAGCAAATCGCTTCCAAACGCCGCAGCGAGGCGTCGTGCAGCTCATGCCATTGTGTCCAAAACAGGGTGTCCCCGGCGCTCCGATGCAGCAGATAGGCAGTCTCATAGAGATGATAGGGACGGAGATCTCCGCGCAATAGATGCCGCAAAAGGTGGAGAGTAGCGTAGCCGACCGCATCGGCTGCATGCAGTCCGACGAATTTCAGCCCATCCAGTTCTCTCTCCTGACGGCGTTCCCAAAAGCAGTCCAAACCCGCGGGCGCGAATCGTTCCGTGCGCTCGTCCCAGAGCCGGAAGTGCAATTCAAGCGAAAGCGGAATCTCCGGGTCGTAAAAGCTACCGCCCCGCCACTCCCATCCGTTTTTGCGGACCAGCGCAGGCAGGTGATCGGTGGGATGCTGGTCGAAAGGCACTGCCGGCTCATAACCCAGGCGTAGCGCCACATCTCGAGCTTCACCCAGCTGTGAAGGCGGAAGTAGAAGGTCGATGTCGAACTGCGCCCGATGGCGCGAGTCCGCCGCAAACAACGGGCAGTGGCTAAAGCCCTTGAGCACCGCGAATTCCAGACCCACGTCGTCAAAGGCGGACGCAACTTCGCAATAGACCGCTTTCACCCGGCGCCAGCGCTCGGCATTGTTGCACAGGTCTTGATTGACGTCGGCGCATATTGAATCCGGTAAGCTTTCACGACATCGCAGGCCCAGTGGGAGCTTGAGTTGCGCGCGATCCGCGAAGGCCAGCGCTTTGGACCACTCTGGCTCCGTCAGCGCAGCCAGTGGCTCAGTGTCCGGCGCAGAGAAGCGCAACGCCGCCATCACTGCGCGGGCATACCGCGGCACCTGTGTGTCCTGGACCCTCAGAAGTCGAATCTCATGGCGAACTGCAAGCGCCGCGGGTTGCCGGCAGAAAACGCCTTGCCGAAGAACGGCCCGAAATCGGGATATGGTCCGGGAATTCCGATGTTCGGATGGTTGAGTAGGTTGAAGGTTTCGGTGCGCAGCTCGATCGTCTTGCCTTCAACCACGACAAAACGCCGATTCAAGGCGACATCAACCACCGCATTGCCTGGACCTGGCAGAATGTCGCGGCCGGCGTTCCCGAATGTGTACGGAGCCGGATCGGAGAACGCGTTGGTGTTAAAGAAGCGGTCCGCGCTGCGCTGGCTGCCTGGGAGATTCACCGGCACGCCCGGCACCACGTTAGGCCGGTTGGGTGTGCCGGAATTGGCGAAGTCCTCAGCATAATAAACCGGATTCAGCGGCGTTCCATCCTGGAAAGTAAAGTCGCCGCTAAACTGCCAGTTTCGCAACAGCGGCCTCCAGACCGGTGCGGAAGGGATGGAATAGACATATCCGCCGCTCAGCCGGCGCCGCACGTCGAAGAACGACAGGCCGCGTTCGAGTCGCAAATTGCGCTCATCCTGAGCACCGAAGCTTTCAAACGTGCCGGGAATCTCGGAGTCGGCATCGTCGATGGACTTGCCCCAAACAAAGCTCGCCAGAAACGACAGGCGATTGCTGAAGCGTTTCTCTGCCTTGATTTGGAGTGAGTGGTAGACGGAGTTCGCGATGTTCTGAATCTGGTACAAGGTCCCGAGTTCAGGGAAAGTGCGCAGCGATTGCAGGTCGCCAGGGCGCGGCGGCAGATCCTGCCCGGTCTCGACGTGGGCAGGCGTGTTGAACCGGCGGAACAACGTGAGATCGGTGCCCTTGGTGCCGACATAGCTGATCTCGAATAGCGTATTCCCAGGCAGTTCGTGCTGAATGCTCGCGGTCCACTGCTGCGCGTATGGCGTGGGCGAGTTCCTGTCCACTCCGAAGTAACTGGGGAAACCGGTGGAACTGGTTTGGGGAAAACCGTTCTGGATGGTAAGAACCGGAGTCAGGCCGCCGGGCTCGTTGACCTGGTTGATCACGTTGTTGCGCGCCAAATCGTAGGCTTCGATCGCGAGGGCCGGACTGTAATAGATTCCGTAGCCCGCGCGGAAAACGGTCTCACGAGCGCCTGAAAATGGTCGCGGAAGCCTGATCGACAACCCGACGCGTGGAGCAAAGCTCAGGGTCTGCGGATTTGTGACCGTGCCCACGTGCTGGAGTGTCGGGGCGCTGGGTAAGCTTGAATAATCCAGATTCAGTAGCGCCCCGCGGTCTTCACTGAACGGTGCGGCATACTCGTATCGCAGTCCCGCGCTGATGCTGATGCCAGGAGTGACGCGCCAGTCATCCTGCAGATAAGCGGAATACGTGTTCTGGCGCAGGTAAGCCTGCGCGGAGCCGGCTTCACGCTGTGTTTGTGCGGGAAAGCCGAGAAGGAAATCGGCGAACGCGTCACCTGTCGCGCCCGGGCTCGATGGATCCGTCGTGTAGCTTCCGTTGAAGATGAAATTGCCGCGCACGAACAGGCTCTGCAAGTAGCCCATAGTGAAGTGGGTGAACTGGAAGCCCGCTTTCCAGGTGTGCCGGCCGATGGTGCGCGAGAAGCCATCTGAGAAATACCATGTATTGTCGCGCTGCGTTTGCGGAAGATTGTCCGAGTCCTGCACCGTATCGTAGTCAGTCACCGTCAGCGCGGGCAGGCCGAAGGTGAACGGATCGCTCGAAAACCCCTGAATGCCCAGGTTCGCGAGGACGTTGGCGCCGAAAGCATTCGTAGGGAGATCAAAAACCCGAAGGCGGGTAAAAGAAACGTGGGCTTCGTTGACCCAGGATGCTCCGGCGAACGTGTATCCGACGTCCGCTTGTTGGGCGCGCAACGTCTCGGAGGTGGGCAGCGCGGGGAACGAGCCCGCCAGCAGCGAGCGGTCGTCATTGATGGTGTAGCGCCCGAACAGATGACTGCGCTCGCCCCAAGCATGATCGAGGCGCGCGGTTCCGTTGTCAGCGTGATCGCGGTTGGGCGTCGAGTCGACGTAATCGAATCCGTTGGCGAGTGGATAATTGGGCAACGGTTCGTAGAGCGCAAGGTACTTGGCGACGGCGGGATCGATGCGGCTCGCCGGAATCATGTTGTTGGCAAACTGCTGGCGCAATCCGGTGGATGGGTCGAGCGTCAACGGGTCGAAGATCGGCGAACCGGCAGAAAAATCACCTCCGCGAACGGCCGCGTTCGGAACCAGGTGCTGTGTGGAACTGGCCGAAAGCGAACGAAGCCCTTCGTAGGAGACAAAGAAGAATGTCGCCGGCGCAACGGGTCCGCTCAGGGTGGCGCCAAATTGATTCTGACGAAAGATGCCACGTGGCAAGCCGGGCACGTCGAAGAAGCCTTGTGCGTCGCTGGCTTCGTTTCGCAGAAATTCGAACGCGTTTCCATGGAACGCCTGGCTGCCCGGCTTGGTGACGACGTCGATCACCGCGCCGCCCGACTCCGCGAATTCTGCCGGAGCCAACGACGTCTGTATTCGAAATTCGGAGACCGACTCCATCAGCGGCACTACGGCGATGGAGAACGTATTGCGGTCTGTATTATAAGCGCCATCAAGAATGTAGCTGTTCTCAGTCGAGCGAGCTCCATTGACAGGGGCATTGAAGGCCACCGCGCCGCGATTACCTTGCAGATCGTTGACGATGTCGTGCGTGAACCCGCCCAACTGCCGGGGGATCGCGCCGGGACCCAGGGTGACCAGGCTGATGATATTGCGCCCGACCAACGGGAGCGCCTCGACGAAGTTGGAGCCGAGCGTGTAGCCCTCCGCGGCGTCATTGGTCTGCACCGGAGATGTCCGCGCCGTGACCGTGACGGAGTCATGCGTCGACCCAACGTGCAGCCGGAAATCGAGCCGCGCCTTCTGGTTGATTTCGACAAAAATGGGGGACACGGTCTCCGCTTCAAAACCGTCATGCTGCGCGGTGACCGTGTACGCCCCGGGAAGAAGATCGTCCATGCGATAGCTGCCCAGTGCGCTTGTGGTAGCAGATCGCGAAAAGCCCGTGTCATTGTTGCTGGCCACGATAAGCACGCCTGCGACCGTGACCGCTTTTTCGTCGTGTACATCGCCCAACAGGCTGCCGGAAGATACTTGGGCGGCGCACGGGACATAAAAAACCAGGAACGCAGCGGTGAAGGCCGCTTTACAGAAGCACATGGCCATCAGCCTCCACAGTCCACTAGCCGCTCGAGGCGCGCGACTGCGCCGTCGAGACCTGAGTAATCCATTTCCCACAGGCCGGCATCGAGCAAACGCAAGTAGCACTGCTGTTGCGCCACGCGTGTCTCCTCGGCGCCGAAGATCGCGTGGGCCTCCCAGGCTTGCCGCGCACGCTCCTTTCCACATCGGCAAAGCTTGGCCGGGCCTGGATGATGACGGTCCAGAAATACCAGATGATCGACAGTGCATCCGGCCGCGGTGGCGATAGGCAACTCGCTCGTAAAGACCTCGATGCCGATCTTGCCGTTAGGCCGAATTACCGGCATGCGTTCAACCAGCTCCGGAAACAGCGAGGGCGCGTCAGCCCGGAAACGGATCGTGTGAAAGTCGCCCACCGCGTAGCGATCCTTGCGCCCGCGCACGAGAAAAGTTCCATCATCGCTGATGAGCGTCCAGCCGGCGCGCGCACACGCGTAGGCCAGCGTGCTTTTGCCTGCGAACGAATCACCGCACAAGGCCACGCCGACGCCGTTCCGGGCGATCAGCGCTCCGTGCAAGGAAGCCAGCGAGCGCTGCTCGATCAGCGTCGCGCCGGCCGCGGTCAAGAAGCGGTAGCGCAGGAGTGAATGGTCGGCGGCCACCTCAGGCGTGACCCATCCAAACGCAAATCCTTGCTCGAAATCGCACACCGCGAAGTTATCCGCGTTGGCGACAATCGACATCAGGTACCCTCGCGAGCGAACCACGGAGCGCAGCGGCAGCGCCTCGGGATCGCCCTCCATCACACCCAGCGCCAGACGTACGGGCGCAGCATCAAATGCTTGCGCGAACCCTCCCCATCCTTCCTCGGCTGCCTGGATCACTTCTTCCGAATTTGTTTCCAGGTCGAGTGGATGACCGAAGGGATAGAAAGTGCGACGCAGAGGCAATCGCGCGTTGGATAAAACGGGGTCGGCAATATCCTGTTCGACGAAAGGATTCTCTTGCATGGGCTGGCTCGTTCTCAGACTAAGCGATCGAGCCGCTGAAAACCAGTGTTTTAGGCCCGCAAAACGTAGATTTTACAAGAAAGGTACAAACTGGAAACAAGCCGCGTGACCACGCCTGCGAGCGCGATCCCGACGACCCCAAACCAGCGCATGAATACAAGATCGAGCGCGCAGGTGAGCAACAAACTCAGCGCGGCGACGCGATAAAGCAGGTGATTGGCCTTCCACGCGGACGTCAAACGAATTTCCAGTGCCAGCAAAACCGAGAGCGGCAGTTGTAACAGTGAGGCGCGCTGCACTGCCGCGACCAGACGCGTTGCCTCATAGCCGAACGCTCCTTGCTGGAATAGAACCCGGACGATAGGTTCGGAAAAGTAGATCAGCATTCCCGTTGCTGGAAGGATGAGAGCCAACGCCGCGAGGCCATAACTGCGCAGCGTCGCGCGCACAGCGGATCGGTCACCGACAAGCGCTGCGGCGGAAAGATGCGGCAGTATTGCGGTGCCAACCGCCGTCGGGCCGATCACAATCAGAACTCCCAATAAACGCGTGCCGTAGCTGAGAGCGGCGACGCTTCCTGAGTGCAGGTGTCCCGCCATGGCTTGATCGATCACTGCGGAGCCGGACACAACCAGCGCCATCGCCACCAATGGCGCATACTGCTCCATCGTGTGCCGCAACTCCGCGGTGAGCCCGCCCCAATGCGGCAACAGCGGATAGCCGGTTCGCCAAGCTCTGGCGCCGCTGAGCACAACTTCCAAAGCACCCCCGGCGACTGTAGCAACGGCTAGCGCTTCGACACCATAGCTTCGGCCCGCCGTCAGAATCGCCGCGATGGACACCAGTGGCGTGATGATCGGCACGGCCGCGGCATAAGCAAACTGGTGTTCGGAATTTAGCACGGCTCGCCAGGTGGACGACATCGCGTTGAGCGGCGCAACCGCGATCATCAACAGCAGCAGATGCCTGGTGAATGCGAGCTTCTCAGGTGCGAAGCCTGTGGCTAGCGCGGGAACCAGCCAGCCGGACAACGCCGCGGTCATCAGCGCCGCCAACAACAAAGCAGCACCAGCGGAGGCCAACACGGAAGCATACAAGGCTTCCGCCGCTGCCCTGCCCTGTTTCTGGCGAGCCTCGATCAGTGAAGGAATCAAGGCGGAATCGAGCGAACCGCCAAACACATCGATGAAGAACGACGGAGCGAGGAATGCGATCAAATAGGCATCCATGGCGTCGCCGGCACCGAACAGGCGCGCCGCAAGAATGACCTTGGCGGCTCCCATTACCTTGACGGCCGCGGTCCATCCGCCCACCGTGAATGTATCGGCGAGCATGCGCCAACTGGAAAGGCGGCGCGCCGCGGCTGGAGGGACGCGGTCAATGGGAACACTCATGTCTGGTCCCGCCATGGCATACTTCCTACCATAGTCCACAACAGGAAACTGCTCGATGCGCACCGCGATTGTCCATTACTGGTTGCTGAACATGCGCGGCGGGGAAAAGGTCGTCGAGGCGTTGTGCCGCCTGATACCGGACGCCGATATCTACACCTTGTTTTACGATCCAGAGCGCGTGTCCCCGGCCATTCGGCCTCATCGCGTCCAGGCCTCGTTTCTACAGCCTTGGCGTAAACACTACCGTTCCTTGTTGCCGTTAATGCCGATGGCGCTGGAAAACTTCGACCTGCGCGAATATGACTTGGTCGTGAGCAGCGAGTCCGGCCCAGCGAAAGGCGTTCTCACTTCTTCAACCACGCGTCACGTCTGTTACTGTCACACGCCCATGCGATATCTGTGGGATTTGTATCCGGCGTATCGCAACGAATGGACGCGCTCGCGATGGAAGCGGGCGGTGTTGGCGCCGGTGGCAAACTACCTGCGACTGTGGGATTATGCGTCCGCCGCTCGCGTGGATACTTTCGTCGCCAACAGCGAAAACGTGCAGCGCCGGATTTGGAAAACTTACCGGCGCGAAGCTCTAGTGGCGCATCCGCCGGTTGCGGTGGAGGCGTTCTGCTGGAAGCCGTCAGAGGACTATTATTTGATCGTTTCGGAGCTGGTGGCTTACAAGCGTGTTGATTCGGCCGTTCGTGTGTTTAGCCGCAATGGACGCAAGCTCCGCGTCGTTGGGGATGGCCCGGAATACAAAGCGCTGAAGCGAGCCGCATCGGCGAATATCGAGTTTTGCGGGCGCGTAGACGATGCTGATTTGCGCGAGCACTATGCGCGCTGCCGCGCATTTCTCATGCCGGGCGAAGAGGATTTTGGCATGACGGCAGTGGAAGCGCTGGCAAGCGGCAAGCCGGTGATCGCGTTGGCGCGCGGTGGTGCCTTGGAAATCGTCCCCCGTTCCGAGCCCCTCGGCGGACTATTGTACGCTGAACCCGGCGATGACGCGCTCCAGCGAGCAATCGAGCAATGGGACCACCAGGACCGCAACGTCGACCCGCAGGCGTTGCGGGCTCACGCTGCTCGATTTTCGGAAGCCGAGTTCGTCAAGAAAATGAGCCCCGTTCTGTTTGATTAGGACTTGCGATGCGCCAGCAACAACATGACGCAGCCGAAAACCAGCAGAGCCGCGCCGCAGTATAGGTTGACATTCGCCGTTTCGAGCCGCGCGCGGCCGCCGCTTGCCACTCCGGTCACGGCGAGGATCGCGCCGACCAGCGTGAAGAACCCACCAATGGGGACGCGCAGATCGTTCATTTCACCAGAACCACCAGTTCAGGAATAGCAGCACGCCGATCAACAGCACGGCGACCGGAGCGGGACGCTCAAACCAACGCGCGCGTGTGTCGTGTGGAATCTCGGTCAGCCCATAGACCAGGTTGTGAAGTTCCGAATCCGGTTTGGGCCGCGAGGCCATGCTGACCACAATCGTGACCACAAAGCAGGTCGACCAGGCGCAGATGGCAATCCAGAAATTTTGCGCCATCGTGGATGGAAACGTGTGGACGACGGCGCCGAGCCACCCGCCTTTGTGCTCGGCCAGCGTCAGGCCGTGCGTGGCCGCCGCCGCGGCCGTGCCTGCCAACAACCCCGTGAACGCACCGTGTCCCGTAGCTCGTTTCCAAAACATGCCCAGCAGGAATGTGGCAAACAGAGGTGCATTGACGAAGCTGAACACAAGCTGGAGAAAGTCGTTCAGGTTGTTAAACGCCGTTACCAGGTAAGCCACGGCTACGGACAGCGCAACTCCCACCACCGTCGTGATGCGCCCCACGCGCAGATAATGGTCGTCTGGAGCGTTCTTACGGATGTGGCCTTGATAAAGATCGTACGTCCAAACCGTGTTGAACGCGGTCACATTGCCGGCCATGCCGGACATGAACGACGCCATCAGCGCCGTCAGCCCCAGCCCGAGCATTCCGGACGGATAGAACTGCGCCATCAGCGTAGTCAGCGTCTGATCGTAGTCCAAGCCCCCGCCCGCTTTGGGCGGAATCGCATAACCCAGAGCCATGTGCGATAACGCCACGGCAGCGACACCCGGCACGATCACAATAAACGGCATGATCATCTTTGGAAACGCAGCGATCAACGGCGTACGGCGTGCGCCGGACATCGATTCGGCAGCCATGGCACGCTGCACCACAAGAAAATCCGTGCACCAGTAGCCAAACGAAAGCACGAATCCCAGGCCTGCGATTAGCCCAAATGCCTCTACGCCCATGGGATTCTTCGATGCACTGCCGGCGTACGACCAGGTATGCGTCATGACGGCCGGCATGCGCGCGGCCATGCCGTTCCAGCCGCCCGCCTTCATCACCGCCATCACGGCTAGCGGCGAGAATCCTAAGACAATCAGGAAGAACTGCAATACTTCGTTGTAAATCGCGCTGGTCAGCCCGCCCAGCAAGGTGTACACGAGAACAATGACGGCGGAAAGCAGCACCGACGCCGTGAAGCTCCAGTGCAGCACCAGTTCGAACAGCAGCCCCAGCGCGTACATCGAAATGCCCGACGAGAACACGGTCATTACTGCGAAGGTGACCGCATTCAGCGCTCGCGTCTTCTCGTCGAACCGCAGCTTCAGGTACTCCGGCACGCTGCGCGCGCGGCTGCCGTAATAGAACGGCATCATAAAAACGCCCACGAAGAGCATGGCCGGAACCGCGCCGACCCAGTAGAAGTCCGCGGTCATGAATCCGTACTTGGCGCCCGACGCGCACATACCGATCACTTCCTGCGCGCCAAGATTCGCCGCCAGGAACGCCAGACTGGTGATCCATACCGGAACGCTGCGGCCGGAGGTGAGAAAGTCACTGCTCGTGACTACCTTGCGCTTCAGCACCCAGCCGATAAAAAGGACAAAGGCGAAATACAGCGACAAAATCAGGTAGTCAACCGCGCCTAGGCTCACTGACGGCGAGTCTATCACAGGCTTTCGTCTAGGCTATGCCATCGCCCGCGGCTTGTGCGATGATTGCTGATTACCTAAGAATGCTCGCTTACGCTTGTACAATTTTTCTCAGCGCGTTCCTGCTGTTCGCGGTCCAGCCGATGATCGGCAAGATGATTCTTCCGTGGTTCGGCGGCTCGGCGGCCGTATGGAGCACGTGCCTGCTGTTTTTCCAGACCGCTTTGCTGGCAGGCTATCTGTACGCGCACTGGTCCACGCGGTCGCTTAAGCCCCGATATCAGGCCATTCTGCATGTCGCGCTGATGGCTGCAAGCCTCGCGCTGCTTCCGATTCTCCCATCGCCCTTTTGGAAGCCCCAACACGCCGGCGACCCGTCCGGCCGCATCCTGCTCCTGTTGGCCGTGACCATCGGTCTGCCCTACATTCTGCTCTCCACCACCAGCCCGCTGCTACAAGCCTGGTATGTGGCCGCCAAGCCCGGCTCCATCCCCTACCGCCTTTTCGCTCTTTCGAATTTCGGTTCGCTGCTGGCGTTGATCAGCTATCCAGCATTGTTCGAGCCATTGTTCACGACGCACACGCAGGGCTACGGATGGTCCTGGGTCTATGCGGTGTTCGTCGTCGTCTGCGCGATCGTCGCATTGGCCGCTCTTCGCGCCGGGCACCAGTCTCGAGCCACCAGCCGCAGCGATGAGCCCCCAACTCCGCCCCCGGCCTGGCACCTGCGTCTTCTGTGGACCGCGCTCGCCGCCTGTTCCACCGCGCTGCTACTCGCCATCACCAATCACATGAGCCAGAATGTCGCTCCCATTCCGTTCCTGTGGGTACTGCCGCTGGGGCTCTACCTGATCACGTTCATTCTGTGTTTCGAACGCGAGAAAGTCTACCATCGCGCCGTCTTTCTGCCGCTGCTGGCGATCGCGCTCGGCGGCGCGGCCTTCACCATTTACTACAACGAAGGCAATCCCAACATCCGCTGGGCTATTCCGACCTTCGCAGCCACGCTGTTCGTGTGCTGCATGGTTTGTCACGGCGAACTGGTTCGGCTGAAGCCGGATCCGCGGCACCTGACCTTCTTCTACATGATGATTTCCCTGGGAGGCGCGCTGGGCGGTGTGTTCGTCGCCATCGCCGCCCCGCACATTTTCCACACCTACGCCGAACTTCCGCTTTCACTGGTGACCTGTCCGGCGCTGGCCGCCCTTGTCCTCTGGATAGCACCCGGCAACTGGAGCCGCAGGGGCGGTCTGACCTTTGCGCGCGGAGCACTGGCCGTGTTTACTCTCGCGCTGGCCGGCTATCTGGGCTATCAGAAACTCGAAAATGACAAGCTCTTCCGCCTGTCCGAACGGAACTTTTACGGCGTCCTGCGTGTTCGGGATGTCGCGCAAAGCGCCGACGAGACGGCCGAACGCCGCCTGATTCACGGCACCATCAATCACGGCTCGCAGCTTCTCGACCCCAAGCGCCGCGATCTGCCCACCAGCTACTACGGCCCCTACTCGGGCATGGGCCGGGCAATGCGTTATTTCCAAGCGCGCGGTCCAATCCGCGCCGGCGTCATCGGTCTGGGCGCGGGCGTGACGGCCGGCTTCTGCCGCGCTGGCGACGTCTTCCGCTTCTATGAGATCAACCCGCTCACCTTGGCCATCGCCAGTTCGTGGTTCACATTCTTGAAGGACTGCAAGGCCGATCATCAGGTGCTGCTGGGCGACGCCCGCCTGACACTCGAAGCCCAGCCCAGCCAGCAATTCGACCTGCTGGCCGTCGACGCATTCACCAGCGACGCCATTCCCGTGCATTTGCTGACGCGCGAGGCGTTTGCGCTCTATTTCCGGCATCTCAAGCCCCGCGGCATCCTGGCCGTCCACGTGTCGAACCGCTATCTCGACCTCGTCCCCGTGGTGGCGCGCAACGCCCGCGATCTCGGCAAAACCGCGCTGGATATCGATGATGACGACGAAGAAGAGGATTATTACTCGTCAAGCGATTGGGTGCTGGTATGCGGTGACTCTTCGATCTTCCACGATCAACTCTTCAATTCTTCCAGCGCGCTGCCGGCGCGTCTCCGGGCCGACCTCCGCCCGTGGACCGACGACTATAGCAACCTCTTCCAGATCCTCAAGAATCACGAAGACTGACGCCGCGCGGTACAATGAAGATTCTTCATGCCCCAACTGATGGAGGGCAGGGCCGCCCTCGTTCTTGGCGTAGCTAACCGCTGGAGCATCGCCTATGCCATCGCGCGCGCTTTCGTGCGCGAGGGCGCCAAAGTGATCCTAACCTACCAGGGCGAGCGCCAGAGGCAGACAGTCGAAGAACTGGCTGCCGAACTCCACGCCCACCAGACGCTCGCTTGCGACGTCTCCCAGGACGCCCAAATCGAGGCCCTGGCTGCACAGTTGAAGGATCAGGGAACCGTCCTGAACGCCGTGGTGCACAGCATCGCGTTCGCCAACAAGGAAGATTTGAGCCGCCCGTTTGTGGAAACTTCGCGAGCTGGTTTTGCGCTGGCGCAGGATGTCAGCGCGTATTCGCTGGTCGCTGTCGCCCGCGCCATGGCGCCGCTCATGGCGCCGAAGGACCAGGGCGGCGGTTCCATCATGACCCTTACCTACCTTGGCTCCAGCCGCGTGGTCGAGAATTACAACGTCATGGGCGTCGCCAAGGCCGCTTTGGAAGCCAGCGTGCGGTACCTGGCGGCCGATCTCGGCTCGTCCAATATACGGGTGAACGCAATTTCCGCCGGAGCGGTCAAGACCGCCTCCGCCCGCGGAATCCGCGATTTTTCTAAAATGTTAGAGAGCGGAGCGCGGTTTGCCCCGCTCCGGCGGAACACGGATCCCGCCGAGGTAGCCGATGCCGCCGTATTCCTGGCTAGCGATTTGGGCCGGGGCGTCACCGGTAATATTCTTTACGTGGACGCAGGCATGCAGATTATGGGGTTCGCTCTCGCGGAATGATGGAATTGCCCTCCAACACCGCACGAGCCGCTTCCCATCAGTCATCGCAGTTTCTCAGAAAACAACTATGATTACCGTCAAAGGTCTTACGAAACGATACGCCCGCACTCTCGCGGTGGATCACATTTCGTTCGAAGTGCAGAAGGGCCAGATTGTAGGCTTCCTGGGACCCAATGGCGCCGGGAAGACTACAACCATGCGCATTCTGACGTGCTTCCTCCCGCCCACCGAGGGCAGCGCGAACGTGGCGGGTTTCGATGTGCTGGAGCAGCCCATGGAGGTAAAGAAGCGCATCGGCTATCTGCCCGAAACCCCGCCTCTGTATCCGGAGATGGAGGTCAAAGAGTACCTCACATTCGTCGGCAAGCTGAAAGGCATGTCTGGCCCGAGCCTGGCCAGCCGGGTGGACGAAGTCGCCGAGCGCTGCGCCGTCGCGGACGTCCAGAATAAGCTGATCGGCAAGCTGTCCAAAGGCTACCGCCAGCGCGTCGGCCTGGCGCAAGCGATCATTCACAACCCGGATGTGCTGATCCTGGACGAGCCCACCGCGGGTCTTGACCCCAAGCAGATCAACGACACGCGCGAGCTGATTCGCAGCCTGGCCGGCGACCACACCATTATTCTGAGCACGCACATTCTGCCCGAAGTCGAGCAGACCTGCCAGCAGGTAATCATCATTAACAAAGGCAAGCTGGTGGCCACTGACTCGGTGCATAACCTGCAAAACCGCGCGCGCGGAGCCGAGTCCGTATTGCTCGAAGTCGAGGGCCGCGTGGGCAACCTCGACGCTTCGACAGTCCAGCATCGGCTGGAAACGGTCAACGGCGTCAGCCGCGTCTTATTGAAAGAATCCCACGACAACCGCTCCATCTTCGAAGTGGAAAGCCTGAAAGAGCGCTCCATTCGCGGCGATCTGGCGCGCGCTGTCGTCGAGGCCGGATGGAATTTGAATGAACTGCGCTCGGCGGCCATGAGCCTGGAAGAGATCTTCCTGCAACTGACCGGCGCTGAAAAAGCGGAAGAGCCTGCGCCCGAGGAGCCCGTTCTGCAAGGAGGTAACCAATGAGAAACATCTGGGTCATTTGCCGAAAAGAGCTGAACAGCTATTTTGTTTCGCCCGTCGCCTACCTGCTGCTGACCATGTTTGCCGTCATTTTCGGGTTCTTTTTCTGGAACTCTGTAGGCTACTTCAACCAAGCTGGATTGCAGGCGCAGTTCAGCGGCCAGTCCGTCCCGATGAGCGTGAATGAATATGTGATCCGCCCGCTGCTGTCCAACATCAGCGTGGTCGGCCTATTCTTCATTCCAATGATCACCATGCGGCTGTTCGCCGAAGAGAAGCGCCAGGGCACCATCGAACTGCTGGCCACATCGCCGATACACGACACGGAAGTAATTCTGGGTAAGTGGCTGGCGGCCTTGATTCTGTACGCAGTGATGCTGCTGTTTTCTGCGGCCAACTTCGCGTTTCTCTTCCGCTACGGCAATCCGGATTGGAAGCCTCTGGTGATCGGCTATCTGGGGCTGCTGCTGCAAGCCGGCGGCCTCCTCGCAGTGGGGACGTTCATTTCCACTCTGACACGTAATCAGATCATTGCCGGTGCGGCCACCTTCGGCGCGTGCCTGCTGTTGTGGGTTCTGGAGTGGGTGTCGGGCTACGAGACAGCGGCTTGGGCTAAAGTGCTCGCCTATCTCTCCGTCATCACGCACTTCGATTCGTTTTCCAAAGGCGTCCTGGACTCCAAGGACGCCATCTATTATGTATCGCTTATATTCCTGGGGCTGTTTCTCACATCCCGCTCCATGGAATCGCTGCGGTGGAGGTCATAAGCCATGAATCGTGAGTGGCTCAAAGCAAGACAAACCAAATATGCCGCCTACATCACGGTCTATATTCTGGTGATCCTGGCCGTGCTGGTGGCGGCCAACTTCCTGGCGAACCGGTATGACAAGACTTACGACGCCACAGCCAACAAACGTTTCACCCTGTCCGACGAGACCAAGAAGGTCGTTGGCGAGCTGAAGCAGGACGTCACCATCGAGTATTTCGATCAGTCCAGCGGCTTCCAGACAGGCAAGGATCTCCTGGATCGCTACGCGAACCTGTCGCCCAAAGTGCACGTTCAGTACGTGGACCTGCTCAAGAATCCTGTCTTGGCTCGGGCCATGAACGTGAGTCGCCAGGGCGAAGCGATCGTCGAGTTGGGCGCGAAGCGCGAAGAAGCCAAGACTTTCGATGAGGAGGGTATTACCGGCGCACTCGTGCGAGCCCTCAAAGGCGGCGAGCGGACAGTCTGCGTGGTTGCCGGCAGCGGCGAACATCGCCTTGACGACAGTTCCGCCAACGGTCTATCCGATTTTCAGACCGCCGTCCAGAAAGACAACTACAAGGTCGAGCCAGTCGACCTGCTGCAGAAGGCACAGATTCCATCCGAATGCACGGTCCTGGTCATCGCCGGACCAACGGGCGACTACATCCAGCCCGAAGTGGACACCATCAAGAAATACGTCGAAGATGGCGGCCGCGCGATGTTCCTGCTGGATCCCCCGCTGAGGCTGGGCCGCAACGAAATCAGCGACAACGCCGCGCTTGTCACTTTGCTCACCAGCTGGGGCGTGACCCCCGAGAAAGACCTGCTTTTGGATGAGAACCCGGTGTCGCAACTGGTCGGGTTGGACGCCACCGTGCCGCTCGTCACCGCCTACGACTCCCATCCGATCGTCAATGAAATGGCCGGCCAGGCCACCGGCTTCCCGCTCTCCCGGTCGCTCGAAACCAAGAATGGCGACAAGACTACCGTCACCAAGCTGTTCTCCACCTCGGACAACAGTTACGCGACTCCCAATCTCAGCTCCTCCGAGATCCGCATCGATCCCGCCAAGGACAGAAAGGGTCCATTCACGTTGGCCGCCGCCGGCGCCTACAACACCGGCAAGCCCAACAGCCAGGGACGATTCGTCGTGGTGGGGAATTCCCGCTGGGCGTCCAACCAATTCCTGCGCTTTAACGGGAACCGGAACCTCATGCTGAACATGATGAACTGGCTCTCTTCGGACGAAGACTTGATCTCCATCCGGCCCAAACAACCGGAAGACCGCCGCATCACCCTGAACATCCTTCAATTCCGCTGGTTGATCTTCACCAGCCAGATTTTCTTGCCCCTCATCGTGATCGTCGGCGGCGTCATGGTGTGGGCGAAGAGGAGATAGCGGCATGCGTTTCCGGGGAATGCTGGTCGCTGTCGTCGTTTTGATCGGGTTGGGCTTCGGGCTCTACTATTCCGAGAAGCAGAAATCCGCCGAAGCCGCCAAGCCGCCCGCCAACCAGCCTCCGAAAATTCTGACGCTGAGCGACGCCGGCATCACTCAGCTCGTCGTGAAGAAAAAAGGCGCCGAGGATGTAGTGCTGCAGAGGAACAAGGCCAATAAATGGGAGATCACCGCTCCCAAGCCTTATCCGGCCGACCAGGACACAGCCGCCCAGCTCGCTACCTCGGCCTCCAATATCAGCGCCGATGCCGTGGTAGAACCAAAAGCGACAGACTTGGCGCCCTTTGGGCTAACCTCACCTAGCCTCGAGCTGGACATTACCAGCAAAGGCGGCAAGGTAAACAAATTCAGCGTCGGCGACGACACGCCGACCAACAGCGGCGCGTATGCGGCGCTCAGTGGCGACCCGCGCGTGTTTACCGTCGGCAGCTACCTCAAGACGGAACTGGGCAAGTCGCTCAACGATCTGCGCGATAAACGCCTCCTGACGTTCGAGCAGGATAAGCTCAGCCGCGTCGAACTGCTGGCCAAGAAGCAGGACATCGAGTTCGGCCGCGACAAGAATCAATGGCAGATCCTCAAACCCAAACCGCTTCGCGCCGACGGCCTGCAAGTCGACGAGCTGCTGCGCAAACTGAAAGACGCCAAAATGGATCTCACGTTGTCCGGCGAGGACGCCAAGAAAGCCGCTTCGTCCTTCGCCTCGGGCTCTCCTGTGGCTACCGTCAAACTCACTGACACTTCCGGCACCGAACAGATCGAAATCCACAAGAACAAGGACGACTACTACGCCAAATCCAGCGTGGTCCCGGGCGTTTACAAGGTGACGGCGGAGCTCGGCGCAGGCGTCGACAAGGACCTGGATGATTTCCGCAACAAGAAGCTGTTCGACTTCGGCTTCATGGACCCCAACAAAGTCGAGATGCACCTCAATGGCAAGTTCTACGGCCTGCAGCGTAGCAACGAAGACTGGTGGTCGAACGGCAAGAAGATGGACGGCACCAGCGTGCAGTCGCTGCTCGATAAGCTGCGCGATTTATCCGCTTCCAAGTTCATCGACACGGGCGCCTTCGGAAATTCCGTGGGCGATATTACGGTCACTTCCAACGACAACAAGCTCGTGGAGAAGGTGCTGATCTCGAAGAGCGGAAACGACTATATCGCCAAGCGCGACAATGAGCCAGCGCTTTACGGGCTGGATGCCAAAACCGTGGACGACATCTCCAAGTCGGCGTCAGACGTCAAGCCAGCGCCGCCGCCCGCGAAGAAATAAGCGGCCACCTATCCCATGACCGGCCTCCTCACTGACCTCTACCAGCTCACGATGGCGGCCGGTTATTTCGAGGCCGGCAAGGCGCAGGAAACCGCCACCTTCGAGCTGTTCTTCCGCAACCTGCCGCGCTACCGCAATTTCGTGCTGGCGGCGGGGCTGGAGCAGGTGGTCGATTATCTTGGCAGCCTGAAGTTCCGCGACGACGAGATCGCCTACCTGCGTTCTCTGCCCCAGTTCAGCCGCGTTTCCTCCGAATTTTTCGACACCCTCCGCAACCTGCGCTTCACCGGCGACCTGTTTGCCATGCGGGAAGGCACGCCCATCTTCGCGGGCGAGCCCTTCCTCACCATCCGGGCGCCTTTGATGGAAGCGCAGATCGCTGAAACCTACCTTCTGGCCACTGTGGGCTTCCAATCGCTCATCGCCACCAAGGCCGCGCGCATCGTTGAGGTTGCAGGCGGCCGCGCCGTCGTCGACTTCGGAACGCGTCGCGCGCACTCCCCTGAGGCTGGCGTGCTCGCGGGACGCGCTTCCTACATTGGCGGCTGCGCCGGCACCAGCAACACCGAAACTGGCTTCCGCTATGGCATCCCCGTCTTTGGCACTGCCGCCCACTCCTGGATTCAATCCTTCCGCTCGGAACTCGAGGCCTTCGAGCGTCTGCAAAGCTTGCTGGGCGACGCCACGGTTTATCTGATCGATACCTACGACACTGTGCAGGGCGCCAAGCTGGCGGCGTCACTCGGCGGATCGCTTTGGGGCGTGCGCCTGGATAGCGGGAATCTCGTCGAGCTTTCCCGCCAGGTCCGCAAAATCCTGGACGACGCCGGATTAAAACACGCCAAGATCATGGCCACCAGCGATCTGAACGAATACAAGATCCTGGAATTCGCCGCCGCCGGTGCGCCCATCGACGCTTTCGGCGTGGGCACGGACCTAGCCACTTCCACCGATTCTCCCAACTTGGGCGTAGTCTACAAATTGGTCGAGCTCGACGGGCGCTTCACAGCCAAGTTCAGCGAAGACAAACACACCCTCCCCGGCGCCAAGCAAGTGTTCCGCTTCGCCGGCCACGATGTGATCGCCTGCTCCTGGGAGTGCCTGGGTTGCGGGCACGGAGAGCCGCAGGCACGTGCATTACTCCGTCCGGTCATGCTTCACGGCGAACTGGTCGAACCGCTTCCCAGCGCCACGGCCGCCCGCCAATACGCGGCCGAGTCCATCAAGTGCCTGCCCACGGCCGTGCGCAGCCTGTTCGATACCGAGCAGCACTATCGCGTGGAACACAGCCACGAACTCGTCGCGCTCTACGAGAAAATGCATGATGAAAACAGTCTTCTTCGACATCGACACGCAGATTGATTTTGTCTATCCGGCTGGAGCGCTTTACGTGCCCGGCGCGGAACAGATTCTGCCCGTGATCGGCGAGTTGAACCGTCATGCGCCTGTGGTCGTCTCCACGATGGACGCGCATTCAGAAGACGATCCGGAGTTCAAGATCTATCCGCATCATTGCGTAGTAGGGACAACCGGCCAGCACAAACCGGCCATCACCTTAGTAGGCGACCCAGTGCGGCAGATCATTCTCGAAAAACAGACACTCGATTGCTTTGCCAGTCCGCGTCTGGCGCCTCTGTTGGCAAGACTGAACGCGGACCGCTACGTGGTCTACGGCGTGGTCACCGAAATCTGCGTGAAATATGCTGCCTCCGGCCTGCTAAAAACCGGCAAGCGGGTAGACCTGGTCACTGACGCCGTGAAGGCGCTCGATGAACCCTCCGCTGACGCGATGTTTCGGGAATTTTGCGCCTCCGGCGGCCGGCTGACCACCTCCGCCGAAGTGCTCGCCGAATTCCGCTAGGCCGGCGAGACCGCGTCGGCCGCATGGTACGAACTGCGCACCAGCGGGCCGGACTCCACGTGCGCGAAGCCCATCTCGTAGCCCAACCGCTTGTACTCGGCGAATTCCTCGAGCGTCGCATAGCGGATGATCGGCAAATGCTTTTGCGACGGCCGCAGGTATTGGCCCAGCGTCAGGATGTCCACCCCATGCGCCCGCAGATCGCGCATCACCTGCCTGACTTCTTCGTCGTTTTCGCCGAGTCCCAGCATGAGGCCCGACTTAGTCGGCACCGAGGAACGGCACTGCTTGGCGTAAGCCAGCATGTCGACCGATCGTTCGTAGCGCGCGCCCAGCCGCACCTGGCGATACAGCCGCGGCACCGTCTCGATGTTGTGATTCAGCACGTCCGGCTCGGCATTCATGACGATATCCATGGCCGCGTGCGAGCCTTGAAAATCGGGCACCAGCACTTCCACCTTGCAGCCGGGAATCCGCTCGCGAATCGCTGCGATGGTCAACGCGAACAGCTCGGCGCCGCCGTCTTTGCGGTCGTCGCGATTCACGCTGGTCACTACCGCATACTTCAGCCCCAGAATGGCGCACGCCTCTGCCACCCGGCGAGGCTCGTCGTAGTCGACCGTCATCGGCGGGCCTTTCTGGACGTTGCAGAAGCCGCACCGGCGCGTGCACACATTGCCGAGGATCATGAACGTGGCCGTGCGATGATTCCAGCACTCGCCCGTATTCGGACACGCCGCGCTCTCGCAGACGGTGTGCAGATTCAGGCCAGTAACCAACCGCTTCAGCTCGTGATAATTCTCGCCCACGGGCGCGCGCGCTCGTAGCCAGGAAGGGCGTTCCAGTTTGGTGTTAATGGAAACCAGCACTCACTTTATTCTATCGCCGGCGAGTCGGGTCCACCGGAGCGCGCCGGCCACCGCACTTTTGACCGCTCCACAAGGACGCTCCCGTTCTTCATGACCAGATCCACCGCGTTCATCCCAAAATGACCGGGCAACTCGCGATAGTCCTGCACGCCCAGAATCACCAAATCCGCGCTCTTGCCGGTTTCGAGCGACCCCACCGCGTCCGCCCGCCGCAGCGCATGCGCCGCGTTGATGGTGGCTGCCGTGATCGCTTCCGCCGGAGTCACTCGCATGGCCCGGCATGCCAGCGCGATCATTGCCTGCATGCTGGCTGACGGGCTGGTGTCCGGATTGTAGCCCGTGCCCAGCGCCACCGCGGCTCCGCTGTCGATCAGCAACCGCGCCTCCGGATAACACCGCTTCCCCAGGTAAAAGATGGGACCGGGCAGCAGCGTGGCGATCGTCTGAGACTCCCCTAAAAGCCTCGCCTCTTGCTCGGCCGTACCGGCGCCTGGCACGACGCTCACGGCTCCCGATTGCACGGCCAGCGTGATGGCCCCCGGATTCCGCCCCATTCCAGCGTGCACCTTCAGCAGCAGACCAAGCCGCCGCCCCGCGATCAGAAAGGAGCAGGCCTGCGTCAGCGTAAACGAACCCTCACCGCAGCGGATCTCGACGAATTCAGCCAGCCCGCGCCGGCGCAACAGCGGCAGCAGACGAACCGAAATCCATTGCAAGTACTCGTCCTGCCGCGCTTCGTAGTCCCGGGGAACGCGCGCGCTCAGGTATGTGGACGCCACCGAAATAGGACGCCTCCGCAGGGCCGTATGAGCCCGCAAGATCTTCATCTCGCCCGCCACCGTAAGCCCAAAACCGGACGTAGCGCCGAACGTTGTGGTGCCGTGGCGTAATGCGTCCTCTACCACGCGCAGCGCCATCGCCTCCAACGCGCGCGGGGAATAATCCTGGATAGCCCGTGCGATGGCCAACACTGCTTCGCCCGATTGTGGCAGATCGTCATCCTGCGGCCTGGCCGGCCCGCTCACCGCGTGGATGTGCGCATCGACGAAGGCTGGCATGACCACGCGGCCACTCGCGTCGATCTCCTCGGCCCCGCGCGCGAGCGCGAGATTCTCCAGACGCCGCGTAGGACCCACCTCGTGGATCAATCCGTCGGCAATCAGAACTGCGCCGTCCTGAATCAGTCCCAGATTCTGTAGGTCCGCCCCGCGCCGGGGGCCATTCGGTCCGCGAAGAGTGAGGAGTTGTCTGGCTCCCCGGACCAGCGTGACTTTGCGCATGCGTGGAACGCTGCCCGCAGGGTGTCCGCCCGCACTTCCAGACTACATCAATGAGAGAGGAAGTTTGTCGGCGCCCGACTACATACACAGGAGAAAGAAGCGTCACCGGCCCATGGCGTATCCGCGGAAGTCGAGAAGATCCATGCGCAACCGCGCCAAGCAGACGACACTGCCCCGCCATCTGGTGCCCAAAGCCCGTTCTCCCATTCAGTGCCTAGCTGAGTCGGGCGTGGTGGGTATCGTCTTCTCCCGGATGGACGGCCTGATCGTCGACGCCAACGACGCATTTCTTCGCACCGTGGGCCATTCACGCCAGGATCTGGAACTCGGCCGGCTCCGCTGGACCGAACTGACGCCTCCCGACTGGATAGAAGCGAGCGAGCGGACCCGGGCACGCATCGCCGCCGAAGGCTTCGCTCCCGCTTTCGAGAAGGAATACGTCCGCAAAGACGGCTCCCGAGTCCCGGTGCTGATCGGCGTCGCGCCGCTCTCCGCCGCCAAAGGAGCGCGAGCCAACTATGTGACGTTCGTTGTCGATATCAGCGAGCGCAAACAAGCGGAAGGCGAGCGCGACCGGCTTTGGCAAGAACGCGTCGCCATGCTGGAATCGGTCGGCGAAGGCATCTTCGGCGCGGACCGCGAAGGCCATTGCACCTTTGTGAATCGCGCCGCCACCGAGATGCTCGGCTACTCGGCTGAGGAATGCCTGGGCCAAAACGTCCACGACTTGATCCACCCCGTCGCTGCCGATGGCGCCCGTCATTCCTGGAAGGAGTGCCTGATCTTCGGCGCATTTGCGTCCGCCACGGGCGTCCACTCCGATTGCGAGGTCGCGTTACGGCGCGACGGTACCAGCGTGTATGTGGAAGGATCGGCGTTTCCGGTCATTCAAAATGGCCGCGTCGAGAGCATCGTGATTTCGTTTAAAGACATCACTGCGCGAAAGAAAGCCGAAATGGCTCTGCAGGCGAGCGAAGCCCGCTATCGCAACATCGTCGAAAACGCGCACGAGGGCATCTGCATGTGCGATGCGCAGCGCCAGATTACTTATTGCAATCCTCGCCTGGCGTGCCTCATCGGCCACCCCCAGGACGGCAGCGGTCTCACCTGTCCTGAGTTCCATTTTCCGGAAGACAACGACGAAAACTGCCGGCGATACGACCGCGTTCGCCAGGGACATATCGAAACTTACGAAACGCGCCTGCGCCATAAGGATGGTTCCGCTCGCTGGATGAGCGGTTCGGCCAGCCCCATCCAGGATGAGACGGGCAGCTTCGCAGGCGCCGTCTGTATGTTCAGCGACATCACCGAACGCAAGCGCCTGGAAGAGCAGCTGCGCCACTCCCAGAAAATGGAGGCGGTCGGACAGCTCGCCGGCGGGATCGCTCACGATTTTAACAATCTGCTGACCGTGATCCTGGGCTACGGCGATGTCTTGGAGCGCAAACTGCCATCCGGCGACCCTCTGCGCGCCAGCGTTCTGGAGATCCGCAAAGCCGGCGGGCGCGCTGCATCGCTCATTCAGAAGCTGCTGGCGTTCAGCCGCAGGCAGGTGCTTCACCCCCAAGTCATTTCCTTGAACCAGCTGGTTCAGGATTTAGAGCCCCTGTTGCGCCGGCTGTTGGGCGAGGATATCCAACTGGATACCACTCTCGGCCCCGCTGCCGGCAATATCAAGGCCGATCCCGTGCAAATCGAGCAGGTCCTCATGAATCTCTCGATTAACGCGCGCGACGCCATGCGGCACAAAGGACTGCTCCTCATCGAAACGCAGCGTCAGGTGTTCGATGCGCGCGCCGGCGTCCTTCACGGGTTGCCGCCCGGGCCTTATGCCGCCCTCATCGTCACCGACACCGGCTCCGGAATGGACCAAGAGACCAAGGCCAGGATCTTTGAGCCCTTCTTCACTACCAAAGAGCCTGGAATCGGCACCGGCCTGGGGCTGTCCACGGTCTTGGGAATCGTGAACCAGAGCGGAGGAGGAATCTCCGTCTACAGCGAGCCCGGCGTCGGCACCACGTTCAAAATTTACCTCCCCTCAGCGGACGACGCCGTTAGCAGCGTTGAGCTGCCTTCCCCGCCCGCCGCGCAGCACGCCGGTGGGAGCATCCTGCTGGTCGAGGACGATCCCGGTATTTTGAGGCTGGCGTCGGAGCTGCTGCGGGAACAAGGCTACCAGGTAGCCGAAGCGAGTAACGCCGAGGATGCGCTCGCATTGTGCCGTTCTGCTTCCTGCCATCCGGACCTCCTGTTGACCGACGTCATCCTCGGTGGAGTCGACGGCCACGAATTGGCCAACCAACTTGTCTCCGCCGACGAAGCGATTCAGGTCTTGTACATGTCCGGTTATACCGAGCGAACCGTGATCCAGCAGGGAATTTTGGAACCCGGGCGGAGTTTTCTCGCGAAGCCCTTCCGCCCCGATGAGCTGCTCTGGAAAGTGGCTCAAGCGTTTCTTCTCAAACGCGGACCGGCCAAGATCCTGATCGCCGACGACGACCCTCAGATGCGCTTGCTCTTGGCTTCTGAGCTGGAGGCCCGGGGCTATTCGGTCGTTCTCGCCGCCAACGGGCGCGAGGCCCAGGCCCACCTGCTCGAAGCGAAAGTAGACCTAGTGATCACCGATCTCGTCATGCCCGAGCAGGAAGGTCTGGAAACCATTCTGGACCTTCGGCAAAAGGGCTCCCGGATCCCGGTCATCGCCATCTCCGGAGCTTCCGGTGGCGTTTACCTGGAGGTCGCCAGAAAGCTCGGAGCGAATGCGATCCTGCCCAAGCCGTTCTCTACCTCGGCCCTAGCCAACGAAATCCAGCGCCTGCTGGCTGACCGCTAGTGTTTCTGCCCGCCTGTTAGCCTATTTCTGTGAAGCCCGTGCCCGGTAAACGTCCCCTGAAGACACTCGAGCGCGTGCTTTCAAAAGCTGGCTTGGGTTCCCGTACGGAAGCCCGCCAGTGGATTGGCGCCGGCCGCGTCCGGGTGAATGGCAAACTCGTTCAGACGCCCGACCATTGGGTGGACCTGGAGCGGGACCGCGTGACACTGGACGGCAAACCGGTTCGGGCCTCCAAGAAAATCTACCTCCTGCTTTACAAGCCCACCGGCTACATCACGACGTTCAAAGACCCTGAGCATCGCCCCACGGTTTACGATCTGATTCAGGATGCCGGCCAGTGGGTGGTTCCGGTGGGGAGGCTCGATCAGGATTCGAGCGGCTTGCTCCTGCTCACCAACGACACGCGCTTCGCCGAGCGTGTCACCAACCCGGATTACAAAATCCCCAAGACCTATCTGGTGAAGGCGTCAGCCCTGCTCCGCGACGAACAGTTGCAGCAATTGCGCCGCGGCGTCCTGCTCGCCGATGGCCCCACGCAGCCCGCCGCGGTCCAACGCGTGCGCGATTCCGCCAAATACACCTTCCTGGAAATCACCATCTCGGAAGGCCGTAACCGCCAGGTGCGCCGCATGATCGAAGCCGTCGGCGCCAAGGTGCTCAAACTGGTACGCACGGAAATCGGCGGGCTGAGAATCGGCGATCTTCCCATCGGCAAATTTCGCAGTCTGACGCCGGAGGAAGTCCGGATGCTCCAACAGCGCCGGCCGCCCGACGGCCGTTCCCGCGTTGCCGTCTTGTAAAACTCTTGTAAAAACCAGTCGCGAATTGCAAACTTCACAGAGCTGCGGCGCGGCCTTCCGCTAGAATCGCGGTAGCAGCGGGATGCAAACCATCTTGGTCATCGACGACGACATCAGCGTGCGCGACACGGTCGGCGTGATGCTGGAACGCGAGGGCTTTCATCCGGTGTTGGCCGAAGACGGCAGTAGTGGTTTTCACCAGGCGCTCGCGCTGAACCCCGGTCTGATCCTGGTGGACCTGTGCATGCCTGGCATGAGCGGCATCGAGGTTTGCCGCGAGTTGCGCTCCCGCGGCATCAAAACGCCCCTCATTGTGCTCAGTGCTGCCTCCGCCGAAGTCGAAAAAGTCCAATTGCTCGAAACTGGTGCCGACGACTATATGGTGAAACCCTTCGGCGCGCGCGAGCTAATGGCCCGCATCCGCGCCGTGCTGCGGCGCACAAATCCCGAGGAAACGCGAGTGCTGGAATTCGGCCGCGTGCAGGTGGACCTGACGCGCCGCACGGTCACGCGCCGCGGCGAGGAAGTGAAGCTGACCCGCGCCGAGTACAACTTGCTCACTTACTTCCTGCAAAACCCCGATCGCGCGCTTTCACGCGACACAATCCTCAACTCGGTCTGGGGCTACGAGTTCTTCCCCCAGACCCGCACCGTCGACGCTCACGTGGTCCGCCTCCGCCAGAAGCTCGAGGAGGAGCCGGCCCGCCCGCGCTATTTTCTCACCCTCCACGGCGTCGGCTACCGGTTCCTCCCCTAGCTCCGCAGGGAGGCGCGCCGCCGGTGGCGAAAGCTACCATAGTAAAAGCACCATGCCGGATTGGCTAAGCATTCACGAACCCCTCCTGGTCAACACCATCGGGCATTGCGCAGGTGCGCTGATTTTCGGAACGCTGCTCTACCTCTTTCTAGTGAACTGGCGGCGCGCGCCTGACGGGCGCAATTGTCTTCCCATGGTGGCTGCGGCGCTTGCCATGCTTTGGAATCTCGGCTCCCTGGTCGGGCTCGCCACTGGTCCCAACGGCGGCATGGCCGCGGATATTATCGTCGCGGCTAGTTTCTCCGTATTGAGCCTCCTGCCCGCGGTGCTGCTGCATATCTCGCTGGGTTCGCGCCACCGGGCCCTCTGGATTACCGGTTATGTTCTCAGCGCGCTGGCAGCCGCGCTGCACGTGGCTGACTTGCTCACCCAGGGGCCGCGCTTTCATCAGGCGGCGCTGCTGCTGGTGACGGTCGGCTTCGGCGGACTCACGGCGGTCTCCGTGCTGGTCGAACTTCGGCAGGAGAACGGCGCGGCTGGTTCGCGCTTGGCCGCGTCCATGGTCCTGTTCTTGTTCGCCATTTCCTTCGTTCACTTCAGTGCGGGCCACGCCCAGATGGCCTGGTCCAAGGAAGTAGCCTTACATCACGCCGGCTTGCCGCTCGCCGTATTTGTGCTGCTGCAGGACTACCGGTTCCTGCTGTTGGACGCGTTCCTCCGGTTCATTGTCAACGCGACGTTGGCTGCGGGTACCTTACTGTGCGCTATCCGCGTGGCGGAGTCCCGCGAGCTTCGGGCCCATCTGCAACATCCCTTCGAGGCGGGGCTGCTGTTCGTGTCCGCGTGCCTGCTGCTGGCCCTTTTTGTCTACGCGCGCAATCGAATGCAAAGGCTCTTGACGCGCGTCCTGTTCCTGCGTTCCAACGTTGAAGAAGCCTTGCTCGAGCTGCAACAACTGGCTCGCGCAACGCGGAGCGAGAACGAATTTATCAGCGGCGCGACCGAAGCGATTGGCCGGTTCCTTCACGCCTCCCGCGTCGGTCTCGTCGAAGAGAATCCCCTCGCTCACGGCGAGCTCGCTTCCGCCACAGCCGTAGCCAGTTTGACTGACTGGAACGTCCCCGCCTGGGCGCTCGCGGTCCTTCCTCTGCGATTCTCCCAGAGCGACGTGCGTTTCCTCCTGCTCGGACAGCGCGCTGGCGGCCGGCGCTATCTGAGCGAGGATTTTGAAGTCTTGACGCGGCTCGGCGCCGCATTGGTCGAACACGTCGAACAGCTGCGCGGCATCCAGATGCGCGCGCTCGTCTCGCAAGCTGAGCTGAAGGCGCTGCAAGCCCAGATCAATCCGCACTTCCTGTTCAATTCCCTCAACACCCTGTACGGAACAATCGACCGGTCCAATACCGAGGCGCGCCAACTGGTCGTCAACCTTTCCGACGTTTTCCGCTACCTGCTGCGTTCCGAGCGCACCTTCATCGAAATCGAGGAAGAGCTGCAAATCGTCCGCGCTTACCTGCAAATCGAAGAGCTGCGGCTCGGGTCCAGGCTGCAAACCGAGCTGCAGATCGATGATTCCGCCCTTCGCGCGGCCATTCCCCTGCTCTCCATCCAGCCGTTGGTTGAAAACGCCGTCAAGCATGGCGTAGCGGCTGGAATGGGAACCGGATTCGTACGCCTCACCGTCCGCTCCACGGAGGAAGGTGTCGCGGTCGAAGTCGTGAACTCCGGAGAATGCGACGCGGCCCGCCTGGCCGGCGCCTCGAACGGCATAGGCCTCGCCAACGTACGCCGCCGTCTAGCCCTCTGCTATGGGGAAGGAACACGCCTGAAAGCCGGGGTCGTCAATGGCGTAACAAGCGTCGGCTTCACGCTTCCCCACAACCACATGGCCGCAGCTGTTTAGTCCCCATGGCCACTTGCCCTAAATTCCAGTCCGCTGACTCCTCTAGCTCTTCCGTTCGGCTGAAAATCGTTCGGCCCTCCGCCGCAGACGTGCTACAAGTATCGGAACGCCGCACCCTTTCCATGACGCTGAGGATACTGATTGTGGACGACGAGCCGATCGCCCGCAACGTCCTGCGGGAGGAACTCGAAGCAATCGCCGGAGCCGAAGTGGTGGGAGAGGCCGAGAATGGCCCCGACGCCCTGGCCAAGATCGCCGAGTGCCTTCCGGACCTGGTCCTGCTCGACCTGCAAATGCCCGGCATGAGCGGCTTGGAAGTGGTCCGCAGCCTTCGCGGCGGTGCGCACCTGCCGGTGATCGTGATCGTGACCGCCTACGACGAGTATGCCCTGGAAGCCTTCGATGCCGGCGCCATCGACTATTTGCTGAAACCCGTGGGCCACGAGCGGCTAGCCAGGGCCGTGGAACGGGCCGGCCGCATGACTGGCCGGCAGGCCGTTGAACGCCTGGCCCGGTTGCAGGAGATCGGCGACTCCCGCGCAGCTTCGCCAAGCCGCAAAATCGTCGGCAGAGTCGGCGAAGAATATTTCCTCCTGAACACCGACGAGATCTGCGCGTTTCAAGCCGACGGCGACATCGTGTGGATCATTACCGCCAGAAAGCGTTACATGGCCACCCAAACTCTGAAGGCGCTGGAGGAGCGTCTCCGTCTGACCAACTTCCGGCGCATTCACCGCAGTGCCCTGGTCAACGTCGATCACGTCCGCAAAATGAGCCCCCTCAGCAGCCAGCGCTGGCTCATCACGCTGAGCAACGAACAGGAATTCATCGCCAGTAAGCGCCAGGCGCGCACCGTGCGCGACTTGGTGAGTTGGTGAAACGGGATTCGAAGTGAACCCCGATCGTCGCGGTCACAGCCCGCGGGCTGACGTAGTGCGTCCCGCTGAACTTTGACCAGGTTGGATCCATACTGCGACGCAGCACAGTGCCCCGGCCGCGCCGGACGGGTCCAGCACCCTGCCGTGAACAGTTCCGGCGTTGCCGCCGGCGGATTGCGCGGAGAGGAAGCCGGCCAAGCACAATAAGGGCAACTGGAACGTGGAGGTCAGAAAGTGCCGTGTTATGTTTAGCTTAGGAGGGAGCTTTGCGCTGACAGGCCATAAGCGGGCCGATTCCAGCCATCGGCGGCAACCAGAAGAACTCTAAACTCGGCTCGGATGGTCGATAAGAATCGGTAGTCAGGAGCACGACAATGATCAACAGCGTGAGCAACAGCTCGCAGGTTCAGCAGCAGTGGCAGGTGCAGCATCAACATCAGGCCGTTCAGACCAAGAAGGCGAAGTCCAACGAACCACAAGATTCCGTGGTACTTAGCAAACAGGCAACAGGCCAGGTGGACGCCGATCACGATGGCGACAGCCGTTAGACCAAACGGGCGTTGGCAGGTGGATTGCTCCCCTTTTCCATATGCCAGCGCCCACACTCCAACACATTGGCGGGCATCATAAGCCCCGCGATTACGCGCAAACCCCTCTAAACATTTACTGGGAGATGACCCAGGCCTGCGCGCTGGCCTGCCGGCACTGCCGCGCCGAAGCCGTTCCCAACGCCCATCCCGACGAATTGAACTTCAACGAAAGCCTTCAGTTCCTGCGTCAAATTGGGGATTTTGGGGACTCTTTGCCCCAGTTGATCCTGACCGGAGGTGACCCGCTGGCCCGCGCGGACCTCTACGAGCTGATTGATGAGGCGCGCCGCCTGGGAATCGGCGTTTCCATCACCCCCGCCGCCACACCCGCACTGACGCGCGAGGTTCTGGTGCGGCTCCAGGAGCATGGGGTCGAGGGCCTGGGCCTTAGCCTGGATGGCTCCACGGCCGCCCGTCACGATTCGATCCGCGGCGTCCCCGGCACGTTCGACCGTACGATACAAGCGATGCGGTGGGCCCAGGAACTGAACATGCCGCTCCAAGTGAACACGCTGGCGTCGGAGGAAACCGCCGACGACGTTCCCGCCATCTATGAGCTTCTGAAGCCACTGGGCGTAACCCGCTGGAGCCTCTTTTTCCTGATTTCGGTCGGTCGAGGCAAAGTTCTGCAGCCGCTCAGCCCGGAAGATGGCGAGAAGCTAATGGCTTGGATTTACGAGACTTCCCGCATCGCGCCGTTCACCGTCGCGACCACCGAAGCGCCGTCCTATCGTCGAGTTGCGCTGGACCATATGCGCGCTGAAGGCCTCACCGGCGACCAAATCAAACGAACCGGCGCCGGGCGCGGCTTCGGCATCCGCGACGGCCACGGCATCATGTTCGTCTCCAACACCGGCGACATCTGCCCTGCCGGCTTCCTGCCGCTCGTGATCGGCAACGTGCGGCGCGATCGCGTCGCGGAAGTCTACCGCAACGCGCCCGTTTTCCAGTCGCTGCACAACCCCGCTCAGTTTGAGGGACGCTGCGGCTATTGCGAGTATCACGCGTTGTGCGGAGGCTCCCGGGCCCGCGCTTACGAGGCCACTGGTAACCCGTTGGCTGAAGATCCGTTCTGCGCCTACCAGCCACACACGCCGGAACCGGCTCATTCGTAGCGCAAAGCCTCGACGGGCGCGATGCCGGTCGCGCTGCGCGCCGGATAGATGGTCGCGATGAAGCTCACAAAAATCGCCGCCGCGGCAATCCAGATCGCGTCTTCCCAGCGCGGATTGAACGGAACGTAACTCAGCGAGTAGACTTCTTCGTTCAAACGAAGCCAGCGATAGTGATCGGCCAGAACGGAAAGGGTGTATCCGAGTGCAAGGCCAATCGAAGTCCCGATCACGCCAATCAGGACGCCCTGCAGCATAAATATCTTGCGGATCTGCCCGCGCTTGGCCCCCATCGACATCAGCACCGCAATATCGCGATTCTTTTCCATCACCATCATGACCAGCGTAATCAGAATGTTGAGTCCTGCCACCAGCTCGATCAGGCCGATAGTAACAGCCGTCACGATTCGCTCCATCGCGAGCGCGCCGAGGATCTGATGATACTGCTCCATCCAGGTGGTGGCGGAAAGCTTGGAACCGACGATTTTGTCGGCCGCCCGGGCGACCTCGGGCGCGCGGTCTATATTGTCCAGCTGTAATTCAATCGAGTTCACTACATTCCCAGTGCTGAAGACGTGCTGGGCCGATTCGAGCGACGTGAATGAATAGTATGAATCGATGTCGTACATGCCCGATTCGAAAATCCCAACCACGCGGAACGAGAATGGCAGCGGAGTCTGCGGGCCAAACGGCGTCAACTCCTCGCGCGGGCTCAACACCTTCACGATGCTGCCCAGCTGCATGCCCGTGCTCTGCGCCAAACGCGAGCCAAGAATGATGCCGGGCAGGTTCTTAGGGTTCTTCAAGCCATCGAACGAGCCTTGTTTGAGATGCCGCAGCATATCGGGCGGATTGTCAACCGGGATGCCTTTCAGTTCCGCGCCGCCGGATTGCAGAGGTCCCATCAGGAGCACGGTCCCGTAGAGATTCGGCGCCACGCTGACGACGTGCGGCAACGCGCGCAGCTTGGGATCCAGCTCCTTCCAGTTGGTGATCGCCTCCGATGGGTCTTTCTCGAGAATCATGACATGCGCCGTCGCCCCCAGCAGGCTGCGTTGCAGCGTGTTGCGGAAGCCATTATTGATGGCGATGCCAATGACCAGCGCCATCACGCCCGCCGCCACGCCCGCGATAGAGATGAACGTAATCACCGAAATCACTGCCTGCTTGCGCTTGGCGCGCAGGTAGCGGTTGGCGACAAACAGCTCAAACGTCTTGGTGCTCATAGGGCGCTGCTTCTATAAGGGACGCAGCAGCGGAAACAAAATTACATCGCGAATAGAGCGCGAGTCGGTCAAAATCATGGTCAGACGGTCGATCCCGATGCCTTCGCCGCCCGTAGGAGGCATGCCGTAGGACAACGCGCGGACGTAGTCTTCGTCCATCTGGTGCGCTTCTTCGTCGCCCTTTTCGCGTTCGGCGAGCTGCATCTCGAAGCGGTGGCGCTGCTCGCGCGGGTCGTTCAGCTCCGTAAAGGCGTTGCCGATCTCCATGCCGGCCGCGAAAATCTCAAAGCGCTCGACGAAATCCGGATCGTCCCGTTTGTTCTTGGAGAGCGGCGAAACTTCGACCGGAAAATCGTAGATCATGGTGGGCTGTATGAGGTTGGACTCGACATCGCGCTCAAACGCTTCCACCAGCGCGTGACCCTTCAGGCTCGCGTCGCCGATGGCCTCGCGCATGGACTTCCGCGGGATGTTGCCGAAGTCGAGCTGCGCGCCCTGATATTCGACCACGGCCGATCCGGTTGCATCGATCGCAACCTGGCGTAGCAGTTCCTGCGAAAGATCCATCATGCCGTGATAGTCCGTGTAGGCCTGATAGAACTCCAGCATGGTGAACTCGGGATTGTGCTGCGTGGAGATGCCTTCATTGCGGAAATTGCGGTTGATCTCGTACACGCGCTCGAGGCCGCCCACCACCAGTCGCTTCAGGTACAGCTCCGGCGCGATGCGCAGGTACAGATCGATGTCCAACGTGTTGTGGTGCGTCGTGAAAGGCCGGGCTGCGGCGCCGCCGTAAATCGGCTGCAACATTGGCGTCTCCACTTCCAGAAACCCGCGCGCTTCCAACTGCCGCCGCAGCGACGCGACAATCTTGGATCGCGTCAGGAACACCTTGCGAACATCCGGATTCGCGATCAGATCCAGGTAGCGCTGCCGGTAGCGCGTCTCGACGTCCTCGAGGCCATGCCACTTCTCGGGCATCGAATACAGCGTCTTCGCCAGGAAATACAGGCGCTCGGCGTGCACGCTCAGTTCGCCGGTTTTGGTGCGGAACAGATAACCATCCACGCCGATCAGATCGCCGAGATCGAGCAGCTGGTACAGCGCGAAGTCCTTCTCACCGACCGCGTCCTTGCGGACGTAGACTTGCAGCCTTTCACCGTTCTGCGCGATGTGCGCGAAGCCGGCCTTGCCCATGCGCCGCACGGTTTGGATGCGGCCAGCGATGCGCACTTGGACGCGCGGCTCCAACTGCTCGGCGGTCTTATCGTTGTATTCGGCCAGGATCTGCGGAATGGTGTGCGTGAAATCGAAGCGGTGCCCATAGGCTCGAAAGCCCAGTGCCTCGATCTCCGCGATACGGCGGACTCGCTGCTCGTACAAATCGTCTTCCAGGGACAATACTCAGCTCCTATCTGAAGTGTGGGCCGGGCGGCGCGGCAAAACCGGAAACAACGCCCGTGCCACAAGTATAATTGACCGTTGGACTCTCTCTCCATCGTCATCCCCGCTTACAACGAAGAACACCGGTTGCCGAAAACGCTGGATCGCATTGTCGAGTGGGTGGAACAGCGCCGATTCCCGTTCGCCGAGGTGATCGTCGTGGACGACGGATCGAGCGATCGAACGGCCGCCGTGGTGGAGGATTATCGCAAGACGCATGCCTCTGTCCGGCTGCTCCGCAATCCCGGCAATCGCGGTAAAGGCTACGCGGTGCGGCACGGCATGTTGGAAGCCGCGGGCGAATGGGTCTTGTACACGGACGCGGATCTCTCGGCGCCCATCGAGGAGTTTGACAAGCTGTGCCAGGCGGCGATGGCTTCGGGCGCAATGATCGCGATCGGATCGCGCGCAGTGGACCGGTCCTTGGTTTCAGTACACCAGTCGCCTTTTCGCGAATTTTCAGGCCGATTCTTCAATCTGTTGATGCGCGCTGTAACCGGCCTGCCGTTTCGCGATACGCAGTGCGGATTCAAGCTGTATCGAGCCGACGCAGCGCGTCAGATCTTCGCGCTCCAGAAGCAGGACGGCTTCAGCTTCGACGTGGAAGATCTCCTGATCGCCAAGAAGCTCGCGCTGCGCGCCGTGGAGGTCCCGGTGCGTTGGGCAAATGTGGAGGGGACCAAGGTGCGCCTGAGCCAGGGGGTTCGGTCCTTCCTGGATCTGGTAAGGATCCGGATGGATCATCGAAAAGAATGATGTACCGAGCAAAAGTGCGCCAAGGGCATCAGCCGTGCTTCGGATCAGCCCAGACGAGCGTGGAAGCTAGCAAATCGTGAAGGGTTTGCCTTCGCCGTGTGAAAAGCGCCATCAGATAGCCAACGCCCAGAAGACTGGAGAGCGAGCGTGCGAAAAACCGACCAGATGCTTGAAGAAACGTGAGGCGATGGCCATCGAGATCCGCGACTCGCAATCCGATGAGGTGTTTGCCCAAAGTCCCTTGCCACTTCGAGCTCTCCATCACAGCGAAATAGATCCAGGCGAGTATAAAGAAACTAGCTTGAAACCCAACCGAACTCTCTTTGTGGAACAGGCGTATTAGCAAGGGCGCAGGAACTCCGATCAGCATGATATCCAGCCAAAAGGCCTTCGTTCGCTGCCAGAAGGTCGCTAAATGCGGTGACCCGGAAGGATGGAGGAGATCACACCCGCAACTCTCGCACGCAGTAACAAGGTCCGTATTAATGAGCCGGCATGCTGGGCATTCTTGCACTTAGCGTATTGTCTCGCACACAACCGAGGAACAAACACTGCGAGCGAGAAGGGACCGGCGACAGCAATGTTAGACCGCGGTCGTCTCCACACGGCGCTCGGCGTAGCGGCGGTCGACGTAATTATTCAGGATCTCGATGAACTCGGCTACGATATAGTCGCCGCGTAGCGTGGTCGATAGCTTGCCATCCACATACACCGGCGCCACCGGTTCTTCGAAAGTCCCCGGCAGCGAAATGCCGATGTGCGAGTGCTTGGATTCGCCCGGCCCATTCACCACGCAGCCCATCACCGCGACTTTCAATTCCTCGACGCCTGCGTACTTTTCTTTCCAGACCGGCATCTTCTCGCGCAGGTAAGTCTGGATCTGGTCCGCCATGTCCTGGAAGAACGTGCTTGTGGTGCGGCCGCAGCCGGGACACGCGGTTACCTGCGGCGTGAAGCGGCGCAGCTCCAGCGCCTGCAAGATTTGCTGCGACACGATAACTTCTTCGGTGCGGTCGCCGTTGGGCAGTGGCGTGAGCGACGCGCGAATCGTGTCGCCGATCCCTTCCTGGAGCAGCACCGAAAGCGCGGCCGTCGTAGCGACGATCCCTTTGGAGCCGAGCCCGGCTTCAGTCAAACCCAGGTGCAGCGCGTAATCGCACTGCGCAGCCAGCTTTCGGTAGACAAGAATCAGATCCTGCACGCCGCTGACCTTGGCGCTCAAGATAATCTTGTCGCGGCCTAGTCCATAGCGCTCGGCAGCCTCGGCCGAAAACAGCGCGCTGGCAACGATGGAGTTGAGGGTGACCTCGGCGGCGTCTAGCGGTTCCGCCGACCGCGAATTTTCGTCCATCATGCGCGTCAGCAGCGCCTGATCGAGCGATCCCCAGTTGACGCCGATGCGCACCGGCCGCCCGTACTCGATAGCCGCTTCGATCATCGTGCGGAAGTTGTCGTCGTGCTTCTTGCCGATATTGACGTTGCCAGGATTGATGCGGTATTTCGCCAGCGCGCGGGCGCAGTCCGGATACTTCTTCAGCAGAATGTGGCCGTTGTAATGGAAGTCGCCGATGATGGGCACGCGGACACCGAACTTGTCGAGCGTGTCGACGATCTTGGGCACGGCCTGCGCCGCGGCTTCCGTATTCACGGTGACGCGCACCAGCTCGGAACCCGCCTGAGCAAGCGCCATCACCTGATTCACCGTCGAGGTGACGTCGGCGGTGTCGGTATTGGTCATGGACTGGACGACGATGGGGTGGTCGCCTCCCACCCAGACGTTCCCGATCTTGACCGGCACCGACGTGCGCCGCGGTTGTGCAGCCATTCAGCCTCCCGTTGGAAAATTACATTGTAGCGTGTGGCTATCCTGAAAGAGATTATGCCCCTGCGACTTTTGTGCTCACTGACCTTGGCTGTGATCGCAGCGCACGGACAGGCCGCCTCGGGCAGCGTCTCAGGGACGGTGGTGGACGTCACAAACGCAGGCATACCCGGTGTTCTGGTCACAGTCGAAAGCCCCATGCCTATGGCTGGCTCCGAAACCGACCCTTCGGGCAAGTTCACCATAGCTGGCGTTCCGCCAGGAAACTACACGCTGCGCCTGCAAGTGGCGGGATTTCGTCCCAGAAAAATTGACGTCCAGATTGGTGAAGGCCGCGTTACATCAATAGGCTCGCTGACCATGGATATAGTCCCGCCACTCCCGTGCATCGGTGCTTTCAAGACGTCAATCCTCCGAAAGAACAAACTGCCCCCCGGCGGCAAGCCGCTGTTGTCCGGCACTACGCGTTCTGAGTCCGGCGGCGTGTTGACGCATTTCACCCTCACATTGCTTATGGCTGGTACATCCAAGGAGATTGGAACCACGAGCACGGATGAGAATGGCAGCTTCCACTTTATGTACCTGATGCCCGGGACCTATGAACTTCTCGTCTCTTATGGAGGGGCCGCCGATCGTACGAGGGTACGTAGGATCAAGGTTAGTAAGGGCCGTGAAACGCACGTGGGGCTCATATGGAATGCATTGCCCCAAGGTTACATTTGCCTATAGACAACCTGATATTGCACGCATCCGCCGAGGCTTGGTGACCACCGACATCAGGTTCCGGCCAACAATCGCCGACGCTGCGACAACGCCGCCGAACAACGCGCCTGCAACGCCCAGCGTCGTCACGTCTTGACCGGTCAGATATAGGTTTCGCACCGAGGTCCGCGGAGTCAGCGAGCGCAGCCGGAAACGCACCGGCGTGGCCGCCAACCCATACGCTTCGCCGTGCGCGTAGTTCATGAAGTGGCGCGTGGTGAGCGGCGTCGATAGCTCGGCGTGATCGATCTTGCCGGCGATCGAGGGAACATTCCGCTCCAGTTCCAGCCGCAGCCGGTTCCCCAGGTCTTGCTTGAAGGCGGCGTATTCGGCGTCCCGATGCTTCCAGCGCGAGCCTTCCCAACGTTCGAACCATTGATACGGCGCCATGACTACTGCTTCGAGCGTCGCCCGGCCGGGATGACGGCTCTCGAACTCCGGGTCCTTCGCCGACGGAAACGAGACGTACACAACCGGAAACGGCGCGGCAGGATCGGCAACGAAGCGCGACAGGTTCGCGTCGTGATCGGGCGACGGATAGATCCAAAGATTCGTTCCGTTCAGCCCGAGTTCGGCGGCGCTCTGCTTGACGCCCACGTAAAGGCTCAAATGCGCAAACGACCCGGGAACCCGCCGAAGATCGTCCAAGATCGGCTGCGGCTCACGGACCAGGCGCTCGAAGGTATTGCGCGCGCCCGCGTCGCTCACCACCAAACCCGCGCGCAATTCGCGGCCATCGGCCATCTTCACTCCTGACGCCTTCCCGTTCTGAACGATGATCTCCTGCACTTCGGCGCTGACCACCACCTGGCCGCCATTGCGCTCGATCACGGGCGTGATGGTCTCGGCGATCCGCGCAGCGCCGCCTACCGGATAGCTCGCGCCATTGAAGTAATGGCTGGCGATGACGGCGTGAATTCCAAAGCTGCTCTGCGACGGCGGTAGCCCGTAATCGCCCCACTGCGCGGTCAGCACGCCAATCAGCTCTTCGTTTTGCGTAAAGCGGCGCAGCACGTCAGCAGTGGTCTGCGATGCCCAGCGCAGAAATGGCCTACGCAGAAAACCGCCGGCCAGGCGCGCCACCGGCCGCGGAACGGCCTTCTCGGCAAAGTACATGCCAATAGACTTTTGCGCGGATTGCACGGCAGCCAGGTAACGGTCGATGGCCGCGGCTTCGTTGGGGAAATAATCCTTTAGGCGCGCGCGCAGGGGTTCCAGGCCAGTCGGGAAGTCGTACGTCCGGCCGGCGATCACGACGCGGTCATACACGTCGGGCATCGGCGCCCATTCCAGTTTGCCTTCGGTGAGGTGGTCGAAGGCCGCCCGCAGCGGCGACGCCGGGTCTTGCAGCTCACCGATGTAATGAACGCCGACGTCCCACGAATAGCCGGGCCGGTGGAAGCTGTGCGTGTAGCCACCGGCCGTATAATGCCGCTCCAGCACGAGCACTTTCTTGCCGGCATGCTTGGCCAGCAGCGCTGCGGAGGTCAGCCCGCCGATGCCCGAACCGATGACGATCGCGTCCCATTTCTCGTCCAAGGAGTGTTGTTTGTAAGAGATCATGTTGACACCGCCCACATTCATCTTAGGGCCAGATGTTGCTATTGTCAACATATTTTGCTACAACGGAAGCAGATGGCTGCGAAACGCCCGTATCATCGCGCTAACCTCAAGCAAACTTTGCTAGATTCCGCCGTGGCCCTCATCGCCGAGGTCGGCCCGCAGGCCTTTACCTTGCGCGAGGTGGCCCGCCGCGCCGCAGTCTCTCACAACGCACCCTACCGGCATTTCCGCGACAAGCGCGACCTGCTCGGCGCCGTCGCGGCCCAAGGTTTCGACCGCCTGACTGAATCGATGCATAAAGCGATGGCGGATGGTTCAAGTGCATCGGACCGGCTGCGGCTGGCGGGCCTCGGCTATGTCGAGTTTGCACTGGCAAGTCCGCAGCATATCCTGGTAATGTTCGACACGCCGTCTTCCGACGATGCCCGTCCGGAATACGCCGAAGCCGCCAAACGCGCCTTTCAAACGCTGCTGGACGCGATCACCGCCGTGCAGGCTGGAGGCGGTCTGCCTCCGGGCGATCCCCTGCCCTTCGCCATCGCATCCTGGGCGGGCGTGCACGGCCTTGCGAAACTGGCCATCAGTGGGAGACTTCCGTTCGACGCCACGCAGACGCTGCACTTTACCAACTATCTGACACGAGTCCTGACCCGGGGCATGTCGCCTTAGCCAAGCAAAACAAACATTTTCGGTGTAGTCTGGCGGTATATGGCGGCTGTTTCGGATTCGCCCGTATGGCGGGTCCTTGAATTGCGCTACCTGCGCGCCGGCGACTTGAATGCGCTCCTCGACGAAGAGATTCAGGAGTGGGCCGACAACCTGGATTGGGATTTCCGCGGCTCCGCCGGCCTGGTGCGCCGCTTCCTCGAGATGCAGGCGCTGAACGGCTTCGCGCTGCTGATGAACGGCTATCCGGTGGGCTATTGCTATTTTGTCACCGAAGAGCGCAAGGGACTGATTGGCGACCTGTACGTGATGAAGGATTTCGTCACCGTGGAAAACGAAGAGCGGCTGCTGACAGCCGTCGTGGACCACCTGGTGAAGACGACGTTTATCCATCGCATCGAGTCGCAGATCATGATGCTGCGCAATGGCCCGGCTTTGCGTCTGCCGCAACAGCGGTACCTGCGCGTGCATCCGCGCAACTTTATGCAATTGGACTCGGCCGCGCTGCAACGCCTGTCAGAGAGCCAGCCGAAACATGCGGTTTGGTTCGACCGCTGGACCGAGCGCAAGCAGGATGAAGCGGCATCCATGATCGCCGCGGCCTACCAGGGTCACATCGACAGCGAGATCAACGACCAGTACCGGTCACCGGGCGGCGCGCGCCGCTTCTTGATGAACATCATTCAATACCCAGGTTGCGGCAGTTTTTTCCAGCCGGCTTCCTTTGTCGCCACCGATCCGGATACGGGCAAGTTGTGCGGCATCTGTCTGGCGAGCCTGGTGCAGGCCGACGTTGGACACATCACGCAGGTGTGCGTTACCAAGGCCGTGCGCGGGACGGGCGTGGGGTATGAGTTGATCCGGCGGTCTCTCGAATCATTGGCGCGGCACGGCTGCCGCAAGGTCAGTCTCACGGTGACGGCCAGCAATACCGAAGCCATCGCACTTTACGAACGCATGGGATTCCGAAAGACACGGAGCTTCGCCGCCTACGTGTGGGACCGGTTCTGAAACCCGGCCAAGTCTACGGCGAACTACGCGGCTTGTAGACGTATACGCCATCCAACGCCGGCCCTGGAATCTGCTTCACCAGCCGGTAGTGCTTTCGAATCTCGTCGAGCTGCGCCGCGGGCAGCGTGGAGATTTCGACATCCAGCGGCCCTGCTTCGTGGAAGACGTCCTCCACCAGCACAATGGTGGAGAACGCGGAGGCGGCCAGGTCCCGTCGCACCGGTTCCGGATCCACAACGCCGGAGGACACCAGCAGGTTGTAGAAGGCCATCTCCATATCGAGACGCCCGCGCAGGCGGACGAGCGCGTTGTAGTCGGCCGACAGGACACGTCCGCCATCGGCGAGGTAAGGAGCAAGAGCAGTCAGTTCGACCCGGCTTTGCTGCTCAGTTACGTAGCGCAGCAGCAGAACGTTGGCAGTGGTTCGCAAGTTCACCACCAGAAACACGCCTAGGGGAAGCTGCAGCAGCGTAATCCAGGTACGGCTGCGAAAAATGGAAAGGCGGAAGAAATCCAGCGCGTGCAGGCTCAGGCTGGCGCACAGCATGAGCAGCATGGTGAACTCAAGCTGATAGTTCAAGTCCGAACCGGCTTTCGGCGCTGAGCCGAGAAAAACCAAAGCGGCCATTCCGAGATACGCAAACGGAGCAGCACCGCATTTTCGAATGGCTTGGCGGGCGCCCAGCGCCGCGACAATTACCAGCGGCCCGGCGACAAACAAAGCGAAGCGCAAGTGCAGAAGCAGCTTGTGGACCGAATACGGATTCAGGTTGGCTTTCACGGTGTCGGCAAGAAACCGCCCGCCCAGTGCGGCGTCGATCGAAAGACAGACAATCGCGACCGCGGCGGTTAGCAGCAATCCAAAGCGCAGCGCCACGGCTTTACGGCGCGTGAAGAACAGGTGCAAACAGATGGCCGCCGGACAGGCCAAAAAGGTCTGCTTGGTGAAAAACGAGAGAAAGACGCAGACGCCGGCCCAAACCAGAGTGCGCTCGCCGAGCCGCGTGTAACGGGAGTAGAGATAAAACGCCGCCAGCGCCCAGAACAGGCCCAGAACATCCACTTGCCCAACCGTCCCCCAGATAAACAACAATGAGCTGGTGCCGAAGAGAAGAACGCTCATCGCCGCGCTGTACCGGTCCCTTGTATAAAGCAGCGTCAGGTACCAACTGAGGACGATGATGCCGAGCGACGCCGCGAAGCTGATCAACCGCCCGGCTGTGTAGACCGGCAGCCCGAGCTTCTGCAGCCCGGCATCCAGCAGATAAAACAACGGCGTGTACGGAGCGACCGTGTAGGGGTAGTGGTGGAAATCGTAATACAGCGTGCCGTCGTGCACCAGCATGCTGGTGTGCGCGCCCACGACGCTTTCGCCGCCCGTGAAGGCGTTTTGCGCCCAAAACACCAGTGCCAGATGACCCAAGATGCCGAGCGCCGCGGCAACGGCGAAGACAATGAGAATCCGCCGGAACCAGGTCTCGGTACGCTCAGCGCTCCCAGCGCCGGACGCGGTTGTGGTTAGCGTCGCCATGAGGCCCTGCTCGTCCATCGGCCGCCGGGCGGCGAAACTTCACCGCGAAGCCTACTTGGTCACGGCGACCGTCGTGGTGACAACGGTCTGGGTTGCGGCCAGTTGCTTAGCAGCCTTGTAATCCGCCACCAGCCGTTTGGCGATCTTGTCGGCCACATCGGCGCTCGCGCCCAGGAACTTCCCGCCCAGGCTCTCGGCTGTGGCGGACCATATTACGTCGCCGTCTTTATTCACCAGGCGAACCGTGGCAATGGCCTCGTGCTTCCGTTCTTCGGTGCGGCGGCTTTCATTCTCACCGATACCCAGGCCGCCGGAGTGGCTGCTGCTGCTACTGGCGTAGTTGCGCGTCCCCTGACTCTCGCCGAAGCCGATCTGGCTGTGTGCGTTGATGCCTTCCGAGGATTGAAATACATCCGTAAACACATCGTCGTCGCCCGAGCCTTTCAGCACGGCGTCCGCCTTATCCTCGTCCTCGGTGATGATGAACTGTTTGCTGTTATGCAGGCTGGTCATCAGCAGGTCGCGCAACTCGAGCGCAGCGTCGCCGCCGGTCAGGATCGCGATGTAGATCCGGTGCACCTTGGCCAATTCGCCCGCGGATTCCTGTTCCGGCGTCGGCGAGATAAACGGCGCGAAGAACAATATTCCCCCTAAAATCCATGGCATGACTCACCCCTTCCCTGCCTTGCGAGCATCATCGTCCTGAAATTCTACCTTGCGGCCCGTGCGCGCCTCCAGGCTCACCAGCATCATGCGGATGTCGTCCTTGTCCACCTTGAAGACCATGGCCTGCTGGCGGTTATCTTGGTCCGTGTAGCCAACCGTCAGGAAGTGCTGCCGTTTCTTGGCCAGCAGAAATAGCGGCGAGATGATCACAGCGGCGATATAACGGCGGTCCACCTTCTGGCCGTATTCAAGCAGGTTGATCTGCTCGTAAGGCACGCGCCAACTGGCGTGCTTGGAATAAAAGACGAAATATTGGTCGTCCACGGCCTGGATGCTTCCCTGGCAGCCGTCCGGAATTTGCGCGATCGTGCCGCCGACATACTCGGCGTGTCCTCCCTTGCCGCCTGCCGTTAAAGCTCCACCGAGCATGAGACCCAGCACAATGAGTTTGTTGGATGTCATACTAGGATTAGTCGCACGATCCGCCGTATCTTCTCACCGATGTTCGCTATGGACCAAAACAAGACCCAGCAGGAGCGGATTGCTTCGCCCGAAGATGTGCCACAGGGGGTGATTATCAGCCCGGATACGCGCCGCGCCAATCGCGTGCCGCCAGGACAAAGCCGGACACTGAAATGGCCCATTTTGGATGCCGACGGCCCTCCGGCGATCACGCTCGATCGCTGGAAGTTGAGCATAAAAGGCCTCGTGGCGCGTCCTATAGAGTGGAACTGGCAACAGTTCCAGGCCCTGGAGCGCGTGAAGGTTTTTGCCGATTTCCACTGCGTAACCCGATGGTCCCGATTGGGCAATACCTGGGAAGGTGTGTCGACGCGCAAACTGTTGGAACTGGCGGGCGGACCGCTTCCGGGCGCCGAGTACGTCCTGGCGCACGGTTACGACGGTGGTTTCACCACGAACCTGCCGTTGAGCGACTTTCTGGCCGAGGACGCGTTAGTCGCGTTCCTGCACGACGGCGAGCCGTTGACCGAAGAACACGGTGCGCCCGCCCGGCTGATCGTCCCTCGGCTGTACGCCTGGAAGAGCGCCAAGTGGGTGGCGGAATTGGAGTTACTGGATCGGGACCGGGCCGGATTCTGGGAACGTAACGGGTATCACATGCATGGTGATCCCTGGAAGGAAGAGAGATTTGGCTGGTAATGCCGGTGGACCGTCGCTGGCCCAATGGGCAGGCGCGGCGAAATTTGCGCGGAGAGCCGCGCCGGAATATTTTCGACGCTACCGCCAGGAACGGCGGCGCGCGGTTATGCCCGCGCCTTTCACACCACATCCTAAGCGCTGGCCGGACAAGGGATTGCACGCCGCGTGGCTGGGCCACAGCACCGTGCTGATCAAGATCGATGAGTTCACCATCCTCACCGATCCGGTGCTGGGCGACCGGTGCGGCATCCGCATGGGTCCGGTGACAGTAGGCATCAAACGCATTGTCGCGCCGGCGCTCGCCAGAACACAGCTTCCTCATATTGACCTGGTCCTTCTATCGCACGCGCATTTCGATCATTTCGACTTGCCCACCCTGCGCAGCCTGGAGCGCACCGGGACTTCCGTTGTAACCGCGAAATACACGAGCGACCTCTTGCGAGTCCGGCGCTACCACAGTGTGCAGGAAGTAGGCTGGAACGAGCGGGTGCACCTGGGCCCGCTGACGATTCAAGGCTTCGAAGTGAACCACTGGGGCGCGCGCGTGCGCACCGACGTGCATCGCGGCTTCAACGGCTACCTGATCGAATCCGGCCGCTATCGCGTGGTATTCGGCGGCGATACGGCGTGGACGGATTCATTTCGCGCGCTTCGAACCTCGCGGCCGGTGGATCTGGCGATCATGCCGGTTGGCGCATACGACCCCTGGATTCAGGTGCACTGCAACCCCGAGCAGGCCTGGCGCATGGGTCGTGATTGCGGCGCCGAGCATCTGCTGCCGGTGCATCATCAGACGTTCCGGCTTAGCCGCGAACCTTATCTGGAGCCTGCCGAGCGGTTCATCGCCGCGGCGGGCAATCATCCGGACCGCGTCGTGACCACGCGCATCGGCCACGAGTGGTCGCAAAATTAGCGAGGAGTCAGGCCATGCGGCGGACGATCCTTTGGGCGATGGTAAGCCTGGGGATCGGCACGCTCAGCGCGCAGGACCCGCGTGAAATCGTGCGCAAATCGGTAGAGTTGGATCAAGCCGACTGGCTGCGCATGAAAGACTATACCTGGATCGCGCAGGAGACTTCTCGCGACCTGGATGGCAAGGGCCGCGTGAAATCGCAGAAGTCCGAGGAATGGGAGACCGTAATCCTGGACGGCGAGCCGCACCGGCGCATGCTGCAGCGCGACGGCAAACCGCTTTCACCGGCCGATCAAGAGAAAGAGCAGGAGAAGCTGGACAAGGCCGTGGCCAGGCTGGAACACGAAACACCCGAACAGAAGGCAAAGCGCGCGGCCCAGTACGAAAAAGAGCGCGCGAAGGATCGGGATTTCCTGCGGGAGGTTCCCGATCTTTACGACTTTCAACTGGCCGGCACGGACAAGATCGACGGCCACGATGCCTGGGTGATCACGGCGACGCCGAAACCCGGCTATGAGCCCAAGCGCCGCGACGCGAAGCCGCTTCTGAAGACGCGCGCGAAGTTGTGGGTCGATAAAGAAGAGTACCAGTGGGTGCGATTGGAAGCCGAGACCACCGCCACGATTTCCTTCGGTCTGTTCCTCGTGCGCCTCGATCCAGGCGCGAAGCTGGTCTTCGAGCAGACGCGCGTGAACGATGAGGTGTGGCTGCCCAAGCACGAATTCATCAGCGGCGCCGGCCGGCTAGGCCTGGTGAAGAAGCTGGCGGGCGACGAAGAAGTGACCTGGAACAATTACCGCAAATTCCAGGTGGACTCGAAAATCGTTTCCACACAGTAGCTGGCTCTTATTCCCCGGTTGCCATGTGCGCCCGCCGGTTCTTCTGCCAGCATTCCTCCGTTTCGTCGGTACACTGCGGACGCTCCTTGCCGTAGCTGACCGTCTTGAGCGCCTTGTCCGGAACCCCCAGGTTGACCAGAAATTCCTTCGCCATGTCGGCGCGGCGCGCCCCTAGCGCCAGGTTGTACTCGGCCGAGCCACGCTCGTCCGCGTGCCCCTCGACCACTAGGGTGGTGTCAGGCTGCTGGTCGAGAATCCGCTTTACAATGGAAGAATCGGCGCGCAATGCCACCTGCGCATCGGGGCGGAGCAAGTCCTGGTCGTAGTCAAAGTAAGCATCAGCCAGGCAGAGAAGCAGCTGTGAAACCGAGGTCCTCGGAGCCTCATTCGTCGGCGCCAGTTCTGCTTCGCTCGAACCGCGCGTTGGCAACTCAACCGGGTTTACAACAGGCTTGGATCTTTCCGAATCGACTGGTGGCGCCGGCGGAGGGTCGGCAATCGGAGGGGGCAGGTGCAACGCCGTGTCATGATGGCGGCAAGCTCCAAGAAACACGAAGAACGGGAGGCTGATCGAACAAACTAAAGTCTTCATGCCACTCAGAATGCGCCGGCTCGAATGGACAGAAAATCCTGCCGCGCAGGTATTCCCTGGGCCCGAAGATACCGCCGCGACAGTATACACTCGTGAGGAAAGGTTCTCTATTCTGAAGTGAACATGCGAGCCGAAATCGGGCGGCGACCGAGTTGGACACCAGGACGAGTCCTGATTGCCGGCTTCGGCGGGCTGCTGATACTGATGGCCATCGCGGGCGTGGACGCGCTCCTGGTTTTTCATCAGGCCAAGACCACCAACGCCGCGCTGCGGAACAGCTTTCTGGCGCGCAGCCGCGCTTTGGAACAAATTCGGGCAGGAATCTATATCTCCGGCACGATGGCGCGCGATTATCTTCTGGCGAGACGACCAGAGGAAGCTATTACACAGCGCGCCAAGTTGAAACAGACTGAGAACGAGACCGACGCCGGGTTGGATCGATATTCCGGCTCTCTAAGTCCGGCGGAAGCCGGCACGTTTCGCAGTCTTCTGGCTGAGATCCACACCTACTGGCGAGTCCTGGATTTCCTCGCCGATCCGGACCATGCCGATGAACACCGGCGCAGCGCCGCGTATTTCTACGATCAACTTGTGTCGCGCCGGACAGCGATGCTAGACCTCGCCGACGACATCGCCCGCCGCGACGAACAGGACGTCGCCAGCGGCGATGAGAAGCTATCGGAGATGTTCAATGGTTTCCGCTTCCGCCTGCTTCTGATTCTGGCCATCACGCTCGCCGGTGGCCTGGTGCTCGCGGGCTTGACGACAGCCCACATGCTGCGGGCGCAAGCCGAGCTAAGGCAACTCTCCTCGCGCCTGGTGTCGGCCCAGGAAGAAGAGCGCCGCTCCATTTCGCGCGAATTGCACGATGAAGTCGGCCAGGCACTCACCGCGTTGGCCATGGAGGCGGGGACTGCCGCAAGTTCGAGGGCCGTGCCGGAGGAATTACGCCCGCGTCTGGAATCCATCAAGCGCCTGGCTGAGAGCAGCATCAATGCGGTTCGAAACATGGCGTTGCTGCTGCGGCCGTCGATGCTGGATGATCTCGGGCTGGTTCCTGCGCTGCGTTGGCAAGCCAGGGAGGTAACCGAACGAACAGGAGTGAAAGTGCGGGTGTTCGCTCAGAGCGTGGCGGACACCCTTTCCGACGAGTACAAGACCTGCGTCTACCGCGTGGTTCAGGAGGCGCTCAACAACTCGGTGCGGCATGCCCAGGCCAGCGGCGTGCGGATCGAGATCTCGGCCGATGCCGGGGCCGTCCAGATCATCGTCCAGGACGATGGCCAGGGATTCGATCCGCGTCAGAGCCAGGGTCTCGGACTAATGGGAATGGCGGAACGCGTCCGGCATGCCGGGGGCGAAATCGACCTGGACGCAGAACCCGGGCGCGGCACCACGGTTCGTGTCCGGCTGCCGCTGCCCCAACTGACGACGTGAAGCCGGTCCGCATCGTGCTGGCTGACGACCACGCCATGGTCCGCAACGGTCTGCGGCTGATTCTCCAACAACACCCGGATTTCGAAGTGGTGGGCGAAGCCTCCGACGGACGCGAAGCGGTGCGCGTCGCGGCGCGCGCGAAGCCCGACGTGGCGGTTATGGATATCGGCATGCCGAACTTGAACGGCATCGAGGCGGCGCGGCGAATCACGGACGAATGTCCGAACACAGCGGTTGCGATTCTCAGCATGCACAAGGATGAAGGCTACGTCGTGCGGGCCCTCAAAGCCGGTGTCCGCGCCTACGTGCTCAAAGATTCTGCCGAGACGGAATTGATCGCCGCAGTCCGGGCGATTTCCACCGGACGTTCCTTCTTCAGCCCTCCCATCCGCAAGATCCTGCAGGAAGAGTTCATGCGCCAATTGGAAGATCACGATCTGGAAGACACTTACGATCTGCTCAGCAGCCGCGAACGGGAAGTATTGCAGTTGGTGGCCGAAGGCCGCGCCAACAAAGAGATCGCCGGCATGCTGAACCTCAGTCTCTTCACGGTGGAGACGCATCGTGCCCATATCCTGCAAAAGCTGAACGTCCACAGCGTGCCGGAATTGATCCTGTACGCTGTTCGCAAGGGAATCATCAGCTAAGTGCGGACGGCAACATTGGACGGCTACCGCCCCGCTTCCTGTAAAATGAGGACATCATTAGAATGCTTCGCGTCCTTTCCGCTGTCCCGGCGATTCTTGTCCTCTTGCTTGCCAGCGGATGCAAACGGTCCGTGCCCGACAACGTCGCGGCGACGGTGAACGGGCGCGTTATCACCTTTGCCGATCTCGACAAACAGTACGAGGCGCAATTCATGTCGGCCACCGAGCGGCCGAGCGACGACCAGATGCTGATCCAGAAGCTGGAAGTGCTGCGCACGCTGGTGGACAACGAGATCATGCTGCAGCGCGCCGAAAAGCTGGGGCTGATGGCCACCGACGCCGACGTTGAGTCCAAGTTCGCGGAGCTGAAGGCGCCGTACACGCAGGAGGAGTTCCAGAAGCAGCTCGAGGCGCGGAAAATGTCGGCGGACGATATGAAAGCGCAGCTCAAGCGGGACCTCAGCATCACTAAGCTGTTCAATAAGGAGATTACTTCGCACATTTCGATCTCCGACAAGGACGTCACCGACTTCTACAACTCCAACAAGAGCAGCTTCAACTTCCCGGAGCCGCAGGTGCACCTGGCGCAGATCCTGGTGACGCCCACGCCGGACCCGAACGTCCGCAATCTGAAGAATGACAAGGCGCAAAACGAAGAGCAGGCGCGCAAAAAGATCGAAATGATCTCCGTCCGGCTGAAGCAGGGCGAAGACTTCGTGGCATTGGCACAAAATCTTTCCGAGGACCCGACGACGGCACCCAACGGCGGCGACCTGGGGTTCGTGCCGGAGTCAGCCCTGGAAAAGGCCAACCCGGACATCCGCAAAGTGATCCAAAGCGCTTCACCCGGGCAAATCACTCCGGTGGTGAAGACCGCGGAGGGCTACCGAGTCTTTAAGATCTACTCGAAGGAGCCGGCCGGCCAGCGCGAGCTGAGCGATCCGCGCGTGCAGCAGAACATTCGCGAGACGCTGATCAACCGCAAGGACCAACTTCTGCGCGCGGCTTATTACGAAGTCGCCCGCGACGAAGCGCACGTGGTGAACTACCTGGCGCAGTCGATTGCGCAGACCGCAGATAAGAAGTAAGCCGAAGCGGCTGGCAGTCTAGTTGGCCGCGCCCTTGGGCTTCGCGGACTCAGGCTTGGCCTTGGATGCAGGCAGCTTGCGGATTTCCGCGAAATATTGCTGGACGTACTGCTGGTAGGCCAGCGGGATTTCGTCGCGGTTGATTTCGCCGCCCTGGTCGGAATGGGCGGCGTCGCGCTGCGAGTACTGCGTCTTCAACTGCTGCTTGCCGCTCGAAACCTCGACCATCACTTCGCCGGTTACATTGGCGGAGCGCTTGCCGATAATCTCGCTGATCTTGCCCATGGCGGCCAGTTCGGCGGCTTCGCGCGCGGTCTTATCACCGTCCTGCTTGCCGATTCCGCTTTTGCCTTCGGGCGAGTTGGGCTGATTGTTGCTGCGCGCTTCACTCTTAGCCTGCGAGGCTTGTTCCGAGGCGCCCTGTTGCTGCTCGCCCTGCGACTGTGCATCGGAGCTTGCGTCGTTGGGCTCCTGCCCGGGCGTCGGCTTCGGCTGGCCATCTTGTGTCTGGCTTTGCTGGCGCGCCGATTGCTGCCCGGCCGATTGCGACGAATTGTTCTGCTTGCTGCCCTGGCCGGACTGCGGCTTCAGCTTCGCCATCAGATTGGCCAGCGCGTCGCGCACCTTGTCGGCCAGGCTCGAATTCTCGCCAGGACCCTGTTTCTGGCTGCCATCCTGCGCGCCGCTCTGCTGCTTGCCCGATTGCGCATTCGCGCCCGGCGAGGAGTTGGGGCTGCTTGGATCGGCCGCCGGCGGCGAGTTCTGCCCTTTACCGCCCGAATCCAGCGGATCGTCGCCGGGAGGCAGCGGCTCGTTCCCCTTGGCCTCCGCTTTGGCGGATTTGTCGTCGCCGTTCTTCGGATTGTTGACGTCGGGATCTTCCACGGTGTTCAGCGCGGCGTCCGGCGCAGAATCCAGATTTTCGGGCTTGGACTCCCAGGGGTCCACCGCCTCGCCGGGATCGCGCTTCCCATCCGCATCCAACTGACGCGGCCCGCGAATGACTTTCGTGTCCGCGACCTCGCGTCCGTTACCCAGGAATCCGTCGAAATCGATGTGCACAAGCGAGGACCGCAAGTCCAGGCTGCGTGTGATGCCGTAGCGCAGCCCGAACATCCCGAAGGCGACCGCAACCAGAGCGGCGTTCACATACAAGGTTTTGGGCACGAGAAAGGGCATGCCGCGGCGGATATCGGCCGAACGCGCCAACTCCTCGGCCGCCTCACGCTGGTTCTCGACAAACGCAGGAGACGATACAACCTTATCCGGACGCTCCTCAAAATACCAGGCGGTTGACAGGGCGTCCTGCAAGTTCAGCCGGTGGTCGATGGATTGCGCAACCTCGTAGCTGGAAAGCAGCAGATGCCGGGACCGGTAAATTGCAGCCGCCAGGCTGACCGCAAACAAAAGCACCAGCCAGTACCAGTTGAGAATCTGAGTACCCAGTAGCAGAAGGAGGATTGCGCCGCCGAGAGCAACGACCGCGGCAAAAGAAGCGCCGTGAATCAGCCAGTGAGACAGCTGGCGTGTCCGGCCTCGCCGGATCAGATCGGCCAATGCGTTGCGCTCACCCACCTATTGATTATGACAAAAGCTCTCGATGTTATGGCGCCAGCACCGTGGGTTCGCAGCGCACGGGGAAATTGACCGAGTTCGCGATGAAGCAGCGCTCGTGAGCGCGCGCGTGCAGCGCCTGTGTGTCGGCGGTCCGGCCGACATCCGCGATGTTGAGGACCGGGTGCAACGTGACTTCAGTGAACCGCCCCGAACCGTCTTCGTTTTCGACCATGGTGCCGAACGCCTGGTCGGAATAGGCCGTCACCACGATGCCCGCGTCGGCGCAGAGATGCAGCATCCACAGCATGTGGCAGGCGGACAGCGACGCCACCAGCAACTCCTCCGGGTTGTAGCGGGAGGCGTCGCCGCGAAATGCGGCATCCGAAGAGCACGGAATCGGCAGCGTCTTTTGCGCGCCTGTGATTTCGTGATCGCGGCGGTAGGCGCGGTAGTTTGCCGTTCCCTGTCCCGAATTGCCGGTCCAGGTAGTCTGCACTTCGAACCGATGAGAGCGGTGATCCACGCCTTCCACGGTAGCGCGGGGTGGAGCGCTTTAGGCAGCGAAGCGGAGGCTCTCCAGCTTGTCAGGCCCTTTGCGAAGCACGCGGTAAAGCACCGCGAGCGGGACTCCGGCTTGTTTGGATGCCATTTCCAACCGGACGTAGGAAGGCAGATCTTCGTCGACGTCGCACAGAAACTCCGCCATATACAGAAGCGACGCGAGAGGCACCGCCGAGCGCTCCGGGCGGTGATGCCAGCGAACCGCCTGCACGACAGCTTCGGGAAATTTCCAACGGGTCAGGGTCTCGCCGCCGATGTCGCCGTGGCAGCGGCCGACCAATCCCAACTCTACTTCCACCGCGGGGCAGCCGCCATCGGTCAGGCGATTGAAGCGTTCCAGGAATGCGACCGGCATGATGGAAAACGCGAGCCGGCCGATGTCGTGGACCAGCCCCGCGAGAAACGCCTCGGCAGGGTCGATTCCCACGCTGGACTCGCCGGCGAGCGTCTCGGCGGCCTGTGCCACGTCGAGCGAATGGTTCCAGAGCCGATGCAACTGCATGGAACCGAAATTGCCCCGCAGTGCGGCGCCCAACAGAACCTTGCGCGTCATGTCGGTTCCAATGTGGCCGATGGCGCGTGGGATGCTGCCGAGAGGCTGCATGGGACTGTAGGCGGCCGAGTTCGCGGTCTGAATGATTCTGCCTGCCAAAACCGGGTCCTTGGACGCTACGGCCTCCAGTTGGTGAACGGTGACCTCGGGATTCGCGGCAAGCTTGATCACTTCCCGGGCAGCGCGCGGAAAGACGGGTAGCCGGTCGATCACTCGATTAATGTCCGTGCGGCTGGTCACCTGCAAATAGGACATCATGGTTTCCACCGACGAAGCCGCGCATTCATCCTGGTTGGCGGGATCGGGATCGAACAGAGGCTGCGACTCGAAGTACTGGTCAAAGTCGTCGCTGATTTCGAGCACCGCGACAATCCTGGCAAGGCTGGCATCGGCGATCGGCTGGACGCCCTGAAATGCCTCCAGGATCGTGCGAACTTCTTCCGGCACGAACGCGGGTTGGCCTTGTTCGGACACATGCAACTCGGCCAGCAGGCGGCCTCGGGCGGCTTCGTCCATCAGGAACTGGGGAACATGATGATACAGAGCGCTTCGTTCGATCAGCTTGCGCTCCTTTTCCGAAATCCCCAACGCGCCCGCCAGTTCGCTGGCCCAGGCCGCCACCCTCAGGCAGTGGGCGCGAATGGCTTCATCGCCATAACGGTCCGCTGGTACTACTGCGGATTTGCTCACACTGGTCTTATCGGCCACCGCTCCGGGATCTTCCGGCGACGGAGCGGGAGGAAGCGGCTGATTGTCGAATGGAATCCAAGCGCTCAAGTTTGGCCTCGGTCTTCTCATCGATGATGACTCAGGCGAGTTTGAGGAAAACTCACCTTAGCCGGTGTAGTGTGCATCCATGAGGCGCTTCAGGCTTCTTCGGATGGAACGTCAGATAAGGTACGCTCGGCGCCCGCCGCCCGGTAGGCCTCAATCAAAGCGCCGGCAGCGGGAGGGTACATGGGAGCCTGCAGCTGAGTCCCTTCGTCCAGCTCCACGAGGCTTTGGAATCTGGCTAACAGAAGCCGGCTGCGGAACACGCCGCCGACATAGGCCAGCCGTACCCGGTCTCCACCGCCAAACAACTGCCGCCGGACGGCCGCGGCGAGAATGGCGAGCTTCTGGGCGGCTTCGTGAAGAATTTCACGAGCGATGTGATCGCCGTTTTGCGCGGCGTCGTCCACCAGCTTTGCGAATCCGGCCACCCGGTCCCTAGGGAACTCAGCCGTATAAAAGAGGTGGAGCAGATGGTTCATGTCGCTCGCGCCGGTGGCATGCAGCAGGACGGAGCGCAGCGCAGTCGGCGGCCCCCAACCTTCTTCGGCGCGGAGGGCGGCGCGCAGCGCCTGGCGCACGATGTAGAATCCGCCGCCTTCATCGCCGAACAGGTAGCCCCAGCCTCCGGCGCGCGCGGTTTGGCCGGCGGCGTTGCGTCCGAAGGCAATGGAGCCGGTGCCGGCGATGACGATCAGGCCGGGCTCGCCCGCGGTAGCGCCGGTAAGAGCGATCTGCGCATCCGTAGTGACGATGATGCGGCCGGCAGCAAGGATCTCGCCTAGAATCGCTTCTTTGCCGGCTGGGCCGCCGCTCAATCCGAAGCACGCGGAGGCGAAGCGCACCGACGACGACCCCAAGCCAGCTTGTGCACAGGCGGCCTCCAGGCAAGCGGTCATGGCTGAAATGAATTTGGCTTTCCCATCGGCGGCGCCGGCGTGGTTCGAGGGACCGCCGCGTCCGGCGCCAACGACGCAGCCGGTTTCATCGCCGATCAGGGCGGTGGTGCTGGATTGCCCGCCATCGACGCCAAGAAAATATTGAGGCATGCCGTTAGGGAATGAAGTAGAGACGCTGGGCATCCACCACGCCCGCCACCTTCATGCCCCACGCCTCGGTGTACCGGCGCAGATCATCCGCGCCGGGGTTTTCTGGCTTCATCAAAACGTAGCGGATGCCGCGGGCCTTAAGCTCGGCAGCGGCGGCGCGCCGCAAGCTGGTGTGAATGGGATTGACGGACTCGACTGGGTGATCCGACAGCGTGATCCACTGTCCGTTGGCATCCAGGCCTTCGGCGATGATTTTCGTGTTCGCCGCATCGGACGACGTCTCCACCACGACCCCGTCCACAGTTTGCATCCGCGCGAAGTCCACTTCCACGTACATTCCGGGCCCGGCCGGCTGCCAGGTGCGCCAGCGCGTGACCGGGCTGTTGTCGAAGGCCAGTTGGACTTCCCAAGGGTTGGGATGCGCGGTGAGGCGCCAGGCTGAGTCGCGCGGGAGTTCCATCGCGCCATCAAAGACGCGCAGCTCCGAAATGGACCACTGGTCCATCGGCGCATTCGCCGTTTGAACCACGCGCAGCTTGCGAATGGCATGCCGCGCGAATTGGAATGCGAGCTTTCGCGTCGGCTGGAACTCGCGAATCACCGGCGTCCATAGAATGTCCTGCAACACTTCATTAGAGGCCGATTCATAGCCCACCAGCTCGTCGCGCGTCGTATAGGACTGGCCGGTCTGTGAAACTCCGAATACCTTGTCAGCCCGCGGCACGACGCCATCGATCAGGCGCGCCATGCGGTAATCGGGATTCTGGTTCAGATAAGTCTCCTCCGGACGCAGGCGTAGCGCGGTTCGGACGGAGACTCGTTCCAGCCGCCATGCGCCGGGTGCGCAATAGAGCTGGATGACGGACGGCCAGCAGGTAATGGCATGAAAGGCCACCAGAGCCAACAGCAGCGCGGGAAAGTCGGCCACAGCCAACGCGAGTGCAAGTGAAACGAACGGCACAACGGGGATCAGGAAACGCGTGCCGATGTTGCCGAAATACGTGGAGGCGAACAATGCCGCGGCCAGCAGCAACTGACGGCCGGCACGGAAGCGCAGCGCGAGAAGTGCAAGCGGCGTCAGCAAAAACAGAGGACCCAGCAAGCCCTCGACATGATCGCCTTGGACGGTGACCTGCAGCGGAATCTGCCAGCGGCTGGTCAGGTCGTACATGCTCAGGTATCGCCGCCAGTTGTCTTCAAAGGAAATGTGAATGTAAGGATTGGTGAAGATGCGATTGGCGAGCGGCGAGATCGGATTCGCCACTTCAATCCAGTTCTTCACCATCCAGGGCAGAACGAAGACCGCGGCGAGCAGCGCCACAACCGCCACGGGCCGCAGCACGGGTTGGCGCTTCCGCCACAGCTTCCAGGCGATGAAGCCGATCGCGTAGGGCACTGCCAGAAACGCCGTGTACTTCACCGCGTAGGCGAAACCCGCCAGGATGCCGATGGGGATAAACAGCCTGGGGTCGCAATTCTCGTCCCAAATCTGCAGCAGATAGAACCCGGCGAAGAGCACCGCGGCGAGGGCCACATCGATGTACGCCATCGAGGCGTCGAAGTACACGATGGGCGCGGCGTAAGTGAAGATCGCAGCCGCGACACCCACAGCCGGACGCCCGATTCGCCGGCCATAGGAAAGGATCAGCAGCGCGAGCACCACCAGGAAAGTGAAGTGAACCAGGGTTGCGGCCGAGTGCCGTCCGAAGTCGAAAGCGTAGAGGAACAGCATCTCGACGCCTTCGGAAAGATTGGCGTACATGTCGTCGGTAATGCGAAAGAAGCCATGCGCCTGCTGGTACTTGAGCACATTGCCCAAGTGATAGGCCATGCCGTCCGGGCTGTCCTCGGGCATCATCGCGTGGAAGAACGCGAGATAGCTGAAAGCGGTCATCGCAACCAGGAACACCCAGAGCCACAGGCGCGGCAGCGGAGCGAAGGAATCACCGGAGGCCCGCAACGCGCCCGAGTAAACGGCATAGCCGATGATGGCAAGGCCGATTACAAGAAACACGCCGCGATGAACAACCCGGACCGCGCAGATCGCAAAGACAATCGCGCTCAACAGGGCAGAACCAACGACAAACGAAAGCAGGCGCTCTTCCGCGCGATGCAGTTTCAGGGCGAGCTTGCGGAACAGAATCGCACCCAGCGCCCAGGCGGTGAGGACCGTCAAAAGCGTGCCGAACAAAATCGCCAGGACGCGAATCATGGGACCAGTCCGATGCGCGTCAGGATCACGCCGAAGCGTTTTTTGTCTCGCGGCGAAACATAGAGTTTGTCGACGTGAAAGGAGAGCGTCGCTTCCCGGTCCAGCATCAACCAGTCGGCGGGCACGGGTTTTTCGTAGTGTTTGACGCCGGGCGTGGTGTAGCGTACCTTGTCGAGCAGCTTGTCGTTGATGAAGAAGGAAAGCTCTACCGGGCCGGTAGTCTTGAAGCCATCGTCCCAGATTGCGAAATCGATGCGTAGTTTTAGCTTGTCGGTGGAAAGGACCAGTACCTTCACCGTGGGGTCCTGCTCGGTCCAGCGCCAGGACGTGCCGCCGGGCGGGTAGATGTCCTTGACGATGGAGAGATTGGCGTCGGGGCTGTCCATCTCGACCATCATGGCCTCGGGGCCGGGATTGACGCCCTCGGCCGGGTGGCGCTGCTCGGGCGGCGGATAGAATTCCGGCGGGCGCTCGCAAGCGGACAGCGCGAGCAGGACAACGGCCGCGGCAGCAACTCGGGTCAAGAAGCTATTATGCCAGCGTCAGGGCGCATGGCCGGGCGTCCCGGCGGTCGCGATTGACAGGCACGCCGCGCGCCGAATGTTCAGCGGGACCGGGGAAGCACATTCGCGGCGCTGGCGGCCGCGGGCGGCAGCATATGAAAGATCAGGCGCGCAATGCCCCGGATGGGATGCCCGTTCTCTTCAAACGGCTTGAATTTCCATTGCTTCGCGGCCCTTTCGGCGGCGTCCACTAGCTTGGGATCGCCCAGGACAATGATGGTCGAGTACACGGAGCCATCGGTCGCGACGTAGTCGTCGATCTCCACCCGGCTGCTTGTCTTCACTCCGCGGGGCAACTCGGGAAAAACCGGCTCTACTTTATGAATCGCGGCGGCTTGCGCTTCCTCGGGTCCGAAGCGCTTCGGTTCATCCTGACCGAAGGCGGAAGCACCAATTGCCAGAGAGAGGCAGACAAGCAACGGCAAGGATCGAAGCCTTGCGAATGGGGAGTTGGATTGGAGTGTCATAAGTGGTAGCTTTATCGGCCCATCGCTTGGGGGTTTGAAATTTATTGACCCTGGAAATGAGCTTAGATTCTCACCCCCATCGCTGTGAGCCTACAAACGAGGGGCCGATAAGGTTTTCCGGGAAACGAAGACAGGGCACGTCCCGTCCAGAAAACAGAAATGCTCTCAGGTACGGGGCCCTGGAAGATCTCTCTCGCGTTTGTTATAGCGCTACGAGTCTGGTGCGCTGCTGCGTGTTTGGCTTCACCAAAGTGCCGGGCGAACAAACCAAGGCCTGGATGGCCCGGCTCAGCCAGGATGGCGTCAATGCCTGGTCGGTCGCGAATTTGGAAGGAGCGCCCGCCTTTGTTCGCGGCATGATCCGGTCCAGCATGCGCAAGGGAACCGCGCCGCCGCTGCTCGATCGCAGCCTCATCATGACAAAAGATGAAAAGTCCTGGAAGAGCGCTTTGGGTGTCAAGCAGGCGAATCTACCGGTTGTTGTTCTGCTGGACGCGAAAGGGCAAGTCCTGTGGACTTACGAAGGGCTGTTCGCCGACTCACCGTATCAGGAGTTGAAGAGCAAGCTCGACGCAATACCGCGTTAAGGGTTTGAGAGCAACCTTCACGGCCTCACTGCGGCCTGATTCAGATGCGCGCACGAAACACCAACTCGCACCGAGTGCCCCGCGCTTGAGCGTGAGAGAGACAACATCACCGGCCTGAATGTAGTCGTAGATTCTGCGACTCACGCGGAGCCTGTTAGGTGCAGTTTTGGGCCCCCAGGGTCCCAGGTCCAGTTGATAGCTGTCGATCCTCCTGCCGCGGACGAGTTGCTTGCTTTGGACAGAGGCCGTGTAGCTGGCTTCCGGCGAGCGATCAAGTAATACGTTCACCTGGGCAGCTACGCCGTACCCATAGCCGATAGAAAACGCCAGGATCACTACGGCGATTCCCGGATTCGCACGCATAGACGAATCGGCCGCTACCGTGCAAACGCAGAGAAAACACCCTGCGCCGATCGAGAACCACGCCAGAGCAGACGGCTGAAGAATGTTGTAGTCGATGATGGATCGAAACAGAAGGACAAGACCGGGAAGCAGGAAAACAATCCCAACGTTCGGGTGTGAATTATTTCGCGCCGAGTCCAGCCGCAGCCGGCCGTGGGACCTTCTCACCGCTTCCAGTGCGATCCAGGGCAGGACGGCGAGCATCAGGATGACGATCTGATAAGGACGCGGATGAATGAGTCCCCACAAGGACACGAGCCAGGCAATTCCAGATAGGAACCGGGAGACGACCTTCGGTTGTGCAGAGACCGGCATGTCCTCGCCCAATGACTTCGGCGCTCTGCTCCGCTGGCTTTAGTCGCGAGCGTTCCGGCAATTGGCTCGGCGAGTGGATTAGAACGGCGCGGATAACGATAGGCGCGACCACGGCCTGTGGGTCTTCACGCGTGCCCATCCCAAGCCCGCACGCACGGCCAGGGCCAGCAATTCCTCGCGCTTGAATGCGGCCTGCACCGAGATCTGGCCGTCGGAAATCGTAATATCGTGCCAGCGGAAGAGCCAGCGCGTGGCCGGTAGAAAGTGGTACGCCAGCGGACCGCGGTCGAGGTCGATCGCCAGCACGCCACGGCGCGCCACAGCACGGAAGCTCGTCAGCAGATCCACGACCTGCTCGTTGGAGAAGTGATGCAGAAACAGGGAACTGAACACGAAGTCGAAACTGGCCGGGCCGAACGGCAGCCGGAAGGCGTCCGCCACCACTTTGGGCGCGGGGGCGGAGACCAGATGCAGCAAGCGGTGATCCAATAGCGTAACTCTCGCCCCCGGATACAAGCCGCGCAACGCCGTCGCCAAATCGCCGGACCCCGCCCCAACATCCAGCACAGAGAACTGCTCCTGCGGTTTCACCAGCCCTCCAAACAGGCTTCGCAGGACCCGGCGGCCGCCCAAGTAACGATTGATGCGCACTAAATCGTACAGACTGGCGCGAGCAACGTCCTCTGGCGCATGATCCAGCTGTTCAGGCGTGATGAAGCGCTCCGCAGCAAGGGGCACCTTCTCATGATAGGACGCGGCAGCAAAGGCGTTGATACGGGTTTGTAAAGATTGCGGTCTTTCCTGGTAACCTATTGTTCAAGAGGTAACATGTCCATCTTTCCGAGCCCCAACCCCGGTTCTGGTTCACCGCCCCCAACGTCCGCGCCACCTCCCGAGGGGCCTCCGACTCAGCAGTACTATGCGCCTCCGCCGCCCACCTATTACCCGCCACCGCCCGCGCCCAGCGGCGGGTCCGGCAAGATCATCACGCTGTTTGTCGCTGTTGTGGTGTTGCTCGGAGCAAACGGCTACCTGTATTGGCAATTGGACGGCGTCAAGAAACAGCTGGTGGCGGCGAACGATTCCGCACAGAATCGCCTGGACAAACTGGAAGAAGCGGCGTCGCTCACTACACGCAGCAATCGCAAAACCGTCGAGGAACTGAAGGATCAATTGGACCGTGCACGGCGTCAGGCCGCCGCGGCGGCCGGTGAAGCCAAGGACGCGGCGCTCAAGAAAGTCGACGAGACCCGTGCGGCGCTAGAGGCTGCCCAGCAACGCGACCGCCAACAGTTCACTTCGGACATTTCGCAGGTAAGGCAGGCCACCGACACGGCCAATAACAAGATTACTCAGGTGGACACAGCGGTCACCGGCGTGAAAGGGGATGTGGCCGCGACGAAATCCCAATTGGAAAAGACGATCGCGGAGTTGAAGCGAGCCACCGGCGAACTGGATGGCCACAGCGTGCTGATCGCCACCAACGATAAAGAGCTGAAGGCGTTGCAGGCGCTGGGCGAGCGGAATTATGTCCAGTTCACGATTCCCAAGGAGAAGAAAGCCCAGCGTGTGGCCGATGTCAGCATTCTGCTGAAGAAGGCCGATCCCAAGAAGAACCGCTACACCATCGAGCTGACCGCCGACGACAAAACCGTAGAGAAAAAGGACCGCGGCGTCAACGAACCAGTGCAGTTCATGACCTCCAAGGCGAGGCAGCCCTACGAGCTGGTGGTCAACCAGGTGACGAAGAACGAGATCGTCGGCTATTTGTCGATTCCGAAGGTGATGAACACGCGCAACTAGCGCGCTAGAACCTCAGCGCGAATCTCGCCCAGCTTGAGCTGTTCGTGCGGGCGGGCGTGTTCGGTCCGGACGTAAGCGAGCGCGACCACCTTACCCAAAGCCGGCGAATACGCGGCGGACGTGATTTCAGCCGCGCTCGCGTCGCCGACTTGCAGCTTCGCGCCGGGTTCCGGCGGCTCCTTCGTTTCCAGAACCATCGGCATGAGCACGCGATGGATCTGCCCGCGCGAACGGACGCGCTCCACGATCTCCTGCCCCAAATAGCAGCCCTTGTTGAAGTGCAGCGCCTGAGGTTGATTGGCCTCTTGAGCGAGATACCGTTCGCTTAAATCTTCGCCGTACCGGGCTTTGCCCTGCTCCAGGCGAACCACGCCGAATGCCTCGGGGTCGCCGGCTTCGGCTCCAGCTGCCTCCAACTGTGCAATCAACTCGGCTTTTTCGGCCACGGGCGCAAACACGAAGAAGCCCGGGCCACCGGCCGAATTCAAGCGGGCGACCAGGCGCGCGCCCCACTCGATGCTGGCATAGTCGGCTTCGGGCACGCTTGCACCGGCGGCGGCGAGCACTTCGGCCGACTGCGGTCCTTCGAGGGCTATGGTAGCGGTCGCGCTGGTGGCGTCTTCCAGCGTCACGTCGTCGGCGATGATGTAGTGATCCAGATGCTGGTACAGCTTCTCACGCACTTCGGGCTCGACATCCAGCAGAAAATGGTCCGGCCGGCACAGGATGTTGGCGTCGGCGAGAATACGTCCTTTGTCATTGAGGAAGAATGCGTAGCATCCGGCGCCCGGCGTAAGCTGCTGGATGTGATTGGTGCTCATGGCGTGCAGCAGGCGCGCGCAGTCCTCGCCGGTGAGCTTGATCTTGCCGCGGCTGGAGAGATCCAGCCAGGCGGCGCGGTTGCGTAGAGCCTCGTAGCCGGTCATGTGAGCGAGATCCACCGCAAGTAAGACGCAATGGCGATGACGATCAGACCAGAAATCACGATGCCGGTCAGCGTGCGGTTGGTCTTGGCCTCGTCGGCGTCGCGCGCCGCGTAGAGGGTGCCCGCCGCGAAAATGTGGAGGACCAGCAGCAACTTAATGCCCATCCACATGTGATAATGCGGCGGGTAACTGCCCTTGGTGACATAGTTGTAAGCGCCGGAGCCGAGGATGAAGATCATGAGCGTGTACAGGAACGGCCGGAAGCCCGCGATGGTGCGCTTACGGAACGCGTCGCGGTCCGGCCCGGTGAGTGAGGCAAGCGCGGGCGCTAGAACCAGCCGTGCATAGATAAAGCCGCCAATGAGTGTGACCACCGAAGCGATGTGAATCCATCGCATGCACACCCCGAGCACCGCGCGCGTGGTTGGGTCCATAATTCGAGTATACGATCATGCTTCACGAGATCATTCCGGTCGGGATGCTGCAGTGCAACTGCTCAATCTTCGGCGATGAGGCCAGCCGCGAGGCCGTGGTGATCGATCCGGGCGACGAGATCGACCGCATTCTCGCCGTGCTGGCCAAGCATCAATTGCGGGTGAAGGCGATCGTGATCACGCATGCGCACATCGATCACATCGGCGGCGCGCAGAAGCTGAAGGCCGCCACGGGCGCGCCGGTCTACATGAATGCGAACGATCAGGAGCTATACGATCATCTCGACATGCAAGCGGAATGGCTGGGCATGGAGCCGCCGGAGCAGACCGATGTTGACGTGAACGCGCGCGAGGGCGAGAAGCTGCTGCTAGGCCCGGCCGAGTTCCACGTGATTCACACGCCCGGCCACACACAAGGCAGCATCAGCCTGTGGATTCCGGCCGAGAATAAGCTGGTCGCCGGCGACACGCTGTTCTTCGACAGCATCGGCCGGACGGATCTGCCCGGGGGCAACACGAAGCAGATCCTGCACTCGATTCACGACAAGCTGCTGCCGCTGGCCGATGACGTGGTGGTGATCCCCGGGCATGGGCAGGAAACAACAATCGGCCGTGAGCGCCGCCGGAATCCGTTCCTGCAGGGGCTGTAGCGAGGCGCGCGCCCGCCTCCATTGCCAAAATTACCAAACGAACCCACCGTCTTGGAACCCAACTGGAATCAACTGGTTGCACTTAGGAAACATCACGGGGACGCTGCCGTAGAGGCACACGGCGCTATACTTGAATCGAAGTCTAATGGCCGCGAAATCAGCCTCCAAGCAGCAACCGCCCCCTCTGCCGCCGGAAAAACCGGCCGGCTACCAGCCGACGCTCCGCCGCAAGCTCTTCATGATGGCGCTGTGCATCATCGGATTGATTGTCGTTTGGACCTACTACTTCACGCACGGCGGCAAGCTGTAGCCTATTGCGCTGCGCGTTTGCGCTTCAACTCACCCATTACGTCTGAAACCAGCTCCTTGGCATCGGTCAGGCATTTCGCGATCATCTGTATATCCATGGCGGGCTTGCCGGGCTGGCGCGCGCTCTGGCAGTAGACGCCATGCTGGCCCACGAGCACGAGCGCGTCGGTTAGCAGGTCCAGCGTGACGGCCAGGCGGCCCCGCTCGGTCCCCATCATAAACTCTTGTTTTTCCAGCTCTTCCCGGCGCTCGTCGTAAATAGACATGGTGCCTCTATTGTAAGTGGCGGCGCCCCTAAAGTTCGCCAGCGAACCGCCGATAGTACTTGCGAGGAGAGGTACTAATGTCTGCTATCCGCCAGCTTTTAGTTTCCACGCTGATTTTCGCGGCTGTTCCACCCGCCGCCGTGCGCGCAGCTGAAGGCGCCGAATACGTTGGTGGCACCGTGAAGTCGATTCCAGTGAATTCCACCGGCGCATTGAGCTTCGAAGACGCCAAGGAACTGCGCTTCAACTACAGCGGGTCCGTCTACAGCCTGCCGTACGAGAACATTACAAGCACTGACATCGGCAAGGCCCAGACCCGCCACCTCTTCGGCAAGATTCCTATGCCCGCGCTTTTACACCCGAAAGATGTCCTGAGCATCAGCTATAAAGATGCCAGCGGCGTTACCGGAACCGTCAACTTTGAAGTATCTTCCTTCGATGCCCAGTACATGCAGGCCAACATCCAGGACAAAAAAGACGCGCCCAAGAAGGCCGCCGATCCGAATGGCGACTGGTTCGTCGACAAATACTTTAAAACCACGCGGAACCAGGGCCAATGGGAAGCCAAAGACGCGCAGAATGCACAGAACGCGCAGAGCGCGACGGCCCCCAGCACGCCCGCAGGCACCAAATAAATTCGCGACGATCGCAGACACAGCGTTTTGACAGGCACGGGTGACCAACCCGTGCCATTTTTTTGTTTCAAAACACCAGCCTCCCGCATCCCATTCCATGGGTGTTAGTCTGATAGAGCGTGGCCGGAGGCTACCATGGCAACTATACCGGTGGCGAGTCGGACGCTTCTCGGGCGGCTGCAGTGCGCGCGGGAACAAACCGACAAGCTGTTCGACTTAATGAGGCCGGAAGCCCTTTACTCGCGTCCCGTGGCGGAGCGGCACCGGCTGATCTTCTATCTGGGCCACCTGGAAGCCTTTGACTGGAACCTGGTCTGCCGGAAAACCCTCAGTGCCTCGTCGTTCCATCCGCAGTTTGACCAGCTATTCGAGTTCGGCATCGATCCGCCCGTTGGAAAAGCGGCCGAAGATCAGCCCTCGGACTGGCCTGGTGTGGCCGAAGTTCGCACCTATAACCGGCGTGTTCGTGATGCGGTTGACGAACGCCTGGAGCAGGTACCCGAGCAAATCGCGCACGTCGCGCTGGAACATCGGCTGATGCACGCCGAAACGCTGGCTTACCTGTTGCATAATCTGCCTTACGAGGAGAAGCAGCAGGATCAACGGCTGCTTCACTCCGGCCACAGGATCGCAAGCCCGATGATCTGGATCCCGCCTGGCCAGGCCACGCTCGGCCAAGAATCCGGCGAGTTCGGTTGGGATAACGAGTTCGCACGGCACTCGGTGAGTGTTCCGGCTTTCGCAATTGGTAAGCACAAGGTCACAAACGGACAGTATCTGGAATATGTACGCGACGGCGCGCCGCCACCCCATTTCTGGGCGGAGCGGGGCGGCGAATGGTTCTATCGAGGGATGTTTGCGGAAGTACCGCTGCCTTTGAACGCTCCGGTCTATGTGACTCATGCCGAGGCCACCGCCTATGCCCGCTGGTCCGGCAAACAGCTCCCCACCGAAGCGCAGTTCCACCGCGCCGCGTACGGCACTCCGAACGGAGACGAACGCTCTTATCCATGGGGAAGCGCGCCGCCGGATGCTTCACGAGGCAACTTTGACTTTCACAACTGGGATCCGGTGGACGTGGATGCCACCCCTGCGGGCGAAAGCGCGTTCGGCGTGTCCCAACTGGTGGGCAACGGCTGGGAATGGACCGTCACGCAATTCGGCCCGTTCGCAGGCTTCCAGCCTTTTCCGTTTTATCCGGGATATTCGCAAAACTTTTTCGACGAAGAGCACTATGTCCTGAAAGGCGGGTCGGCGCGCACCGCGGCCTGTCTGCTTCGCCGCTCCTTCCGCAACTGGTTTCGGCCCAACTACCCTTATGTCTACGCCAGCTTTCGGCTTGTCGAAAACTAGCTTCGGTCGCGAAGCTGCGCTACGCGAGTTCGCCGGCGACGTCCGCAACGGCCTCGCGAAGCCGCAAAAAGAACTGCACTCCAAGTATCTCTACGACGAGTTGGGCAGTTCGCTGTTCGAAGCCATCACGCACTTGCCCGAGTACGGTCTGACGCGCGCCGATGAACGCCTGTTGCGCACGCACGCCGCCGAGATTACCGGCATGCTGCCGTCCTCGGTAGCGGTGATTGAACTCGGCAGCGGCACGGGCCGCAAAACGCGGCACATCCTCGAAGCTATCCGCGATGCCGAACTGCGTTACTTCCCCATCGACGTCTCCGTGGACGCTCTGGCGCGCTGCCAGCGCGATCTCGCCGACGTGGCTGAAGTCCATCCGCTCGAACAGTCTTACTTGGATGGAATGGCGAATGCGGCGGCATGGCGCCGGCCCGGCGAAAGCCTGCTGGTTTTGTTCCTGGGAAGCACCATCGGAAACTTTGAGCGGCCATGCGCGGTCGAGTTTCTGCGCGACCTGCGCCGTGCGCTGCGGCCGGGAGATTTTCTCCTGCTGGGCGCCGACCTGGTGAAGGACCGCGACGCAATGCTGGTTGCGTATGACGATCCCACCGGCGTAACCGCAGCTTTTAACCTCAACCTGCTGGGCCGTGTCAATCGTGAACTGAGTGCGAATTTTGACTTGCGCGCGTTCGCGCACGAGGCCCGTTGGAACGAACACGAGCGCCGCATCGAAATGCACCTGCGGTCGCGCGTCCGCCAAAACGTTTTGGTCGCCGCGGCGGATTTGCGCCTCGAATTCCTGCCCGGTGAAACCATTTGGACGGAGTCGTCGCACAAATTCCACCTTGCCGAGCTGGCCGCGATGGCCGAGCAGTGCGGATTCGATGTCGAAGGACAGTGGATGGACCCCGAGTGGCCGTTCGCAGAGTCGCTGTGGACGGTGCATTAATGCCGGCCAGCCGCGCTGCGCTGGAGTTCCGCGATGTCTCCCTGCGCATCGGCGGCAATCTGATCCTCGACCATTTAAGTCTTGCGGTCGAACATGGGCAAACGCTTGTGCTGCTGGGCCGCAGCGGCTCCGGCAAAACCACCTCGCTCAAAATGATCAATGGGCTTCTTCTGCCCACTGAAGGCGAAGTTCTGGTGGACGGCCGTGCGACCACCGCGTGGGACCTAATCCAGCTCCGGCGCGGCATCGGCTACGTCATCCAGGAGGTCGGCCTGTTCCCGCATTTCACCGTCGCCGAAAACATTGGCCTGGTTCCGCGCCTGGAACGCTGGCCGGAGGAGCGGATCGCCGAACGCACCGCGGAATTGCTCACGCAGGTCGGTCTTGATCCCGCCGAGTTCCGGCAGCGCTATCCGCGGCAACTTTCCGGAGGACAGCGACAGCGGGTTGGTGTGGCGCGCGCGCTGGCAGCCGATCCGCGCTACCTTCTGCTGGATGAGCCGTTCGGTGCGCTCGATCCGGTTACACGCGTCGACTTGCAAGACCAGTTTCTGGGGCTGCGCGATCGGCTCTCCAAAACTTCCGTTTTCGTGACCCACGACGTCCGCGAAGCGCTCCGCATCGGCACGCATATCGCACTGTTGGATCGCGGCCGCTTGGAAATAGCTGGTACACGGGAACAGTTTCTGAGATCCAACGGGCCGCAAGCTCGTGCCTTCATGGCAACTCTGGAGATGGGAACCGCCGCTCATCGCGGACATTTATGATCCGCGCCGATCTGCTGGACGAAATTGCCCAGCTTACGTCCGAACATTTCGTATTGGTACTCGTGTCCATGGCAATCGCCGCCGCCATTGCGATTCCGCTCGGCATCCTGCTGACGAGGCGCGCTGTCCTGCGCGGGCCGCTGCTCGGCTTCACCAATGTCGTGCAGACCATCCCCAGTCTGGCGCTGTTCGGCTTCCTAATCCCAATTCCATTCATCGGCGGAATCGGCAAACGCACGGCGATTGTCGCGCTGGTCCTCTATGCGCTGCTTCCAATTCTGCGCAATACTTTAGTCGGCATTCTGAGCGTGGACGCGGCAGTGCGGGAATCCGCCATCGCCATGGGAATGACCGGTCGGCAGTTGCTTTGGCAGGTGGAGATACCGCTGGCGGCGCGAACCATCCTGGCCGGTGTGCGCGTGGCAACCGTCACCACCATCGGCACCGCCACCATCGCAGCGGCTATCGGCGCGGGCGGCCTGGGCGTCTTCATTTTTCGCGGCATCGCGTCAGTCGACACCACGCAGATTCTCGCGGGCGCCATTCCCGCAGCTTTGCTGGCTTTGATCTCGGACGGAGGGCTCGGTTGGATCGAACGGCGCTTCTCTGCGGCCTGAGCGCGGCTCTGCTGCTGGCGGGCTGCACGCGCTCCCATCACCTGGTAGTCGGCTCCAAGAATTTCACCGAACAATTGGTGCTGGGCGAAATCATTGCGCAACACATCGAGGACCGCCTGCATCAGCCAGTGGACCGCAAGCTGGATCTCGGCGGAACGCTGCTGGCGCACCAGGCGCTGCTCGCTAAGGACATCGACATGTATCCCGAGTACACCGGGACAGCGTTCACCAACGTGTTGAAGCTGACGGGTGTAAACGATCCGGCCGTAGTGCTGCAGCGCGTGCAGACCGAATATGCCGCCCGCTTTCACGTCGATTGGCTGGACCCGCTGGGCTTCGACAGCTCCTTCGCAATGACTGTCCGCGGCAGCGACGCGCGCTCGCGTCATCTAGCAACGCTCAGCGATGCCGCGGCCGATCGCAATGGTTTCGCTCTCGGAGCCGGTTACGAATTTCTCACTCGTCCCGATGGACTCGCCGCCCTGAATTCCGCTTACTCGATCCATTGGACGGCGCCGCCCAAGAGCATGGATCTCGGCCTCCTTTATCAGGCCCTGACTGCAAAGCAGGTGAGCATGGCGGCCGCCAACACTACTGACGGCCTGCTCAGCAAGCTGGATGTCAAAGTTCTGGCTGACGATAAACACGCCTTCCCGCCCTATCAAGCCTGCATCGCCGTACGTTCGGATACGTTGACCGCCTACCCGGGACTTCGCGCCGCCCTGACCGAATTGTCCGGCAAGATCTCGGCTGCTGCCATGCAGAAGATGAATTACGCGGTCGACGTGGAGCATCGCCCTGTGCCGGATGTGGCGAAGGAATTCCTCAGAACGGCGGGCCTACGGTGAGCTTGGCTGAGGACTCGCCTTCTGGCTGACGCGCGAGATGGCTCGCACCAATTTCCGGTAAGGCGCCTGCTCCAGGCCGTGAAACCCAAGCCATTCGCCGTCGCTCCAGGTGGAGTAATGCCAGCGCGCGAGCAGCGCCAGGTGTTCCTGCTTTTCGGCAAGCGGCGCCTGCAGCGGAGCGATCGATGCTACCAGTTCGCGCAGCCGCTGATCCAGCGAAACATTCGACGTCAGCGCGAACTCCACCGGCGCCTGCCACGATCCCTGACACACGAACCACAACTGCACGCTATCGGCCGCGGAAGCGGGCGCAATCGCCACGCCGTACAGCCGGTCGACGTCGCACACCAGATCATCACGCTGCGCCAGCACCTCTTGGATGCGCTCCAGGCGCTTGTGCTGCCGCGCCGCTTCTTCGAAATTCATCTCCTGGCTGAGCCGGTCGCGGGCGGCGGCAACATTCGCCAGCAGCCCCGTGCCGTCGGCCGAAAGAAATTCCTCCACGCGGTGTACCTCGCTTTGATACTCTTCGCGCGTCACCACCTGCTGGCAGGGACGCAGGCACATGTTCATTTCGCCGTAAATGCAGCCGGGATGCTGCGGACTCGGCTCCAGATTCTCCTGGCAGCGGCGGATCTGAAAAAAGTCCAGGAACTGATTCTCGAACAGCTCCGCCGACGCCCGCGTGCGGAAAGGACCATAGTAAATCCCGCGCCCGCCGCCCAGCCGCGTGGTCACCTGCGTGCGCGGATACTCGTTGGAGAGAATCAGCTTCACGTACGCCGGCATGCGCAACTTCACCAGCCGCAGATAATCGCCGGGAAAATGCCGCCGCGCCAACGCGTAGTGCAGCAGCATGGATTCGAAACGCGAACTGGTGAGCCAGTATTCCACGCGTGTGAAAACATCGCGCAGATTCAGCGACCGTCCTTGTCCGCTGGCCGGCTTCAGAATGCGCAGCAGCCGGCGCCGCAACATGCTGGTCTTGGCGAGATACGACGAACGGTCGCCCGCCCACACTACGAACACCGCGTCGCTATTCGGCAGCGCCGCCAGGTTTTCGTCCAACGCCTCGCGTTCGATGACGGCAGGCTCCGAAATCTGCATCCGTTCTTAGTGTCGCGCGTATTACTAATCGATTTCTAGCGATCGCCGCACGGTCCGTGGTATGTAGGCATAGGCAGGTTGGTCAAAATCTATGAGGCTCACAAGCGCAACCATAATTTCTCTACTCGTCCTTGGCGCGTTCACAGGGCGCAAGTCTGACGCGCAAACGTACACCATCACCACCGTTGCCGGCGGAGGGAGCGACCGCGGCGATAGCGGGCCCGCCATGGATGCCTACCTCGGTACACCCGGCATGGCTGTAGATTCCAAGGGAAATCTCTACATCGCCGACGCCGCGAACAACCTGATCCGCGAAGTCACGCCCGATGGAATCATCTCCAGCATCGCCGGTGATGCGGTGAATCAGAAGGCGGGCTATGCCGGCGACGGAGGCCCGGCGACCAAGGCGCTTCTTGATGCGCCACAGGCAGTCGCAGTCGATTCCGCCGGAAGGATCTACATCGCCGATGGCAGCGGCCGGATACGAATGATCTCCACGTCCGGGATCATCATGACGGTTGCGGGAGGCGGCACGGACATCAGCGACGGAATACAAGCTACGCAGGCTGCCTTACAGACGCCGGAAGACGTCGCTGTCGATAATGCCGGAAACCTGTTTATCGCCGATCGCGACGCTAACAAAGTACGCAAGGTAGCGCCGGACGGAACAATTTCGACGGTAGCGGGTTGTGGCTTCTGCGTTGATTTGGGCGACGGCGGCTCCGCGATAAAAGCCAGCCTCAACGGGCCTTATGGCGTCGCCGTGGATTCGAAAGGCGACGTCTTTATTGCTGACACGCTCCACTTCCGAATCCGCAAAGTGACGCCCGACGGAAACATCACCACGGTGGCAGGAAACGGCGCCGGAAGCTATTCGGGCGACGGAGGTCAGGCCGCCAGCGCCGGCATGTACATTCCGAAGTCAGTCGCTGTAGACTCTGCCGGAAACTTGTTCATCACCGACACCGGCGACCACCGCATTCGCATGGTCGCGGGCAACGGCGTCATCAACACGATCGCGGGCAATGGCAGCCAGGGAATTGCCGGCGATGGCGGACCAGCTCTGGATGCTGGATTGAATCTTCCCCAAGGGATTGCACTGGCAGGCAGCAAAATCTATTTCGTCGACGGCGAACAGGTCATACGACTGCTCACCCCGAAGGCCGGCGCACCACCTTCAGTCTCCGCTGGCGGCGTTGTCAGCGCCGGCGCCTTCGGGCAATTCACCGCCGCGGCTCCCGGCTCCTGGATCGAAATCTACGGCTCCAACTTATCCGCGACAACCCGCTCCTGGAGCGGCGATGACTTTAGCGGCATCAACGCTCCCACGAAACTCGATGCGACCACGGTGACCATCGGAGGCCTGCCCGCTTTCGTTGACTACATCAGTCCGACACAGGTCAACGCGCAAGTTCCCTCCGGCATAGGGACAGGATTGCAACCACTGATCGTGACAACGGATGCCGCCGGGGCAAGCGCATCCTATTCGCTCAAGATCAACAACACCGAACCGGGCCTGTTGGCGCCGCCGTCTTTCAAGATTGGAGGCACGCAGTACGTGGCCGCTTTCTTCGCCGACGGTGTCACCTACGTTCTTCCGCCGGGAGCGATCGCCGGTCTCCCTTCGCGCCGCGCCAAGCCGGGCGATACCATCACGCTGTACGGTGTGGGCTTCGGTCCGGTGTCGCCGAATATTCCGGCGGGCCAGATCGTGCAAGGGAAGAATAGCGTGTCCGATCTCCACATTTTCTTCGGTTCCACGCAAGCCACCTATACATACGCCGGTCTGGCGCCGGACGCGGTGGGGCTTTATCAGTTCAACGTCGTCGTGCCCGATGTTCCTGCCAGCGATTCTGTTCCGCTGACGTTTTCGCTCGACGGAACCAATGGAACGCAAACGCTATACATCGCTGTCCAAAACGGCTCGTAGTGTGTAACCATAAGAGCAACGCCTCCCCCGTGTAGAGTCCGCTAGCAACATGGATTTCGCCGAGCAGCTGAAGTCGTCCGTCGATATCGTAAAGACCATCGGCGAATACGTCCGCCTGAAACGCGCCGGTAGCACGCCGCGCTACATGGGCCTGTGCCCGTTCCACACCGAGAAGACGCCTTCGTTCTCGGTCCACGCCGGCCACCAATTCTACAAATGCTTCGGCTGCGGCGCCGGCGGCGACGTTTTCAAGTTCATCATGGAGATCGAGCGCGTCAGCTTCTTCGAGGCGTTGAAGCTGCTGGCGGAGCGCAACGGCGTCGCCATGCCCAAGCGCGACTACTCGGATCCCGACTCGAAACTGCGCGCTGCATTAATGGAAATGCATGAAATCGCCGCGCGGCAGTTCCAGGCGAATCTTAATGGGCCGGCCGGAACCGAAGCGCGCAACTATCTGGCAGGCCGCGGCGTCACACAAGCACACAGCGCCGAGTTCGGACTTGGGCTTTCGGACGCTTCAGGACAGCAGTTAATCCGCCAGTTCGAATCCCGCTTCGCGCCCGAACAGTTGGAGCACTCCGGACTCGTCATGAAACGCCAGGACGGTAGCGGATTCTTCGATCGCTTTCGCGGCCGCTTGATGTTCCCCATCCAGAACGAATCGGGCAAGGTGATCGCGTTCGGCGGGCGCGCGCTGCGAGCCGGCGATGAACCCAAGTATCTGAACTCGCCCGAAACGCCTCTGTACCGCAAGAGCTACGTTCTCTACAACCTTCACCGCGCTAAGGACGCCGTGCGCAAGTCCGACGTTTCGGTTCTCGTCGAAGGCTACATGGATGTGATCGGCGTTTACTCGGCCGGCATCCACAACGTCGTGGCGAGCTGCGGCACCGCGCTCACCAGCACGCAGGTTCGTGCGTTGAAGCGACACTCCGAGCGCATTGTCGTGAACTTCGACCCCGACGCCGCCGGCAGCAATGCGGCTGAGCGTTCCATTCAGATGCTGTTGGATGAGAACATGCAGGTTCGCGTCTTGGAACTGGAAGAAGACCTGGATCCGGACGAATACGTCAAGAGCCTGGGCGCGGACGCGTATCGCGCGCGACTGGAGAAAGCCCCGGCATATTTTCACTGGCTGGCTGACCGCGCCCGCAAGCGTTTCGACATGCGCACGGTGGAAGGCCGCATGCAGAGCTTTAAGTTCGTGGCGCCCGCCATCCAGCGCATCGCCGACCGCCTGGAGCGCTTCGCGGTCGCCAACGACGTGGCGGGTTATCTGGGCGTCGAAGAGAAGCTGGTCCGCGACTACTTCAGCAAGAGTGCCAGCGAGCGCACGGCCGTCCGACGCGGGCCGGAAATTCCAGCCGTCGAGCGGCTCTTGTTACATTCGCTGCTCGCGAGCGAGGCCGCCCGGATGGAAGCCATCCCGCAGCTGCAAGGGATGCCAGCGGTGGAGCGCTTCGCTGCCAGGAATGTCTTTAAGGCCTTGTTTGCCATGCACTTCGACAGCACGCCCTTCCGTTATACCGATCTAGAAGGCCGCCTGACCGATGCCGACCGGGATCTATTGTCGGCTGTCGTTTTTGCCGATGAAGGGCTTGAGGAGGAACAGGCAGCGGAGCAGGCATTGGCTTGCGTGCGCAGCCTTAAATCACAGGACCCTAAGTCTGAGGTCGCGGCCCTGCGCGCGCAGATCAAGGCGGCCGAACGGCAGGGAAATCTTCAGGAAGCCATGCGCTTGGCGCAGGAACTCGATCGTAAGTCTCGCAGCGGAAATTCGACGCAACCAGGAGCGTAAAAGCAAGGACGCGAGCAAGCCGAAATACTGTATGCGATGTTGTACACTAAATGGGATCAGGGCAAGACATCGCTGGTGAATTGGGGTACCAGTGGCAACGGATGACAAGTACGGCCGGCTAAAGCATCTCATGGAAGAGGGCAAGGAAAAAGGCTTCGTCCTGTACGACGACGTGAACGATCTGTTGGCGGAAGAGTTTCCTTCCGGCCGCGAATTCGAGGATCTGCTCACCGATCTCGACAACGCGGGCGTGGAGATTCTCGAAGAGCCCAAGCTCGAGTTCGAAAAGTCTAAAGACGAGCCGGACGACTTCGGCGATCTGGAGCTGACGCAGGACGTCGGCGACAAAACCAACGATCCGGTCCGCATGTATCTGCGCGAGATGGGCACGGTTCCCCTGCTCACCCGCGAAGGAGAAATCGAGCTCGCCAAGCGCAACGAGCGCGGCCAATGGGCTGTCCGCAAAGCGCTCTCACGCTCGCCTCTGGTAATCCGCGAAATCATCCAGCTTGGCGAAGATCTGCAGCGCGGCACGGTTTCCGTGCGCGACGTTCTGGTGCTGCCCGAGTTCGTCATCACCGACGAAGATTTCACGGCGCAGCTCGATGAACTGCTGGCCAAGATCGCAGAAATCGAAAAGTATTACAAGAAGAGCCAGCAATTCCGGCAGAAGCTGCAGGCCGTTTCGCGCCAGATGAAGCCCAAACAGCACCGCAGCTTGCGCTATGGCCTAGCGCGCAACATGGTGCAGATTTCGCGCATTATTCGCGATGTGGCCTTCAGCACCGCAGTCCGCCGCAGCCTGGCGGGGCGCCTGCGCTGCGCGGTCGAAGAGCTGAAGCCGCTGGAACGCGAGATCGCCAAGATCCAGCGCAAGCTGGAAGAGCCGGCACAGCACGGTCACGGCCATCCCTCACGCGATCTCCGCAAGGAACTGCGGCAGTGCAGCCAGCGCATCCAGCAGTTGGAAGAAGAATGCGGCGCCAGTTCTACTGAGCTTCGGCGCACGCTGCAAATCGTAGAGCGCGGCGAGCAGGAAGCCGAATCCGCAAAGAAACAGCTCATCGAGGCCAACCTGCGCCTGGTGGTCTCCATCGCCAAGCGCTACACCAACCGCGGCCTGCAATTTCTGGATTTGATCCAGGAAGGCAACATCGGCCTCATGAAAGCGGTCGACAAGTTCGATTACCGGCGAGGCTACAAATTCTCCACCTACGCCACCTGGTGGGTGCGCCAGGCGATCACTCGCGCTATAGCGGATCAGGCACGAACCATCCGCATCCCGGTGCACATGATCGAGACCATCAACAAGCTGGTTCGCACGCAGCGCCAGCTACAGCAGGAACTGGGGCGCGAGCCCACCACCGAAGAGCTGTCGGTCAAGATGGAATTGCCGGTCGGCAAGGTGCGCAAGGTGTTGCGCATCGCCCAGGAGCCCATTTCGCTCGAAACGCCCGTCGGTGAAGAAGAAGAATCGCATTTGGGCGACTTCATCGTCGACCGTCGCGTGGTCTCGCCGTCGGAAGCCGTCATCAACCTGAATCTTCGCGAGCAGACTGCCGAGGTGCTCAAAACGCTCAGCCCGCGCGAAGAGAAGATCATCAAAATGCGGTTCGGCCTGCAGGACGGCAGCGAGCATACTCTTGAAGAGGTCGGCCAGCACTTCGCGGTCACACGCGAGCGCATTCGCCAGATCGAAGCCAAGGCCCTGCGCAAGCTGCGCCATCCCAGCCGCAGCCATCGCCTGCGCGCTTTCCTGGATACCTCTCTTCACGAATAGATCTCGCGCACCCGCTCAATGATCTTTTCGGGCACCAGGTGTTCCCACCGCTCGCCGCGAGCAATCCGCTCCCGCACCTCTGTCGAGGAAACGGCTTCGAAGGACTCACCTGTGCTGAGCGCGTGGATCCGTTCGCGGCACGCCTCCAGCGGCTCGTAGGCGCCGCCCCGGGGCGCCACTAGCAGCTCAAACTCGCGCAGCATCTCCTCGACAACACCCGGCCGGCCGTAATCCCACTCGAGAATCCGCTCAGCCGCATCCCGCCCGCAGATGAAATAAAGCTGGGTACCCGCGTCGTACCCTTCGCGGCACTCCCGGGCTATGTCGATGAACAGTCCCTGGTCGCTGGTCGCAATCGAATACGCCGCCGGGCTTCCGGCGTCCCTCAGCATCTCGAGGCGCTGCTCCAGCGTCGCCCCAGAGTATTCTTTGTGCGGGAATTCACGGGGAACAACCCAAAGAACCTCGTCCACCACGTCCGCCGCCGCCCGCGCCAGGGCTACATGCGCCACGGTCGGCGGGTTAAAGCTTCCCGCCAGAATTCCGACTGAGCGCGGTCTGCCAGACCCTCGGTGATAAAACTCCACTAACCAACCAGTATAGACCGCGCAGCATAGTTTCCGCGCCCAAAAGGTCCTTTAGGTGCCGTCGTTTAGCAACATAAGGCCACTCTTAGACCAAGGTAGGGTAACTGCCCGACAGATTCAAATACACTTTGGTTCTAGAGTGGATGTATATGCTGTACTGGATTTGTCCTGAATGCGGGCACGAATGCTCGCCGGCCATCCGGGAATGCCCCACCTGTGCGATGGATACGGAGAGCGCGCCTGCCGCTTCAGCTCCGGCCCCCGAACCGCCGGTAGAAGTACGGCCTGAGTCCGGTATCAGCCACGAAATCGTTGCACTTGCGCAGAGTTTTGAAGAGCCGGCAGCGGTTACCACGGAAATCGCCGCCGCGCCCTCGGCTGAATCGGTCTCTTCAATCAACGGCCACACCAAGCATCACCCGCTGAGCACGGTCGCCACGGTGGAAGACCCGGCCGAAGTCGCTGCGCCCCGGGCTCCGGTTGAAGAAAAGGCTCCGGAAACCGCAATCGATTCGCTGGTGCGCCCGCTTGTGGAATCAGCGAAAGCAGCGCCTCCGCCGGAAGCGCCCGCAGCTCCGGCGACTCCTCTGGTTGCTCCGCCCTGCGCCGAATTGAGGCCCGCGGAGCCGGCGATGTCCGAGCCCCTGCGCCCACGAGAAGAGTTCGCGCGCGCTCCCAAGGGCACACCGGCGATGCTGTCGTCCTCCCGGCCACGCATCGAACTGGATCCGCTACCGCCGATGGCCACGGGCCTGGCGGCGATCGACGGAGCGCAGCCCCAAGCGGCAGAGCCCATTCCACCGAAGCAGCCAAGGATTCTGCCGAGCACGCCGCCGCCGGCTCCCACGCCTGCCGTCATCGAGACTCTAGCTCCCGAAGTGAGCTTCGAACTTCCGGCCGCGGATCTGGTTGCTTTGAATGAAGCATTACAGGAACCTTCGCCCTGCGAAGCGGACGAAGTTCCTCCCGTGGCGGTCCAACCGAAGCCCCGCTCCGGCGCGGCGGGAGCTACCGGCCCTTTATTCGATTCCGCACACGTGACACCGGCCAACGAGCCGCTCGCCGAGCCCGAGCCGGAATACGACACCGAAGTTGTCGCCGAGGCAATAGAACACCAAGCGGCCTCTGTGCGCGAAGCCATCGCCGAACATGAGATCGCGCTGGAGCCCGAACCGCCGGACGCGGACGCGCTCTCCCAGGCCCTGCAACTCAATGCCAGCGCGCTCGTCGACGATATCGGGCGCCAAGTCGAAGCGGAACAAGCGAGCATCCAGGCAATCGCCGAGACTTTCCGCCAACAGCCGCCGGCCTCCCTGTTGGCGGCTGCGCCCGAGATCCTCACCGCACCCGCTCCTCCGGCCACGCAGTGGATCCGGACACCACGGCCGATTCTGAAGCCGTGCTCGCCTTCGCATATTGGCCTCAACCTCATAACCGGACCAAAGGCGCCGACGCTGGCCGGTCCGTGCCTGCCGCCGCAGTTGCAGAACTTCCTTGAGCAGGGAAGCAGCACGCCGCAATCGGTCCGCAAGCCGATTGCGTTCCCGACCTGGCTGGTCAGCGTGGTGGTGGCGACCTGCCTGTTCTTGGGCGCCGGCAGCCTGATGCAATATCTGACGCCCAACCATGACGCAAGAGCCGCCTCAACGGCGCCAGCCTCTCCAACGCCCGCGCCTGTCCCCGCCCCCGCTGCCGCGCCGCCTCTGCCGGTGGTGCAGGAGCATCCGCTCGCGCGTTTTGTGGAAGTCGCCGGCGTGCGCGTCGTGAACGGCGCAAAGGGTAAGCCGCAACTGGAGTACATCGTCATCAATCATTCCGGCTCACCGATCACGGGCCTGGATGTCCGCATTGCCGGCCGCTCGGCCGACGCGCCCTCCGGCGATCCGCTATTCAGCGTGTCGGGCATCGTTCCCGCGCTGGGACCCTACCAATCCAAGGAAATGCACACGGACCTTGACGCCGGCCTGCGTGCGGCGTCGCTTCCCGATTGGCGATCGTTGCGAACAGAAATCTTGGTCGCCCGCCACTAAGCAGTCCCTCATTTACCGGGCGCGCCGCGAAGTGCGATGATAGCGGCTTGACCAACAAAGCTACGCCGCCTAAGCTGGTTCCCCGCCCTAAAACCGCCGCCGAGCGCGCCGCGCGCGTGCGCAAGATTATCCAGCGGCTCGACAAGATGTATCCCAACCCGGCTGTGCCGCTGCATCACCGAGACAGTTGGGAGTTGCTGGTCGCCACGATCCTCTCGGCGCAATGCACCGATAAGCGCGTCAACGAAGTCACGCCCGGCTTGTTTTCGAAGTACCCCTCCATGACCGATTTCGCTAATGCCAGCCAGGCTGAACTTGGTAATGACATCCGCTCCACCGGTTTCTTCAACAACAAATCCAAATCGCTGATTGGCGCCGCCCGCAAGATTTTGGCCGACTTCGGCGGCGAGGTCCCAAGCACCATGGAAGAGCTGCTCAGCGTTCCCGGCGTGGCGCGAAAAACCGCCAACGTGGTTCTGGGCGCTGTCTTTCACATCCCGGCCGGAATTGTTGTGGACACGCACGTCCAGCGCAACGCACAGCGTCTGGATCTGACCAAGAACACCAACCCTGTCAAGATCGAGCAGGATCTCATGAAGGTCATTCCGAAAGAGAAGTGGATCGACTTTCCGCTGCAGCTCATCTACCATGGCCGGGCCTTGTGCGTCGCGCGCAAACCGAAATGCGCCGAGTGTCCGCTGGACCCGCTCTGCTACGCCAAAGATAAGACGATTTGATTCGGAACTCTAGAGGTTCCGTTTCAGGTAGGCGCAGATGTGATAGCCGTCGATGAACTTGAACGGGGTTTCGCCCAGGGTGTAGTGCCCGCACGGCATCACAACAACTTTGTGGTCGATGCGGTGCTCGCGCACCTTGGCGACAATGTCCTGTGAGAACCGCGGCAGGAAGGTCGTATCGTAAGCGGCGTAAATGAACAGCGACTTCTGCTTCTGCGCGGCGAACTTCTCCAGGTAGCTGACCGGGCTAATCGCCATCCAGACCTGCCGCAGCCGTTCCAGGTCGATGTGTTCCTCCAAGCCCTGGCGGACGTGTTGCGTGGAAAGCCCGGTCCAGACAACATCAGCCACGTAGGTGGAACAATGATTGAACACGTTGACCGAAATGCGTGCATCGTGCGCGCTCGCCAGACAGGCATAAGCCGAGCCGAGGCTGGTGCCGACGATCCCGAGGCGCTCGAAGCCCTGGGTCTCCAGCCAATCGAAGCAGCAGCGCACGTCGATGACGGCCTGGCGCGCGGCATCGATGGTCCGGCATACATTGGCGGACATCGCGTAGTCAGCCCGCTGCAATTCCTTGGGCATCCGGAAATCGTGATACGGCAGGCTGATACGCAGCGCCGAAATGCCCAGGCGGCTTAAGCCCCGGCAAAGCGCGTTGTGGGCGTCGGCGGGGGCGTTCCAATGCGGCAGCACGACCACTGCTTTCTTGAGTCCCCTGGCGCCGGCCGCGGGAAACCACTGCGCGTGCACAACGTTGTTCTCCGGATACGGAGTGGGTACTGGGGAATGAAAACGCAGCGTGCCGTGTTGCAAGGAAAAGTCACGCGGCCGCTCATAGCCAAAGAATTCGTCGCTGTGCCGGAGGGCAATCTGGTTCAGTTGCGCGAGGTAGTCTTCCGGCGCGCCGCCATTCTTGGAATGCCGCCCGCTGCACGGCCAGTTGTGCGCCCATTCCAGTCCCCATTCGAAGCCGCGCACCACGCGATTGGTGGCGCGGAAGCACAGATGCTCCTCGCGCGCGCGGATCCAACGTTCGTACAGACGGGCTGTGGTCCTCACCATGCGACTTATTTCAGGATATCGGGCGAGCGGCTGACACCGCAATACGGCCCGGCAGCCGGATGCTACGCTAAGACAACGGGGAACCTATGGCGGATCCAGCCGACAACCGGCCGCGCCGCGTGCGCGCATTAGCGCTCCGTCTGGCGCTCGTGATCGCCATCATCGCGGTCATTACGGCGGCCTGTTTGCGCCTCTTTCACTTGAACGCCACCACCGCGGGCTTTGCCTATCTGGTCGCGATCCTGTTCATCTCGGCGCGCTGGGGATTGACGGAAGCGATTGTAGGATCGATCGCCGCGGTCTTGTGTTTTAACTTCTTTTTCCTACCACCGGTTGGAACGTTCACCATCGCCGATCCGCAAAATTGGATCGCCTTTTTCTTCTTTCTGGCGACGTCGTTCACAGCCAGCCAGTTGGCCGAGCAGGTGAAGCAGCGCGCACGGGAAGCGACTGATCGCCAGCGCGAGATGGAGAAGTTGTATTCCTTAAGCCGCTCGATCCTGTTAATCGAGCCAACGCGCGGGGTGGCCCGGCAGTTGGCCGGTCAACTGGCCCAGGTCTTCGGCGCGTCCGCCGTGGCGCTGTACGATCGGGAGACCGGTGAAACTTACGGCGCGGGTCCGGAGGACTTTCCCGAGTCCACCGACGCGCTTCGACAAGCCGCTCTCGAAGGTACCTTCTTCCGCAACGAGCAAGCGCATACTGTGGTCACCTCCATCCGGCTGGGCGCGCAGCCCATCGGCAGCCTGGGATTGCGCGACGTAGATCTGTCCGACTCGGCGTTGCAAGGCATCGCGAACCTGGTTGCCATCGGCCTGGAACGCGCCCGCGCTCAGGAGGCCTCCAGCAGGGCCGAAGCCGCTCGCCAAAGCGACGAGTTGAAGTCCACGCTACTGGACGCCGTCGCGCATGAGTTCAAAACACCGTTGACCTCCATTAAGGCCGCCAGTACCGCTCTGCTTTCCGGCAGCGTGCCCCGGCCCGAGCAGCAGCACGACCTGATCGCAATTGTCGATCAGGAAGCCGACCGGTTGAGTGCCCTGGTGACTGAAGCCATCCAAATGGCCCGCATTGAAGCCGGACGCGTGCGCCTGCGCCGCGATAGCTACTCCGTCAGCGACCTGGTGGAATCGGTGTTGAACAAGATGCGGCCGTCGATTGAGGAGCGAACCGTCCAGGTGCGGATTGCGCCGGAGATTCCGGCCGTCTGGGTGGATAGCGAGCTGATTGAGGTCGCCCTTCGCCAGCTGGTGGACAACGCTCTGAAGTATTCGCCGGCTGACGCCCCAGTTCTGATCGGCGCCGAATTCACAGACGGGCGCGTGATCGTACGCGTCGCCGATCACGGGCCGGGCATTCCCGAGCAGGAGCAGACTCGGATTTTCGAGAAGTTCTACCGCGCCGAGGCCTCCCGCCAAATTCCTGGGGCGGGATTGGGGTTGGTGATCGCCCGCGAAATCATCCACGCGCACGGAGGAGAGATTTGGGTGGAGAGCAAGGTGGGCGAAGGGAGCATTTTCCGGTTCTCGCTTCCCGCGTCGGCGGAACGCCAGCAGGATGAAGGGAGTCCGCCGGCCGGCCAGACGGCGAAAAGCGTAGCGGAAGGCTCGGCGCCGATAATAAAGTAGAAGCCATGCCAACAGCCACGCGAAAGCGGACGCCCGAGGAACTGTTGCAGCAGGTCCAGGCCGAAGAGGAGTACGAGCGGCGCGGACGGCTGAAAGTATTTCTCGGCTACGCCTCGGGCGTCGGCAAATCGTTTCGCATGCTGGATGAGGGCCGGCGCCGCAGCGAACGCGGCCAGGATGTCGTAGTGGGCGCGATACAGCCGAAACTTTCGATGGACATCGAAAGCGTTCTGAGCAAGCTGGAAGTGATTCCCCTGCGGACGGTGGACGGCGTGGCTGTCATGGATGTCCCCGCAATCCTGAAGCGGCATCCGGCTGTTTGCCTGGTGGATGGACTGGCGTACGACAACCCGCCCGGAGCGCCCAATCGCAGCCGCTGGGAGGACGTCAATCAACTGCTCGACGCGGGCATTTCGGTCATCACCTCGGTGAACATCCAGTACATTGACGAACTGCGGGACCGGGTGGAGAAGATCACCGGGAAGCGCGTGGAGCAGACTGTCCCGCGTAGCTTTCTCAATTCGGCGGATGAGATCGTCGTGGTGGATGCCCCGCCCGAGATGTGCATCGAGAAGGCGGACAGCCAGATCGAGCCGGGATCGGCCAGTCCGGCGCAGAAGCTGTCGGAACTCCGCGAAATCGCGCTGCTGCTGGCCGCCGACGTCGTCGACCGCCAGCTGGAAGCCTACCTGCAACGCACCGGAACGCAGCAGACCTTCGGGACGCAGGAGCGGATCATGGTGTGCATCACCCCGCGGGCCAACGCCGGGCCGATGATCGCCAGTGGCAGGCGCAATGCAGACCGCTTCCACGGCGATTTGACCGTGGCATACGTCCGCCAGCCGGAAATCTCCGCCGATGACCAACAAGCTCTGGAGCGGAACTTGCAGATCGCGCGCAGCGCCGACGCGCGCATTGAGATCCTGGACGGCGAAGATCCCATCGCGACAATCCTGAAGTTCGCGCATGAGCACGGCGTCACGCAGATTTTCGTGGGACACAGCATCCGTCTGCGGTGGTGGGAGCATTTCACCGGTACACCCCTCGACCGGCTGATTCGCGGCGCCAACGATATCGATGTCCGGGTGTTCCCCCACTGATCGATGGCCGATCGCCATACACAAGGAAAGCTGAAGATTTACCTGGGCTACGCCGCCGGTGTCGGCAAGACGTATCAGATGCTGGAAGAAGCCCAGAACATGAAGCGTCACGGGCAGGACGTGGTGATCGGCTACTTCGAGCCGCATGCACGCAAGGACACCATCGGGAAGACCGAGGGCCTGGAGACGATCCCGCGCCGCAGAATCGACTACCGCGGCACCATTTTCGAAGACATGGATACCGACGCCATCCTGCGCCGCCATCCCCAGCTGTGCGTGGTGGATGAATTCCCGCACACCAACATACCCGGTTCCGACCGGCTGAAGCGCTGGCAGGATGTGCAGGTGCTGCTCGACAACGGCATCGATGTTCTCACCACGATGAACATTCAGCACCTGGAGAGTCTCAACGACCAGGTGTGGCAAATCACGGGGATTCGGGTGCGGGAGACGATTCCGGATTGGGTGATGCAGCAGGCCGACCAGGTGGTGATGGTCGATCTCACGCCGCGTGCGCTCCTGAACCGGCTGGCGCGCGGCGTGGTGTACTCGCAGGAAAAAGCGGAAAAGGCGCTGGAGAATTTCTTCCAGGAATCCACGCTGGTAGCGCTCCGGGAATTGGCCCTGCGGCAGACGGCTCATGAAGTCGAGATCCGGCAGGTGGATTACGACGCGCCCGGATTCGAGCCGGCGCCCGCGTATCACGACGAGGCGGAAGCCGCAACGCGCAGCTCCGACCGCGTCCTGATTCTCATCACCCCGGATCCATCCAGCGCCATGCTCATTCGCCGCGGCAAGCGCGTGGCGGACTATCTGCAGGGCGATTGCTTCGCCGTAGCCGTATCGCGCGACGGCGATTTGCGCGACTTATCCGCCTCCCAGCGCGAAACGGTGGAGCGCCACTTGAATTTCGCCCGCAGCCTGCACATCGAGACTCGCGTGCTGCACGGCCACGACGTCGCCAGGACCCTGGTCGAGTTCGCGCATCTGAACGGAGTCACGCAGGTGTTCCTCGCCCGGCCGCAGGCGGGCCAGTGGTCGATGAAGCCGGGGAGCAATCTCCTGCAGCAGGTGGTGCACCTGGCGCGTGACATGCAGGTGACCATCGTGGCGGACCGCGGCAGCCGCCCGCAGCCGCACTAACGGCGTCGGCGCGGCCCGGAACTCGCTACAATTGGCGGGGACGGGACTTCACATGCCGGATCATTCAACTGTCTTCCTGTTTGACGTCGACAACACGCTGCTCGATAACGATCACGTTACCGCGGACCTGAAGCGGCACCTCCAGTCCAATGTAGGCCCCGAGCGTGCGCAGCGCTACTGGCAGCTTTTTGAAAACCTCCGCACCGAGTTGGGCTACGCCGATTATCTAGGCGCCTTGCAGCGCTACCGCATCGACTATCCGCACGATCCCAATCTGCTGGCCGTGTCGTACTTCATGATGCGCTACCCGTTCGCCAACCGGCTCTTCCCGAATTCGGTGGACGCGGTGGAGCACGTCGCGCAATTCGGGCGCCCGGTGATCCTCTCGGATGGCGACGTCGTGTTTCAGCCGCACAAGGTTTATCGCTCGGGTCTCTATGAGCTGTTCCAAGGCCACGTGCTCATCTATGTCCACAAGGAACATGAACTCGAAGACGTCGCGCAGCGCTATCCGGCGGAACATTACGTCATCGTCGACGACAAACTCCGCATTCTGCACGCCGTCAAACAGATTTGGCAGACGCGCGTGACCACCGTCTTCGTGCACCAGGGACACTATGCGCTGGACACACAGGCGGGGGCCAAGTATCCGCCTGCCGATGTCAGCCTGGAACGAATCGGCGATCTGGCGAACTACGACCTGGCCGCTCTGGTAGACGCCGCGGCCGCGCGACAAGCCGCGAGCTAGGCTTTTAGACCGCCGCACCCAGGACCGAACCGACGATGGCCTGCGCTTCCTGTTGGATCCGCGCCAACTGATCGGGGCCGCGAAAGCTCTCCGCGTAAATCTTGTAGATATCCTCGGTTCCGGATGGCCGCGCCGCGAACCAGCCGCTTTCGGCGATGACCTTGATGCCACCGATCGGATTGCCGTCACCGGGCGCCGTGGTCAGGATGCTCTGAATCTTTTCGCCCGCCAGTTGCGTGACGGAAACGTCCTTCGGAGAAAGCTTGGCGAGTGCCGCCCGCTGATCGGCGCTCGCCGGCGCGTCGATGCGTTCATAGAACGGCTCTCCGTGCTCGCGGATCAATTCGGCATAGATCTGGCCAGGGTCTTTGCCCAGGCGCGCCGTGATTTCCGCCGAAAGCAGCGCCGCGATAATCCCATCCTTATCCGTGGCCCATACCGAACCATCCCGGCAAAGGAAGGAAGCGCCCGCGCTTTCTTCGCCGCCGAAGCCCAAGGCGCCGGTCAACAGGCCGTCCACAAACCATTTGAACCCCACGGGAACTTCGTAGAGCTTCCGGCCAAGTTTCGCGGTCACGCGATCGATCAAACTGCTGCTGACCACAGTTTTACCGACCGCCGCGTCCCTCCGCCAGCCGGTTCGATTGCTGTACAGATACTGCACGCACACCGCCAAGTAATGATTGGGCGGCAGAAGCCCGGAGCTGCGCGTCACGACCCCGTGCCGGTCGTGATCGGTATCGCACGCAAACGCGATATCGAATTTGTCTTTCAGTTCAATCAGACGCCGCATGGCGTAGCGCGACGACGGGTCCATACGGATGCGGCCGTCCCAATCCAGCGTCATGAAGGCGAACCGCGGATCGACGGTCTCGTTGACGACGGAAAGATCCAAACCGTAGCGGTCGGCGATCGGTCCCCAGTAGTGCACGCCCGCGCCGCCCAGTGGATCGACCCCGAGTTTGATCTTGGAATTCCGGATCACGTCCAGATCGATCACCTGACGAAGATCGTTGACATATTCGGCCAGGAAATCGTGCTGGCGCGTGGTCGGGGCGAGCAGCGCCTTCTCCAAAGAAACGCGCTTGACGCCCGCCAGGCCGTTCTCCAGAATTTCGTTGGCGCGAGCCTGGACGAAGCTCGTAATCCGGCTGTCGGCGGGTCCGCCGTGCGGAGGGTTGTACTTGAAGCCGCCGTCCTCGGGAGGGTTGTGCGAAGGCGTGATCACGATGCCGTCCGCCAGGCCCGTCTTCCGTTCGCGGTTGAACTTCAGAATGGCGTGGGACACCGCAGGAGTCGGAGTGTAGCCGCTATCGGGCGCGATCCTGACTTCCACCTGGTTGGCCGTCAATACTTCCAAAGCGCTGGCGAACGCCGGCTCCGACAGTGCGTGCGTATCGATACCGAGAAAAAGGGGCCCATCGATTTTCTGCTGTTGACGATAGATGCAAATCGCCTGCGCAGTCGCAACAATGTGCCACTCGTTAAACGTCCGGTGCAAGGAAGATCCGCGATGGCCGGAAGTGCCGAAGGAGACACGTTGTTCGGGAACATGCGGGTCCGGATGATCCGCGAAGTACGCAGTCACCAAGCGCGGGACATTTACCAGATCCGATGCTTGCGCCGGCTCACCAGCACGTGGATGGATGGCCATCGATCACCTCCCCACGTATTAAGATTGACATAGAGGCGCCGGAGTTACTCGCCGCCTCGATCGCGGTCTGGACGAGCCGGGGCAGATCATGCATTTTTTATGTCCCCGATGCGGATCGACACGGGTGCGGCTCTCGCGCCGCCGCAAACTGGTGGATTATGCGTTAGCTCTGCTCTTGCTGGCGCCCTTCCGCTGCCGGCAATGTGTTCGCAGATTCTACCGTTTTCGCTTTTGGGCCCCGGTCACCGCGCCCGCAGTCAACAAGGTTGCTCCCCCCAGGCACTCCTGATCATCCACCGCGTGCCGGCCGCGGCTCAGGGCGTGATGCTGATTGTGGCGGAGTTGCTGGTCTGGCCGCCGATGGTCACGGCTAATGGATAATTCCCCTGTGAGAGACCGGAAGGCACGACGATGTTCATCTGCAGCAGGCCGACGAAGCCAGGCGCCAGTCCCGCGAAGCTGACCTGGGCCGTAGTGGACCCGATAGTAGCGCTGTAATCCGCGGTGACCTTGGCTGGAGGATTGGAAGGCGCGGCCGCCCCATCCGCGACGGACGGACTCACGGCGCCGGATCCCGTCAAATAGGCCGTGATCGTGCTGCCGGCTTTGGCCGGATTCCCGGACGTGTTCAGGCTGTAATCCTGATTCTGGACCACCGCCTTTCCACCGCCGTAGGAAAAGATGCCGGGAGCCGCGGACGTGACCTTGACGTTCACTGTGTTGCTGACCACGCCGTTCACGGTGAGAACCACGGCTCCTGAACCGGCGGACGTCGACGCCGGCACCTGGAAGTTCACCTGATTGGAGTTCACGTACAAGATGGGCGCCGGCTTGCCGTTCACGGTGATCGAGACGCCGCCCAGGTTGTCGGGTAAAGGCAGTGCACTGGCGCTGGCCTGCAAGCTTGTACCGGTGAAATTCGACCCAAAGACAGAAGCCAAGGATCCGGGCGCGACCGGCGCTGTAAAGCTGGCAGCGTTCACGATGCCGTTGGCCGCGATCGCAGGAGCAACCACTTGCATCTCGCGGATGACGTTGCTGCCAGTGTCGGCAACGTACACATTGCCGGATGCATCTACCAGCACTTTTCGCGGAAAATACAGAAAAGCCGAAGTGGCTGCTCCGCCGTCACCGCCATAAGCGGGGCTGCCCTTCCCGGCAATCGTCGTGATGATTCCGGCGGGCGAGATTTTGCGAACACGGCTGTTCAACGTGTCAGCTACGTACACGTAGCCCGCCGAGTCCGCGGCCAAACCTGCCGGATCGTCGAACGTCGCGTCGACGGCCGGGCCGTTGTCACCCGAGAAGCCAATGATTCCATCGCCGGCGATCACTGTCACCGGCCCACCGGTAGCCGCGTATTTTAGGATGCGCCGGCCCTGCTCGTCGGCGATATAGAGATTGCCCTGCGCATCGAAGGCCAGGTCGGTCGGATTGTGGAACTGGTCGCCCGTGGCGTCACCTCCCAGAACCGTGGTGATGATTCCTCCCGAAACCTTGCGGATGGCGTCGTTTCCCGAATCGGCAATCCAGACGTTTCCAGCCGAATCCAAAGCAACTGCGGTCGGAAAGTCCAGTTGGGCAACGGTCGCCTTGTTGCCGTCTCCGGAATACCCGCCCGTGTTGATTCCGGCGAAAGTGGAGATCTTGCTGCCGGAGACTTCGCGGATGACGTGATTGGAAGGCTCGGCGATGTAAACATTGCCGGACGAATCCACGGCAATGCCGGTGGGATTAAACAACTCCGCGCTGGTTGGAGACCCCCCGTCCCCGCTGTAGCCGGAGGTCCCGTTGCCAGCGATCGTCGTGATGGTTCCCTTGGAGATCTCCCGGACGCGCTGGTTGGCTGAGTCACAGAAGTAGAGGTTGCCGGAAGAGTCCAGGAACATCCCAGTGGGTGAACTGAGCTGCGCGCTCGTAGGAGCTCCGCCGTCGCCCGAAAATCCGGCCGTGCCGTTTCCAGCAATCGTATTGATAACATACTGCTGCGCCCGAACTCCGTGCGCACAAAGTATCAGGCCAAGCAAAAAGTGCCCAGATTTCATAAGAGTGAAACAACCCGTGTGAGACAACTAAGTTGTGAGTATACCGTTAGCATGCCACATCGCGCCGCCTGCGGGAAGTGGGCCGAACCGGCAACAGGAGGGCTTTGACGGACACACCCCAGTCGCGAGAAGATTCTTGGGGGAGGAGACGAACAAGATGTTCAGACAATTAGTAGTTGTTGGGGTGAGCCTGTTGGCCGTCAGTCTGTACGGGGCCAGCAAGTCCGTCACTGTGGAGATGAAGGATGCCAAGGGCGAGAGCGTCGGGATGGCCACGCTCAGCGCGACGAAAGGCGGGGTGAAGATCAAAGCTGATTTCAAGAATCTACCTCCGGGCGAGCACGCGTTGCACATCCATTCGGTGGGCAAGTGTGAACCGCCGTTTACGTCGGCGGGCGGCCACTTCAACCCGGACATGAAGAAGCACGGCCTCCAGAATCCGGAGGGTCACCATGCCGGCGACATGCCGAATTTCACAGTCAAGGCCAACGGCACCGCAAAGTTCTCGATCGTGAACACCAGCGTCAATATGGATGACGATGCGCATTCGGTGTTTGCCAACGGTGGGACAGCGCTGGTGATCCATGAGAAAGCGGACGATCAGAAGAGTGATCCGGCAGGCAATGCCGGTGCCCGTATTGCCTGCGGCTTGATCACCAAGTAACAGACCGATGCCGCCGAAGAAAGCCGACGGTTCTGCCGGAGACCACAAAGCGGGTCGTGCGCAGCGCAAGCGGCCGGCGGCGCGAGTGGATTCGTCCACGGCCGTGGATTTGGGCGATCCCGGCCTCTATCTCAATCGCGAGCTGAGCCTTCTGGCATTCCAGCGCCGGGTCCTCGAGGAAGCCGAGGACCCGGCGAATCCGCTGCTCGAGCGGGTGAAGTTTCTCGCAATCGTCGGCTCTAACCTGAACGAGTTCTTTATGGTGCGGGTGGCCGGCCTGGTCAGCCAGCTGGATGCCGGCATCGTAGAGGCCGGTCCCGACGGCCTGCCGCCACGCGCTCAGTTAGTGGCCATCCGGCGTGATGTGAAGAAGCTTTTGGCGGATGTTTACAAGTGTCTCGCCAAGCTGCACACGGGGCTGAATGAGGCGGGGATCCGAATACTGGAGTACGGCGATCTCAACGAGACACAGCTACGCGTCGCCGCGGAGTATTTCTCCGAGGCCGCGTTTCCCGTTCTGACGCCCTTGGCATTTGACCCGGGCCGGCCCTTCCCCCACATCTCCAACCTGAGCCTGAATCTGGCCGTGCTGATCCGAGACGGCGCTGGCAACGAGCATTTTGCCCGCATCAAGGTTCCCGACTCGCTGCCGCCGCTGGTGCCAGTGAATCGTCTGGCGAAAACGAAGCAGAAACGCAAGCGTTCGCAGAACCCTATTGAGCTGGTGTGGCTGGAACAGGTGATCGCGGCACACCTGGCTTCGTTGTTCCCCGGCATGCAGGTGGTGGAAGCGCATCCGTTTCATGTGACCCGGGACGCCGACATCGCGATCAAGGAACTCGAAGCCGAGGACCTTCTGGAGAGCATCGAGGAAGGAGTGCGGCAGCGCCGTTTTGGGAGCGTCGTGCGGCTGATGGTAAGCGAAGAGATGCCGCCGCACATCCTGGAAATACTGATGACCAACCTGGAGGTGGAGGCGAGCGAAATCTATCGCCTGAAAGGACCGATCTCGCTGAGCCGGCTCATGCACCTCTACAATCTGGACCGTCCCGACCTGAAGGACACACCGTTCGTTCCAGCCGTGCCGCCCGCGCTTGCCCTGGCGGGCGCCGAGGAAGATATGTTCGCGCTGATCAGCCAGCAGGACATTCTCTTGCACCATCCGTTTGAGTCGTTTCAACCGGTCATCGATTTCCTGAAAAGGGCGGCTCACGATCCCAACGTGCTCGCCATCAAGTGTTGCCTCTATCGCGTCGGCCGCAATTCGCCCATTGTCCAGGCGCTGCTGGAGGCGATCGAAGAGGAAAAGCAGGTAGCCGTGCTGGTGGAACTGAAGGCGCGCTTTGACGAGGAAAGCAACATTGAGTGGGCGAGGGCGTTGGAACGCGAGGGCGTCCACGTGGTCTACGGGCTGATTGGCTTAAAGATCCACTCTAAAGTAGCGATGGTGGTGCGGCGAGAAGGCGACCGTATTGCTCGTTACGTCCACCTTTCCACGGGAAACTACAACGCGGTGACCGCGCACCTTTACACCGATCTGGGTATGTTTACCGCGAGCGAAGAGGTAGCCGACGACGTCACCCATCTGTTCAATTACCTGACCGGCTACTCGGCCAAGGCGGACTACAAACGCCTGCTCGTGGCGCCGGTGAATATGCGTGCTCGCCTGGAGGCCATGATCGAACGCGAGATCGAGCACCAGCGGCATGGGCGAGGGGGCCATCTGATCTTCAAGACCAATGCCCTGGTGGACCCGGACATGATCCGGCTGCTGTACCGGGCCTCGCACGCGGGCGTCCGCATTCAACTTCTGGTCCGGGGTATTTGTTGCCTGCGGCCCGGGCTTGCGGAAGTGAGCGACCACATCGAGGTAACCAGCATCGTCGGACGGTTCCTGGAACACAGCCGGGTCTATTATTTCCGCAACGGAGGCGACGAAGAAGTTTATGTAGGGAGCGCCGACCTGATGCCGCGAAACCTGGACCATCGCGTGGAAGTGCTGTATCCGCTGGCCGACAGCAAACTGGTCGCGCGGGTGCGCGACAGCATCCTGGCGGTCTATTTGAGCGACACGGTGAAGGCGCGCCGCATGCAGTCCGGCGGTGACTACACGCGCAAGAAACCGGCGCACGGCAAACGCCCAATGAACAGCCAGGAGTTTCTCCTTCCAAGACGGCGCTCAGAGGGACCGGAGCTCACTAGCTAGATATCGCCGCGGGTTCGGCTTCCAGTGCTTCCTCGATTGCCGGCGAAGGCGCTGGGATCACTATTGGAGGCGCCGGAGCTGCAAGGGCAAACTCCGCTTGACCGGCGCCCTGCTGGCTGGAGACTTTGATCAGCACCGAACCTGGTTCCGCGGCCGGCGGAAGCGAATAGCTAACCTCGTAACGGTTCAATAGCTGGGCATACGATTCGGCCAATTTCTCCTCCAGGGCACTCGGAGCGGCCTCTTCGAAAGATCCCTCAGGGTTCGACAAGAAGAACTCCTGAAACGCGCCCCACGGAGCCGCAGCATCATGACAAATGGCATGAAAGACGATGCTGCTGTCCCGAGCGAGCGACTTCAACCGCGCGATTACCGGCTCGCGTGTCAATTCATGGTCCATGTCATGCAGGAACACAAACAGGTGCCGCTTGCCCGAATGTTTGGTCAGGGCCTGGCATTGGCGTTCGACAGCCGCAACCAGACCGGGCGCGAGACGGTCCGCAGGGGTCGCAATCGGGATCAGCTTCGCGATCAGGCCGGGATCGGCCAGGCAACCGTGCCGCATTTTCACCTCCGCGGTCACCACGGCGTCATCGTAGGGCAGAACGGACATTCCGCTACCTTCCGGTTCAGCAGCAGAGGATTCGGCCGGATAGCGATCAATCCTCCACAGGTCGCCGGGACGCTTCAGTGCCAGGCAACGGTTCAGGCCATTCAGCAACGCTGGCGCGCAGGGCTCGCCATCGGAGGAAAATTGCGGCGTCACGAATCCGGCGATGATGACCGCGGGGTTGGAAACGGACTGGACTTCGTAGTTGTCGACAATTTGCTGGCCCTCCCAGAGGGCGAACTCGGCACGCGTCAGGCCGCCCAAGTCCCCGTCGCCAGAAAGAGCAAATGTCAGCCGGCGGCGGCCCTCGGGCTCCAGCACGGCGCGCAAGCCATGGAATTGAAGAGGTCCTCTGGTCGCGGCATGGCGCTCGCGCCGGCGGATGCGGGACATGGCCCCGGCGATGGCCAGCCGCGTCTTTCCCTCCGACGCCTGGAACTGCGACTGGAGGGCGGGAAGAAAGCGCGAATCCTCGGTCTGTCCAATTGCCCACAAGGCCGACAGCCGGAAGACCGGATCCGGATGGCACATCATTTCCAACAGTGCCGGAACGGCGCGGCTATCAGAGATGCGGTACAGGCCCAGCGCCGCATTGGCCGCCACGCGGTTGTTCTTGGACTTCATCGCGGCTGCCAGAAGAGCTTGCGCCTCGGGATCCCGGTTTCCCCACAAAGCCTCGACGGCGCTGGCCTGCACGCGAGGATCGCGATCCACCAGCCGCCGGCCAATCCAGGCTAGATTCCTGACGTTTCTTCCAATCAGCAAGGCGGCTTTCGAGCGCACCATTTTGTCAGGGTACGCCATCAATTCCAGCTGAAAGGAGTTCCAGGAGCTTTGCGCTCCGCTGGCGGCCAGCAGGTCGAGAATTCGCAGAATCCGTGCTGAATTCTGAGAGCTGGAGGACGCCTGGAGTGCTTGTGTGAGAGCTATCTCCAGCGCGGAAATCAGCTGCGTTCCCGATTCAACCGCAACGCGGCACGCCGCCACGGCTTCCGTCGTCGTGCAGGTTTTCGGGTCCAGTAAGCCAACTGTGAGTACCCGGTTCTTTGTGAGCAACTGCACCAGGTAACGGAGCCCGCTCGAGACTGGTCCTGCCGCCAGGACACGAATCCCGGCCGCGCAGAATATGCCGGAGTTCCCCGCCAGTTGCTGAAGCGACTGTTTATTTGCCTGCTCCTGGCCGGAGAACGTCTCCACCAGCCTGGAAATCTCTTGCGCGCAGGCTTCGAGTTTGCTCGGTTCGGTACCCATGGTCCCAGAAATGCTTATCGGCATGGAACCGGGCTTTTTTGGGAACGCTGCCGGAGGTTACTTGGATTGGGCGGGCGCCCCTCGTCTTTTGGCCCAGGGAGGAGCGCCCGCACCTCTAACGGGGATTGACGTTGATCCCAGTCTAGTCGGATACGGCCCCTATGAACATACCGTCAGATCGGTATTTTCTTGGGCGACACGGCTGGTAGTTGGGCTAGGCAGCGTATACCGGAACCGCCCGAAGTCAGTGAAAAAGCTCGGTTAGCCCGGCACACTCCGACTGGAAGCGCGTCAATACGCGCTCCAGAGACGGCGAATGGCCTGGAAACTCCAGGCGTGGCGGCTCAGGATTCGAAGCCGCAGGGACCGGAAGAACCGACATCCCCAAGTAATTCACCAAGATATCGGCCTGCTGGACCACTACACTCAAGCCGATTCGGCCCTCCGCCGGCCGCTCGAACTTGGAGGCCGTCTCCGGTGCATGGTGGTAGCCGGCCGCCAGGCGAACCGCTTCGGGAAGTTGCCAGCGGGCGATCGCCAGGCGGGACAGTTCAGCATGGTCGACTCCCAACACCGAGCGTTCGCACTCGAGCAACGGGTCGTGCGAGACAGCCGCCATAGAGAGGACGGATTCATACTTGTCGGGCATCCCAGCTGCCAGAATCAACTTCCCGGCATCGTGCAGGAGGCCGGCCATGAACGCATCCGAGCCGTGATCCACCGGCAGTTCGCCCGCCAGGATTTCAGCCAGCGTCGCCGTCGCAACCGAGTGGACGTTAAATCGCGTCATGGAGAAGCACGGCGAAGTGCGGTAGCGCATAAAGAGATTCGCGAAGGAGCGCGCGAGCGCGAACTTTCGCACCGTATTGACGCCAATCATCGCCACGGCGTGCCGGACCGAACGGATGGTTCTCAAACGGCCGAACAGGGCGGAATTAGCCAGTTCCAGGACCTGTACGGACAGAAGAGCGTCCTTTTCGATGAACGAAGCCAGGTCCGCCAAATCGCAGTTCCGTCTTGCGAGGCGGCCCAACAGCTGCGAAGCCATCAAGCCCGGCATGGGAAGCCGGTCGAGACGGCGCAACGATTCTTCTCGCGTGGTCCATGCACGTGTGGAAGAAGCAGTCATCCGATCTCTTATCGAAATGAGGCCTGACCTGATAGAACAAAAAAACGGGAAGCTGTCTCAAATTGTCCAGCAATTGCTAGAACTTGACCAAGCCGGGTACTGGCAAGCGGATTAGTTCTGGTGCTTGGCGGACGCTGTCTTAGCGGGCGGCAGGTTCAGTTTTGAAAGGATGTCGGCGACATACTCGAGTGTTTCGGGGATGGCGGGAACGCCCGCCTGCTGATCGACGCGGGCGGGCCCGGCATTGTAGGCGCCTAGAGCCAGAGCAGGATCGTTGCCGTACCGGTTCAAGAGAAACTTGAGCAGTTTGGTTCCGGCCTCTACGTTCTCTCGCGGGTTGAACGGATCGTGAACGTCAAACTGCTCCGCGGTGTCCGGCATCAGTTGCATGAGGCCCGCGGCTCCGGCGGTCGAAACAGCGCAGGGGCGGGCAGCGGACTCTTTCTCAATCACAGCGCGAACCAGATCGGGGTCCACTTCCTGTTTTCCGGCGGCAGACTGGATGAGCGGATCGAGTTCCTCGTCCGGTAGTGGATCACAGGCGGCGCCTGTAATTGTGACCGGGGGGGAAGGTAACGTGAAAAAGCCAGGTTCGAATGAGGCGCCACGCTGCTTCGTCACCAATCCAGCTTGTTGGTGCACTGCGGCGCGCTGTTGGGCCAGGCCGGGCGACATAGCCGCTCGAACCGACTTCTCGAAATCGGCCGGCCCCTGCGCGAACGCGGACACACTTCCGGCGAGCAGGATGAGTTTCCAGTTCATGGCGCCCCTGTCTTAGACCGGGATAGATCCCGCGGGCGGCTGGTTTGGATTGTAGGCGGTCATTCCCGGGAGAGCAGCGTTTCCCGGCATGGTCTCCACCGGATTCTGCAAAGCGGAGGGAACCCAGGTGTATCCAAAGCTCTGCCGCAAGTCAGTGGTAATCGAGGGATCCCAACCCCACACCATGATGGGTACGTCGATGGTGTAGCCTTCGGCGGCGAGACTGTGGGCCGCCGCCGCCCTCTGCTCCGGCTGCATGTTCCGCAATGCCTGCACGGCTGACGGTTGCTGAGCCCAGTAGGCATCGTCGAACGCTTGGGTGGGGTCGGCATTGTTACTCGCAGCGGTGGCATTGGCAGGAGTGCCGCTCACCGGCGCGGCGTTCGAAGTTGCTGCGCTAGTAGCGGGAGCGCTGCTCGAAGCCGGTGCGGTAGTTGTGGTCGCGCCGGGAATCGACTTATTAGAAGCGGCCTGCAGGAACGGATCGTACGGCGCCGGCGAAGAGTCCGTCGCAGGCGAGTTGCTGGGCGGGGCGGTCGATGTAGCCGGCGCCGGGTTCGAACCAGACGACTCCGGCGTGATGGAAATATTCACACTGCTCGGGTCAATTCCAAATTGTTTGAACGTCGTGGAAATGGCGTCCGATAGCGCGGTCTCGAAGCTGGCGAGATTGGACGGACTGTTGGAAGAGTTGTTCGAACCGGCGGTGGCCGGGTTCGTTTCCGTTAACGACAAGTTGTGGAAGTGAATCATGGTAGTTACCTCCTTAAGGTCAAGAGACTGCTTTTGCTCCCATCAAACGATAGATGTAGGCCAGGATCTCCGCCACGGCCCGATACAGATGCGGCGGAATGGTTTGCCCGACTTCGACGGACTTGTAGAGAGCCTGCGCCAAAGGCGGATTCTCGATTAGCGGCACCTGGTGCTCCAGCGCCCGCGCACGAATGCGAAGGGCCAGGTAATTCTTTCCTTTGGCCACCACTAGTGGCGCGGCCATGGTTTCGTGGTGATAACGGATGGCCACCGCATAGTGGGTCGGATTGACGATTACGGCGGTGGCGGTCTTTACCTCGTCCATCATTCGCTTGCGGCGCAGGTCGCGCTGCAGCCGGCGAATGCGGGTCTTGGTGTGCGGGTTACCGTCCGTCTCCTTCATCTCGTCGCGAATGTCCTGCTTGCTCATGCGCATTTGCTTGGTGAAGCGGCGCTTTTGGCGGAAGAAGTCCACCACTCCAAACAAAATGAACAGAGCGGCCGCCTTCCACAGAAGATTCATCGCGAGCGACCGCATGACTTCGAGGCCAGCCGGAAGACTGCTGAGCGGGACCTGGAGCAGTGTCTGCGCGTTGTTCACCACCAGCCAGTACAAGGTGACACCGAAAACAGCGAGCAGCGCGATGGCCTGAATCGCCGACACGAATCCTTTTTGCGGAACTGATTTCAACTTGGCCAGTGGATCGAAGTTGGACGGCTTCGGAACCATCTTATTCAGGCTGAACGAGAAACCCGTGGACGTAAGTTGAAAGGCCACCGCGCTGACGGCCAGAATGCCGCCGGATGCGGCCAGCGGCGTGAGTGTGCGGGAAAGGCTCTCGTGCAAGAGCTGCACCAGCGAGCCGGTGCTGAGATCGGCGCGGAATGCCTGGGTGAACGCCACCCGGCTAACCTCTTTCAGATTCCCCAGCAGGCTGCGGCCGCTTTCAGCGACGAGAATGACGAATAGCGTGAACTGCAAGCCGCTGACGAAATCCTTGGAGGCAGCGAATTGGCCTTCCCGGCGGGCTTTTTGCAGCCGCCGCGGTGTAGGTTTTTCCGTCTTTTCGCCCGAGTTCGTCATCCGTAGATCCTAAGACGCTACAAACCCAGCAGCCTCCCGATCGCCGTAAACGCCACGTTGGCAGATTGCTCGAAAAGCCTGGGAATCAGCAGGCACAAGAAGCTCAACGCCGCCAAAGAGACCAGCATTTTGGCGGGAAAGACCAGGGCGATGAGCTGCAACTGCGCGTTCAGATGGCCCAGCAGTCCCACCGACAGGTCAATCAGGAACAGCAACGTCATGAGGGGCAGGGCGAGCCGGAAACCGGTGGAAAAAACGCTGGAGCCCAGATGGACCAAGCCTTCCACGCTGGCGCGCGACGCCGTGAAGACGCCGAGAGGGTGCGTGTCCAGGCTGCGCGCCAGAATCAGCAGAAGCTGCCGGTGTAAACCGAGGACGAAGAAGAGCACGGCCGCTGTGGTCTGCGCCAGCATGATCAGAACGGTGGAATCGGCATTGGTGGAAGGGTCCACGGTCGATGCATAGGAGAATCCAGCCTGCGTACTGATGGCCTGCGCGGCGAAGATGATGCCTTCCAAAAGGAGCGCGACCGCCAACCCGGTGGCTAAGCCGATGCCCGCCTCCGAAAGCAGCCATCCTGTGACCTGCACCATGCTGACTGGCGCCGTGTTGATGACCGGCCAACGCGAGTACAACGCTAACGTCAAGGCCATCGACAGGGTGATTTTCGCAGCGTTCGGTCCAGCGTTCATGCCCGGCAGCGGGAGAAACGAGAAAATTCCCGCGATACGAGCCAGCACCAGCAGGAAGCCATACAGGAGGGACGCGGGGATGGCCAAGTTACCGTGCATAACGGGACAAATCCCCAAAGATGCTGATTGAGTATGCGGACAGCTGTTTCAACATCCAGGGCATCAAGAGCAAGAAGCCAAACAGAAAAGCAGCCAGGCGGGGAATGGTGCTGAAAGCCGCATCCTGCAGGGAAGTGGCGATCTGAATAATGTTAACGACGATTCCTACCGCGAAGCCGATTAGCAGCAGCGGCGCGATCACCAGGACCGTGGTCCAAAAAGCCTGGCCAATGATGTGAACAGCGGTTTCAGGGGTCATAGATTCTCAGTAAAAGGTCTTGAGCAGCGATCCGACCACCAGGTTCCATCCATCCACCAGGACGAAGAGAAGAATCTTGAACGGCGCGGAGATCATCACCGGCGGCAACTGCACCATGCCGATGGAAAGAGTCACCGAGGCGACGGCCAGGTCGATGATCATGAAGGGCAGGAACAGAACGGCACCAATCTGGAATCCGGCTTTCAGCTCGGAGAGGATGTACGCCGGAATCAAAACGCTCAGGCTGAGATCGGCCGCATTCCGGGGAGCGGGCGATTTAGTCATCTGCACGCAGGTCTGGATATCCTTCTCGCGCGCGAACTTCAACAGAAAGGTTCTGAGCGGTTTGGCGCCCTGATCGAGACCTTGCTGCCAGGTCATTTGGCCGTTCTCAACCGGTTCCCAGCCCTGGTGATAGGCGTCGATGACTACCGGCTGCATGATGAGGAACGAGAGGAACAGCGCCAAACCCACCAGTACTTGGTTCGAGGGTGCGGACTGAGTTCCTAAAGCCTGCCGCAGGAAATGGAGCACGATGATGATTCGTAAGAACGGGCTCACCGACATGATCATTGCCGGGAGCAGAGTCATCAACGTCAAGAGGATGACAATCTCAGTCGGAGTGCTGAGGGTCAGCCCGGCCTTGCCGCTGCCGGAGCCAAAAACAGGGACAACGGGATTGGCCACGGGCGCCGCGAACGCGGCTCCAGCCAGGAACAATGCGAGCAAGATGGCGGTGGATCGGATCATGAATTCGCTCGAGCCAGGTCCTGGGAGAGACTGGCGAGTGAGTCTTTCGAAATTTGGGTGTCTAGAACAGAACAGGCCGAAGGTGCGGTCGCGATGAGTACGACGCGCCCGGAAACTCGCACCAGGTGAAGCGAATGCTGCGCGGTCAACGGGACGCGGTCCAGAACTTCGAGCAGGCGTGTGTCGCCGGCACGGCGCCGCCCCAGGGGCATGTTTGCAATGCCGCGCCGTTTGGCGAACCAGAGCAGCCCGCCGAGGAGCGCGAAGACAACCAACACCATCGCGACCTGTTCAAACAGTTCCATGTTCACCACCGGAGGATGGGCTGTTTTGCAGAATGTTTTGCACGCGTATGGACACGCGCTCGTTGACGACGACCACCTCGGCTTCGGCCAGTGGGACGCCTCCGGCAAACAGGGGGAACGGCGTGCCGGCGGCGTGACCGGTCCTGAGCACCGCTCCCTCCCGTAGCTCGAAGATTTCCCCGATCGTCATGGCGAGCGTCCCTAGTTCGAGCTCCAGGCCGAACGGGAGCGCACCGAAACGCTGTAAGACGTCGGAAGGACTCATCGTTATTGCTTAATGTTGAGGACGTCTTGCGTAAGCTGGTCCAGCGTAGAAATCACTTTGGAGTTCGCCTCGTAGGATCGTTGGTACACGATCAAGCTGGTAAACTCTGTCGCGATGTCGACCGTGGAGGATTCCAAGGCGCCGGCCTCGATCGTGCCGCGGCTTCCGGTATTCGGAGTGCCGACGGCCGGAGTAGCGGTATCCGCGCCGATTTCATAGTTGTTCTGTCCAACCGCAACGAGTGAGGAGGGGTTGGAAATGGCCGCCAGCGCGATTTGGCCGACCGTCTGCTGGGCGCCGTCGGAGTAGTGCGCGATGAGTTCGCCGCCGTTGGACAAAGACAGCTGCGTGATCTCCGCCGGTTGAATTCCGTCTTGGGTAGTGGCCGACACGGCGGACGGTTGCGCGTACTGAGTGACCGTGGGAGTCCCGGTGGAACTGTAAAGGTTCCAGTTGATGTTCATGTCCGAAGCACCGTCGGCCAAACCGGTGATGGAAACCGGCTCTTGGCCCGGTGCGGGCGGATCGATGAGGTTCCCGTTGCTGTCAAAGCTGAGCGTCCCGGTGGCCACCGCCGAGGGCGTGCCGGCGGTTCCGCCGGAAATATCGCCGCCGTCGATGTCTATTTCATAGTTCCAGGCCCCCGGACCGGTCAAGGTGAAGTTGGCGGTTAGCGTGTGGGTCTCGCCCAAGGAGTCGACAACCTGGATCGGGGCCGAGAAACTTCCGCTTGGCGCGCCCACCACTCCATTCGCCGCCAGGTTCAGGTTCATGGTCATGTTGGCGGTGGCGACAGGAGTCTGCAGTGCGTTCTGCGGGATAGTGATGTTCCCGATCGCGCCGTTGGTGTTCAATATGCCGTTCTGCGCGGTCCAGCCTTGCACGAATTGGCCGGTGGCTGTGACGAGGTTCCCGTTGGCGTCGATCTGGAAGTTCCCGGCGCGCGAGTAGAGCGTCGAGTTGTTGGAATCATGCAGGATGAAGAAACCGTTGCCCTGGATGGCCGCGTCGTAGGCGCCGCCGGTCAACTGAATCGATCCCTGGCTGAAGTTGCGTTCGCTCTGGGGCGCAGAAACGCCGCCGCCGATTTGGATGGCGCCGCCGCCCACCGATTGCTGCAACAGGTCGTAGAACGACACCGTGCTGTCTTTGAATCCAGTAGTGTTTAAGTTCGCCAGATTGTTGCCGACGATGTCTAGCGCGGCCGAATCGGCGGTAAGTCCGCTAAGTGCGATTGAAAACGATCCTGACATTTGAGTGCTCCTTTTACTGAGTAGATTTAGTTCCGCTGCCGGAGACCGCCGTTGTCGAACCGGAGTTCGTGTTTCCGGAATTTGTGTTTCCGGAGTTCGTGGCTCCGGTGGCAGCGGCCGCGCCCGCGTCCGTGGCGAGTTGCTGCGTGTTCTTGCTGATGGTCAACAATTGCTCCAGTTGGCTGTACTGCACCAGCTGCCCCACGAACTGAATGCTATCGGTGGGGTTAAGAGGGTCCTGATTCTTGATCTGCGCTACGAGAAGCTGCAAAAAAGTGCTCTCTTGCGTCAACGGATCGGTGGCGCTGCTCTGAGAGGCGGCTGTGCTGCTGCTCGAACCGGTCGTCCCGTTAGTGCCGGTCACCGGCGATGGGTTGGTTGTGGCGGCGGCTGGGCCGAAGATTTGCATTAGGTCTTACCTCCTGTACTGGCTGGCTGACTGGAAACTTCTTCGAATTCATCCTGCCAGCGTCCGGAGTTGGCGCGGCGTTGCTGGCTTTGCTGGCGCCCGCCGCCGGTGGTTTGTTGTTGCTGGCTAGAGGATCGTTCACCTTCCGAGCGGGAATCCCGGGCGTTCTCGGCATGCGTAGCCGCCGGCACGGGCCGGCTGACTTCCGTCCTCCACCCTTGCGTATTCAGTTGGGAAGACAGATCACCGAGATTGGACCGCAGGGAATTCCGAAGGTCCGGATCGGTAGCGTGCACGGAAATGTTGACTGTACCGGCGCGATCGGCAACCCGGATGGACGCTGTGGCCTGGTTGTTTCCACCAACCTGCAGCAGAATCCCCTGGTTAACAGGCGTCTTGTGCGACGCTTCGAGCGGCAGCTGGATATCTGCCGCGGGCGACGCTGGTCCGGCGGGGGAGGGTTCGGCTGACTCACCTGGAGCAGAGGCGGCGCGGACGTCGGAATGCTGCATCGAAGTGGCATCGGCCCAATGGAGTCCGGCCTCAGGGGCGGAGTTCTTGCGCAGCACTTCGGCATAGGCGGACGCGCGGTTGTCCGGGAATGCTTCGGGCGCGGTGCTGGACTGCGGTTCGCGCGGAACGACGTTGGAGTCTGTCCGGCGGGCCGGCGCCGGCTCAACTGCTACGGGCTTAGGTTGAAGAACTGGCGCGCGCGCGGGCAGGGCGTCCGTGCGTGTCATCTGCAGCGTGAATGCCAGATTCTCAGTTCTTGGCGCTGAGGGAACCGCGGGAGTCGTGCCAACCAGCGTCGCGTTGCCCGCCTGTGCCGGAAGCTGAGGCGCTGACTGGCCGGCCTTTTGAGTGTCATTGTGTCCCGGAGCGGGCGTTGCGCTCGGAACAGGCACATCGGGCGCCAGAACTGCGGCGGAAGCTGATTGCAGAGGAATCAGGTTCGTGCGGGTAGAGGAGACATCGCGGAGTTGCTTTGCTTGATCCGCTGGCTTCTGGCCGCTGGTAGCGACAGGTTGGCCGGCAAGCGCGGGGGACTGCGCGGGAGCGTCGTTCGACTGGGCCGGAGGCGTTACGGTTTCCTGGGAACTGACCGGAGCGATCGGGGCCGATTGAACTCTGGCGGCAACCGCGTGTCGAGAAGGCTTGGAAGGCCCGGAGAGCGCCGCTGGTCTTGAATTCGCAGCGGGCGTTGGCTCAGGAGTGGTTGAATTCGTTTGAGGATCAGGCTCGACGGCTGCCTCCGGAGCTGCCTGGGACGCGATGAAGTCTTTCTGCGGATGTGCCGGTACCACTGTTGTGACGGGTTGAGCGGTGGGCGTCGTAGTGGCTCGCGACGGTGCCGGAAGCTCAGGTTTTTGCGTCACGACCGGCGGGACCCTGTTCGAGCGCACTTCCTGGGATTGAGCCAGTGTGGATGGAGGTGCCGTGAAGCGAGTAGCGGGCGACGGCGTTGCCGCGTCTTCTTGGTCTGGGACCGCGGTCGCGGCAAGGCGCGGTTGGGCTGGGTCCTGGTCCGGAGTTGCTGCGGCCTTCGAGCTGATCACTGCGACGTTGGGCAGCTGCGCTTCCACTGGCGCCGGCACGGGATCGGTCAGCGCGGTTTCGGTCGGCGCGGTTTCAAGCGCCACCTTCACTGGAACAGGGAGGCTGCTCGCTTTGCCCGGATGGGCCTTGTCAATCGGGACATTCGTCAACGGAGTTGTCGTGGAAGCCAGCCTTCTGAACGCTTGCTCATGCGTCGGCAAACTTGGTTGCGCGGAAACGACGGAGAGCGTCGCGGACAGCGCCGTCCTCACCGGCGACTGAGTGGGGGGCATCGCCGGCGTGCCTGTAGGTAGCGGCGACTTATCCGGTGGGGGTGTCGTAAAAGGTGTCGTGGTGAGCGGCGGCGCGGTCTGACGGAGCATCGGCGTGTTGCCGGCCGACGCGATAATCTGCCCGTCGATCGGGTTCGCCGCTGGTCGAACGGTTACCGGTTCAGCGCCCGGTTCCAAGGTCCCGGCAGTCACGCCAAGATCCTTCTGCGGGTCGGTAGCTTGCGGCGTTGGAGACTCTGGTTCGGCGGCGTTGGCCTGAATTACTTGTGGGACAGCCGGCATCAGCAACATGGCCGCGGTCCGGCCCCCCGTAGGCGCGGTCGAACTCAGTAGCAACTTGGGGGAGGCATCGGCTCCAGGGTCCTTCTTCGCTGGCGCATTCTTCGGAGTGCTCTGCTGTTCGGAGCTTCCCTGCCCGGCTCCGCTCTCAAATCCCGCGAGGCTCCCATATAACGATTGAAAGAGTGTCTCGATCGGGGAGTTGCCCGCGCTCGGCGAAGCGGCCAAATGAGAAACCACCGGCACAGTCGGATTCACGGACGCCGGCGCAGACAGATTCACGGTGCCGAACTAATGCAGGTTCGAGACCAAAAAACGTGGCGCCGGTTTTCAGCGGCTTAGATCAGGCGAGCGTCGGAAACTCGGCGGTCGTCGACTTAGTCTCGACGATCGTTCGCAGCAAGGGCGATCTTCTTATCGCAAAACGAGCGCTAAGTTGAAAGTTTTTTTAGCGGCCGGGTTTTGGCCTCGCATTTGCAATGGAGCTCAGCGCTCTATGGATCAGATGAGTATCTTGGCCGCCAGCGGCATGCAAGCCCGCATGCAATCGCTGGACCTGGTCGCAAATAATATGGCCAACGCCTCCACCAGCGGATACAAGGGGGACAGCGAGTTCTACACGGTGTTCACATCGGAAGCCGCGGCCGAAGATCCGACGAATGATCCCGCGGCCCTGCCGATGATCCAGCGCCAGTGGACGGATTTCTCGCAAGGCCTGCTGGAACCGACCGACAATCCCTCGGATCTTGCTCTCTCCGGTAAAGGCTTCTTCGTCGTACAGGGCGCGTCCGGACCATTGTATACGCGCGACGGCAGTTTCCATGTTTCTCCGGACGGCACGCTGGTGAACTCGGATGGATACGCGCTGCTCGCGCAGAACGGACAAACCTTTCAGGCCGACGCGAACCATCGCATCGAAGTAGCCACCGACGGCACAGTCCGGCAAAGCGGCCAGGATCTGGGCAAGCTGCAACTGGCGAGCTTTAACGATATGTCCATTCTGGTGAAACAAGGCAGCAGCTACTTCCGGAATCCCACGACGCAGGCGCCTGTGGACGCCACAGACGCCCAGGTTCATCAAGGCAAGGTGGAGGCGTCAAACGCCAATGCGGCTCATGGAGCGGTGCGTCTGGTAGGCGTGCTGCGCCAGTTCGAAATGATGCGCAAGTCGGTGACGCTCGCCGACGATATGGACCGCAAGGCCATTGAAGAGGTGGCGAAGGTCTGACCGCCAAGGAGATTAAGGAATGATTCGAGCTTTATTTAGCGCCGCCAGCGGCATGAACGCACAGCAGTTGAACGTGGAGAACATCGCCAACAACATCGCCAACGCGAACACCACGGGCTTCAAGGCGCGGCGCGCGCAGTTTCAGGACCTGCTGTATCAGAACATGATTCAGCCCGGCGCGGCGGCCACGCAGCAGACACTCGTGCCGACCGGCCTCCAGTTGGGCCTCGGAACACGGGCGGTCTCCAACGAGATCATCTTCACGCAGGGCGACTTTAGCCAGACGGATAATCCTTTGGATATCGTCATCCAGGGCAATGGGTTCTTTCAGATTCAGCGCCCCACCGGTGATCTGGCTTACACGCGGGCGGGTGACTTCCATTTGAACGCCACCGGCCAGCTCGTCACCGCTTCGGGCGATTTGCTCGATCCGCCGGTAACAATTCCGAGCAACGCGGTGACCGTTACTATCGCTTCCGACGGAACGGTCAGCTACACGTTGCCCCAACAGAGCGCAAGCCAGCAGGCAGGCCAGATACAACTGGCAAACTTTCCCAATCCTTCGGGTCTGAACAGCATCGGCGGCAATCTGTATCAGCAGACCGACGCTTCCGGTGCGCCCATCATCGGCACACCCGGCGGGCCGGACGGCCTGGGCTCGCTGCTGCAAGGGTACACCGAACAATCCAACGTCAGCGTCGTCCAGGAATTCGTGAATCTCATCGTCAGCCAGCGCGCGTATGAGGCCAATTCCAAAGTCGTGAAGGCCGCCGATGACATGTACCAACAGGTCAACAATCTGCAGCAATGAGCGTATGGCTTCTGGTTCTCGGCATGATGGCGCATTCAAATTCTTGTGAGATGATCCACACCGACCAGATTCTCGGCGAAGATCTGGCGCGGGCGCTTCCGGCGTTTTCCAAAATGCCCGGCGACGCAGTTCTTGCTCTCGCTCCACCACCAGGGATGCAGCGCGTTTTCGGATTCCCCGAGCTCTCGCGCGCCGGCGCCAAGTACGGCGTGGCGGTTCCCAACAATGCCCGGGCCTGCTTTGAGTGGAGGCTGCAACCCATCACCGAAGATGCGATTCGTGCCGCGATTCGGGAGACTTTACAAACGCCCGGGGCGCGCGTAGATGTCCTTACCTTGAACAAGACCATGGGCCCGGCCGGAAAACTGGTGTTCCCGTTGTCGGGTCTGTCCGCGTCCAGTCTGGTTGATCCAGCGACACCGGTGACTTGGAGAGGCCAGGTGGTTTACGGCGGCTCCCGAAAGTTCGAGGTCTGGGCCAGGGTGCGAGTTTCCGCCACGACGACGCGCGTCGTAGCCACCGAACTACTGCTTCCGGGCCAGCCTGTTACGCCACAGCAGGTGCGCGTTGAAACTTACGACGACTTTCCACTCCGCAACGATATCTCACGACACTTGGAAGAGGTGATCGGACGCCTGCCGCGCCGCGCCATTCGCTCCGGCTTGCCGATCCGCCGCTCGGACCTGATGGAACCGTTCCTGGTCAAGCGGGGAGACGCCGTGACAGTGACCGCCATCTCCGGCGCCGCGCAATTAGAAATGGACGGCGCCATCGCCGAAAACTCGGGCCGGCAGGGCGACTTGATTGATCTGAAGAATCCTCGGAGCGGCCAAGTGTTCCGCGCGCGTGTGGAAGGCAAAGACAAGGCGCTCGTGCTGGTGTCCGGTGGAAGCTTCATCGCGAGGGTGCAATGAAACGTTTCCTTTGCCCGCTACTCCTGTTGCCTGTGGCTCTGTGCGCGGGAGCAAACAAGAAACAAAAGAAGCCTACTGAGCCATCGCCGCTCGACAAATACATCAGCGACTCGTATAAGGATTACAAATCGTCCCAAAGCGCCCGCCCCCCCGGATCTCTCTGGTCCCCCAACGCCATGTTCGCCAACCTGGGGATGGACCTGAAGGCTCACCAGGTGGACGACATCGTGACCATCGTCGTGAATGAAACGTTTTCTGCGGTTGCGACCGGTGACGTAAAGACCTCACGCCAATCCAGTGCGCAAAGCGCCATTACCGCCGCTGGAGGGATCACCCGGGCTACCGGTCCCTTGGCGAATCTGGCCAAGACCAACACGCAGACGGCGCTCCAGGGCGCAGGTTCCACCAGCCGCGGAGCCGTCCTGACAGCAAACCTCAGCGCGCGCGTTACGCAAGTGCTGCCGAATGGGTACCTCGTGATCGAGGGCACCAAGCGGGTGCAGGTGAGCTCGGAAAATCAAGTAGTCACGGTGCGCGGTGTCATCCGTCCGGTGGACTTGGACGTAGCCAACACCATCCCCTCCGACCGCATTGCTCAGATGGAGATCCAAGTCAACGGGAAGGGAGTGATCGGCGACTCCATCCATCGGCCGAATATTCTTTACAGGATTCTATTAGGAATATTGCCGTTCTAATGAAAACTCGAATCAAACGATTTGCGATTGCCGTTTTAATGGCGGAACTTCTGCTGGCCGCTCCCGCTTACGCGTCGGAGCCCGCCGCCCGGCTCAAGGAACTGGTCTCGCTCGAAGGCGTACGTGAGAACCAGTTGATCGGTTATGGAATGGTAGTTGGCCTGAAAGGCACCGGCGACCGCCAGCTGACCCTGTTCACCGCGCAGAGCCTGGCCAACATGCTGCTGCAGATGGGAGTCACCGTAAATCCCTCTCTGATCCTGGTGCACAACGTTGCATCGGTGATGGTCACTGCGACGCTCCCTCCATTTGCCCAGCCAGGCGCGCAGATCGACGTGACTGTGGGGGCCATCGGCGATTCGGGTAGCCTGCAGGGTGGATTACTGCTGATGACCAGCCTCCGGGGTATCGATGGCCAAGTCTATTCAATCGCCCAAGGGCCCGTAGTCACGGGCAGCTTCATCGCGGGCGGCGCCGGAACTACGGCAACCTTGAACCATCCGACGGTAGGCCGCATCCCCAACGGCGCCATTGTCGAACGGCCCGCGCCCTCCGTCACACCTTCGCACGAGATTCGCCTGCAACTCCACGACGCAGACTTTACCACGGCAGCCCGGATTTCCGATGCTGTCAATCATCACTTTTCGCCCGATGCGCCTGCCATCGCGCACGCCGACAATTCGGACTTGGTCCGAGTCCTGATTCCAGCGAAATACTCCTCGAACGCCACGCAGTTCATCGCGGAGTTGGAAGGCCTAACGGTACAAACAGACCGCCCGGCCCGCGTAGTGGTGAACGAACGCAGTGGCACCATCGTGATGGGCAAGGAAGTGCGTGTATCTCCGGTCGCGATTATGCACGGCAACCTCAACGTCGAGATTCAGACCGATTACAACGTATCGCAACCCAACGCACTCGCTTCGGGAAATACAGTGGTGACTCCGCAAGTGTCGGTTGGCGTCAAGGAAGAAAAAGCCCGCAACGTGGTGCTCAAGGAAGGCGCCACGGTGGAGGAACTGGTGCGCGCGCTCGCTTCGATCGGTTCGACGCCCCGCGACATCATCGCGATCCTGCAAAGCCTGCACGCGGCGGGAGCGTTGGAAGCCGAGATCGAGGTCATTTAAGGAAGCGGCATGAACATTCATCTTCCAGCCTCGGCGCTCGTCGGAGCCGAACCACGCCAAACCGCAATCACTCCGCTTTCCAAGCCGGCGCCGGAACTGAAAAACGAATCATTCCATCACACGCTGGCGCAGCTCAATGCCAAGCCGGACCCCGACTCTCCCGCCAAAGTCGCGGATGTCGCCAAACAGTTTGAGGCTCTCATGATCGGCCAGGTACTGAAATCCGCACGAGCGTCCTCGGATGGCGGCTGGCTGGACGACGGCGGCGACGACACCAACGATATCAGCCTGGACCTTGCCGAACAGTCACTCTCTCAGGCCATGGCGTCCCGCGGCGTGTTCGGAATCGCCAAACTGATCACGAAAACGGTCGACCAACACGAACATCCTACAGCTGCCAGCTCCGCACCCGGGACGATGGGCTCGCCGCAGCTGCATATGGATTCGCCGCGCTAGCAACGGCGACGACCTCTTCCAGTACCGCGGCCGGCTCCGGCTCCTTGGGAGCGCTGAGATTCCGCATCGCGCCGGTCCAGCCCTCCAGCAGCGTGCACAGCAAGCGCGATACCTCCCGCAGAAAGCCGCCGGATTTGTCGGAGTGAGCCCGCAGCAACTGCCGCTGCATGTAGTCATACAGCCCGGCCAGCGTGTCGCAGTATTGCGGGTTCACGTCCCGCCGCAGGGCGGTCCGCAGTTCCGCGATCACCTGGATGGATTTGGTGATGGCCTCCCCGCGTGCCGCAATGTCGCCGGATTGAAGCGCCGCCAGAGCTTCATCCACGGCCTGTAGTGCGGTTTCGTACAGAATCCCAACCAGTTCGACGGGCGACGAGCTCAGCACCCGTTGTACGAGATACTCCTTTTGGTTTCCGAAGGGCGTCATGTTTCGGTTCTTTCGTACTACGTATCGCGCTCCGGCTCGCGGTTTTCCAATATTTTTTTGCTACCCCCTTTTGTGGGGAACGCGGCTCCCCCATAAGAATCAAAGATCTCAGTCTCAAGTCTTCTGTTTATTCCTCCGATCTTTGTGTACATAGGAAACAGGTTAGGCAACCTAGATGGATCACCTGATATTTGTGCCGGAGCGTGGAGTGTGAAGACGGTACTTCTGATTGAGGAAAACCCGGCCGGCGCGCACGCGTTGGCGGGACTCCGCGCATCGGACCCGCTTCAATTTCTCCTAGCCGATACCATCCCGGGTACTGTCGAGGCCCTTGGGGGGCATCCTGTCGACGTGGTACTGGTCCGTCTGCCCCTCGCGGGCATCGCAGCCGAAGAACTCCTGGCTAAGATACTCGAAACCGGCACCAAGGCTCCGATTATCGTGTACGAACCGGACGGAGCCGTGAGCAAAAGCATCGAACTCACCCGGCAAGGTGCATTTCAGTACATCGCGCACGAGGTGAAGCTATCCGACCTGCGCGAGCTGCTGCTCGAAGCGATGAAGCACCGCGGCGGAAATGCATCTTCCGCAGTTCCGGCTTCCCTCGGCTGGCGGGCAACGCTGGTTGGCTCCAGTAGCGCGATGCAGGAAGTCTCCGAAATCATTGATCTGGTCGGTAACCGCCGTTCCACCGTTCTCATCACCGGCGAGACTGGAACCGGCAAAGAGGTCGCCGCGCGAGCGCTCCACAGGGCTAGCAACCGGTCCGGATCCCGCATGGTAGCCGTGAACTGCGCCGCTCTCCCGGATCACTTGCTCGAAGCCGAGCTGTTCGGACACACCCGCGGAGCCTTTACCGGCGCCGTCAACGCGCGCGTCGGTTTGTTCGAGCAAGCCCATCGCAGCACGATCTTTCTCGACGAAATCGGAGAGATGCCGCTGCCGTTGCAAGCCAAGCTGTTGCGCGTGCTGCAGGAACGGGAAATCCAGCGAATCGGCAGTTCCGAGCCGATCCCCATCGACGTCCGCGTGATCGCAGCCTCCAACACGAACCTGCTCGAAGCCGTGGCCAACCGCCGTTTCCGCGAGGATCTGTACTACCGGCTCAATGTGGTGGCGCTGCGGATGCCCTCCCTTCGCGAAAGGCCTTCGGACATAGCCGAACTGGCGGAACATTTTCTGGACAAAATCAGCGAGCACGAACCGGCCTGGAGAAAGAGACTCTCTGCGCAGGCGCTGGACGCCCTGACGAAGTATTCGTGGCCCGGCAACGTGCGCCAGCTCGAGCACGCGCTCGAATCAGCCGTCGCGCTGAGCGGCGCCCGCGCGATCCTCTACCCGGGCGACTTCGATTTGCCGGCGGAAGTTCAATCCGCCGAAATTGGCCCTTGGTCCAACCTGGATGTACCCGAAACAGGTCTCAACTTCGAAGAGCTCATCGCTGGCATCGAGCGAAGGCTGCTGGAGCGCGCACTCGCGAAATCGGGCGGCAACAAGGCCCGCGCCGCCAGCATGCTGCAGATGAAACGCACCACCTTGATTTCCAAGTTCAAGTCGCTGGAAGTGTGCGCCTAGAGATCTTATGGCCCAAGCGCGCGCCCTTACCGCACCATCGGCCGCCGCAAATCCGCTGAAAGCGGATCGTTTCTCCAACGTTGGCGAACTCGTGGTGCCCATCGCAGTGCTTGCGATCGTGGTCGCTCTGATCACCCCGCTGCCGGGCTTCCTGCTGGATATCCTGATCGTGCTGGACCTGATGATGTCGGTCATCGTGATGATGGTGGCCATGTACATCGGGCGCCCGGTGGAATTCAGCGTGTTCCCCACGGTTCTGCTTCTGCTCACCCTGTTCCGGCTGGCTTTGAACGTTTCTTCATCGCGCCTCATCCTGCTAAACGGAAACACCGGCACGGCCGCCGCGGGACACGTGATCGAGGCGTTCGGAAGCTTCGTCGTGGGCGGAAATTACATCATCGGCGCGGTGATTTTCCTTGTGTTGATTGCGATCCAGTACGTTGTGATCAATCACGGTTCCGTGCGTATTTCGGAAGTGACAGCGCGCTTCACCTTAGACGCTTTGCCCGGCAAACAAATGTCGATCGACGCCGACTTGAACGGTGGCCTGATTGACGAAGGCGAAGCCCGCCGCCGCCGCAAAGAGCTCAGCACAGAGGCGGAATTCTACGGCGCCATGGACGGCGCATCGCGGTTCACCCAACGCGACGCCATCGCCAGCATCATCATCACCGGCGTCAATATCATCGCGGGATTTCTGATCGGCGTGCTCCAGCACCACATGGATCTGGGACACGCACTCGAAACCTACACGGTGCTCACCATTGGAGATGGTCTAGTCACGGTGATTCCCGCCTTGATGATCTCCATCTCCGGTGGTCTGGTCATTACGCGCGCCAGTTCCGACACCAAACTGGGCGTACAGTTCCAAAACCAGGTGTTTGGGAAATCCGAACCGCTCATGCTCGCCAGTGGCGTCCTGTTGGCCCTGGCCCTGTTTCCAGGATTGCCGACGGTTCCGTTCCTGCTTCTCGGCGGCGGACTGGGCACGGTGGCTTGGCAAAAGCGTCGGAAACGCGACGCTGGCGTCGCAACTTCGACGGAGAGCGCGGACAAACCGGCCAAGGAAAATGTCGAAGCCCTCCTGCAGGTGGACCCGCTGACCGTGGAAGTCGGGCTCGGTCTGGTCAAGCTGGTCGACGGCGGGCCTCACTCCCCGCTGCTGCAAAGAATCTCCGGCATCCGCAAGACGCTGGCCTCGCAATTGGGGTATTTCCTGCCGCCCGTCAAGGTGAACGACAATCTTTCGCTGCGCTCTCGCGAGTACGCGATTCTGATCAAGGGCGTCGAGATGGCACGCTACGAACTGCTGGCCGGCCACGAGTTAGCCATTCCCGCCGCCGGCGTGGACGGCAGTGTAGAAGGCAAACCAACGCAGGATCCTGCGTTTCATCTGGCCGCTCTGTGGATCCCCACCGACCGGGCCGCCTACGCCCGCAGCCGTGGTTATACAGTAGTCGACGACGTCAGCGTTTTGGGCACACATCTGACGGAGATCGTCCGCCGCCACTCCCACGAGCTTTTCACACGCCAGGACACCAAGAATTTCTGCGACCGTGTGGCGCAGACCAACCCGAAAGTGGTGGAGGATTTGGTTCCAAAAATGCTATCGCTGTCGGTGGTTCAACGCGTTCTTCAGAATCTATTGCGGGAGCGGGTCCCGATTCGTGACTCCGTCACAATTCTGGAGGCGCTCAGCGAGGGAGCGCAGATGACCAAAAATCCGGTATTGCTGACCGAGTACGTGCGCCAGGCGATCCGTCGAGCGATCGTCAGCTCGCACGTCACGCCGCAGGGCGAGATTCCGGCTTTTCTAGTGGAGTCGGCCTCCGAACAGGCGGTGGAAGCGGCCGTCGAGCACAGCGAGCACAACAGCGTGCTCGGCCTCGCTCCTCAGTCGGCTCGGGAATTGGTGGGCCGCATCACGCGCAAGCTCGAGAAGCCCAACACGTCGGCCATCATTCTGGTGAACCCGTCCATCCGCTATTTCGTCAAGCAGCTTTTGGAAAACGCTTTTCCGGATGTGACCGTGCTTTCGCACAGCGAGGTTCCGCCGGAAATCAAAGTGAAGTCACTCGGATGGATTGGATGAGGAACGCATGGAACAAGACACCTCTTCAATGAGAATTAAGTCGTACTTCGCGGGCTCCGTGGAAGAAGCCATTCAGGAGGCGCGACAGGAGTTGGGCCAGGAGGCGATGCTGATCACCTCCCGGCGGTCCGCTCCCGAGTCGCGGCACCTGGGAGCCTATGAAGTCGTCTTCGGCGTGACCGCCAGTGCGGCGCCGGTGTCCGCGGCAGCGCGGCCCAAGTCCAAGACGGCTGCGCGCCCCGGCACACCCCCGCCACCCGCGCCGGAACTGAGCGCCGAATTGCAGAACCTCCGCGCTCAGCTCGAAGACATCAAGCAGACGCTGCAGTTGGGCGCAAGCGCCAAACAGCCGGTCCCGGCCGCGCCGGAGTCCGAAGAACTTTCCGCGGAACTGGTCTCGCTGGACTTGGCCGCTCCCCTGGCCCGAGAGATTGCCGCCGCTGCTGCGGCGCTGCGCGAGCGTGTGCATCCCGGCAAGCCCTTGCGCGAGCTGGCAACCGAATCCATGGCCGCCAAGCTCCGCTGCGCAGACAATGCAACACGCGAACCGTTGCAACTGGGCTCAGTCCTTGTGCTTGCAGGCCCAGCGGGCGCCGGCAAAACCGTCACGCTTGTGAAAATCGCTGTACGCGAAGTCCTCACTCGCCGCCTGCCTCTCCGCATTGTCTCCGTCGATCCCTACCGGGTCGGGTCTCAGGAAAAGCTGCGCACTCTCGCGGGAATCCTCGGCGCCACGTTTGTAGCAGCGACCACTGCGGCGGAGTTCCAGGAAGCAGTGCAGGAAACGCACCGTAAGCACGTGACTTTGATCGACACGCCCGCCTTCGACCGGTCCGAGCCAGAAAAGGCGCAAGAGATCGCCGCTTGCCTGGAAAAAGTCAGCCGCAAGGAAGTGCATCTGGTCCTACCGGCCTCGATGAAACGCACGGATATGCTGAATTGCGTCCAACAATATGCGCCGTTCCAGCCGGATCACCTCTTGTTCACCAAGCTGGACGAGACCGAGTCCTACGGGGCGCTCATCTCCACAGCCTTCGAGACTGCCCGTCCAATTTCGTTCCTGACGACGGGCCAAGGGATTCCAGAGGACATCGAATCCGCCAGCGCCCAGAGACTGCTGGCAAACTTTCTACCCCGCCAAGCGGCTGAGGCAGTTTCGGCAGCATAGATGGCGACGAACTCACTTACGAACATGGCACAGTACGCACCCACACCCGTTCTAGAGGCTAGTGAACGGGAGCGTCTGATCCTGGAGCAGCTTCCGCACGTGCGGTGGATCGCGATGCGAATCCACGAGAGGATCTCCGGGGCGGTGGCTTTGGACGATCTGGTCTCGTCCGGCGTCATCGGGCTCATCAATGCCGTGGACAGCTACGATCCCAAGTTCAACGTCAAGCTCAAGACCTACGCCGAACATCGCATCCGCGGCGCGATCCTGGACAGCATTCGCGGCCTGGATGGCATTCCGGTACACAAGCGCAAACGGCTGAAGGAAGTGGAAGCGGCCATCGCCGCCACCGAGCAGCGCCTGCAGCGCGTGCCCACCGAAGAAGAGATCGCCGCTGAGCTGAAGGTGCCCCTGGCGCAATACCAGGAAATGTTGGGCGAGTTGCAAGGGGTCAGTCTGGGAAGCCTGGACGAAGTCGCTGACGGATTCTCGGAAAGCAAGCTGCTTCGCTATGTGGCGCACGACGAAGAGAGCCTTCCGGCTCGAATTCTGGAGCGTGCGGAGTTGGAAAAGCTGCTCGTGGACGCAGTGAACAAGATGCCGCGGCTGGAACGCACCATCCTGACGCTGTACTACAAGGAAGAACAGAACCTGCACGAGATCGCGGAGATTCTAGGCATGCATACCACGCGCATCTGCCAGCTCAAGTCGCAGGCGGTGCTCAGGCTGCGAGCTTATGTTTCCAAGAAATGGCCGAGCAGCCGGGGAATCCTCTAGATGAGCCAGCAGGAAGAAACCACACAGCCAGCCACGCCCACCGATGAGGCGGCGCCTGTCGCGGCGGCCGCTCCGCCGGTTTCCTCCGCCGCGCCTCTGTTGATGGGCGTTAAGCTGCCCATCCGGATCCTGCTAGGACGCACAGAGATGCTCTTGCAAGATATCGCGCAACTCGGCGCCGGGGCCGTGGTGGAGCTGGACTGTTCGCCCAACGATCCGGTGGAAATCATCGTGAACGATCGCGTGATCGCGCACGGCGAAGTGGTCGTCGTGGATGGAAATTACGGCGTAAGAATCACAAAAATGGCGGCACGAAGCCAGAAAGCCGAGCCCGATGGGCAAGGCGCTGAACTATTGAACCTCTCTGGACAATTAAGATGACACAGATCCTAATCACTCTACTCCCCTACCTGACCGTGGCGGCGAATTTGCTGCTGGTATTGGGTATCTTACTAGGCGTCAGCCAAAGCGTCCGCCGGTTGCGGAAGCACTCCGGCGCGCGCGCCACCGCTCTTGAAGCTGAAAACATGCGTCTCGCCGTGGTCATCGGCGAGCTGCAGGCACGGATCCAGAAGCTGGAGGAAGTCGAGACGGCGCCGGTGCAGGCTGTCGCGGCCGGCGGGACCTCCCCGAACGGCGTGCTCCGCACCAAGGTGCTGAAAATGCACCGCTTGGGCCAGGCTTCCGGGCGCATCGCCGACAAGCTTCGCGTTCCCAAAGGAGAAGTGGATCTGATGGTCAAAGTCCATCAGATGGCCACGCAAGCGCAGGAGGAGGCCGCCGCCACGGCTGCGGAAAAAGGTTAAATGCCTGCCGGAAAGCTGCGATACGGGACATGAAGCGAAGGTGAGGATGCCATGATGATCAAAAGTGGAGACAGTCTGGACGCTTCCCGGCTGGGTCTGGATCAGACCCGGGGATCCCAGGGAGCCGGCTCGGCCGGCGCACCCACATCGGGATCGGCCCAGCAAAACCACGGCAACGATAGCATCTCGCTTTCCACCCCAGGCGATATCGTCCAACAGGCCCTGACCGCTGGAGCTTCCAGCCGGGCGGCCCGCATTCAGGAACTGAAGAATCAAATTGACGGCAACCAGTATCAGGTCGACCCGCAGGCGACCAGCCGGGCCATTATCAACGCCCATCTCGCCGGAGAATAGCGGCGCTTCAGGACCGGTATGGAGAACCCAACTGGCGACGTCCGTGAGTGCCTCCTCGCCGCCCGGGCTGGCATGCGGGAAATCAAGCGGCTTCTTTCGCAGCCATCCGCGGAAATGGCCGATCAGGCAGTCATCATTCTCCGGGACGTGGAAATTCAACTCGGCTGCGTGGCGGCGCTGCTTAAAAATAACGGCAACGGCACGCGTCCTGCACTGGAGATCCGGACGGAAGTCGAGGATCTACAGGAAGAGGTTGCGGTCCTGGCGCGCTTTCTCGCGAGAGCGGATCAGATGCTCGCCGGCTGGTTGCAGGGCGTTCGAACCCGCCGCGGCGGCTACACCGAGCGCGGACAGGCCGCACCCTTGGTTTTGGTCAAGAAGCTGACGGTGGAAGGATAAGGCGCTATGGGCAGTCTATTTTCGTCCTTGAGCTCGGTAGCGAACGCACTGCAGGCTTTCCAGCAGGGGCTTAACGTCACCCAGAACAACGTCACCAACGCCAACAGTCCCGGCTACGCGGCGCAGGTGCCGGTGATGGTGTCGCAAAATTTCGAAAGTGAAGGCGGCTCCACCGGCGGAGTCACCGAGCTGACGCAGGATACGCGCAACCAGTATGCTGAAACCGCGGTTCAGCAGCAGGAGTCGCTTCTGGGGCAGTTTCAACAACTGCAAACGTCCCTCGGTCCCCTGCAGACCGTGTTCGATGTTTCCAGCAACAGCCCGATCCCTTCCGCATTAAATCAGTTGTTTCAGAGTTTCTCGCAGTGGAGCACGGACTCTTCCAACGCGGACTACCAGAGCGCCGTGATCAGCGCGGCCCAACAGACGGCAACCGCTTTTCAACAGACCGCCGCGGAGCTGAGCCAGACCCGCGCCTCCAACGCAAACAGTATCCAGTCCACGGTTGCGCAGATCAATCAGGACGCTGCCACCATTCAGTCCTACAACCTCACCATCTCTAAAGAAGGGCAGCCTGATGCGGGCCTCAGCGCGCAACTCTATAGCGCCCTCGACGATCTTGCCAGCCAGGTTCCGATCCAGGTGCTGCCCGGAGTCGGACAAACGGTCACCGTATTGATGGGCGGACAGACGCCCCTGGTAATCGGCACACAGGCGCTTCCGATCCAGGCAGTGGACGACCTTTCCTCGAATGCAAGCAATCCGGGCGCTCCTCCGAACATCAAGATCGTCAACGCCAGCGGCGAAGACGTCACGTCGCAGGTGACCTCCGGAAGTCTCGCGGGTTTGCTGACCGTGCAAAACAGCTTGTTGCCGTCGCTGGCCGGCGGTGGCGCGCAAGTCGGCCAGCTCAACACGCTGGCGAAGACGATGGCGGATGCAGTGAATAACGTCCTCGCGGCAGGCTCCACGACGCTCAACCCGCCCTATGACTCCGGAGCGCCTTTATTCACCTACAACGACACTTCTGCGGCAGGTCTCGCCGCCAGCTTGAGCGAAAATTCCGCTCTCGCGCCGGGCCAACTCGCCGCGGTCAGCCCTGGACCGCCGTATGTCTCCAATGGAGCCGCGCTCCAGTTGGCTTCGCTCGCCACCGCGTCCAACGCGCCGCTCAACGGCATGAGCTTCACGCAGTATTTCAGCTCGATGGCGGCGCAGGTCGGCAACGTGGCGGCCAATGCCAACACGGAGGTTACGGCACAGACACAATTGCTAGCCAGCGCGAAGAACCTGCGGCAGCAGGTCTCCGGGGTCAACATCGACGAGGAAGCCATTCGCCTGGTGCAACTGCAGAGTGCTTATCAGGCGGCCAGCAAGGTCGTAACGGTCGTGGATGAACTGACTCAGACCCTCATGGGCATGGTGCAGTAGACGAGGTGATGCGATGATTAGCGGACTCAATCCAGGCAACCAGCAATTTCTGGCGTCCTTGAACGACCTCGAGACGCGGCTGAACACCGCGCAGCAGCAACTGACCACCGGCCTGCGCGTCAACCAGGCTTCCGACGCCCCCCAGACGCTGTCCGATATCTTCCAAACCCGCGCCGACATTGGACAGCAACAGCAGTTCGTCCAGAATTTGACCAACATCCAGGATCAGGCGAACACGGCCGATTCCAGCATTCAGTCGGCTTTGCAGCTCCTGCAGCAAGCCATCTCGATCGGAACACAGGGCGCATCCAGCACCACATCCGCCAGCCAGCAGCAGGAGTTGGCGCTCCAGGTACAGGGCATCGAGGCGCAGGTCGTCACCATCAGCCGCACCCAGGTGAACGGGGTTTACATCTTCAGTGGAGATCAATCCCAAGCGCCGGCCTATCAGGTGGACACATCCAGTCCCACCGGAGTCGACCGGCTCATTACCACACAAGCCACGCAGCTGATCCAGGATCCCACCGGCGTCGCCTTTCACGCGTCGATGACGGCTCAGGATCTGTTCGATAACCGCGATAGCAGCGATAATCCGACGCCGCAAAACGTCTTTGCCGCGCTTGCCGGGCTGACGCAGGCATTGCAGAGCGGCAGCAATAGCGCCGTGGAGACCGCGCTCAGCGGGCTCCAGACTGCCTACGGCTATTTAAACCAGCAGCAGGGCTTTTACGGCTCGGTGGAAAATCGCATCAGCACTTCGCTCGATCTGGCGAACAAGTTTCAATTGCAAGACCAGGCGCACCTCAGCACTCTCCAGGACGCCGACATCCCGACCGCGACTGTGGAACTCACGCAGGCCACCACCAGCCTGAACGCCGCGATGGCCGCCGAAGCACAGCGTCCTCGTTCCACGCTGTTCGACTACTTGCCGATCGGCTAGAGACCGTCTCGCGCTCAGGTAAAAAACTCTTGCTTCCCTGGCAGGCATCCCCCCAAATGCGTGATCGTTCAATACCCCCGTACTTCGGAGATGCAAGCACCAATCGTGGTATTCCGCAAAAAAGTCGTAAATTCGGCCAACACACCTACCGATATAAGCATGTACTTGAGCGCACCATTGTAAGCGATGGCTGCATGCCGTACGGACGATTCACGAAAGGATAACGCGATGTCTAAAGTTTTCGCATCGAAGATGTTTTTGGCCATGTTCGCGCTGCTGGTCTGTGCCGGCATGTTGCAAGCTCAGCAGGCGACGCCTCTGACGGCCACGCCGTCGTCAGTTACAGTCAGCTACGTCGTCGGGACTGGTCCCGGAACCGCGGCGGCAGTGGTGCTCAAAGCCACCAACGCCACCACATTTTATATTGACCCTACCAGCATGCCGTTTTGGCTGACGGTGGATAACACCACTGGTTCGGCCGACGCCGGTGGCTTCACGGTAAACTTCAACTCACTTGCCAGCGGAGCCAGCACATTGGCCGCCGGCAGCTACGGTGCTACCGTTCTCGTCAAGGCAACCGGATACACGGACCTGAAGGTTGGGGTCACGCTTGTCGTGAGCGACCCCACGTCCACAATCTCCGTCACCGATTCCGCCGGCGGGCTGACCACTGACAGCAGCGCCACCATCACGAAGAACATTAACTGGACTCCCGGTACGGCGATTCCGTCTGAAGCCCTGACGATTACCTCGAACAATGAGCCGATCTCTTATACGGTGGCTGTGGCGACCAATCCGGTGAGCTCGCCCAACTGGGTCTCGTCCACTGTCTCGAGCGGCATTGCTTACAACTTCGGCTCTTCGGTGACCATCAACTTCCTCGCGGACGCCTTGAACAACGGAGCCTCGGCGCTCAACACCACCGCCGCCCCGACGATGACCGCCGTTGTGACCGTCACTCCGGCCAGCGGAAACGTCCAGACGATCACCATCGTGATTCACATTCAGGAACCGCCAGCCGTGGTCAATTCGATCTTCCCGTCGCAGACACCCACTCATGCTTCGGGCACGCTCACCGTGGTTGTCAGCGGCAACTACTTCGGCAACGCGGGCGCGTACGCCGGTGCGAACAAGACGACGGTCAAAATCACGTACGGCGCTCATGGCCCGACGGATCTGACCACCATCACCGGCGGCGTGGTCACCGTAGCCAATCCCTCGACGCTGGTGCTTACCATCCCGTTCCAGGATGCAAGCAACAACTCGATCCTCAATACGGCGGGACAAGGGGTTACCCTCACCATTCAGAACGCAGCTCTGGGAACCGCCGCAACGCAGACGCTCACGGTAACCAACAGCCCGATCATCTACACGGTGACGGATGCCGCTTCGCTGGTGGATGCGCCGGTCGGGAGCAATGGCACGGTGGCGCCGTATGAACTGATCTCGATCTTCGGCGACAACTTCGGGCCGACCGCCGGCACTCCGGTGGCGGGGGCGCTCGACACCTACTCGAAGTATCCCAACACCCTCACCGCGAACGGCCACGCGCTCACGGTCACGTTCAATGACGGCAGCGGCAATCTGATCCAGAACGCACGCTTGTTGTTCGCAACCAATAACCAGATCAACGCCCTGGTTCCGGCGGCCGTCACCGGCAACACTCAGGTGCAGGTCGTGGTGAACTATAACGGCAATTCGAGCACCGCCTACATCGCCAACGTTGTTCCAGCCAACCCGGGACTCTTCACCACGGGCGCTTCGGGCCAAGGCCAAGGAGCCATCCTGCTGAGCAATTACACGGTGAATTCCGACACCAGCAGCTCCACCAAGGCCACCAAGGGCGGCACGATCCTGATCTACCTGTCGGGAATGGGCGCGCCGGATTCGAGCGCCGCCAATACCTCCAGCACCAAGGCGGCTGCCTGGCCGGCTGCCTGCATCGCGGCGACCACTGGAACCACCAGCTACTTTGCGACCGTCAACACGAACCTGACTGCCGGTTGGGTTCTACCCCAGTCGCCGGCTGTCGTGGGCGATGATGGCGTCGACGGCGCCGTGATCCTCGGCAGCCAGATCACCAACGGCCACTTCGCGCCGTGCTTCGCAACCGCCAAGGTCGCCGTTTCCATCGGCGGTCAGGCTGCGACGGTGACCTACGCCGGCTGGGTGGTCGGCTCGGTGAATGGCCTTTATCAGGTCAATGCCACCGTGCCTACCAAGGCTGCGTCCGGCGACGACACGATTACGGTCTCCATCACCACGGGCGGCCACACCTACACGACCCAACCGGGCGTGACGGTGGCGGTTAACTAACCGGGCTCCGGTCCGTCCGGGTCCCAAGTTCGGCGGCGGGAGGGTGCAGTTTGGCCCCCGCCGCCGATTTTTCTTTTTACCCCCAAAAAGTTTCTTCAATTCACCATCGGGCTTCTACGATATGAAACCCGTATGGCCAAGCCGAACTGCGCCGCTGAAAATGCCGCCCATCTCGCCGGACGAATCCTCGTCGCCTGGAAGCTAGGTCCCGGCCCGGTCCTTGAAGACGAGCTGGACTACGCCTCCGGCGCCGCCGTATTAGACCGCCGCGACACCCTGGAGATGGAGAAGATGGAGTTGCTGGAAGGCGCGGCCGAGTCCCTGCGAAACGGACGCCAGGGACAGGTTCGTGCGGCCGTACGCATTTTGGAACACCTGGCCGGCGCAGGCGCGAGCGAACTCAGCCGGTGAAATCTTCCACCTGGAAGGCACGACGCTGGCCCGTACTGACGATCTGCCCGTTCAGGCTGGCCTTGCCGTTGAGAGTGGCCACCGCCCGCCGCTCCACCGGATGGTCCAAGCGGACCACTTGCCCCACGCGAAGCTGCAGTAGGTCGCCCAGACGCATCTGGGAACCATCCAGCCACACGTCGAGCGCGACCTTGCCGGCCATCATGCGGTCCAGAATGATCTGCGCCGATCCGCCGGCTTCGCGCTTATCACTCGAAATACCTTGCTCTCCGGCCATCGCCTTGGAGAAAAGGTCCGGAGGCGCCAGCAGCGTGACTTGGCCGGTATCCGCGCCGAGCGCCAGTTGGAAGCGCGCCGCAAACACAGACTCGGTAGCCGGCAAAGCGCGCGCCGGGGCAGCCTCGATTTCCATGGTCACCGTTTCAAGCGGCGAAGCCATTAACGGCGCCCAGTTCCGGTACGCCTCCGCCAGAATGAGCCGGAACAGCAGGCTGACAATCTGCAACTCAATGTCGGTGGGTTTCCGCTCGGGCGAAATGAAGCTGCCGGACCTGGCGCCCAGCGCGATGCCTACCAGCGGGTACAGGACTGAATATTGCATCTCCAGAAGCAGCTTGCGGTCGCCGGGACGCACCACCGCCAGGCCGACGCAGGATCCCTCCACCGGGAACTCGCCGAAAGGGATCTCGCCGCCGCTCTGGTACGTGAGCGTGATCGTGGTCCTCAAAAACGCCGAAAGGTTCACCGCCAGTTCCCGGGCCAGCGCTTCATTGGCCATCCGGACGAGATCCCCCGGAATGCCTTGCAGCTTACCGTAGTTCTTGAACTCCGCCTTGGGCCAATTCGATTCCATGTTGGTGGCTATACCGCATCTTTATCATCGGCGGCGCCGTTCGAACTCTTTATCGGGAACCGGCGAACCGCAAGCAAGCTAACAATAAAAGCCGTAAACGTTTGTTAGGAGCCGGCCGATAGATCAGGGAGCCGCCATAGTTTGGAGTAATCCGTGATACAGCTCACCAGGCTGAACCATGTTCCGTTGATCGTCAATGCCGACCTCATCGAGCATGTCGAAGTTACGCCGGACACCGTGGTCGCGCTGACCACCGGCCAGAAGTTCATGGTCCTGGAGTCGGCGGAGGATGTGGTGGAGAGAGTGATCCAATATCGCAAGACCGTCCTGGCGGGCAGCGGCTGCCCTCTCAAGGACGGCCGTGCGGAGCGAGACCCAATGCAGGTTTCGGGCCGAGGGCGGGAGTAAATAGGAAACGGAATGGCGAGTAAGGGCAATAGGAAGTCATCCAGCCGGCCGGACATAGCGACGCTGGGCGGGTTATTATTGGCCGCAGGCGGTATTTTAGGCGGTTTGACGCTGGAGGGCGGCAAACTCACCGACATCGCGCAAGTGACGGCCTTGATGATCGTGCTGGGCGGAACTCTGGGCGCCGTCATGGTGACCACCCCGCTGAAGACCTTGCTGCGCGCCGCCAAATCTCTGGGCGACGTTTTCCTGGAGCGGATAGAGTCCCCCGAGCAGGTGATCGAAGAAATCATCGCCTATGCCACCAAAGCTCGCAAGAACAGTATTATTTCGCTGGAAAACGACTTGGAGAACATCGAGGACCCGTTTCTCCGCAAGGCCATCTCGCTCAGTGTGGATGGCACCGATCTGCAGGAGCTGAGGAAAATGATGGAGCTGGACCTCTCGCTCCAGCAGCGCAGCGGCGAAGCTACCGCCAAGGTCTATGAGGCCGCGGGCGGCTATGCCCCCACCATCGGAATCATTGGCGCGGTGCTGGGCCTGATTCAGGTGATGAAGCACCTGGAGAACATCGAAGAAGTGGGCCGCGGCATCGCGGTAGCGTTTGTCGCCACGGTCTACGGCGTTGCCTCCGCGAATCTCTTCTTCCTGCCGGTGGCCAACAAGATCAAGGCGCGCCTGCATCACACGCTGCACGTCAAGGAACTGATGCTGGAAGGTGTCTGCAGCATCGTCGAAGGTCTGAATCCGAAGTTGATCCGCGTCAAGCTGGAGGCTTTTGCCGAAGAGCAGGCTCCCACGGCTCAAAAGGCCGGCGCTCAAGGCAACACCGCACGCCAGCCGGCGGCCGCGCAAGGCAAGGCGCATGCCTAGAAAGCACGGCCAGGAAGCGCCGGAAAACCATGAGCGCTGGCTGGTTTCCTACGCGGACTTCATCACGCTGTTGTTCGCCTTCTTTGTAGTGATGTTCGCCTCCTCGCAGACCGACAAGGCCCGCGCCCATCAAGTGTCCGAGGCCGTCAAGAAGGCCCTGGAAGACGGCCGCAGCATCGGCGTTCCCCCGGCCGTCGCCAAGATCCTGGGCGGCACCGTGGACGACAAGGGCCAGGGAAACGCCATGATGAGAGGCCCCGGAGGCGCGCAGCACGCTTTGCGTGAGTCTCCTCCGGAAAACATCGTCGAGCTGATGCCGTCGCTGCAACGTCTGAATAAGGAGCTACAGCAGGAAATCCAGGCCGGAAAGCTGGAAGTCCGGTTGGAGCCCCGCGGGCTGGTCATCAGCCTGCGTCAGTCGGCGTTCTTTCCCTCTGGCGAGGACGTGCTGGCTTCCGACAGCCAGCCCACCATGCAGAAATTGGCGGCCCTGATCGCCACGCTCCCCAACCCGATCCAGCTGGAGGGCCACACCGATTCCCAGCCCATTCATAACGGCCGCTTTAAGAGCAACTGGGAGCTGTCCTGCGCGCGGGCGATCGCCGTTTTGAACACTCTCTGCGATACGTTTCACCTCAGCCGGGACCGTTTTTCCGTAGTCGGGCGCGCCGACACCATGCCAGTTGACACCAACGACACCCCGGAGGGCCGGGCGCGCAACCGGCGGGTGGACGTGGTCATAGTCAGCAGCCTCGAAATCCAGCCCGAGGAGGCTCCCAAACCCGCCGCCAAGCGGTGATTGGTGGGTTGCGATGCCGGTCCTAAGTGTCGGACTTTCGACGGCTTATGGATTGGGCGGGCGACCCAAAAAAAATTGTGAAAAAGTGGGCTGACCCGATCGACAAGAATACCGCACGCTGGACAATGGCGTGATTCGGCAAGTAGCCGAACGAAGGGATGAAAGAGGATAAATTATGATCTCACTTCAAACGAATATCACGTCGCTGTTCGCGCAAGAACAACTTCAGATGAACAGCAACTTCGAAAGCAACACGATTCAGCAGTTGACGTCCGGCTATCGCATTAACGCCTCCGGAGACGATGCTGCCGGTCTCGCCGTTGCCAACCAGTTGCAAGCCGGCGTCATCCAGCTGCAGCAGGGCGTTATCAACGCCAGCAATGCCCAGAGCACTCTGCAGACCATGGACGGCGGTCTGAGCAACATTTCTAACCTTTTGGACCGGTTACAGACTCTGGCCACCGAGTCGGCCAGCGGTACGTTCTCCGGCAACCGCACGACGCTGGACAACGAGTTCCAGTCGGTGCTGACGGAAATTACGCGCCAGGCCGGCAACATCGGCTTGGCCACCGGCGGTCCCGCTCCGACCACTTCCGGCCCCATCAGCACGTCGCAGTACAACACCGCCGCGCTCAGCGTGTTCATCGGCGCCGGCGACACCACCGCGACAGATAACCGCGTCAGCATCGATCTCACCAACGGCGGAAACGGCGTGGACGCCCAGGGCCTCGGCCTGACGGGCACCGACGTTGCCAACGCCGCCGACGCGATTACCGCCTTGACAGCCATCCAGACGGCGATCAGCAACCTCGGCACCGTCCAGGGCGCGGTGGGCGCGGGCGAAAACCTGCTGAACTACGCGACCAACCTGGCGAATTCCCAAATGACCAACCTGAGTTCCGCCGAGTCCTCCATCAAGGACGCCAACATTGCGGCCGAAGCCTCCAACCTGGCCAAGTCGCAAACCCTGCAGCAGTCCTCCATCGCCGCTCTGGCGCAGGCTAATGCCATGCCGGCGGCGCTGCTGAAGCTGCTCCAATAATTTTGGCTCTAAAGCTCGATACGGTGTGGGCCGATCTTAGCCAAGAACGGCCCAATTCCGTATTTTGTAGGAGTGGTCCATGAGCACTGGTTCGGTTAACGCTAGTTCGATTGTCAACTCCATTGCGACTCCGCTTACGATCACTACGGGGACCAGCACGTTCGCAACCGACCTCCAGAATTCCGTCAATCGGGCGCTGCAGATCGCCTCGCTGCCGATGCAATTTCTCCAGAACGATCAGTCCGCGGTCACCAACCAGATCACGGAACTGAACAATCTGGGCAGTCTGTTTAACAGCCTTCAAACGTCCCTGCAGAATCTGGCGTCCGGATCCGGCAGCAACGCCATGGCGGCGTCCGTCGACAACTCCTCCGTGGCTCAGGCCACCTTGAGCTCGGGCGCTCTGGCCGGCACATATAGTGTTAGTGTCCTCACCGCTGGCAGCAGCTCCAGTGTCATCAGCAACGAGACGACACCGGCGGTCACAGACCCCACCACTGGAGACATCAGCCAGAGCACGGTGTTTACGCTGACCGTGAATGGCGTGGACTATACCATTCAGCCGCCGGACCAGACTTTGAACTCCCTGGCGGCGTCCATCAACTCGTCGGGAGCGCCCATTCAGGCGGTAGTAGTCAACCTGGGAACTCCCGAATCGCCGGACTACCATCTGGTGCTGCAGAGCACGGCTCTCGGTGATGTCGCGATGCAGTTAAACGATGGCTCCAGCGACCTCATGAGTTCGTTAACCACGGGCCAAAACGCCACCTACACCGTCGACGGCCAGCCTCCGGCAGGTATTTCAACCGACTCTTCCACTGTCACGATTGCGCCCGGCGTGAATGTGACTCTCGGAAATCCGGGCACGGCAAATATCACCGTGGCTCCCAGCCTCAATTCGGTTTCGAGCGCCCTTACTTCGTTCGTCAACGCTTACAACGCCACCGTAAGCGAGCTGCAGAAGAACTTTGGAACCGGCGGCGGCGCATTGGTGGGCGATCCGGCCGTGTTGAGCATGCAACAAGTTCTCAACCAGGTGGGTAGCTACGCGGGCTCCGGAGGTTCCATCACGTCCTTAAGCCAGTTGGGCGTGGAGTTTACCCAGCAAGGGACCCTGACGTTCAATTCCAGCACCCTCAACGGCCTGTCTTCCTCGCAGATCAATGACGCCTTGAGCTTCTTGGGGGATCCCAATAGCGGCGGGTTTCTGCAATACGCCACAAATTCTCTGGGCGGGATCACGGATCCAACCAGCGGCATCCTGACCAGCGACACGGCCAGCCTGCAGAGTCAGGTGCAGCAGGATCAAACCGAGATCGCCAACGACCAGGACCGCCTGAACACGCTCCAGAAAAATCTACAGGCGCAAATGGCGGCTGCCAACGCTCTCATCGCCACGCTGCAGCAGCAGACCTCGTTCTTGCAGGGGATGTTCCAGTACAGCACCAGCAGCAACCCGTATGCCTCAACCGCCGGATAGGATCGCCAGCGAGTTTCGTTCGGCGGTGCTGGCGGGCGACCACAGCCAGGCAGAGCGTCTGGTTCAGGAATATACGGAAGCTTTACGGGAACTCTGGCTGGCTCTGCCTGAGTCGGAGCGCGCCGCGTGCGCCATTCCGGAGCAAGCCCGCGAGCTTCTGGAATGGGCTCGCGAGATGACGCTGGTTCAGCGGGCGCTGGCGGCACAGCACCTGGCGATCGTCGAAACGGCCAGCCGCTACGAGTCCGCCCCCGGGGCCAGGGATCAGTCTTCCTCCACCATCCAGGTGCACGCCTAGCGCGGACGTCGAGATCTCAACGCCGAGCGTCATGGCTCAGACGCTCGGTCTAGCTAACCCACTGAGAATCCGCGAACCACCGGCTGGCAGGCGAATTGCAATGCCATGGCCATCATGTTGGAAGGTGTCGGCGCCGGGATCGAACGCTACATGAACCTCGTCAGCGCTCGCCAAAAATTGACGGCGTCGAACATCGCCAACGCGGACACCCCCGGGTATCAGACCAAGGACATCGACTTCCGGTCCGAACTGGAAAACCAGATCGCCGGTTCGAAGCCCGAGGTAATTGAAGTCTCCGGGCTCAAGACGAAAAACGACGGCAACAACGTCGACATGGACCGCGAGGCGCGAATGCTTGCTGAAAACGATCTCCGGTTTTCGGTTGCCTCTAATCTCGCCATGTCGGAATTGAGCACCGTGAAGATGGCCATCGAGGTGGATAAGGGCGCATGAGCCTGTTTTCCACTTTATCGGTCAGCGCTTCGGGAATGTCGGCTCAGCGCACCCGCGCCGAGCTGCTGGTGGAAAATCTCGCGAACGCCGAGACCACCCGGACGCCGGAGGGAGGCCCCTACCGTCGCAAGGACGTCGCCTTTGCCGAAGACAACTCCATCGGATCCTTTTCCTCGGAGTTCGATTCGGCGCTCGGCTCGAATGCTTCGGGCGTCACGGTAAGCGACACCATCGTGGACTCAACGCCGCCGGAACGGCGCTACATGCCGGGACACCCGGACGCCGACAAAGACGGCTACGTGGAATTCCCCAATGTTAATCCCGCCGAAGACATGGTGGATCTGATGGGAGCTTCCCGCAGCTACGAGGCCAACGTCGCCGCGATCTCGGCGGTCAAGGACATGATTCAAAAGTCTCTCGATCTGTTCCACTAAACTTCCATGTCTGCCCCTATCTCTCCCATTCGAATGATCAGCGTGCCGCCGGCGCCGCAGGTGAACGCGCCGGGCCAAAGCGCCTCGGCGGACGGCTTTCACTCCATGCTGCAGAACATGATCGGAGGCGTTGAGCAGTCGCAGACTCAGGCGCAGCAGGCCGTCGATAACTTTCTGAGCGGAGGAAATGAAGAGCTTCACTCCGTGGCACTGGCCACGCAGCGGGCGAGCCTGGAGTTCGACCTGTTCGTTCAGGTCCGGAATAAAGCCGTGGCGGCCTATCAGCAGATTATGCAAATGCAGGTTTGATTTGGGGATCTGAGACCGCTCTCTCGCCATGGATCAGCTAAAAAAGCTCCTCACGTCGCTTGCCCCGCGCCAGTTGTTGACTATTGTCATCGCTGCTGCCGCAGTCGTGGGCGGCGTAACCTGGCTGTCGCGCTGGCAGCGGGAGAATGGCATGCGCCCGCTGTACACCAACCTGTCGCCCGAGGACGCCAACGCCATCGTGCAGAAGTTACACGAAGGCGGAGTGGATTATCGCGTCACCGGCAACGGCACGTCTCTGCTGGTGCCCGAGGACCGGGTCCCCGAGCTGCGCCTGGAAATGGCCGGCGCCGGCATACCCAAAACCGGTCGCATCGGTTTTGAAATTTTCGACAAGACCAACTTCGGCATCACCGACTTCGCCGAGCACGTTAACTATCGCCGCGCTCTGGAAGGCGAGCTGGAGCGCTCCATCATGGCGATCTCGGAAGTGCAGCAGGCGCGTGTCCATGTGACGCTTCCCAAGGATTCGGTCTTCAGCGATAATCAGGAACCGGCCAAGGCTAGCGTTCTGGTCGGCCTGCGTCCCGGGACCAGGCTGTCGGCGCCCAACGTGATCGCGATCACGAATCTCGTTTCGAGCGCCGTCGAAGGCCTGACACCCGACGCCGTTTCCGTGGTGGACATGAACGGAAATCTGCTCAGCCGGCCGCGGCGGGATGGACCGCTGGATGGCATCGCCACCTCGGAAGCCGCGCTGGACTACAAGCAGGCGTTCGAGCACGACCTGGTCATGAAGATCAACAATACGTTGGAGCCGCTGCTCGGCGCCGACAAGTTCCGCACCGGTGTGTCGGCGGACATGGACATGACCAGCGGCGAACAAAGCGAAGAAACGTTCGACCCGTCCAAGTCGGTCATGGTCTCGTCGCAGAAAACGGAAGACACCAGCACCGCCTCGCGGGTCTCACCGGGCATCCCCGGAACAGCCGCGAATCTGCCGAATCAGCAAGCCGCAGCGGAACCAGCGGCGCCGGCCGGTCAGACTCCGCCCACGACGCCCGCGCAGCCCGGAGCCCAGGCGGCTGCATCCCAGACTGCCAAGGCTCAGACTCCCGCAGCGCCGCCGCGAGTCGGCGGCAACACCAGCGGCACCAACCGCCGCAGCGAAAGCATCACCTACCAAACCAGCCGCGTTACGCGGCACGTCAAGCTGCCGCAAGGAACCGTGAAGCGCCTCTCCATCGCGGTGCTGGTGGATCAGGGATTCAAGTGGGACGGGCAAGGCAAGCAGATGCATCGAGTAACCCTGCCGCCGGATCCCGAAAAACTCAAAGCCATTCAAACGTTGGTTGGAACGCTGGTGGGTCTCGACCCTATGCGCGGAGATCAACTTACCGTCGAGGCGCTCCCGTTCGACACGGGTCTCGATGCCGAGCCTCCCGGCGCTGCGGTCCCTAGCGCGCAGAAGAAGCCGGAGGATCCGCTTTCGCTGGAAGCGTTGAAAAAGAAGCCGGCCTTGCTCTATGGCTCGATTGGCGGCGCGGTCCTCATCCTGGTTCTGATCGTTTTCCTGGCGAGCCGGGGTGGCAAGCGCCGCGCAACTTTGGAAACGCGTGAAGCCCTGCCCGTGCCCGTCTCCGCAGAGAGCGCTCCGATGAACGCCATTCCGTCGGCGCCACCGGTCTCGGGCGAAACGCCGCGCCTTCCCGCGCTCATGCCCTCGCGGACCGAAGTGCTGCTCACGCAGCTTCAGGAAAGCGGGAAGAACAATCCGGAAGCCTGGGCCAACATCCTGCGCACGTGGTTGGCTGAAGGCGACTCGGTCTGATAACCGAACATGCAAACCGAAACCGCAGCCACCAAGATCTCCGGCCCTCAGAAGGCAGCCATCGTTCTGGTCGCACTCGGCGAAGGCGTCGGCAGCGAAGTGCTCAAGCAGCTCAACGAAGAAGAAGTGAAGTCTGTGAGCAAAGCCATCGCACGCCTGGACAACGTCGCGCCCAGCCAAAAGGAATCCGTGCTGGAAGAGTTCTTTCAGCTCGCAAGCCAGGCACGCGGCGGGCGCGGCGGCTTCGAATTCGCCAAAAAGATGCTGGCCAATGCGTTCGGGCCCGAAGGCGCCAAGCGCATCGCGGAACATCTTCCCAAAACCGGATCCCGCTTCAATAAGAACATCGAGTCGCTCCAAAAGGCCGATCCCCAACAGCTGAGCCGTTTCATCGAGGGAGAACATCCCCAGACCATCGCGCTCATTCTGTCGCACCTGGCGCCCTCCCAGGGTGCTTCCCTGCTCGCCAACATCCGGCCCGAATTGCGCGCCGACGTGGCACTGCGGATTGCCCAGCTCGATCGAGTTTCCCCCGATGTGGTGGCGCGCATCTCCGTGGTCATCAGCGAAAAGCTGAAGGCCCTGGGCGAGTTGAAAACGGAAGTGCATGGCGGCCCGCGCTCGGTAGCCGAGATTCTGAATCACATGGATTCCTCCATCAGCGACGACATCCTCACCAACATGCAGGACGACCAGCCTCTGGTGGATGCCATCCGCCACTTCATGTTCACCTTCGACGACCTGCTGTTGCTGGACGCAATGGCGATGAAAGAAGTCGTGGCGAAGGTCGACCGCAAGCTGCTGGTGGTGGCGCTGAAAGGCACCAGCGACCAGATGAAGCAGCATTTCCTGCAGTGCATGTCCAACCGCGGCGCGGAAATGATGCGCGAAGACATGGAGGCGGCCGGGCCGGTGAAGATTCGCGATGTCGAAGGAGCTCAGCAGCAGATCCTGGCCGTGGTGCGGCAGTTGGAAAACGAAGGCACAGTGAGTCTGAAGGGCGGCGGCGGCGATCAGTATGTCGTCTAAGATCCTGCCCAGCGGCGAGCCGGCAGCTCCGGTCCTCTGGCGGGTCGTCGACTCAGCCGGCGAGAACAAAGCTGGAAATAATCGCGCCGAACTCCAGCGCGCCGTCGATCAAGCCCGCCGCGAAGCCTACGCAGAGGGCATCCTGGCCGGACGCCAGCAAGCCGAGGAGCAGGTCCGTCCCGCCGTAGCAGGACTGGCGCAGGTGCTCCAGTCTCTCGCGAGCCTCCGCGAGGATATTCGCGAACAAACCAATCAGGAGCTGGTTCGTTTAGCTATCTCCATCGCCGGCCGCATCATCCATCGCGAGGTTTCCATCGATCCGGACGCACTCTCGGGCCTGGTGAAAGCGGCCTATCTGAAATTGCAGTCGCGCGAACTCAACCGCGTGCGCATGCACCCCACGCTGGAGGTGCTGGTTCGAAAAATTCTGGAGCAGAGCGGATCGCCCAAGAACCTGGTGCTGACGCCCGATCCGGCTTTAGGCCCGGGCGAAGTCTTCTTTGAAACTTCACAGGGCCTTCTGGACGCCTCCGTCGACACCCAGTTGCGTGAGATCGAACGCGGCCTCATCGATCGGCTGGAGCGGTAAATGGCGCCCGAGCTAAATTCCACCATCAGCCAGCTCATCCCCCACGTCGGCGATATTGAGATGCTGCCGTGGGTCGGCGAAGTGACTGAGATGGTCGGCCTGTTGATCGCCTCGCGCGGCCCCGTGGTCTCGGTGGGCGACTTCTGCGAAATCCGCACCTCCTCCGGCCGCTCCATCCGTTCCCAGGTGATCGGCTTCCGCAACGAGCGCGTGCTTTCGATGCCGCTCGAAGAGATCGACGGGCTGCAGCCGGGCGACCGTGTCATCGCCCGCCGCGACGACGCCCTGCTGCGAGTTGGTCCGGGCCTGCTCGGCCGTGTGCTCGACGGCTTCGGCAAACCGATGGACGAAGGCCCGGCCATTCATGCCTCCGCTACCTATCCTTTATATACGCCCGCGCCCCGCCCCCTGGATCGCGAGCACATCGTGGAGCCTCTGGTAACCGGTATCCGCGCCATCGACGGTTTGCTGCCGTGCGGCCAGGGACAACGTGTCGGCATCTTCGGCGGAAGCGGCGTCGGCAAGAGCACGTTGCTCGGCGCCATGTCGCGGCACAACAACGCCGACGTCACCGTGATCGCGCTGGTCGGCGAACGCAATCGCGAAGTCCGCGCGTTCATCGAAAACGAACTGGGGCCAGAAGGACGCAGCCGGTCCGTGGTTGTAGTGGCCACGTCCGACCGCCCTGCCCCGCTCCGCATCCGCGCCTGCTTTGTCGCGTTGGCAGTCGCCGAATTCTTCCGCGACCAGGGCAAGAACGTCCTGCTGGTGGTGGACTCCGTCACTCGTCTCGCGATGGCCCAGCGCGAGATCGGCCTTGCCGCCGGTGAGCCGCCCAGCCAGAAAGGCTACACGCCTTCCGTCTTCGCACTGCTGCCCAAAATCTTCGAACGCTCCGGCCATTTCAAGAAAGGCTCCATCACGGGCTTCTTCACGGTGCTGGTCGAAGGTGACGATTTCAACGAGCCCATCTGCGACGCGGTGCGGGGCATTCTGGACGGCCACTTCATCCTGTCGCGCGAGCTGGCGGTTGCCGGACATTATCCGGCCATCGATATCCGTCATTCCATTAGCCGCCTCACTTCGCGCATCGCTTCGTCCGACCAGCAGGGGCATTTGCAGAAAGTGCGCGAGGCGCTTGCCTTATATCACGATTCGCAGGACCTGATCCAGCTAGGCGCCTACACCACTGGAACCAATCCCAAGCTGGATGCCTGCATCCGCGCGCGGCCCGAAATCCTGAACTTCCTCCGGCAGGATGCGCAGAGCTTCTGTCCGCTGGCGGAAACGCAGGCGCGGCTCGGCAAGCTGGCGGCGTCGCTCGGTTAGAGCAAGGAAACGGCTCATGGCGCGATTTCAATTTACTCTGGACAAGATCCTGCGCTGGCGCACCGCCGAGCTTTCGGCCGAGGAGGCAAAGCTCAAGCGCTTGATCGCGCAGGAGCAGCATCTCCAATCGCGGCGCGCGGCCATGGGCGCGGAGCGAGTCGAGGTGGCCGAGACGCCCGGCACGATGCCGGATGTTACCGGTACCGACCTTCGCGGCGTCACGGTGTACGGATTGCGGCTCCGGCGCGAAGCCGAGCAACTGGCGCTCGATCTGGTGCGCTGCCAGCGCGAACTCGCCGCTCAGCGCAAGTATTACAACGAAGCCAAGCGCCGCGCCCGCCTGCTCGAGGAATTGAAAAAACGCAAGCTCGAAGAATGGAACTACGAGCAAGGCCGCCTGCTCGAAGAATTAGCTTCCGAATCCTTCCTGGCCAACTGGAACCGCGGGAGGCAGTAGCACCGCCCACCAATCACCAGCCACGCAGGCGCCGTGGATGTTCTATTGTTAAGAGCGGCAGTGGAGCCCCCCTGGACAGTCCGCGTTTGGATCATGTTTGTCATCTTGATTCACCTTGCCTCCCAGCAAGTGAACGCGGCAGAATTGCGCTACTACTCGCCGGTCCTTTCTTCCCAAACCCGCGCCCTAGGACCCGGCGAAGCGGACATTTTTCTTGCAGGTTTCTGCCAAACGCCTACCCGTTTGGTCGAGGGAGTCGGGCAAACTTGCACCACGCGGCCGTTGAGCGCGGGCTTCTCCGACATCACTGGCCGCACATTTCATCCGAAGACCTTCATCGTTGGCCATTTCCTCAGCCCCGGGAGCGATGACGTCGCGGTCGGCGGTTGGAGCGCAGAGACCCACCCATATTTGTGGGGGGGAACACTCCTGCTCACCAGGCACAAGGACTCCTGGACCCCAGTACGGTATCGAAGCGCCATGATTATCGACTCGTGTGAAAAAGTGGTTCTGCCTGACCGCCGCGACCTACTGTTGTGTGAGATTGAGGATTCCGGGATGGGCCATACGCTCCATTACCTGTACGCGGTCGATTTCGCGCATCCGTCCGACTTAGAGCACGGCCTCTTGGCGAAGGCGGACTCGTTTGAAGACGACTGCGTAAGTCAAAAGCAGATTCTGAAGACGGCGCGCTGGAGCGAAAACAAGCAGGAGTTTTCCGTAGTGGTCGACACCACCGAGTGGAACCATATTTCGAATGCACCTTACTGCGCAAAATATCCTAAGCGCCGCCCATCCTCTCTGCGTTTGGTGTTCGCCGTCACATCCAAAGGACTCCAGAAGATCTTAGGCGAATGAAAGGGTGCCTCATGGCTGCGCCGGACTAGCCAACTCCCATGCACAATTCGGACAGTAGCGGTCACGTTCGCTAACTTCACATCCGCAGTGCGGACACGCCGGCCGAAGGTTGCGCTTGCATTGAGGACAGAAATTGAAGTGCGCGCGCACAGCAGAACCGCACTGCGGACAGTTGAATGGCAACGGTGCGCGAACCAGGAAATAGAGGACGCACCCGCTGACCGGCGTCCCAGGAAGGAAGATGACCAGCAGCGTCCAAAGCGTGGGACTCATGCCCCGTCGCTTGGCGTCCCGGTTTACATAGCCGATCAGGAAGATGTATGCCGCGACGAAAATCGAAACTGCGGTCAGGGCCGCAACCATGACGAAAACGGGTGGGCCGGCGTTCCAGTTGAGTGCAATCACGATGGCCAGGATAGTCAGGTATAACCCCGCTACAGTGCTCGCCAGCGCTCTGGGAATGAGACGAATCTCGTCGGAGAACCGAAACTTTTCCCTTCTTCGATTGCGGATCCGCTGTAGCGGGTTGATGGATTCAGTCACTTGTTTCTTAACCTGGGGTTCCTGAATTTCAGCCATACCGTTCACCTCATTCTTTCTCTTTGGCCGGCTGCGCCGAATCTCTGGAGCAGCACGATCGCAGCCACCAGCGCTGGCACGGTCCACCACACAACAAATCCCGCCTGCCAAACCAGAGACGGCAGGCCCGCCAGGCGGCCGGCCCATTCGAACCCCCGCCAGATAACCGGAGCACTGACGATTCCCAAAACCCATGCAATCCCGCACACAACCCACATGGTCCATGCATCGCGCGTGCGCTCCCGGAGTTGCTCGGCGCGCAGATACGCGCGCAACTGAGCGCGGTCGGCAAGCCCCGCTGGAACCGGAATCGAAACCGCGCGCAGCGACCTCAGCGCGCCGGCAGTGCGGTTCGCCAGCCGCGCGCAATCGACGCAGCTCTCCAGATGTTGGTCCAGCCATGCGCGCTCTTCGGTGGAAATCCCCTCCACGTGTTCCTGGAGGACCAAGCGTTCAGCGGTCGCATGGAGATCTTCGCTCATGGCTTCGCTCCTTCGATCAATTCGCGCAACTGTTCCAGCCCGCGGTATAGCCGCGATTTCACCGTGCCCATCGGCACAGCCAGCACAACAGCGATTTCTTCAAGCTTCAGGTCTTCCTGAAATCGGAGAAGCAGCACTTCTCGCAGGATGGCGGGAAGCCGGTTCAGGGATTCAAGCAGGCCGGCCTCCGACTCGCGCGCCGCTGCCAGATCCAGAGCAGATGCGCCGCCGGCGGGCACCTGAATGGGATTCTCCTCCGCTTCCGTCAGCGCTTCCAGGCTCTGTGGCCGTTTCCGCCGGTGCAGATCGATAACCAGGTGTCGCGCGATGGAGAAGAGCCACGTTTCAAACTTCGATCGTCCGTCGTACTGGTGGCCCCGGTCGAGCACACGCACCCACGTTTCCTGAAACAGATCCTCCGCGGTTTCCCGATTACTGCAGATGTAGACCAAGTACCGAAACAGGCGGTATTGATACCGCCCGATCAACTCGTCCAGCAGTTCAGGATCGCGCCGGCGCAAACCACGAGCCAGGGCCTTCCTCTCCTCCTCTATTGGCATCGAGAATAGAACTGCTGTGTCCACTCATAGTGGCATACGCACGACAACGCCAAAAAGACTCATGGCGGCCTGGGGCAGGTCTGGCGCGTACCAGCCACCAGTTACGTGGCCCCGCACGTAAGGCCCGCACCTTGACTTTGCTTCGAACCGCTATATATGATCGTACTTCCTGCGCGGTTGCATGCAAGCCTGATTGCTTGCCACCGTACTTCATGGGGATGAGGAAGTATTCGATGAAGATCTTAAAACGACTGGTGGGTACCGGTGTGGGTGCGTCGCTGGTTAGCGGCGCCGTCCTGTTCGCTCAGAGCGGCTCTACGGCGGCCAAACCTCAAATGGCCGACAATGTCTTCAAGAACATCCAGGTGCTGAAAGGCCTGACGGTCGACGACTTCATGGGCGCCATGGGCCTCTTTTCCGCCGCCCTGAATGTCTGCTGCGGCGACTGCCACGTCGGCGCCGGCGGCTCCGACCCAAAATGGGCCGACGACACGCCGCCCCGCAAGAAGATTGCGCGGCGCATGGTCACCATCATGAACAACATCAATAAGGAGCAGTTCAACGGGCACCAGGTGATCACCTGCTGGACCTGCCATCGCGGCAGCACTCCTCCCGCCACGACACCCTCCATCGACAACATCTACAGCGATCCGGTGAGCATTCCTCCCGACGTTCTGCCTGCTGCCACGGCCAGTTTGGGCGCGCTTCCGGCCGACCAGGTTCTGGATAAATACATCCAGGCTTTGGGCGGCGCCGACAACCTCGCGAAGCTCACCAGCTACACCGCCACGGGAAAGAGCCTCCGATTCGACGAGGTAAAAGCCGACACAGTGGAACTGTATGCGAAAGCTCCGAACATGATGGCTACTACAATTCACGAGCGCGAAGGCGACCTCTCGCGGGTTTCCAATGGCAAGAGCGCCTGGGTCATGCTACCGCTCACCGTTCTCGGCGAATGGGAACTCACCGACGGCGCCTCCCAGGGCGCTAAGCTGGACGCACAGATGGCCTTCCCTGGAAACATCAAGCAGCTCTTCACCAACTGGAAATCCAGCTTCCCCATCACCCTGAACGGGCGCGACGTGTATGTCGTTCAAGGCGGCACCGCCTCCGGCCTTTTGGCCACCTTCTATTTCGACAAACAGACCGGCTTGCTGAACCGGCTGGTCCACTATTACCCCTCGGCGGTCGGCCGCGTTCCCACTCAGATTGACTACTCCGATTACCGCCCGGTCGCGGGCGTAATGCTGCCGTTCAAGTGGACCTATGGCTGGGTGAGCGGCCGCGAAGAGTACGAGATCACCGAGTACACGCCCAACGTGCCCGTGGACGATTCGAAGTTCAACGAGCCCGTCCAGCGGGCGAAATAGACGGCAGCATCTAACTAATTCGGAAGGGACTTTCACACGATGCACACCAGCACCGAGCGGATACTCACGACCCATGTGGGCAGTCTTCCGCGCCCGCAGGACGTGGTCGATGCTTTGTTCGCCCAGGATCGCGGCGAAGCTTATGATCCGCAGAAGTTCGACGCTACCATTCGCCACGCCGTCGCCGACGCCGTGAACAAGCAGGCCGAAGCCGGCATCGATGTCGCCAGCGACGGCGAAATGGGCAAGATCAGCTACGCCACCTATATCCGCCACCGTTTGACCGGTTTCGAGCCGGGCGAGGTACCACGTGCCACGCCCCAGGATCTGGACGATTATCCCCAGTACCGCGACCGGATCGCCTCCTCGGGCGCCACGCCCAAGTATCAGCGCCCCATCTGCAAAGGGCCGATCAAGGTGAAGGACCTGGGACCGGTCCAGCAGGATATTTCCCGCATGAAAGAAGCCCTGGCCAAGGCGAAAGTCGTCGAAGGCTTCATGACGGCTGCCTCACCCGGCACGATCGCCGTATTTCAGCCCAACGAATATTACCCGTCGCACGAAGCGTATCTGGAAGCGCTGGCCACGGCCATGCGCGAAGAGTACGAAACCATTGTGAATGCGGGCTTGATTCTCTCGGTGGATTGCCCGGATCTGGCCATGGGCCGCCACATCCGTTTCCGCGGCGTGGATGACGACGAGTTTGTCCGCAATGCGGGACTGCAGGTGGAGGCAATGAATCACGCGCTGGCGAATGTTCCGGCCGACCGCGTGCGCTTTCACGTCTGTTGGGGCAACTACGAAGGCCCGCATACGCGCGATATCGCGATGTCTAAGATCCTGCCCGTGATTCTCAAAGCCAAGCCGATGGCGCTGCTGATCGAAGGCGCCAACCCGCGGCACGAGCATGAATGGGAGATTTGGAAAACCACCAAGCTGCCTCAGGACAAGGTCCTGGTCCCCGGCGTGATTGGCTCCAACACGAACTACGTGGAGCATCCGGACCTAGTTGCCCAGCGCATTGTTCGCTACGCCGAAGCAGTGGGCCGCGACCGCGTGATCGCTGGCACGGACTGCGGCTTCGGCACGTTCGCCGGCTTCGGCGCCGTCTATCCGGCCATCTGCTGGTTGAAGATGCGATCGCTCGCCGAGGGCGCCCGCATCGCCAGCCAGAAGCTCTGGGGCCGCGCCGGTTCGGCGAACTAAATCGGTACAATCGGCCGTCCGCGAACCTTGGGTTACCATGAAAAGCATGTCTTCGGTAACCGAGGTGGCGGCCAACATTCGCTTATTCCTGATGGACGTCGACGGTGTGCTCACCGACGGCAAAGTGTACGGCGTGCCCGGACCGGACGGCGCCATCGTCGAGAGCAAGGGATTCGACACCCAGGACGGCATCAGCCTCCAGTGGCTTGCGTGGAAAGGCCTCCAAACCGGTGTCATCAGCGGGCGCATTTCACCGGCGACGGAAGCCCGCGCCAAGCAGTGCCAAATGACTTATGTCTACCAGGGGCACATCGAAAAAATCCCGATTTTAGAGGAGATCCTCGCACGATCGGGTGTTCCGGCTTCACAGGTAGCCTACATGGGCGATGACCTGACCGACGTGGTGGTGATGAATCGAGTAGGGTTAAGCATCGCGCCGGCTAACGCGCGGCCGGAAGTAAAACGCTGTGCCCTGCACGTGACGGAAAGCCCCGGAGGCCAGGGCGCTGTTCGCGAAGTGGTGGAGTTGCTGCTCAAGGCGCAAGGCCATTGGGAAGACCTGCTGCGAAAATACGAAATCAAATGAACGAAGATCGCATCGGTGTTTTGATTCTGGCCCGTTCCGGGCTAGGCGTCCTGCATGAGCTGACCGGAGTGATTGCGCAGCACAACGGCAATATCGCTTCGGTGGAAATCATTGAGGAGCGGCCGCCGGATTCCCGCATTTATTTTGAGATCGATCTGCCGGTCGCGCCCCAGGTGCTGCAGGCCGATCTGGAAAAATCGGCCAGCGTTCGGGAAGTTAAAGTAGTGAAAACGCTGCAGAAAATCTACGGTAAGCGGATCATCATTGTCGGCGGCGGCGCCCAGGTGGGGCAGGTAGCACTGGGCGCGATTTCGGAAGCTGACCGGCACAACATCCGCGGCGAGCACATCTCGGTGGATACGATCCCGCTGGTGGGCGAACAGCCTTTAGCGGATGCCGTCCGCGCAGTTGCGCGGCTGCCGCGTGCTCGGGCGCTGGTGCTGGCCGGGTCCTTGATGGGCGGCGAGATTGAAAAGGCAGTTCGTGAAGTCCGCGAACAGGGGCTGCTGGTAATCAGCCTGAATATGGCGGGCAGCGTTCCCGAAGCGGCCGACCTGGTGGTGACCGATCCGGTGCAGGCGGGCGTTATGGCCGTCATGGCGGTGGCGGACACCGCAAAATTCACGGTCGGCCGGCTAAGCCGCCGAGTGTTTTGAAATACCCACCGCCGGCGGCAGGCAAGCAAATTTCATCACGATAATATATTCGTCGATTTCCGCCAAGCGGTCCTGACAGGTGAGACAGACTAGAAGGTGCTCTTCGAGCGGCGCGCACACCGAAGTGGGCAGGCGATTGAAGACCCATTCCTCAAGCACTCCATCGGTTGGATGATCCAAGCCAGCGTTCACAACAAGAACCTCCTCGGAGGACCAAGCTACGGAGTCCCCCTGATACGGCCGGATCGAGGGGCCCTTAGCTGGCCGCGACGGTATTCCGTTGTTGTTAGTGCGCCAAGGGGGCGGAAGTTCTCGAAAAGAATTGGAGCATGGGCTTTTGTTGAAGCCTTCGCTTGCCCAGCTCCCCGAACCGCGCCTTGGCACGCGACTTGAGCAGGCGGAACTGGGTTTCCGTAAGCTGCATTTCGTTGCAGATCTGCTGCTGACTCTCTTCCAGGAGATAGAAGCGCGTCAGGATCTCACGGTCGCGTTCGGTCAGCTCATCCAGGATAGACCGCATAAACTCCACCTTTTGTTGAAGTACCGCGGATTGTTCCGGATTACGACGGTTGTCGGCAACCCGAACCCCCATGTCGATATGCAGCTCCTCGCGCCGGCTGTGCACCACCTGATCGATGTGCGCTGCCACTTGCCGCCGCACCACCGTCCGCACAAACCCCATCAGACGTTCGGGCTCGCGCAAATCGCCACGGCGGATGGCCTGCACCACAATGAGAAAAGTGTCATGTACCTTATCATCTAATTCTTGTGGCCCAAGCTGCCGGCACAAATAGAAACGGATGCCGCGGGCGAACAACTCATAGAGCTCGCCCATGGCGGAATCGTCGCCGCGCTGAATGCGCTGGACTAAAGCTGGCCAGTCTACGCGCGCGTGTGCCTGCGAATCCGACGGGGTGGAGTCGATCTCCTGGTCCTTGGCGGCGTCAGTGCTGACTGCGCCCGCAAGTGGTGGAAGAGAATCATCCGAGGTTGCCAGATTCTCCAGAACCGATGTACTCTGTTTGACTCCCAAAGTTGCGACCATCGCGGTATATCCTTTCCAGTCGCGTAGGGAAGCGGCGAACCATCCTGCGGAGACTTGCGGGTCGCGCGGGGCCGGACGGCCTCCCCCGTCTTGTTCGAAGCGCTAACACCGCAAATGGGCTATCCAACAGGACATCGTCCGCTGTAGGTAACCACTGGGGAGCTTCCGCCTGACGTGTGCACTTATCGCGCCAAAGAAAGCTCGGAGTCGGTGATTCACCTTATTCACGCAATTCGGAGAGATTTTCCCCTAATTAACTTACGGAATTCGAAGCAATTATCGCGCGGCGTGGAAAATAAGGCCTCGCGCCCTAGGCCTGGATGGTTATGAGCCGAGAGGGCCAGTCTGGGTGGGGCTGCAGAGCGGGCGCTCGCACCCATTTTCACGTTAGGGGGTGAAGGTGACCCATAGATGGGTCATGAAACAGGCGCATCTCCGCAATATGTAGGCTAACGAACGCAAATGCAGAGATCGCCCGCCGTGCAGCGCGGAATGAGCGCAGGCTGGAATGATCGATCGTCAGGGATAGATGTGCGGCGGGCTACACCACGCCGGCGTGCCGCTTCAGGATCTGCTGCAGGTTCTGCGAAAAGGCCGAGCGTGCCATCACAATGTTGGCCCCGGCGTCGTGCGCCTGTTGCTTCAACTCGCCTTGCACGTGGGAGAGATAACCGATCAGGCTGATTGGTTTCAGTTCCGTGTCGCCCTTCAGCTTGGAAATCAGGTCAAGCGGCTGCACGCCGTTGAAGTTGAGGTCCAGGATGATGAGTAGCGGCTTTTCCTGCTTCGCCTTGTCGAGGACATCGCGCGCGGATTTCAGGAACTCCACTTCCAAACCCGAGCGCTTGGCGGCATCGCTGATCTTGACCGTGAACAGCAGGTCCTCAACGACCGCCAGGATCTTTTTTTTCTCCCGCTTCTGCATAGAGCTCTAGACGCCTGCTCCCCAAGATGTCTTTTACTTAGAACTGGAAACTACAAGTTGTGTGGAAGGTAAGAATTATTCTAGCATGACCTAGTGAACGTTCCACTCGCGGCGGAGCCTGTGAAGCCAGCGTCGCCGCCGCTGCACCGGAGACTTCCAGCGTGAGCCTCAATTCCCTTGTATACGCGGATGCGCAATCGGCTTCATCGGCCTGCGCCGCCCGGATCTTCGAATTGCTGACGGAGGCGCTGGAGTCACAGCCTTTCGCCACGCTCGCGGTCTCGGGCGGGACCACGCCCAAGCTCATGTTCGCCGACATGGCCAAGACGCGCTTCGACTGGAGCCGCGTCCACCTGTTTTGGGTGGATGAGCGCGGCGTTCCACCCACGGACTCGCAGAGCAACTACAAGCTGACCAAGGAGAACTTCATCGATCCGGCCCATTTCCCCACCGCAAATGTACATCGCGTTCAAGGGGAACTCGCGCCGGAAACCGCGGCACAGCGCTACGTCGACGAGATCCGGAGAGTGTTCGGGCTAAGCGCAAGTGCCCTGCCGCGCTTCGACATCGTACACCGGGGCATGGGTCCGGATGCGCACACCGCCAGCCTGTTTCCGGGCGAGTCTTTGATCGATGATCGGACCCATATCGCGGCGGCTGTTTATGTTGAAAAATTTCAGCAATGGCGTGTCACTCTGCTGCCGGGGGTGCTGGAAGCGGCGCGGCACACGTTGATGCTGGCGGCCGGGCCGGACAAAGCCGAGCCCTTGCGCGCGGTGCTGCGTGAGCCTTACGATCCACATCGTTATCCCTCGCAGATCGCCACCTACAATGGCCAAGGCGTCACCTGGTTTCTGGATAAGGCCGCGGCCCGGCTGGTGGAATGATGCTCACCCGGCGCGCCATTTTGCTGGCTCCGGCGCTCGGCCTGCTCTCCAAATCCGCTGAACACAGCTCGAATCCGCCGAGTCCACTGCCGCGCACGCGGATTCTGCTGGGCGGCGACGTCATGCTCTCGCGTTACGTCGGCACACGCGCGCGGCGGCTGCACGACCCGGCTTCGCCGCTGCGGGAACTGGCGCCGTTACTGTCATCGGCCAGCATCGCTTTCGTAAACCTCGAAGCCCCGTTTTCCGACCACGGCCACCCGATCGAGAAAGGGATGGTCTTCAGGGCCGAGCCCGAAATGGTGGAAGCGCTAAAAGTGGCCGGCGTGTCCGTGGTCTCCACCGCCAACAACCACGCCCGCGACTGCGGCGCATACGGTGTCGATTTCACCGTGGATTGGCTTGCCAAAAACGGCATCGCCGCGGCCGGCACCGGCCACACCGCCGAGGCCGCGCACCAAGGCGCAGTGCTCGCGCGCAATGGCGTACGCTTCGGCTTTCTGGCATATACCTACGATCAGTCCAACGGCAACTACAAAGATCGGGACGACCGCATCGCCATGATGGACGTGCCGAGAATGACCAAGGATGTTGAAGAGATGCGCCAGCGCACCGATGCCGTGATCGTGTCCATGCACGCCGGGGTCGAATATCAAGCCAAGCCCAATGCCCAGCAGCAAAGTTTCGCCCACGCGGCCATCGACGCGGGCGCGAAGGTTGTGGTGGGTGCGCATCCGCACGTCACGCAGCCGGTGGAACCTTATAAGGATGGCGTGATCTTCTACTCGCTGGGCAACCTGGTTTTCGACCAGTTTCAGCGCAAGGAAACGCAGCACGGTTTGCTGGCCGATGTCTATTTCGCGGGGCCTAAGCTGGAGCATTGGAGCCTGATTCCGGTGGACATTCTGCAATCGGGCCCGCGCGTAGCGCCAAACGCGCCGCGACGGTGAGGGAGCGGTAGTGACGGCCTTGGTCTTGTCCGCCGGCGGAATGTACGGCGCGTATCAAGCGGGTGCCTGGAGGACGCTGGCCGATGTCTTCCGGCCGGACCTGGTGGTGGGCGCGTCCATCGGCGCGCTGACTGGCTGGGCGATTGCAGGCGGGTGCGACCCGGATGAACTGGTGGACCGCTGGCTGAACCTGGAAGCCGCCGAGCGATACCGTTGGAAGTTTCCGCGGAGCCCCGTACAGGGCCTGCTCGACACCGCGCCGCTTCAGGAAGTGATCCAGGATGTTTACAACTCCTATAAGCCGCGCGTCAGTTTCGTCGTGGTGCTTACGGACCTGTTCCGGCTGCAGCCGCGCATCTTTCGAGGCAGCGAGGTGACTTGGCGCCATCTGGCGGCCAGCACGGCCGTCGCCGGGCTTTTCGATCAGGTGCGCATCGACGGGCGGCTATACTCCGATGGCGGCCTGCTGGAAACCGTCCCGCTGTGGGCCGCCGCGGAACTCGGCGCCACCAAGGCGCTGGTGATCGACGTTCTGCCAGAACCGCCCGGCTTGATCGCCAAAACCTTCGTCAGCGCCATGCGCCGCATTTCGCGCTTTCGCGCCTCGGTTCCAGACGACCTGGAAGTCATCCGCTTGTCTCCTCCCAAACTGCTTGGCTCGCCGCGGGAGGCCATTTGTTGGAGCCGGGCGAACGCCGAGCGCTGGATCCGGGCGGGCGAGGCGGACGCGGCAGCAATCAAACATTCCCTTGCGAATTGTTTTGAGCGACAATAGAACCGACATGCCGGCATACCAGATCCATCGTTTGAAGGAAACGCAGCGCCAGCAGTTCCGCTGGGCGCCCCACACCTCAGGCCTGACCATCGCGAAGCCCAAGGATTACGAACCGGGCAACGCGGTGGAAGCTTCCAGCCCGTACGCGCTGTGGCTTGCGTTGCGCGACCAGGAACACCCCCTGGAGGTCGGCGACCTGGTGGAAGGGGAAGATGGCAACCTGCGTATTTTCAAATACATAGGATTCGAAGAGGCGCGCTGGTACGTACCTGAGGCCGCGCCGCCTCCCATTTCGCCTGCGCTAGAGGTAACATAGGGGAACAAATATGTACACAGACCCCCCTGCCTGGGATCGGGTCAATTCCTTCGCTTTGGTCGGCTACATTCCTGACCCGTTAGCGGGTTTTCTGGATGGTTTGCGGCGGGAATTGGTGCCGAATTGCTTTCTGCATGCGCATGTAACATTGCTTCCACCGCGGCCCATTCGTTGTTCTCCGGAAGCGGCCTGGCAGCAGGTCCAAACGCTCATTCCGCAGTTTGCGCCGTTCGAGGTCCAGCTTGCGGAAGTGGAGGTCTTTCCGGTGACCGACGTAATCTATGTCGCAGTCACTCAGGGCCGGGAGGAGCTGGAGCATTTGCATGACGGAATGAACCTGGCTTGCCTAGGTTATTCGGAACCTTTCCCCTATCACCCGCACGTGACGCTGGCGCAGGAACTGAAGTCTGACGAAGTGGATGAACTGGCGAGGGTGGCGCGAGCGCGCTGGGCTGAGTGCAAGCTTCCCAAGAGCTTCCGCGTGGAGCAGGCGGTGTTCGTGCAGAACACGGTGCGCAACGAATGGATCGACCTGGGCGAAAGCATGCTGGGCCACAGCGAGTCGCGTCTGATGACCGAACTCGTGGATCTGGTCGGCTGACCCCTAGGGGCGGATCATGGTGAAACGGTCCCGCGTGCGCGTGTAATCATTGCCGCCCATGCGGCCGACGGCGCGCAGCTTTTCGGCATCGATGCGGAAGTTGTCCGTGACGGCAGGGTCGATGTGAAATTGAACCACTTCGCCGATGACCAATGTCCCGCCCAGCGGCGTGCGCTTGCTCACTTCGACAATTTGAACCAGCTTGCACTCCATGTTCACGTGGGATTCAGCCACGTAGGGCGGGCGCACGATGCTGCTGGGCATGGGGGTGAGGCCGGAAAGCTGGAACTCGTCGACCTCGGCCGGATATTCGCCGGAGGTGAGATTCATCTTCTCGGCGAACTCTTCACTGACGATGTTTACGACGAATTCGCCGCCGGCGCGGACGTTGGCTAGCGTGTCTTTCTCCGGCGAACGCGTGCCACAGGCGAAGCACACCACGGGTGGGTTGCCGCAAATCGCATTGAAGAAACTGAAGGGCGCCAGGTTGTAAACGCCGCCGGGCGAGATGGTGGAGATGAAGCCGATGGGACGCGGCACGATGGAACCGATCAGCAGCTTGTAGCTGTTCTGTGGAGCAGTCGCCGCCGGGTCGACAAGGATTTTGGGTTCGGGCATAAATAGTCATGAGAGCACAGTTGGATGGGTGAAAGCATGGACCATTTTCTGCCTGCGTTCGATGTGCGCGAGCGGCACGGAACGCTGGTGCGGGCGACGTCGAATCTGGCATTCGAAACGGCCGAGGGTTTCAAGCTGCAGTCCATCGCGTTGGTTCGCACGATTTTCTGGCTGCGATCAAAATTGATGGGAGCGCAGTACGAGCCGCTCCGCAGAGGCTTGGTCGAGGAGATGCTGGCCCTGGGATGGGTGAAGCTTGCCTATACGCCGGGGCGTGAGCTGGTGATGGGCTCGGCCACACAGCCGTGGATCGCCGATGTGAAGTTCCGCTCGATTCCAGCGGATGAGTTTGCGGACTTTAGCGAACCGGGTTTCGTGAAGATTGTCTGGACGATTGAAGCCGAGCCGCTGGGTCCCGCGCTCACGCGCCTTGCCACCGAGACGCGCGTGCGAGCGACCGACGAGGGTGCACGCGCGAAGTTCAGGCCCTACTGGCGGAAGTTCCGGCTGGGAATTGTCTTGATCCGGCGGCTGGCGCTGGCGGCAATCCGGAAGGAAGCAGAGCACGGTCACCTAGAATAGATATCCGACCGACGCTTGGTAGTTCCGCGGCGCGACGAAATGCGTGCCGCTAAACGTGGAAAGGAAGTTGTAGAGCGCCACTTTGTTGGTGAGATTCTCCACCGTGAATTTCACCGTCCACCGCGGGCCGGATTCCTTGTGGAACAGATTGTCGGTCCCGACGCCGACGTCCGGCAAGTTGCGCGGGTCCACGCGATCGAGATTGTGGTCGTCGTTCTCGGTCCCGGTCTGCGGCAAAGTTAACAATTTGGATGTGCCGATGCCCGGGCAAGTATTATTGAGACATTGCTATAATCGAGTGAGTTACTATGTCTTGCATTGGCTGGACTTCACGAGCCGCTGAGTTCCTGGGCGTTTAGTCCGGAATGCCAAGGTTCTTCAGTCTCCAGCAAGCCGAGCAGCTCCTTCCACAGATCGAATCCGCGATCCGGGACGCTATTACTCTCAAAACCGAATATCAACAGGAAGAAGCCGAATGGCAGCACTTTGCCCAACGCGTCACGCTGATGGGCGGCATGCAGGCGGACCGTTCCGATCTGATCGGAAAAAAGAATCGCCGGGAGGCCTCCGCCCAGCGGCTGAAAGAGACGTTGGAGAAGATTCACGAGATGGGCTGTCTGGTCAAAGACCTGGACATCGGCCTGGTCGACTTTCCCACTCTTTGGAAGGGCGAAGAAGTCTACCTGTGCTGGAGACTCGGCGAGTCTGGGATTCACTTCTGGCATGGCGTACAAGAAGGCTTCCGGGGCCGCAAGCCCATCGATCCGGAGTTCCTCGACAACCATCGCGGCGAGCCGGCGAACTGAATGTGCGAGAATTGAGGAATTGTCACTGAGTATGGAAATGGCCATAAGCTCAACAGAAACGCATGCTTCTCAGTAGAGAATTCGTCGCATACCTGTCACGGCAACTCGTAAAACGGATGACGCCGCAGATCATCGAAACCAGCAGCCCGGAAGGGGCGGCGGAGATGATCGACAGTCTCATCGAGGAAGAGCTGCAGGTGGAGGACCGCCTGAACGACGAGGTGCGCGACCTGCTCAGCCAGTACAGCGAGTATATGCGCCGCGAAGGCGTCAGTTACCAGGAGATGTTCCGCCGCATCAAGAACACGCTCATATCGCAGCGTAAGGTGATCCGGGCCTCGGGGCGCGATACCGGCGACAATATGAAACTTTCGCGCGACAAGGTCAATGATATCTCGCACAAGCTGGTGGCGGCGCTTCGCAAGTCGCGGCAGTTCCGCGTGAAAAAGGACCCCAACGACGTGCGGCTGGAGATCGTGAAGGCCATGACAGAACTGCTGGGCGTTGAGGAGCGCGTGGATCGCGCGGCGCGGACCAAGATCCGTTCGCAAAAGAAAGATATCCCCGAAGGCACTGAGGAATGGGACCTGCTGCACCGGCGCTACTACGCCGAAGAGCTGAAGAAGCTGGGCATCGATCTGAGCCGCTGAGCCAGTCCTCGAACTACGGGCCGGGAGTTTTATCGAGCTGTTGTTTAGCCCAGATCCGGTCTGGATTCAGCTCCAGCGATTTGGCGATGGCTTTGCGCGCTTCCTCGTCTTGATTAGTCCGGCGCAACGCGACACCCAGCCACAGCCAGGCATCGGCATTCTTGGGATTCAGATCGATCGCTTTGCGGAAATCCTTGATGGCCAGATCGGGGCCGCCGCCGAAGGCCGCGGGCAGGTAGTAGTTGCCGACGCCCCGGCTCACGTAAGCCATCGACGATTTCGGATCCAGCTCGATGGCTTTGTTGACGGAGTCCAAGGCGCACTTGCCGTATTTCAGAGCGGCCAGTGAGTTACTGGAGATCATCTGGCCGCAGAGCGTTCCCAGGATGCGCTGGTATTCCGCGGAATCCGGCTTCAAGTTGACGGCCCGGTTGGCGGCCTCGAAGCCAGCCTGCGCGTCGTTCTTTGCCGCGCCCTTATCGTGCAATTCGATAGCAACCTCGGCCGCGTACGAGTCCGCCAGCGCGACGCGGTACTGAGCGGCCGCATCGCCGGGCTGTTTGTCCGCAACGGCATGGAAATCGGCGGCCATCTTTTCCAGCGTGGCGCGGTCCTGGCGATCCCGCACCTTGGCGAGACTCGAATCATCGATCGGCACGGCGGCGGCCAGCGCCATCGTTACAAAAGTTGACATGACGAGCTTCGTCTGCGTCATTGTTAGTATGATGCCAAACCCCCGCTAGAGCGTTGCAACTTTTCGATGCACCACTAGGAAGTAAAGGCCCAGGATCGCCAGCAGGACCCCGTTCCAGCTCAGCACCACGGGTGCCGAAAACTGGCGCACTAATGCACCGACGACGAGACTTCCGAACGGCATGCCTCCGCGAAAGGCAACGTTATAAACGCTCATCACGCGCCCGCGCATGTCGTCCGGCGCAATCAACTGGACCAGGGAACCGATGCTCGTGAAAACCGCTAGTAACATCGCCCCGGAGAAGAAAATCAGAATGCAGCTCAGGACGAACGAGTGCGAACGGGCAAAGCCGGTGATTAACAGTCCTAAGGCCACCAGATTGATCAATACCAGACGGCCCATGTGTTTGTGCTTGCCCAGGCCCGCTACGGTCAGCGCGCCGCAGATGGAACCAATGCCCGAGCAGACTAAGAAGATCGTATACAGGCTAGGCCCGCCCTTAAAAACGTCTTTGGCGAAAACCGGCAGGAACACGATCAACGGGAAGGCCAGCAGGGTCATGGAGAACGCCAGAACGATGAGCGCTTCCATGGCGCCCTGTTTGCGGATGAATGAGATCCCGCCCCGCATGCTCTCGAGCACCGATTCGCCCGTCTTGGTGGGCACGAAGTGCGGCTTGATGAGCAACAATGAGATGATGACGGCGACAAACGAGATGCCGTTCAGCGAGAAGCACCACGACGCGCCTAGCGCCAAGGCGACTCCACCCAGCGTCGGCCCGAGCACCCGTGCGACGTTGAACTGGATCGAGTTCAGCGCGATCGCGTTGGGCAGGTCTTCCGTTTTAACGAGCGTGGGGATTAGCGCCGAATAGGCCGGTCCGCCGAACGATTGCGCAGTGCCCACGATGAACGAAAGCGCCAGGATATGCCAGATCTTCACCACGCCTGTGGCGAACAGCGTCGCTAGAAAGAAGGCGCAGGCCATCTGGACAAACTGCGAGCCGAGCAGCAGCTTTTGGCGTTCGGTGCGGTCCGCAAAGACTCCGCCGACGAGTGAAAACAAGACGATCGGAATGCTTCCGAGAAACGAGTCCAACCCCAGCAGGAAAGACGAGCCAGAAAGCTGCAACACCAGCCAAGCCTGCGCGAACGTCTGCATCAGGGTTCCGATGCTGGAAGTGCACGCACCAAACCACATGATGCGGAAGTCGCGGTAGGCAAAGCCCCTGAAAACTCGGGTGAGCAACGGAAAATCCGCTTACGGGAGAGGTTGTTCTCGCTGGATCAAATGCAGCAGATTGCCGTCACCGTCGCGAAAAAACTGCAATCGGTTGCCCCCCATAATCACTGGTTGGTCGACGAGCTCGACTCCCCGCTTACGCAGTTCGGCCGAGGCTGCCTCGAAGTTGTCCACGGTGATTGCCAGGTGGCGGATGCCGGGGTCCCTCATCTTCTGTGGGATGCGTTCGCCTTCGGACGGAATGAATTCCAGCATCGATCCATCGGCCGCCCGCACGAAATAGTTGCCCATATAGTTGTGGTTGATACGGAAGTCGAGGTGCTGGGCGTACCATTCGGCCAGTCGCTTCGGGTCAGGCGTAGCGATGGCAGTGTGCTCGAGTCCTTGGAACATAAACCTGGATTGTATCAGAGTGCTATACGTGGGCTCAGCGCTTACTGGAACAACTGCGGCGCGAACTCGTTGAGATAGTCGCGCCAGTTGGTCCAGGTATGCGCGCCGGCGCTTTCCTGGAACACCGGATGAAAGCCGTGCTTTTGAAACAGATCCACTGTAGCCTTGGTGGTGCTCAGCAGAAAATCGTCTTTGCCAGTGGAGAACCAGAACAGTTTCCAATCCTTCTTCCCGGCGGCTTTATCGAGATCGGCGGCATGCTGCTCCTCCCAGGAGGGACCGGCTGGTGGATCGATCGACGGGCCGGCACCTAAGCGCAGCGGTACGATGCCAATCACGCCGGAGCTGAAAACGCCAACGTAGTCAAATTCGTCGGGATGTGAAGCCGCGATCTCGATGGTCTGCGCGCCGCCCATGGAAAGGCCTGCGATGGCACGGTGCTGGCGGTCGCGCAGCACGCGATAGTGGGTCTCGGCGTACGGCATGATGTCGTTGTCGAAATCTTTCACGAAATCGGTATTGAAGTCGGGCACGCGCCCGGCTGCTCCTGGCGACCGGTCGGGTGGAGCCGTGTGCCCGGCCGGCATCACGACGACCATGGGTTTGGCTTTCTTGGCTGCGATCAAGTTGTCCAGGATGAAGCCGGCGCGGCCCACCGAGGTCCAGGAATCGTCGCAATCGCCCGCGCCATGCAGAAGGTAGAAGACCGGGTACTTCTGCGAATTGGTTTCATAGCCGGGCGGGGTGTAGACATGCATGCGGCGGAACTTGCCCAGCGACTTCGAATAGTAAGTTACGCTCGCCACTGCACCGTGCGGCACGTCCTTGGTGTCCATGAAATCGGCGCCAGGCACGTAGACCATACTCCAGGCGTTGCCGTTGGACTCGCTGACCGAGTCGCTGCGCGGGTCCATCACGGCGACGCCGTCCACGTTGAAGTTATAGCGGTAAGCCCCCGAGTCGATCGGCCCGGCGGTAAGTTCCCAAACTCCGTTTTCCGCTTTCGTCATTTCGCCAGCCGGCTTGAGCCCGAAGAGGTCTGTGCTGAAGAGACGTACCGTCTGCGCTTTCGGAGCGAAAATGCGAAAAGTGATGTGATGGTCCGCCGTGACTTCGGGCGATGCGAACGCGGGCGGTGCTGAACCCGGCCCTGGAACCTGCGCGAGAAGCCGCGCCGCCAGCAAAACGGTGGTGACGCGGGCGAGCTTATTGTATTGCATGCAGCATCGAGTATACAGCGACGCGAGTCGCGCTGGCGGCCCGTTCCAGTTAACCTAGAGCTTAGGACCAAACACGAATGCACTTTCTCAAAGACAGTCTGATCGAGCTGATTACGCAGACCTCCACGAATCTACCGCCCGACGTACGCGCGGCGATGGGAACAGCTTTAGAAGACGAAGTTGCCGGTACACAGGCCGCGCAGGCCTTAGGAATTATCGCCAGCAACATCGACATGGCGCAGCAGGACGAAGGGCCAATCTGCCAGGACACGGGCATGCCGACGTTCGTAGTGCACACGCCGGTCGGCATCAACCAGCTCCAGGTGAAACGCGCGATTCGCGAGGCTGTAGCCGAGGCAACGCACCGCGGCAAACTCCGGCCGAATTCCGTGGATTCGCTGACGGGGAAAAACACCGGCGACAATTTGGGCGAAGAAACGCCGGTGATCCACTTCGAGCAATGGGAAAACGACGACATCGAAGTGAAGCTGATCCTGAAGGGCGGGGGCTGCGAGAACAAGAACATCCAGTATTCCCTGCCCTGCGAGCTGGATCACTTAGGCCGCGCGGACCGCAATCTGGAGGGCGTGCGGAAATGCATCCTGCATGCCATCTGGCAAGCGCAAGGGCAAGGCTGCGCGCCGGGCGCGGTGGGCGTCTGCATCGGCAGCGATCGTGCACACGGCTACGTTCTCGCCAAGGGTCAACTCTTCCGCACGCTCGACGACACAAATCCGGCTCCTGAGTTAGCGAAACTGGAAGCTGAAATTATGGACGAGGCGAATCGTATTGGAGTGGGCGCGATGGGCTTCGGCGGGAAGGTATCACTGATTGGCTGCAAGATCTGCGCCGCGAACCGCCTGCCCGCGAGCTTCTTCGTCTCAGTCGCATACGACTGTTGGGCGTTCCGGCGGCTGGGTGTGCGGCTGGATGCCTCCAGCGGGGCGATCACGCAGTGGCTGTACCGCGATCCGAAGCGCGCGGTCGAGCGCATGTCGCGCGCGGAAGGTTTTCCGCTGACAGGCCGCGAGGTGGTGCTGCGGGCGCCGCTATCCGAGGAGCAAGTGCGCGGCCTCAAGGTAGGCGACGTGGTGCTCATTTCGGGCGAAGTGTTCACGGGCCGCGATGCCGTACACGCGCACTTGATGAAGAATCCGCCGCCGGTCGATATGCGTGGCTCCATCCTGTATCACTGTGGGCCAGTAATGCTGAAGCAAGGCGATGGTTGGACCGTGAAGGCCGCCGGGCCGACCACCAGCAGCCGCGAGGAGCCGTATCAGGCGACAATCATCGAGAAATACGGCGTGCGTGCGGTAATCGGCAAGGGCGGAATGGGGGCGAAGACGCTGGCGGCGTTGCAGAAGTCGGGAGCCGTTTACTTAAACGCGATCGGCGGCGCGGCCCAATTCTATGCGCGGTCGGTAGAAAAGGTGCTGGGCGTGCAATTCCTGGAGTTCGGGATTCCAGAGGCGATGTGGCATCTGCGCGTCAACAACTTCGCCGCTATTGTCACCATGGACGCGCACGGCAACTCGCTCCACGCCGAAATCGAGCAAGCAACGGGCGCAAAGCTCGGCGAACTGCAGCAAGTGTGAGCGTTTGGTAAAATGGGAACAATTCCCCTTCGGCCAGGTAGCTCAGCTGGTAGAGCGCAGCCCTGAAAAGGCTGGCGTCGGCGGTTCGATTCCGTCCCTGGCCACCACATTCTAAAAGACTTAGCAGCAGCCAAAAACATGGGTTTCTAGTCGAGGGAACAATAAGGGAACATCAAGCCCCCGTTTCCGATACCTTGTTCCCCATTTCTGCCTGCATCAACCTCCACATCTCGCGTGCCGTGCTGCCCGTTCTCGCGATGTGACTTCTAGCGAGCTTGGCGTAGCGCTCGGTCATCTTGATGTTGGAGTGGCCAAGGATCTTGGCCAGTTCGTACAAATTTAGGTCTCTTCCCGATGCGAATTTCGATAGAATGTTCCGTCTGAAGCGTCAAATAATGCGATTCGGAGTGCCGAGAAACCACTGAACGCCCGGCTCTCCCGATAAAAAGTGCCATCCGACTCGTCGAGCCAGCGCGAGGGACTGCTGGATAAACCCGCGAAAGTATTCGAGCCCTCTTGTCTTAAGGAATGCGGCGACGTCTGACAGTATGGTCGCCGTAATGCGATCGCTCGATGTGCGGGCGTCTCCTGCGGCTGCAAGGATATCCTGCCACTGCGCGCGAAAGAGCATAGTCCGCAACTCGGGTTCGTCGTTGCACAGCGCGGATGTCTCTTCCAGCTCTGTCAGCGATTCGTGAGGCGTCAAGTACAGCAGGGCCGTCGTGGCATTGCTGAGTGCTGCTGGGGCGGCGGGCAACGGCAGCGTGTTGAGGCTCTTCAGCACGCTAAGGTACCGGCGGAGTTGGTCGTCTTGGCCGGACCCGCTTTTCCCCGACCAGAGCTTCGCTTCTATGATCAGAACAAACGGGGAACGATCCGGGCGACCCGAGAAGCATAGCGCGACGTCTGGAGTACCCAAACGCGGATGAGCTGGCCAAAAGGCCGCCTCGACTTTTGTGAGCTCGGAAAAGCGGATGTTCCGACAATCGAGATATTCTTGCAGCGACTGCTCTTTGCCCTCGGTGGGCAGGCCCCTGGCGCGCGAGAAAAATGCCTCCCAAAATGACGGCGTGTAGACGAACCTCAAATATCCGAACACCGCCGACGTAAGGTAGTCCTCATTGCCAGCGATTTCTGCAGCCGCGTGGCCGTGGATTTCCGCCATCAGCATAGGTAGTCTCAGATTATATAGCTTGGTCGTGGGCTGCCAGACTTGTAGGCGACCGATGGATTTCGAAATCATGAAGCATCAATTTGGACCTTACACCTTCGAGCTAGTTGAAGAAATTAGACCTGAATCGGACGATCACGGATTCATCGAGTACACAAGCGCCCTGAGACCAGGTACGCGACCGAACCGCTACGCCAATGGACCCTTCTGCCGGTTCAGAGTTTCGCGTGCACCTCATGAGCCTGGAGTTTATGCTGTCACGACCGCGAACGAACTCCAATATCTGGGCGAGTGCATAGATCTTGCCGTCCGATTTGGACCGCGGAACTACGGTGCGATCAGTAGTAGAAAGATCCAGAGCGATGGCCAGTCAACCAACTGCAAGGTCAACGCTCTGATTCTAAAAGCTGCAAAAGCGGGATTGCGGGTTGACCTTTGGTTCCATCGGACGCTAGATCACGAGGCCGTCGAGGATGAGCTGATAAGTCGGTTGCGGCCACCTTGGAACGGACGATTAAAAGTAGCCACGAGTCTCGATCCTAGACCCGTCCATGTGGAAGTGCAGAGGGTTCAGCAACAACGAATCGCGATGACGCATCAATACGTAGCGCTGTTCCGGCGAGCCCTTGAGCAAGAATTCAAGGAGGCGCTAGCGCGCGACTCCTCCAGCGTTCGCATTCGTTCCGGTGGTCTACACCGCAAAGTCGGCGGATATCCTGGTCGCCATCATCGGATGCCCATGTGCTGCGCCGTGATGCGTTCAATGATGTCAGCGAGTGATGTTGTGGTCTCCAGTCCGCCGAGGGGATCGGGTGCCACGCTAATAGTTCTATATAAGTTGCCGAGGACGTAGAGGCCCGATCACCTCATCTGAATATTTCCCGATAAGCAACATTAACAGTAGCTTCCTCGAACGCCGTATCGCGAGAGCCGGCGAGCTGTTGAGTGGGCAGATTCGCTTCATCGGATGACCCCGGCTTCGTTGAGCGTCAGCAGTTTGCCGGATCAACTGTTCCCGGCTCGCTATGACGAGAATGTCCCCGACCAATGTCAGGGTGACAATGGCGCGGCAAGAAGACTCTGCCGCCACTGCGCGTAGGATAGAATCCGTGAGGGGCGCGGGTTGGCTTTATTCAGGACCTTCAACGCACGGCGCTGACGCTTGTCCCGCGTGACAAAGACATCGCAGATCGGCAGATAAGTCGCGGACCAGAGATCGAGGTGCCCAGGGTTCCTGTTATGCCCGTAACCTTGCTCTTGAACCGCGCGCTGGTAGATGGCGCACGCGTAGCCCATCAGGAACATCCGCCATTCGTACAGGGAGTTTAACAGCAGCCGTAACTCCGTGCGGGGAAGCGCACCACCTGTAGCCCGCTCATAGATGGGATTGATGACTTCGTACAGGAAATTGTCGTCGCGGGAGTACTGCCTGATGAGGGAGCCGATCGAACGGGGGCGCTGCGTTCCCGCCACAAAAATCGATTGCAGTTCCCGGCGCAATCCCTCAGTGAGGGCTCTCATTACGTTTTCGCGCTCTTCGTTGAAATCGAGAGCCAGGCGTTGGGCAGCTTCATCCACTTGCGTTGGGTCATTGAGCGTGATCCATGCGCCCTCAGCGTCACTCCCTGCATTGAGCGTGATCATAGCGGCGCGCTTTGAATAACCCTCGCAGGCCATGATGATGAGCTGGTTCGGTGAAGCCATCGGCCGGTTGTCGCGACCCAGCGTCTTCATGAGGCGCAGAATATTCATCCGTCGGGCGGTGTCTTCGGTGGCCGCGACTTCAGTAATAGAAATGCATGTGGGGAAAATCGTCCGGGAGAGTGCGGCCTCAATGAGTAGCTTGCGGTCAGGATCGTCGAACAGAGCATTCCACGCGCTCGTGTCCAGAATGTGCTTGTTCTGCACATCCGAGAGCATCCGTGTTTTTGGCATGGAATTCGCGGGCACAACTTTGCTTTTTAGGATAGGCGCTGGCACTTTGGCGCGCTACTTCCAACAAGTTTCGGTCGGATCAATGATCAATCTGATTCATGCAGAACGACCACGATCGCTCCGAGCAAGGCGTGCGCCAAAGAATCGGAAGGCAGGAGTTCAAGCGCGCTCCGCGCCTCAACGCGAGCCAGATCCACGCCCGAACGGGATTCCGGGATGATGGTGCATGCAGAGCATTTTAAGCAGCGTGCCGACCAATGAAGTCGCTGCCGTCCGCGAGGATGCACGCTGCTCAAAAGTCCGTTGCGCTAAGCCTCTTTCGCGCCTGCGCCGAAAGCTATGTGTTTTGAATTTTGATTGCCGGTAACTTTCGTAGAGGTGGAACGAGTACAACAGCCGATCCTGGGGACGGTAGATCAACAGGGGATCGATTCCGCGGAGTTACCGCCTGCCGCCTAGTTCGGCGTATGCGCTCCTGGCTTCCCGAAGAATGGGAATATCTTGATCGGCATCCTTCCACAACGCAAAAAACTGTTCGTACTCGCGGCGGCTGCCGGCTTGGTCGCCCTCGAACGCATAGGCCCGCGCCAATCCGATATGCGCCAGTGGGTAATAAACCGAAAGTGGATCGATGCCTTGGTTCTTGATGATCTTCTGGAATTCCCGGGCAGCATCCGTTCCCAATCCGGCTGACAGATACGCCGAGCCTCGGATATAGGGCACGGTGAAGTCGCGGAGCTCATAAGGCGCGGCGCTGCGAAGCAGATCGACGGCGCGCGCCGGTTGCCCGCGCCTGATCTCCACCGCCGCCCGAATCTTGGGAACGCTGACCTCGTTGACGAGAGTGTCCAGAGGATATCGCCGCACGAGGTTGTCAGCGAGCGATTCCGCCCGGGTCAGTTCACCGATCTGTGCCAGAACCAGCGCGGCGTCGTCTGCAACATCGGCTCCCTCCACTGTCAACGCGGCGGTAGCGCGCTCCTTCGCGTGCGTGAGATTGTGGAAAGCCGCTTCCACCAATCCCTGCGATACCACTGCTGCGGCGGCGTTGTCCGGAAAACCGTTCTTGCGAGCCAGGGCGAGAGCGTGTCGCCACAGCTCGCGAGAGTCACGGAGCTTGCCGGCAGTTGCCGCAGCCGCTGCCTCATACATCAGAGTTTCGTCCTCCGTGGACTTTCCGATGCCCCACTCCACCTGACGTTGCATGGTGCCAGCATCCCCTTCGGCGAATGCGATTTGATACAGAATGCCGTGGATGCCCCAGCGTTCCAGGTGTTTCGCGATTGCGGCTCTAGAGATGGATTTGGCTTCCGCGTAACGGTTGGCCCGTTTGTATGCGCGCGCTAGCGTTTCGTACGGAAACTCATGATTCGGGTTGAGCCTTACCGCCTCCCGGGCTGCTTCAATAGCTTTTTCGTACTGGCCGAGGTCCGTGAATTTGTTTCCAAGATTGTTGAACGGAATCCAGTCTCGCGGATATGCGGTCCTCCATATTTCGTAGTTGTCGATCGTCTTGCCAGCTTCTCCGCTGACGTTCTCGTAATACCGTGCAGCCAGGTAAAGCCGCTCCCGCTCGCTGGTGCGTTCTCTCAGTTGAAACGCTTTTCCCAGATACTCCTTCGACAAGCCGCTCTCGCTCAGGTTGGCATACGCAGCGCCCAGCCGTCCATAAGCGAGCGTGAATTGGGGATCAAGTTCGGTTGCCCGCTTGAAGAAAGGAATCGACTCGGCGACCTTACCTTGACGGCGAAGCTCATCCCCCGTTGTGAACATTCGCAAAGCGTCGAGCGATCCGGTAGTTGCCTCTTCGACGGGTGCGCCGAACTTCCGGATCGAAGCCAAAGACTCGCCCAGTTTCCGGCGAATCGTTGCTGTGGTATCGTCCAAAGCCCGAAGTACTCGCTCTTTGCTCTCCGCTTCGGCCTTCGTTCCTGCAAGTACACCGCCCGTGGCGCAATTCAAGGCTTCCAGCGTCAGTATATAGCGATTCCCGAGGCTGGCGATCGAGCCGCTCACCACAGCCTTAGCCGCACTGCGCTGGCAGAGTTCGAGGCCCACCTGCTTCGTGATCGGTTCCTCCGGGCGGCGGCGCATGTAACCCAGTGTCTGCCGCACATCTTGATCCGAAAGGATGTTCAAGTACGGCGACTGGCTGATTTCAACTTCCAGTACCTTCTTCAATGTGCCGTCAAAAGCCGGGTCGCCCGTCTGGTTCTCAAAATCCGCCAGCACGATCGAATCCTGCTGGGTGAGCAGCGGTGGTCTGTGCCAAAGTGTGTACCAGATTACGCCGCCGACGCCTAAGAGTGCGGTGGCGGCCACAGCCAGCATTGGAGCCGACCGATAGCGGAGATGTGCAACAGCGGTTGGCGCGGGCGCAGGAGGTGGCGCTGGCTCAACGGCCGCCTCCAGACCGCCGGAGCTCACAGGCGCGATAAAGCGATAACCCACGCGAGGCAAAGTCTCGATGTAGCGTGGGTTTTCGGCTGAATCCCCCAACGCCTCCCGCAGTTTCTTGACTGCGCTATTGAGACCGTGTTCAAAATCGACGAACGTGTCGGCGGACCAGAGGATTTGGCGTAACTGGTCGCGCGTTATCACCTCGCCTGGCCTTTCCAGCAGTATCGTCAGAATCTTAAAAGGCTGCCCGGGCACCCGGACCAGCAAGCCGTGCTTCCGTAATTCGCCGGACAGAAGGCTGGCCTCAAAGACGCCGAATCGTACAACCGGCTTTTGAGTTTGCTCAGCCATCCAGAGCCTCGGATGGAAACGATCTTATCACCTGACCGAAAGGACGGGCCACCTCGACAGTTATCTTTAATGTCTCCATGGAGTTGGATGGTTACCCAAAAACCCCAGACGCAAGCATTGTAAGCCGCGTGGATTCTCGCCATACTTTGCTCGTTTCCCCTAACGAGAATTCGTGACAAAGAGAGGCTGATATGAAGAAATCGGATCGGCAATCGATGCGGCGGCGAGGCGCCTTGATCCAGAAACTCGCGCTCTGGCTGGTAGTTCTCCTTGCCTGGTGCAGCATCGCCACCGCTCAAAGCTGGACTCCGGTGACAACCCAGTTTCAGGTTGGCATAGCCCTACAACTCACCGACGGGACCATCCTCATACAGCAATTCGATACTCCGAACTGGTGGATTCTCACCCCAAACAACGAGGCATCCTACCCGAAAGGGAAGTTCACTCCAGCAGCATCCTTCCCAGCCACCGAGCACTATGCGCCTTTGTATTTCGCCTCGGCTGTGTTGAAGGATGGACGCGCCATTGTGGCGGGAGGCGAGTTCAACTACGGAACCAAACCGACGGGTAGCGATACGACGAAGGCGGCGATCTTCGATCCGACCGTTCTCCCCAACGGCAAGTGGACCGTAGTGCCACATCCCAAGGGCTGGACCACTATTGGCGATGCCCAAAGTGTGGTCTTACCTACCGGGACCTTTATGCTGGCCAACTGTTGTGCGCTCCCACCGCAAGCCGCTCTGCTGAACGAATCTACGCTCAAATGGACCGTCCTTACGAGTACAAAAGGTTTCAAGGGCAAAACCGACGGCAATGACGAAGAGGGCTGGACGTTACTGCCCGATGGAAAAGTGCTGACCGTTGACACCTACTGGCCGGCGAGCTTCTACTACAACCCCAACGGTGAGAACTCGGAGATTTACGATCCTAGCACCGGAACGTGGACCAGCGCCGGAAGCACGGTGCAGCAACTTTGGGATTCCAGATCCTCCTGCGGGGATAAGACGTCCAATGAAACCGGGACGGCGATCCTGCGGCCCGATGGTACGGTCTTCGTGACCGGCGCCAATAGCTGCCCGGGCAGCGCCGGCCACACTGCGATTTACAACTCTCTGACAGGAGTCTGGACGGCGGGTCCGGACATCCCTGGAGGCAATGACATGGCCGACGCTCCGGCCGCCCTGTTGCCGAATGGCGACGTGTTAATTGACACGAACCCAGGCTACGGTAATAATCCCAGCACCTTTTACGAATTTACCGGATCCGGATACCTTCCCTCCATTCCCCAGCCAACGGGCCTTAATCCCAGTAACACCGAGGGGGCACGCCTGCTGGTCACCGCGCAGGGGACCGTTCTCTTGACTCACCTGCGCTCCAACAACATCTGGTTTTACAATCCACCGGGAACCTACAAACCCGAATGGCAGCCGCACATCTGCCCGGGCTGTTATCCAGCGATCGCCTACATAGGGGACACCTATACAGTCCAAGGCACGCAATTCAACGGTCTCTCACAAGGAGCGGCCTTCGGAGATGACGGCCAGTCCGCGACCAATTACCCGCTGGTGCTGATTACAAACAATGCCACCGGGCATAAGCACTTCGCGCGCACGCACAGCTTCAGCACCATGGCGGTAGCCACTGGCAACGAATTAGTGAGCTGCAAGTTCGACGTGTTGCCGGGCACCGAGGGCGGCGACAGCACCATGGTAGTGATCGCCAACGGCATTCCTTCGGAGCCGGTCGGCATCATCGTAAGGCAAAAACCGTAGCGGAATGCGAGGGCTCAGCGGAGGAGACAGCCATGAATAAGAGACTCTGGATGGCCGTATTCGCGGCTCTACTCCCCGTCGCCGGGCAAGCTGGACCGACGGTCACAGGAGTCGTGAACAACTACAGCTTCATTCCTTCCGGGTTGCCGAACTCCGGTGTGGCGCCTAGCTCGATCATCACTATTTTCGGCACCGGCTTGGCTGCCGCTCCGACTGGCAATTTAACACTGGAGTCAAGCGCCGGGCCGGCAGGTATCCCAAAGTTGCTCAACGGAACCAGCATCTCGGTTACGGTGGGTGGAACAACGGTTACCCCAGCCATGTATTACGCGATCCCGACCCAAATCGCGGCTGTTCTGCCGGCCACTACTCCGATCGGAACCGGGACCCTCACGGTGACCTACAACAGCACCGCGAGCAACGCTTTTTCGATCCAGGTGGTGCCGAGCGCGTTCGGCCTGGACACCTATTATGGGACCGGAAGCGGTCTGATCGTCGCGACCAACGCCACCACCGGGGCTCTGTTCAATTACACGAATTCGGCGGCTCCCGGGCAGGTTATCACGCTGTGGGGCACCGGTCTCGGCGCGGACCCGGAGGACAGCGACACGGTCTTCACCACGACGCCGCACGCCGTGAATCAGTCCTCTGTACAGGTCTACTTTGGCGGGGTGCCTGGAACCATCACTTACGCCGGATCCTCCGGATATCCGGGTCTGGATCAGATCAACGTAATCGTCCCGGATCCGGTGGGCTGCAATGTTTCAGTAGCGGTCGTCCTCGGGGGCCATGCCTCTAATTTTCCGTCGGTTCCCCTCGCCACAGGCGGCGGCGTGTGCAGCGATCCGTTGTTGGGAATTACCGGAGGCGAGTTGAGCGCCTTGAGCGGGGAAACGAATGTAAACAGCGGGGCTGTGTTTGTCGGCCAGACGAGTTCCAGCGGAACGGGAATGACGGTCAGCTCCGCGATAGCCGACTTCCGGCACTACCCGGGCGGTTACGGCACGGTGAGCGGTTCGCTATCGATTGGCAGTTGCATCATCACCGAGCCGCTCGGCGCGCCCGCCTCCACTGGTCTCGATGTTGGAACCATGTCGCTCAAGGGATCGGGCGGGACTTACACCTTGATGGACCCGGAAATAGGGCTGTACGGGACATCGATACCGGCCGCCTCAGCCACCCCCGGCGCAACTTTTGTGTTCAATTGGACGGGCGGATCGGTTGTGGGCGCGTCTTCGGCGACAGTAACTCTTCCCAATCCGTTTCTGAACTGGACCAATTCCAGTGCATACGCCACCGTCACGCGGTCGCAAGGGATCCACGTGACCTGGACCGGCGGTTCGCCAGGGTCCTTCGTGATCATCTCGGGCACCTCGAGCCCGCCGGGCGGATTGGCTACCGGCTTGGTTTGCTACGCGCCGCAGGGCGCGCTGGAGTTCGACGTCCCTTCGTACATTACCGAACTTCTACCCGCGGGTTCCGGGACTTTAGGATTGGTAGATACGACGCCCTACCAAAGTTTTACGGCGCCGGGGCTCAACCACGGCACCGCGTGGGGCTCCAACGGTGTTGGGATAAGCAGGGTGAAGTATCAGTAACGATGCGGAGGAGATGACCATGAGTAAGCGACTCTGGATGGTCGTATTCGCGGCGGTGCTGGGATCGGCTCCCGTTCACGGGGCGGACCACATCCTGGTGGCGAGCAGCAGGAGCAATTCCCTGGAGGAGTTTGACACCAGCGGAAATTGGCTTCGAACTTTTGCTACCACCGGCCCGTATGCACCCATCGCCCTGGCCCAAAGCCCAACGACTGGAGAAATCTTCGTTACCACGATGTGGGCGTCGGGGCCCTCGGCCGGGCAACTCACCAACAAAATTCTGCGATACCAACCCAATGGGGGCTTCTACGTCGATTGGGACACTTTCACTGTCGTATGCGATTATTGCCCCACCACGGCGACGCAGAGTTTGCTCTTCGACTCGTCGGGAAACCTGTGGGTGGCCACTGCTTACGGTAAGGACCTAGGCGGGTCGATCTATATCTTCGAGTACCTTGCTAAGGACCTTTCGGCAGTCGTTCCGCCGGCCCAACCAAGCCCGATCGCGGCCGCGATGTTCCGGGGTAATCAGATGGCGTTCAACACCTCGGGAAATCTTTGCATTGCGGGCTTCATCGACGAGGATGTGCAGTGCTTCGACACATCCAATGGAACACAGACTGCCGACTATTACGCCGAAATCCATGCAAGTAGCGTGAGCCCAGTCATCGAGCCGATAGGGCTCGCCTTCGGTGGAGATAACCGGATGTACTTGACCAGCGTGTTTAGTGGCCAAGTGGTGAGCGAGTCGAGCCCGGGCGGACCGATCGTGCTCCTGGCCACGCTCACCACCGCTCCGAACGAACTAAATGGCAATCTGGTGTTTCGAGGTCCTTGCACGAAGTACCCGTGCCTCGTGATGGGCTCTGCATCGTCGCATGAAGATCTCTATACGACCGCATTTGGAACATCGCCAGTGACATTTAGCACCCCAGACCCCGCCTACAAGGTCTCCCTCGCCGGCGCGGTAACCGATTTCATCAGCGAGGCTGCACCGCCTGCGCTGGGTAACGACCATATCTGGGGGGCCTCCTGGATGATCTTCATTTCACCCGCGCCTGGCCCTCGCCTGCTTTTGAGTACACCGTAGTTTCTTGGAGGACTTTCTCATGCGCCTGTCTCTCACGATCACAGCCTTATCCCTGACGCTGTCGTTCACCCCCGCATCGGCACTGGCTGACCTAATCGGGTCCGATGTAACCGCTACTGAATACTATCCGGATTTGTCCACTATCTACTCGTGTTGTGGCATCCCTCCGGGACCCATCGGACCCGTCGTGGTTGGTCCTGGGGTCGAGTTCCCATCTGGGTCGCTGGCGCCAGACGGACAGATCGACGTCACGGGATCACAGATTGTCTGGACAGCAACGGAGACTGTAGATTACCTCCCCGGTGCTTTCAACGGATTCGTTCTGGTGTTCAGCGGCGCCCCGCTCATCACCAACGTGACGCTGGATGCTTCAAGTACTCTTCCAGCAGCGTCGATCTCCTTCACGGGCAATGAGGTTCTGCTTAATCTCGAAGGCGAATCTGCTATTGCGGGGCAAGAGACAATTTTGGATATAACGACGAGCGCGGTCCCTGAACCTGGTTTGGCCCTTCTACTCGGTGCAGGGTTGGTCGGGCTGGTCGCTCTGGCTAAGAAGCGCAAAAAGGCGACATTCGGGTATTGTGACTGATAAGCTAGATGAACCTGCATAAAGCGGTGTCGCCGGTAACTGTCTCTATCCCGCTGTTTATTGGGCTCTGGAGCTTGAGCCAGCCTGCCCTCGCACAGACTCGCGCCTACGTGGCGAACTTTGGCTCCAACAATGTCTCGGTCATCGACACTTCCAGCAATACCGTAATCGCTACAGTGATGGTGGGCAACCAGCCCCAAGGTATAGCCATCACGCCGAATGGAGCGTTCGCCTACGTGGCGAATTGCGGTGGCGACGTCTGGGTGATCGACACCGCGACCAACAAAGTGGCCACAAAGTTTCTGGTAGGGGGTTGCCCCACTGGGGTGGCCTTCACTCCGGATGGGACTCGCGCTTACGTGACGAAAGCCAACGCCAACGAAGTCGCGGTGATTGAAACGTCCAGTAACAAGGTGACCGCGACGATCCCCGTGCAGCAGGCCCCCGGCGGGATTGCCATCACCCCGGACGGAGCGCACGCTTATGCGACGAACGTCGGTACAGGCACTGGGTCCGTCTCAGTGATCGACACGTCGAGCAACACCGTCGCCACTACCGTGCAACTGGGGAATATAGGTCCGGTGAGCGTGGCCATTACTCCGGACGGAACACACGCCTATGTGGCGGGTGCTTACGGCACCGTGGCGGTGATCGATACCTCGAGCAACACCGTGGCGAGAACAGTGAATGTGCCGAACATTGCAGACTCGCCCGTGAATCTGGCCATCACGCCGGACGGGAAGCTCGCTTACGTAGTGACGTACGGTCCGGGCGGCACTGGGCCAGTAGCGGTGATCGACACGTCGAGCAACAAGGTAATAGCCAACGTCAGCGTGGGGACCGGCCCAACCGGGATCGGCATTAGCCCGGATGGAACGCGCGCCTATGTGACGATCGCAACCAACGTCATTGGCAGCGGCCCCGGCGCCGTCACGGTAATTGATACGTCAAGCAACACCGTGGTCGACACCGTGACGGGCGTTGGAAGCACACCCTTTGGTGTCGCGTTCACGCCTGGGGCCGTCGGGCCGGCTACTCCACCGGCGATCAGTTCCGGCGGTATCGTACCCGCAACCGTGCAACCGGGTGAATGGGTAACGATGTATGGAAGCAACCTGGCCACCGCGACAGCGGTCTGGACCGGAAACTTCCCCGTTTCTCTCGGCGGCACCAGCGTGAAGATCGACGGCAAGGCCGCTTATCTCTCGTATGTCAGTCCCGGGCAAATTGACCTGCAAGTTCCGAACGATTCGACAACCGGATCCGTGTCCGTGGACGTGACCACAGCCAATGGAACTGGATCATCCACCGTCACGCTGGCTCAGTTCGGCCCTGAGTTCTTCCTGCTCGACGCCAAGCACGTGGCGGGCATCATTCTGAGAAACGACGGTTCCGGCGCCTATGGTGGGGGCGGCTACGACATCCTGGGGCCGACGGGAACATCGCTTGGCTACAAAACTGTCGCCGCGAAGGCTGGCGACACGATTGAACTCTTCGGCAATGGGTTCGGGCCAACGAATCCCACAGTACAACCCGGCCAGGTATTTAGCGGCGCTGCACCCACCACGAATCCGGTGACGCTGCACATCAACGGCGTCGGTGTGGTGCCGTCGTTCGCTGGCTTGTCCGGCGCCGGCCTGTATCAGTTCAACCTGGCTGTACCTTCGGGTCTCGGCACGGGTGATGTTTCGCTTCAAGCAACCGTGGGCAGCGTCGAGACCCCTTCTGGCGTTGTGATTTCCTTGCGGTAGGCGTCTCTTCATAACCGAGCCAAACCTACAGCTGACGAACGATTTCGTACGCCGCAAGTTGCGCCAACCTTGAGCAGCCAGGCAGCTTAATATGGAGACGAATTGCTGCGATCTCGGTCCTGAAATGCTAGACTCACGGCATGCGCCGCAATGCGGGGGATCAGCCGTGTCAAGCAATTGGATTTGGCCTTGGGCGTACCGGTTGCACTTCTCTGGCAGCGGCTCTCGAACAGCTCGGCTTCGGCCCTTGCTACACCGCTGCGCGGCTGGCGAATCCAAGTTCGATACCCCTGTGGAACCACGCGCTCGATGGCACGCCCGACTGGGAAGCGATTTACCAAGGCTGCAATGCCGCGTGCGATCATCCGACTGCCTTCTTCTACAGAGCGTTGACCTCTCAGTATTCCCAAGCAAAGTTCATCCTCACCACGAGAGACCCCGAGCGGTGGTACGTCTCGGCGTCTGCGACAATCCTGTCTGAGAAGGTCCAGCAGGACCTTGAGCGCAGCCCAATCGCGCCTATGATTCGAAAGATGCATGCGAGATTACCAGGGCTCTATTCGAGGGATAAGGATCAGGTTCTCGACGCCTTCCGCACTCACTCTGCCGACGTTCGCCGATACGTTTCTGCTGACCGCCTGCTGATCTTTCAAGCTGGAGACGGCTGGGAGCCGCTGTGCAATTTCCTCGGTGTGGCCTGTCCAACCACAGAATATCCGCATGCCAACGAGGGAAAAGACTTCCAGGACGAGTGGAAGAGCCCCTTTCAGGGCTGATCGATCGACCGCACCGGATGAGCATGGGTTGGCTGGACGCTTACGGTCGACCTCGGACGCGTATGGCGTTTGCATCCGACAAGGGCCTCGTGATCACGGACATGCGCGGGGCGCCGCAGCAAGACATCGTCATCGACCTCCGCAAGATAGAGAAACACGCGCAGAAGGGCGCCAAAATCAATATTGCTGGCGCCGGATTTGCGGAAAACAGTTCCGTGCTGTGCGCAGGCGTCCGGCTCGACACGCAGGTGATTGTTGACGAAACGTTCTGCATCGACCTGGCGGCCGGTCGTGAGGTGGGCACCCGGCCGAAGGGCCATCAGGGCCTCGGATACCCGGTCGACTCCGCCGAGCAGGCGTCGCGTGCCGTATGGGGTATTAGCAGAATCGGAGTGCGCGACGTGCTCGAATGGGTGCCCGTAGCTCCGTTGTTGTCGAGCCCTAGTTACCACCCAGCTTTTCTTGTGTGGGATTACAGAGCAGCGGCCCGGATCCTGAAACTCGGAGCGTTTCGCTCGCTCGGGTCTTACGATCGGCCGGTCGCCATCACTTCCAAATGCGATGAGTTCGCGATGGTCCTTGGCAATTTCGTGTTGTTCTGGGATCTTCCGTAAACCTGCTCAATCTCTTTGGAATACATGCGATAGGGGCTCTGAGGGGCCAAGCGTTCCCAAAGTCCGCTTGTAGGAAGGGCCGGAAGCGTGATTCAGGACCTGTTAACACCTATTATCGGTAGTCTTCCTGCAGGACTCTGGACCATCCAATTCGACACCTCGAGCAGCTGCCGTTATGGCATCCCAGGCCTCCAAAGGGATGCAGCCGGGATACCCAGGTTCTTCCCCGTTGACGATTCTTTCGAGCTTTGAGAACTAGCAGTCCAACCACTGTTGGGTTTGCGGCACAACGCCACTGCGGTCCGACCAAATGCGCTTCGAGCTTTCCGACCTGGGACGGAAGACAAGAAAGACCCGGAAATGCCAGAGAATACGTTTACGCCATAGCAGATCGTTGCGAAGCTGCGGCAGATTGAAGTGCTGGTGAGCGAGGGCGAGCAGAATTTCTATCCGCTGAAGGAGCCGCAGGCGTTGGTGGCGATGTGACGGAAGTTGTACAACACCGCCTCATAAGTCGCTGGGGAAATCTCAGTGCGATCGATTGGCGCCAGTCGATATCCGCTTGAGATAGGGATCTATCCGATCAGATAGCGATTGCGCCCCTTAACCGTATTTTCCGAAGAGGCCGACAGGCGGCGAGCAGCTCGATTGATCGAATGGCTTCAATTGTTTGCAACTTGGATCGAACGGCTGCCCGCCCAGTGGCATCCGGATTGCTTCGAAGGCCACCGCTCCAAAACATGATCTAAGTCAGGCAACAATTCCACGTGGTCCCTGGAGGAGTCAACTGATGACGCGGTCGGGAAGAAGTCGTGGAGTCGCAGTTCAACGCGGGCTCTACGGGGTGCTGTGTTCGGCCATCCTCCTATTCGTCATGGAAAGCCCGGCACAGGCACAATCTATGCGGACAGGCCATGTGCCTGCAGCCGTCAAGAGCGGTCAGGCACGGTTGTTGAATCGTCTGCCCTCCACTCAGTCCTTGCGCATCGACATTGTGCTGCCAATACGCGATGAGGCAGCATTGGAACAATTCCTGCGAGAGATTTATGATCCTTCCAGCGCCTCCTACCACCACTTCCTGACACCCTCAGAGTTTACGGCGCGGTTCGGTCCCAGCCAAGAAGATTATGATGCCGTGCTCCAGTACACAACGTCGAACGGGCTTAAGGCGGTTGGCGGCTCCCACGATCGAATGGACCTGCAGATCGAGGGCTCAGTGGCTGATATCGAGCGAACCTTCAATGTGCGCATGGGCGTCTACAAGCATCCCACGGAAAACCGTACATTCTATGCTCCAGACCGCGAGCCCACAGTGCCCTTGCCAGTCGCACTTTGGCATATCTCGGGTTTGGACAACTATTCGGTCCCGCGCCCTGCTCTCGTGCAACGGAATTCAAGTGTGCAGTCCAATACCACCACAGGTTCCTGTCCGTCGAAATCGTATTGCGGCAGGGACCTAAGGGCGGCCTACTACGGGGGCACGGCTCTGACGGGCGCGGGCCAGACAGTCGGGTTGCTGGAGTTCTACGGCTATGACATAGCCGACGTGAACACATACTTCACTCAAGCAAACCAAACCAACGGTGTCCCGATCGTTGGAATTTCCACGGATGGAACGAGCTTGACCTGCCTCTTTTCGACAGGCTGCGATGATACGGAACAGACCATTGACATCACTCAGGCGGTCTCCATGGCCCCGGGACTGGCAGCACTCTACGTGTACGTGGGGTCCACCGATACCGCCATCCTTAGCTCGATGGCCACGCATTCTCCGCTCAGCGCCCAATTGAGCTCTTCCTGGACCTGGAGTCCGTCAGATCCTGCCACAGACGACCCGTTTTTCGAGAGGTTTGCGGCGCAGGGACAGAGTTATTTTCAAGCCGCCGGCGATAGTGGGAGCTATACTTCTTCATCCACGGCTGTTTTCCCAGCGAATGACGCGTATGTCACGGTAGTCGGCGGCACGGATCTAGTGACTAGCGGCCCGAGCGGCACGTGGGTCTCCGAAACAGTCTGGACCGACGGTGGAGGCGGCTATTACACGCCGGACGCCATCCCGATTCCCTCCTGGCAGCAGCTCGCGGGCGTGGTCACACCCTCCAACGAGGGGTCCACGACGTTGCGGAACTCTCCCGACGTCGCCGCGGAAGCCAACTTTGACTTTTACGTGTGTGCCGACCAGACCACCTGCACTGCAAACGAATATGGCGGAACCAGTTTTGCGGCGCCCATGTGGGCCGGTTATTTAGCCCTAGCCAATCAACAGTCGCTTGCCAATGGCAATTCGACACTCGGCTTCATTAATCCAGTCATTTATCAGCTTGGTCTAGGGTCCGGGTATAACACTGATTTCCACGACATCACCAGCGGCAATAACGGTTATTCAGCAGAAATCGGCTACGATCTCGCGACCGGCTGGGGCAGTCCGAATGGGAGCGGCCTGATCAACGCACTTTCCGGAGCGTCGACGGCGGCCAGTTTCAACGTCTTTGCGTCGCCCACTTCAATCTCCGTAATACCGGGTAGCAATGGTACGTCGACGATCACTACCACCGTGTTGGACGGCTTTCAATCGGCTATTGCCTTGTCTGCGACTGGCCAGCCGGGAGACGTAACGGTCAGCTTCAGTCCTGCCTCCATCGCCGCTCCGGGCTCGGGCTCCTCTACCATGACCATAGGAGTAGCATCCACCACAACTGTTGGCACCTACACCATCACGGTGACGGGCACGTCGGGGAGTTCACAAGACTCGACCAGCCTCACTCTGGTTGTTCCGCCCATTACAGTCTCAGTCACGCCTCCGGAGGCTACACTCTCCGCAAGCCAGACCCAGCAGTTCACGGCCGCGGTAATCAACAACACCAATACGGCGGTGACCTGGGCGTTGAACCCGAAGGTGGGAACCATTTCTCCCACCGGCCTTTACACAGCGCCTTCTACGATCAGCACCCAGCAGGCAGTGACAGTCACCGCAACCAGCCTCGCCGATGCAACCAAGACGGCTTCGGCGACAATCATACTGATTCCACCAACCGGTTGGTACAACTTGGCCTGGACCAACCGGAAGACGCTTACCATCAACAGTGCTCTGGTGTCGGGATCATCGAATCTGGTGAACTTCCCCGTGCTCGTATCGGTCACCGATCCCAATCTGATGAGCCTGGCCAACGGCGGCAGCGTGGGTAATTCGAACGGAAACGACATTCTGTTCACTGCCTCGGATGGGGCCACCAAGCTGAACCATGAGATCGAGAGCTACAACCCGGGCACGGGGCAACTGATCGCCTGGGTGCAAGTGCCGGCCGTCTCGCCGGTAAGCGCCACGGTGCTCTACATCTATTACGGCAACCCTTCGGCCAGCAACCAGCAGAACCCGACTGGCGTGTGGGATAGCAGCTATGCGGGCGTTTGGCATTTCCCGAGCGGGGCGACGCTGGGCCTTCAGGACTCCACCTCGAACGGCGATAATGGCTTGCCGATGAATGATCCGATCGCAACGAGCGGTGAGATAGCTGGTGCTGTGCAGTTTAGCGGCTCTTCCAGCTATGTGAACGTCGGGAAACTGAACCAGACTGGCGATTTGACCATCTCAGCGTGGGTCAACACCAACTTCATTAGCCATATCACAAACTCCGATGATCAAGGCATAGTGGCCAAATCGTTGTGGGGTGGTGATGCCAGTGGGGATTTTGTGCTCAAGATCCGTAGGACGACTGTGAACAACGGGATCTTTTTTGCACGCGTCAACGGTGCTTCGCCGCAGGTATATGACACGAGCTACAACACGAGCCTCTCGACTGGGACCTGGTACTACGTGGCCGCCACATATTCTGCCGCCTCAACTACTGGGACGATCTACGTCAACGGAGCCTCGGGTGCCAGCGGCAACCTAGGGGCTGCAATGAGTACGAACGCCCACGCTGTACTCATCGGAATGCAGGAGATCAACCTGCACGAGCCCTTTTCTGGCGCAATCGACGAGGTGCGCATTAGCAATACTCCGCGCTCGGCCGATTGGATCACAACCGAGTACAACAACCAGAGCTCGCCATCCACCTTCCTAGTGGAGGGCACGCAGCAGAACTCGGGAGCGGTTGTGGCACCCGCGTTCAGCCCGGCTGGCGGAGCATACACTTCGGCGCAAACTGTCACGATCAGTACAACTACTCCTGGGGCCTCGATCCGCTACACCACCGACGGGAGCACACCGAGCGAGACCGTCGGAACTCTGTACAGCGGACCGGTCACGGTAAGCAGCGCGCTCAGCCTGAATGCGATTGCCTACAGGAGTGGACTGATCGACAGCGCGGTGACGACAGCCCAGTACACCTTTACCGGCACGAACTGGTACAACGCGGCATGGACTGACCGGAAGCCGATCACGATCGATCACACCAAGGTAGCCGGGACGTCGAACTTGACGAACTTCCCGGTGCTGATCTCGCTGACCGACGCGAACCTGGCGACGGTGGCCAATGGCGGCAGCGTGGGTAATTCCAACGGAAAC
>DATJWO010000005.1:0-11211 GCA_035501155.1 Bryobacteraceae bacterium
CGCGAGTTCTGAGGGCCTATGTCGTAGTAGTTCAGGCCCTCTCCCTCGAAACTGTAGTATGGCGGATGATACGAGAACGCATTCCTCAAAGCCGAAGGAGTGCGAACGAGGGCACATCCAGCCTCAAGCGGTGCGTATAACCATTTGTGAGGATCCACAGCCACCGAGTCCGCAGACTCCAGCCCCTTGAGTTCCGGAGGGGCGCCCGCCAGGCCATTTGCAAATGCCCCGTAAGCGCCGTCGACGTGGAACCAGAGTTTCTGCTCGTGACAGAAGGCCGCCAGCTCCGGTAAGGGGTCGACCGCGCCAGTACTGACCGTTCCGGCGGAGGCAACCACGAGAAACGGCTGATAGCCCTCGTCTTTATCCCGCCGGTACCGGACTTTCAGTTCATCCAGGTCCATCCGTTCTCGCCCGTCGATCCAATGAATTGCTTCTGTTCCGAGGCCAGCCAGATCGGCCGCTTTCTGTATCCATGTATGGGTTTCGGCGGACGCGTAGACACACAGGCGCAGCCCACCGGCCACGCCTCGTCTGCGGACATCCCAACCGGCCTGTGCCGCACGGGCCGCCAGAAAGCATGTGAGATTGGCCATGTTGCCGCCGCTCACGAGCAGACCGCCGCAGCCGGCCGGGTAACCGATGAACTGCGCGAGCCATCGAATTACCTGGGCTTCGATTTCGGTTGCAATGGGAGCCAATTTCCAGGCGCCCACATTCGCGTTTATAGCAGATGCCAACAAGTCCGCGAGCATGCCGACAGGAGCAGCGCTGGATGTGATGTAACCATAGAAGCGGGGATGACCGTTGAATAGCGAGTGTTCAAATAGCAGCGCGGCGGTGTTCCGTAGCAGAGACGCGGGGTCCTGCCCGTCCTCCGGTAACGCCCGATTGGCATCCAGGGCCGCGCGTACTTGCTCCGGAGGCTCCGCACGTGTGACGGGAAGCGTGCGCAGGGATGCCAGGAAGTCAGCGATCCGGTCCACGAGGTCGTGACCGAGCGAGCGAAACTGACCGCTGGTCATATCGACACGCGCGGCGCGGGTCCTGAGTTCCTCGATTCGCGGCGGCGGAGACGTAGATCTCCTCGAATTCGCTGGTGTGGCTCCTGCTTGCGTATCTTGTGGATTTTGATGATTCGTCATTGTGACCGCCTTCGATTAACGATGAAGTAGACCACCGGTACCGCCATCCGCGACAGTGTTAGCGAAGCTATTTCGCCGGCCATCAATGCGATGGCCAGACCTTGAAAGATCGGATCGGAAAGAATAACAGCGGAGCATACGATTACGGCGGCCGCGGTGAGCATCATGGGGCGGAAGCGAACCGCTCCGGCATCGACCACGGCTTGGTCCAACGGCATGCCTTCCTTCAGGCGCAGCTCAATGAAGTCTACCAGGATAATCGAGTTGCGTACCACGATGCCGGCGCCTGCTATGAAGCCGATCATGGATGTGGCCGTGAAAAAGGCGTGCAGCAGGCCGTGAGCGGGCAGGATGCCCACCAGAGAAAACGGAATCGCCACCATGATTACCAAGGGCGTCACAAATGACTGGAACCAGCCGACGATGAGGATGTAGATCAGAATCAGCACCGCGCAGAACGCCAGGCCGAGGTCGCGAAAGACCTCGTAGGTAATGTGCCACTCGCCATCCCATTTGAGTGCGTAACGTAAATCGGTGGGCGGAAGGCCCGCCGTGTACTGCTCGATGCGGTAACCTTCCGGGATCTGGATTCGCTTGACCTCGGGCGCGACTTTCAGTATGGCGTAGACCGGGCTTTCGATGACTCCCGCCAGATCGGCGGTGACGTAGGTCACCGGCATCAGGTTCTTGTGGTAAATGCTCTTGTCCTCGATGGCGCTCTCGATGTGAGCGATCTCGCCGAGCGCGACGAGGTTTCCGCCACGGCCGCGCAGTTTCAAGCTCTTCACGCGCTCGAGGTCAGAACGCCGGGCGCGCGCGAGGCGCACCGTGATGGGCACGTCTTCTTTCTCATCCGAGACGTGCAGCAGGCCGGCGGAGTCTCCGGCGCTTGCCAGGCGCACCACCTTTGCCACATCCTCGTCGGTGACGCCGTTGAGCGCGGCCTTCTCGCGGTCGACCAGGATGCGGCGCTTCGGCTGATCGCCTTCCAGATACCAGTCGACATCCACCACGCCTTCAGTATTCTCGAAGATCTCGCGAACCTGCCGCGCGATCTCAATCTGCCCCTGCTGCGCCGGGCCGTAGACCTCGGCAACCATGGTTTCGAGCACCGGCGGGCCGGGCGGTACTTCGGCGATCTTGATGCGGGCTCCGGAGCGCCGGGCCACTGGAATCAACTGCTCGCGGACGCGCTTGGCGATGTCGTGACTTTGCAGCTTGCGCAGCGACTTTCCGATAAGGTTTACCTGGATGTCGGCGACACCGGGCCCTCGGCGTAAGAAGTAGTGTCGCACCAAGCCGTTAAAGTTGTAGGGCGAGGCAACCCCAGCGTAGGTCTGGAGGTTCACGACCTCGGGCTGCTTTTGGACGACGGCGGCCAGTTCGGTGGCGACGCGGGCTGTCTCTTCGAGCGTGGTTCCCTCGGGCATGTCGATGATGACCTGGAACTCGCTCTTATTGTCGAAAGGCAGCATCTTCATCTTGATGAATCCGACCCCGACGAGCGCGATCGAGCCGAGGAACAGCACGGCGACCAGCGCCAAAAATCCGTAGCGCGCAGGGGGGTGGTGGAGCAACGGATTCATAACGCGACGGTAAAGGCGGGTGAAGCGGTCCTCGCCTTCGCGGTGGCCGTGGCCGGCGGCGCTGCCGAGGATCCGTACGGAGGCCCACGGCGTCACCACCAGGGCGACGATCAGCGAGAACACCATCGCTGCGGCGCCCACGATGGGGATGGGCCGCATGTAGGGACCCGCCAGCCCGCCCACGAAAGCATTGGGCAGGATCGCGGCAATTACAGTGAAAGTGGCGAGGATAGTCGGGTTGCCTACTTCATCGACTGCTTGGATGGCTACCTGCGCCAGACTGCGGCCTTGGTTGTGCGGCAGGCGCGCATGGCGCACGATATTCTCGATAATGACGATCGCGTCATCCACCAAGATGCCGATGGAGAAGATCAGCGCGAACAGCGTGATGCGGTTCAGCGTGAAGCCGTAGAGATAGAAGGTTGCGAGCGTGAGGGCCAGGGTAACCGGGATCGCACCGAAGACGATACCGGCCTCGCGAAAGCCGAGCGTCAGCCAGATCAGCGCCGCCACCGAAATCACGGCGATCAGCATGTGGAAGAGCAGTCCGTTCGATTTCTCGGCGGCTGTTTCACCGTAGTTGCGGGTGATGGAAACCTGCACCTCAGAGGGAAACAAAGAGCCACGCACCGAGTTGACGCGGGCAAGTACACGATCGGCGACCTCGATGGCATTGGCACCCTTGCGTTTCGAAACGGCGAGTGTTACGGCAGGCCACAAGGAAGGATCGGCGGCCGAGGCGTAACGAACGTATTGCGAGGGATCCTCGCCGCCGTCCTCGATCCGGGCGACGTCACCCAGAAACACCGGGCGGCTATCGACCACGCCGACCACCACCCGGCGCACGTCATCGGCACACGTCAGGAACGAGCCAGCCTCCAGCACGAACTCGCGGTTCGAGTTCGAAAGGCTGCCGGCCGGCAGGCGGCGGTTTGCCATGCCGAGCGCGCCGGCGACGTCCGATAGAGAGAGATGATAGCCGGCCAACCGAGTTTCGTCCAGATCCACGCGCATCTGGCGGCGTTGCCCGCCGATAATGGCGACGGCGGAAACCTGGTCCACTTGTTTGACGGTGTCGTGCAACTGCGCGGCGAGGCGCCGCAGATCGTAATCGCCGTAGCGCTTGCTCCAGAGCGTCAGGGCCAGAATGGGCACATCATCGATCGAGCGTGGCTTAATGAGCGGCGGCGAGGCGCCCGGCGGGATCAGGTCGAGGTTAGCGAACATCTTTTGGTTAAGACGCACGATGGCCTTCTCTTCGTCCTCGCCGACCAAGAAGCGCACCACGGCCATGGACGTGCCGGGCCTGGATGTCGAGTAGATGTACTCGACGCCAGGAATCTCCCACAGGAGTTTCTCCATCGGTTTGGTGACACGTTCCTCGACTTCGCGCGCGGAGGCGCCGGGCATCTCGACGAAGATGTCGATCATGGGGACGATGATCTGGGGCTCCTCCTCCCGGGGGAGTTTGACCACCGCGAAGACGCCCAGAAGAATCGAGGCCACCACGAAAAGCGGTGTGAGCTTGGAGTTGACGAAGGCGGCGGCGAGCCGCCCGGCGGCTCCGAGGCGCGGAGCGTCGTTCACTTTACGGCCTCCTGGATCGCCACGCGGCTGCCGTCGGCGAGTAGCGGCAGGGGCATTACGATGATTCTCTCTCCGGCTGTCAATCCTGAGAGAACCTCGCGCCGGTCGTCGCGCTCTTCACCCAGCGTGATGAAGCGCAGCCGCGCCGTATCAGCTTCCACGACGTACACAGACCGGATCTGGCCACGCTCAAGAACCGCGGATTGGGGAACCAGCAATGCCTCGCGCTTGGCGGCGGCGAAACCAGCCCGCCCGAACATCCCGGACCGCAGGCCTGGCAGCGTGGGCAGGTCGATCTTGACGGTGAAGCTGCGCGTAGCAGCATCGACCGACGGTACGACTTCGGCGACACGCCCACTAACGGTTCGGTTCATGCCGTCGATCTCAACCGCGACGCTCTCACCGACTCGGACGAGCCCTAGCCGCGACTCGTCGATCGAAGCCTCCAGGCGCGGGTTGCCTTCGCGCTCGAGAGTGAGCAGCGGCGCGCCCGGCGCGGCCAGGTTGCCGGGATCGGCTTTGCGTTCGGTGACCAGGGCTGCGAAAGGCGCGCTAAGCGTGGCGTAGCCGAGGGCCACACGGGCGGCGGCGATCTCGGCTTCGGCCTGGCTGCGGCGCGCCCCGATTTGCCGGCGCTTCGATGCAGCCATCTCGAGCGTCGCCTCGGCGCTCCGGAGCCGCGCTTGCGACTCGTCGAATTCCTGCTGTGAAACAGACGCATTGGCGAGCAGATCCTGGAAGCGCTTGTGAGTCACTCGCGCCAGTTCCAAGTTGGCGCGCGCGGCCACTATGGCGCTTTCGGTCTCGTCGATGGCGCTTTCGGCCTCCACGCGAGCGGCTTCGGATCGGAGAAGGCTGGCCTCGAGATCCCGCCGGTCTAACACGATGAGCGTCTGGCCGGCTTGCACGTGATCGCCGGTTTGCACGCGGACTTCGAGAATGTTGGCGGCGATTTTCGCGGCGATAGCGGCGCTATAGCGGGCACGCACACTGCCGCTTGCCTGGTAGATATCGGCGATCTCGGAATTAGCGACGGTTTCGACCTGTACGGTGGCCACTCTCTGTTCGGCGCCCGCCGCGGCGACGCGAGTTTCGTGTTGTGAGCAGCCGCCAGTCATCAAGATCAGGATCGGGAGGGGCAACAATCGTGTCATAGGTGCACCTCAATTTACGAGCGCGGAATCGGCCGCCAGCGTTCCAGCGGAGTGTTCGAGTGCGGCGGCGGCGACGCGGCGATCGTAGACGGCCGCCAGGCGCCGCGTACGCGCGGCGGCCAGCGCCGCCTCGCTGCGCAGCAGTTCGGTGACGGTGATCAGACCGGCCTGGTAGCGGTTCTGGATGATGCGGTGGGCCTCTTCGGCTGCGGCTGCAGCAGCGGCAGTGACTTCGACTCGCTGCGCGGCGGCCCCCAAAGCCAGGTACGATTTGAGGACCTCCAGGTGGATCGCTGAATCGGCGCGCTTCCGCAAGGCTTCGGCGCGGGCTTCGGCAAAGCGTGCCTGCTCCACGCGGGCCTTGGTCTCGCCCCCGTTCCACAAGTTCCAGCGAAGCGTAACGGCGGTGAACCAGTTGGCGCCGCCTTTACTAAAAAACTTCTGCCGGTCGGCCTCGACAATCCCCTGAAAGGCGATCTGAGGCCAGTAGGTGGCGACTGCGATCTGCTGCTGCGTCCGCGCGAGGCGCTGTGCGAGTTCGGCCTGCCGCATTTCCGGACGGTACTCAGCGGCGAGACGGCGGTACTCTTCAAAAGTGCCCTCAGGCACGCCGGCGCTGGACTCGAGCGGCGTCGTCAACTCGAACGCCCGATCGAGGCTGACGCCAAGCGCATCGTTCAGCTCCGCGCTGGCCACTGCCAGATCGTTCGAGGCGCGGATCTGATGCTCCTGCATCGCAGCGAGGTGGACGCGCAGGGCTAGCACATCCGCCTCGGTGCTGCGGCCGGACTGGTAAATAGACTCTGCACGCTCGAGGTCCGCGCGGGCGCTGTCAACCGATTGCCGCGCAACCCCCAGGTCTTTCTCAGCCAGCGTGACGCCGAAATAGGCGCGCAACACATCCAGGATGATGTCCGAGTGGCTCCGGCGCGTATCTTCGCCGGCTATCTGGCGGGTAAAGCGCGCTGCATGGACACTGCGGCTGGTTTGCCGCGCATCGAATATTACCTGCTCGATCGTCAATTGCGACTGGTAGTTCGTCAGGGCGTTTGGTCGATTCAGAGCATCGATGGCGAAATTTCCTTCACTGAACTGGTGCTCAGTGAGCAGCGAGCTGAACACGAAGACGGGATTGTTGCCATGCTGGAGGCTCTCGGACAACTGCACCCGCGGCAGATATCCGGACTGGGCCCGGCGAAGGCGAGCCTCGGCTTCCTTTTCGCCGGCATCAGCAGCGGCGACAAGAGGGTTCGATTGCAGCGCCAGGTCGACCGCCTGTCGCAATGTAAGGGCTTCTTGCGCAAGAAGAGGAGCAGCAGCCAGTGCAAACGTTGTTAAGACCCAGGTGCCCTTCCCGAGTCCTTCGATCCGAAGAAAACGCAACATAGTCGTTCACCGTATGGCAAGCTAAGCCGCAACGTCCTCCCGAGCCAGCGCGGCCCGAATGCGCGCGAGGTGGTGATAACTGTGGCGCACCGCATGATCCTCAAGAATGAACTGGCAAGTGAGCGGCGCGTCGCCATTGAGCGACACGGGCACGGCACTGTCCAGTTCTTCGTCGCTAAGAGCGCGTATTGCCTCTGCCGCCGCAGCACTGTTGTTTGCCAACAAGGCGAGAGTGGCTTCCTTGGAAACGCCATCGTTCTTCATGGCGTGTTCGGCGTTCATCGCAGCGATGGCGTCCCAAGTTAACCCTGTGATTGCCTCTCCGGCGGCTATCGAACGCGCAAGCTGAAGTTCGATCGGGTACACGCTGGCAACGTGATGGACCACGACGCCAATCTTCCGCCCGTCTTTCGGAAGGCGTGTCTGCCACTCAGTCTCGGAAAGCGTCGCCACAAACGCAGCGAGCGCCCTCGCACCGGCCTCAAGACGGGCAGCCAGCGCCTCCGATCGGGAACCGCTCGCTTTGCTCTTTTCGTACGGAAGTGAATGAGCAGTTGTCATCGTCTTTGTCCTCAGAGTTGAACCGTAACTCGCAAGAATGTGGCGGGAATAAAGGTCCCGCCATTCTTGCTCTTGTTCTGCGCCTTCGCCAGACTCAGAAGCTGGTCGTGGAGATCCTCCGCTTTTCCGCTAGCCTCCGCCGCTTCGAACGCGTTCATGGTGGGGCCGTAGAATCGGCGGAACAGGCCGATGAAATCGGATGGGCTCTTTTCGCTCGACATGAAATAGTACGTGTCCTTCATCGTTGAGATCTTTTCCGTGGGGATGCCGGCCTGGCCGAAACGCGCCAGGATGTGCTTATCGACACCCCAGGTCATCGGACTCACGAATCCCTCCGGTGGCGGAGGCATGAATGCCGAACTGATCTTGAGCAGCTGTGACACGAACGTTTCATCGTTCGGAATCCAGTTCCCCATCACGACTCGGCCGCCTGGCTTGGTGACCCGGACCATCTCTCGGGCGACGTCGAAAGGTTTCGGCGCGAACATCGCACCGAACATGGAGAGGGTCAAGTCGAACGAGCCGCCGGCTATCCCTTCGAGGTTGCAGGCATCGCCCTCTTGAAATTTCACCCGCTTCAGGCCAGCTCTTTCCGCTCGCTTCCCGCCGGCGGCGACGAGATTTCTCGCGATGTCGACTCCCAGAACTTCAGCGCCGGATCGGGCTAGCGGCAGAGCGGTGGTTCCGTCTCCACAGCCCAGATCCAGCGCTCGCAGCGGAGGACTGACCCCGAGCGACTCCACGACGGCTTCCCCGGATTCGCGCATGAAGGCGGCAATCTCGGTGAAATCACCTTTTTCCCATAATGCTTGGTTCGGATTCATAACAGGTTCCTTTCATGAGTTGATCAACGTCCGTCAGACACTAACGGAGCGGTTGCCTACTGATTCGGGCCGGCCGAGGCGAACAGGGGCGCCAGCGCCGCTTCAATCCGCCCCATTTGCTCTTCGGTGATCATGGCGCGCAGCACCTTCTGAAACCGCTTCTCCTCGACACCGGAGAGAATGTACTGCCAGCGATACGCGCGTAGCACCTGGTCGTGCAGCAGCTTGACGTTCTGTTGGGATAGTGCCGCGCCCTTGGCCTTCAAGAAATACGCAACATCCGCGGCCGCCTGGGCGCACACGATCCCGTCCACGGCCCCGACGAGTGCGATCATGTCGTCCACAGCCCGATCCCGCTCGCCGGCGGACAGGTTCGCGTTCTCGCGTACCCATTCCAGCTCGTCGATTTTTGCGTGTTGAGATTCCTCCTTCCAGTGGTACAGAAACACGTCCTTGAACAACGGCGATAGTTGTGAATCCGGTTGGATGCTTCTCAGATAATGCGTCTGCGTGAACAGCTCGATCATCAGAGTCACTCCCACCACCGCCCAGGTGGATTTCGAAAGCACCGCGGCGGCTACCGCATTCGGCTCGGGCAGGAAATTGTATCCCGGCGGCATCTTCGAGCCGATCATGCGCTCGATTCGACGGAACAGTTCCTGATGTTTGAGTTCTTCATCGCTGAAGCGAACCAGGGCCTCGAGTGCGATCTGGTCACCGGTCCAGTGGACTTTGCTCAGCTCAAGGACCTTGCAGTTGATGAAACGTTCCACCAGGCCGAAGATGTTCGCATAGGTCCGTCCCTGAATCTGGCTGAGGAAAATCGCTTCGTCTTCGCTCAGAAATTCCAGTAGATGAACGCCGGAGATGGAGTCCGGCAGGAACTTATGTGATGTATCGAACTCCCGGCCTCGCAGAACGTCGCGGTCGATATCCCAGCGTACGCGCTTGGAAGCGTCGACACAGTGGGCATATTGGTCGGTTTGGACGGGCATTGGGGTGGTCATGGCATTTCTCTCTTTCGTGTATGGGTTTGAGACGTTTCCGATCACGTCTCCTCTCGTGTACAATTGTGCAAGGCATAGGACCCGCCAACCATGGCCGAGCGTCCAGATGAATTGCTCAGAAGGCTGCTAATGCTGATTGCTTTGCAGTCCGGCCAAGAAACTTCGCTAATAGTCCAGAGGACCGAATGGACGCATTCTCGGACATCCTGAGCGGAGTTAAGCTGAACGGCGCGTTGTTCTTCAGCGCCGAATTCTCCGCTCCTTGGTGTTTTTCGTCGCCCGCGTCGAACAAACTAGCCCCGCTGCTTTCACCGGGAGCACCGCACTTGGTGATCTACCATTTCGTGATCGATGGCAGAGCATTCGTGCAAGTACCGGACGGACCATCCGTCGACCTTGGCCCCGGAGATATCGTCGTCCTTCCCCATGGGGATCCACACACAATGACCAGCGCCAGAGGTGTGATAACTGCATCCCTAACCTCAGCGATCATTTCCAAAGTCCAAGCGCGCGACTTGAGTCCTATGCAGGCTGGCGGAGGTGGTGACCCGGCACGGTATATTTGTGGATACATGGCTTGCGATCCCTTCTTGAGCCGGCCGATTCTCAGTGGACTCCCGCCGGTATTCAAGGTCAACGTTCGTACGGATCGTTCCGGGCAGTGGCTGGAGAGTTCGATCCTGCACCTGGTTGATGAGGCGGCGTCTGGACGAGTCGGCAGTCAGGCGATGCTCAACAAACTCTCGGAAGCGTTGTTCGTCGATACCTTGCGGCGCTACGTCGGAAGCTTGCCCGAACAGCAGACGGGATGGCTGGCGGGAGCACGCGATCCCATCGTGGGGAAAGGTCTCGGATTACTGCACAATCGCGTTGCGCACTCCTGGACAATCGCGGCTCTGGCGGACGAGGTGGGGATTTCGCGGTCCGCGCTCGTGGAGCGCTTCACACGATATCTTTCTGAACCGCCGATGACATACCTAACGCGCTGGCGGCTTCAATTGGCGGCACGGGCGCTCGAGAGAACACCCAAGGGCGTCGCGGAAATCGCTGCCGAGGTCGGATACGAATCGGAGGCTGCATTCAATCGCGCCTTCAAGCGCGAGTTTGGCCAGCCCCCGGGACGATACCGCAGCGATCATAAGCGTTCGGGATGTAGCGATTACGCTGTAAGCGCAACGGCCGGAAATCGGAACGAGTGACTCGCATGCCCGATCACAGGAATGATCGGTGCTTCGGGCCAGATGTCATTGCGTAGTGTGCAAGGAACTGCTTCCAACTGGTCTTTCGCGGCAACCATGCCGTCTTGCGAACCGGCGATCAGATGCTTTCCGGGTGCAACGCCGTGTGTGGCCAGTGTCATACCGCTGATTCGTCCGGAGGCGCGGCCGCTGCGGAGATGGCCGGGCTGATCCGAAAACTTCAGCGAAGCCTGGAGCAGGCGGCCAAAACTCTCGCCCGTGCACAGAATGACGGTATGAAAGTGTCGGGCGCGATTGCGTGCCAGAAGGAAGCGAGTCAGAACCTGGTGAAGGCCCGCTCGGAGGTCCATGCGTTTGACGTGGCTTCGATAGCCGCACCCGTCAACGCCGGCATTGCGTTGGCGATTGCAGACGTTCGAGCCGGCGAGGACGCATTGCGCGAAAGGAACGTCCGTCGCGAGGGCCTCGGCGTCTCGCTTTTCGGCATCGGTATCACGGTTGTCGGTCTTTGGCTCGCTATCCGAGGGCTCGTCACCCGAAGGCCAGCCCCACTTGAACGACGAGGAACACCGATATGGAGGCTGCGCTATCTCTGCTCACCGCGGGCGCTGCCGCATAGTCGAATGGCTCTGGCGCACGCCCTTTCACCAGGCATGACAACTCGTCCTATGCGGACTCCAGGTAATTTCGTGCGTCCCGGCGTGCGATCAAGATTACGGACGCGATGGTCGGTTCGGACGGCCAAGGTTCCGTACCAGAACT
>DATJWO010000006.1:0-7999 GCA_035501155.1 Bryobacteraceae bacterium
AACTGCCACCCACCCGCAAATGCCAGGCGATCGCGCAGACCACCGGGAGGACAGGCGTCGCATTGTGGCTCCGCGGCGGGTCAGCCCGCTCCAGCCAGCGTGCCACCTCCTCGACCGCGCAGACCGACACCATCTCCTTCAGGCGCGCCTCATGGCGTGCCCGATGCTGTTCCGTCCACATCTCTCCTCCAGTTCCGCCCCGGTAGGCGGATCATACTCGTCCAGAGGATCAGATGGGGATGGGCAGCAGAGGGCCGCTCAAACAGGCTCTTAGCAAGACTGCGCGATTCCTATTCGCTTGATGCGGACAACGCGAGACTTGTATTCGTTTTTGAGCCATTCTGAACGGTGTCGCCGGATCCAGGGCGGTCGTTGAAGGAAGGGGTATGCGTACTACTTTCGCCCCCGGCACTGAGTTCGAAACAGATTTAGTCATCGTCGGCGGTGGTCCAAGTGGGTTGACGATTGCGCGCGAGTTCTTCGGCTCCCCAATACAGGTGCTCGTTCTCGAAAGCGGACTTTTGGATGAGACACCGGAACACGCCCTCCTCGCTGAGTTGGAGAGCGTCGGTGAGCCACGCACGGAGGCTCAAAGGCAGAAGCGAGTGGAGTTTCATGGAAAAAGCTCCTCCACTTGGTCCCACGAGCGGCAACCCTATGGGGTCCGGTGCCGGGCCCTTGGGGGCTCAAGCCATGCCTGGGCCGGCAAGTCGGCTGCCTTCGACCCAATCGACTTTGCGAAGCGGCCTTGGGTTCCAAATTCCGGATGGCCAATCGACTATGAGACGCTTCAGCCTTTTATTCGCCGTGCAAGGGAGGTCTTGAATCTCGGCCTTAAGCAGCCAGAGCCGCGCTTCAACACCGAGAGCTTGCACTCCTTCTACTGGGGATTTGCTCGCTCGCGGCTTGATCACCTCGACATCATGCGTTTTGGCAAGGAGTTCGTGGCGCTCGGCGCAGACAATGTCGACAATGTCCGGGTTCTTCTCAATGCCACGGCCACGCAGATCGGCCTCGCGGCGGACGGCGGCAGCTTCAAGAAGCTTGAGATCACTACTTTTGAGGGCATGAGATCGACCGTGAAGGCGAGGGTGGCGGTTATCGCCGCCAGCGGCATTGAGAACCCTCGCCTATTGCTCGCATCTAAATCCGTTTACGCGTGCGGGATCGGCAATACATATGATCGCGTTGGGCGCTTCCTGATGGATCATCCGAGCGCGCAGGTTGGGCGATTTGGGCCAGAGTACATGGAGCCGGTCGTCAAAGAATTTGGATTCCGTGGAGTGAAAAGCGGCAGACGCATAGACATGTTCATGCATGGCCTTGCGCTGACCCCATTGATACAGGAGCAGGAACGGCTGTCGAATACAGCGATCTATTTTATCATGGAGCGAGCACCGGACGATCCATGGGACGCGCTGAAAAGGTTGTTGCGGAGAACGAGCATAAGACCTTTTCGGGACCTCGTCTCCGTTAGCGCCGGCGCTGGGTTGATCGCGAAAGGCGCAGGTAGGAAGTTGCTTGCTAGCGATTTGACACCAAAACCGCTCAAGAATTTCATCGTCAACACGGCAATCCGCTGCGATCCCAATTTTGTGGCTGAGGAGTTTCAAAATGGTGGCGTACCCCATAAGTTGACGGGCATTCGCATTGATGCGATCACCGAGCAGCGCCCGAACCCGGATAGTCGTGTCACGCTTTCGGAACGGACGGATCGGCTCGGCGTACCACTTGCCAAGGCCGATTGGCGCCTTGATGATCAAGATCGCCGAGCGCTCGTGCGAATTGCACAACTCGCCCAGAATATCTTTCCGCGGTCGGGCCTGCCACAGGCCGAGTTGGAAGAATGGGTCGCGGAGAATCGACTCTGCGAGAGCGTCATCACCGATATGGCGCACACGCTCGGCACGACCCGTATGTCAGACGACCCGAAGGCAGGTGTAGTTGACAGAAATTGCCAAGTTCATGGTGTACACGGGCTCTACGTTGCGGGAGGATCGGTTTTTCCGACCAGCGGCCATGCCAACCCAACGTTGATGATTGTATCACTTGCAATTCGCCTTGCTGACACGATCAAGTTACAGTTTGGTCTTGCCCCGGATCGGTGGGCACCTCACTCCTTGAGTAGGAGGAGCTCCGATGCCGAAGAGTCATACTGCCCACCCGCCGGAAGTTTGGCGGCAAATGGTTGACTTGGTGCACGCCGGGCGGACGCCGGAGGAACTGTCGCGCGGGCATTGTCAGGTTTTTGGGCCAAGGGGCGCGTTCGGTTGCGCGACGCGGCTGTCCTCGCCGTCATGCTGCCATTTGGATGCACGTCTCCTGCCGCCACACCCGGAAGGCTTCGGTGCGGGCGCGGCGGTACCGGGCGGCGGTCATTAGGTGCCGTCGCGGACGAAAGTGACCGTAGATCATGGCGTGGCACGACAGGAAGTGCTGCGCCTGCTCGGGCGACTTGAACCGCTGCATCTGCCGCTCCCGACGGCGGGTCGGCCGATGGAGTTGGAGTTGACCCGGTTCGGTGGACACTCTGCGGCTTAGGTCGTTTCGGCTTCCTTGGTCATCATACCTTCTGGTGCTTCACGGATCGTCTCCTCACTCCTATTCTCTCTGGTGCGTATGAAACGCAACGGGCGTGCATGTGACTTGCAGATAGACAGCAAGCCGCATTCTTGCACCGCACAAAAAAATACTGGAGGAACGGGATGGTAGAGAAAACCCTGAGCGAAGTGGCGCAGCAAATCGCCCTGCGCTCGCACTACGACAACTACATCGGCGGCAAGTGGGTTCCTCCGGTCCAGGGGCGGACCTTCGGTAATCCGTCACCGATCAACGGCAAGATCATCAGCACGCACGCACGGTCCACGGCTGAGGATATCGAACTCGCGCTGGATGCGGCGCACGCCGCGAAGGATGGCTGGAACCGCACCTCGCCCGCCGAGCGCGCCCGTCTGCTCAACAAGATCGCCGACCGGATCGAGGAGCGTCTGCAACTGCTCGCGACCGTCGAGACGATCGACAACGGCAAACCGATCCGCGAGACCATGGCCGCCGATCTGCCGCTCGCGATTGATCATTTCCGCTATTTCGCCGGCTGCATCCGCGCCCAGGAAGGCACCATCAGCGAGATCGACCACGACACCATCGCCTATCACTTCCACGAGCCGCTTGGCGTCGTCGGCCAGATCATTCCCTGGAACTTCCCGCTGCTGATGGCGGTGTGGAAGCTTGCGCCCGCGATCGCCGCCGGGAACTGCGTCGTGCTGAAGCCCGCGGAGCAGACGCCGCTGGCCGTGCTCACGATGATGGACGTGATCGGCGACCTGTTGCCGCCGGGTGTCCTCAACGTGGTCACCGGCTTCGGTGTCGAGGCCGGCAAGCCGCTGGCGCAGAACAAGCGGATCGCGAAGATCGCCTTCACCGGCGAGACCACGACCGGCCGGCTGATCATGCAGTACGCGTCGGAGAACATCATTCCGGTGACGCTGGAGCTTGGCGGCAAGTCGCCGAACATTTTTTTCGCCGATGTCGCCGATGCCGATGATGAGTTCTTCGACAAGGCTCTTGAGGGCTTCAGCATGTTTGCCCTCAACCAGGGTGAGGTCTGCACCTGTCCGAGCCGTGCGCTGGTTCATGAGAGCATCTATGATCGCTTCATGGAGCGAGCGACGGCGCGGGTGCACAAGATCGTCGCGGGCGATCCGCTCGATCCGGCGACGATGATCGGGGCGCAGGCCTCGAACGATCAGATGGAGAAGATCCTCTCCTATTTTGACATCGCGCGGCAGGAAGGGGCTGTTGTGCGCACTGGCGGCATGCGCGCCCATCTACCCGGGGAGCTTGCCGGTGGCTATTACGTGCAGCCGACCATCCTGGAAGGCAACAACAGGATGCGGGTGTTCCAGGAAGAAATCTTCGGGCCGGTCGTCTCCGTCACCAGGTTCAAGGATGACGAGGAGGCGCTGCAGATTGCCAATGACACGCTCTACGGTCTCGGCGCCGGCGTTTGGAGCCGCAACGGCAACCGCGCCTATCGCTTCGGTCGCGCGATCCAGGCCGGACGGGTGTGGACGAATTGCTACCACCTCTATCCGGCGCATGCGGCGTTCGGGGGTTACAAGCAATCCGGCATCGGCCGCGAGACGCACCGGATGATGCTGGACCACTACCAGCAGACCAAGAATCTGCTGGTAAGCTATAGCCCGAAGGCACTCGGCTTCTTCTGATCGCTCTTGCCGTTGGCATTGCGCCGGCGGGCCGACGATGCCGCCCGCCGCCCCGTTTGCCGGAGAGGCGGGCGGTTTGCAAAGGAGGATGCGAATGGTTGAACGCGTGCTGGTGACACCGGAGGCGGCTTCGGTCATTGAACACCTCAAGGCCATGCATGGCGCGTTGCTGTTCCATCAATCGGGTGGTTGCTGTGACGGCAGCGCGCCGATGTGTTATCCGCGTGGGGAATTCCGTGTCGGGGCGCAGGACGTGCTGCTCGGGGAAATCGCTGGCTGTCCTGTGTTCATGGGAGCGGCTCAGTTCGAATACTGGCGGCATACGCAGCTGATCATCGACGTGGTGCCGGGGCGAGGTGCCGGGTTTTCCCTGGAAGCGCCCGAGGGCGTACGGTTTCTGACGCGTTCGCGGGTGTTCACCGAAGCGGAGGCGGCGGAACTCGCCAGCTGATCAGGGCTCATTCCGGCCGCAATCTATATTCCGGACGCAATATGCATTCCGACCGCCGAACAGCCCGATGATTACGGTCCCCACGAGCGACTGCCCGTCGTAGAACGTCAGTCGCCCGCAGGGGGCACGTTCCGTCCTTGATCTTCGGTGATCGGGCTTGCGCTATGCTGGGGCATGCCCGACCGAAACGTCCGTCTCTCCCGCTTCGTTCCGCTCTTCGTGCTGGCGCTCGTCCTGCTGGTCATGCTGGTCGGGTGGCTGCTCTTTCCCCGTCTGCAACGGATGATCGCATTCCAGGACTGTGTGGCCGCCGGCCGCACGGATTGCGCGCTGCTGACCCAGGGCGATAGCCGGGCGCCGTAGCCGCTTCCTAACTGGCCGGTGGCCGTAAGCGCCAAGCCATTGTTTTATCATGTGTTGTTTCTGGTCTGAGTGCTGGCGTTCCGGCTCAGCCCGGGGGGCCTGCGTGTGTCTGTCGGGCGGATCTGGGCTGCTGTTTGTGCCGAGTGGAAAGCGGTTTCCGTTCGCTCCAGGCAACCTGGAGGTGATTTTCTCACGGAAACGCGATTGACCTCCTTTAACTATTGCGTGTATGCATACATTCGCATGCCTAAGCGCAAATCCAATAGAAACGGTAGGACATTTTATAGATGACGACAGTAACGGCCGTACGTTCTGAAGGCTTCATTCAGTCAATCGGGGTGAATACCCACCTGAGCTGGACAGGAACGACCTATGCTAATATTCAGAATAACGAAAATGACATTGCCTATCTAGGCATATCGCATGTCCGGGACGCGGCGCCTGTCGCCGGATTCACGCTGTCTGACTATCAGGCGCTCGCTTCCCAGGGCGTGAAATTCGACATCATTGCAACCAGCCCAACCGTTAATGTACAGAGCGATCTCTCACAGATCGACCAATTGGTTAATAGCAACCCGGGCAGCGTCGTCTCCATCGAGGGGCCGAATGAACTGAACGCCCAGGACGCCTACTACAATGGCGTGGACACCACGGACAGCCCGTCCACGACCAACCAGATCATGCAGGCGCTGGACAGCGGAGTGCATGGCGATTCCACGCTGGCCGGTGTGTCGGTACTCAACGCCTCGATCTCGATCGGGCCGAGCAACTGGCTCAGCTATGTCCAGCAAGAAGGCAACATGTCCGGCTATGTTGATGCCGGCAATTGGCACGTCTATTTCAACAACGGCCTGCCGCCTGCCGCTGGAATTTCCCAGGCCGTCGCCAACGCGCAAATCGCCGCGCCCGGCAAGCCGGTGTTTCTGACGGAGTCCGGCTATTACACGGCGCCGCAATCCACAGACTGGGGTGGCGTCAATCAGGACGTGCAGGCTAAGGAGACGCTGAATCTGCTGCTGGATGCCTACAAGGATGGCGTCCAGACCACGTATCTTTATGAACTGCTGGACGGGGTCAACAACCCGGCCTCCACTGACCGGGAGGACAGCTTCGGCCTGTTCAATGGCGACGGCACGCCGAAGGAAGCGGCGACCGCGATCCATAACCTGACCGCGATCCTCAAGGACAGCGGCGGCGCCGCTTCGAGCTTCACGCCCGGTTCGCTGAACTATTCGATCTCCAATCTGCCTTCGACGGCGAACAGCATGCTCATGGAGAAATCCGACGGCACGTTCGACCTGACTGTGTGGGATGAGCAGACGATCTGGAACGAAGCGAGCCAATCAGAGATCAGCGTCGGCACCCAGAACGCGACGGTGAATCTCGGCGCCACCTACAATACGGTCAAGGTCTTTGATCCTCTGGCGGGCACAACCGCGATCCAGACTCTGTCCAATGTGAGCCAGGTTCAGCTTGGTCTGACCGACCACCCGCTGATCATCGAGGTTGAACCTGGCGCCGCGACGACCGGCGGCAGCACAACCGGTACAACGACGACCGGTGGCAGCGCGACCGGCACAACGACGGCAACCGGCGGCAGCTCCGGTTCTGGATCCACCGGATCGGGAACGGGAACCACCAAGCCCACACCAAGCCCGGCCGGAACGCAGCTGACCTCGACCAGCGGTTCGCTCATCGATCAGAACGGCAATACTTGGACGCTGGTGCAATCCTCCAACGGCCAGGGCCTGCAGATCGCCAGCAACGGCGTCGTCGACGCCTCCACCAGCCAGGTCACCCTGCTCGAAAGCCTCAACGGTTCGATCGTCCAGGAAAATTCCAGCAGCAACTGGTACTCCGAGCCCGGCCCCAGCGGGCCCTGGGCGCAGATCTCCGCCCCCACCACCAGCAACTCCGGCTCTACGACCGGGACCACGACGGCTGGCGGCAGCGGCCAGGTGACCGTCAGCGGCGGCTCCGGGACCCAGGTGTTCAATGCCGGCTCCGGCAATGAGACGCTGATCGGCGGGACTGGTAATAACGTCTTCAATCTCAACTCCGGCTTGACCGTTGTCACCCTCGCGGGGAACAGCACGGTCAATGGCGGCACCGGTGCGGCGACCTTCAATATGGCCGGTAACGACACCATCACCGCCGGCTCGGGGGCCGAAACCTATGTCTTCACCAAGGGCACGGTGGCCAATGCGGTCATCTCCGACTTCCAGACCGGGACGGATCACATCCACCTCAGTGGCTTCAGTGCCAGGGCGGTGAGGGCGGCCGAGTCCCAGGCAACTGTTTCCGGCGGAAATACTCAGTTGCAGCTCAGCGACGGCACCAAGATCGAGATGGTCGGGGTGTCCCACCTCTCGAGCGCAATGTTCGCCTGACAACGGCGCGGTGAAGCGGGGCCGGTCCGGAAACGGGCCGGCCCTTTTGCTGTTTTCCAGGAAGCGCTCTGATGCAGCTCATTTCGTAAGCATTTGCACAGGAGAAGATCGGACTTTACGTACATCCGGGTTCATCTGCCCTCGATGAGGACTGGCACGGCGCCTGCATGATAGGCGGGCGCCGCTCGGTATTACCGAAGCGCGCTTTCGTAATACCGCCGAGGGGGAAAAGGAATGAAGCGCAAGGTGAAGCTTGGGCTGGCGCTCTGGCTTGGGGTTGCCGCTTTCGTTGGCGGCCCGGCACGGCCGGCCGAGGCCGCGGCGCCGCTGAAGATCGGCTATAGCGACTGGCCTGGCTGGGTGGCCTGGCAGGTCGCCATCGACAAGGGCTGGTTCAAGGAAGCCGGCGTCGATGTCGATTTCCAGTGGTTCGACTATTCCGCCTCGATGGATGCCTACACCGCCGGCAAGATTGACGCCGATCTGGTCACAAACGGTGACGCGCTCGTCACCGGCGCGGGGGGCGGCAAGAGCGTGATGATCATGCTCACCGACTACTCGAACGGCAA
>DATJWO010000007.1:0-289727 GCA_035501155.1 Bryobacteraceae bacterium
ACAGCCGGGTAAACGGTCGCTGCAAGTGTCACACCTTGTCCTAGCACGGAAGGGTTGGAGGAGCTTTGCACGACGATTGTAGTAGCCACTGGGGTCGCTGCAGGCATGCATAGGCTCCCCAGCACCCAAAGCAGAAGACCAGCCAGCAGTGTGAGTGTCGATATATCCCAGAGGGCGCTATATGGCCGCCGTCGCTTCACCAGGGGCTTTGGGCTCTGACCCTTGCAGAATGACGCCATCGGATATGTTCCTGTCAAGAGATCCTCCTCAACACAGAATATTGACAATAGTAAGGGATTCCAGAAAATGTCAAGATCGAAGGCGTGGATAACTCCTGAAAGCCGGTCACTCGACAAGAAATGACGTTGCAAGGGGAGAGCAGTCGTCATAATCGTGGCTGTCAAATGTCTGGGCGTAAGAGGGAAAGCTCTCAGTAGGGGTGCGCTACGGCAAAATGTTTATGTTGTTCGCCAAGAGGTGAGTGACGACAACGCCGATAGCGCCAGGGCCAACGCCGTTCCGGCGTGCTGCTTCCTTCTCCGTGAGGCCCAGGGCGGCTCGGCCTTGGATGAGTCGATCCGCCTAGCCCTCTGGCGTGGGAAGGCTAGTTGTTCTGCGCCCTGACGCTGCAGCAACTTCAACGTGAGGCGCCGGCCGTGGCTCCTCAACTGTGCTATCAGTGATATGCATGGCATCGGAAGAAGAACTGAAGGCGGAGATTGAGCGGCTTCGCGCGGAGAATGAATCACTCAAGAAGCCCGCACGCGGCCAGATGTCACTGAAGGTGAGCGAAAAGGGCGCGCTCTCCGTATAAGGGCTCGGACGTTTTCCGGTCACGCTCTATCGAGAACAGTGGGAGAAGCTTCTGGGAATGGCGGATGAAATCCGAAAGTTCATCCGAGAGAATGACCAGGCTCTGAAGAAGAAGGAATGATGCTCGAGTTGGGCCGACACCGCCATGCTGTCCAAGCCTGGTGCGGACTAGGTCGATTCGATCGCGGTCGACTGGGCATCGATGACCCGCGTGCCGGCCGCAACTTGAAGCCGCGATTCTTCCTCGGCCTTCTTGACCAGGTAATCACCGAGCACTTGAAGTTGGCGATCTGACAGTTTCTCGGGGTCGGTCTCCCAGAGAAAGGCAGTGCGATCGACGAACACGAACATGCCGATCTCTTTTCCGATGAGCTCCTCGCAGCGCGCCGCGGCCGAGTAGTGGCCTCGCTGTTGGGCTTCGTGGCTCAGTTGGCTGAGGCGGTTCAAGACTCGCTCGCGGCTCAAAATCACACACTCTGCTGCTGATCGAGCGGCCGCTTCTTGGAGTTCAGAAACTCGTTCACGAACGTCAACATTCGTCAACAAACGGCTAGCAGCCTGCTTCGCGCCGGTTGGCTTGTACCCAACAGAAGTGTATGCTTCCTTTGGCTTTATGCCGCTGGCGACGAGTTGAGAAAATTTCTCATGTCGCGGATTGTGCAAGACTGGCATTTCGGTGGCTCTTCATCTCCGATCATGCGGCGCTCGGAGAACACTGCCGCAAGCTGCAAACGCCGCTAAGGAGCGGTCCTGCCGGTCCCTCTGGTGTATAGCCGTGTCTAGCCGGGTGGCGGAGACCGTGCTGGCGAAGCCGTGGTCGCTCATGACTCTATTTTCGCTCACAACAGGACGACCGGTAAATGATTTATCCAATAGGAATACTACTCGGTCGTGACAGACTCTTGCAGATCACATGCTTCCTGTCCGGCGCCGGATCATTGCGTCTCGTTGTACCAAAGCCGACGATCTTCTTTGGGTGTGAATTATTCTCCTTGCGCCCTACTTCGGCATGAGCCTCGGTCGGTCTTTGGGTTGTAGCACCATCGATCATCCTCCACGCTTCCGAGCTTCGATACCAACTTGAGCAGGCGTTACTGCGATTAATGCGTTAAGCCTTCCGCAAATTGCAAGCGCTTGATTTTCCGTAGTTCCAAATGGTCGGGATTCAGCGCCTTGGACTCATATGTTCTTTATTTCCAATCGCTTGGTTAAATCCTAGACTGGACGTCGCGGCTTTGATCCCCGTCATGTATACACGCGGAAAACGATTCTGTCTCAAACACCGGCTTCACGCGATTCACACGGTTCACGCGGTTGCCTCTAATCTGTTTTCATATTTCGACAACCTCCAACGCCTTTCCCGTGCGTGAATACAAAATAGGCCAACCGCGTTAACCGCGTGAACTCTGTGGACCTACTCCTCGTCGATGAGCCTGCCAATTCCCACGTAACACCATGAGAGCTTGCCATTTACGGTCCGCTGACGCTTCTCCACAGTCGGCCGTAGTTGGGCGATTGCGCGACCGAGAGCTGTCTTGCTCAAAGTTGGGCGGCCTTTCGCCACGCAGTCGGCGTTGTAATCCTGCCAGAGCTGAACGGCAGGTATGCGCGCATCGGGTTCGAGGACTGTGTGGCGGTCAAGCCAGACGGCTAATGGGTCCGTGGTTTGCCGGAATTCATCCATCGCCCGCCGGCTGGACTCGCTCTCGCTGAGGCCGTCGAAGCGGATAGACGCCAGAGCCTCGATCGCCTTATTCAAAACGCCACTGAGTTCGGCGGGATCTGACAGCATCGCGTCCAACTGGTCGCGGGGGAGTGTGCCCGCGTCACCTGCGCGAAAGACACGCTCGAACGGGACAACGATCCACCGGCGGAAGAAAGCTGAGGAGGCATCCTGGCTCGTTGGTGGATGGTTGGCGGAAAAGACCAGTCTGGCAAATGGCACGAATTCGAAGGACTCCTCGAACTTCCGCTCGGCGAGCAGCGCGTCGCCGCCGGTGATCGCCTTGAAGATCGAGGTGCTGGAAAGGTCCCCGCTGGGCAGGTCCGGGCAGATGTTCGCGAGCTTGCCGACCAGCCGCGCGACAGAAAAGCGGTCGTTCTCCAGCCGGTGGAGGCTGATTGCAGCCACATTCTGGCAGCCAATGAACGCCTGGACGGCGCGCAGATACGTGGACTTCCCGTTCGCGCCGTCGCCCATCAGCAGGATGGCCTTCTGAATCGACGTGTCCGGGGTCATGAGCCAGGCAAGAATTTCCCATGCGATAGCCTCCGAATCGCTGGGAAAAACCTCGCTGATGAACTTGTCCCATGCCGGGCATCGTGCGGCGGGATCGAATTTCAGAGGAAGTTGAACGGGCGAAAGGAAATCGGGTGAGTGCGGCGAGAGTCTCCTAGTGGTGAGATCCAACAGGCCGTTCAGCACATTGACAACATCCGCTTTGGGTCTTTCCCATAAGACGGGCGCATCGACCACGATGTACTTCACAACTTCCTCAGCCTTGTGGCTGCTCCATTTTGAGGAAAGCCGCATGCGTTCCAAAAGCTGTTTTACCTGCTGACGCACGAAGGAGGCGCCATCGGAGTGATAGCTGCCACGTTGGAAGATGTACAGCCGCCCGCCGGCGTCCTTGGCGAACCGGTGGCGACCTGAGATTAGTTCGGCGATCTGGTAGACGCTGATTTCGCCATCGTCGACCGTTTTCTCGAAGTCCGCGACCTCCAGCAACTCCATGACCTTCTCAGGGCCGACGTTCGCCAATAGATCGTCGATTCCTTTCCCCTGAGCGATGTCCCAGGTGACGAATGCGACTTCCGCGCCACGGGTCCACAACTCGCGCCGCAAAAGGCTTCTGGCGGCTTCAACTTGCTCGTTCTTATCCGCGTCAGCGTCAAAGGCGATAATCACTCGTCGGCCTTCCCACACGACGAGATCGAGGTCCCGTACCACTCCCTTAACATCGCGGCGGTCCCCGTTGGGTCCCGTTGTCTTGCCGACGACTCCGCGCCAGTTCCAGACTCCACCCAATCCGATCGGCAGGAACCTGGGAGCGATGGATTCGTGGTTGGACAGGCGCCAAAGCGCCAGCGTCTTGAATTCGCCTTCGGTCACGATTACCGGAGTGGCGACGGCCTTCAGAAGTTCCGGCGAAAGCCCGCGGACAAAGTAGATCATGTTCTGACGACCGGGAGGAGACAAATACTTGTTGCGCTCTTTTTGTTTGCCGTCCTTGTACTCTATATCCGGGTTGTCGCGCCGCAATCGCCATTCACGGATTCGCTCCTCGCCTGGCAAAAAGTAGGGGATCCCCAATCCCTCGTAAGACCCATGATCACGACGACCTACGAGGAGACGTCCAGTGTCGGAATCAACACGCCGGATTCCAGCGGCGTCGGCGAGTTGCTTGTCGATCCACCGCCGGGTCAGATTCTGGTAATCGACATTTGTGAGTCCGGATCCGATTTGTTCGACCTCGCCGTGTCCGTTTTGCACCATGACCGATTCAGGCGATGGATCACGCCTTAGCAGCCTGAGCGCTTAGCCAACTCCAAGGGATGCGAACCGCTCGACCATATCGGCAAGCGGGTATCTTGCCCTCCCCAATGAGCTTGTGAACCATCGCTTTCGAGAGTCTGAGGAACTGCGCCGCCTCGGCCGGTGTTGCAAAGCCACTCCGAGTCGACCGCTGTTCCAATGCAATGCTATTCATTCCTGGCCACCTCCTACGTTCTGCTTGCGAATGTGGCACATCTGTTGTACAGTGTCAATATGGCATGACACTGTACACAAACTATGCAACTCGAGAAAGCCTTACAAGTCAAAGGGATCTGGCGGCGGTGGTCTAGCTATGAAATCGTGAATGGAGCTGTGAGCCCGGCGGTGGGCGCCGAACTCATTGAGTACGACCCATGGGACGCATACCGCAAAAATGCAGACAAATATCGAACGGTTGAGCAACCTTACAATTGCATGCTTGAACTCGCCGCAACGCTCGAACTTGAACGACAGAAAGGGGTGGTCCCGTCGCGGCCCAACATGAACTTACTTACGCCGACCCTCGGACCGCAAAACGATGCAGACAGGTCGATTCTTCAGTGGTGCAATGAGCACGGCCTTCTCGGATTAGTGCCAGTCTTATCCACGGAAATACGTCTCGATCATGAGTTGTTCCATTACAGGGACGGCGGGATGTGGCTTACACACTTCGAGGCGCACGATCGAGAAGGTAGGGTTAGCACGACGACGCGCCCGCAGACTGAACAGGGCGAGAATGATTCTTTGACGCGGAGTGTTGATGGGCATAGTACTCAGCAAACGTTGACTTGGTTCAGCGATTCAGTCTGTAAGTACGAAAAGACAAGATTGTCCGACAAGCGAGTCTTCTTTGATGCACGGAACCGCAGCGATCATTTTGCTCCGTGGCGACCTGGAAGCCGGGCATTTTGGAGCGTATACTCAGAGCCAGTCCAAGACATCGCTAAATGGTGCACAGTGTTTACAAAAGCTACGTATTGGCTGAGTCAGCCGAACAGCGATACTGAGTTTCTCACCACAAGCTTTAAGATTATAAGGAACCTAGCCGAAAGCGTGACACCAAGCTTCCGCCTCTATCCAGCACGAAAGGCTGTGCTGGATGAAGAACGGATATCACCCGGCCTACTCGCGTCATTTGCCCTGATGTTTGCATGGGACCATGTAGAAGGCAGACGCGTCATCCAATGTAAGCGTTGTGACCGGCACTTTGTGTCGGACGATCACCGTGCGGCATATTGCTCGCCTCGCTGCAGGAGCACTGCTCAGCGTCGGAGATATCGAGCGAAAAGAGCGATGCCACAGAACGAGGTTTGACTCCATGGCAAAACGTGGGCAAAACGAAGGTTCGATTTTCCAGCGAAAAGACGGACGCTGGGTTGCATCCCTTAACCTAGGGTGGGCGGAAGGAAGACGCGTAAGAAAGTCATACTATGGCAGAACGCGCAGCGAGGTGCAAGGTCTGTTAACGAAGGCGCTAGCCGACCTTCATGAAGGCTTGCCCATCCTGAACGAAAAACAGACCGTGAGTGACTACCTGTCCTGGTGGCTACACAACATAACGAAATCGACGATTCGGCCGTCAACTTGGACGAGTTATGAAGAACTGGTGCGGCTTCACCTTAGACCCGCGTTCGAAGACGTCATTCTCACCAAGCTCACTCCTCAGCACGTTCGAACATTCCTTAATGACAAATTGAATAGCGGCCTTAGCAGTCGGCGGGTTCAATATCTCCATGCCGTGCTCAGAGCTGCATTGAACGCCGCAATCAGAGATCAGCTTTTGCACCGGAACGCCGCGGCACTGGTAAAGCCTCCTCGCGTGACTGGCAAAGACGTTCAACCGTTGACTATTAAGGAGGCGCGGCGTTTTCTTGATTCTATCCGGGGAAATCGGCTGGAAGCCTTGTTCACCGTCGCTGTGTCGCTTGGATTGCGTCAGGGAGAGGCGCTCGGGTTGCGGTGGCGCGATATCGACTTCGAAGCCGGCACCCTGAGAGTGAGATACGCGTTACAGCGAATCAAACCACATAAGGATTCGGCCACTGTCCCGAACCACAGCAAACCAAGCGAGCACCAAGCGCGACCTTTCCGCTTCCATCTGGTGGAGCCGAAGAGCAAGCCGAGCCGACGGACCATTGCGCTACCGAAACTCACTCTAAGCGCGCTTGTCGAGCATAAGGGCCTGCAGGATAAGGAACGCGTGCTAGCCGGAAGCCGTTGGAATACTCCAGTCCTTACCTGTGACGGGCAGAAAATTACGGTTGAAGATTTGGTATTCGTTAACCGTTTGGGCAATCCCTTCGATGCCCCAACTGTGACTCATCGCTTTCAGATCCTCTTGAAGCGAGCTGGAATCGGTCACCACCGCTTCCATGATCTTCGCCATACCGCAGCGACCTTCTTAGCCGTCCAGGGTGTTCATCCTCGCGCGATCCAAGCGGCCCTTGGGTGGGAAAACTTGGCGATGTTGAATCGATATGCTCACTTTATCGCGGAGCAACGGCAGGCAGTTGCGAGCGCTATGGACTCCATTTTGACACCGGTGGCTGTCACACTGGCTGTCAACACTGACGAGTCGAATCCAAATTGATTAGTTATGTGGTTGAAAGGAATGGTGGGCCCTGAAGGATTTGAACCTTCGACCAACGGATTATGAGTCCGCTGCTCTAACCGCTGAGCTAAGGGCCCGCTCTTTTAATTGCAACAACTTGCGCGGACTTACGGAAACGGCGATTGTTGGCTGTAGGCACTTTTGCAGGGAGGCTGGAGGTTTCCGCGCCCACTGCCACGGCTTCCGCCTTCGCCTCTTCGAACTTCGTCGCGTTCAGCTCTTGCAACCGCTCGAAGGCGCGCTCCATGCCCTCGGGAGTGGGATGCACGTACCGCTGTGATACCGTCACGCTGCTGTGTCCGGCAATCCGCATGATGGTGAACGCATCGGCGCCGGCTTCTCCCAGGCGCGTCAACATGGTGTGGCGTAGCGAGTGCACAACAAAGTCCTTGGACAGCTTCAGCGTATCACGCACGTCCCTATGCTGATGGTCGATCGAGGTTCCCAGGAAAGGAAACTCGAGCGAATCGCCCGGGAAGACCCAAACCGATTTCGCGGCCGTTTTCCGGGCCTTCAGCATTGCCGCAGCGCGGGCAGTCAGGCTCAGGTTTCGCTTTGCGTTCCTGGACTTCCCTACACGTACGGCAATGTAGCCAAATTTCGCGCGCACGGCCGGTTGCAGGTACACGTCCTGCCATCGAAGGTTGACGGCTTCGCCTGGCCGAACGGCTGTTTCCAGGATCAGGATGGCGACGTCCCTCAGCGGTTGCGGCGCCGCTTCGAGATACTTCGGCTCCAGAGCATGGCTGAGCACAAATTCCCGGTTGCGCTCGCCACGAAGCAGGCGGATTCTGGGAACGCGATCGAGCACTTTCCATTCTTGCGCCAGGCGCAAGAGGCGCCTTAAGGTCGCGAGCTCGCGGTTCACCGATGCAGGCGACACCGGCCGGCCATACCTGGAAGGCTGCCGGGTCCGCCGCTGCTTGTAACCATCGATCACAGCTTCGTCAATGGCGTCCAGGCGCGCCGCGGATAGCTTCCGGTCAGCCAGGATTCGGCGAAGCTTTTCCTTGTAGAAGCTCACGGTGGCGGGCTTCTCCGCGCACAGCGTCACGATCGCGGCTTCAAATCGTGGTGCAAACTCTTCCAGCGTGGGCGCCGGTGGCCGCTCATGGATACCTGCTTCACCTTTTGCGAGACGCACGCGATGCGCCGCCTCGATCTGACGCGCCGCGTCCTTGTTCTCGGTCTGCGCGCTCTGTTGAATGCGCTCGCCGTTGAACCGAAACTCATACCAGTAGGTGTCACCGCGTTTATATATCGCCATCGGGTTCAAACTCCGGATCCTCAAGAAATGGAAACAAGATCATATGGGCCGCATCTTCGACAGTCACCGCCTTGTTGTCATGGTCGCGCAGAGACGCGGTGACGCCTTCATCGTCGTTGATTTCGATGCGGAATAGACCCTTTGGTGCGCTGCTCTTTTCTGTTTGAATTGAAGGCCGTCTGCCGAGTTCGACTGTAAATGAAGTGATCTCGCGATCTGTCAATTTACAATACTTGCCGACGATAACTGGTTCGCCGGTTAGCGGGAGCTTCTGTCTTGACACCCGAAAGCAATTCGGATCGTTTTCTTCTAAGCCGCAGTTCCAGAGGCGACCTTGATCTCTATCGTTGAAACGCTTAACCGCATCGCGCAAGCTCCCAACAAGCCGGTTCCAACAATCATCTACTGCTTTGTCAGCGTCTTCCCGCGTCATTTTTTTACCCTGCCTGCACAGCTCGCAACACAGTCATCGGTGAGACGTGCACGTGTTTTGCGATCGCGCGCAGGCTCTTGCCTTCCGCCTGGAGCTCGCGCACCTGGTTCAACTTCGCCGGTGTCAGAATGCGCTTGCGTCCGAGATGATCGGTCCTGCCTTCACGTCTTAGCCTGGCGATCGCCGCGGAGGCGCGCTCGCTGCGCCGGATGCGCTCCTGCTTCGCGATCACCGCGAGAATTGCGATCACGGCATCACGGAACAATCCGGTCGAGTCGAGATACTCTTCCGTGTAGCTGCGCCAATTCACGCCGGCGGCCGTCAACCGCTCCAGGTGGTTCAGCGTTGCGCTCACGCCCTCCCTGCTGAGTCGATCGAGCGACCAGAACAACACAAGGTCAAACTTCCTGGCCCTGGCGTCCTTGAACATTTCCTGAAACTGTGGCCGGCGCGAATGGCCGCCGCTCTCATGGTCGACGTACTTGGCTACGATCTTCCAGCCCTGCTTTTGGCAGTATTCCCGAAGGGCGAGCAGTTGGTTTTCGGTGTCCTGGCGTCCATCCTTGGTGCTGACGCGGGCATAGAGCGCTACCTTTTCAATCTTGGGATTGTTGCTCATGGCACCTACGATTGTATCATAAAGTGCACGATTAGAGACGGATTTCCGGTGTAGCCAACGGGCTATCTTTTCAACAGGCAATCGAGGCGTTTTCATTGGTCCTTTTTGATACAGGTTATCGCGATGCATTACCTTGCGCGTGGAACCTGGAGCGCGCCGCAAATCGCATCCACGCCGGCGCCGCTGATCGTGCGGCCTTGGATGAGGCGCCGGGCAACCTGGCCTACTGCCCGCCAGCTCCGCGGCTCCATCAACAATGCGCGAGCCCTCGCAGTGAACGTCAACAGCACGCTGTCATCCGGCACCATCAGCTCGCTCAACCACTCATGAGCGTGCTGCAAGTCGACTCTTGCGGACTGAGCATTTCTGCCGTGCGTGATCTCTTCCGCAATCGGGCCGGCCAGGCAGATACAGATTTCTTGTTCAACTAACCCGCGCCAGTCTCGCCCGGAGAAGTGGTCGCGCGCCTGACGTCGCACGCTGGCGCAGCGCGTCATACCTACGCCTTCCAGGTCAACTTCGATTCGCCGGATCGGCCGCTGACACCTGTACGCGGCGATCGCATGACCGCTTTCGTGCCACGCGGCGCGGTAAAGCTCTTCGATTCTCATTCGAATTTGCTCAACCGATCGCGCAACGCGTGAATGCAGGCCGCTTCATTTGGATGTGGGCCCGGATAGCCACACTTCAAACAAGTGCCGGGCGGCATCGCATCCTCGGCTCTGGCGTCGGCAAGTTTCTGACGTCGCTTGCGGTACGGGTTCAGGGCCTGTGCTCTCTCGCCCCTAGCTTTGGTGCGCAAGACATTCCCCACGAGAATTGATTTTAAGCCTCCAGGCGCGGTCGCTGCCGGTTTCCGGCTGGTAGCCCCCTTCCAATGGCTCATCGGCTTTACCCTGCCTGCGCCTGCTTCAGCGCGCTAGCTCGAGCGGGTCGAGCTCGCGCAACATGAATCCGGCGGCCGGCCCAGTCGCTGCCGTCGAGTTCCGCGATGGCCCGCCGCGCGTCGTCATCGTTCAGCATGTCGATAAACGCGAACCCGCGGGAGTTGCCCACTGGATCCAGCATCAACCGCACGCCCCCGAGATCGCCCCACTGTTCGAAGCACGAGCGAAGATCGGCCTCAGTCACGGTGAAGGGCAAATTTGCGACAAAAAGTTGCATCAGCTCTCCTCAAGGAGCGGGGGCACGGCATGTTGACCAACAACCGTGCCCCCTGGAAGACGGCGCAAGTATGGAGACGCCGTCCCCCGTTGTGCGCGGCTTTGCGGGCGAAGAAAGGAGGTATCCGCCCATAACTGCCGCGGCAATTCCGCGTGGTGACGGCCCCAGAGTTGTCTGGTCGAAAGCCACGGGCGGGGCAAAGGTGGCCCGCTTTATCACCACTGCGGAAATCTTCAATTCGTTGTCTCGGCTGGCTCAACCGGCGCCGGCGGAGTCGGCATCTGAATTTCGACCGCGAGGCCTGCTCGTACTGCCGTTTGGAACGTGAGATCGTCGCGACACCAGTCAGGAATTTTTTGCGGTCGGCTTTTTGGCTGAATCTGGACAAAGGGCTGGCCTGTGGTCCCGAGGCCGAAAGCTAGCGCGCGCTTGCTGATGATCAGCATTTTTACTTTTCCTCCTTGCTGAGATCAATCGTTACTCCGAGCCGTTCGATCGGCCGGCCTTCGAGTCGGGCCTTGCTCACCTGCGCCTGCTGATCGATGGCGTTGAACTTCGCCTGCGCTTCTTCGAGTCGCTCGCGGGCAGCTTTCAAAGCCTCGCGCTCGATGGCCAGGTCTGCGGCCGCGGCGTCGTATTCCGCCTGCGCGGCTGCCACCGTGCGCTTCCAGGCTTCCATCTCCCCTGCGGTCGGATAAGATGCTGGCCGCGGCTTTTCGGATTGCGCGGAGCGTAAAGCTGCATGCTTCCGCGACACGATGCCCGAAAGGTGGTCGACGCGGCTGCGAAGGACCGTGACTTGACTCTTTGCGGCATTCAGTTCATCCAGCGCGTGGCGGGCCTCCGAATAGAGCTGTTGGTAGTTCTCGCCGGCCGCCTGTTGTTGCGCGCTGGCCTGAGTGTTCAAACGCTGCTGGACCTCTGCACGCAAGGCCTCCGATCGCAACAACAAATCGTGATTCTCGCCGATGCCGCGGGCGGTCAGCGATTCCGCGATTTTATCGAAGGCCGCATCGACTGAAACGATTGGCGGAGGAGCGTTTCCCAACAACGCCTGCGCGGCGCGGTGGGCGTTTGCGCCGCGGTCGACGTACGGTTGGACCAAATCTTCGACGGGTGGAGGAACAGAAGTGGGAGCTACAGTAGCGAGCAGGTCGGTGAAATCAATCGCCGGGCCGCGCCCCATCACAACGTTTTGCATGTAGTGCTGCATGGCTACCTGCCTCGCCCGAAGATCACAGGTCCAGAAAGTGCGGCCTGGCATTCGTAATATTCCAAATCAGTCACTGGAGCTTTCGAGTCGAAGCCGCGGCTTTGGCTTCGCCGCGCGGCGTGGGCTTCATCGAGATACTGCGACAAATTTTGCGGCCCAGATGGTCTCGTCCCGGTTTCCGGCGCCATCCGGCCGAACGCGGCTGCGTAGCGCTCATTCAAGTCGGCCCAATGCAGTTCGGCGCTGTCACGCGCGCGCAATCGGCGCCGCTTCTTATCGGCAGCGAGCGCCAGCGGTGCAAGTTCTGCGATGGTTTTCTCGTCGTCGTCATCATCATCATCGCGGCTACCCTCGCCGGTCGCGAATGGCGCAATCATTCGCACGGCATGCTCATCGCGGTCATCGTCATCGTCGTCATCATCGCCGATCAGGCTGAGCGCGGCCTCGCCGGCTTCACTGCCAAGCCGCGCGCCCGAGCCAGCAGCGCCTAAGGCCTCGCCGGCGCCCTTCTCCAGACCAGCAACGATGTTTTCGTCGCGCAACAGATCGCGCAGCGCCGCGATGTCCGCGTCTTCGACGGGATGCGACGGTCGCCTGCGAGCGAGCATGCGATCGAGAGCGGCGTGCATGCGGCGCCGATGATCCATCGCTCGGGATGGTGCGGCGTCGAGAGCGCGAGCCGGCGCGATCGGCCGGCACTTCGACACGTCGAACTCCCAGCCTGGCCCGTCTGCGCGGACCACGCGCCGGTAATACTGCGCGGTTCCATTTGCGCGGCCGGGGTTATCCGGCCAGTGTTTCGTTTGCATTTTTCTCTCCTTCTGATTCGAAAACAAAAGCGTCACTTTCATCCAGCAAGTCCGCCGGATCGAACGGTCCTTCGAGTAGACCGCTTGCGGCCACAACTTCATCCAGGTGGCCGCGGCCCTGGAAATTGGCGCACAGGTCGATGAGCTGCAACCTCGCGGCTTCGTCGCCGTCCGAGGCGGCACAAAACAAATCGAGCAACACGCGGGACGGATTTGGAAGCATCTTCTGCTCCAGTTTTTCCAACCGGGCAAGTAGGCTCTTCATTGCAGCGACCCTATGCGCCGCTGCACGTTCACGAAGTCACGCCGCGCTCGCAAGCCAAGCAGATACTTTCCAACCAACTCGCGCGTCTTGGGGTTTCCCTCCCACGGCGCGGATGGCAGCTCCGCGCCCACCAGCGCGCCAATCAGGCGATCCAAGGTCCGGCCATCGTCGATGGCGAATAGCTCTTGGAGACACGCTTGTCTCTGTGTTGTATCAAAAAGCATTTTCACACTCCTCAATTCGGACAGTGCAAACAAAAGAGCTTGCGCGCCTAAACAGATGTCTCACAATGGCTACGTTATGGGACATTGGGTTTATCCCCCCGCGCGATTTGTTCGAGCCGTGAGAGGCGTTCGGCAAACTCTAGTTGTTCACTGCCCTTGAACAGCAGATCGAGCAGCCAGCGCGCGCCTTGAACGCGATCGTTTCCGCGTGCCTCCGGGTCTGTCGCGATCGACCGCAACGTCGCAACAGCATCTTCGGCCGCGGCGTGCAAGTCGGAGATGGACGCCTGAAGCAATTCGGCGCGGGCGTCACGGAAGCGTTCAGCGAAGGCCGGATCCTGGCGCCAGCGAAGCCCCGTTGATCGGGATACCCCCGCGGCTTTCGCGGCTTCGCCAAGCGGGCGGCCCGCCAGCAATTGGATCAGAAATTGATCCTGCTTCGCGGCGGTATCCGCTGGAGCATCGCGCGTGGGTTGTTCCAAAACGGCGCGGTTTGCGTCAATCGGTTCTGGCATCATGCGGCCTCTCGGGAGACGATGCGCCGATGCGGCCGGAAGCCGCGGCGGAGCTCGCAGGCCAGGTTGATGAGCAAGCAGGCCAGTCGCGGATCGGCGTGGCGGACTATGTCGGCATTTGCTAGGTTGCGAAGCTTTGTGCAGACGCTATTCACGGCGAGCCCGAGTTTCACATGCTCCGGTGTCCACTGCTTTGTCATGCGGCACCATTCCTGGGGATGAGACCTTGGCGCCTGAGCTCTTCGACGATGGGTGGGACGGTTACGACGAACAACCCTTGGGAGTGCTGCCGCCCAGCGGTTGATTTGTGGACAGTTCTAATTGCGAGTTCGAGCAATGCGTCGTCGTGACAACCGGATCTCTCGGCTATCTGGTCGATGAGACCCTCATCGGCTTCGGGCCATCTGGTCCGGACAAGAGCGAGAGAATTTGGGTATCGCGGCGGCGGAGCGGTCGGGTCCGAATCTCTGCTACTGACCGTAGAGACAGCCGCCGCCGGCCCTGGCATGGCGCGGCTCTGGCAAGGCTCTGGCTCTGGCTCTGGCAGGCTGCCGTTGTCCGCCGATGTCTGCCGTTGTCCGGTCACTTTTGGGCTATGCGATAGAAAAGGCAGACCAGCGCGATTGAGCCTCTTGCGTACCGCATCATCCGCATGATCGTGCCAGTCATGCACCACCAGCCGGTGGATAGGATCGCGGTCAAGAAAGTGGGCTTCCAACAGCGCCTCGATCAGCTTGCCTGCCGGTCCGGACCAGTAGACCGCGGCTTCAATTCTCTTGTCAGAGTACTTGCCGACGTTGCCCTGCGGGGCGAACTCCGCGGTGAAGTGCCAGAGCAGCTCCAGGTACCCGACAACGGTCGGGAGCTTGACGTTCAGGAGCTCGCACAGGTGGCCCACCTTAGGGTGGCGCGGAGTGCCTCGTTTCACGCGGCGGCGCCTCCGCGCGGACAAATCACTACCCGACGCTGCTCGACGTAGGCCTCCAGGTCCTTCATCCAAAACCGCACGGAACCGGTGCGGCCGTTGCCCAACTTGATGTGCGGCAAGCCCGAGCGCATCAACCGCTCCAGGGTTCCCGGCGAAACGGACAAGTACCGCGCGGCCGTTTTCTTGTTCACCAGCTCAGCATCCGTTATCGTGTTCATGACTAGTCCAGCGTAACTCACGATCAGCCATTTTGAATCGTTTTTTGCTACACTGGGCGTGAGTATTTTCATGCAACGAAACAAGCACTCAAATCGTGTGTTACGCGCCGCTCCGTTTCTGCGCGATGCGACCCGTGGAGACGCGCTGGCCGACTTCCTGAACGCGCCAGCGGTGAGCAAGGAACACGGGCTCGTGGTTCACGTGTTCGAACTGGTCCGCCAGCTACAAACTTTAGATTCCACTTCCCGCGCCGCGAGCAACTTGCTCCACGCCATAAATGCTGCTGTCGCAGAGGTCACGGTCAGGCCCGTCCGACAACAAAATGCCCGGTGGGATTGGCTGCCGGCGCATCCAGGCGCCGCGGCCGGCATCCCACCCCCATATGCCCTAAAAGTGCTCGCGGACTTCGATGAAGCAGGCACACTCGAACACGTGCGCCAGTGTGAAGCCTGCGGTAGGTGGTTTTTCGCCCGAACCAAAAAGAAATTGGTTTGCAGCGACACTTGCCGCTCGCGCAAATTCAAGCAGCAGGACACGAAACGCTACAGGCGCGCCCGCGCTCAGTACATGCGCGACTATCGTAAGCAGCAGAGGCGCAGCAAGGCGCGAACCGGGAAACCATCGCCAGCACTGTAGGGACTTTTGCAGGGAGTCACTCCGCCTCACGGCTTCTCACGGCTTCTCACCGCTCGCAGGTGATTCCCGCGCAACCTGATGACTCTGTAGCTATTTCGCTGAAATTCAAGCCCTTAGTGAAAGTAAGGCGAAAGGTGCCGTGAGGAGATTATGAGTCCGCTGCTCTAACCGCTGAGCTAAGGGCCCGGATTGGCATCTCTTCCTATCCTAATCGTTAGACGCTGAGGTGCGCCTGCACGACGTCGTCGGTCAGATCGCTGATCGGACCGGCGGCGACGTGGCGGCCTTTATCGAGAATGCAGAATTCACTGGCCACTCGGCGCGCGAACGGCAGCTTCTGTTCCACCAGCAGCACAGTCAGTCCTTGCTCACGGTTCAGCCTCAGGACGATGTCGCCGATTTCATGGACGATGTTGGGCTGAATGCCCTCGGTCGGCTCGTCCAGGATCAATAGTTTCGGTTCCAATACGAGCGCGCGGCCGATGGCGAGCTGCTGCTGCTGGCCGCCCGATAAGTCGCCGCCGCGTCGGCCCAGCATCTGCTTCAGGATGGGAAACAGGTCGAAGATCCGGTCGGGGATCGCGCGCGGGCCGTTCTTCCGCATACCCAGACCGACCCGCAGATTTTCCTCGACAGTGAGGTGCGAAAAAATCTCGCGACCCTGCGGCACAAAGCCGATGCCCATCCGGGCGCGCTGCTCGGCGGGGCACTTCAGCAAATCGGTCCCGTAGAAGTTGATGGCGCCGGAGCTGGACGGATGCAGACCCATGATGCACTTCAGGAGCGTCGTCTTGCCCATGCCGTTGCGGCCCATCAGGCACATCCGCGCGCCGGCAGGAACTTCCAGGTCCACATCCCAGAGGGTGTGGCTGCCGCCGTAGAACTGGTTGAGGCCTTTGATGGACAGCACGTTCAGACTCCCAGATAAACTTCGATGACGCGCGGATCCTTCTGCACTTTTTCCATGTCGCCCTCCGCGATCACCTGTCCTTCGTGCAGCACGATAACGCGCCTTGCAATGGATCGCACGAAGGACATATCGTGCTCCACGACGACGATGGAGTGCTCGCCCTCGAGTGACAGCAGAAGCTGCGAGGTGCGCTCGATCTCGTGCGGCGTCATGCCCGCCACCGGCTCATCCACCAGGAGCAGAGCCGGGTTCTGCATCAGCAGCATTCCAATTTCCAGCCACTGCTTCTGGCCATGTGAAAGGACTCTTCCCAATGCGCTTTGCTGATCGGCCAAGCCGATGATGTCCAGGACTTCATCGATTCTATTCTGCTGCGCGGGCGTGATCCGGGCGCGCAGCGTCTTCCAGAACGATCGGCTGCCCGCCAGGGCCAGCTCCAGGTTTTCGAAGACGGTGAGCTGCTCGAAGACGGTCGGCTTCTGGAATTTCCGCGCGATTCCGGCGCCCACGATCTGCTGCTCCGACATCTGCAGCAGATCGATGTCGTTGCCAAACCAAGCCGCCCCCGAATCGGGCCGCGTCTTGCCGGTGACGACGTCCATCATGGTAGTCTTGCCGGCGCCGTTAGGGCCGATGATACAGAGCAGTTCACCGGGATCGACGTAGAGCGAGAGTTTATTAAGAGCCTTGAACCCGTCGAAACTGACGGTCAGGTCCTCCAGATAGAGCCGCTTCTCCGCCTTACCGGCTTGCATTGACCGCCGCCGTATCCGCCTTGCTTTCCACGCTGCTCACTAGGTGTTTCTCTTTGTTCCAGGCCGGCACCAGGCCGATGATCCCGCGCGGCAGGAACCGCGTCACCAGGACGAACAACGCACCAAGCGCGTACAGCCAAACCTCCGGCAGCGCTCCGGTGAAATAGGTTTTGGCGTAGTTCACCAGCACCGCGCCGGCGATGGCGCCGTACAACGTGCCGCGCCCACCCACCGCCACCCAAATGACGACTTCAATGGAGTTGATCGGTGAGAATTCACTGGGGTTGATGATGCCGATTTGGGGTACGTATAACGATCCGGCGACGCCCGCGATGATGGCCGACAACACGAACAGCCACAGCTTGAAGGACTCCACTGGATAACCGAGAAAGCGAGTGCGGCTCTCCGCATCGCGGATGGCGCGGATCACCCGCCCGGCGCGCGATTCGACAATCACACGGCAAACCAGATAGCTGATCGCCAGGGCCACCGCAGTCAGCAGTAGGAGCACGACGTGGGTGCGGTTGGAATCCAGATTAAAGCCCACGACGTCCTTGAAATCGGTGAATCCGTTATTTCCGCCGAAGCCCATGTTGTTGCGGAAGAAGGCCAGCATCAAGGCGTAGGTGAGGGCTTGGGTGATGATCGAAAAATAGACGCCGGTGACGCGCGACCGGAAGGCGAACCACCCGAATACCAGCCCCAGCGTGGCCGGCACCAGCACAATCATCAAGAGCGCGAAAGCGAAATGATTGAACCCGTACCAGAACCAGGGCAGCGACTTATAGTTCAGAAACACCATGAAGTCGGGCAGGATCGGATTGCCATAGACCCCGCGAGGACCGATCTCGCGCATCAGGTACATGCCCATGGCGTAGCCGCCGAGCGCGAAGAAGGCCGCATGTCCGAGGCTCAGGATGCCGCAGTAACCCCAAATCAGGTCGACTGCGAGCGCCAGCATCGCATAGCAGAGGTACTTACCGATCAGAACCGTGCCGTAAGAAGTGAGGTGGAGCGGCGACGACGAAGGGACAGCCAGGTTGAGGACGGGTACCGTGATGGCCACCAGGGCGAGCACGGCCAGGAACCACATTCCTCCCCGATCGCGGCGCAGGGTTTCACTCCAGAGACGGAGCACCTTTTATTTGTCCTCCGACGCGCGGCCGGCCTGCGGGAACAATCCGCGGGGCCGTGCCTGAATGAAAAGAATCAACGCGACGAGGACGAAGATCTTTGCGAGTACAGCCCCGGCGTAAGGCTCCAGGAGCTGATTGACGATTCCCATCGACGTGCCGCCGATGAGCGAGCCCCAGAGGTTTCCGACGCCGCCGAAAACGACCACCAGGAACGAATCAATAATGTAGTCCTGCCCCAGATTCGGTCCGACGTTGGTCAGCTGGCTGAGCGCCACACCCGCTACGCCGGCGATACCGGATCCGAGGCCGAACGTCATCGCGTCCACCCACTCGGTACGGATGCCCATCGCTTTGGCCATGGCCCGATTCTGGGAAACGGCACGGATGTCCAGACCGATCCGCGTGCGCTTCAGCACCAGCAGGAGCAGAAAGAAGATGATCAGTGTGAAGACCACGGTATAAAGCCGGTTATAGGTGATCTCCAGCGCATCGTTGAGGCGGAGCGAGCCGCTCATCCAGTCCGGCGTGATGACAGCGCGGTTGAGCGCCGAGAAAATCGACCGGACGCCTTGCTGCAAAATGAGGCTGACGCCGAACGTCGCCAACAGCGTCTCCAGCGGCCGGCCGTAAAGATACTGGATGATGGTGCGCTCCATCAGAACGCCGGCCAGCCCGGCCACGACGAACGCCGCCGGAATGGCTACCAGGATGGAGATCCCAATGTGTCCGGGCATGAGGAGCTGAACGACGTAGGTGGTGTAGGCGCCGAGCATCATCAGTTCGCCGTGAGCCATGTTGATAACGCCCATGACGCCGAACGTAATCGCGAGTCCGATGGCGATCAGAACCAGCACCGAGCCCACGCTGAGGCCGAAAAACAACGTCTCGATGGCGGAGTAGAAGGAGCGCCAACGATCCATTTCGGCGATCGCCGCCGCGGCGGCCTGCCGGACCTTCGGATCGCTTTCGGTGAAGGAGCCGTCGGGATTTTTAGTTACCAGATTCGCCAGCCGGTTGCGCACGTCCTGGCTAACGCTGTCCTGCAACGTCGCGATGGCGTCCAGGCGCGCCTTGGCGTCGGAGCTATCCAGCGCAGACAGCGCCAGGCCGGTGGCGATTTCCTTACGGACAGCGGAATTCTTCTCCAGGGGAAGCCGCTCGCGGAGCAGAGCGATGGTGTTGTCGTTGAGGGAGTGCAACATTTGCCGCACCGCATCCAACCGCACGGATGCGTCGGGGCTGGATAAGCCGAACCGCGCGATCCCGATTTGCAATACCCGCCGCAATGCATTGTTCACGCCGATTTCGGTCATGCCGTCCGCCGAAGCGGTTCCGGCGCTTTTCAGCGTTAGCGGATCGATCAGGCTGAGGGGGACCGCGTCGGCGGCCTTGACGATGAAAACTTTCTGATCGCTATTGCGGTAGAAAAGGCGGTCTTCCAGGAGGGCACTGAACACCGCGCGAACACTGGGATGTCCGGTCTGGCCTAGCTTTTCAATGATTCCCGCCTTGTCGGCGTAGTCGGCGGTTCGAAGTTGATCGAGCGTAGCTAGGAAGCTGGCGTCCTTGGGAGACTGGGCGCGGCTAGGGACTACAGTCCAAAGGGCGAGCAGCAGCAAGAGCCACTGCCCGCCGGATCGTAGGCGTTTTCTTATTTGTAGTTCTGTCCGGAGCACTTCTTCGTGATCTTATTATAGTTCCCGCACTTCAGCGTCACCCAATCCGCTTCGATGTCCTTGCTGCCGGGCAAATAGTCGGACCAGGCGTCGCCAGGGACTTCGCCGGGAGACTTCCAAACCACGTTGAATTGTCCATCGCCTCTCACTTCGCCGATGTATACCGGTTTGGTGATGTGATGATTCGGCAACACCTTGGCCATGCCGCCGGTGAGGTTGGGTGTCTCCAGACCAGGCAGCGCCGCGATCACCTTATCGACGTTGGTTGTCTTGGCTTTCTCAACTGCCTTCACCCACAGATTGAAGCCGATGTAGTGCGCCTCCATGGGATCGTTGGTGGTGCGCTTTGGGTTCTTGATGAAAGCATGCCACTGGGCGATGAACGCTTTGTTGGCCGGCGTGTTGATGCTTTCAAAGTAATTCCAGGCGGCCAGATGGCCGACTAGCGGTTTCGTGTCCAGGCCGGACAACTCTTCTTCACCCACCGAGAAAGCAACCACCGGAATGTCTTCGGCCGAAATCTTCTGGTTGCCAAGCTCTTTGTAGAAAGGCACGTTGGCGTCGCCATTGATGGTGGAGACCACCGCCGTCTTCTTGCCGGCCGAACCGAACTTCTTGATCGCGGCCACGCGGGCCTGCCAGTCCGAATAACCGAAGGGCGTGTAGTTGATGGAGATGTCTTCGGACTTGACGCCTTTCAGGCGGAGATAAGCTTCCAGGATTTTGTTGGTCGTGCGCGGGTAGACGTAGTCCGTGCCTTCCAGCACCCAACGCTTCACGCCGACTTCCTTCATCAGGTAATCCACCGCGGGGATGGCCTGCTGATTGGGCGCCGCACCTGTGTAGATGACGTTCTTGGAAGACTCTTCGCCTTCATACTGGACCGGGTAGAAGAGCAGCCCGTCGTCCTTCTCGAAGACCGGCAGCACCGACTTTCTGGAGACCGATGTCCAGCATCCGAACACCACCGCGACTTTGTCTTTTTCCAGCAGCTCCGCGGCCTTTTCGGCGAAGAGCGGCCAGTTGGAGGCTGGATCGACGACCACGGGCACCAGTTTCTTGCCCAGCAGTCCGCCTTTCTTATTTTGCTCAGCGATCATCATCAGGATCGTGTCTTTCAAGGTCGTCTCGCTGATGGCCATCGTGCCGGAAAGCGAGTGCAGAATGCCCACCTTGATTACGTTGTCCTGGGCCGCCGCGACATTGGTGAAGACGATCCCGCTTAGTAGCAGCCCGGAGACCGCTAACACTGATTTAAACTTCATGAAATTGACTCCTTCATAGTGACATTGGGAAACAGATGCCTTACATCTGGATCTGGAGGCCGATACCCGCCTGCCAGAAATCGGACTTCACGCCGTTGAATTTTATGTTTTGGCCGAACGCCATCACACGCGCGTTGAACTGCTTGATGACGTAGTTGAGGTTGAATTCGGTGGTCTTCTGGTTATAGCTCGGGGTGCCCGGTGTTATGGCGTGGGTGAAATTGGCCTTGGCATACTTGCCAAGGATCTCGAACTTGCCAACGCCTACCTTCTTTGGAAAGAGGAAACTGGCAAGGCCGTACTCACCATTGCTCTTGCCGTAGCTGGCGTTGTACCCACCCAACCGGTTGTAATCGGTAAACTCGCTTTCAATCGTGAACGCGCCGCCGTTGAGCACTTTCTTTTCCAGGAGGAAGTCGATGCTCGAAGCGGTGTGGCCGTCTTGAACTTGAGTCGCGCCGCCGATGGCCAGCAGGTTCTTATCGCCGTAGTAGGTGCCGTTCAAGTAGTAGCCGTCCTCGGGATCCCAGAAATCGATCTGCACGCGCGCAGCGCCGATCACCTTGGCAACCCCGGTCGCGGTTTTGCCATCGAACGCGCCCGCCGAGACCTTGATTTTCTTCGCGAACGTGCCCCAGTAGACAATCCCGTTGTCACGGCCTTGAAAAACGAACGGATATCCATCCTGGATGCCATCGGTGTACACCAGCCACTCGTGCGCGAAGAACGGGCCGTAGAGATTGGCGCGATCGCTTGGCGGCAGGAAGCGCCCAACCCAGATGTTAAACTCGGGCGCTACTTCGATTTGCGCTACTGCGTCCAACACACCGATTTTGTTGGTGACACTATCATAGTCGGTGTTGAACATGAACTTAATATCCTTATACACCGGCCCGTTCACATAGAGACGGATATGGTCGAGGTTGAATTGATCGGTGGAGCTTCCGTTGCTTGGTTCGATGTTCGAGAAGCTGGTTTGCAAACCGGCGCCAACCGTAATTGGCCCGAGGTTAACCTGCGCGCGGGACAGCGAGGCCAACCCCGCAAATCCAGTGAACATCAAAAAAACGGAGGCGCATCGTCGCCCTAGAAAAGCACCTTCTTTGGGGACACAACGTCTATGCATGAAGAAACCCTCTCCTTATGGGGCGTTCAGCGCCCCGTTCTGATTTTGTTCGTAGAAACTGAAAACTGACCCGCAGATCGTTAGAAGCTAGGGCGTCTCCACGGGCTGGCGTGGCTGAGCGGCATCTAACAAAATCAACGGACTAGGGATGTGTCCGAACGTTGGACTTGAGGCACTCGCGTAGACGGGACGCAAGCTTGAACACCCCTCCAAAGACGAGGTGAATTCAATCTCGATGCAAGAAGATATCATCGATCTGTAACACTTGTCAACCCTTGTTTTCATGATTTTTTCATGGCCTAAGTACCTTGCGATACAAAAACTTGCATGAAAAAAAGAAAGTTCCCATAAACTCTGGCCGTCCGGAGCGATCCGCCAGCCCCCGCGCCGCGATGTATACTTGGACCGCTAAGGCCATCACAGGAGGTTCCACGATGAGAGTGCCGGCCATGGCCGCCCTGCTTCTTGTACCGGTTCTGATGCCCGCAGCGGACCTCGCGCAGTCCTCGCCGCGCCTGGTAGACCTCAACGTCGTCGTGCTGGACAAACACGGCCAGCCCGTCACGGATCTGACCGCGGATGATTTTCAAGTGACCGACTCCGGCAAGCCGCAGAAGATTTCCTTCTTCCGGCGAAACAGCCAGGCCGCCAGTCAAAACCAGGTTCCCGCCCCGCCACCGAACCAGTTCTCCAACCGCCCCTTCGATCGGCCACAGAACGCCACCGTGATCCTGCTCGATCTGCTGAACCTCGGATTCGCAGCTCGCGGAATGGCGGCGAATCAGATTACGCGCCAGCTCGCGAAAGTGGAATCGGCCGACTCCTTGTATCTGTATCTGCTAACGGTCGACGCCAAGCTTTTCCCGGTTCATGGCGTTCCGCCGGGTGGCGAGCAGCCCGATCGCCGGCCGTCTGCACCGCCTTGGACGCGGGAGATCAAGCCGCTTATGGATTCCAGCCTCCGGACGGTTACAACCTTCCGCCCCCCCGATATTGACGTGTTTGTCCGGACTCAGTTGACGTTCGCGGCGCTGGAGGCGCTTGGGCAGCAGCTATCGGTGGTTCCGGGTCGAAAAATTTTGGTCTGGGTCACGGATGGAGTCCCGGTCGCTCTGGGAGACCGGCGCTCCGACACGGGGTTCGCCATCGACTTCACGCCATTGATCCGCCAGTTTAGTGAAGCACTGGACCGGTACGACATTGCACTCTACCCTGTCCGCCAGAACATGCTCGGCGGATCGGACGGTATCGGAGCCACGTCGGGAGGCGCCGGAGCCACCGGCGGCGACGGCACCGGCATACAGTCCCTTGCAACGTTGAACTTGTTTTCGGACCTGACGGGAGGGCGCCGGAGCACGGATAAGGACATCGGCTCCGTCATCCAGCAAGCCAACACAGATCTGAGGTTCTATTATCAACTCGGCTATTACGCTCCTCCCAGTAACTGGAATGACAAGTTTCATAAATTGCGTGTGACCTCAAAACGCGGAGGAGTGCATATTCAAGCCAAGACCGGCTATTACGCATGGAAGGTGGGAAGCCGTTCGCAGCAGGCCTTTGCCGCCGCCGCGGCCGCTCCCTTCGACGCCGAAGAAATCGGTCTGCGGGCTAGTGTTTCCTCCGATGCGCAGAACCGCAAGATGGAGCTCGCCAACGTGAAGATTGACGCGCATGACATCGCCTTGGCGCACGAGGGAGACAGCTACACGGGTCACCTGGGAATCGTCGTGGTCAACTATATGCCCAATGGCCTGATCGCATCCAGTCCCATGACCCCGCTGGACATTCAGTACACCGCTGCCGAGCGCGACCAGGCGATCCGGAACGGAATCGGTGTCACGGAGAAGCTGGGCGCCGCTCAAGGTGAAAGCCGATTCCGCGTGATCGTCTTCGACCGCGGCTCGAATGCCGTGGGTTCGATTACCATTCCGGCCGGCCCCAGCCAGGATCAGCAGAGGTAAACGTGCCGGTTCTCGGCGAGTTGTATACAATCGTTTCTGCAACTAAACATCCGAGGCTTTCATGAAACGCATAAAATTGTCCTGCTCGCTCATTGTTGTCGCCGCGCCGCTCGCGTTCGCCCAGTCTGCCGAGCACTGTGCCCAGTTGTCGAAGATGAAGATGGCCGGATCGGTGCAGATTACCAGCTCCGCTCACATGCCGGCCTCGGCGCCCGGCACGCTGCGCATCTCGCCCAATTTCCCGGGAACGGTCGCAGTCGCCGTGCCTGCCTTTTGCCGTGTCGATGGCGTCATCGAGCCGCGTGCCGGCGTGGACGGGAAGCAGTACGGCATTGGCTTCGCGCTCGCGCTGCCGGATCAATGGAATGGTCGATTCCTGTTTCAAGGTGGCGGCGGATTGAACGGCAACGTGGCTTTGCCGCTAGGATCACAAGCGGCTGGCGACACGCCCGGTCTGGCTCGCGGATTCGCGGTAGTAACCACCGACAGCGGCCATAAAGGGTCGGGTTTCGACGGCAGCTTCTTCCGCGATCAGCAGGCCAGCCTGGATTTCTATTACGTCGCCATCGGGCGCGTGGCCCAGCTCGCGAAGACGATGATCGCCTCGTACTACGGACGCGCCGCTGAGCACTCGTATTTCGACGGATGTTCCACCGGGGGCCGCGAAGCCATGATCATGTCGCAGCGTTATCCGGCCTATTTCGACGGCATCGTTTCCGGCGACCCTGCTATCCGAACCGGGCATTCCAATCTCGGGCTGGGCTACATGACGTCCGTGTTTGACCAAGCCGCGCCCAAGGATGACGCGGGCAAGCCCGATCCAAAGAAGGTCTTCTCGCCTTCGGACCGAAAGCTGATCGTCAGTACCTTGCTCCAGGTTTGCGATGCGAAAGACGGACTGAAGGACGGGATGATCTTCAATTCGCGCGCCTGTGATTTCGATCCGGCCAAGCTGGTGTGCTCGGGCGCGAAAACCGACAGCTGTTTGACGCAGGCGCAGGCGGACACACTGACGAAGGCATTTGCCGGTCCGAAGACGGATCGCGGCGATGCGATCTATCCAGGATTTCCCTTCGATGCCGGGATCGGCGACGCGGGCATGGGCATACCCGGACTGCTGAGCGGGCCGGTGATCCCTGTCGCTACGGGCGCGGACTTCCTGCACTTCGACGTCGAGCGCGAGGCGGCTCGCGTGGAGGAGAATCGAACCGCGGAGCTCGGCGACAGCACCTGGACCAACCTGAGCACCTTCGCCGGCCACGGAGGAAAACTGCTCTTTTACCACGGCCTGAGCGATCCCTGGTTTTCGCCGCTCGACACGTTGGGTTATTACGAGAAGATGGCGAAGGACACCGGCGGCGCTCCGGTCGATTCCTGGAGCCGGCTATATCTGGTGCCAGGCATGGGCCATTGCCAGGGCGGAAGCGCGACGCTCGATCATTTCGACATGCTGAGCGCCGTGGTCGACTGGGTGGAAAAGGGCGTCGCGCCGGATCGGGTCATCGCTACCGGGCGGGCCTTTCCTGGCCGCAGCCGTCCGCTATGCCCGTATCCACAGCACGCCCAATATAGCGGTCACGGCGATCCCAACGACGCCGCGAACTTCACTTGCCAGGATTAGCTGCGGCTACAATCTTAAGATTGCCGAACTGATCGAGCGAGAAGCGCCAGCCCGGCGGCACGAGTGTGGTTGAGCCGTAGTCCGTGACAAGCGCAGGACCGTACCGCGCCGCCCGAGACAGGCTCGATCGCGCGTACACCGGCGTTTCCTGCCAGCGGCCGGAGACATGGACGCGGCGCGTTATCGGACGCTGAGCGGACGCCTTTGCCGCCCGGCGTTTCAATCGCGGCTTTTCGACTGTCAGCCGCGCGCGCACGCGTATGGTCACGATCTCGATTGCGCGGCCTGGGTTCGAATAGCCATACACCCGCTGGTGCTCACGATGGAACGGTTCGGCAGGATTGGCCGCATGCCAGGGAACTGTCAGCTCGTAGCTCTGGCCAGCATAGCGGATGTCGGCGGAACGAATCAACTCCGCGCTCTTAAGATCCCGCTTCGCCGTCCGTTCCATACGCACGAATTCGCGCTCGATATCGCGGCGGTTCAAGACGCCCGCCGCGTAGTCGCGCACGTGATCGGCTAATAACATGCCGAGCGCTGACAGCGCGCCCGCATGTTCGGGAACGAGCACGGTGCGGATGCCCAACTCGCGGGCCATCTCGCAGGCGTGTAATCCGCCGCAGCCGCCGAAAGCGACCAGTACAAAGTCGCGCGGATCGTGGCCGCGTTCCACCGAAACCAGCCGAATGGCCCGCTCCATGTTGGCATTGGCCACGCGCAAGATGCCCTGGGCAGCCGCAACGCGGTTGAGCCCAAGCTGGCGCGCGACGGAATCAATAGCCGCACCGGCGCGCGTGACATCCAGGTGCATCTCGCCGCCAACCAATTGGTCCGCCGCAATGCGTCCCAGCACGACGTGCGCGTCCGTGACGGTGGGCAGATCGCCGGTTCCGTAGCAAGCCGGGCCGGGATCCGCACCCGCGCTTTCGGGACCAACGCGCAGCAGCCCGCCCTCATCCACGCGGGCGATCGAACCTCCGCCTGCGCCGACGGTGTGGATATCCAGCATCGGTACGCGCACCGGAAAGCCATCGATGGATGCTTCCATAGTTTCGCGTGGACGGCCGTCGCAAAGACTGACGTCGGTGGACGTACCGCCCATATCGAAGCCCAGGATGCGAGAGAAGCCTCCCAGACGCGCCGTTTCTAGCGCGCCCACAACGCCGCCGGCGGGTCCGGATAGCACGGTGCGAATCGAGTGCCGGCGGGCTTCCCGCGTCGACATGAACCCCCCGTTCGATTGCATGATCGAAATCCGATGGCGGCTGCCGTGCTCCAGTTCGGCCAGGTAGCGATCCATCAAAGGGCCCACGTAGGCGTTGATCAGCGTAGTTGAGGAACGTTCGTACTCCCGGAACTCCGGACACACATCGTGCGATGAGCACAAATATCCGAGGCCTTCCAGCGCGTCCCCCACTAGCCGTTCGTTCTCCGCGTTGCGATAAGCGTGGAGGAAGCAAATGGCAATGGATTCGATTCGCGCCCGCCGTAGCCGGGCCTTCAAACGAGCTAGTTCGCGCGCCGAAGGCCGCAGTGCGATAACGCCGTCAAAGTGCGCCCGCTCCCGCACTCCGAAGCACATCGTGCGCGGAATAATCGGGGTGCGCAACAAAGGGGTCAGGTTGTAAAGCTCTGCCCGATTCTGGCGGCCGATCTGAATGACGTCTTCAAATCCCGCCGTCGTGACCAGCGCCGTTCGCGCGCCTTTCCGCTCCAGCAACGCATTCGTCGCCACCGTCGAGCCGTGAATCACCTCGACGCGATGCGAACCGGCGGCGTGTGCCAGCCCGGCCAGAATCACTCTCGCCGGCGACCGCGGATTGGACCGCAGCTTAAACGTCTCAATCGCGCCGCCGTCGCGGCAGACAATAAAATCGGTGAACGTTCCGCCCGCGTCAATTCCGATGCGCATCGGCGCCGCTCATACCGACTGAAGCGCTTCGTAGACTTGCTCGGCGTGCCCGTCTGGCTTCACTTTCCGAAAGATCTTCTTGATTTTGCCGTCTTTACCGATCAGAAACGTGCTGCGCTCGATGCCCATGTACTTCCGGCCGTACATGCTCTTTTCCACCCACGCTCCGTAGGCTTCGGCGACTTTGTGGTCCGTGTCGGCGAGCAGGGTGAAGGGAAGATCGAATTTGTCCTTGAACTTCGACTGCGACGCGGCCTTGTCGGGCGACACACCCACGATCACCGTGTCGGACTTGGCAAACTTCTTGGAGTGGTCGCGAAACTCGCAACTTTCGCGCGTTCAGCCGGGCGTGTCCGCCTTGGGATAGAAGTACAACACGACGTTCTTTCCCTTCAGCCTGGCGAGTTCGAACGGCTTCCCACCATCGTCTTCAGCGTGAATCGCGGGCGCCAGATCCCCTTCTTTGAGTGCTTTGGCCATAGCATTCATTGTAAGCGCGCCTAGTCTCCCGGCGTAGGCCCTGTGCGTCTCGCTTTTCGGGCAAATTGCTCCTGCTGTAGCGGGATTATCATCAATAGATAAGAGGTGCTTCATGCACAGGCTCCTGGTCGCTCTAACCGCCGCTGCCTCCCTCGTGCCCACAACCGGGGCGCAAGAAAATCGTGGCTACTATCGTTTTCCGGCCATTTCCGGCAACACCATCGCCTTCACGTCCGAAGGCGACTTGTGGGAGGTCGGTCTCGAAGGCGGCATGGCGCGCCGTCTCACTACGCATCCGGGCGCGGAGACTCGCGCCGCGTTTTCACCCGACGGCAAGACCATCGCCTTCTCGGCTGATTACGAAGGGCCGGCTGAGGTCTACACCATGCCGGCCGAAGGCGGCCTGCCTACGCGACGAACCTATGAGGGCGGGAACGCGCAGGTGGTTGGGTGGACTCCCGATGGCAAAATTCTCTATGCCACCGCGCGCTACTCCACGCTTCCCGACGCGCAACTCGCCACCATCGACGCCCAGAACCACATCGAGAGGATTCCGCTGAGCCAGGCCGCTCAAGGCGTCTATGACGCGCCCGGAGGGACGTTGTTCTTCACGCGCTTCCGCTTTCAGGGAAGCGAGGCCAAGCGCTACAAGGGCGGCACGGCGCAGAATCTATGGAAGTACACATCCGGACAGGAAGCGATTCCGCTCACCGCCGACTACGCCGGCACGAGCAAGGACGCCATGTGGTGGAAAGGCCGCGTCTACTTCCTCAGCGACCGCGACGGCACAATGAATGTCTGGTCCATGGATCCGAATGGACGCAACCTGCGCCAGCTTACGCGCAATCAAGGCTGGGACGCCAAGTCGCCGTCGCTTTCCCAGGGCCGCATCGTTTATCAAATGGGCCCGGACCTGCACCTTTACGACATCGCTTCCGGCTCAGACAAGACCATCAACATCAAGCTGCCCTCCGACTTCGATCATCTGCGCGAGCACTGGATCAAGACGCCCATGGAATACGTGACGTCTCTTCACTTCGCGCCCGATGGCGAGAGCATTGTCGCGACGTCGCGCGGCCGTGTATTCGTGCTTCCGGTAAAGCATGGCCGTCTGGTGGACGTCACCGAACACAAGCCCGGCCGGTATCGCGACGCGCGCATGTTTCCGGACGGCAAGTCTATTTTGACAATTTCAACCGAAACCGGCGAAGCCGAATTCTGGAAGCTGCCCGCGAACGGCGAAGGCGCGGCCCAGCAGCTTACTTCCGGCGGCACGGTGCTGCGCTGGGAAGGCGTGCCGTCGCCCGACGGCAAGTGGATCGCGCATCAGGACAAAAACAACCAACTCTGGCTGCTAAACGTTGCGGCGAAATCGGAAAAGAAGATCGATACGGCCGAGTTTGGCAACAATTCCAGCCCGCAGTTTGATCCCGTCCGTTGGTCGCCAGACAGCCGATGGTTCGCCTACAGCCGCCCCGCGCGCAATCAGTTCGACCAGCTTTTCATTTATAGCGTCGAGACAGGAGCGCTCACGCCCATCACTACGGACCGGTACAACAGCGAGGATGCCACTTGGAGCACCGACGGCAAGTGGATCTACCTTCTGTCGGACCGTTCGCTCAAGAGCGTGGTGGCGGCTCCGTGGGGTCCGCGCCAGCCTGACCCGTTCTTCGACCGCTCCATGAAGCTATACGAGATCCCATTGCAGAAGGGCCTGCGCTCGCCCTTCGCAGCGCCCGATGAATTGCATCCGGACAAACCAGAGGAGCCAGCTGCGAAATCCGGCGAGAAGCCGGCCGCGATACCTAAGGTTCAAATCGATCTGGATGGCATCTCAGGCCGCATCGAGGAAGTGCCCGCACCTCCCGGAAATTATGCCGCGCTCAATGCCAATGCAAAGCGCCTGTGCTGGATCAATCGCGATCTTTTGGACCGCGACAAGAACGACCTGCAATGCATGGATATCGCCAACAAGGGCGCCAAGCCAGAAACGTTGATGGAGGGTGTGCGCGAATATCAGCTCTCCGCCGACGGCAAGAAGATCCTGATCCGGAAACAGAACGATCTTTTCGTGATGGATTCATCCGTGAAGGCCGCCGTGGCCAAAACTCCACAGACCCTGGCTGATGCGCGCGTCGACGTGAAAGACTGGACCTTTTCCGTGATCCCGAGCGACGAGTTTCACGAGGAGTTCATGGACGCCTGGCGCTTGCACCGCGATTATTTCTATGATCCGCACATGCACGGCGTCAACTGGATGGCGATGCGGGACAAATACAGCGAGATCCTCCCGCGCGTGCGCGACCGCGAAGAACTCAGCGATGTGCTCGCTCAACTGGTCAGCGAGCTATCCGTTCTGCACAGCTTCGTACGCGGCGGCGATGTGCGCCGCGGTCCTGACCAGATCCAGCTATCCTCGCTGGGAGCGGTACTGGAACGCGATCCCTCCGCCGGCGGCTACCTGGTCAAGCATATTTATGAATCCGACCCCGACCGTCCCGACGAACGCGCTCCACTGGCGCGGCCCGGCGTGGATGTTTCCGAAGGCGATGTGTTGGTGGCGATTAACGGCCAGAATCTTCTCTCGGTTCCCGATCCCGGCGAACTGTTGCGCAATCAAGCCGGCAAGCAGGTACTGCTGCGAGTCCGTTCCAAGGGCAAAACGGAAACGCATGACGTCATCGCGCAGCCCATTACGCTGCAACAGGACTCGTCATTGCGTTATGGCGAATGGGAACTGACGCGCCGAGAGATGGTGGATAAGGCTTCCGCCGGCCAGATCGGCTATGTTCACCTGCGCGCCATGGGACCCAACGACATCAACCAATGGGAAGAGGATTTCTATCCGGACTTCGACCGTCAGGGCCTGATCATCGATGTCCGCCACAACGGCGGCGGCAACATCGATAGCTGGATTCTGGGCAAGCTACTCCGCAAAGCCTGGATGTATTGGAAGCCGCGCGTCGGCGAGCCATATTGGAATATGCAGTATGCCTTCCGCGGCCACCTGGTGCTGCTCTGTGACGAATTCACGGGCTCGGACGGCGAAGCATTTAGTGAAGGGTTCCGCCGCTTGGGCTTGGGCAAGATCATCGGCACGCGCACCTGGGGAGGAGAGGTCTGGCTCACCGCCAGCAATTCACTGGCGGACCGCGGCATTGCAACCGCGGCGGAGTTGGGCGTTTATGGCGCCGACGGAAAATGGTTGATCGAAGGTCATGGCGTCGATCCGGACATCGTCGTCGACAACCTGCCCCATGCCACCTTCGAGGGAAAGGACGCGCAACTTGGGGCGGCTATCAAGTATCTGGAAGAGCTGATTCACAGCGATCCCGATCCCGTTCCGCCGCCGCCGGCCTATCCCGATAAATCGTTTCATCCGCGCGCCACTAAGGCTGATCCTTAGATGATGGATCGGACTACACCACCATCTGCGCGCAAAGCCGCGCCATTAGTGGCGGACGAAAGCGGACTGCAGACGAATGCGACCAGTGCGGCCACTTCGCGAGTGGTCGCAAAGCGTTTCAAGAGCGATGACGGGCGCACACTCTGGAAGAATTCCTTCTCCACTTGGGCTCGATCGGTGTTTGTCGCCCGGGCCATCTGCTCCACAAATCCTTCCACGCCCTCCGATGCGGTCGGCCCGGGCAGAACGGTGTTGACGGTGACCTGCGTGCCGGCGGTGGTCTCGGCCAATCCGCGCGCCACGGCGAGTTGCGCGGTCTTGGTCATCCCGTAATGGATCATCTCGGCCGGAATCTGAACGGCCGATTCGCTCGAGATGAAAACGATCCGGCCCCAGCCATGCTGCTTCATGCGCGGCAGGTAGTGGCGGCTCAGTCGGACTCCGCTCAGCACGTTGACTTCGAAGAAACGCAGCCAGTCGGCGTCCGGGATCTGTTCGAAGGACTTCGCTTCGAAGATGCCCAGGTTGTTCACCAGGATCTCGACGTCGGGCCATTTGCGGATCGCATCCTCGGCGCCCGCGGCTGTGCCCAAGTCGGCCACCAGGCCGTCGATTCGAGTACGGATTCCGGCAGCTTTCAGCTTCTGAACAGCGCTATCCACACGCGCCTGGGTGCGCCCGTTCACGATGACGTGCGCACCTTCTTGCGCCAGCGCTTCGGCGATTGCGTACCCGATGCCGGCGGTCGATCCGGTCACTAACGCGCGTTTACTCTCCAGCTGTAAGTCCATGCCGATAGGATGCACCGGCGATGGCCCTCGGCTCAACTGCGCGCGCCGTTCACTTTAGTGGCCTTGGTGTTCGCTGGTAGGCGGCACAAGATTCTTCAGCCGCAGGTACACCGCCATGTAGCCGTACATTTCGTTGTCGTGGGCCAGGTTCCCCCACAGGGCGCTGAGCTTGGTTTCCGAGTGCCCGAAGATCTTAACGTCCTGAGTAGCGGTAGCGTCGGTGAGAGAGTCATACGCGCCGTCGCAATAGTCGAACGATGCCTTTAGAGCGGCGACCAGATCGGCCTTGGAGGTCTTGCCTTTGGTCTCGGCCATTTTGTGCTCGCCTTTCACCGCCGAGCAAATCATCATTTGGGCATCGGCCACATGAGCGACGTTTCCGCCGAAGGGCCGAACTTCCGGGGTGGGTTTGAAATTGTAATCGGCGTCGGGCATTCGCTCAGCTTCCGCTAGAATGGCTTGCTTGCGCATGTCGTAGTTTTGCTTGAGTTCCGTACTGAGCGGATTCGCTTCTTGCGCCATGAGGGCGCCGGCGCTACAAAGCGCGGCGATGAACAGGATCGAGTAACAACGCATTTCGAGTAATTCCCTCCCTGGTTGGTGAGGGCGTGACGCTACTCGCAAAGGTTACAGTGAGCTCGTTAGCTGACTTACTTTAGCTGCGCGGTTTGCAGTTTCTCGCCGCCCCAGGCGATGAAGGTAGCGGCGCCGGCATGCACAATGCGCGGATAACCCAGTTCCATGCGCCCGCCGGACGCGACTTCGAGCACCGGTCCGGCCGCGCCCGCCGATGTTACACGGCGCACTAACACGCGTGCGTTGCCGCTGGCGCCCCGTCCCAGCCAGGAGACCATGGCGCTGCCGTCGTCATTCATCGCGATGGAAGTATAGCCAAAGGCGTGACCCGTGCTGACGGTCGAAGCTTGCGAGAAGTCCGCGCCGCTATTGGAAGAGAACGCAATCTCCACCTTGGGCGGGTCGGTCGCGCCGGTATACCAGGAGACGGCTACGCGATCGCCCTTTGCCGCGACGGCTGCCGCGTTCGTCGGGCACGCGTTGATGTGCCAGTTATCAACGTGCAGGTTCTTGGGCTGAGACCAGTGGCCGTTTTCCAAACGCATAATGTCGATATCGCGGATGTCCTGCTGCGTGCGGCCGCGGTAGGCGAGCAGAAGACCCTTCGCGGTCTTCGCGACCGCAGTCGGGCAGCAGGAACATACGTCGCCTTGCAGCTTTTCTTCGCGAATTTCCTTACCCGATGAATCCACGATGGTGCGCATCAAATACGTCGGCTCGTCTTCGCCATGCAAAGCCTCCAGCCAGAAAATCGAAGCTTCATTGGGGCCGCTCGGGATCATGGAAGCCAAGCCGTGCTGGACCGCCGAGCGGTCTTTGTGAGACATCAACGGCGTGGTCCAATGCACGCCGTCGGTGGATGAAGAGGTGTAGATATATTCGGCCTCGCTCGACTCATTGGGCATCTCTACCCAGTGCGCGAGCCACTGCTTGTCGCTGACCTGGATAACCTCAGGCACCTCGGCCGGCTGCTCGAAGAAGTGGCGGTGTGCGGCGATCGTGTGCGGCGCCGACCACGTGGTTCCGCGGCGTACGGCGTAGCGCAGCGAATACATATCGTCGCTACCCGGCTCAATCCAGCTTAGAATCGCGCTGCCGTCGGGCGCTGTCGACCAGTTGGGCTGAAGGCTTCCCGAGGCGGCAGGATTTGCCAACGATTCGGTGTGGATGGATTGCGCGCGGGCGAACGGAGCGCATACAACGCATGCTAGCAGCAAAGGCAGAATAGTTTTCATAGGGTTCAGAAGGTAAACTTCAGCGCAAGTTGCATGAGCCGCGGCGGAGCGGCTTTCACCACCTTGCCGAACAGGGCGCTGTCGACATCGCCGTTCACGGCCGCCGGTCCGAAGAATTGCGCGTGATTGAACGTATTGAAGGTCTCCAACCGGAATTGTAGCGCTTTGGATTCGGTCAAGGGAAAAGAGCGGAGCAGGGCCAGATCGAAATTGAACATGCCGGGGCCGTAAAACGAGCGGCGGGAAGCGTTTCCGGGAGTCCCCAGGGCGTTGTCCATGTAGGCCGTGGTGTTGAAATACGGAAGGCCGTTGCGCGGGTTGCCATTCAGGTTGAGCGGGCCGCCATAATAGTCCGGCAGATCCAGGCTGTGGTTGTTCACGCCGTTCGGGATACTGCCCATCAGCGAGTTGTCGCCGTCCGCGCGCAACGTGACCGGGAATCCAGTGCTGGCGCGCGTGATTGCGGAGATCGACCAGCCTTCGGCCAGGAGCTTACCGGGCCGGCTGCTCAAGAATCGGTCGAAGGGAAGCCGGTATTCGTAACTCGCCACGAAGTTGTGCGTCAGATCCCAGGCAGAGAGCGCGCGGGTGGCCGCGAAGTTATAAGGATTGATTGGATCGCCCAAGGCCGAGGATTGATCGATGGACTTGCTGAACGTGTAGCCAATCAGGAACGTGAGATTCTTGCTGGAATGCCGGGCCGTAATCTCGAAGGCGTTGTAATTGGAGTTGCCGATGCTCGCTTCGTAGTCGTCGTTGGAGAAGTTCGGGCCCAAGCCCACGCGCGTGCCCTGAATCACTTGACCGGCCGCGGTGGTGTACATCGTGTCTTCGCCAAAAGGCCCGCAGGTCGGCGTTCCGGGCGCGACCGCGTTGGGATGGCTGAGCGCCAGGCAGAGCGCAGGGTTGCCTGGATTCGCCGAGTACACCGCGATCAAATGATGCGCCTGTGAGCCAACATAGCTGAGGCTGAGCAGCGTGCTTCCCGGCAGTTGGCGCTCGATGGAGAAGAAGTAATTCTCGTTGTAGGGATAGGTGTTCCACGGCGGCGGCGCAGTCATTCCGGCCTGCGGCAGGAACGGCGAAAAATCGATATTCGGATTCGGATGGCTGGCGGTGGCGTTCAGCGGCGGAAATGTGAGCGGGAACGGATTGGTGTGCACGGAGCCATCCGCCGCGGTGATGAAGGGCGTAGCGAACAACGGAGGCCCAGGGCTGGTGTAACTCAAGCCATAAGGCGGCTGTGGTTCGTCGAAGGCGATGGTGTTGCCTTGAATCACCGAATAGAAAATGCCATAGCCGGCGCGAATGCTCGTCTTCTCCGGTCCGCCGAAAATCTTTGCCAGAATTCCGCTCTTGAAGGATGGCGAGTAAGCCAGGCCCAACCGGGGCGAAAAGCGATTGCTCTGGGGCACCAGTGTCCGCGGGACGCCCGGATCAGTGGGATAAACCAAACTGGTGGGCGCGGTGGGATAGACCACAGATTGTTGTCCAGGATTGAACGTGGGCGCCTGGTTGAATTTTTCCGACCAATACTGCATGAGGTCCCAACGCAGCCCGAAGTTCAACGTGAGATTCGAGCGGGCCAGCCAGCTATCTTGCACGAACCCGCCGGCGTATTTGTGGCGGCCGTAATAGGCCTGCGAGTCGGCCTGATTGTAGTTGCTGGCGACGCCGATCAGGAAGTCAGCGAAATCTGAACCGGTTTCGGATCCGGAGAATAGGAACGATCCATTGAAGGTGGGGTTGGGATTGACGTTGATCTGTTCGTAGCTATACTCGAGCCCCGCCTTGATCGTGTGCTCGCCCAGGACCTTGGCGATATTATCGTTCACCGAGTAGGTGTTGTTGGCTTGCTTGAGATTTGTGATGGGAGTTCCCATCACAAAAGAACTGAAGATGGTGTTCTCGATACCTTCGATGGACGGGGCGAGAGGAACGATGCCCGGAGTGCCTACGCCAGTGACGAAACCCTGCGAGGCCAGGCTTGGACCCACGCCGCCCGCCGGTTGACCGACGTTATTGGAATCGCGCATGTAGGTCAGGTGCAACTCGTTGACGCTGGACGCGCTGAAAGTCTTGGTGTCGCTTAGGTTCATGAGCTGCGCGCGGCCGAGAGTGAGCGCGTTGAAGCCGGGAACGCTCGCGCCACCTTGGCCGGTAGGGTAGGGGTTGTTCAGATTGTAGTCGTCGAAGAAGTAGTAGGCCGCAAGCAGGCCCCAACGCTGGCTATTGGCGTCAACACGGAAACTCGCTTTGTCGTCGCGCAGGATTTGTCCTTCCGCGCCAGTGGTGAACGTGGATGATCCGAGATTGGGCGCAGGGATGTACTGCAGTAAATGCTGGGCCGGGGCCGACCATGCCGACATCGGGACCACGGCGTTGGGAAATACGCACTGGATGCTCGAAGTGCAGCCGGGCGCGTAGTATGGCTCATTGGCTGAGACCGTGTAACCGAGCTTTTGCGAAAGCAGGTTGGCGAGATACGGCCCGCTGACCGAGCCAGTCAGCGCGGCCGCCTGATCCGAGAGATTCCCGGTGCGATCCGCCACGGTAGGGACGGCGATCAATCCCGTATCGATCCCCTGTGCGGTTCGTGTGCCTTGATAATCGGCGAAGTAGAAAACTTTGTTCTTGCGGATTGGACCGCCCACAGTGCCGCCGAACTGGTTTTGCCGGTAGAAGCCGCGCTCCGGTGAAAAGAAGTTACGGGCATCGAAATCCGTATTGCGCAGAAAATCGAAGGCCGTGCCGTGCACCTGATTCCCGCCGGACTTGGTGACCACGTTCACAATCCCGCCGCTGTAGTTGCCGTACTGCGCATCGAAGTTGTTGGTCAGCACGCGGAACTCGGCGATGGAATCGAGGTCGGGCACGATGGTGGTGCCGCCGTTCATGAGTTCTTTGACGTCACCTCCGTTCACCATGAAGCCGTTGGCGTCCTCGCGTTGCCCGCTGATGGATTGGTTGCCCGGGTTCAGGCCGCCCGAAGGCGCGATGGCCACCGAAGCGCCAGCCATGACGATGGAATCCGGTTGTTGAGTGGACATGGGAACGATGCCAGGCTGAAGGGCGAGCAGATCGGTGTAACTGCGGCCGTTGAGCGCAACTGTGGTCATTTGCGTTCCCGTGACCACCTGGCCCATCTGGGAACTGGTGGTTTCCACCTGCGCGGCGTTCTCGAGAACGGTGACCTCTTCCAGCTTTTCGGCCATTTGCAGGGTCAGGTCGATTTTGAGCGCGCTGTCGGCGTCAATCACCAGGCCGGTCTTAGTCTGCGTGCCGAAGCCCTCTTCCTCGACTTTCAAGGTGTAGCGGCCCACGGGCAGACTGGGAAACGAATAGAGGCCATTGTCGTCGCTGGTGGTCTTGGTTTCAGTCCCGTTGTCGACGTTGGTGGCGATGATCGTGGCCCCGGGGATCACGGCGCCACTGGGGTCTTTCACCGTGCCGGAAATGCTGCCGGTGGTAGCGGCCAATGCGAGGGCGGCGCAAACGACGAGGTATGCGGACAGTTCAGCAACTCGGAGCGTCAATAATCCACTGTAGCCGGGGCAACCCCGAGAAAGAACGTCCGTCCGGTCATGCTATAGTCAGTGACCGGCCTGTGACCACCTTCCAATCAGTGCGCGTCGATCGTGATCTTCTTGGCGCTCAGAAGGTTGGCCCCGTCTTTGGCGGGGAAGCCCACCGCCGTCACCTGGTCTCCTGGCTTGATGGAATCCACCTTCCAGCCCTGGCTCATCAGCCCGTTCGGGCTAGCCAGTTCCAGCTCCCAACTGGATTGCTTGGAGTCCTCTTTCACGTCGACGTCGAGCATGACGTGGGGGTTCTTCCAAAGAACTTTGGTCACAGTTCCAGTGATTGTGACCTGGCGGGTTTCGTCGTACTCGGCTTTGAAGGAATGATGCGCGAAAACCGGCGCGGCCATCAGCAGAACCATGCCCGCTACAAAGTGCTTGGCTCTCATGGGCACCTCCAGACGGAATTCCGGCTACCGTCGAATTGCCGTTGCCAGGATTATAGCACCGCGTAGAGAAGGCTCACAGCCGTGGCCCGCCGTCACCGGCCACACCCGTGAAGATCTTGCGACCGTCCGGCAGCACAACCTCTCGAGCCGAGGCTACACGCGATCCATCCCGGGCGCTGTAGCCGATCACCAGGACGCGGTCGCCCACACGGAACGAATTGCGGTCCCAGCCCTGGTGAGCCAGGGTGTTCGGACCGGCGGCTTCACAAGCCCAATTCTCCAGCCTGCCGTTCTGCTGCTTCACGTCGACATAGATATAGACGTGAGGATTCTCCCATTCCACTTTGGTGATCTGCCCGCGCAGGTTCACGCGGCGGCCGATATCGAATTCGGCGGAAAACGAGTGATGGGCCGAGACGGGCAGTGCGGCGAACAAAAGGGCAAGGGCTGATGCTGTCTTCACGGCTTTGCGAGGGCGGCCTGCCGGGTGGTCGACAAGTCCCGGTGGAACACATAGGAGATTTCGATAGGCATATTGTCCATCGAACGGACGCGAAGCACAAGCTGATAGAAGCGCGGGATTTTGCCGGAGGACGTTTTGAGCTTGGACACCAGAGCTCGAGCCAGCGTGGGGTCCGTGAGGGCGCGGACGGCCGCCATGGTGCCCGCGATTTGATTCCCTGAAAGATAGAGCAGATCTCCGTTTCCATACAAGCCCGGCACGTGGCTGACCAGCGCGTACGTCTCCTCGCCACCCGGCAGATTGCGCGGTGTGCTGTCGGCTAAGAAAGCGGGCTCACCGGGCTGCGGGCTGAGATTTCGAATGCCGCCCGGCTCCAGAACCAGCTCCTGGTTGGGGGAGATGGCTTGAATTTGCCGATTGTTGGCGACCGAGCCAAGAAAGACGACGTTGTCCATGATCACTTCGGGCAGCGACAACAGATCGCTGCGCGTCAGCAGGACATTCTGCTTGCGCGGCGCGAGAAACTGGCCTAATTCAAAAGCGCCGCTGGCGGTGCCGGCTCCGGTAAAGGAGTAGGAAGGCGTGGGCGCAGCGCCGTGGAGAGCTTGTTTCAGCGAGGCCAAGGCTTTGGATTGGGTGGCATCGCTCCAGTCGTTCAGCGACGGCTCAAGCACGAAGCCCAACCCGGGGACGCGCACGGTGGGCGGGATTCCCAGGCAGACCATCAGAGGCCGCGGCGTTGCGAGGATCGATCCCCAAAGTTGCTGCAAATCGGGCGTCCACGCCGCGATTTCCAGCGGAGACCGCGAGGCCTGCGTCCGCTCGAGCCGCCACAAGCGCAAGCTCAGGAGCGAGCCTATGGCGATCGCCGCGATTAGGAACGCCGCAAGAACAATTTCTCTGGTGTGGAGCGACGCATAAGACTTGGGAGGCTCCGGCGTGGCCACAGGCACGGGTTCAGCGGGAATTTCGCGCCGCTCGAACGTCAGCCTGAATCCGCCCTTGGGCAGGTCCACGATGATCGGATCGCTGCTGCCTTCGGTGCGATAGTATTCGGTCAGCCTCTGCCGGAGGCGCGCCGTGTGCATACGCACGACCGATTCCTGCCGCGGATCATAGGACGCCGGCTTGCCAAAGACATCCAGGCCCACCGTGTACTCTTTTAGCGATTCCGCCGTTCCAGCGAGCGATCTCTCGGTCAGATAGCTAAGCAGATTGCGGTGAAGTTCGGATGTACGAAAGGCCTTGCTCTGGAGAATCCGTTCGACCTGGGTCTGACTTGCTTCCTGCTCGGCCACCATGCGCTACCATGATACGGCATTGCTCCGGGAAAGCGTGAGGCTGCGAGGGAACTGTCGCCTAGCAGCCGGCGTCGAATACGATATGTTGGCAAGGCTTCGGGATGTCGCACGCGTGCTCGCAATCCTGGGACTGGCTGGGCTGGCGTCGGCTCAGTCGAACGCCGGCCGAATCGTGTATGTTCAAGCGCCGGATGGCGGCCCGCCTTGGCCAGTCGAAGACATTTACTTAATGAACGGGGACGGTTCGGGCGTCAAAGCACTGACAACCGACGGCCACAGCCATGATCCCGCGTGGTCACCGGATGGGAAGGGCATCTTGTTCATCCACGATATGGCGCTCGGTAAAAAACCAGCGTATCGGGAGCAACCGGGATACGAGTCGTATCACCCGGTGGAACTCTACGTGATGGGCGCGGACGGCGGGAACCGCTATATGCTTCGACGTCTGGAGCCGGTCATCGAGGGCGTGGCGTGGTCGCCGGACGGAAAGACCCTTGCTGTCACGTACATGCCGGAGGCGTGGGCGAATCGTCCGGATCCGCTGGATCGGGTGGGTCTCTTCCTGTTGCCCGCCAATGGTCAGGGCGAATCCAGGTTGCTGTTTCGCAACGCCTATACGCCGGCCTGGTCACCCGACGGAAAGATGCTGGCATTCTCCCTGGAGCAGCCTCGCGGCTTGTGGTCGGTGCATGTCGCTAGCGTAGATGGCTCCAACGATATTCGTATGACTGATCCGCAGAACATCGGCGGTTCGCCGGCCTGGTCACCCGACGGCAAACAGATCGCTTTCGATGAATTCGTGGACCAGGGGCAGCGGCAGCAAATCTTCGTCATGGATGCCGATGGCTCGCATGTGCGCCAACTGACAAGCAGCACTAGCTGGTCCTGCGGGCATCCTTCGTGGTCGCCGGACGGGTCGGAGATCGCCTTCTTCTGCCGTTCGGCGTCACTTCCCTGCGGCGTGGTCTCGTCCGCCGGCACGATTCTTCCGGCATGCGACCGGCGAATCTTCACGCTATCCTTGCGCGATCCGAACGCCAAGCCAAAACAGCTCGGAAACCACGACGGCACGGCCCCGGCATTCGCCCCAGTCCGGTAGCCGTGATATGCCTGATATAATGCAGTGCGGCCTGCGCGGCGGGCGAATCGTCGGCGTAGAATCTACGCCAGGATATTCTGGCTGTCAAGAGGAAGAGTTACCCATCCGACATGAGTAATCAGAGTTTAGAAGACGTGTTGCAGAGCGCCGGTAGCCCCGTTGCGCTATTGCGGAATTCGCAGATCGGACCGTATGCTTTTCCAGTGGTGCGGTCCGAGTTCACCAACTGGCGGGACGAGCAACGCGCGTGGAAAGAGTCCTGCGCGCTCCTCGACCAGTCGCATCACATGACGGATCTTTATATAGAAGGCCCCGACGCGCTGAAGCTGCTTTCCGATCTTGGCATCAACAGTTTCAAGAACTTCAAAGTTAATCAGGCCAAGCAGTTCGTCGCTTGCAACTATGACGGCTACGTGATCGGCGATGCGATTCTCTTTTATTTGGATGAGAATCGACTCAATCTTGTCGGCCGTCCGCCCTCGCTGAACTGGGCGCAGTATCACGCCGAGACTGGCGGCTACAACGTCAAGACGGAAAGAGACGAAAGGTCCGCCGTGAACCAGGGCCGGCGCAAGACGTTCCGATATCAGGTGCAAGGGCCGCATGCTCTCCGCGTGATGGAGAAGGCCACGGGCAAGCCAACGCCGGACATCCGGTTCTTCAATATGAGTGTGATCACCGTTGCCGGGCATCCCGTCCACGCGCTGCGCCACGGGATGGTCGGGCAGCCGGGATGGGAGCTGTTTGGCGCCTGGGAGCACGGCGACGATGTTCGCGACGCGATTTTCAAAGCGGGACAGGAGTTCGGCATCCGGCTGGTGGGTTCGCGGGCTTATCCCACCACGTGCCTGGAGTCGGGTTGGATTCCTTCGCCCTTGCCAGCCGTCTACACAGGCGATCAGATGAAGCCGTACCGGCAGTGGGCCAGCGCGAAAAGCTATGAAGCCATGGCCTCGCTCGGAGGCAGCTTCTATTCCAACAACATCGCGGACTACTATCTGACGCCCTTCGACTTGGGCTACGGGCCGTTCGTGAAGTTCGACCACGAGTTCATCGGACGTGCGGCGCTAGAGAAAACGGCGAACGACCAGAAGCGCAAGAAAGTAACTCTGGTCTGGAACGGCGACGATATCGCGCGCGCCTTTGGCTCGCTATTCCACGGCGATGGCGACATCACGAAGTACATCGACTTGCCGCTCGCCAACTATGCGACCCTGCCGTACGACAAAGTCTTGAAGGACGGCAGAACGATTGGTCTGTCGACCTACACGGGCTACAGTTACAACGAGCGCGCCATGCTGTCGCTGGGAGTGATCGACGTGCAGTACAGCGAGCCGGGCACTCAGGTTACGCTGGTTTGGGGCGAAGAGGCCCGCGGGTCGACCAAGCCGACCGTGGAACGGCACAAGCAGGCCGAAATCCGGGCGACCGTTGCCTCGGTGCCTTACGCCGAAGTGGCGCGGACCGCGTACCGGCCGCATGCATCCGTAGCTTAACAAGGAGCACTCATGGCGTACATTTTTCATCAAGACGACCTGCCAAAGCTGGTCGGCGTATCGGGTGGCCGCGAACGCACCTTCTTCGTCAATAAGGAACTGACGAATATCGACGACATGCTGGCCGGGGTGATGATCTACAAACCGCATGGCTCGTCGCCGTACCACTACCACGAAATCTGCGAGCACTTTTACTTCATCATGGAAGGCCAGGGAACGGTGGAATCCGAAGAAGGTACCCGCCCCGTCGGACCGGGCGACATGATCTTCATTCCGGCGGACGCCAAGCACCGCCTCCGCGCCAGTGAAACAGGTTTGTTTTACTTCGAATTTCAGGCGCCCAATCGCTTCAAGACCCACATCTTGGATGGAACGCCCGACGATCTCCGCTGGAACCGCGTCGACGGGCGCGTCTGGGTCCAGACATAAAGCCAAGGAACCGGCCATGACCACTACCGCACTTACTTTTATCGATACCAACAAGCTGCCGCGCGTCCACACCGCGCAGGGCGATGTCACCGAGATTCTCAATGAGGCTTTAGAAGGCGCCAAGAACGTACATGGGGAGCTTCGCTGGCTCAAATCCGGCGAGAAGTTCGCGGCCGCGCCGCTCGACAAGCACCAGCTTATTTATCTAATGGATGGCAGCGGGACCATACGCCTGAATAATAAGGACTACGAGGTATCGAAAGGCGCCGGGGTTTATCTCGGGCCATCCGAATCCGCGACTCTCCAGCCAGCCGCCGGGGCTTCGCTGAAGCTCTTTCACCTGATCGTTCCAAAAATTCCGGCGTAAACTCGCCGAGCAAAATCCGGGAGGCCTTCGTATGGCTACCGTAACAGCCGTTCCCAGCGTTCGAAAGAAACCGTTCTACACCGGTCTTTCCTTTCAGGTATTGGTTGGCGTCGCGGTGGCCATCGTTTTCGGCTACATCAGCCCGGCCAAGGCCGCCGCCATGAAACCGCTTGGCGACGGATTCATCCGCCTGATCACGATGATCATCGCCCTGGTCATCTTCTGCACCGTGGTGTCCGGCATAGCGGGAATGCAGGACATGAAGAAGGTTGGACGCGTCGGCGGAAAAGCGCTGCTGTATTTCGAAGTTGTGTCAACGCTAGCCTTGCTGATCGGTCTGGTGGTGGCGAACGTGGTTCAGCCTGGAAACGGGTTCAACATCAACCCGGCCACGCTGGATCCTAAAGCTGTCGCCGCCTACGCCGGCTCGGCGAAAGCGCAAAGCGTTACCGACTTCATCCTGCACATCATTCCAACGACTGTGGTAGACGCATTCACGCGCGGCGACATCCTGCAGGTGCTGCTCGTAGCGATTCTGTTCGGCTTCGCGCTCTCGATGGTGGGCGCGCGATCGAAACCGTTGATCGATCTATTCGATGCATTGACTCACGCGGTTTTCGGCGTCATCAACATCCTGATGCGTTTGGCGCCCATCGGCGCTTTCGGCGCCATGGCCTTCACGATCGGCAAGTTCGGTGTAGCGTCGCTCGGGCCTTTGGCCAAGCTGATTGCCACGTTCTGGATCACCTGCATCCTGTTCGTGATCATCGTGCTGGGCGCAGTATCCATCATGGCGGGCTTCTCCATCTTCAAGTTCCTTTCTTACATCAAGGAAGAGATTATTCTGACTCTGGCGGTCAGTTCCTCCGAGCCAGCGCTGCCGACGCTGATGCAGAAGATGGAACGCCTGGGATGTTCGCCGGCCCTGGTTGGTCTGGTGGTGCCCACCGGTTACACGTTCAACACCGACGGCACCAGCATCTACATGACGCTCGCGGCGTTGTTCGTCGCGCAGGCCACCAACATTCACCTGACGCTCTCGCAGCAACTCACCATCCTGGCCGTCGCGGTGCTGACGTCGAAAGGAGCGAGCGGAGTGCAGGGCGCGGCCTTCATCGCGCTGGTCGGTACATTGATGGTGATTCCAACCATACCTGTTGCGGGCATGGCGATCATCCTGGGAATCGACCGCTTCATGAGTATGTTCCGCGCCGCCATCAACATGCTCGGCAACGGCGTCGCGACCATCGTCGTAGCGCGCTGGGAGAAAGAGATCGACCGGAAAACGCTGCAGGAGAATTTCGCAAACGTCTAGCGGCCGGCTTCGAGCGATGCGAACGGCCCCGCGGCGTACACGATCCTGCCGCCTACCATCGTGAGCAGGGATTCGACACCGCCCACTTCCTCCACCGGCGCGCTCATATAGTCTTTCGACAGCACGGCGAGATCCGCCAGCTTGCCTACTTCGAGAGAGCCGCGTTGGTCTTCATCATGCGAAAACCAGGCGCTGCCCATCGTGTACAGGCGCAGAGCTTCGGCTCGGCTGGGCGTTTCTTCCGGACCGCGTATCGCAGCGCCGCTCAAGGTCTTCCCGTCGAGAAACCATTCGAGCGCGGTGAACGGGTTGTAAGACGCCACGCGGTGTGCGTCCGTACCCGCGCCCACAACGACACCGATCTCTTTGGCCGTTTCCACGGGCGGCGCCCGGCGCGCCGCTTCCACGCCTTCCTGTTTTTGGAACTGCTCGCCGCTGAAGTACATGGCATCCTGCACGGTCCAGCCGACGCCCAGCGCCTTCATGCGCCGCAGGCTCGCGGCCGACGCGTTGTTCAAATGCGCGATGGACCAACGCAGGTTTGTGATGGGTACATCGCGATTGACCCGCTCAAAAATGTCGAGCAACTGCCCGACGGATTCGTCGCGCGGCCAGTGCATGGTAAGCGACATGCCGCGCTCGGCCGCCCATCGCGCGATTTCGTAGTATTTCTGCTTCTCGTCTTCGGTAGGCTTGTTGTTGTTATTCATGGCCCACGTGATCCGCTCGCCGATTCCATTGAAGCGCAGCATGCTATCGCCGAAGCCCATCGGCAGCATTTGCGTCAGGTCCTTCAGCTCCTCGAATTCCTTGCCGGGCGTAATGCCGCATAAAGCATAGGCGATACGCACGGTCAGGTCGTGCTCGCGCCACACCTGGAACAGCGCCTGATAGGACTCCGGCGTCATGTTGTTGCCGCCCGGATCGACGACGCCGGTAATGCCCAGCCGATTCAGTTCGCGGAAGAACTTCTTTGTGCCTTCCACCTGTTCTTCGAACGTCGGCTTGGGCAGCCGGTCGAACAGAGCGATGATGGCGTTTTGACCGCCGCTGACTCCGCCGGTAGGTTTGCCGTCGGGACCGCGTTCCAGCCTGCCGCGCGCGGGCAGATCGGCGTCGCTGGCGATGTGCAGGATCTCGAGCGCCTTGGGCGTCAGCATCGCCCAGCCATAGCCTAGCTGAACGTACACGGGATTGTCGGGCGCCGCCTCGACAAGCTCGGCCTGCGTAGGCCGCCGGTTCTCCTTGAACTGCGGGACGGTCCAGCCGCCGGCGACAATGAGCCACTCGCCCGGCTTCATCGTGTGGGCCGCCTCGTGGATGCGGCCTAAGGCGTCGGCGAGCGAACGAGCACCGATCCAATTCACCTCGGTGCTGAAACTCAGGGCGGCGCGAATCGCATGCATGTGCGAGTCGATCAGACCGGGGATTACCGTGCGGCCGCCCAGGTCGATGACGCGCGTCTGCGGCCCGGCTAGTCGTCGAACATCCGCGCTGCTTCCTGCCGCCACAATCCGGCCATCGCGAATCGCGAGTGCCTCGCGCGTCGAGAATTGAGAGTCAACCGTCAGGATCTTGCCGTTCAGCAGGATCGCATCGGGGCTCTGCGCAAAGGCCGCGAACGCCGTCAGAAACAAAGCAAATCGCATGCTGCCCTTATCCCCGGCGCGCGAGAATCGCGTTGAACTCTTCGCCTGCTGCGCGCATCCCTTCCGTGTCGGCTTCCGGAACAAGCGTGCCTTTGAACTCATGGTAGAGCCGCACGGTGTTCATGACCAGCCGGTCCTTCGCGCCAATCCAAGTGTCGAACTTGCCCAGCGTGATCTCGGCCGCCGCTTGCCCCGGACGCAATCCCGCGTCGAAACGCTTACGCGCTTCACGCCGGAAAGTCTCCAGGTAGTGACCCATTTCGGCCAGTTCCTGTTTGCCCCCAATGGGACCGTGGCCGGGAACGATGATGTTCACGTCCATCGCCAGAATCTGATTCACACGCTCGATCCACTTGCTGACGTATCCATTGTGCGCCGATGGCGCGACGTAATGGAACGCGAGATCCCCGGCGAAGAGGATTTTCTGCCTCGGCAGGTAAACCATCACATCGCCCCAGGTATGCGCCGGACCCGCGAAGATGAACTCGACGGGCACGTTGCCGTAATAGCAGGTAAGACGGTCGCTGAAGGTGACCGCCGGCGGCACAATTCTCCATTCCTCGCCACCCTCGGCCCACCCTTCGCGCGGCTCCCAGACCGGACTCGCAACCCGCGTCGCGAGCATCGCCTCGCGGCAGTAGGTGTGCGAAAAAATCTCCACGGGCGGGAAGATGGGAAGCCCCCAGATGTGAGAGCCGTGATGATGCGTGATGAGAACACGATCGAACGGCTTGTCGGGCTCCATTCGCCGGACGGCAGCAAGGAATGCTTTCGCATGCAGGGGCGCGCCGAGCGAATCGATTGCGAGCATCTGGTTTTCGCCGACGATCAGCCCGGCGTTGGATATGCCTTGATTGACCAGGCCCGGCCCGCCCGCTTGGGTATACGCGAAAACATTCGGCGCCAGTTGGCGGAGTTCCGTCTTCCAGGTGGGCACTTCGCCCGCGAAGGACTGTCCCTTCAGACCGGACGAGACGCCCAGCATTCCCATGCCCCGTCCCAGCGCCTCACGGCGGTTCCATGATGGGTCGCTTGACATTGGTTCAGCCTCCCGCGATATCGCTCCAAATTATACTTCGTCCTGCAGGCGGCATCACGCGCTCAAAAGTAGCCGAGTCCCGCCGATAAGCGCTTCGAGGGCAGAGGATTAGGCGACATGGGCATGACGATCGGCAAGAAGATTCTCCTGGTTTCGAGCGCAAGCGTTGCGTTGAGCACGGCCGTGGCGCTGCTGGTGCAGAGCATGACGATTCGCTCGCAGGGCATCGAGTTAACGCGCAATACGATGCGGGCCGCGGTCATTTCCGCCGAAAGTATGCGGGCAGCCATAGCGTCGCTGCGCGCGGGCAAAGCCTTCGACGAAGCGGCGATCCTGCGCCAAGCCAGAGGAGCGGCCGACTTCCGTCAGACCGAGTTCTACGCTACGGTTCCGGTCGTCGCGGCATGGAGGTCCATCGACAAGGTAGCGCAGAAGGAAGGTTTCGAATTTCGCGTGCCGAAGCTTCATCCTCGGAATCCGAAAAACGAACCCACTCCAGCAGAAGCCGCGATTCTGGACTACCTGGAAAAATCCGGCCAGGAGGAGTATTTCTACGCGAACCGCGCTGCCAACCTGATCGTCTATGCGCGGCCCGTTAAGCTGACGCGAGACTGTCTGGCCTGCCACGGCGATCCCGCCAACAGCCCAACGCACGATGGCAAGGATGTACTGGGGTTTCCCATGGAGGGCTGGCGCGAAGGTGAAATCCATGGGGCTTTCGTCCTGACGGCGCATCTGGACCAGGTGGACCACGTCGCCTCTGCTCGGGCCCAACAGGCGGCCATGCACGAGACCTTGCTGTGGATGGTTCCGACGGGTCTGCTCATCGGCGCGGCGTTCTTTTGGTACAGCCGCAGGTCGATTGTGCGGCCGCTCCTGCAGGTGATCCACACCACGCGCATCGCCAGCATCGAAACCACCGAGGCGTCCAAGCAGATTGCGGCGGCGTCGCAGAGCCTGGCCCAGAGTGCCACCGAACAGGCTGCCTCGTTGGACGAAATCAACGACTCGCTCTCCGACGTGAGCGAAAAAACCCGCAATGCGGCCGAGGGAGCACAGCAAGCCAAGACGCTTGCGGATGCCACCAGCACAGCGGCCGTCCAGGGCGCCCAGGACATGACGCGCATGGAACAGGCCATGGAAGAGATCCGGACCGCCACGCGTAGCGTTTCCAAAATCGTCAAAACCATCGACGAAGTTGCTTTTCAGACCAACCTTCTGGCACTGAACGCCGCCGTGGAGGCTGCGCGCGCCGGCGAGGCGGGGGCCGGATTCGCCGTGGTCGCGGATGAAGTTCGCAACCTGGCTCAGCGCAGCGCGGAAGCAGCGAAAGAAACCACCGCCCTGGTGAGCGACGCGCTGGAGCGGACCGTTCGGGGTGCCGAGATCTGCACTCAGGCTGTTGTCCGCTTCAAGGAGATCGAGGACCGTGGTACGCCGTTGAACGAAGCGGTGAGCATCATCGCTCATGCCTCCGGCGAGCAGCGGGCGAATGTCGAGCGAGTCACCACGTCGGTCTCGGAGTTAAATCAGACCACGCAAGGCGTGGCCGCCAGCGCGGAGCAGAGCGCGGCGACCGCCGCGGAATTGAATTCCCACTCCCAGCACCTGTCGGACGCCATCGACGCCTTGACAGCGCTCGTCGGAGCCGAGACGGACAGCTGACGGTGGACCTTCCCGGCCCTCCCGTGGCTGGCGCCGGCCGCCGCCACGATCGGCTCCAGCCGCGGCTCCAAATCCTTCAGAACCTGCACCGCGAGCGCGCTGGTGAACTTGTAGTTGTTCGCCTTTTGTCCGGGCACAAACGCGAGAATCGTGCCGTAGAATTTATCCCCGATGAAAAATACGAACGCCGCAGTGCGGTTCACTGCCTTTGAGGCGATCAGCCCGCCGCGAGCGCCGAACTCCTGGAGCCGATTGTCACCGGTTCCTGTCTTCCCGCCGATCGCCAAAAGTGATCCGTCTGGGAGCCGCATGCCGCCGCTCGCTCGCCGGCCAGTTCCGTTCTGCACCACGCCGATCATCTGCTCGCGAACCAGCCGGGCAATCACCGGTGACAGGACGCGCAGCCCCGGCTGCACCTTGGGCGCCATAACGGTTTCAAGCGGTGTGCCTTGCTGAAGGTGAAGCTCGGTAATTCGCAGCGTAGGATATCGAACGCCGTCGTTGAGCAGGATGCCGGTCAGTTCCGCAAGGGCTCGCGGCGTATCGCCCGAAACGCCGATGCAGGTTGCATAGGAAGGCGTCAGGGAGCTGAAGGGATAGCCCAACTGCTTCCAGGCGTGATGAATCAGCTGGAAGGCGTCGGCCTCGAGCAGAGTCTCAATGCGCTTATCCTGCGCGTGCTTGTAGCGCGTCTTGAAAAGCCAGTGGTAGACCTCCTGGCGCTGGCTCGCGCTTTGGTTGAAGATTTCTTGAAGCGATGGCTCGTGATGGTGCTCACGGTAGTTCAGCAGCCACAACTCCAGCGGATGGACGTGCGCTAGATAGCCGCGGTCGTTCAGGTTGAACTTGTCCGGTCCGTATTTGGTGTACAGTTTGCCGATGTCCTCTCGCGCTAGAACGGACTTGGGGAAATGCGCCTGAAGGAAGGCATGAAACTCCGGCAGGGGTGCGTCCGGACGGACGGAGCGGAAGATCACCGCGGCGCGCAAAGGCGTCAAGTGGACGCTTGCGCCCACGATCTCCAGCGCCTGATCGGGCGTCTGACCCCGGTATTTGGCGTAAAATCGCCGCAGGAAAGTGCGCCCTTCCATGTCGGCGAATCGCTCCAGGTACCGGCGGCGCGCCGGATTGGCCGCATCGCTCAGCACGCCGGGGGTGGCGCCGGGAACGCGGTACTTGTAGTAATTCTCGATGTCACGCATCAGGCGGATGAAAACCAGGTTCACGGAATTCTGGAACCCGTCGGCCACTGTGAAAAACCGGCTGTCTTCCGACTTGTCGAAATTGGCGAAGGAGTGCAAGCCCCCAGCAGTGAAGAACGCCTCGCCCGGGTTGCCGGAGTATTTGCGAGCCAGCGCGGCCCTCAGCATCGGCTCCAAACGTCTGTCGGTGGCGGTTGTCAGATAGCCGGCAGCCCATTTGGTCAGGTTGTCGCCCGGCGTGATCGACACTGCCTTTAATTGCGCCGGCGTTTTGTCTGCGTATTGCCGGTGCAACTCTTGGATGATCTGGAGGTAATTGATCAGCGTGCGCAGCTTCGCGGTGGATCCCAGTTGCAGGCGCGTGCCCTGGTTGATATCCAGGGGCTGGTTGTAGTTGTCGGTTTGGACGCGCAGAAAGTTCGCGTTGGCCCCGCTTTGGTAGAGCGTCACGCTGTAAATCACTGATCCGGTTTTGCCGGGATTCAGCAGCTGGTAACCGTCGAGGCCGGCTGCCTGGACGGCCTGCGGGTTGGAAAGCCTCTGGAGAAACGACGACACGGATCTCTGCGCGCCGCGGTCCAGAGTCGTGCGGACGGTAAGATCCAGCCGGTCGAGGGCATAGACGTCGTTGAGACCGAGTTGAGGCAGCAGCGCAGCCCGAATCATATTGGGGGCTTTGTTGCCGGTGAAGTTCCGGGGGGCCTGCAATGGGCCGGGCTGCAGCAAGCGCGGACGGGCCACGAGCGCGAGATCGCGCAGACGGTCCGAAATAATTCCCTCTCTTGCCAGAAGCCGCAGGTAGCGATCCGTGCGTGCGCGAAGAGCGTTCGGGTTAGTAATCAGCTCGCGAGTAGGTGCATGGAGCGCCAGCAACAGCGAAAGCGCCTCACGATAAGCTACGGCGCGACCTTCCAACTGAGCGGGCCGCATTTTGCTCTCGTCGGAGGTGAGCAGATGGTTGACCGTCTCCAGCCGCGCGCCATACCAGTCTTCCAAACCATCGGCCAAACCGATGACCTCGCCGTTGTCGCGCGTGGCTGCCAGCGGAATCGAATTGATATACGCGCAGATGATCTGCTGCTGCGCACGGAGCGTGTCCGGCCCGTATTCATAGGCCCACAGAGAAGCAGAGGCGACCTGTCGCGCCTTCTCCAACACCGAACCAGTCCGGCCGCCGGGCGAATGGCGCATCTTCACCAATTGCGTGGCCAATGTGCTGCCGCCGATGACCGGGCGTCCATGGTCGACTTCGTGCAGCATCAGGTTCGCGGCGGCGCGGCCCAACCGTCCCCATTGAATGGCGGGATTCCGGCGTGGGTGCGACACGTCGAGCATCTGGCGGTTTTCGATTAGCAGCAATGTTTGAACGATCACCGGAGGGATCGACTGGAAATCCGGATAGACCCGCCGCGGGCTCATGGCGCGGTAGAGCGGTTGCGCCGTGCGATCAAGCACCGCCAGCCCAGCTTGGTTTTTTTCCGGATAAAGGGGTTCTATCCCCAGCGAATTCAAGGCGCGCATGGTGCGCGAGGCGCGCGCCTGTGCGGTGATTTCGAATCCGTGCGCCTGCAGCCGAGTTACGAATTCCGGCAGTTCCGCCATGCCCAGGCGCTGGTCATAGGGTCCGCGGTGAGGATGCGCGAGCGAAGCGCTGGCACCCGGTTCCAATCGAAATACTTCCCGGCGCGCCACAGCAGGGAACACCAGGGATTCGATCCACGACGACCGAATCTCCAGCACACCCAGTCCGACGAGGGCGGCTATCAGGATCGCCGCCGTGAATTGGCCCCGGTGGCTGGCGCCGGCGTGCGACAACGTTCTTAGCTTGTCGCGCCCAGCACCTGCCTCAAGGATTTTCCAAACGTGAAGAGCGGTCCAATCGTTCTGCTGGAGTGAGCCGTTGTTCACAACTCATCCTCAGGGATACCGTTGGAGATCTCTGCCTTACCTTCGGGACTTCTAGCGAGGCCCACTTCACTCCCCGGAAATTGGATGCGCTAAACCGCCTTCCGTTCCACCTGAACGCGGATTCGGGCCGTTACCTAACTGAAGCTAACATCTGGCCGGCGTCGACAGTTAGCAGGATAATGAAGTAGGCGCGCCCGTCGTCTGGCGCGAATTTGCTTCGCAAGGACAGCATCGGTGAGGACAGCTCCAGTGAGCCGCAGAGAGGCCGTGCGAGCCGCAGGTCTGGCGAATCTATCCCTGGTAGTTCTCCTGATTCTGGTAGTTGTCACGCCCGGTTGTCTTGTGCGGCGGCACGTAATAGCCACTGGAGGAGTGCGCCAGAACCGGCCGCTGATGAATGCGACCAAAGAGGAACTGATTGAACGGATTCGCCAGATTTCAGATTCAATTGAATCCTTCCAATTCAAAGCGAACCTGTCGCCTTCGGTGGTCAATCCGTCCAAAGGGATCGCCACCGATTACGCCACGATCGGAGCGTACATTTTGTTTCGCCGACCGGACGACCTTCGCATCATTGGACAGGAACCGGTCATGTCGATGACGGTCTTCGACATGGCGTCGATCGGCAACGAGTTTCACGTTTATCTGCCCACCAAGAACCGCTTCATTAGCGGCAAAAGCGACATTCCGGGAAGCTCGAAGAACGTATTGGAAAATCTGAGGCCGCCGGCGTTTTTGACATCTCTGCTGATCGCACCGCCGAATCCTGAGACCAATGTGACGCTGCTGGAAGACGATACGGACAATACGAGGGCGATTTACATCCTGCTGATCCTGGAGCGCAGGGGTGACCAACTGTTGCCCGGGCGAAACGTCTACTTCGACCGGTACAGCCTGCAGATCATTGAGCAAAGGGCGTTTGATCCATCCGGGGGCATCGTGAGCGACACGAAATACTCGGAGTGGAAGCGCTACGGTGAGGTAGCCTTCCCCGATGAGATCGACATTCGCAGGCCGCGGGACAACTATGAGGTCCAATTGAACGTTCTGAGCATCAAGATCAATCCAACCAACGTGACCCCGGAGAAGTTCGTCCTTCGCCAACCGGAAGGAACGACCTTGCAGCAATTGAACTAGCGGAACCCAAGCACTAGGCCGGCTTCTTCCGCCGGTTCAGAAATTCCTCGACGAACGGAGTCGAACCGGAGATCTGTGAGGTAAGCTGGCCTTGGTCGAACCCCGCGCTTTCCGGATAGTACTCGTGATGCACCTGCGCGTCTCCGGTTTCCGGGCGAACCACCAAGGTCCGCGGGCCGTACGGATTGGGCTCTTCCTGACGCGCTGCCTCGGCTGTGTCCTTGGGGGATCGAGCGAGGCGGCGCACTTCCAGGAAGCTGAAGATCACGGCGCAGCCCGCGATCACGCAGCCGACCACCAGCGGCACGGCGAGCCACCAGGCCAGACCAGCGATCCAGCTGTAAGTGGTGGCCCACGCGATGGCGGCTACCGCGGTCAGCACGTACAAGAAGGCCCACTTCTCCTGGCCAGGAGCGATGGCAAAGAATTTCGCCCTTCTGGGGCGTGCAACCGGAACATTCATCGTATCTTGCATGGCATTTCTCCTTCGGAGATCAGCTTCTTCGGAACCGTCAGAAGCAGACATCACTCGAAGCCGGCGCATTAGCCCGCCGCAGTGGATTTCATCCCTACTCCGAGCAAGTCCGGTGCCACCCCGGAGACTGCTAGTAGAGTGAACGCTTTTGCTTTGGACCGGGGGCATTTGGCCCAACTCCCTGGGTCTAGCAGGCCCACTCCAGACCGCTGATGGATCTCTCCTGGCACGAGATCTGCCGACGAACCCCACCTGGATCTGTCAAAAAGGAAAAGCAGGCAACAACGGACGATTTGCGGGCCGTCCGTTCTTGTATCTGATTGAAAAAATTGGTCGGGCCGCCGAGATTTGAACTCGGGACCTCTTGCACCCCAAGCAAGCGCGCTAGCCAGGCTGCGCCACGGCCCGAACAATGCTCGACTCACCGGAGTGGGTCGAGTTACTGTTTCACTTTAGCATGCTAGGGCGGAGGTTTCGGGGTGGTTCAGGTCTTTAACAGGTTCCGCAGGGATTCGCTGGACCAGTCCTCATCGTAGCGGACGCCGTTCAGAAACAATCCTGGAGTGTGATAGACGCCGTTCTGGACGCCGGCAACAAAATCAGCGCGGACCCGCTCCGAGTAGATGCGGTTCTTCAGTTCGTCGTGAAACCGCTCGGCATCCAACGCCAGTTCTCCGGCGTAGTGGTCCAAATGCTTTGTTTGAAGCGAACCCTGATGCTCGAAGAGCAGGGTGTGCATCTCCCAGAACTTGCCTTGTGCCCCCGCCGCCTCAGCTGCTTCCGCCGCCTGCTGAGCATGGTGATGGATACCCGAGAGAGGATAGTGACGATAGACAACCCGTAGCCGGGAAGCAAGTTCGCTCTGCAAGTCGCGGAGAATCACATATAGCCGCCCGCAGTCGGGGCATTCATAATCGCCGTACTCAACCAGCGTGTAAGCGGCGTTCTCCGGCCCACGGACATGGTCGTCCGCGTGAATCGGAACGAGGAGATTGGAAGGGGAGGACGAATTCATGCAGCGAACCCTTTTTGATGATGCAGGATCGTCGTGCCGGAATTCAACCACCGTCACGAAAGCTAACTGGCGATTAGCAATCCACTGCATCGTCAGGGGACTGGAAAGCGTCACGCGATTGAGGATGGAGGTGCGGTCGAATGAATCCGATGGCGCCGACTTAGTGCTCCGACAGCATGAACCACGCGGATTTCAACAAGCTCCTGGGCCGTATCCGAATGTCGTTCAGAGGTTTCGCCTATTTGTTCTTTTTCACTTGATCCTTGACAGCCAAGCCGCCGGTAATCCCGTCCACCTGGTATCCGGTCTGGATCTTTCGGATCTTGGCGATCTCGGCCGGCGTCGCGGTCTTGGGATCCACATTGGCAATGCTGCACGTGAATCCTCGCAACGTGCATTCAGAGGTCGTGTGCTGGATGCCTCGCTTCTTCATTTCCTCGGTCATCAACTTCACAACATCCTCGTGCATGATCACGGCATTGTTGGGCACGAAAGTTCCCACGCCAATCGCATAGTCAATGGGCATGAGAGGCTCAATGCTCGAACCAAAGTTGCCGTCATTCTTCTTTCCCAAATCGTGAGCGCCAAGGTCAGCGCCCTTATCGATCAGGTAGCGGGCAATATTGATATCGCCGAGATTCGCAGCCGCCATCAGCGGAGTGATGCCGTAGCTGTCCGCATGGTTTACGTCTTCGCCCAGATCGACCATGAGTTTCACCACTTCCAGCCGTTCGGCGGGCGACCTTTGCCGGTGATAGCCGTTGATAAACGCCAGGCCACAGGCGGCCATCAGGGTTGTCTCGCGATCGCTGGATGGAATGTGCGGGTCAGCGCCATGGGCAAGCAGCAGTTTAACCAGTTCGATGTCGCCGGCGAAAGCGGCGCGCATGATCGCGGTTGCAAAGACGATTCGCGGCGAGCCCTCCCGCATGCGCGCCCTGGGTGTGTTGTTGACCACAGCGTTCGGGTTCGCTCCGGCATCCAAGAGCTTCTTGATCAGTGGAAGCGGATCTGTGGTGACCATCCACGGAAAGTTCGGGGCGGTTTCCATGTTGCGGCGATCGACGGCCCAGAATAAGGGCGTAAACCGTTGTACGTCGGCGTGGTTCACGTTTGCGTGGCTGTCGATGAGCAGGGATGCGACGTCGTAGCTTCCATTGAACAGGGCGAGCCCCAGCGCATCTTTGCCGTCTCCGCCAACCGCGTTTACATCCGCCCCCGCCTGAATCAGCACGCGTGCCGACTCGAGATCATCTTCCCGCGCGGCGAACATCAATGGCGTCATCCAGCCACTCGCAAACTCCTCAATCGCTTGGTTCGCTTTGGGCGCAATTGGCGCCGTTCCCTCGAATCCTCTACCCGAGGCCGAGGGCACGAAGTCGGACTTGGCATTGACGTCCGCCCCACGGTCCACGAGCAGTTTGGCTACGTCGGGATGGCGCTCCGAAACGGCCCACATGAGGGCCATGGTGCCGCCCCAGGTCTCCTTGGTATTTACCTTTGCTCCGTGGTCTAATAGCACTCGGACCGCATCCACTTTGCCTGTACGAGCGGCCATCATCAGCGCGGTGTCGCCGGTTTGGGATAGCGGCGAATTGGGGTCGGCGCCAGCCTGAATGAGGCGTTCGAGCATGGCAGCGTTGCCATTCATTGCCGCCAGCTGCATCGGCGTCGCGCCGGATTGATTGGCGGCCGACACGTTCGCGCCCGCCTTCAAAAGCATGTCGGTCATCGCCAGGTCGTTGGCCCGAACCGCCCAGTGGAGAGCCGTTGTGCCGTCGACCTGTGGTCCGTTCACATCGGCTTTCGTTTCGAGCAAGGCGTGAACGGCGGACTTGTCGCCCTGCATGGCCGCGTCCGCGACTTCGCTTCGAGTGGCTGCGCAGATGCCTGCTGCCAACAGGAAGCCGGCGACGGTAATTTGAATCGCGTGTTTCATGGCCCTATCACGTCTCTATTTGTCCTGGTTCGTTCCCCACACCCGGCCGAGCCATTCCACCAGTTGCTCTAGTTCCTGGTCGGATAGCTGAGCGCCCCTCTCTCGCATATCGACAAGGGTCACCCGCCAATCGTCCGCTGCCTTCCGGAGTCCTTGCACCCGATCGAGCCCATGACATTTGGTGCACGCGCGATTGAGAAGCCGGATGGCTTCCGGGTCGGAAAAGAACGTGGTGATCTCGGGGGGAACGTATGTCCGTGGGAATGGCTTTGTGCCGGGGCCGAATTTGGACACCAGCCAGTCGAGCAGGAGAGTGCGGTCCGCATCTGAAAGATTAGCATCTCCCGTCTTATGTTTGTCCGCAATGAGCTTTTGCCAGCCCGCCCGGTCCAGCGCGAAAAAGGCATAGTCGTCAATCCCGTGGCACGCGGTGCAGTGTTGGCGGATTACCTCCCAGACCTGCCCATCGGGCCGTTCGACTTTTGGCCGTGCAATCCGTCTGAGTTGAGCTGCGGCGGGACTGGCAAGAAAGAGAAGCGTAGCAACCATCCCCAGAACAATCTGCGCGGTTCGCCGACGCCTCATAGCGATATCGGCTTCGTGCTGGAACCAAATGATTCGGCGACGCCGGTCTGCTTGCCGCTGACATCGTACTTGGGAAACTCCTGGATGTCGTACTTGTGCAGCAGGGCCAGCAGCATATTCGACGTACGCTCCGTATTGTCCGGAAAGACGATATGGCGATTGCCCTTGAATCTGCCGTCCAGCCCGCCCAGCAAGATGACTGGTACTTTGACATGCGCATGGCGGTGCGAGTTGCCCATATTGCTTCCCTTGTAGATCAGAATGTGATCGAGAAGAGTGCCATCGCCGTCGGGTGTCTTGCTCAGCTTCTCAGCCAGATAGGCGAGATTCTGAACGTGGTAGCGATTGATTTTCGCGTACTTCGCGATGTTGTCCGGTTTATCGCCGTGATGCGAGGAACCGTGCCAGCCGCCATTGAAACCCGAATCCGGGAAGCTGGAGCCAGAAAGATCCTTGCCCAGCATGAATGTCGCCGAGCGGGTCAGGTCGCCCTGGAAGGCCAATGCCAACAGATCGTACATCAGCCGGTAATGCACCTGCTTGTTTTCGGGTATTCCGAAGGGGATTTCCTCCGAAGGCTCCTGGATGGATCTTTCGGCTGCAATCCGGATGCGGCGCTCGATCTCGCGAATATTCTCGAGATAGGTATCCAGCCGTGCCCGGTCGACTGCACCCAAGGGCTTCTTGAAATAGGTGATCTGTTGTGCGACCGAATCCAGGATACTGGCGTTCTGCTTGCGGCCGGTTATTCTTTCCTCGGGACTGGTTCCATCACCAAACAGCCGCTCGAAGGCCACGCGCGGGTTCACTTCCGTTGGCAGCGGCTCGATTGGAGAGGTCCAGGAAATGGAGTTGGTGTACGCGCAGCTATAGCCCCAATTACAGTTGCCGTAGTTGCCGTCCTGTTCCACACCAAGCTGAATGGATTCCAGGATGGTATCGCGGCCGTATTTCTTGGCGATGAGCTGATCCATAGTGACGCCCAGATACGGGCTCACGGCATTCCTGCGCGGGCGGGCGCCGGACAGCAAAACCGCGCCGCGAGCGTGGTCGCCGCCAGGCTCTTCAGTAGTGGCCATCGCCTCCGGCATGTCCATGCCCGTGATCAGCGTGACGTACTTCCGGTACGGTTCCAGCGGTTTGGTAATGAAAGAGAACTCGAAGTCCGCATCTTGTTGCAGCGGACTCCAGTAGCCGGGCGCGGCGCCATGTGGATGCCAAATGCCCAGAAATCGACGGACCGGAACCGCGGCCGTCTGGTTTACCGGAGTCTGCGCCGGGATCATCGATTCAAGGAGCGGTAGACCCAAGACCACGCCGGCACCACGGATGAACGTCCGCCGCGGGATGAATTTTTTCTCGATGAAGTTCATTTGGTCTCCTTTGCAACTGGCGTAGCTGCAGCCACTTGTTCCTCGACTTCTTTCGTGCGCATCTGAAAAGGTGCGCTCTCGACAATACCCATCAGAATCGAAACAAAGCGATCGTCGTCGCGGCCGGCGTGTCTCACGATGGAGCGGATGACCGGCATGTCTTCGTATTCGACACCGCGGCCCAAGGCGAAAGTCATGAGCTTTTCAGTGATCATTCGCACGAACTGCGGCGAGTAGCGCAGAAGGGCCTGCCGCAGCTCGACGGGGCCATTGACCTTGGTGCCGTCCCACAAAACGGCCGAGGTGTCCAGTGGAACTCCGCCATCGCCGCCCTGCTTGGTCCGATAGCTTCCGTCGGCGTCAAAATTTTCGAGGGCAAATCCGATCGGGTCCATGAGCTTGTGGCAACTCGCGCACGGTTCATTCTTGCGGTGCAGAGTCATCTGCTCGCGCAATGTCATGATCTTGTTGTCGCCCTTGGTGTCTTCCAGAGGCGGAACATTGGGAGGCGGTTCCGGCGGCGGCGTCCCCAGAATGTTCTCCAGCACCCAGACGCCGCGCTTTACCGGTGAGGTTCGGAAGTTCTGAACCCACGTGAGCGAGAGAACACTTCCCTGACCCAACAAACCCCGGCGATATGCGAGATCCGGTCCAAGTGTCACACGCCGGAATTGCGACCCGTAGATATTCGGAATGCCGTAATGCTTGGCAAGCCTTTCGTTCAAGAACGTGTAGTCCGCCGTTAACAGATCGACCACGTTGCGATTTTCCTGGATGATGCTCTGAAGCAGCAATTCGGTTTCCCGGCGGAAACTCTTGCGTAGCTCGTCATCCCATTCCGGATAGTAAACTCCGTCCGGGGAAGTCGCCGGGAGATTTCGCAAATACAGCAACTGGTCCCCGAAGTTATCCACCAGGGCTTCGGCCTTGGGATCAGCGAGCATCCGGCGGACCTGGTGTTCCAGGATTGGCGTTTGGTGCAGCTTATTCTGGCTGGCAACTTCCAGGAGCTCATCATCCGGGATGCTGCTCCAGATCAGAAACGACAAGCGCGAGGCAAGCTCTAGGTCTGTAATGCGGTAGGGCCGGCCTGCGGGTACGTTGGCAGGCTCGCGCTCGGCGCGCACCAGAAAAGCCGGGCTCGCCAAAATGCGGCGCAAACCCAGTTCTATTCCATCGCGGAACGTACCTTCGCGGCGGCCTTCGAGGTAAAAGGCTTGCACCCATTCCCAATCGGCGTTGGTCACCGGCCGCCGGTAGGCGCGGCGCATGAGCGTGGTCAGAATCTCTCTGGCGCATGCGTTTTCCTGTGCTCCGCTAGCGGGGTGACAGATGAAGACCTTGCGAAGGGAGAGCGAGTCCGTCGGCTCCTTGGGGTTGAACGGGCCCTGAATTCTTAAGATCCCGATGGCGGGGTAATACTCCAACTGCGGGATCGGATTGTCCTCGAGCGATTTGCGTTCGTATTGCCGGATGAAATCGAGAGACGGCCGATAGTTTGTTGCCAGAAACGTTACGCCCACCAGGTGGCTGCCGGCCTTCACCGGAACCGAGACATCGATAGAACCGTCGTGGTCCGCCGCGTTGTTGGCGGTTAAACCGACGCGCTTATAGTCCCGCTCAGCGACCAACTGGTTATCGATCAGGAATTCCAGCTTCTGGCCGGGAATAAACTTACCGATGCCGAGATTCTGAACCGAGAAATGATATTCCCCGTCGGACGGGAAGGTGTGGCGAACCGCCATTCCGCCGCGCGTCCCGAACGGCAGCCCCTCGATGTGCTCATTCTGGGATGAGTCCGGAGGGGCAATGTAAGCGGCGGCGGTGGGCGATTTCCAATACCCTACGGCCATCCGCGCGATGCGGGTAGCGGCGGTCATGTAAGCTTCCAGCAAAGTGGGCGAGATGGTCAGAGAGCCCGCGACGTTATCGAAGCCTCGCGCGGAATCGTCCGGCGGGAGGAGCGAATTCACGTCCACCTGTAGATCCAGCAAATCGCGAATCGCGTTGGCGTATTCGGTACGATTCAGCCGGTGAAGCACCACCGAGCCGGGGTCCGGATGTAAGGCCGCTTTGCGGTCCATCTCGGACTCCAACCAGTCGCGGAGCTGCTCGTATTTTGCAAGCGGGGGGCGTGGCATGCCGGGAGGAGGCATCATGCCGGCGCGAAGCTTCCGAATCACTCGTTCCCAGATCTCCGGGTGATCGCCCACGGTCGCCAGATCCAGGTTCTGAAGAGACAGATTAGCCTTCCTGAGCTTATCGTTATGACAGACCACGCAATACTGGTCAAGCAGCGCGCGCTCGGCACCCGCCAATCCGGCTGCGCGCGCCGGTGCCTTCGTGGAAACGGCCTGGCCATACGCTGCCAAGATGGCGAAAAGCACCGCACCGCCGAGAACGACGCCTTTCGCGACCAGCTTTTTCAAAGTCATCCCTCCCTATCTGGCTTGGAGGTATTTTAAGCCGATTCAAGCCAGCGCGCCATGATCTATTCGGATTATCTACCTTGTTTTGTCCGGGGTGGCACTCCTAATCATCTTTCTGGCCCGAAGGGCGGTCATCGAAATGCCCGTGGAGATGTTGATGCTCGTCGCGCATCCGGTCGCCGCGAGCGGCCGCGACTTTCCGGTGCGCGGCGCTTAAATTGGCTTGCTGGGTGCTCTCCGAGCGGACGGCACAAGTCGAGATCAACTGCTTCAAATTTAAAGAGCCGCAGGATGGGCAGTTCGCCGCCGATGACGAGCGAAGCAGGTACTCGAATCGATGTTGGCACTCATGACAGAGATATTCGTAGATTGGCATGAATCTTAGCGGTCCTCGATCGCCGAGTGTCTTTAGAGCAGTCTACATCTGGAGTGATCCAAGTTCAACGGTCATTCGGATCATTCACGTTGTATGTATACAATATGGACGGAATTCGGCCCTGCGCCTTACTATTGATCGGGCAAAGCCCTTACGCAATATTTCGTGATGGTTTGGACCCGACAGCAGGGACTGCCTCAGGATACCGTTCGAGCGATCACGTAGACGACGGACGGATTTCTCTGGCCGGGCACCGATGAGGGCCTAGCGCGTTTTGACGGATACGAATTCGTCGCCTTTGGCAAGGATCAAGGCGGCCTGCCTGGAAATCCGGTCTCGGCACTTTTGGTCGACCACGCCGGTACTCTCTGGATCGTGGCCGGTGGAAACCTGAGCCGCTTTGACGGATCGCGATTTACTAATTTTCTTGCGGGGCGGGATATCCCGTTGCGGGTCGTGAGGGGTGTATGGGAGGATCGGCGGACGCTGTATGTGGCCGGGACGAGCTCCGTCACTCGTCTGCAGGACGGAGAGTTCCACAGCATATTTGAGCCTTCCGTATTGACAAAAGACTTCCCTGGAGCAGTGCTGAAAGATCATCAAGGGAGCTTCTGGATCCTCGGCTACCGGGGACTCGTTCGAAAGTCTTCGGATGGAAGAATATCCCGCTATGGAGCCGGTCAAGGCCTGACGGACCCATTCGAACTGCGGGCCATGACGGAGGATCGAGACGGCAATCTCTGGGTGGCGACGAATAGCGGCTTGGCCCGCCAGGAGGGGGATCGCTTTCGCCTTTTCGCGGAAGGTCCGGCACAAGGCGGTGTGCTCTGCCTCTTCGAAGATCGCGATGGCAACTGTGGGTCGGCAGCAGCCGGGGCCTCCTGCGGTTCCGTGACGACGCGTGCACAGTTTTCAGGTGATGCGGCGTACATTCCTTTCTCATGAAGCAGTTGGCGTTGATCCGAAGTTGGTCGCCGATCAACTGGGACACACGCTCGATGTGAACCAGAACGTATACACCCAGTCGCCAGTGGAGACCAGACTCGTGATCGTGATCAGCTAGAGAGTTTGCTGATACAATGATGGTGTTTTAGTAGTGTTTAGGATGAAAGCTCAAAGCTGTACGTGATAGAAAACGCAGGACGCGGGAGTAATTCAGTGGTAGAATGCCAGCTTCCCAAGCTGGACGTCGCGGGTTCGAGTCCCGTCTCCCGCTCCATAAAATCAGCAGCTTAGGCGATCCCAGCAACTTCCTTCACTCCATTTCACTCAGTTAAGCGGTGAGCACGGCGGACTCCAGCCGTTCTGCCGCTTCGGCGCGCCTGGACAGGGCCGCCTTGGTATAGACATCAATCGCCACGCCGATGCCGTGGCCGCGCTGGTCCGCCGCCACTTTCGGGTCGATGCCTTCATCGTGCCCGAGGCTGGCATGCGTCCTTCGTAGCACCTGGAAGTTCGCCCAGCCCAGCCCGACCGTGTCGAGCTTCGGCTTCATATGGCGATACCAGACATTGTCGCGCCACATCGGGTTCGCTTCGTTCTCCGATGCGAACACCCAGGCTTCTGGCTTTGCTCCCACCAGTTCCATCCATTCCTTGAGGTGAGCTGCCGTCTTTGGAGGGATGGCCACCTTACGGGCCGAGGTCCTGGTCTTCGGCGTGTCGATGTCGCCCCGGTAGAGGCGCTGATCGATGACGAGGGACTTGCAGTCCGTAGCGATGTGGCGGCGCTGCAGGGCCAGAATCTCTCCGGGCCGCATGCCGCAGAATATGGCGAGATGCGCAATCACGCTCTCGCGTTGTTCAAGTGTGCTGATGTAGGGTTCTACTTCCTCCTTTGTCAGGGTGGGCCGTTCGGATTCTTCCGCCTGCTTGGGCGTATAGAGCGCGCCCGTAGGGTCGCGCTCTACATAACCTTCGGCAAGCGCGAGCTTAAAGATGGCCCGCAGGTCCCAGCGCAGATGCGCCACGACGCTGCGGGAAAGCGTCTTTGCCTTCTCCCCAAGAAACGCTTGCAGTCCCTTGAGCGAGAGGGTGGAGAGCTTCTCTTCCCCGAACGTTTGTTTCAAATGATGATCGATGCGGTTCTCGGTGGTCGCGGCCGTGGACCGCTTCCACTTTGACCGCAGGAAGGGAAGGGCGATGCCTTCGAGGAACTGCCCGAAAGTGATGTCCGGGTCGGGGGCGAGAGCGTTGCGGGCGTTCGCTTCCGCTATCAGTTCGTCCCGCTTCGTCTCCGCCTGGGTCTTGCTCATCTTGGAATAGAGGCCGAGCGTCGCGTACTTGCGCGTGCCTCCGTCGCGATAGAGCAAAACCCACATCTTGCGCTTCCCGTGCTGCCTTACCTGCAGACTGCCTTTCTGATGACGCTGCCGATGCACGTTAGTCCTTTCCGTGCGCCTTCGGCGTTCATCCGGGTGTGATCGGATCATAACAGTCATCCGGGGGTGAGATCAGCATTCCCGAACAGGTTCGATTGCTTGTGTGCGGTTTCGATACGCTCGCAGGCGAGCGTGAAGTAGTCCGGGCGTTTCTCAATGCCGATGAATCTCCGCCCGAGCTTCGCGCAGGCGACGCCCGTCGTGCCTGAGCCCATGAACGGGTCGAGCACGGTTTCGCCCTCGTCGGAGAATTTCCTGACCCAGTCCAGAAGCAGGGGCAGGGGCTTCTGCGTGGGATGCGCCCCGCGCTCGACATTGCAGACCCAGACCGCGTGATGACCGCCGCCGTTCCAGCGCTTCCTGCCATCGCGGTGCAGGATGGCGATGGCTTCCCAGCCTGTGCCGGGGCGGTCGCCGGTGAACTGCGGCGCGGAGTTGACCTTGTGCCAGACGCCGAGGCGCACGAGGGGCACGCCGGCCTTCTCCAGCCCGGCCGCGTGCTGCCACGCGCAGGAAAGAACCACCCAGCGCCGCGCGAGCCTGACCGCGTTCGCGCAGAAGGCGATGAACTGCTCTTCGGTGATGCTCTCAAAGTCGATGGGCGACGCCTTCATCGAGCGCTGCGTGCGCGCGCCCTTATGCGTCCTGGTATTGTAGGGCGGGTCGGTGAGGATTGCGTCCACCGGTTCGAGCCCCGGCAGGACGCCAAACGCGTCGCCCAGGATGAGCGTGGCGTCGCCGATACGTCTGGTCTGCATGGGTCACCTCACGCTCCGGCAATGGACTCCAGGTCCTCGTCCGGAAGGAAGTCGCCCGAGCCGCGCATGATCTCAAGCTCGCGGCCCTCGATGCGGTCAAGCCAGTGTGCGAGCGCTTCGTGGCGGACAAGGACGCGCCGTCCGATGCGCAGCACCGGCAGGGGCGGAAGGCCGTGGACCTTGCCCGCGATGATGTTGTGCACATGCGCCTTCGAGCAGCGCAGTTCGGCGGCTACTTCGCGCACGGTAAGGACAGCCGGGGGCGACGGGGTGGAAAGGGCAGGGGTCGTGGACATTGCTATCCCTTGCCTTTCTTGAGCAGAAGCTGGCCGCCCTGGCAGGCGATCTCCTTCCATTCGGCGGAGAGCTGGTCCGCGCCGAACGGCGTGACGGTCATGCCTTCAATCGCGCAGCCTTCCGACGATTTGCCGATCACCTTGTCCACGGTGAACTGCACCGAGCCTTTGTCGGCCGTGCCGGTCAGCACCGCCGACATCGGCGTGAAGCGCGCCATGATGGCCTGCTGCGCCTTCGGGTCGTTGAATCGTGTGGGCATCGTCATCGGGAAGCAGGTGAGCTGCGGGAATCCCGCGAGCTTAGCCGGATCTCCCTCCTTGCGGCGGATTTCAAGTTTGAGGGTGCACATATTGGGAAGCACGGGGCCGAGTCCCTCCCAGACGCCGACCACGCGGTCAAAGGACGGGTCGGGGGCAGGCTCGGAGCCGTTTGCCGGTAATGGTTCCGGTGCCTTGCGGACCGGACGCGCCACCGGTCCCCATTGCGGGTTGAGGGGCGGCCCTGCCGGCGAGGGCTTCGGAGCCTGGCGCATGATCATGATGCGCCCGATGGTCTCGCGGATCGAGCCGCCGAAGAACAGGGCGAAGAGCGCGATGCCGCCGCCCCATAGAGTGAGTTTGCGTTTCGTGTCGTTGGTCATAATTTTCCTCCTTCAGCCTTGCGGCGAAAACATAGTCTTAAGGCGGTCCACCGCGGCCTGCTTCAGGTCCGGCGAGACGTTCTTCGGGAAGCTCGCAAGGTGGAACTGCGACAGCTCGTCCTCGGTCGCCTCGTCGTGGATGAGCTTGCCGATGATCGGGCCGGAGTTGCGCATGTCGAGCAGCACGCGCAGGTATTGCCATTCGCGGTACCAGCCGATGAAGTTCTTCATCAGCAGCGACAGCGCCGACATCTGCAGGAAGATGCCGAGGCCCGGCTGGAAGATAAGCAGGTTCGTGAAGATGATCGCCGCCACGAACACGAAGGCGGGCTCCCAGACGATGCGGATGAACCAGAAGCTCTTCCTGCCCGGCACCAGCTTGAAAAAGGGCAGGGGCGGGCCTTCGTACTGGCTGTGGATCTCCGTCTCCATGTGCAGCATGCGTTTCCACAGCCGGATGCCGTGAATGAGCGACAGCAGGAAATAGATGCGCGCCAGCGCGCCGATGCCGAACAGGCCGAAGCTCGGGGCCACGCGCACGAACGGAATCATGTGCATGAGCATGTCGGCGAGCCCGGCGATGGCCGGAAGCAGCAGCATCATGACGGAGGAAAAGAAGCGCACGGACACGGGAAAGTACCGCGTGCCGTGCCAGGGCCGCAGCATCAGCTCGACGGGCATGCAGAATATGGAGCAGAGCGCATCGACGACATTGAGCGCCGTGTTCTCCAGCTGGTCGAGGCTCATGGAGCTCGCCTGGGCGGTGGGTGAATGTTGCATGGTGTCTCCTATTCGCGCGAGAAGAACACGCGCAGGTAATTGCGGCCCTTGTTCTGGCCGGTTCGTGTGGCGTTGAAGATCTTGCCCGACTGGTAGACCACCGCTTCGGCAAGCGGGCTTTCCGCGTCGGGCTTGGCGAGCCGGGTAAATTCAATGGGCTCGATGATGTGCACGAGCTGGCGGTTTCCGCCCACGCTCGCATGGGACTGGCTGAAGTTGCCGCTGGCGTTGAAACTGTCCAGGTACTTGTATTCCTTGCCGATCAGGTCGCTCATGAACTGCGCCGTGTCGGGCTCGTTCTGCTGGTGGGCGATCTTGATGGCGAGGTTGCCGCAGAAGCTCTTGGTCTTGCTGCCGGGCTGGCCTTCGCCCAGTTCCTCGGAGAGGTTCAGTATGTTCTGGGTGAGGCAGACCACCGAGACGCGCGAACCCCGGCAGGTCTGCTGGAAGAAATTGTCCCTCCTCGTCACGAAATACTGAAACTCGTCCTGCCAGAGAAACACCGGGTTGGGCGATTCGGAGAGCTTTCGCCTGAGCCACGCGCGCTGAAAGATGAGCTTCAGGATGACGTTGATGGTCCGGCCGGTCTCGTGGCCGTATTCGAGCAGGGGAAAGTCGCAGATGACGATCTTTCCCTTGTGCGTCGTGTCCTCCGGCGTGAAGCTGCAATTGCCGCTGCAGAAGAGCCGGTTAAACGGGTTGAACAGGAACTTGTCCGCCATGCCCGACCAGGTCATTTCCAGCGAGGAGCGGGGACGCTCGTCGAACGCCGGCCACTTGTTGAAGATGTACTGGGTGGCAAAGTCCAGATCGCTCCACTGGTCTTGCGTGAGCGACTCCTTGCGCTCGCGGATGGAGGCGATGAGCTGCGCGCAATAGGACTCGCGCTGCCATGCTTCCTCCTCGTATTCCTCGGGCCTTGTGGGCAGCGACTTGATGACGCGGTCGATGCCGGCGATCGAGATGCGCTCGCCCGCCAGATCGAGCAGCTTGATGACGTTGCGCATGAGCTGCTCGTTGCCGCGCTCCCAGAACGGGTCGTGGCCGTGTCCCATTTCTTTCTTGCCGATGGACACGAGCGTCGAGAAGAAGTCGATGACGCTCTCGATATCGCCCGCGCCGCGGCCGGGCCGGGTCCATTCGTAATGCAGCGGGTCGAAACAGTCGCCGCTTTCAGCGTTAAAGACGATCAGATCGTCGCCGCGCCCAGAGGCTGTCGCGTAGGCGATCCAGTTATTGGTCTCTTCGGCCTTGGCGGTCAGCACCAGGCCGCCCATGCGCGGGACGCCCAGCAGGGCGAGCGCAAGCTGCCTGCCGCTCGTGCTGGTCTTGCCCGATCCGGGCGCGCCGGTAATCAGGGTGCCTTCGACGAGATCGCGCAGGCGCAGCTCGTCCGCTTCGGACAGCGCAAGGATAGGGCGGTCGAGAATCGTGTCGGTGGATGGCATATCCGTTCCTTTGGGAAAGAAGGGGCGCGCGGCATCAAAAGGGCACGCGCGCCCCGGTGCTCACTTCTTGCCCGCGTCCGCTGGCTTCGCGGGCGGAGGACAGGGCGGAAGCACCTTGGGCGGGGGAGGGGGCGGAAGCACGATCCCCGTCCTGCGCTCAAGCTCGGCGCGCTGGCGGGCCAGTTGCTGCTCCCACGCGGTCGGCAGGTGGAAACGGACCTGCTGGTCCGGCGGGATGTCGGAGCAGGCCGCGGGCTTCGGACGTTTGGGTTTCTTCTTCGCGTCCGTCGCGGCGGAGTTTGTCTGTGTGTCTGGTGCGCCGGTGTTCGCCGGCGCGGCTGGTTTGCTGTCCTGCTGCGCCGTGGCGAGTCCCGCCGTGAGCGCCGCAAGGAGGATAAGTGAAGTTTTCATGCTGCAAGCGTGAAGCTTGCCGCCTGAAATCTAAAGATAATCAACGTTAAGCGGGATGGACCGGGATGGACGCTATTGCCGGCCGAGCTTCCGGCTTAAGAACGCGAACTCCTCGGGCGTAACGAGTGCTTCAAGATGTCGGGCATGCGCCCCGGCATTCTCCCCGTCACCGAGTGCAAGGTACATCTGCCAGAGCCCGTAATGCGCGATCCAGCAGTTGCGGTCGAGCATGAGCGATTTTGAGAAGGCGCGCCCCGCGTCTTCGTGCCTGTGCGCGCGCGTCAGGTAGATGCCGTGTACCGCGTGCACCTGCGCATTATCGGCCCGTTCCTCGGCTTCAAGGGCCGTGAGACGAACCGCCTGCTCCTCCCGGCCGGTGCGGAACAGGAAACTGGTATATCCGCCGCGTGAGATGGTCGCCTGCCGGTCAAGCTCCAGCGCCTTGTCAAACGCCTTCTGGGCCGCCTTCCGGTCTCCCATGAACGCATGGAACATCCCGCGCACATGGTGCGTGCGCCAGCTTTCGCCGTTCTTCTTCTCAATCTTGCCCAGGTACGCGAGCGGTCCCGCGACGAGCGTGATGTGAGGGTCCCCGACCGCGCCGATCAGGAGCCTGAACGCCCAGTGTTCCAGCAGGCCCAGCATCACTTCGGGATGCTCGGGTACGGCGCGGCCGACATTGCTGAAATGCTCCACCGCCTGATCCATCTGCGCCGGGCCGCCGCGCAGCAGGTGATAGGCGACGGAAAGCTCCTTCGCCATCCAGCCTGACGGGTTGTAGGAAAAGGAGGGCGTGTAGGCTTGGCCGGGATTGAACTTGATGCGCTTTCCGTGCGCCGCCGTGCGTTCCTTCGGGTCGGGCAGGGCGATAATGATCGGGTCGTACTGTCCGTCGTCCTTGTAGTAATTCGCAAGCAGCCTGCGCAGCTTGGCTATCGTCACGCGCGCCGCCGTGTCGTCCACCTTATCGAAAATCTTCCTGAGGAAGACATCCTTGAGCACGTCGAACTCCGTGACGTTCTGGCCGTCCAGCGCGCGTTCGACGATGTACTTCAGCACCTTCGCGGAATTCTGGTTGGACGCAACCATCTCGTCGGCAAGCAGCCGGTCAAGCTGCCGCTCGACTTCCTCCCGCGACGGTCTCAAGCCTTCCGCATTCGCCATGACGCACGACCGATCCAGCCATTATCCCGCCGACCGGGTTAACGTTGCTTCTCTTTATTCGATGGAGGCGCGCTCCGCATACTGTGTCGCGGAGGCACAGCGATGGCGTTCCTGGTTTTCCTGAAGAAGCGGCAGCAACAGACGGCACAGCCGAAGCCACAGCAACCGAAACCCGAAACCGCGAAGCAGATGTACACGCGGGAGGCGGCGCAACAGCCGAGGCAGAATGCCCTGGAAAGCCTGTCCGGCGCTGAGCGCGGGCGGCTGGACGAGATCAAGGCGCGGATCGAGAAGGCGACGCAACATGCCGGACACGACAGTCCCGCGCGGGAAGCCTCGGTCGCGGACACTCCGGTCACGCAACAGCCGATGCGCCAGAACATGACAGCGCAGGACAAAAGCACGCCCGCGATGAGCCCGACGAGCGCGCAGGCCGGCATGACCTCGGTGGAAAGTGGCGCATCTGTGCGCCCCACTGCGACGCCGAAAGTGCAGCAGAAGACGAGCCAGAAACCGCAGCAGACGATTGCGCGGCCTCGTCCTTCCTGGGAGCGCTGAAATGGGCCTGCTTGACTGGATGAACAGGGGCGGACAGGCGCCGGTGAAGAGCCCCGCCGTTTCCACGGAACAGCCTCGGCAGAAGGCCCGGATCAAACAGCCGGGCGATCCCTTCAGGGCGGGCGACCGCGTTGTCGTGCACGAGCCGTTTCATAACGGCCGCGATGCGAAACGGCCGCCCCGCGAGCCCGGCGTCGTAAACGCGGTTTATCACGACGGAACGCTGATCAATTACGAGCGCGCGGGCAGGCGTCCGGGAAACGCGCCGACGGAAGACGTGCGGCACGCGAGCGAACAGGACACACGCGACTACACGAAACAGTTTGCCGCCATAGAGGCGAAGCTGCAGCGGCGCTCCCGGTCCCTGGGATGGGAGCGCTAAATGTCCGAGAGCCTGGCTTTTATGTCCGCTTCCAGCTCGTTGCAGAGCCGTCTAATTTCACGGGCTTCATGCGGGTCGATGACCCTGCCTTCGGTGCCGGGCAACTCGCCGAATCGATCCAGTTGCCGGCGCGTCCGCGCGAGGAAATTCAGCGCGCCCGAAACCGTGATGCCCTGGGTCGGCTCGGCGCATGTCAGTACCGTCGTCGCGGTCATAAATTCCCTCCATCGAGTGTGCGCGAATCATACCGGCAATTGCCGCCGAAGCCAATCGGAATCGCTCGCCCGCCCCGTGTTTCATGACGCCCATCCCGCGTCGCAAACGGTACGCCGCAATTGCGACGGACAGGGGGCACGGCGATTCGCAGAAACGATGCCGACGTGTGCACAATCCGCGTTCCAAAGTCCACCCGGATCACTACGTTACGGTTTCGTGACACGGGCATCTTCACGCGCCGCAGAAGAGTGCGCACCGGCGTCGGAATTGACCGCGCTCGTTGCGTTCCGCAAGTGCGCCACGTTAGTACACCGACGATCACAAATTAGATGCGTCTTGTGTGCGCGATTGTGTATTGAAAGTAATTCACGTACCGGCGATGTGAATTGCGCGGAAGCATCGCCTGTGATCGCGCGTGGCAAGTGCACCGGAAGTGCGCGCGAACGATCATGCAGGCATCGCATCTCGTGCGCACAGTCCGCGATCAAGACTGTGCGGAAACCAAACGATGACAGTTTAGTGACGGCGGAGTTTTTGTACGCCCATCATGAGCCGTGTTGCGGTGATGTTTCCGACTCGATTGGCGCACCGGAATTGCGCCGGATCTGTGCAGCTTCTGGCGTGCAACTGCGTGCGCGAACGCGCGCGGCCTGCCTGCCTAACCTCCGGTTAGGGGAGATGTACGCAGCCAGAAATTGTGTTGGAAGGCTTCAAAAATTACTTCCGGTTGTGGGTCGAATCGGCTATGCACACCATTAGTGGTTTTGTCTCCGGGCAAGGGTGAACTGATGCTCAAGGTCGTACCCAGCAGAAACGCAGCTTCGGCCGTCAAATACTTCCGCGAGGGCCTGATCCGCGACGACTACTACTTCAAGGAGAAGGAAGTCGAGTCGGAGTGGCTCGGCAAGGGAGCCGAGCGGCTGGGCCTTGACGGCAAGGTCACGGAAAAGGACTTCGCGGCGCTGGTGAGGAACCGCGATCCTAACACGGGTGACAGGCTCACCCCGCGCGACAAGAAGGACCGGCGTCCGGGATACGACGCGACGCTCACTGCGTGGAAGTCGGTATCGGTCATGGACGCGCTCTACGGCTGCTCCGACATGCGCGAAGCGTTCTGCGAAGCGGGCGATGAGATGATGACGCAGAAGGCCGAGCCGCAAATGGCGACGCGCGTGCGCAAGAGAGGCAAAGACAGCGACCGCGTGACCGGGGAAATGGTCGTCTCGGCGTTCCGCCATTCGCGCAGCCGCCCGGTGAACGGCAAGAGCGATCCGCACCTGCATACGCACTACTACATCCAGAACGCCACCTGGGACCCGGTGGAGAAACGGTGGAAGGCCGCGCAGCTCGGCGACATGAAAAGCAACGCGCCGGACCTCGAACTCGACGCCGCCGCACGCCTCGGCATCAAGCTGCGGGAACTGGGCTACGTTCCCGCGATGGGAAAACGGGGATTGCAGCTCAACGGCGTGCCGCAATCCGTCATCGACAAGTTCTCGCAGAACAGCAAACGCATCGAGAAGGAATCGGCGGCGCGCGGCGTCACGGACGACAAGGCGATACACCGGCTCGCCGACAAGCTGAGGGAGAGCAAGAAGGCCGATCTTCCCGACGATTTGCTGATGGCGGAATGGCAGGGCCGCCTGACGCAGCAGGAGCGCGCGGCGCTGGAAAAAGTGCGCGACAAGGAGATTGCGCCCGGCCCTGAGATTACCCCGCGCCAGTCGGTGGACTTCGCGATCGATCACCTGTTCCAGCGCGAGGACGTGGTGACGGAACGGAACCTGCGCAAGACGGCGGTCTATCACGGCATCGGCTACGTCATGCCTGACGAGGTGGACCGCGAAATCGCCGGAGCCCTGGAGCGCGGTGAAATCCTGAAGAAGGATACCAAGGCGGGGCCGCAATATGTGAAGGCCGCGACGCTGGCCAGACAGTGCCGCATGACGCAGCGGGCGCGCGACGGCAGGGGGGAATACGAGCCGTTCGACGAGCGCTACGACGACCTGCCGGAGCTGTCTGCCGAGCAGAACGCGGTGGCGCGCGCCGTCGTCGAAAGCCGCGACAGATATATCGGTATCCGCGGCCCCGCGGGCACGGGAAAATCCTACAGCCTGAAAGGCATCGACGGCGTGATAAAGAAGCGCGGCCGGAAGGGAAAGAAGAAGTTCACAAAGGCGCTGGCGCTCGCGCCCTCCTCCTCGGCGTCGCGCGGGGAATTGCGCAAGGCGGGATTCACGGACGCGACCACGCTCGCGGCCTTCTTCGAGAGCCAGAAGCTCCAGCAGGAAATGCGCGGGCATGTGCTCCTTGTGGACGAGGCGGGCATGATGTCCACGAACGACATGACGCGGCTCATGGACATCGCCGAGAGCCATGACAACCGCGTCATTTTCCTGGGCGACTACCGGCAGCACGCTTCGGTCGATGCGGGCGATGCCTTCCGGCTGCTCGAAGCCGAGGGCGGCGTCACCTACGCGCAGTTGACCGAGAACCGCAGGCAGCGGGACGGCGGGTACCGCGAGGCCGTGGACCTGATCGGCTCGGGCGTCGCGGACAAGGCGATCAAGGGCATGAAGGCGCTCGACAAAAAGGGCTGGATTGTCGAGATGAAGGACGCGGGAAAGCGACAGGATTTTCTCGTCGGCAAGTTCCTTGAGGCGAAGGACGAGGGCGCTTCTGCCCTCATCGTTGGCACGACGAACCGCGAGGGCGCGGAGATCACGCAGCGCCTGCGTGAGGAGCTCAAGAGCCGGGGCAGAATCACCGGCCAGGAAAAGCAGTTTGCGCGGCGGGAAGGGACCGTCTGGACGGATGCGCAGAAGCGCGATGGTCGCAACTACGAGCCGGGCATGGTCGTGGAGTTTCACAAGGCCGTGCCGGGTGTCCGGCAGAGCGCGAAAGGCAAACGGCAGACGGTCGGCGGCTTCGCGCAGGGCGAGACCGCCATCGTCTACGAGGGCGGCGGCAAGGTCGTGCTCGCGCGCAGGGACGGCACGCTCGCCGAACTGCCTTCGGAGCATGCCGATCGCTTCCAGGTGTACCGCTCCGCAAAGCAAAGCGTCGCCAAAGGGGACCAGCTCCGCATCACGAAAAACGGCACGCTCAAGCTGCCGGGCGAGGCGGAAGGGACGCGCGTCGATAACGGCGACATCGTGACGGTCGAGGGCTTCACGAAGGACGGCGATATCCGCCTGGGGGGCGGGCGCATCCTGCCGAAGGATTACGGCCACTTCACCCTCGGCTATACCGATACGTCGTACCGCAGCCAGGGCAAGACGGTGGACCGCGTGTTCGTCGCCGTGGACGAGCACGCGCCGAAGGCCACGAACCGCACGCAATGGTACGTCTCCTGGTCGCGCGGGCGGGATATCGGGCTTGCCGTCGTCGCCGACAAGAAGAGCGCGATGGAGGCGGTGACGCGCGGCGGCGAGCGCCTCTCGGCGCTGGAGCTGATGAAGCACGACATCGGCGTCGAGAAAGTCACGGTCCGCCCGCGCTTCAGCCTGAGCGCCGTCCTGGAACGCAACCGCGTCGGCCGGTTCCTCAAACAGCGCGCTGTTGCGCTGCGCGATTCTGCGCGCTCGCTTGTCAGGGGATGGCGCGAGAAGGGAATGGAATATGCGTGAACCGGAAAAGTCCCACGTCCAGAAACTCATCGGCTCGGTCGGCGGCAGAGAGGAAGCGCCGGTCCATTGGAGGAGGGCGTTTACGGTCGAGCGCGAGGGCACCGCTCAGACCTTCTCCCTCTCGGTGCGGGCGTGCGACGGCCGCTCGGTGGACGGCTTCGCGATGTCGCACTATGTGCGTCACCAGTGGCTCGACCGGGGCGCGCGCTCAGAACGCCTCGTGCTGCTGTTCAGCGTCGGGGCCATCTACATGGAAGGCGAGCATCTGCAGCGCGGCCTTGACGCGCTGGAGGAAGGCAAGCTCAAGCGCATTCAGGTGCAGGACGCGAACGAAATCGCGGCGATACGCAGCCGCAACGCCGATGTGCGCAAGCGCGAGGACAAGGAGCCGATTGTAACGCGCGCGCTCATCGCCCCAAGCCTCGATACCGTGCTCGAAAACGACGAGAACCTTACCGAAATCACCAAGCAACTGGAGGAAGACCATGCCCATAGCGACTGACACCATAAAGAGCCTGGCGGATGACGAGCTGGACAGGCTGATAAGCGCGGCACAGCGCGAGCGCGCGGACCGTGCCGAGCGCAAGAGACAGGAGACTATTGCCAGGATCAGGGAGCTGGCCGAGACGGTCGGCATCCAGGTCGCCATCGGCGGCGCGAAAGGCCGCAAGCCCAGGACGAAACCGGCCCGTGGAAGCGCGGGCGCGGCGAAGGTCAGGAAACCGGCGTAACCGCCGCTTCGGCGTGCGGCTGAGCCGCGTCCGGGCCGGGGACGATTCGCGCCGCGAGAAACCGGCTGCGCCCGGTGCGGCTCTTGCCCGTCTCCAGCTCGAAGCATTCGCCGATGCGGCCCCGGTACCGGAAGTTGATAATGCCGTCGTCCGCCGCGTGCCGGGTCTCGTTGAACACGGACAGGCAGTATTTTTTCCCGGTCTCAAGCTCGCTGAAGTAGAGGAGAATATTGCGGCGCTTGCCCCATGCCTTGTCGTCGAGGCGCGCGCGCCACACGCCCACGGGGCAGTCGAATGTGTATAGCAGAGTATAAGAGCCGAGTTCGCGGTAATCGGGTAGACGTTCGGGAGAGTCTGCGGCTGCCATGCGTTCGCCTTTCCCGGCCGGGAAGCTTCGTGATTGGATGGACGGGTGAGCCGTGAGTATAGATGCGCCCGCCCAGGTTGCAAGCGTGGCGAGCCGGAAGCGAAACCGCCCAGGGGCAAGGCGGCCTGACGGGTTAGCGCGAGAGCCCGCCTTCGCGCTCGCGGCGCTCCTGGTCGAGCTGCCAGCTCCATAACCCTTCCGCCGCGATTGCGCCCGCCGCGGCAAGGCCGGTCTTGCGGAATTTCTGCTCCGCGAGGTATGCGCCTTCTTCGATCAGCATTGCGGCGGTGATGCCCGGCCGGACGCCGCGCTTCAGCGCGCCGAGGAACGTCTTCGAGCGCAGGAACGCAAGGGGTTCGGCTTCCGCCGCTTCTTCGGGATCGGAGAGAATCTGCGCCGCGTGCGCGTTCATCGGAACCCTTGTCTACATGACAGGCTGGATTGCGGGTTGAGTATGCGCAAGGGCGGCACAACTTGCAAGGGAGAATGTCTTTCTTTCGCTTGCGGAAGAGAAGCGGGAGGGACGCAGCGCCCTCCCGCTCCGGGGGGGCACGTCTACGCGGCGTTCTCCACTTCGAGTCTGGCGGCACGGCCCATCCAGGGCTCCGGCCGGATCGCCTTGGCCCAGTCGGCAAACGAAGGGATGAATCCGAGGTCCTCGCGGACATGCTGCTCACCGATCCAGCGCGTGGGAATCACACGGCTGGTTGCGAGCGTCACGGTTGCGCCGAAGACCGTCTCGGCCATGAAGATGCCTTCGGCATGGTGCCTGAGCGCTCGGTGCCGGAAGTCGGCGAGGATCTTCTTCGATTCGTCGAGCCAGTCGTGAATGCGGATATAGTCTTCGACGGTGCCGCCCCAGCGTTTGACGCTGGAGAGGGAGTGGTGATAGGGATGGGCCATATGCGTACCTCCTAGAATGTGTGGCTGTAGTTGACGGTATCCGAAAACCGGGCGTTGAAATCGAGCGCAATGCTGCGATCCTTGACGCCGAACGTGAAATCCCCGAACGCGCCGTCGTTGTTCTCCCAGCCGCCGTGGGTCTCGGACAGGAAGTCGTAGCACAGCGCCTCGATGGCGTCGTAGAGCGGGGTCCGGGTTGTCTCGGGCGCATCCGAACCCCACATGACGCTGCGGACATCGACCTGGGTGTCGGGTACCGGGACGGTTACGCCGTCCGAAAGGGCGCTTACGTCCTCAATCTGGCCGCTGTCGCCCTCACCGTTGAAATTCACGGTCACGGTGGTGATGCCCGAATCGGCCAGGGCATCGAACACGGCGGATTTGTTGAACGCGTTGCATTCGGCGAGGATTTCGTTGTGACGCCGGTACTTTGCGGTGAAGTCGTCGGTATCGTTCATGGAGCGGTCTCCTTCAGAAGTTGCTGTTTGGGAAAGATGCGGGACGGCGTCGCCGCCGCCCCGCGGGGATTTACTTCCGGCCGTCCTTCTTCGGCGGCATCGGCTTGCGGTAGAGGAGCTGGTAGCTCTTCTCCGCGCCCGACTTGACCAGCGTGTAGAAGCCGGGCGCCAGGCTCGGCTCCTCGAAGCTGATCGAGACGTAGTAGCCGCGGTCGTCGTTGCGGTCCCACGCGACTCCGACTTCGGTCTGGCCGTGCAGGACGATGTAGTCCGGCTGGTTGCCTTCCTTGTCGCTATTGGGCTGAAGCGCCAGGTTCGCCTTTGCCGCGATGGTTTCGAGCTTACCGGCGAAGCCGTTTTCCGTCTTCGTGAACGATCCGATGATTAACGCTGACTTTCTCATGACATTTCTCCTTTTCGGTTTCTCAAGGCCGCACCGTGCAGCCTCGCTTACGGCCAGATACCGGCAGCCGGAAAGGGAGCGGGTCATAGCATTTTGTCGCGCGAGGAATCGACCGCAGGGAGAGGGGAAAATGCGTCATTGACCCTAGCGAGCGGCGGCTGCATCGTGGCCGTCATAAAAGCGAGCGGCAGGGATTGCGGCGGGAGGCGAAAGGGAGAAGTCGCGTGAAAGCCGGGAGAAACGGGCGTTTGGAAAGGCGCGAAACACGGCGGGGCGGTAGCAGGCGGCTGCGCGCGGACAGTACAATGAGGGGCTTCACACAATGGCGCAATTCACCAGGAGGACGATTCTCGCCGCCACGGACACGATGGCGAACTGGGGCCACACGAATATCGACCGCTTTCTGCTCGAGCACGCGCTTGAGGAAGCCGTCCGGGGCAATTCGCGCGCGGACAGGGCCAATGCGCTGGGAAGATACCTGATCGGCAACCCAGAGACGCTGAACGAGGACGGCGCAAATCTCGCGGACGCGGTGGTCGGCGAACTGGTCGAGGAAGCGATTCGCCACTGCGTGGATGGGTATCCCCGCGAATTCAGCTTCGAAGTGTTCCGGGAGCGCTATCCGGCGCTCCATCGGGGGCTGGAGCGCGACGGCTTCACGGTGGAGGACGGCACGCTCAGAAGGGCGCTACCCGAAGCGCTCGACCTTCCCAGGGCCGACGACGAGGTGCACGCGCTGCTGGACCGGTATGGATTCGCCGTTTCAAGGGGACACCTGGATCAGGGCATCGCGGCGCATGCTCGGGGAGACTGGGCCGCCGCCAATGCACAGTTCAGGCCATTCATCGAAAGCCTTTTTGACGCCATTGCGGAACGGCTGGCGGCCGGAGCTGCGCTACCCCCGCCCGGAAACCAGCGGCGGATATGGCTCGCCAACCGCAACCCTCCGTTCTTCCTCGCGGACCTGAACGAATGGGACGGGCAGGGCCACGGCTTCATCGAAGCGTTCTTCCGGCGGCTGCACCCGGCGGGCGCGCATCCAGGCCTTTCGGACGAGGACGACTCGACCTTCCGGCTGCACCTCGTGCTGCTGGTCGCGCGCAAACTGCTGCGGCGGGTCTAGCAGGCGGGCGGATAAGCGGGAGCCGTTTCGAAGCTCAACGCCGCCGGTTACGCAGGATGGCGGCGAGTTCGGCGCGCCAGTGCGCGTCCGCCGGTTCGTAGGCGCATGCGCCCGCGATCGGATCGGCGTACCAGTAGCCAAGGTCGAGGATGTCGAAAGACGCGGGAAACGGCTCTCCCCAGTGACGGAGCCATTCCCCGAGATCGAACCGGACAATCGCGGCCAGGTGCAGCCCTCCGTCGGGCTCGTGGTTGTCGAGGCGGCGGTGGGTCACGTTGCCGCGTGCATCCACGGTCAGCTCGCCGTGGCTGCTGCGGACCGTGCGCAACGATTCGTCCCGGATCTGGAAACTCGATTTCGGCGCGGACATGCGCAGGCCGATGCGCCGCATGTACTGGACGATGTCGATGAAGGCGAGGATTTGCGTAGGCTTGACGCTATCCACGGTGCAGGATTGCCCGGTATGCGGATGCAGGTAGGTAAACGAGAAGAGAGGCATGGTGTTGCTCCCGCCCCTGAAGCCCGAGGCGCGGCGGCGTGGTGGGTCACGCCGGTTTTCCAGTTGAAAGGGCGGGACGGCCCGAAGGCCATCCCGCCCGTTGCGGCGTCAGGCCTTAAGGGGTTCGGGAAGCCAGCCGGTGCCCGCAACCTCGCGCGCGGCGAGTTTCGCAAGCTCGGCTTTCTTCATCTTTTCCCACGAACGTTTCGACGGAACCTTCTTCGCCTCGCAGATCGCCTTGACGATGCTGTCCCGGCCAACACGGGAGAAGTAATTCTCCGCCGTGGGGGTGAACCATTGCGCCATATCGAGGTTCAGTGCCGATGCCAGTGCGTTCGCGTGCAGCAGACGCGACTCGGTGGGATGGTCTCCCTTCTTCTGGACGGCATCGACGGTGCAGCCCGCGCAGAAGGCCAGGAGCTTCAGCAGCGTGTCCTGATCCTGACCGAGGCACCATTCCCAGAGCTTCATTTCGTCGCCGGGAAGCCGGTCGGCCCAGCCCTCGCACGTATCCGTCAGCTCGTAAGCGCCCCTGGATTCCTCCGTGTTGTGCCTCACGGTTCCCGAGATCTTCACGCACTTGTCGGCGCGGTATGAAGGAAACACGCTCATCGCCAGCGCGTGAACGACGGCGGCTAGGGCCACGGAAGGATTTCCCGACAACGCAGCGCCGATAGCCGCCGACTTTACGGCGGTCAGGCTCTCGACCAGCGCCGCTGAGAATTCCGGGCGCTCCTTCGGCTTGGCGGATGTCCGTACTTCCTCGCCTTCCGGCATATCCTCCGGACGCACGAGGCCGCGCATGACTTCGAGCGTGCCGTCATGGCGTATGGTGAGAAGCGCTCCGGCGATGGCGAGCGTTTCGGGTGAATACGCCTTCTTCCCGTGTTCCAACTCCGCGATGCGGGACTCGATAGCTTCAAGACGCGCCTCGGTTTCCTCGTTCGGCTCGTCGCTCCGGTCGAACAACTCGTCGTACTCTTCAGCAAGCCGCATACGTTCGGCTTCTTCCTCTTCGGACAGGGCAACTGGTTCCGGCCTCCTCACCCGGAAATCCATCTCCGAACGATCCACCTCCACCGCGACTTCGACCCATTTCCAGCCTTCGGCCTTTATTGCCTCGGCTTCGGACTTGAGCTTTTCCAGCGCCAGCCGGTCGAGCAGCTGCGAATCCAGCAGGAACACGCCCTCGTCGTCCTCGGCGAACAGGTCGCGCCGTACCGCGCCTCCGGCTTCCTCATACGCGGCAACGGTCACGAACTGCGCCCGCTTGTCGCTGGCCCGGATGTCGTTCTCGGTCAGCGCATCGCGTATCGTGTCCGGTTCGTCGTTATATTCGGACAGGTTCTCCAGCACGTTATCCTGCGCCGCGTGGTCATCCGACACGGTGAAGGCCTGCACCTGTTCGAGCGTCAGCGTGCCTTCCTTGTACGCATTGAATACGGCAGGGCTCACGCGGGCGAGCTTGAGCCGTTGCTTCACCGCGGTTTCGGAAAGTCCGAACCGCGCCGCGATGTCGGCTGGCGTCGATCCCGATTCCACCAGCTCGCTGAACGCGACGAACTGGTCGGCCGGGTGCATCGGCGCCCGCACGACGTTCTCCGTCAGGCTGATCTCCGTGGCGTCGTCGCCACCGGAGCGGACGCTGCACGGGACCGGATGATCGGGCGCGATCTTGTCCTGCTCGGCAAGCAGTGATAATGCCGCGTGACGCCTGCGCCCCGCGATGACCGAGAATTTGCCCCGGCTTGCCTTCCTCACCACAAGCGATTGCAGGATGCCGAGCGCCTCGATGGACGCCGCCAGTTCCTCGATGTTTTCGAGCGGGTTCGTCTTGCGGACATTTCCATCCCACGGCACGAGCTTGTTGAGCGGAATCAGCACGATGGACTGTGCCGGTGCGCTGTTGCTGGATTCAACAGGTTTAAGGGTTGCGATGATAGCCATAAAAGTCTCCTTTCAAAGTTCGAGGAGACCGCCCAACGCGGTCTCGCTGACGGCGCGCCTTCAAGCGGGCGGCCCAGCGAGCGGGTCATAGAATTTTGAGAGCGAAGCGCCCGCGAGGAATCGAGCGCAAGCGAGAGGGGAAAATTCGTTAATTGACGCGCGAGCGACGCCCGCTCACGTCGCCGTCACCAAAGCGAGAGCGGGGGTGGCGCTACGAAGGAGCGAAAGTCGGCTGGGACAAGAGATGAAATAAGTTCGGATTACGTGTGGACACCGGAAGACTTAGCGGCTTTAATGAGCGCCCGTAAACGGCCCCAAGCGCGGGCCTAACAGTGCAACTTAGCAGCAGACATGGTGCTTTCGTATGAGTCTCAAGTATGCCGTTAAATATGGAGCAGTCGGAGGTTTACTGGGAGCAGTTATCGCTGGTGCATTCTTCGGCTGGGTAATGGGACATGATTTCGTCGCATTTATGGCAGTGTATATCGGTGTGCCATCAGCAATCATATCTGCGCTCTACGGAGGATATTTTGTAAGTAGCGAAACGACGTTAGACAAAGGGGAGCCCAGCTCTATAGATGGCTTCACCATTGTTGTTTTTGTTCCGATTATTCTCATCGCCGCATTCTTTTATATATGGACACACGCTCCTGGTGCCTTTCGGTAGATACAGCTATCCTTAATCTATCGATAACCTTCGAATGCGTCGCTACCCCGAGGCGTGTTAGTTGATAAGGTCGGCCGCTGGCGTACTTTTACGTCGCCGTCAAAGAGCAAGAACTCGCCCTGGAAAACGAGAGGCGCGAAACATGGCGGCGGGCGGTTAAGCACCTGCCGGTTTTGTTTCGGCTCGACAGACGCACTGCACTCCACTACCATCGCGCGAATTCATTGCCACTCTGAAAACTAGCCAGCGGAAGTCTGGCCGGGAGACGGGAGCAGCAGATGGCCAAGATTACGATACGGCTGATTGTCGCGGGTCTGATGCTCACCGCTCTGACTGTCTATGCGGTCGAGAACAAGTCCGGGGAGCGATGGGCACACTACACGTTTGAGTTCGGCGGGCGAGGCGAGAATATCGGAATTGAAGTGCTCGACTGGAAATTCGGCGATGCGCCATTCAGTTTCATGCGTGCACCAAACCGAGGACGTATTCCGCAGAGTGACAATGTGGCTGGCAAAATGCCGTTGGCCGATTCTCTGTATGTTAAATGGCGCGTTCTCGCGACAGGCAACGTCTATGAAGACAAGGTAAACCTGAAAAGCCGCTTGCCCTCCAATATGGAAGACAAAACGATTCATTTCATGGTCGAGGGCTCACACCTCAACGTGTACGTGATTGAAGATCTCCAGGTACCGCACGCGCGCAATGCGCCTGACTGCTTAGTCGCGGATTATAGAACCTGCAAATGCAGTCGGATATATCCCGATTATTGGTCGAACTTCGATGAGGTGAAATCATGAAGGGAAGCAATGCAACCCGGCTTCTAGCGGCGAGCCTACTGCTGTTTGCCCTTGCTGCGTACGCTATCGAGCAGACCTCGGCTCCGAGATGGGCGTTCCATAACTTCAATTTCGGGAGCGTAGGAATTCCCGAAAATACCGGCGTGGAGATTTTAGCCTATCAATACGGCGACTCAAAAGTCCCCGGAACATATGAAGAAGGTCATAACCTGAGGTGGACTAACGTAGGCGGAAGGATGCCAGTGGCGGATTTCCTTTATGTTAAATGGCGTGTCCTCGCGACAGGAACAGTCTACGAAAACAGGGTAAACCTAAAAAGGCGCCTTCCTTCCAATATGGAAAACAAGACGATTCACTTCATTGTCGATGGCCCCAAGATCAACGTGTATCTGATTATCAATAAAGAAGGAAACAAGCCCGGATCACCGGATTGCCCCGTGCATCTGTATTTTCACAATAAATGCACCCGCATATATCCTGACCACTGGTCAAACTTTTAACAACCAATCTAGGGAGACATTATTATGACCGCGATAGCAGCCCAGATTACTCCAACAACCATTTCCACCGTGGTTCAGCCGGAGGCGGACTCCATCGCAAGTGCGCCCACTTCGTCGGTTGGGAGCAATACGTTCGTGTTTTTTGCAGCATTTGACGGCACATGGAACAACTCGCCGCCTATCAACGGCGACACGCAGGATACTGCCATAGCGCAATTGGCCCAAGAGGTGAAAGAGCAACAAAATGCAACGTCTGGCGCTTCCTTTTCTTCAAACTATTTCCCCGGAATCGGTGCGTCGAACACGTTGCCAGACGAATCTGGATTCACCGCTGTCTTGCCGACGCCAGAATCGATCCAAACTGCCAAAGACGCCTACGATGCCTTTGCTGCGCAAGCATTTGCTTGGCGGCAAAAGCCGGGGCACGAAAACGATTCAGTCACGAGCATGATCAGCTCATTCAGCCGGGGAGCGGCCGCTGCGGCGATTTTCTCGCAGATGCTGTACGAAGAGGGATTGGTGTTTACCGATCCACAAACAGGCAAGAGGATGACCCTCATCCCACCCGGCACGGTAGGTGCGGTGTCGGCGGCTCTGATCCTCGACCCGGTGCTTACCGGCGAAACCGGAAACATGGACTTCCCGCCCGGCGTGCAGAACCTGACGATAGTGCGGGCGCAAAACGAGTACCGGACGGATTTTGAGGCCGCGAAATACAGCAGTGACGATCACGGCGACGGGGAGAACGTAATAACGGTCGCGGGCAACCACGGCGACGTGGGCGACGCCTACGATAACGGACTGGGCGGAATCTATCTGGATGCCTATACACGCTTTTTTCAAAACGCCGGTCTCACAATCGGGTCCGTGGACCCCTTGCGGGAATATGTACCGCTTGGCCAGTCGGTGGCGCTCCATTCGGAGACCGAGACCGCGGCGGAGATTATTGTTAACCGGAAGTTCTGGGACGCAACCTATAACCCGAATGCCGTCGGTGACCCGAACTTCATTACCTACGCACGGCAGACCGATTCAGCGCACGGCACCGCCCCGATGGGGACGAGCTTTACCGCCTATAACGGCGATATTGTGCTCTACGGCAGCGGGGGATCGTTGAGCGACAATGGGAAACATATCACGGTGCTTGCAGGCGCTTCGGCCGGTGTGAGCGGCTACGGCGAGGTGATAAGCGCAGGAGCGGGCGCGACGCTTAACTTTACCTCGACTGCCACAAGCCTCGACCCTGCCTTTGCGACGGAAATAACAGCCGCCGACGGCGCAACGGTGAATGTCACCGGGCCTAACGTGACGGTTAAGGCCAGTAACGCCACCATCGCGCTCGACGCGAGCGCCAACAGCGGCATCCAGATCGAGGGGAAGAACAACCATATCATCAAAGCCCCCGGCGCTGAGATCTACGACCCGGCCGGGACGGTAGCGGCGCAGAACACCATCGAAGTCAAGACTACCGCCAACAACAGCGCGATCTTCGACACCGGCACGCACGGCGCTGCGTCCGACAACGGCTCTATAACCAATATCTCAATGGCAACCGATGGCTTGCTGCCTCTGGGAACTCTGGCGATAGACACAGCTTTCGTTGCCGATCCGAATCATCCCGACCTTACGGGCGTGACCTTCGCGCTCGCGGACGGGTTCACATTCGATCTGCCGAGCATCCTTGCCAGCGAAACGGTGCAGGCTGTAACTGATCCGAATGCGACTCCGCTGCAGGCCCTGGAGAGCTATCTGGCGGATCTCGGATTCACCTACGACCTGAACCTGCTCAATACAACCTACCTGCACCCGACAGGGGATGCGTACGCCCTGCCACCCACCCAGATAGTGCCCAACCAGGACTCGTCGGCGGTGGACGATATCTTCCAGCCGGAGGCGCTGCCGTACGGCCAGCCGGGCGCGCAGATCTCGGGCCACACGGAAGAGACGATCAATGTGCAGGGCAATCCGGTCACGGTGCCGGTGGAGCAGAACATTCTCAACATCACCGACTACGACCTTTCACAGTCGAATGTGTCGGGCATCGACGTGATCAACATATACGGCTCACCGTCGATAACGGCGGACCAGTTCACCAACAACACGCTGGTCATCAATTCCAACTTTGACACGATTCACGCGGTGGGCGGGGGTACGCTCGACCTCACCGGCTCGAATGTCACTGTCAACGGTGTGGTCAACCTGACGGCGGACACGTGGCAGGGCACGGTGCTCATTGGCAACGACGCCAACGGGCAGGTGCTGACCGCGAGCCTGTTCGGCGACGACTTTCTGCAGGCGGGCAACGGGAACAATGTGCAGCTGATTGCGGGACTGGGAGTGGATTCGCTGGTCGGAGGGACGGGAACGGATACGGAGTTCCATGCGGAAGACGGCCTCGCGGCAGGATCTTATGTCGTGGGCAACGGCACGGGGGATCTGCTGGTTTCAACCGGCGATCTGTCGGCGGTGAACATCTCCGGCGTCGAGCAACTGGACAACACCGGCATGGATCTTACCCTCACGGCCGCGCAGTTCAACGGGTTCGATACTTTCGAGAACGACAAGTCCGGCAGCACTCTCCACGCAAAGACCGGCGGCACCTACGATCTTACGCAGAAGGACCAGGCGGGATATCTGTTCGACAACGTGGTAGCGCTTTCGAACCTCGGCACCACGCTGAAAGCCGACAGTGGCACGCTGACTGCCAGCGAATCTGGAACCGATACGCTGACGTTGGTTAACGCCGGGACGCTGGTGGCGGGCAAGGGGGTGGATACGCTGATCCTGCCTGACAGCGGCGACATCTACGCCGCCAACGGCCTTGCGGCGGGATCCTCCGTGCAAGGTGACGTAGGCTTGTTTTATGCGAGCGGTGACATCAGTCAGGCCAGCCTGTCCGGTTCGGTGTATGAGTTCGATCTGTATGGTGGCGATTCAGTAACGATGTCTGGCGGGCAGTTCAATGCAATCGACCATTTCCTGAATCAGGGCGACGGGGTTGCCGGCCTGATCAACATCACTTCGGCGGGCACCTACACCATCGACGTCAACTTCGATGACTCCCTCCACGGTCCCGAAGATTATATGTTCGACATGACGGCGCTCAATAATGGCGGCACGACGCTGCAGGAAGATTTGGCCAGCGACGTGATACTGACCGCCAGCGCCTCGGGCAACGACACGCTGATCTCCAACTATTCGGATTTCGTGACGCTCGACGCCTCGGGTACGTCCGGCACCAAGACGCTCACGATGGATCACGGCACAAACGGCGAGCTGGCGGCGGAAGACAGCACTGGCACGATCATTTTCAACAGCACGAACAATACCACCAACATACTCGACGCCATCGGCGCCACCGGCGCGGTTACGTTCAACGCCGCAACCGATACGGGCGACGAGATATTTACCGGCGACGGCGCGAGCACGGTCTATGCGGGTCTTGATGCTGTTATCTATGGCGGCGACGGCACGGACACGGTCGTGGCCGGGCTCGGCAATGCGATCTATGGCGGCGACGGCAACGATACCTATTACATCAACCTCGCCAACCAGATCTACGGTGGAACGGGGAACGATCTGTTCGTCGCCAACCTGCCGCTTGACGAATTCACAGTCATCGACGGCGGCGGCGGCAATGACAGCCTCTACGTTAACAATTACGCCGTATGGGGCACCGCGAACGACATTTCGCTGGCCGATATCAGCGGCGTGAGCACGCTCACGGACAATGCGCTCAACCTCTCCCTAACAGCGGATCAGCTTGCCGGATTCAGCACGCTCACCAATACGACGGGCATGCTCATCCCCGAGACGCTGGCCGCGGCCACGGCGGGCACGTACAGCCTCGCGGGCAAGACGGTCAACGGCGCGTTCAACCTCGGCGCGGGCCTCTACGACATCGACGTGACCCTGATCGGCAACGACCAGGACGGGCAGGTGCTCATCGGCGGGCAGGGTACGGACACGCTGCAGGCGGGTAACGGCAACAACGTGACCCTGATTGCCGGGACCGGCAACACGACGCTGATTGCGGGCACCGGCACCGAGACGCTCATCGGCGGGACGGGAACGGATACGTTCGTCATGGGCGGAGCGCAGGGGGCCGCGCAACTGGCGCTGGCCGACGCCGTCTTCTCCTGGGACGGCAGCATCCTGCAGATGGTGCTGGGCGATCCTGACACGATTCAGGTGCAGAACGGACAGAACGCCACCGTCGTGGGTTCCGACGGCACGATGTCGGTCAACAATAACGCCAGTGGCGGCCTGGTCCAAAACATTGTCAACTTGACCGCGGGCGGCTCGACAGTGGAAGAGTTCCATACGCTCTCGGGCGGCGCGTGGAACGAGACCGACCAGGGGCATACAGGCGCAAATGGCACGGGCAGCGTGACCTGGGCGGATACGATTATCCACAATGCCAACGGATCGCTGAGTGTCAATATCTCAGGGGCGGGAGGCGTGTTTTCCGAGAGCAACGCGACCTTTGCGGCGGGCAACGGAACCTCCGCGACGCTCACGGGGGACTACAATTCCCTGCAGATCGGCGACAACAGCACCATCGTCTTCGCGGCGGGTGCGGACCATGACTTCGCCTTCTGCGGCAGCTACAACACCGTTACCTTCAACGGCGTGTACGAAAGCTTCATCGCCTACGGCGGGTATAACACCGTCTACCTGAACGGCGACGGAAACGTGGAGCAGGACGACAATGCGCTCGACGGCGACAACAGCCCCGGCCACAACACGTTTGTGGTAAACGCGAACCACAACACCCTTTCGCTGGCGGTCTCCAATGACGTTGCGACCGTCACCAGCGGAAACAACAACACCGTCATCGCGCGCAAGAACAACGACAGCATTACGGTGAGCGGCGGTACCGGCAACTTCGCGGAAGACGTAAGCTCCGGCAATACGATCGTCCTGAACGGCACGTCGAACAAGGCCCAGATCAACAACTATGGCACGCTTACGATGGGCGGTACGAATAATCTCGGCTATTCGCGCATCGGTGATACCGTTACGGTCGGCGGCAGCAGCAATACCTTCATCGCCTACAACTCCGCCAATACGGTTACGGACACGGGAACCGGCAACCTGATAACCGACGCCAGCACCAACGGCGCCAACACGATTTCCCTCACCGGATCGTCCGCAACCGCCAATATCAACAACACGGCCGGCGACATACTGACCATCGGCGGCACCAACAACACCGTCAACGTCAACCATGCGATGACGGCGGCGGGGACGGCCACGTTCACCGGAACCAACGGCGTTCTGAAATTCACGGGGGCGACCAGCGACCAGATCATCTTCAACAGCGGGGCCACCGGCAAGCTCGTGCTGAGTTCGGCGCAGACCTTCGCAGGCACGGTGGCGGGAATGGATCAGGACGACAGCATCGATCTCAAGAACTTCCACTTCTCCGGAAGCCCGACCATCAGCAACGTGACCGGTACCGGCGATGCGGGCACTGCCACGAATGTGACGGTGACGGACGGTTCCTTAAGCGTCACGCTGGCGCTCATGAACCAGTACGCCAACCAGTTCGCGGTCAGCTCTTCGGCCTATACCCTGTCCGCGGACGGAACCGGCGGCAACGCAGGCACGCTCTTCCAGCTCGCCTCGGGGCAGTAACCGGAGCGATGGGCGGAAGAAGGAAGCGGAATTTCTTAACATTTGTGTTGCACGGGGTGTGTGCGCAACCTATCGTAGTGCCCTGTTCTGGGGCACACAGTGAACGAACGCGCGTTAAGAGATCCTAAATTCCGTCCGCTATTCATTAACAGGTTCGTTCCGGGCGTCGTCGCGTTTCTCCTGTCCATCCCCTCCGCCCATGCCGAGCCCACCACGTTGCAATCGGCGTGGGTGCTGGCATACAGGAACAACCCTTCGTTGCAGGCCAGGCGGGCGGAACTGCGCGCGCTCGATGAGCAGGTGTCGCAGGCGCTCAGCCACTGGCGGCCGAGCGTGGATGCGACAGGAAGCGTGGGCAGGACCTGGCAGTACGCCCCGCAGCTCGATCCGTTCGGCGACGGGCGCTTTAGCGGCACGGCGCGCAGTTACGGAGCGCAGGTGACGCAGCCGTTGTTTCGCGGGTTCAGGACAAGGGCGGAGACCGAATCGGCCGAAAAGCAGGTCGAGGCCGGGCGGGCGCGCCTTGAAAGCGCCGAACAGCAGCTTTTCCTCGACACGGCCTCGGCATTCCTCGGCGTCCTGCGCGACGACGCCATACTGGGCCTGCAGCGGGATCACGAGCGGATTCTTGAGGAAAAACTGGAGGAAACCCGCGTGCGCGCCGAAGCCGGCGAACTGACGCAGACGGACGTGCGGCAGGCGGAATCCCGGCTTGCCCGTGCGCATGTGAGCCGTTACCAGACGCAGAGCGCGCTGACGCAGGACCGCGCGGCCTTTTTGCGGCTCGTGGGCAGCGAGGCCGGCGGCCTGGTGTCACCCGCGCTGCCGCCGGATACCCCAGGTACCCTGTCCGATCTGTTTGACGCGGCCGAGGCGAAAAATCCCGACGTTATCGCGTCGCTGCATTCCGTCGAGCAGGCGAAGGCGGAGATACGGCTGAACCGGGGCAGCCTCCTGCCGGAGATCAGCCTCGTGGGCAATAGCCAGTTCAGCACGGGGCAAAGCCTCACGGTTCCGGGGCGAAGCGATTCGAGCCAGGTGCTCGTGCAGATGACGGTGCCGCTTTACCGCTCCGGGGCGGACTACTCGAAAACGCGCGCGGCACAGCAGACGCTGACGCAGCGTTCGGAAGAACTCGACGAGGCCCGCCACAGGGCGCATGAGCAGGCGAATGACGCATGGCAGGCCCTGATGACCGGGCGGGCGGCGCTGGAAGCCGACGAGAGCGGGGTGAAGGCTGCCGCGGAAGCGCTGGAGGGGGTGAAAGAGGAAAACCGAATCGGGACGCGCACGACGCTTGATGTGCTCAACGCCGAGCAGGAACTGCTGGACGCCCAGATTGACCGCGTGAAAGCCCGGCACGACCGGGATTTTGCCGTTCTGCAGATAAAGGCCGCGGCCGGGCTGCTGACCGCCGGGAATCTCAGGCTTCCCACGGATCGTTACGATCCGGAACTGCATTACCGGGACGTGCGCACGCAGTGGGCCGGATTCAGCAAGGACGATTCGCGGTACGCCGTGCCGGCAGAGTCACGGCAACGCGGTAGCCTGCAATGACTGTCCATAGCGAGGAAGCCTCCGGTTCCGCTGCTAACCCCTCGGGAATTGCCGCCCTGCTCCTGCTGTTGCGCTATCACGGCATCGCGGCGGATGAAAAGCAGGTGGCGCACCAGTACGGGGAGTCCATTGGCGTAACGGAAATGCTGCGCTGCGCGAAGGACATGAAGCTCAAGGCACGCATGGTGATAAGCACGTGGGAGCGTCTTGCGAAGACAGCGTTTCCCGCCATTGCCGAGCGGCGCGACGGCGACTTCATCGTACTCAGCAAGGCATCGCAGACCCAGATCCTGATTCTTGACCCCGCGGTGGGAAAGCCGCAGATGCTGGAGCGCGGCGCATTCGAGTCACAGTGGAGCGGCAAACTCATCCTGATGACGCGCCGGGCGGGGCTTACCGACCTGGCCCGCCGCTTCGACATCACCTGGTTTCTGCAGGCCATGCACAAGTACCGCCGCCTGTTGGCGGAGGTCCTCGTCGCGTCCTTCTTCCTGCAACTCTTTGCGCTCATCTCGCCGCTGTTCTTCCAGGTCGTCATCGACAAGGTGCTGGTGCACCGGGGACTTTCCACGCTCGATGTGATTGTGATTGGCCTCGTGGCGGTGTCGGCGTTTGAAAGCGTGCTTACGGCGCTGCGCACCTATGTTTTTTCGCACACCACCAACCGTATCGATGTCGAGCTGGGCGCGCGGCTTTTCCGGCACCTGATCGGCCTGCCGATATCCTATTTCGAGGCGCGGCGCACGGGCGATTCGGTGGCGCGCGTGCGGGAGCTGGAGAACATCCGCAACTTCCTGACCGGCTCGGCGCTCACGCTGGTGATCGATCTGTTCTTCACGTTTGTGTTCCTGGGAGTCATGGCGTTTTATTCGCTGAAGCTTACCGGCATCGTGCTGTTGTCGTTTCCGCTCTATGTGGGCGTATCCGTAATGGTGACGCCCGTGTTCCGCCACACGCTGAACGAAAAGTTCAACCGGGGTGCGGAGAATCAGGCGTTCCTGGTCGAAAGCATCACCGGGGTGCAGACGCTCAAGGCGCTGGCGGTCGAGCCGCAGATGCAGCGGCGGTGGGAGGAGCAGCTGGCGGGCTATGTCCGTGCGAGCTTCCGGGTCTCGAACCTCGCCAACTGGGCAAGCCAGGGGATACAGCTCATCAACAAACTCGTTACGGCGGCGATTCTGTTCTTCGGGGCGAAGGCGGTCATCGGCGGCGATATGACCATTGGCGAACTGGTGGCGTTCAACATGCTTTCGGGCAGGGTGGCGCAACCGGTCTTAAGGCTCGCGCAGATGTGGCAGGACTTCCACCAGGCGCGCATCTCCATCGAACGTCTGGGCGATATTCTCAACACGCCCGCCGAGCCCACCTTCACGCCGGGGCGGACCGCGCTGCCCGACATAAGGGGGGAGATCGCCTTCGAGCATGTGCATTTCCGGTACAAGGTGGACGGGCCGGAGATCCTGCACGACATCAATCTCACGATTCCGGCGGGTCAGGTGCTGGGCATTGTCGGGCCGTCGGGCTCCGGCAAATCCACTTTCGCCAAGCTAGCGCAACGCCTCTACGTGCCGGAAAGCGGCCGTGTGCTGGTGGACGGCGTGGACCTTGCAATGGTGGATGTGTCGTGGCTGCGCCGCCAGATCGGCGTGGTGCTGCAGGAGAACGAGCTGTTTAACAGGACCATACGAGAGAACATTGCGCTTGCCGATCCCGGCATGCCTACGGCGCGCATCGTCGAGGTGGCGAAGCTCGCGGGCGCGCACGATTTCATCCTTGAGTTGCCGAAAGGCTATGACACGCTGGTGGGTGAGCACGGATCGAGCCTTTCGGGCGGTCAGCGCCAGCGCATCGCGATTTCGCGCGCGCTCGTGACGAATCCGCGCATCCTGATCTTCGACGAGGCGACGAGCGCGCTCGACTATGAGAGCGAGCGCATCATCCAGGACAACATGCAGTGGATCGTGCAGGGCCGCACGGTCTTGATAGTCGCGCACCGGCTCTCCGCAGTGAGAAACTGCCACCAGATCATCACCATTGAGAAAGGCCGCATCGCCGAGCGCGGCTCGCACGAGGAGTTGCTGCGCGGCGGAGGCAGGTATGCGAGTCTCTGGCGCATCCAGGGAGGGCGCAATGTTGGCTGACGCGCAGTCTCCGGTAGCTCGCCGCGGACTCTTCAGGCTGTTCGGGTCCCGGCTTTTCACGGGTGAAACGGATGAGGCGGAATTCCTGCCCGCGGCCCTTGAGATTGTGGAAAGCCCACCCGCGCCCGCAAGCCGCCTGATCGCAGGAACCATCATCCTGTTCTTCACGCTGGCGCTCGCCTGGGCCTGCATCGGCTCAGTGGACATCATCGCGACCGCGCCGGGCAGGATCGTGCCCACGGGGCGCACCAAAATCATCCAGCCGCTGGAAAGCGGCGTGGTGCGCGCCATCCATGTGCAGGACGCGCAGAAGGTCAAGGCGGGCGACGTGCTGATTGAGATCGACACCACGATCAGCGCCGCCGAGCGCGACCGGCTCACGAGTGACTATATGCAGGCGAAGCTCGACGCGGCGCGGCTGCGCGCGGCGCTCACGCTTAAGGGAAACCCGGTCGAGGATTTTTCGGTGCCCGACGGCGCAAGTGACGCGCAGGTCAGGCTGCAGAAGACGCTGCTGCAGAACCAGGTGGACGAGATCCGCGCGAAGCTCGGCGATCTCGACCACCAGATCGCGCAGAATATCGGCAGCCGCGACGCGGTGGCCTCCACCATCGCCAAGCTCAGGGAAAGCATCCCGTACCTGAAGAAACGCGCCCAGGCGCGCAAATACTTGCTCGACAAGGGCTACGGCTCGAAGCTCGAATATTACACGATCGAGCAGGACCTGATCGAGCACGAGAAGGAGCTGCAGGTGCAGAAGGGACACCTCGCGGAGGCCGAGGCCTCCATTTCCGCGCACCGGGAGCAGCGCAGGCAGGCCGAAACCGAGTATAAGCGCAACACGCTCAAGGAACTGGCCGAGGCGGAGCAGAAGGCCGCGAGCCTGCATGAGCAGGTGCTGCAAGCCGCCCAGAAATACCGGCTGCAGACGCTCACCGCCCCGGTGGACGGCACGGTGCAGCAGCTCGCCGTGCACACGGAAGGCGGCGTGGTCACGCCCGCGCAGGCGCTCATGGCCATCGTGCCCGCGGATAGCAGGCTTGAAATCGAGGCGATGGTCTCAAACCGCGACATCGGCTTCGTGCGTGCGGGGCAGGAGGCGGAGGTCAAGATCGACACGTTCACCTTTACGCGCTACGGGCTGATTCATGGCAAGGTGCTATCCGTGTCGCGTGATGCTATTGCTCGTGAGCGCGCAGACCCAGGGCAGACGGGCACGCCGCGCACGGGTGACGAGGAGGAAAGCAGCGAACGCGCCGCCGGGCAACAGCTCACCTATTCCGCGCGCGTGTCGCTTGGTAAAACGCAGATGCAGGTGGACGACCGGCTCGTGGATTTAGGCCCCGGCATGGCGGTGACGGTGGAGATTAAAACGGGCTCGCGCCGCATCATCGAGTATCTCCTCTCGCCGCTGCTACGCCACACGCACGACGCGCTGCGGGAGATGTGAGGACCGAAGGCCTGCAAAAAATACGCCGGAGATTGAAGTCTCCGGCGCTACTTAGCATCTTTTTTAGGGAGCTTAAGTGCAGGGGCACTTAGGCCGGTTGTCACCCTACTCTCGTGTGTGGCCGCGTCAATGGTTTCTTCGCGGCAAACGGAACAAGGGCTAATTACCGCCGTAAACACGGGCGGGCGCCTCAGCGGATATTTTCGATGAGCTTCGAGGCGGGAACTTTGAGCGCGCGGGCGATCTTGAGGATGTTGAGCAGCGACAGGTTCCTGCGCCCGCACTCAATCTGGGAGATGTAGTTGCGGTGCAGGTCGGCCTCCTCGGCCAGATCCTCCTGGCTTAAGCCCAGCTCCAGCCGGACCTTCTTGACCCGTTCCCCGAACTGAAGAAGGGGATTCTTCATCAGCTTGAGCATGCACGACATGCACACTTTAAGTCCATACACGATAATGTGGCACACCATAGTGTGCTAGGATCGGATCGCGGAGGGCGCGAACGCGGCGATGCGCAAGGCGGATCTGGGCGGCCATATGAGGCGTTTCGGCGAAGTGCTGGTACGGGTCCGCGAAGGCAAGGGCGTAAGCCGCGAGGCGCTCTGCCGCATCTGCGGGATGCCTGCCGGGACGCTGGAGCAGGTCGAGCGGGGCGTTTCGCCGCGCCGGGGCTTCGGCCTCACGGAGCTGTGCCGCGTCGCATCGGCGCTTGGCGTCTCCCCCGGCACCCTGCTTGAAAGCTACGAGGAGGCGGTCGCGCCGTCCGACGTCTGGTGGACGGGCGACGGCAACGGCCCGGAAAGGAAGAAACCATGACGATACGAGGTAATTCAAGGGGAGGGGCGGCGACGCTCATGCTGCTGCTGTTCCTCGCGGGACGGGCGCGCGCGCAGGAGGGGAAGGCGGGATTCAGTGACCCGAATTTGCCCAGCCTGATGGGGGACATCGCGCTTGCGCCCAATGATTTCAACGCGAACAGGATGGTTTATATGCGCCGCTCCGGGACGATGGATTCCGAGCCCGAAATCGACATTCAGTTCGGAACCAGCCTGCAGGCGATGGGTTATATCGGATACAACGATGAGGGTGTGTGGTTGAGCGGCCAGGATGGCTTTTACACGGTAAAAGGCAATGTCATTACCCGGTACCCGAAAACGACGCCACTCCCCAGAAATCTCAGGAACGGCTCGGAAGCCTACCACCTGGCCATGAGCGCCCGCAGCAAGGGCGGGGACAAGGCTCCCGCCGCTGCCGCGACACCGCCCGGCAATTCCGCACAGGCGGGGAGCGAGGCGTTCAGGGACCCGAACCTCCCCAATGCGTCGGGGGATGTCACGCTGGCACCAAACAACGCCGGCGCAACCCGCATGGTCTATACATTCCGCAACGGGCCGAACGGGGAACCTGACATCAGGATTGCGTTCGGAACCTCAACCGCATTCCGCGGCATGATGTATTACGGATACGGCGATGAGGGTTCCTGGCTGGGGGACCGTCAGGGGGTCCCGTACACGCTCAGGGGCAATGTCCTCACAAGGCAACCGGCGAATACGCAGATACCGAAGGATCTCAGGAACGGCTCCGGGTTTTACCGGACGCACGTGCTCGGCAAGGCTGAGGCTGACACGGCTCCCGCAGCAGCAGCGCCGCCTGCCGCAAGCTTGCCGGACGGGCGCGTGCATGTGCTCGCAACGCCTCCGGGCTCCACAAGCGGGACCGATGCAAGGATTGAGCGCGCCGCTGCCGGGATCACCCTCAGCTACAGGGATGCAGGCGGCGAGCACCGTTACACGGTGCGCCGTCCCGTGACCGCCACGGCGGGAACGGACGCCGTCGATACGGGCGGCTGGATCTATGTCGCCGCTGACGGAAAATCCGGGATGCTGTTCAACGTGAGCGCCAACCATTCGGTGAGCGTCATGCCGCTCGCCCAGCCCATGCTCGGCATGCTGGCCGGGCGCGGCGGGAATTAACGGGACGGGTGGGCCTGCGGTGCCTCGCGCCGTTTCTGCTCGCGCAGCGTCCACAGCGTCTCGTAGGCGAGCGCCGAGCCGACCGAGACGAGCGCAATCGCCTTGCGGCGGCTTGCCGCGTCCTCCACGAATTCCGAAATCGCCAGCGGCGAGAGGGCGGCGGCAAGGTGCACCCAACGTCCCGCCGCGCCGAGCGAGGAACGGGGTTTGTGGAACGCCTGGCGCGCGCCGTTCGCATAGGAGGCTCGGGAAGTATAGGCGCGGGACGCGCCGGAGAAGCCGTTCATGAAGATAATACGAAGCGGTGGGCGATGAAGCTTACTCTATCCATGCGTGTGCTGGCTGGCAAGTAAAACACGCTATACGTGGTGATCGGGATGCGTCTTCATACTATCTATGGTCCAATCTGGAGTTTCGCGGTGGCCAGCGTGCTGGTGCTGGCAGTCATCGCGGGCGCGCAGGAGCGCCCGAACGTCAGGACGGAGGACGGCACCATCGCCTTCGACAACGAGGGCACGTGCTGGCTGTCCTTCGTCGTCGTGCGGCCGAAGGCCCCCGATCTCGGCGTGAAGCTCAAAGTCACGCGGCCCGAAGCGGGGTCGCCGGAGCCGGGCCTGCCCGTAGCGGTCCTGAAGCCGCAGGGAAGGGGCTCGTGGATCTGGATAGGAGAGGGCAAGGAGCGCGGCGGGGCCGCGCTCTTTACTCTCGACGATGGCGGGCATGTGACGTGGGTTTCCCTCACGCCGCGCATTGCGCTTGAGTATCTGGGGCCTGCAGGCCGTGGAGATAATCCACGGCCTTCTGGGCGTGCGACGCGGCGGAGAATATAGCGCGCTTGTCGTTCTTCAGCACCTTGAGCCAGTCGCCGATATAGGCGGCGTGGTCTTCCCGCACTTCCGGAGTCAGTCCCAGGTCAGCGCAGAGGAATGCGCTCGACAATTCCGCCACCAATTCCTCGCGGGCATAGCCTTCGTCGCCCCACTGCTTGCGGCCGAAGTCGCGGGCAAGGCGCGTTGGGTGCCGCGTCCAGTGCGCCGATTCATGCGCAAGCGTCGCGTAGAAGCTCTCCGCGTCGCGGAAGGCCTCAATTACGGGCAACTGGATATAGTCGTCGGTGACGCTGTAAAAGGCCTGGTTGCCACGGTAGCGGATGTCGGCCCTGGTCGCCGTGAAGAACGCCTCCGCGTGCGCAATGCGTTCGACCGGGGTCGTGGTCGCTTCCGGCTTCACGTAATACTGCTCGGGCAGTCCCTCGACCTGCTCGACGTTGAACACGGTGTAGCCCTTCATGTACGGGATGGAGCGCTCTTCAAGCTCGCCGGACTCGTTCTCTTCTTCGCGTGTGATGGCGTTGGCGTAGACCACGAGGGAGCCTTTCTCGCCCTTCCTCACATGGGCGTCAAGCTCATGCGCCTGCTTGAACGTCATCCACGTGGGCGACGCGAAGCCCTTCACGACCGACTCGGCCCAGAGCATCAGGATATTGATGCCGCTATAGGGCACGCCGTTGTGCCGCAGGGGACGCATGATCCGCCCCCCCGTGTTTCCGGCGTTCCAGGGTTTAAGCCACGTCCTGACGCCCTGCTCCAGGTCGGCCACGATCTTGTCGGTGATGCGCGTATAGACATCCTGCTTTTCGCTCGTCATAAATTCTTTCTCCTTTTCTGGTCCGGTTACTCCGAACCGCCGAGTACGGAACAGGCCGGGCGCAACGAGGCGTGCCGTCACCGAAGGGAAACGGCCAACACGGGACGAGGGCGAAGCCCGAGGAATGGAGCGGGCAGCGCCGTTGACGGGACGCCGCGCACCGGCCCAGAGTCGAGGCATGCGGTTCGGGCCGGACCTGATAGAGAAGGAATTCTGGGGCGAGATGCGGGATTTGAAGCGCCGTTACCGGAGACGGGCCGGGCGGGAAGCACGGCGGGGTCTAAGGCTGTCGTCGTGGGGCCGGAAACGGTGGGTCAGCGTGTATTGGATGCGGCTGACGAGAACAACGGATGGTCGGGATAGCGGTCAATGACGGCGGCGTCCCGTGCCTATTTGCCCAACGCGCTAGACGACGCTTTCTTTCAAAGGGGATAAGCATTCATGCAGCCAATCCCGGCGCGGGCGCACTGAGTTCTCGACCGTATTAATACATAACTCTCCCTGCGGTCGATTTATTCCCGCTCACTCACAAAAAATAGTTGTGGATGGTCGGCGTTTTATTTGCTGATTATTGAAGATACTGGATATTAGGCGCTGATCCAAGGTCACGCTCCCTTGCAGCGTGATTTCCGCAGATGCCAATACACTGGTTCCGAAACCCAATTAGAGGCGGTAACGACGATGATGAAATCCTCCAGAACACACGGACAGCGAAAACCATATTTGCAACTTCATGGGGCGCCGCTGTCCTCCCAGCAAGAAATAAAACAGAAAGGAAAGATCATGCCTAGAGTTTTCCCTATTAAAGTGCTTCTCCTCATTCTTCCGCTTCTGCTGCTAAGCAGCCAAGGCCACGCAACGGACAAAGCTACACCACGCTTTAAGGCAATCGCTTTTGATTATTTCGTGCTTTTCGATCCGAATTCCGTTGTTCCTGAAGTGGAGAGGGCCTTTCCAGGCAAAGGCGCCGAGTTCACCAAAATGTGGAGAGCCAAACAGTTTGAATATGGCTTTCTGCGGTCGATCACGCACCAGCAGAGCGATTTTTTCAAGGTAACCGACGATGCGCTGGTCTATACCGCCAAAGCGATGGGGCTCAACCTGCCACCCGAGACGCACAAACGCCTTCTTGATGCCTATCTCACGCTCAAGCCATGGCCAGATACGGTTGAATCACTGCGCAAGCTCAAAGCCTCGGGAATACGCATCATCACCATCGCGAACTTCAGCGGAAAAATGCTGCGTGCCAACGCTGACGGTGCGGGGATAACGAGTTATTTCGACGAACTGCTGAGCACTGAGGTAAATGGAACCTACAAGCCTGAAGCTGCCGCCTATGAGTTGGGGATGAAGAGGATGAATCTCAAGAAAGACGAGATTATATTCGCGGCTTTTGGAGGATGGGATGCGTATGGTGCGAAAAGTTTCGGTTATACAACCTACTGGGTAAACAGGTTGAATTTGCCCCCTGAAGAACTTGGCATTCAGGCCGACCAAACGTCCAATACCATGGAGGGGTTGCTGAAGTTCGTGCTAGGGACCCCTTAAGGGGTCATCACACGGATTCCACCATATAGCACGCTAAGCAATGGTGTCAGTAAGCCTCTTATATAGAGTGGAGCGCCCGATTCCGAGTTGTTTTGCTGTTCGTATTGGCGATAGACCGGCTTCCACAAGCGCCCGCGCGGAGCTGAGCGTTTCATCTTCTAGTTTTGGTCTTCCTGGCTTCCTGCCTTTACCTCGTCGCAGAGGCGGGCAAACGCGCCAAACTACGTTTCCACGTTCATCCCCACATGCTCCGGCACTCCACCGGCTATTATCTGGCGAATCGTAATCATGACACGCGGCTCATTCAGGATTACCTTCGCCACAGGAACATCGCTCATACCGCCAGGTACACGCGCACCGCCGCCTCACGCTTCGAGGAGCTATGGCAATAGCGCGGGAACCTGCAAGAAATTCCCATGATGATTCAGTGCGTTACTTTCCAGATGGCGGCGGGTGACACGACTGTTGGGTTTGGGCCCAGTAAGAATGCGTATTCCCTCATGAAACCTCCTAAGCCGCGAAAGCCTTACGGTCCGCTACACCCGCACCGCTGCCTCCAGATTCGAGGGCTTATGGAGATAGGACTTGTTACGGGAAAACAATAGCCTGGAAAGTTACTTTGCCCCATGTGGTTCAAATGTTGGGTTTACCCCTAACTAACGTCCCGAGCGGGGAGGGTATATTTCTCCGAACTGCCCATTGAAGGGAGGCCCCCAACCGGTTCTATCTCGTATTACTTGCACTTCAAATAGTGCCTCGTTGTAGCGATTGATGGCTTCGTCGAGTGTCCGGTGAGCTTCGGGTGGTTTCTGGCCAGTAATATCAATAAATGCATGCAAGCCGACTCTGCTCTGATCGGCGATCACTTTTCCGTCGAGCGAGAGAAGCAACCTCTTGGAAGTCTCATCCGAAATTTGAGAACCCTTAGCTGAGTCAGGCTTCAATGCGCGATTCAGCGCCTTAAATGCTTCATCGCGATTTCGATATGCTTGCGGCTGGTGGATACGATCGACCCAGGGCTTCAGGCTCTCTCTAGCTTGTTTCTTGGCCTCTTCGACAACGCTGGGAAGAGGAGCAGCAGAGGAGTAAGGTCGCAGAACGTCCACCATAGATTTTAGCGAGGCCTCTGCCTCGGCGTCGCCAACGCTCATCAATCGCCGTATTGTTTCCGCAGAAACCGTGCCCGTATTAGGCTTGTGAGCTTTTACAGCGTTCAGCCATTTCTCAGGCGTATAGGAACTAAGCGATCCCTTGCTGTATAGGGCCATTACAATCGCTTCACCTTCGTTGGGATTAAGCGGATATCCGCTAAAAACGTTGTCAAGTCGTTCAGGCGTGACGTTAACCCCGGCCTCCACCAACCATCCCCTAAGCTTTGCTTTCAATTCCGGGGTGTTCATTGAATGAAGTATATTCGCGAAGTTAGGTAGGGTCATTCCATGACTCGGTTTCACGTGAGCGCCGCTCAATGCGGATTTCTCTAACGAATATACACAAGTTAACTGACATGTGAAACTCGGTATTTATGACAATATGCTCCGGCGCGATATTCCGTCGCGGCTTTGCTGGGCGCTGGGTTTGTAGTGCCTATAACTCGCAAGATCGTTACTACAACATAATGGAGGTCCTCCTATGAGTGATTTCAAATGTTTAGTCAACTGCTTTGTTTCTCGCCGCGCTCAATGGCTTGCTGCATGTTGTGCAATGACACTCTTGAGCACCTTTAGCAGATCGGGTCCAAATGCGCCGTTACCGGATGCGGTGGCCGAGAGCCACGGCGGGGGGCGCTGAAGGAGAGAGCCGGAAGGGGCGGGTTAGCGCGCGCCGGAAGTAACCGCCGAGAACAGCGGATGATCGGGATAGCGATCAATGATGGCGAGCGCAACCGTCCTGACGCATGGCCCGGCTTCATTGGCGGGTGAGGAAAGACGCAGTAGGGCCACACATGCCACGTCGAACAGCGGAGATACTTCTCGTACCGGGCCCGCAGCTCGGCCTCGGGACAGCGTGCTCACATCAATTAGCATGGCCGAAGCGTAGCATGGGCCTACTCGCAATTGCGATGGTGTGATGGTGCGATGTCATGACGTTGCCACTGTGTGAACTGCGACGCGAGGTGTCTTGGCGGTACCTTTTTGTCAAAGTTCCTCGACGGGATCGCCGCGACCAACGGAACTACCGTTGCCCGTTTACCTCACTGATTACGATGCCCCTTCCCTAGTTATTTAATGCCTGATAAAGGACATTATCAGGCATTAACCCCGTCAGCAATGGAGCGCCATATGTTCATCAGAAGTTACGGTCTGTTTTGGGAACGGGATGAGGTCAGTTGGTACCCAGGCAAAGGCAAAAGAGATTTTCGGCTCTTGGGCCGTCGTAATAGGAACAATGGACATCTGCGAGTCGCTGACTTTAGGCGCCAAGTAGGAATCTACATTCTCTATAGCGACTACGGTCCATGCTACGCTGGGCAAACTCAAAAAATGGGTCTTGGGAAACGTCTCGGCAACCATACCACTGATCATCTGGCGAAACTCTGGCATCGGTTCTCGTGGTTCGGGTTCTGTGAGGTCAAGAAAGAAACAAACGACCACGGAATGTGCCTTCTCAAGGACGCGCCCCCGGAAATAGCTACTGGGAGTTCGGTTGAGACTATCTCCGACGCGGAAGCCCTGCTCATCAAGGCGATGGGGCTTCGTAACATCAATACAAAGAACTTCACCAAGGCTGAGGAATGGCGTCAAGTCGAGAGGCATGAACTCGACGAGATCATGGCAAAACTACAATGAAGTATCCTGCGCCGCCCTCGTCTTCTGAAAATCTTCCCTCCACTCTCGCCGATGAGCTGCCGGAGATCATTCATCGCGCCGGCGCAAACGCCATCTTCGCCGCCCAGGAATTCTTCTCCGGGATGATTCGCAATCCCCACACGCGTCGCGCCTACATGAAAGCCGTGAAGGAATTCCTGGAATGGGCCGGGAAGCACGGCGAGGGCGAACTCGCGCAGATAGCGCCCTGGCATGTCGGGCAATACTTCGACGAGATGGCCGCGGCCGGAACCAGCATCGCCACACGCAACATGCGGCTCTCGGCGTTGCGGCACTTCTTTGACAACCTCGTCACGCGGCACGCTATCGCACTTAACCCTGCCCGCACCGTGCGTGGCGAGAAGCTGAACGTCATGGAAGGCCGCACCCCGGAAATCCCCATCAAGGAAGTGCGCAAGCTGCTCGCCTCTATCGACACCTCCCATATTGTGGGCCTGCGCGACCGGGCGATTCTCGCGGTCATGGTCTATACAGCTTCACGGCGCAGCGCCGTCGCCAAGCTTCGGCGCGGCGACTTCTATCACGCCGGGCAGCAGTGGATGCTTCACTTCGCCGAGAAGGGAGGCAAATCGCGGGAGATTCCTGTCCGGCACGATCTCGAACAGATCGTCTCTGGGTACATCGATGCCGCGGGCTTGCGAGACGCTCCCAAGGATACGCCGTTATTCAAGCGGGCCATGAAGAAACAGCGCCGTCTCTCCGGCACCGCCATGAACGGCGACGACATCTACCGCATGATGAAAAGAAGGCTGAAGGATTTCGATCTTCCCCTGCTCTACTCTCCCCACTCCTTCCGCGTTACCACGATCACGGACCTGCTGGAACAGAACGTCCCGCGTGAGGACGTGCAGCACCTGGCCGGACACGCCGACGCGCGCACCACCGGCCTTTACGACCGTCGGAAAAAAAAGATCAGCCGGAACATCGTGGAGAGGATTTCCGTGTGAATTTGCGCAAGCTGCCACCTTCAGGGTATTGCTAGACGAGGAGTCCCTATGAGCGCGCCGGTCGCATTTATTTCGTATTCGCATGATTCGAAGGAACACAAGACGTGGGTGGCCAAGCTCGCGGGAGATCTGCGCAATCATGGTGTCGATGTTGTGCTCGATCAATGGGATCTTGCGCTCGGACAAGACCTGACGCTGTTCATGCAGCGAGGAGTCGCGAACTCCGACAGAGTCATCATGGTCTGCTCCGAAAACTACGTCCAGAAGGCCGACGGAGGCTCCGGCGGCGTCGGATATGAGCGGTTGATCATTACCGACGAGGTAATTGCGAACATCGATACGAAGAAATTCATTCCGCTGGTTCGTGGAAACAATTCGCCCAAGAAGACGCCGACATTCATGGGGCCGCGGCTCTATGTGGATTTCAGCAACGACGACGAGTACCCGGTGAAGCTTGAAGCGCTTCTGCGGGAGATTCATAACACACCGGCATTGACCAAGCCGCCGCTGGGCGAGAATCCGTTCTCAGGTTCGATCATCCAGGGAGCTTCTGCACTCAGAATTGTCGGCCCGACCGGACTGGCTCCTTCGGGAGCAAGCATGCTCGACGAGCCGTGGTTTGCCAAACACGCCGATACGGCCGCGACCGGACACGCGAAGCTTGGGTTTGAGGCGCTCATGGAAGTGCGATTCGCACTGCACAGTCCGGTCAATAAATCGCAGATCGACCTGCTGAACGCCGTGCGGAAGTCGGAGATTCACACGTTCGGCTGGCCGATCGGCATCCTGCTTGAAAACCGTGACGAGTATCGCCCCAGGCCCACTGCGGACGGAATCCGCGCGGAAGTTCCAGTTGAGCAGTCGCCGCTCTCCGGGCGCGCGTCCTATGACTATTGGGCGCTGAGCAATACCGGCGACTTCTACCTGCTTCAAAGCCTGTTCGAGGATGATCGCGACCCGAACGCAATATTTTTTAATAGCCGTCTGGTGCGTGTGACGGAAGCGCTGATGTTCGCCGGGAATCTATATGAAGCGTTGGGGGTGCCCGGCGAAACGAAATTGAGTATCCGCGTCACCCACCGGGGCATCGCTGGCCGGACGCTATCAAGCTCAAATCCCAGAAGGCATCTCTTTCCCCGGCAGACGCAAGTGGATGAGTCTCAGACGGAATTCGTGGAGGAGACAGGGAAGCTGCGAGACAACATAGTGGCCGACGTCATGAAGATCGCCGAGCCGCTCTTCATGTTATTCGACTTCATGCAATTTGAAACGCGTGTATACGAAGAAATCATTACGAGCTTCGTACAAGGCCGGGCAACCTGAACTGTCTCATGCCGGTGCATTGTTTTACCGGGTTTCTTTACTGGTGCAACCGGGGAAACTCGACTATCGTTTCGCGGGATGTGCATAGTCAATTAAACGGTCGTTTTCTTTACCGCAGCCGAAACGGGAAGACTCCCATGATGAACGCCTTCACCGCCCTCCTCGAAGCCCGCGATCCGTCCCTCGGCCGGTTTCGCGCCTACCTACTCGAAGCGGGCACAGACCTCCTGGGTGAGTGGCTCGTCGAGATCACCTACGGCAGGATTGGAACACCGGGGCGGCGTGTCCGGCACGTCGTCGCAAACGAGGGCGAAGCCAAGAAGCTCGTGCGGGAGAGCCTGCGCAGGCGCGCATCCGCGAAGCGCCGCATCGGCGTCGCGTACCAGTTCCGGCAACTCAACGACCCGCACCAGTGGTTTCCGGTGAGATTGGAAAACTGAGAGCGTAACAAGCTCAGGCGTCCCAATCGACATAAGGGTCGAGAGGATGGTTACTGGCCGAGTGGGCGATGAGCGCCTCGGTCAACGATTTCCGAAGAGTGCCTCGGATAGTGGTCAAGTACGCATTGAGGCCCTTTGTCCCTCTTATGATCTCGCTGATTTCAAGGTATGCAGGCAGAGGCACGGTGCCCTTAAGTTTCAAAGTGGAGAGAGGCTTCCCCGATCTTTTGCCGAATCCAAGTTCATAGGGAACCCACCAGGAATTCACAGTGCTGGCTGAGACCAGGCACATAACATGTGTGGAGTTTAAAAGCCCACGCTCTATGAATTGGGTGACGCGCACCGCATTGCCCGCGTTGGCCGCACTCTGAAGGTCCTGATCGTTAGTGTCGAGGTAGATGTCAATTCCTCCCTGACGCGTAATGTAGTCTCCGATGGCGACGGCCGATGACTTGTCAATCGAGATGTGGGAGAGAAAAATGCACGGCTCGCTGGCGGACTCATGTGACTTGGCAAGAACTCGATTCTCCTGCAGCGTTCGATTTATCCCTGCCATACAATGTTCTCCTCATTAGTAAGTTGTTCCGGGTAGTGCTCAACATCGCCGAAGGCGCGATGGCGGTCGCAGTGAATACTTTACACAGCAAGGTCTAGCCACTTGTCCAGCGCCTCAGGGTCCCATCCCAGCCACTGGGTAGAGCGACCGTTATAAAGCGCGCTCGGTATGGTCGCCTGTTCCGATCCCTTCAGCGTCATCCCGCGGATTCGCTTCCAGGTATTCTCCTTCGAGAGTGGTTGTTTAAGCGCATAAAACGCGTTGATCTCCCAATCCACCCATTCACTGGCATGCGTGTCGTCTCCGATCAGGACGACGAGTTTGGACGCACGGTCGAACTTCGTTAATATCGCGTCTCGCACCGGCTTCGACCTGGTGTCCGAGGGTGGATACTTGATCGGTCTGCCGCTTCGGTCGCGCACGGCATCTTTCAAGGAATGATCCTGGAAGTCGAGCGGATGATTAGGATTGTTCCTCAACGATTTGAAACCGCCGACTTGGCGTTGGTCGTCGTGATCGAAACTTACAAATACATTGGATGCCATGCGCTCTCATGCTCCTTGCGCTTGTCGGATGCGGGATAGACCGATTAAGACCAGTTCTATAGCGCGTTCGACAACGGGCGTCCGCAGTAGCTCGTGGTTTTCGTCCGCAGAAAGACCATTGTTCTGGGCGATCCGAGCGCTCCCCGCCTCTGAAAATTCACGCCAAACGGCGTCACGGTCAATTGTTCGATCGGAGTTTAGGTCGGCATTGTCCTCGGCTACTGGCGGCTGTCGATACAGTTGTACGATCTCTGCTGGTGGACAGAAGTCAGCAGGCATCTCTCTTCCTTCGACTGCGGCAACAATCTGTTCACTTGCCCCTCCCAAAAGACTCGCCAGATAAAGTGGCTTGTTGTGCTGGAACGCAAGCAGAGCCTCTTCTACAAGCCCTGGATAACGACCCTGAGAGCCTGAGCGAGGACCGCCGATGCAGAGTCTGGCATGGCACAGATCGGTTAGCCTGTGACGAAGGAAGGTCAATCCGCGAGCGCGGAGATATGTATACCGTGGATCGGTAGGGCCCGCCGCACGCGCCGCCGCATCGAATTGCCGTAGTCCCTCTGGCAGATCGGCGGATTCCACCTTGAGCGTCGTGCTCAACTGCTCTTGTTCCTCTTGGGTGAGGCGTGGCGCGTCCGGCCAGGGAAGCAGGTTGCGCATAATCGGCTGGCCTTCGGCCCCCGCCGCGTCTGCCGTGAGCGGCACCGGCGGCTGCATCTGAAGGGCGAAACCATGCACTGCCTCCATGACGCCGTCTTCGCGCCAGTCGTGACCAAAGACAACACTCACTCCCTGACCAAATAGGGCCGCCACAAACTGCAAGGTAACCCTGTTTACCTGCCATGTGGGATAACCATGCTTCAACGTGTCATCGCTCTGGGAAATCGACAGATTTACTACCAAGCCCGCAAGGGGGCGAGTTGCCGTGCTCATGGTTTACCTCCCATTGCGGCGAGCGTGTCTGGCGTAAGGAGGCGCGTTCCAGCCGGTGCGTACGTCTGGACGAGCGCATCGGCGGCTTCGTACAAGCCCGAACGCAACGTTGGGTCCGGATATAGAATCCATCGCGGCGTTGTGGCGGGTGCGGTGGACGCAGTCAAGACGCGGCAGGCACGAAGAATCGCAGACATGCTTGGCGGAAAAGAAAAGACGCGCAGCTCAGTGGGATCAGCAATCGTACCACTTTGCTTCATTTCCTCAACGCGACGGGCGAAGTGAAGAAAGCGCAGCCCTTCCCGAAGAGCCAGAAAGAGAATTCTCAACAAGTTTCCATCCGGTATGCGGACCGTGGGAACTCGCTCGAACGGCAATATTCCGGCCGGGTGATTGAGGTTTGTGCGCGCATCGACAAGCACGGCCGGAGTGGCGTATTCATCGGCCCAGAGCACTTCCTGCCGGCACCAGTGCCGCCCGTCATATGCTTCCGTTCGCAACATGATGATGAGGGACGATCCCACTCCGCGCTCCAGTTCTCGTTGCCAGTTGCGGCCAGCGGGAAGGTCGTCTACATCGTAAAAATCCTCCAGCCAACCGGTAGATTCGATCTGATGTTTCAGGGCACGCGCCAGTGGAAGGCCATCCCTTTTCGCATGGCTGATAAAGAGCCGGAGATACCCAGGCCGGTGGGCGTCGGTGTTCGGCAACGCGGTCGCCAGAAGGACTCTGCATTCATGGAGAATGCGCAATGCCAGCATCGCGGGCCGAATCGCATGCTCGCCGAGACTATGGACCTGGAGTAGTTGTATTGGCTCCAATTCAGGGCGTTTGGCTATGAAGGCGCGACCTTGGCGCTCGTCCATCGCTACAACGAGCATGAGATGCCGTCCGTTGGAGGCGTCCGAATGCGTCCAGCAACTTACGAGCCAGTCCCATAGAGCCGCCGGACTTTTTGAAAGGAGAGCCTGATCGGCAAACACCACCACAAGCGTGTGGCAGAAGGCATCCAACGTCTCGGGAGCCGCCTGCGGCGGCGTATCGGAAAAGAGTTCCAGTTGAATTCCGAGGTCTTCCCCGGTCGCCAGATACTCTCCCGCCTCCTTCCCACCCTGAAAGGCGCGTACTACGGCATTCTCATATGCATTCTCATCCCGCGTCACATCGACATCGTCGGGGTGTCGAAACAACAGAATCTGTAATGGGGCGGCTGCCGGCATGGTTATAGCAACGTCAACTGTTTAGTCTCAATGGTTATGTCATAGACACAGGCCACTTGCTGAATGAAATCCCGCTGTCCGCCGTAGCTCGGGTGTCGCACCTGCACGACTGGGCCGATTCCGGCGATCTTCATAGCCGATTTCGTGGCGTCGTTGCCGATGGCAACCAACCGGCGCGGGCGCAGCATCGCTATCAGCTCCGCCAGTACCTCCTCTCCGGCCGCGCGTTCAACGGGCCGGTGCGCCCTGTTGGTGAATGGACTGCCGGGCTCGTGGGGATGAAGCGGGAAGACATTCCAGAGAAAGACTTGCGCTGTCACGGATGCGAGCATACTCCAAATCACCGCCGCGGTGCGCTCCGCGACAACGGAGCCCGAAGTTGCGCGCTCCACCGAGACATTCCAACGGGTGGCGTGGACACTGAGGTGAACATCATCCGTCAACGCAAGCCCGGTGCGGCGCCCTCCCCTGTACCCCAGATCCCTGCCAATCCACACGGCGTCAATCTCAGAATTGGCGGCAGCCTCCAGCATATAGAGCAACGCTCTGGACCGGCGTTCAGGAGCGTCCTCGACATCATGAACCTCGCACCGATGCGAATACGGATTGAAGGTATTTTCAAATTTCAGGCCCTTGAGAGAAGTCACAAACTGGGCTGGCGTCATTTGTCGCCTCCTCCAAGCGGTTCATACTCCACCGTGCGGGCAGAGCGATCACAAACGACAATGCCTCCGCTGTTCTTCTTTATCTGCCGGAACACGTCGTAGCCCCTGAGAATGGCGATCTCCCAAAGGCTCAACGGACAGGCTTCCACCTCGTACCCTGCGACAAACTGCTGTACGGTCTTCAAAAGGTCAAATGAAATGCTGTTCTGCCCCTCGAAGAAGTTCATTCCCTTGGCGCGCGAGAATATCCAGGCGGTCAGCCCCTCCTCGACGACAACTGCGCGTCCACCATCCTCAGCCTCATCCACTTTGGGATCATCCTTTCGCTTGTGCTTGATAAGCGCGCGAAAGGTCGGAGACCAGTGCAAAATCGCCGCGTGCGCGAAATGAAACACATCGTGAAACCGGTAGCCGTCTGGGTCCCGGATGTTGTCTGTAAGGGGATCGCCTATAAACACGCCGTTCCAACGCAGATAACTGCGGGCGACGTTGTTCCGTTGATCGATTGTGATTTTAAACTTTTGAGGTAGGCGCTGATCCTCCTGGAACTTGTCGTCGAATGTCGGCAGCGCGGCGAGATCAGGCGGTGCGAAACGCCCCCTGGTCTTGGCGATATTCATGCGCACAACTTCCGCGAAAGTCACACGGGCCGCCTTGAGCGCCTCCAGGTAGGATTTGGCGAAAGCGGTTAGCCGCGCCTTGCTTTCTCCGGTGGACTGCCGAAGGGCGAAAAGGTTCGATGTCGCTTCTCCGAGAGCCAGCAGGGCGGGATCAAGCTCGGGGACCGCGAGCGGCGTGGCGATTCGCGAAATCGGCCCGTCGATAAGATCGTTGGCCGCGATCAGCGTGGAGTAGTCGTTCCCGGTTGCCGCGTCTGACAGCACCTCGTCCATACGGATGCCAAGTCGGCGGCACAGCGCAGTGAAGTACCACAGCGCGTCGCCGAACTCCTCTTCCACGGCGTGGCGGTATCCAGCATAAGCTTCCTTCTCACGATGAAATTTCTTCGCCGTCGCCATGATGCTGCCCACTTCGCCGAAAAGGCCGAGGAGCACCGGCTGCAAGTCTTCGTTCGGCAGGCGATCGGTAGGCTCGACCTGGCTGATATAGTCGGCGAGCAGTATGGAGCGGTGAGTATCCTTCGTCATGCGGTTTTCTTCCAGTCCAGCGGCGCCCCGCAATAGCCGGACTCGTTGCGGGACCGAATCCAGTTGATCACGTCATCCACCATTGCTTGAGGAAATCGGTTCTTGTGCCCGAAGACCGCGCAGACGTTCTCGTGTTGCGGGCCCCAACTCAGCAAGGCCGGTGGCAGCTTGGGGCCTGAGCCTCCCCAATACACGAAATCATCGCTGAACAAGATACGGTCCGTGCCAGTGTCGGCCTCTACGTTCTCCGGATTTGGACTCCCGTCCTTCATGCTATGGTGCGAGTCGAGCTGGCACCATTGGCCGGAGCCTGGGTTCCGGGAGTAGATATTGTCGCCGAAGGCCTGTTTCTTGCTCCCTCGCAGGTTGGGCTTCTTTTGTCGAAACCTGGGATCTGCCCAGTATTGCTCGAACGTCATCGCTCCGGTCACGCGCATTGCGTATACGACATGTTTCTCGCGTCCGTTCGTCTTTGACCCCGTCCCCATCACCCAGTCGCCGATCTTCGCGACGGCCCGTATTTTTGGTTTGCACGTAGCCAGGGTGCAGATTCCGTAGAACGGGTTGGGGGCGAACCCGAAATCACGCCTGACCACGTATGAGTGCAGCCGCATGCGCTTAGCAGCCGAATCGCTTGATGGGACGAGGCGGGCGAAGCTCGCCCGACGGGAGGCGCCACTCGTTCAATTTGCCGGTGATGGCGTCGATGATTCCGTCACTCTGCCATCCCCGAATATCGTCTGCGAGATCCTTCAATGCTTCCGGAAGTTCGCACTCATTTTCTCCGTGGGCATATACGCCGACGATCCTTTTCCCAAGCTTGGCGGCATACTCAATCTCCCAGTTGACCCATTCGCTATCTTTTGTTTTAGACGTAACGTAAACCACGAGCGTGCTCGCCCATTGGATCTGCGGGGCAAGGATTTGCGATTTTATGTACTCTGGACTCTTAGCGTCATTCGGGTTGGTTTTGTTGATTGACGAGTCGCGTATGGCAAGACCGCCCTTCCCTACCAGGTCCTTGAACTTTGCAAGACCGTTGTCATCTTCATGGACGTGGCTGATAAACACGTTCTTGATTTCGTCGGCCATGATTTTGCCTCCTTCCCTTTACGTACCCTTCAGATCATCTTTCCGCTCGCAAAACGCGTTCATTGTAGCCAGCGGCGATGCAATTACAATCGCTGGTTGACTTTAATCGGGGATCGATTCCACCGCGCGCGTTACCTCCCGGACAACGTCATCGCTGGAACGGTGGCGCGCATCTATCCAAGAACGATTCCTCAAAATCTCAGGGAGTTGCTCCTCGATCTGATCACCTGACACTATCACCGGAATAATCCGCTTATTCAATGCCTCGGCCGCCCCGATCTCAAACTGTACCCATTCGCTCTGAAGCGCACGCGGAGACAGAAGGACGATTACTGCGGTGGACTGCCTTAACGCGTCGCGCACCGCGGATGAGATTGCTTCACCCGCCGCTATATCAGCGCTGTCCATCCACCCCGTGACATTACTGGTCCGCAGCGCGCTCACCAGGCGGCGTGCCTGATCCATATCGGAGTGAGCGTATGAAATGAACACATTACGCATGGTTGGCTCCGTTCACGCGCGTCGCAACTTCTGCCAGATACTGCTCGATATCGTTAAGTTTTAGTGTGTTGATGTCCTCAAGCATCCCCTTGCCTTGACCGTTCTGATCGAGATCGTCTAGGCCCATTCCGTGAAACACAGCAACAACTGGCTTGCTCTGACCCCATGCGGCACCCATCTCGATCCACACCCATGATCGCTTCGCCGACCATGGTGTAAACAGAGCGACAACTTCATTGCTCAATGCAATCTCTCTGTGAATAATCTGCCTGAAATTAGCGCCCTTGGGAATGTTGGTCTCGTCCAGAAATGTTTCCGCACCGAGTTCGCCGAGGCGTCTGGCGATCTGCCCGGCTATCCATCGGTCGTCGCTGCCATGCGAGACGAAGACCCTGTAGGGAGTGGCGCTCATTGCAATGTTGCTAATCTCCCTTAAGTGGCGCTAGCAGCGGCCATTGGTCCGTTACGTATTTTTCGACCGCGTCGCGCACAATCCACGCTATGGATACCTTCTTTTTCTTGGCGAGCCCCTCAATAGTCGCGTACAGATCCGGCGGGAATGTGACGGAGGCGCGTGGCTGGGAGCCCAGTTTTCCTCCCACTTTGTTCTTTACAGGCTTTGTCTGCGCACGCGGCATTGCACCACAATACACCGTGGCGGTGCACGGTGCAACCTGCTCAGAATTGGACGGATATGGGTGCACCCAGGTACTCTCAAGGCAGGTTTTTCTGCTTCCACCAGGGCTGCTGTGAAGCCTGTGACGGGCCGGACGTCGCCTGAGTCGGCGTCGAGGGTGACGGAAGTGGAGGGTGTGGTGTTGGTGGCCGCAGAGCCGAGCCTGGACTAGGCGGTGCTACGGGCGCCCTTCCTTTTGAGGACCTGCGGAAGAACTTATAGAAGTACAGGCCCGTGCCAGGAAACCCGATAGAGAAATACCGCCTCCCGTCGGCGGCTACCCCGATCCGGAAGCCGGGAAAGCCCCAGCTATAGCCGATACCGGTGCGGGAGAGCCATCCGCGCAAGGGCCCGAGCCGGACGATCTTCCGGAATCTCCAAGGCATCTCATGACCTCCTGAACACGCGTAGCGTGTAGTTCCGAAAACTTAGCGCGCCATAGGCCAGATACTTCCGCTCGGCCTGGTTTCGCCGCCACGAGATGTCACGGACAAGCTTGGCCGCCGTTTCTATCTCAGCATTCATCTGGTCCAGATTCGCCCTGTAGTCCTTTTTGATTTGGTCTCCCTCCTGGGCTAATTGACCGGCTGCGGCGCGAAACTGGGTGCGGCAGTCTTCCGTGGACTGCCGGTGCCGGAACCGGAGCGATTGTTCATCGTTCACGATTTGCTTGCGTTGATCGCTGTATTTCTTTTCGATTGAGGCTGTCTGCTGCCGGAGACTGTTTTCCGCTGCTGTTTTTTGCTGTTCTAAAGTTCGCTTCTGGTCGAGTATTCGCGTCTTGACGTTCTGCTGTGCGGCGGCAAGGCGCGATTGCTCTTGTGTCAGGCTTTGCTGGAGCTGCCGGAGCTGCGCCTCGTGACGCTGCTCGATGGCGGCGCTTTTGTGGGTCGGCAAGGACTTCGGCGCTTCGCGGGCACGGATGGGTCCATCCAACTGCTGCCGCCATGCGTGGAGTGCGGCCCACTTCTTTTGGCCGATACCCGGAACATTGGAGTACCGCGTGCCGATGTCGCCCGCAGAAACAAAGCCCGCCACCGCAAGACGCTGCTTGAGCTGCGGTCCGATGCCGGGAATACTCGCGTCCGAGAGCCGTATTCTCTGAAGATGGCCGTTGACGATTTGGTCCTGATACTCCTTCAGCGCCGTGCGAAGCTCTCCGTCCCGCCGTGCCGTGACCTGCTGGAGTTGCGATGCGAATGAGGCGACCATGGCTCCGATATCGGCATCAAGACGAGCCATTTCCTGGCGCTCCTGATCCGGCAGGCCGGTGAGAGCACGGGAAAGGCGGGAAACCTCTCCTCCCAGGGACTCGGCCAATTTGCGCTTTTCAGCCCCCTCATCTGTCGCTGCCGTCCGCATGCGGTTGGTAATCTGCTGCAGCCCGTTTTGCAGAGAGGCATCGATCTCGCGCAGCCGCTTGGCCTCATCCGCTTGCAAACCCTCCTCGCGCTTCTGAAGACGTGATCCGTCCTCGGTGAAGGTCGCGCGCCGACGCAACCGCTTGGACTTAAGCTCCTCGAAGGCACCGTTGGCGTCCCCGCGCGCCTTCGTTTCCGTTGACAGATCGGATCGCAACGCGGTGATTGTCCGGTAGACGGGCTCCGCCCGGTAGCGTAATCGCCAGATGGCCACCGTCGCCAGCGACGCTGCGGCGGTGCCGGTGGCCCAAATGACGGACGCGAGCAAGGCCGCATGGAACAGGGAGAACCACGCGCACAATGTCCAGGCTGTCAGCAGTGCGCCGAGCGCGATATACCTATCCGTGCTCACTTTGTTGCTGAAGGAGCCAATATCGGCCTTCAGCTCGACATGATCCTGCAGCCAGCTTTGATCTCCGGCCTCAATGACTGGAAACTCGTTGGCCGCTTCTACCGAAAACTGCTTGATGTAATCCTGAATCCAGCCCTGCGCCGATGACGGTGAAGCGACGCCGCTGGCCACTGGTCGTGCTGCGATCTCCTGCTCGCTTATGGCGGGCACCTGGTCGGGCGGCAACCAGAGAAAATACTCAATCCGGTCGGCGAGCGCACGCACCTGCGCATCGGGTAACGCCTTTAGAGCACGGAACGCCGCCGAGCGTTCAGGAGCATCGAAATCCTGCTTGCGGAACAGCAGACATTCATCGCCGCCCTTGAGCTGTCCCCACAACGCCGGTTGAGCGGCCACGGCCATCAGGGAGGCATAGATCAGCCACGCGGAAAAGTTATCCAGGTACGCGCCGAAGTCCAGTTCGGTGCGCTGCGGATGCTGGTAGTTTCGATGTCCCAGTTCGATCCCGCGACTGCCTTCCAAGGCGGGGACATACATGCCGTCGTAATCGACAAGCCGTAGCTTTCCTTGCACGACCAGTACGTTGCCGTGCTGGAGATCTCCGTGCGCGATCTTGGCCTGACGCAGGTCGGAGAGCATTTGCGCCCAAGCGGCCGCGAGATCCCGAAGGGCCGCAGGGGAGGACAGATTCTTCTCGACGTAGGAGACCAGGCTGTCGCCGTCAACCCAGCGCATTCTGACGAACGGATACCAGGAAGAACCTACGCGAATGCCCTGCGACATATAGCGGAAGGACACCATGTAAGCCAAGGCATTCTGTGTGAGGTGCGAGGCGATTGCAGGATAGCGGATAGTATGCTCAGGATTGTCGTAGCGAAAGCAGCGCACCGCATGTGCAGCTCCGTTCACATTGATTTTGTAGACGGTGGCGAAGTTGCCGGAGCGCGCCTTCGGAATCCCCATGGCGTTGAGCTCGACCTGGCCGGTCTGGAGTTCCGGGTCTGCAAAAGCGATGCGGGGATTTTGAATCGCCTCGTTGTAATCCTGATCGCTGGGCCACGCCATAAGTCGCCTATTAGCAGTGCTCGCAAGTGACGCCGATCAAGGTACAGTCGTCATTCTTAATCGTCCGTTTCGTGCGCAACGATGCAATCCACTCCTCGAAAGGAGGGTCTTTGGCAAGCGTGACATCCCTTAAGGCTTGCCATGGAACGTCGCCAGCCTCGCACCGCGTGAGAAACCACGAGGCAAGCGCGTCGCTCATCAGGTAGAAACAATCTCCTTCCTGCCAGTCCCCTGTTTCCGTTCGCACGCCTTCCAAGCCGCGCGTGCGGACATGGCTGCCTAGCAGCAGAGGGGCATTTGAAAACTCTTCCGAGCGCGTGATGGGGAAACTCTTGATAACCGTATCGGAGCGCAGATGAAAAAAACAGGAATCGCCGCACGCGAGGGCCGACCAAGTACCGCTAGCTCCATCGTCCCCACGGTGAAGCTCAAGCCCGACAAGCGCTGCGTAAGCTCCCTTGCGCGCCTTCTCTTCCGCGTACCACGGCAGCGGGTGGCCTGCCACTGCTCTCCCCCAGACCTGTGCCGCCTTTGCCAAATGAGCGTCGGCCGTCTCGCCGGTCATCCGGCGTTTACCATATGCCTTTACCAGCAGCCGCGCCCACAGCCCGCTGAATACGGCGTCGGTCGCGCCATCAGCGATAGCCACGCGCAGGGCGTCTCCCGGTAGCCTTGTCGTCGGCTCTGGTGACCAGAAAGCGTCCTCGTATTCCGAAGCGGCGTTGCCGGCTTTCTGGGTGTGGAATACGTCGATGTACACCCCTTCCATCGACTTGAATGGCTAACGGAGATTGCTGGGACGCGTGCCGATATCGAGGGCCTGAATCACCAAGACCATATCGGCGTTGAATACGTACCCGCGCGCGCCATCGGAGAGGTTCATGCCGTGCTGTGAGTTGGCTACGGCGCGCATGTTGTACGTCAGCGGGCTCGCACCTTCAAACAGCAGCGTTGCATATTGATTAGGCAGTCCGGCTGCGGATTCGGGAAACGCCACCGGTTTTGCCGTACCGTCGCTCGAAACATGGACGTTGAAGAGCAGCACGGCGCCATCAGAGGAAGACAGGGACGTGAGGGATTTCATCGCTGCGGACGGGTCACCGTCCGTGGACTCACCATCGGTGATATGGATCACGACAGGAGGAAAGCAGTCGGGATGCTGGGAAAGCCATCGCTGAACTACGCCCTGTGCCTGCGCCAGGGCGTTGCACATAGGCGTCCCTCCATCCGCCACGGGATCGAACCAGATCGGGAGGCGGATAGTCTGCTCCATAATGCCGCCTGCGCCGTCGTCCGTCTTCTTCACCTTCTGCTCGACGCGCGCCGGCATGTTGCCGACATCGCCGATGGGGACGATCTCGCGACCGGCGAGTGGCCCACTGAAAGCCGGGCCGACGCGATTGCCATAGCCGATGACACTCACGCTGAAATAGTCGCGTACCCCCTCCTCTTTCGCGCAACGGATAACCAGGTTCTGAAGGAGCCGGTTGATCGCCAACGACAAGGCGTCCGCTTTCCTGCGATCTGGCTGCTCGGAATCGGGTACTCCGTCGGCCATGGAGCCCGATTGATCGATTAAGAAGACAAAAAGTGTGGGGTTGTTCCGGCTTATTTCTGCGGAATATGCCATCGAAGCCGCCTCCTTGAGAATTCTACGCGAATGTCTACAGCCGTACAAAACCGGGTGCCGTCGAGCAAGCCAATTCCTCCGTTCCGGATGCCAGGCCAAGGGCCTACCGCCTCGCATCGCCTACAATGGTATTGACTGATGGTTCGACCCACAGTATTGTACCAGAATGAGCACCCGACTAGTCATCGATAAAGCGGGCCGCGTCGTGATTCCAAAACCCTTGCGGGAAGAATTGCACCTGGAGCCTGGCGACGCTCTGGAAATGGAACATACCGGCGAGCAGATCACCCTTCGCCCGGTCCGTGGCACTGGTCCGCTCACAAAGGAGCATGGCGTCTGGGTATTTCGCTCCGGGGAGCCCCTGCCCGCCTCAGCCACCGATGAGTTGCTGCAGCAGATCCGGGAAGAGCGCGATATGGCGAATCTCGGCAAGGCCGAATGAAGGGGTTCTTCGATACCTCGGTCCTCGTGCCGGTATTCTACGGCGATCACGTCCACCATAAGCCAAGCATCGATCTGTTCATACAATTCGACAGAATGACTGGCTGCTGCGCAGCGCATAGCCTGGCCGAAGTCTACTCGACGCTCACGCGCATGCCGGGCAAGCATCGCATCAGCAGCGAGCAGGCCATGCTCTTTATCGGAAGCATACGCGAAAGGCTCACGATCATCGGGCTGGACGGCGATGAGTATGCCGATGCGCTCGAAGCCTCGGCAACTCGGGGTATCGTGGGCGGCAGCATCTATGACGCGATGCTGGCGCATTGCGCGCTCAAGGCGCGGGCAGAGGTGATTTTCACCTGGAACAGCCGGCACTATGCGCAATGTGGCGAACCGATCGTGCAACGCCTCCGGACACCGTAGGAGCCGTGACTGATGGCGGAACCTAGCAGAAGAACCGCAGGATACGCGTATGACGACCATTGACCTCCTTCTTTCCGCTGCTTCGGGTGCGGCCGCATCGGGCCTGCTGATGTGGTTGTTCAAGGAATGGCTCACCACTCGGCTGAGAACCAGTATCCAGCATGAGTACGATCGGAAGCTGGAGACCTTCAAGACAGAACTGAAAACTCTGCAGGAATTGTCCGTTCTGGACATTAAGACCGCTGTTGCGCGCGAGGCGGCCTTCCACGCCGCGGCTCACAACGCTTTCGCGGAAGGACAGAAAGCGTCGATGGAACGAAAGCTCGGTGCAGTGGACCGACTGTGGAACTCTGTCCTGCAATTGCGCGCGGCATTGCCTCCGGTCTTGACTTTCATCGATGTCCTGACGGTAGACGAATATCGAGGCGCGAAGGATCATCCCACGTTCCAGGCGCTAACTGCTGATCTCTCCGAGCAGAAGATCGCGGCACTTTCCGCACATGGCGTCGAAGAGGTACGACCCTATATCGGTGAATATGTGTGGTCAGTCTTCTTTTGCTATCAGGCGATCCTCCTTCGCATCCTTTTCCTCCTGCACCTCGGCCGCACGGATGCGGAAAAGATCGAATGGCACAAGGACAAAGGCACGAGAAGCCTCGTCGAAGCTATTCTGAACAAGCAGGAATTGCAGGTTTTTGATCAGACGCAATTTGGAAAAGTAACCTGGCTGCAGCGGAATCTCGAAGCAAAGATACTCTCCTCCGCGCAGAAGGTCATATCGGGGGAGGTTTTCGGCGCAGAGTCGCTGGAACAGGCCGCGCTAATTCAGCAGCGAATCTCGCGGCTTTCCGCGCAGACTCCGATTTTTGATTCGGATTGATTGCTAGTTCGCTGTCGGTCATTCTCAGGTGGCCGAAGAGATGCGCATCAAGCTCGGTGGGTACCCTCCAAGAGCCACTAAAGGGGGTCACAGCTTCCAAGAGACGGATAGCTCGTCGTCGTACTTCGTGCCTGGTCCGTGCCCTATTGCAACATGGTCTGGGAAAAGGCAGCCTGTAATCTTGCGATTGACATCGTACCCCGGAAAGCGGGCTTCCAGAATAGCCTGTACAGGGTCGGCCTGCCCAGGCTTCAAACAGCTTAGGATATGCAACAGGAACGCGTGCGTATCCTCGTAGTCCTTTATGACGGTACCCGGTTCATGTTGGCGTTCCAGGATTTCAAGGAGCTTACCGATGTGATCCCCCGGTTCTACAAACAGGGGACGTTTGCCTTCGAAATAGACGCTTTCGATCTTTTCCCTCTCGGGGTCGCAATTCCCGTGGATGGCATTGTTTCGCTTATCCATCACCCTCTTGAAATTCTTGAACTCTTCCGAGTGCTGATCAATCTGCTTGGCGAAGCCCTCGCATTTATAGGACAAGTCGAACAGCTTGACATCGATCTGTGACCGGATGAAGTCGTCAAACTGACGCTTGTTGCGGCGAATCTCCTGCTTGCAGAGGATCAGGACAATCATGTTGATGAAGGCCTCCGCCAGGACCGGCGTGAGCAGTGACAATTCAAGACAATGCTTATGGAGTCTTGAGGATCGCGTTGTGAGCTGCTCAGCCAGCTTCGCGCCCTGCGCCGACGTCTTCTTATTTCGATATGACGGCGTCTTGTAGGCCTGATACCCTCCCATGTTGTCCACAATCTCGGAATGCAGCTCCGCGCAGATGTCTGCAACCTCAACGAACTTGTTCGGAAAGGTCACCCAATGCTCCAGCGATTTGAGAACGGCGCTCTTTTCCTTGCCGACGCGCCCGTAGTCTGCTTTCACCGCAAGCACCAGGTCGCGCCAGTCTTCATCCGTCATCTTCTCTGACAGCACGACGTGAATTTCGCGGGACATTCCGCAGAGGTACACATCCTGATCGCCTGCTTTCAAGTAGTAGTCCCAATGAACCCAATTGTCGCTCGTGTCCCCCCGGAGCCAGTTTTGGAAACCGTTGGGTTCACCGAACCTGGCCTTAAGGTAGCAATACACGTCAACAGGCGATAAATGCTGACGGACCATGAGCAGTGATGGTTTCGCGCGTTTCCTCGAACCGGGCTTCTTGCTTTCCAGCCACGCTAATGTCTCTCCTTCGGTCGGTCTCCGCCATGACTGTACGTCGAGACATTTCCGCGGTGTACGGCGGTTCCGTCCAGATTTATTCTTGGTTGGCATAGACGGGTTCATCTTGCCTGCGTTATGGAATCAGGTGGGGTGCCACGATGTCGAGGAACTCGCGTGACGTGATCACCTTGGTCTTTTTCCAGAACCTCGGGAAATGCCGCTGGTTGCCGGTCACGAGGTAATCGGCACGGGCGGCGTCCGCGCATTCCAGAAACTTGTTGTCGTCCGGGTCCTTCGTCACCAGGAGCGCGCGCGAGGGTTTGACGGAATGGGACTTGCCTCGGATGAGCTGGAGGAATTGCTGGCGAAGACCCTTGCGAATCTTCAGCTCGGGCCGCGCCAGGACCTCGCGGTACTCGTCGAGAATGCCTTCGGAAACGTAGAGGGTCGCCGGCTTGGTGGTCGCAAGCAGCAGAACGGTCCGCTGCAGCCCGTCCGGCTTGATGGCCGCCGAGACGAGGATGTTGGTGTCGATAACAAGACGGAGCGGAATCATCCGCGCTTGCGCTTCTGTGCCCGCGTCGCCTTGATGATCTGGTCAATCTGCCGGGAGGTAAGCTCATCTGTGCCCTTGCGCTGCGATTCCTCACCAATCGCGCGGAGCACTTGCGGTTCGGGCGCGGCAAGCTTCACATAGTCGCGGATGCTGAGCAGTACGGCCCTCGGCGTGCCGCGCTTCTCGATGACGAGGGAGCGCTGCTCGTCTTCCACCCGGCGCAGCAACTTGCCGAAGCCGGTGCGGGCTTTCAGCGCCGAAACCACAATACTCTCGTCTTTGCCGGTGGGCTGCATAGGAAGTCTCCAGTTCAATTATCCGAACTGTACAGTTTGCGCGCAACCGCGTCAAGCTACCTGTGGGGCAATATCGGCATCCTCTCCCCCGCCTGCGCCGTGCCGGCCGTTCCCACATCGATCTACAATCGGATCGGCATGGGACTTGAGGTGCGCGTCTATGCGGGACTGGTAAAGGCCCATGGCGTCGAGACGGACGTAAACGGCTATCCGAAGGACCTGCGGCGGTACTGGCTCGCGGATGTCGTCGAGTCCACGGAGGAGGATTTTCCCGGCCGCACCGGGGGCCTGGAGCAGGGCGCGATCTACGCCTACGCGCACTATGAGGAATTCCATGCCGGCTCGACGCGCGCCTATGGACAGTGGCGCCACACGCTCGCGCGCCTGGCAGGGTACGAGGGCTGGCGGGCTGTGTGGCGCAGGCCCCCTCCCCCGCCGTCGCCGTTTGTCGAGCTGATCCGCTTCCATGACTGCGCTGGGGTGCTCGGACCTGTCGTGGCGGCGAAGCTTGCCCGCGACTTCGCGGCGTTCCGAGAGCGCGCGGAGCGTATCGGCGGGACGTTTTTCGGACTATACGAAGTCTGGCAGCGCGCCTGCGAGCTGACGGCCGGCAACGGGGCGCTGCGCTTCACCGGCGTCATGAACGAGGATCAGTCCTGCCGGGAATGCGGCCTGACCGATGTGGAGCTGTGGCAATGGACCGGCCCGCTCAAAACGATGCCCTACTGGATGGAAGACGATCTGTGCAGCCGGTGCGCGCGGGCCATGTATCGGGATTTCTGAAAGGCCCCTGCCCTTCGCTTCAGGCCCGGCTGCGCTGCCGGTTGCGCTCGACCGCGGCGGCGGCGTTCTGCGCCGTCATGAGCGCGTAGCGCTCGCCGTTCTCCCGCGCCTTCGCGCTTTCCTGCATGAGTTTGGAGGCCACGTCTTCGACACCCCAGCCCCAGGTGAGCGCCGTCATGCACCAGGTAAAATCCGCCCGTGAAATGTCCGGCCCCGTCTTGTCGCGGTTCTCCGGCGCCCCTTCGACGCAGCGCGCATAGCTGGGCCATTTGCGGTTGCCGAGGGTCGTGACGCTCACGACGTGCCCCGCGCGCGGTTCCTCCGGCGCCGCCACGAGCCCCAGCGCCTCCAGGTGCGCGGTGTTCGTCATCAGGCCCGGCGCGCTGTGCGCGATCTTCACCAGCGGGAAGTCCGGCCAGTACTTCTCCTTGAAATTGACACTGCCGGCGACGCGGGTCGCGCCGCTCGCCGTATCGTCCGCCCCCGCCCCTTTCCTGAGCCTTCGCGCGAAGTCCTTGTCGGCCTCTGCCGACGGCACCGCCACCCAGGCCTGGTAGTTGCCGGGGCTGGTCTCCAGCCCCAGGAACGCCGCGGGCTTCACCTTCTGAATCGCCGGGGCGTCCAGATCGTCGAGCTGGATCAGCAGGGCGTGGCGGGCATGCGGCCGGACAATCACATTGTGTCCGTGCGCCGCGGCCCCGCTGATTTCAAAAGGCAGGGTGCGCTGCAGCCTTTCGGCGGGCACCTGCTTTTCGAACCGGACCTTCTTTCCGGCGCGGGTCGTAAACGTCACGTCGAAGCTCACCGCCCCGACGCTTTCAAAGGCGTCGAGCATCAAAGTGGCCGCGCTGCCTTCGGTCCTGCCCGAAACCATCCCGCCCCCGTGCTTCTCTCATGGTGATACGGATGCACAACCATAGGAGGATGCGCCGGGCAAGGCAATCGCCAATTCATATCTGGATAGCCGCTTAAAGGCCGGGATGGTGCAGAGGAAGGGGTCGGCCTACAGAGACCCCTTCCTTGGGAAGCGAAAGCCCTGGTATGGGCTTGAGCTTCCGGGTAGGAGACGATCCCGACCTGTCCACAGCGGAAAGTTCAATTTCTCTTTAACTTCATATTCAGGGTTGGAAAAAAATATGCGAAACAGCATGTTAACTGCCTCCATTGCTACCAAACGGGCGGATTGAACCTACCAAACGGGCAGACGATTTACTACCGAACGGGCGGACATCCCCTACTAAGCGGGCAGGACAAGCCCAGATGCCTGGGCAAACGCGTTGACTGCGAGGTCATCCCCTACCAAACGGGCAACGGTGTTCCCTACCAAACGGGCGGCATGCGATCTCCTACCAAATGGGCGGCGGCCATCCACGCAGCTAAAGAGCGTCGCGCCGTGGCCGACGTCTCCTACCAAATGGGCGGCGATCATCCAAGCAGCTGAAACGTGATCAACGTCTCCTACCAAACGGGCAAAGCGTCTCCTATCACTACTTGACTTGCAGTAGGGGTAGTGTATTCGTCCTGATCCATGAGCCTGACCGTTGAGCAAAAGACTAACTACCATGGCTTTCCGAAACCGGGTGAGCTAATTGAGATGACCGGTACTCATGCGCTTGAAGCGAGTGACCGTGCAATTCTCAATCTTCTTTACCAGCACGCCCACGATAGCGGTCGCCTGCTAGACCCCAATGCCGAATGGGAAATCCCGCTCAGCGCGATTCGTCAATCATTCTCAAAACATGAAAGTAGCGACAGGCTGAGAGATAGCCTGAACCGGCTCATGTCCGTCAAAGTCAATGTCGTTTACATGGCTGAATCCGAAAAGGGGAAACCCGGCTCGGAGCAGCGTGTGGTTATTACCGGCCTCTTCGACTTCTTCGATGTCTCGGCGAAGGAACTGGCGCAGCGAGCGACGCTGCGGTATGGCCTGCCTCGCAAACTCGCGCCGATTCTGGAAACCTCGGGCAGATGGGGACGTATCAAGGCGGAGATCGTCTGCTCGATGACAAGCAAGTACGCAATCGCGCTTTACGAGCTGCTGCAATTGCGCGCCAACATGGATCGCAGCATAGAGACGTTTTCGATTGAGCGATTTCGGGAACTGATGGGCGTGCCACCGGAAACGTATGCGCGCGCGGACAATTTTCAGCGAAAGGTCATCGACCCGGCCATTCTCGAAGTGAATGGGCTCTCCGACATGGGAGTGCGGATCGAAGTGGGTAGGCTTAACTCACGTGCTCCCATCGACTCGATCACGGTGGCGTGGTGGCGGAAGGCGGGAGACGAGTTTCGGGCCTCCATCGAGGAGCGCAATCGCAGCAAGGTCGGCCGTATGGCGCGGCTTCGTGGACAGGTGGAAATTGCGGAGCCGGTTGCTCCCCTACTCCACCTCCCCTTGCAGCAAAGAATCGACCGTACGGTTGAAGCGATGCGACAGGGCGGAGCTTCGGAAACGGATATTCAAGCTTTCATCGACCAACAGGCGGTCGAGCACGCTTGATTCGCTTACGAGGCGGGTTGCAGAATCGGCGTTTCGTCTTGAATATACCCGGCTATCGGCGGCTGACCGTACTTCTCGAACAGCAAGTTCAGCGCCTCAGCGACAAGCGCGGACTGGGAGCTGTCCAGGTCGATAGCCATGCGGGCGAGCTGCTTTCGGACAGCCGGGTCCACCCATTGAGTAATCGCCACCTTGCCCCTACGGCTGGGTTGCTGCGGAATCTGGAGTGACGCGGGAAGGTTTGGCGTGGTTGATGCCGTGGCGGCTTGTACGGTCGGCGGATGGCGACGCACTGCGTCACGCTCTTCGATGGTTCGGAGTCCGGCAAGGAAATCTGCCGACTTCTTCTTGTTCCCACTCATGCCGCTTCCTGCTTACGAGATGACAAGCCAACAAGATTACTTGCCCAGAGGAAGAATTCGTTGACCTCCTGGGCCGCCTTCCCTTCCGGCTCGAATTCTTGGGCGGTCTGCCCCCCGATGAGACAACGGTTGTACGCCACGCGGTCACCCAATCGGATGGGCGCAACCTCAAGCCTGAACTGCTCTGTTATGGCCTTGGCCGCTTCGTCAGCGATTGTCGTATGGGGCGACACGCCGTTGAGCACGGCATAGGTCGGCTTCCGGGCGTGCTCAAGTAGGCTTGCCGTCTTGCGCAGAGCACGCAGGTCCATGATCGACGGTTGGCACGGAACGAGAATCAGGTCTGCGGCGCGGCTCGCGTCGAGGGCCGTCCCCTCGCTATGCGGAGCGGTATCCAGAATGAGCACGTCGGTGCCAATGCCCTGCGAACTCTCAATGACTTTGGAAAGACGCGCGGGAGGAATTGCCATTACCGGTGGAGTCTCAGACGGGCGGGAATCCTTCCATTCCGCTGCGGACGCCTGGGGGTCAAGATCGAGCAGAAGCGTGTTGTAGCCTGCCGCGACAAAGGCCGTTGCTAGGTGAATGGCAAGCGTGGTCTTCCCTACGCCACCCTTCTGACTGATGAGCGCAATAGTGCGCATGATGTGCCTCTCCTGTTTTTCGAGACATACCAAACGGGAGAGATTTTGCAATCTTATTTGCTAGTAACCTTGTTGACTTGGCCGGTTGTTGGCTTGCTTATGAGATGTCTTGGTGTGATGGTGGCATGCTGTCCTGATGTCTTTATGCCTTGCATGCATGTTGTCTCCTCTTCTTGTCCACTTGGTGTGATGTTTGCTTGTCTTCTTTCACGCCTGTTGTCTTGTAATCTTCCAGATGTTTTCTTCCTGCCATGATGTCTTGTTTGCATGCTGACTTTTCATCCGATTGAATCGCAGTACCTATTCACCCAGAGACACGAATTTCTCCCCGTTAATGGCGGAAGTAATCTTGATTGCTTGTTGGCATGATGTACTCTTGACGAGATGGCGGGGAAGGGCGACCAGGAAAGAGTGCTGCCCGTTTGGTAGGAAACGCAGCTCGGCGCGGTGCTACAGTGCGATCGGAGGGGAACGATGGACACCGCCGGGATCGCCCGCGAGTTCTGCGCACTCTGCCTCGGATGGGAAGAGGGGAGGGCGTTCGCCTTTACCGACCTTGCCGCAGTGCTGGCGGCGGCCGGGGACTGGTGCAAGAAGGTGGAAGTCGTGATGATGCTCCAGCTCGTACCGATCACCGGCTCATGGTGGGTGCAGCTCACCTGGGGCAATGAGCGCATCCTGTATGGATGCGGGAGTCTCGCCGAGATCCCGGAACTGGTCATGTGTGCGTGCCTGGAAGCGCGGGAGCGGCGCAATGTCGCCGTGGCTTCCCGTTTCAAATCATGGCGGCGGGATTTCTCGATAGGCTGCACGAGGAACTGAGCGCCGCGAATGAGCGCCGTATGCCTTCGTCGCATTTCGCTTTGGGTATCAGTCTCCGGCTGTTCTCGCCGTCGGCTCCCCAGGTTTCGACTACGGCGTAGCGTTGGGGTGAAGGTTGCAGGAGGGCAGGGGCCGACAGTGCAATCAGGAACTCCCGACGGCTTGGCATAAGCTGATCATAGCGCTGAAAAACAGGGCGGGGCTTCAGTCCACTTTCATTCGCTTTAGGTCGGCTGGCCCAAAATTTTCGGAAGCTGGTCGTTTTGTCGCCCGGACAGAATGCAAGTGGAAGCCAGTGGAGGCCTCATCGACTGGAAGCCCTGACCGGACTAGCGCTATTCTGTATCTTCCGGCACGTCGCGTTGATGGGTAGGCCGCTTCGGAGGCCCGATCCAGGCGGCAGCCATGCCGGAATGCTGGAGGCCCAAAGTCGCATGGCGGCCCATCGAGTGACGGAAACGAGCCTGTTCCGGCTCCTGGTCTCGCGCGAGATCACGGACGGATTTGACGCGGCGCAAATATCGTCACGCGTCAACCTCGTCGTGGAGGAGGCTTGGCCGATCCTTCAGCAGGTATCGAGGCACTTCCCGCTCTACACGCTGCACGATCCCGAGCACAGCTACCGCGTTGCGCAGAACCTGCACCGCCTCATCCCCCAGCCGACGCTTGAGCACCTCAACTCCATCGAACTGTCGGTTCTTATCCTTGCCGCGTATCTTCACGACATTGGCATGGCATCCAGCGAGGCAGAGTTCCACGGTTGGCTGCAATCGCCGGCCTATGATGAGTTCGTCTCTGCGCACGAGCGATGGGCCGCGGCGGTCCGGCGCGTGCAGCAACGCGCAAATGAAGATGTGCCTGACGACTCCGAAGCACAGCTTCCGGATGCTGAAGGGCAGCCCAGAGGCGCGGACGCATTTGAGATGCGTTGTTTGCAGGACATCATCTATACCGATTACCTCAGAGAAATACACGCGGCCCGCGGTGCGGAGTACGTGATTCAGAGGCATGGAGTGAGGGGAGCGTCGCTCCACCGCATCCAGGTTGGGGAAGTCAATTACGCACGAGAGGTGGCGTTGGTCTGCCAATCACATTGGGAGAATCCGTCCGCGCTGAAGGCGCCGCAATACCGCCGCGACATGTATATCGGAAAGTTCCCGGTCAACCTTCAGTACTGCGCCATTCTGCTGCGTCTGGCTGATGTGCTGGAACTCGATCCTGAGCGGACACCGGCGACCTTGCTGGACTTCCTGTTGCTGGATCTCACCAAGACTCAGGCGCTTGACAATCCTATGGAGGTGGCCTCGGCAAAATCGGCGGAAGAATGGGCTAAACACCGGGCCGTCCTCGGCTATAAAATCAGTCCAGACGAAATCCGCATCGAGGCGCGCTGCTCGCATCCCGCGATTCAGAAGGGCCTCCGGGAGTGGTGTGACTATATCGACGCGGAACGGCGGGAATGCCGTATTATCGCGCGGGACAATACTGAGGAGATCACGCGCAAGTACGGGCTGGATCTCGCGCTGGAGGTGCGGAAGGAATACATTCAGTCCGACGGTTCCTATATTTACACGGATTTTCAGCTTCAGCTCGATTACGATCGCATCGTGTCCCTGCTGATGGGGACCCAACTGTGGGGAGACCCGGTTGTAGTTGTGCGGGAGCTGTTGCAGAATGCCCTCGACGCTTGCAGTCACCGGGCCGCGCTAAGCAGAAGGCGCGGCATTCCGTACACGCCCAAGATTACTTTCGGGTTGTCTTACCAGGACGACCATGAGGGCATGGCAGCGGTCCTTACATGCGAGGACAACGGGGCCGGAATGAGTCAGGATATCGTCGAGCGATATCTGATTCGCATCGGAAGCTCGTATTACCAATCCGGGGAGTTCCGGCGTCAGGGAGTGGATTTCAAACCGATCAGTCACTTTGGGCTAGGGCTCATGTCATGTTTCATGCTCTCTGACAAAATCACCGTGGACACAGCGCATGTCAATGAGTCCCTGGTCAAGGACCGCGCCTTGCGCGTCGAGCTCGACTCCGCCGGGCGTTACGTAGTGTTGCGCCCGCTGGCAGGGGAGAGGGAAGGGACCTTTGTTTCAGTGCCCGTGCCGATGCGCAAAATGCACTTCATCGGCGACGACCTTATGTTTCACCGGCGATTTCGCGGGAGGAAGTTCCATCCGGGCATGAGATTCCATCCGGAAATGGATTTTCATCCGGGCGTGTTCTACGCGCTCTACGAAGTGGCCGTTCATCTGGATGTGCCTATCGACATTGTCTACAACGGAGACCACAGGGAGATTATTGAGCCTAGGCCGTTCGCCGTGCCTCCAATAGACGACGAGCCGCTGAAAGCCATGAAGAACCGATTCCGCGAGTTTGTCTTTCGCTACACGCATGAGGAGGGCAGGGGTATTGCCGGCGTGTTCCGCTTCCTGCTTCCTGTTTCCGAGAAGGGAGCCGTGCGCCTCGGCTGCGCGGTTGAATCAACCTTCAAGTTGATCATCGATGAGGACGGAGACCTCTGCCTGACCACGCCGTCCTATAAGACCGAAGGCCTTAATGTGGGCTTTGATCTGCCGGGAGACTGGGATACGGATGAGGTCCGTGGAGTGTACAGGTACAAATACGGGCAGAAACCGCCAGCCTCCGAAAAGTACGACAACAATGTTCCGACCTCCATCCTGGAACTAGTGCGCGGATCATTTCATTGGTCCCAGGATGGTCTGCTTGTGGGTTGGCCTTCCGGACACCCGGCGTTTCGTGAAGACAAATCAGACGAATCGAAGGCCAAGGACGACGAGAAGGAAAATGAAGCCGGTGCCAGAAAGAAGCTGTTCAAGCTCGTACCTGTGCCCGGACTGAATGCCGCCGACATTGACATGCGGGATCACGCGCGCGTGTCTCTCAACGTCCAGAGAAGCGATTTCCAGCGGGACGCGTCATTCGAGTCTTTCCGGCAGAAATACTACGCCCTGGCTGCGGAGATGTGGCAGCGGATACTCGCGGAGGCTGATGCCTTGCCTCCCACGGGACAGAATCGTGAGCTCTTGCGGGTTCTGATGTCACAGGCCCCGGAACCCCTCCGGATGCAACTGACTTCCCTGATTCCACAAATAGCGAATGAGGAATTCTTTCGTCGGCATCGCGGCCCCATCAAGGACGGCCCTGTCGAGGAGCATGAAGCCGATGCGTGACGCTCACTCCACTTTCACTCACTTAAGCGGCGATTTGATTGAGGAATTCCGGAAGTTGCTGATTTCGTTGCACCTGGATGAGACGCCGTAGACGCTTTGGTCGTTTATTTTCAATCTACGGTCACTTTCCCAAGCTGGACGTCGCGGGTTCGAGTCCCGTCTCCCGCTCCAAGAAATCAGTGTCCGGCCCGGAGCCGACATGGGTAACAAAATGTACCTAAGACATAGGTAACACTTTTGGCCGAAAGGGATTGTTGAGGGGCTGCAAAGTTTTCTCCTCCAGATCGATATAACCGAGATCGTAGTGCATGAAGCTGACGAGCCAGATGCCGTCGTCGACTTCCTTGACTCCGACGGCTTGGCCGGCCAAACAAATGCTCAGGTTGATTTTCTTGCGGTACAGACAAAGCCGGCCGCAGTTGGTGACGACAACCGTCTTGTCGTGGAACGGGTAGTTGAGTTCCTGAATGCCCTGGTAAGGGCGGCAGGAAGTAGAGTAGACCTCGGCAGGGCATTGCATGTCCAGCGCTTCATGCGGCCGTTCGTTGTTGAACTCTTCTAAGAAGGCGTCGAACTTGGCCTGCTGTTGGAGCAGATTGGCGCCGGCAGGGCGCGTGGCTTCTTTCTTCAACGTGAGATGCAGGCGTTCGTGCCGGCCGTTCTGTTTATGGCTTCGCACAGCAGCAGATAGCTGGGCCTCAGTATCGCTGGAAGTAGCCGCTATTGGAAACACGAACTGCCAGCGATCGGTGCGTTCTAGAACAGCTTCCCGATCGAGCGCTGCAGCACCCGGAAAATCTGATCCGGCGGCTTCGATGCGTCCACGATGTCGAACTGGTAGCGCTTGGCCATGCGATCCAGCGCCAGTATCACGCGCGATTGGTAGCGCACGAAACTGTCGTACATGTCCGTGCCGAAGCGCATGTCCATGCCGCTTTCCCAATGATCGAACGCGCCCCGGCCCAGCACCACGCGCGCCACCAGGTCGCGCACGTCGGCGCGCAAATAGTAAATGGCGTGCGGCACTAGCGCGAAGCTCGCAACGCGCTCGATCCACGCCCGGTCCTCACCACGAGCAATGGCGCGCGCCATCAGCGAAAAAATGTAGCGGTCCGTGAGCACCACAAAACCTGCGCGCAGCGCCGGGATGATCTCGTTCTCCAGCCGGTCGGCGAAGTCTGTCGCGTAGAACAGCGTCATGGTGATGGGACCCAGCGTGTTGCCTTCCTTGGCTTGCTGAATTCCCTTCCCCGCCAGCGCTCCGCGCGCCAGACCCGTGTCCAGCACCGCATGCCCCTGATGCTCCAGCCACGCACGCAAACGCGCCACCTGCGTCGAGCGGCCCACCGAATCCGGGCCTTCGATCACGATCAGCTTGCCGCGCAGCTCCTCGCGATCCACGCCCGCCAGGGGTTCGCTATAGAATTCGAGCGGCTGTTTGTGCAACATCCATCTCCCTCGCCGGCGCGCGCATGATGCCGTTGCGCAGGCTCTCGCCCAGCTCCCGCATCACGATCTCGCGCATCTGCTGCTGCTGTTCCTCGATGGACCCGGTCGCGTCGATCACGTGAAATCCAAGCTCCTGCACCATGGCCTCGTACTCGTCCAGAATTCGTCCCTGGAAAATCCGGAAGCTCTCCTCGATATTGCGGCTCAGGCCCAGATCCATCCCGGCTTCATAAAACTTGATAGCGTTACGCCCGCCCAGAATGCGTCCGATAGCCACCTCCAGCGGCACGCGAAAATAGAACGCCAAATTCGGACGCACGGCAAACCGGTACAGATTGCGGACCCAACGGCGGCTCACGCCGCGGACCACATCGCGGGCGAACGCAGTGTAAGCATAGCGATCCGCGCACACCACGGCGCCAGCCTTCAGCAGCGGCACGATGTAGCGCTCCAGGCGGTCGGCGAAATCGGTGGCGTGGATCAGGCTGAACGTCACCGGCGTGAACATGTTTTTCTTCTTGCCGCGCCGCGTCGTGTCGCGCACCAGAGGCGACGAATTCCATTCGCTGAATGACACGGCGATGCATTGTGACCGCAGCCACTGGCTCAAAAGGGCGAGTTGGGTGGATTTTCCCGAGCCATCGATGCCCTCGACCACAATCAACTTTCCGCGGTGGCGATTCGGCACCAAAAGGGGCATAGGGGAGGTGAACCGTTCATTATAAGCTTTTCGCGGCTCCGTAACATTGTCACGTTACTATGAAGTATGCCGCGCTACGCCGCCGTGGACATCGGCAGCAACTCCATCCGCATGCAGGCTGCCGAGACCGGCCCGGGCGTGGCTGCGACGATTCTGGCTGCCGAGCGGCAGGTAACGCGGCTGGGTGAGGGCGTCTTCCGGGACGGGCGGATCACCGCCAATGCCATGGAATTCGTGTGCCAGAACCTGGCGCGCATGGCCGGGATTTATCAGAAGCTGGACGTCATTGGGGTGCGGGCCGTCGCGACGAGCGCGGTCCGTGACGCCAGCAATGCGCAGGAGTTTCTGGAGCGCGCCGCACAATCCCTGGGCACGCCGGTGGAGATCATTTCCGGCCAGGAGGAGGCCCGGCTCATTCAATTGGGAGTGCAGGCCCGGTGGCCGCAGGCGGGCAAGCGCGTTCTGATCATCGACGTCGGCGGCGGCAGCGCCGAAACTATCCTGGCCGATCAGGGCGTGCTTGCGGAGGCCTTTTCCAAGCCGCTGGGAGCCGTGCGGCTTACCGAAGTTTTCCTGAAGACCGATCCGCCCACGCCGCTCGAATTGCACCGCATGAACGAATACATCGAGGAAAAGCTGGCGGCTCCGGTGCGGCGCATTGGTGCGGGACCGTTCGATCGCGCGATTGCGACCTCGGCGACGGCCGCGGCGATCGTATGCGCGGTGAATCGCGTGGCGCGATCGCGGCGCGAAGAAGCGGACCGCCTGAAAGCGTCCGTCGCGCAGATCCGGCGATTCTTCCGCGATATTCGCTCACTCGACCTGGCCGGCCGCCGCAAGGTTCAGGGCATCGGCCCCAACCGCGCCGAGCTGATTGTGGCCGGCGCAGCCGTTTTCCTGCGGGCGCTCGAAATGTTCCAACAGCCCGCGCTGCACTATTCGGCTGCCGGCGTGCGCGATGGCATCATCGCCGATTTGGCGTCCCGGGGCGTCGGGCGCGAACGCAGCATGCTGAATCGCGATCAGCGCCGCACCGTCGAGCTGATGGCCCGAAGGTATGGAGTGCAGCTCGGACATGCGCGCAAAGTCGCCGAAATGGCGCACCAGCTGTTCGAGTCCCTCGAACCTCTGCACCGCCTGCCTCCGGCCGTAGGCAAGCTGCTGGAAGCGGCTGCCTATTTGCACGACATCGGGCACTTCGTCAGTGACACCAGCCATCACAAGCATTCCTACTATCTGGTGGCGAACTCGGATCTCGCTGGATTTACGGATAGCGAGCGCCATCTGATCGCGCTCTTGTGCCGGTATCACCGGAAATCGATGCCCACGCCGCGCCACTCGCCGTTCCAGGCGATCGATCCCGATTCGCGGCGCGCAATCACGCTCCTGGCGCCGCTGCTGCGTATCGCCGACAGTCTGGATCGGAGCCACGAGCAGCGGGTCAGCGACATGCAAGTTCAATTGCGGAACGGGACCGTCACGATTGCACTCGGCGCCGAACCGGATCCCGATATCGAAATGTGGGCTGTGGAGCGCGTCGCCGATTCGTTCCGCGAGACCTACCAAAGCTCGCTCCAGTTGACGCGGATCAAATCGTGACCGGCCAAAGCAATATTCGCGATTACGCCATCGAGCAGATGAACCTTTTGCTCACCCGGCTCGCTTTCCAAGTGCATCGGGCGGCTCAGATGCCTGGCCCGGATGAAGTTCACGATGTTCGCGTCAGCATCCGGCGTTTTTCGCAGGGTTTGCTGATTTTCGCCGATCTTCTGCCCCCGGCGGAGGTGAAGAAGATTCGCAAACGTCTCAAGGGCATGATGCAGGTGACATCGCAGATTCGCAACCGCGATATCGCTTTGGAGTTCCTGATCCAGAAGAAGCATACCGCCCATCTGGCGCGCTTTCGCAAGGAACGGGCCGACTACCAGCGGCAGTTTCTCGATCTGGCACGCCGCTGGAGTGCGCGGGATTTTTCCGCGAAGTGGCGCAATCGCCTCTTACTGGAAAGCCGATGAAGCTCCGGAGCGGACGGAGCGCCGCGGAGAACGCCCGCACAGTGCTGCCCAAGATGGCCAGGAAGTATTTTGAGGCCGGCCGCCAGGCGCTCCATCACAAGACGCCTCCCGAGGAACTGCATCGCTTTCGCATCGCGACAAAGCGTTTCCGCTACTCGCTGGAGCTGTTCCAACCGGTTTACGGACCCGGCCTGAAACGCTATATCCATGCTCTGCGCGGATTGCAGAGCACGCTCGGAGACATCAGCGATAACCGGACCATAGCGGCTTTACTCGACCGCGACAAGGCGCTCGAGGCCAAGCTGCAGCAGGGCCTGCAACGCAAGCTCAAACAGCTTCGCCAGCAATGGAACGCCTTCGACTCGGAAGGCGAACTGGCTCGCTGGAAAGCGTACCTGGAGCGCGTCCCTGGCCGTCGCCGAGGCCGGCCGGACTAGCTGCCGGCAGCCGCGTCCGCGCGGTCCCGCATAAGGCGAAAAGACGGCGCCGCGTAAGTCTTCGGCAGGTAGGAATCCGGGATCGCCTTGCGGTTTCCGTCGCGGAGCGACGAAAAATGCGGGGACATGATCTCCACGCCCGCTTCGTTGAAGCAATCCTGTATGTTTTCGTGCAGTTCGGCGTAGATCACCGCCATCTGTGCCGCTTGATCGGTGTATCCGTTGATCTCGTAGTGCACGTAGAAGTCGTCGAGACCGGTCTGTAAGACGAAGGGCTTCGGTTCCTGGAGTACTCCGGGAGTGCGCAGGGCGGCGGCGATCAGCAGATCATGAACGATTCGCCACGGCGCGTCGTAGCCAATTGTGACCGTCGTATGCAGAATGAGCTTGCGGCCGCCGGCGGGGGAGCAGGTGAAATTCGTGATGTGGCTTCCCAGAACCATCGCATTCGGTACGGTCACCATTTCGTTCTTGATGGTCTGCACACGCGTCGCAAGCAGCGTCTTTTCGACTACATCGCCGACCGTATCGGCGATTCTTACACGGTCGCCGATTTGAAAGGCGCGCGTATACGTGAGGATCGTTCCCGCAACCAGATTGGCCACCGCCGAGGTCGACCCCAGAGAAAAGAGGACGCCCAGGAAGATAGAGATCCCACGGAACGCCGGTGACGCCGAGCCGGGCAGATATGGAAAGACGACGGCCAATGTGAAGGCGAGGATCAGGAAGCGGACGATCTTGTGAGTCGGAGTCGCCCACTCCGGATAGAATCCCGGCCAGGTAACGTTGCCCTTCTCGAGCTGTCCGAAAAGAAAGTGAGAAAGCCGGGCAAAACCATAAGCGATCAGGACCGCCACGACAACCACGACCAAGCTCGGCAGATAGGAGACTAAAGCGCTGAACGCCGATCGGAGCGGATTCGCGATGTAGCCGAACCAAGCAGGGGCGTATTCGCGGGTCCAAGGGAAGAAGCTTAGGACGAGCGGTATGTACACGTAGAAGATCGTCAGAACGAGGACGGCGCGAACCAGTTGAAGACCTCGAACCAGGATTCGTACGATTCGATCCGCCGTGACCAGCTCGGCCCGCTGCAGATAGACCGTGCGGATGGCGGTGCCCCTGCTTGCCTCTAGCTTCCTGTACAGCGCGGGGAAAATGCGGCGAACTCCCCACAACAGTAGAATCAGCAGGAGCGTGGCGACTAGCGTGTACAGCGCACCGATCAATATCGTTCGATAGCTGTACTGAGCTCTTCGCTGAGCGATCGCGGAACGGATGGCAGCGACGTAATTGGCCGCCAAGGCCGCTCGTGATATGCCAGCCGCCCGGGCGTCGGCATCCGTCACGGTGAGAAGCACGCGATCCCGCGCTACGATGTCGGTGCTGGTGTCGGAAGGCGCCGCGCCGACCGCGTCCACGGGAATCGTCAGATCCTTTGCCAACTCCATGACCCGGGCACTGGTAGCGGCGGCCCGTTCGCCGGCGGTGAACGGACCTAGGCTCGTTCGAACTGTGAAAAGAGTACGCCCGTCCAACGTTACCGGCGCGCCGGTAATCTGACCAAACGCCGAGGTCACCAGAATTGTGAGGCAAGCGGCAAGGATAGTGTTCGCGAGATTGCAAAACCGCATGAGAGGTCTCCTGCGTAACATTGTCTGCGATCAGGAGCGCGAAAGCCGGGGGAGGTTGGGCAGTAACCGGGCCGAAAGGTCGATGCTAGAATGAGATTGACCTGCCGCTGGGAGGTCGTCTAATGGTAAGACTGCAGACTCTGGATCTGCGTATCGGGGTTCGAGTCCCTGCCTCCCAGCCAAATTACGCCGATCAAACAGTTTAGAGATGGTGGAAGGGTTCCTTCTCTTCTTCCCTGCTGGTTTGGCGCTCCAGGGACCGGCTGACCAGGTCCTTCGATCCGAGACCCACGGCTAAAGCCAGCGCCAGCACGATTCCGCCAAACAGGATGGCAAAGGCCAGATCGACGATCTTTCCGCCGATGCCCAAATGATCGAGCGCCATGGCGGCGGTTAGCACCAGAACGAGCCACTTGACTCCCAAACTGAGCAGCCGCGCGTACTGAACGTTCATGTTAACGGCGCCGATCAGGACGCCGCGAGCCAAGAATCGCGCGACAATCGTCCCGCCGACCAATAGCAGAATCGCGGCTAGCAGATTCGGCAGGTACGCGAAGAGCCGCAGGACCATGCGCGAGGTCAACGTAGCGTCGAACGCAGCGATGCCGATCAGAAATCCTACCAGGACGATGCACCAGGAGACGAATCGAACCACCAGCACAGTCGGACTTTTGGAGGGCGAAAATTGGGCCACCCCACCCAGGCCCCAGCGGGCGGCACGGGCGTCGAAATCGATGCCGCGCAGGGAACGCCGCAGCAGAAATCCCACAACGACTGCAACAATCGCTGAGACCAGAAGAGCGACGATCAGGGCGACGAATCCCGGCAGAAGATTCACAACTCCGGTAATGATGCGCCGTGCGGACTCGTTGAGAGCAATTTCAACTTGGTTCCACATCATCCACTCCTTTCTTCAAGACCGCTAGGGGTTGAAGCGGTCCGGCCATCTCCAGCGCGACAGCAAATAAGGTTTCTCGGCTTCGAAGGCCAGACAGAGACGCTCCAGCCGTTCCTCCACGTGGCGCGTGCCGGAGTCCTGCACTTCCAGGGCGTAAGATGCCACCCAGCCCAGGTATGCCGGGGTCATGGCACGGAGCAAATGGTCGCGGTTCATCACTCGCTGCCGATGGCCGAGGGCAAAATCATAGATCAGGCGAGCCCACAGCTGGTCGGACAGCCGGAATTGTTCGGACGGCGTTTTGGCCAGCTTTCTGAGCTCGATCATGGTTGCCGGCGACAGCAAAGCGGCCCAGATTTCGGTCAGGTCGCGGCATCCCAATTGAAACGCTTCGATCATCTTTCGAACGTCCACGGTGGGGCTTTCCTGCGGCGCGGGCTGAACCGCGCCAAATGTGGGAACCATCTGCGATGCCCGCGCGCGCTGCCAGAACATCGCGTTGCTATTCATGTCAAGGAACAGCGAGTCGAGCACTCCCGCCAGAACCGTGCTCAGATCCGGCGAGTCTTTGGGTGGTGGCGGTGGCGGGCCAAGGCTTGCCTGGCAGACCTGAAGGCCGGCACAGACGGCGTTGACGGTCATCCAAGCCAGCGGCGAAGATCCGCCCGAGCCGCCCGAAAGTCTTAGACACCAGTCCACCAGTTTGGCTGAATAGGCCTGGTCCATCGCCATCGGGTAATGAATGCGCTTTCCATAGAGGGCGCGCGTAAGCGGGTAGACGATGGCGCTGTTGATGAGACCATCGAATTTGCGGCGCGCGTAGTAAGGCACCGCCAGGTCGTATGCCTGCTCGAGAATCGGTTCCACCAGCGCCTTCAGATTGCCTACCGTCGCTGCGTCCACTCGCGAGCATTGCACCACGCAAGCCCGGGCGCCGAGTTTCTGGCAAATCAGGAACAGCGAGCGAAGATCGTCGGATTCGGTTTGGCCATCGATCCGCTCCACGAACGGGTAGGAGAGCAGTTGCACCCCGGAGTTGGGAATCGGCTGACTACCGTTTGGATGGAACCCTTGGATTCCAGACGGAGGAGAGGCTACTACTATTTTCCGGTTTTGGAAGAGCACGGGCGCCGAACGCAACCCGTCCACGACATTTTCAAGCTCCTCCGGGCCGCCGCAAGCCGGCAGCGCGATCATCAGGTCCGCAGCGCCGATGCTCTCGACTTGGTCTCTCGCTTCCGGTGCGATCGTGTCCAGTTCGGCCATTTCGTTCGTTGCGCGCTCCAGCCCTCCTAAGGCAACAAAGACAAGATACCGGACGCGGGGATCCTCACCCACGCCGGACGATTGTTCAGTTCATACCGCAGCTCGTAAAGAGCCTTGTCCAGTACATACGCTTCGAGCAGCGCGCGAAAGTCCTCGCGCTTGGCCGGCAAGAAGGGCGTGCCAGCAGCCGCCGACCGGTAGGCACGCAGGAACTCGGCCATAGCCGAGAATTCCCACAGCTGAGCCCAAGGCAGCAGCCGGTCGAAATCGTCGGGATGCCTGGCCACGTAAGCCGCCAGTCCGACGTGCGCCGCATAGCTGAACGAACGAAGCATTCCAGCAACGTCCTTGAGCGGCGACTGCTTGAAACGGCGCTCCGCAAGAGAACGCGCCGGTTCGCCTTCAAAATCCAGGATGACGTAATCCTGCTTGACGCGCAAAACCTGCCCCAAATGATAGTCGCCGTGGATGCGCGTTCGCAGCCCCCCATTTTCCAGCTCTCCCACAGTGTGAAAGCAATGCAGGAGATCCCGGCGGCGGCCCAGTAGCAGCCCGCCTTGCTCCACCAGCTCATCGGAAAGCCGCGACAGATTGTCCTTCAGGAGGTCCAGCACGCGGACCGCGTGAGCGCGGAAGTCGGCCGCCAGCGCACGCAGGCCATCCGCGGAAAGCGGCTCCGGTGTGAAGGCCGGATCGTCTTTCGCACTGGCGAGAGCCAGGTGCATCTCCGCGGTGCGCCGGCCCAGGATCGCCGCCGAATCCAGGCCGATGCCCAGATGCTCCCGCGCAAGCTCACTCGGCTCGGATTCCGACATCTCAAAGCACGGCCGACTGGATAATTTCTCATCGCCTTCAAACGGAAGCCGGGCGTGCTCTTCGTAGTAGCGGGCCAATTCTTCCTGATTCCACTTCCAGCCATCGCCTTCGTTGGCGACCAAGCCCTGCAACATGGCGAGAACCGCCGGTTCGGCTCCCGGCCGGACGTATTCGATCATGCCGGCAAACGGCGGAATGCGATTAAAGTCCGTCTTCTCGGTCAGGAACCTGCCGATTTCGCAATCGGGATTGGGGCCCGGCTCCAGGCGGCGAAACAGTTTCAGGATGAGCCGGTCGCCAAGAATAATGGATGAATTGCTCTGTTCGGCCGAACTACGACGCGGAGCAGGCGTTGCTTCGGAATGAAGCTGGGCAAACCAGCCGGCCGGAACACCCCGAATCAACCCCTTGGCGCTGGGAATCTCACGGCCTTCGCTGATCGCAGCCAGCAATGCCAGGCACGTCTCGTCGTCCAGAAGCGCATCGTAGACCACACCGTCGTCTTCTGCGGAAACCGCCGGGCAAAGGACCGCCGCAGGCGCACTGGATCGAATAGCGCCAGCCGCGCTGCTAAACGCGGCGGCCAGGCAAAGCAGGTATAAATCCGAGCCCTGGTCTTCGTAGTTCGTTTCCAACAAAAGCAAGGCCGAATGGGCTCCGGCGAGTTCGGCCCAGTCCACGAGGGACGTTTGGCTGATCCGCCGCGATTTGCCGCCAAACCAGCGTTGCTTCTGCAGGTAGTCGGGAAGCACACGCTGCAGGCTGGTCCATTGAGGGCCATTGAAAACAGGCCCCCAGCCGCCTAGAATCGCAACGGTGGCGTAAGTCGGCGAGGCCTCCTCGGCCTGAATTTCAGCTTGCTCGGGCGTCAGCTGCAACTCGAACCACAGGAACCCGTACGGTCCGAGCGTCAGCGGGTAGGGTTGCTTGCCGATCAAGGGAAACTCGACATAGCCGAGCATCTCCACGGGGCGCATGCCTTCGAACTGCTCCAGATTCAGCTCCACCGGCTGTGCGAACCGCGAGAGATTGGCGACGCAGAGCACCTGTTCGCCCTCGTTGCGCCGCACGTAGGCCAGGACCTTGCGGTTCGCCGGGTGGAGGAACTCGATGGACCCCCTGCCAAAGACGCGGAACAGCTTGCGCAAAGCGATCAGGTTTCGCATCCAGCTCAGCAGGGAGGACGGGTCGCCTTGCTGCGCTTCCACGTTCACCGCCTCGTAACCATACACGGGATCCATGACCACCGGACTGAAGAGCCGGGCCGGGTTGGCGCGCGAGAAGCCGCCGTTGCGGTCGGCGCTCCATTGCATGGGCGTCCGCACCCCGTTGCGGTCGCCGAGATAGATATTGTCACCCATCCCGATTTCGTCGCCGTAGTAAAGGATGGGCGTCCCCGGAAAGGAGAACAGCAGGCTGTTCAACAACTCGATGCGCCGGCGGTTGTTTTCCATCAGTGGGGCCAGCCTTCGCCGGATTCCTACGTTGACGCGCATGCGAGGGTCCGCGCTGTAAGCCAGATACATGTAGTCGCGTTCCTCGTCGTTGACCATCTCCAGCGTCAGTTCGTCATGGTTGCGAAGGAACAGTCCCCATTGGCAATTCTCGGGGATCTCGGGGGTCTGGCCCATGATTTCCACGATGGGCAGCCGGTCCTCCAGCCGGAGCGCCATGAAGATGCGCGGCATCAGCGGGAAGTGGAAAGCCATGTGGCACTCGTCGCCCTCGGCGAAATATGCGCGGACATCGGTGGGCCATTGATTCGCTTCGGCAAGGATCATGCGGTCCTCGTAGCCTGAATCCATGGCACTGCGAATCTTCTTCAGAACGGCGTGGGTTTCCGGCAAATTCTCACAACTGGTGCCGTCCCGTTCCACCAGGTAGGGGATCGCATCCAGACGCAGCCCGTCGACTCCCAAATCCAGCCAGTAGCGCATAATCTTGAGCACTTCTTCCAGCACCACCGGATTGTCGTAGTTCACGTCGGGCTGGTGCGAAAAGAAGCGGTGCCAATAATAGGCCTGCGCTACCGGATCCCAGGTCCAGTTGGACTTTTCGGTGTCCGTGAAGATGATGCGGGCATTGCCGTACTTCTGATCGTTATCGCTCCAAACGTAGTAATCCCGTTCGGGTGAACCGGGTGGAGCCCGGCGTGCGGCTTGGAACCAGGGATGCTGGTCGGAAGTATGATTGACTACCAGCTCCACCATCACCTGCATTCCACGATCGTGGGCGGCGGCGAGGAAGGTTTGAAAATCCGCCATGGTTCCGTAGGACGGATGGATGCTCAAGTAGTCGCTGATGTCGTAGCCATCGTCGCGCAGTGGCGAGGGAAAGAAAGGCAGCAGCCACAGGCAGGTGACGCCGAGTTCCTGCAGATAGTCCAGCTTCTGAAGCAGTCCGGGAAAGTCCCCGATGCCGTCGTTGTTGCTATCGAAGAACGCCTTGACGTGCAGCTCATAGATTACGGCATCCTTGTACCACACCGGATTGCGAGCGCTGCCGGGCTGTTTCACCAAACCAGAACCTCCCGCGCTTCCCTGATCACGAAGCCGCCTCCGGCTGGAACACCACCACGGCCAGCGGCGGAAGTGTGATGCTCAGTGAATGAGGGCGTCCGTGAGCCGCCAGCGGACTGGCCGCAACCCCACCGATGTTCCCCTGTCCGCTGCCGCCATATAGCGGCGCATCCGAGTTGAGTACTTCTTTCCAATAGCCGCCCGCCGGCGAGCCCACGCGATAGTTTGGGCGCGGAACCGGCGTGAAGTTACAGACGAACAGAAGCACGCTACGCCCATCCCGGCTGCGGCGCAGGAAGCTGAGCACGCTGCGCTGGCTGTCGTTGCAATCGATCCATTCGAAGCCGGCCGGCTCGAAATCGAGCTCGAAGAGAGCCGGCGAGCCGCGATACAGCGTGTTCAAGTCGCGCACCCAGCGCTGCAGGCCGGAATGGAACGGATATTGGAGCAGATGCCAGTCCAGACTAGTGTCGTGGTTCCACTCGTTCCACTGGCCAAACTCATCCCCCATGAACTGCAGTTTCTTGCCAGGATGCCCGAACATGTAGCCGTACAGCAGGCGCAGATTGGCGAACTTCTGCCAATCGTCGCCGGGCATCTTGCGGATCATCGAGCCTTTCCCGTAGACCACCTCATCGTGGGAGAACGGCAGCAGGAAGTTCTCCGTGAAAGCGTACATCAGGCTGAAGGTGATGCGGTTGTGTTGATAGCTGCGGAACACCGGATCCGTCGACATGTAGTCCAGGATGTCGTGCATCCAGCCCATATTCCATTTGAGGCCAAACCCGAGGCCACCCAAATAGACGGGGCGGGAAACCATGGGCCATGCCGTGGACTCCTCGGCGATCATCATCGCGCCGGGAAAGGCCGCGTAGACGTGCTCGTTCAACTGCCGCAGGAAGTCCACGGCCTCCAGGTTCTCGCGTCCGCCGAAGCGGTTGGGGATCCATTGGCCTTCTTTCCGCCCGTAGTCGAGATACAGCATGGAAGCGACGGCATCCACCCGCAAACCGTCCACGTGATACTTCTCGAACCAGAACAGTGCGTTGCCGATCAAGAAGTTGCGCACTTCGGTGCGGCCGAAGTTGAAGATGAAGGTGTCCCAGTCCGGCTGCTCGCCCTGCCGGGGATCGGCGTGTTCATAGAGGTGCGTTCCGTCGAAATAGCCGAGGCCGTGCCCGTCCCGCGGGAAGTGCGCGGGGACCCAGTCCAGAATCACGCCGATGCCGTGCTGGTGCAGATAATCCACGAAATACATGAAGTCCAGGGGCGAGCCGAAACGACTGGTGGGAGCGAAGTAGCCGATAGTTTGGTATCCCCAGGAGCCGTCGAAAGGGTGCTCGGTGACGGGCAGCAGTTCCACGTGCGTGTAGCCCATGGCGTGGACGTAGTCGGCCAGCTTCGCGGCCACCTCGCGATAAGTGAGCCAGCGGTTGCCTTCCTCGGGAACCCGCATCCAGGAGCCGAGATGCACTTCGTAGATCGAGACGGGGGACTGGAGCGACTGTGTCTGCGCCCGATGGTGCATCCATCCGCCGTCACCCCAAGAATAGGTGTCCAGATCGCAGACCTTCGAGGCGGTTTGCGGGCGCAATTCCGCGCCGAATCCATAAGGGTCGGCTTTGTCGATCTGAAAACTGTTGAAGCGCGAAACGATCCGGTATTTGTAGAGCGAGCCGGCGCCGATGCCAGCAACAAAGCATTCCCAGATGCCCGTTTCCGACCGCGCCTGCAAGGGATGCGATTCGGGATTCCATTGATTGAAATCGCCCATGACCGCCACACGCGCGGCGTTGGGCGCCCAAACAGCGAAGTGCACGCCGGAGACGCCCGCGGACTTGGTAAGATGCGCTCCCAACTTCTCCCAGTTGCGGAAGTGGTTCCCCTCGGCGAGCAAGTGCAGATCGAAATCGCTGATGAACGGCGCGGAAGTGGTCATAGATAGTAGTCGAAATCGCGCTCCGAGTGCATCCGCTTGCGGATGCGCAGAATATGCGCGGGCGAACTCTGCGGATCCAGCTCGATGTAGTTGCGCGGCCCCTGCCAGAGATAGCGCGCACCGCTCAGAAGATCGTGCGCTTGAAATGCCTGGGTCGCGGGCAGGCCCAGGGCCTGCGCGTCGATGGTCACCCATCCTGCCTGTGTATGGAAGGAATCCAGATTCACCACCACCACGACCAGATTGGACAGGTCGGCGGTGGACTTGCTGTAGCACACGAGCATCGGGTTCTCGGACTCGTGGAACCAGAGGTTCGAATCGCTCTGCAGCGCCGGATTTTCGCGGCGAATCAGATTGATGCGGCTGATGAAGTCTTTCAAGCTCCACTCGGAATTCAGATCGCGATGCTTGATTTCGTATTTTTCGGAGTTCAGATACTCCTCGCTGCCTGGTTCGCGCGGCGTGTTTTCGCAGAGCTCGAAGGCCGGCCCGTAGATGCCATAGTTCGCCCCGAGCGTGGCGGCAAGTGCAAGGCGGGTCATGAACGCCGGCCGGCCGCCGACTTGCAGATACTCCGGCAAAATGTCAGGCGTGTTCGGCCAGAGATTGGGCCGCAGGTACTCGCGGACCGCGCCTCCCGTCAGATCCCGAAAATATGTGGTCAGCTCAGTTTTCGAGTTGCGCCAGGCAAAGTAAGTATAAGACTGCGAGAATCCGGCCTTGGCCAGCCGCTCCATGACGCGGGGACGCGTGAAGGCTTCGGCCAGAAAGATTACGTCCGGGTATTCTTGCTTGACCGAGCCGATGACCCACTCCCAAAAGGCGAACGGCTTGGTGTGCGGATTGTCCACGCGGAAGATGTTCACGCCTTGCGCGATCCAGAAAAGAAAAATGCTCTTCAGCTCCTCCCACAACGCGCGCCAATCTTCGGTTTCAAAATCGAGCGGATAGATGTCCTGATACTTCTTGGGCGGATTCTCCGCGTACTGGACGGTGCCGTCGGGACGCCGGCGGAACCACTCAGGATGCTCGCGCACGTAAGGATGATCCGGGGTGCACTGGAAGGCGATGTCCATCGCAATTTCCAGCCCGAATCCGCGCGCTTTCTCAATGAGGCTGCGAAGATCCGCCAGCGTGCCGAGCTGCGGGTGAATGCTTTTGTGTCCGCCTTCTTCGGATCCGATCGCCCAGGGACTGCCCACGTCTTCCGGCTGAGCCGTCAGAGTGTTGTTCTTGCCCTTCCGATAGCTTCGTCCGATGGGATGGACGGGAGGAAGATACAAGACGTCGAAATTCATCGCGGCGATGTAAGGCAGCCAGCCTTCGCAGTCGCACAACGTGCCATGGCGGCCGGGCTCCGGCGAACAAGAGCGCGGGAACACTTCGTACCAGGTAGAGAATCGTGCTTTGGCGCGGTCTACCACGACCACAAGTTCCTTGTCGTATCGCCCAGCGCGCCGCCGGTCCGGATAGCGGTCCATCAGCTCGGCGAATTCCGGCCCGGTCGCAGCGGCCCGACGCAATGCCTTATCGGCTTTATCGCGCAAGAGACGCGCCAGGTCCGCAAGGCGCTGAGCGTCCTCACCGGAAGCTCGCGCGGCCGCTTCTTCGGCAAACTCGGCCCCCCGGAGCAGCTCGACCTTCACATCCTGCCCCGCTCCCAGCCGCTTGATCAGGTCGCTCTGCCAGGTGCGAAAATGGTCGACCCAACCTTCGATCGTGTAGCGATAGCGGCCAATCGAGCCGGCCTGGAAGCTTCCGCGCCACCGGTCGTTTCCGAGCCGCCGCATGGGCGTCTCGCTCCACTCGCTGCTTTCGGGGCGATACAGCAGATAACAGGCAATCTGATCATGGCCGTCAGAGAAGACGTCGGCCTCCACCTCGACCATGTCTCCCACGATGCGCTTGATCGGGAACCGTCCGCCGTCGATCTCGGGGTACACGCTCTCAATGACAATCCGGCGCCAGTCGCTTTCGTGTTGGAGCTTCAACCCAGGCTTCCTCGTTACGGCAAGATGGCCCGCCTTTACCAGGATACGGAAGTCGCCCCGCCAGACGAAACGGGACAGGATCGGGTTACCATAGTAATTAGTCGGATCTGAATCATGAAGTGCTCCAGCGTCTCTTGCCTGTTGCTTTTTGCCGCCTTAGCGGCCTTCGGCCAAGCCAACTCGGAGCTGTTTGACAAAGCGCCGCCGCCCATCGATGAAGCCCTGCGCTCCCGTGTCAACCAGTTCTATGAAGCGCAAATGGCCGGCAAGTTTCGCGACGCCTACGCGATGGTGGCAGACGATTCCCAGGACGCTTTCCTGGAGGCCAGCAAGCAAAAATACAAATCCTGCGAGATCATCAAGGTCCGCTATTCGGACAAGTTCACCGAGGCCACCGTGGTAGAAAGCTGTAAGAGCTACTGGAATTTTGAGGGACAGTCAACGCTTGCCTCGTTTCCAATCACCTCCAGCTGGAAGGTCATCGATGGCCAATGGTATTGGCATTTCGTCAAACCCAAATTCGTGCCCAGTCCATTCTCGCCCTCCGGCTTTATTGCCGTGCCTGACGGAAAAGATCCGTCGAGTGTGTCTGTTCTCCCGAACGACGTGAAGAGCGAGGCGAAGGCCATACTCGCAAAGGTAAGCGTCGACAAAGAGGTCGTGCATCTACGCACCGACCAGGACTCCGAGGACGTCATCCACGTGAGCAACAAGATGCCCGGATCGATCCACCTCCAACTGGAAAAAACGGACGTACCTGGATTGAAGATCACCCTAGGCAAGATCCAATTGAACGCCAACGAGGAGACCACGCTCGCGTTCCAATTTCATCCGCAGGGTCCTGAAACCTCCAAAAAGATCGCGATTGCGCCCATTGTGCACCTGGATGTAATCCCCACCGGGCAACAATTTCCGTTGAAGGTGGTATTCGACGGCACGCAGAAGGACCAGCCGGCACCTGCGTCCAAACAATAAGTCCGGCGATTTGGCCACCGCGTTGCGATAGCTTTCGCGGAGGTCGAAGACCGCATGATCAATCTTTCCGTGAAGCTGGCCGACTCGAGCAGGGTCCCTCCGGTAACTTCGAGGAGCGCCAGTGCCCCGGCCATTGGTTCTCAATCATTTGAAAGCGAGCTGTCGGCCGCCGTGTCGCAAGCACTCACCGAACTTGGTATCGATCCCAGCTCGGTCCAGGTGACTGTCAACGGTCTGCCGAGCCAAACGGACGCCGCGAGTCAAAATTCTGGCACGGGCACGGCTGCGGAACCTTCCACGACCGCAAGCTCGACCCCGGCGAAGGCCACAGCCTTGCAAAGCACTACTACAACCACCACCGACCCGGACGATGCATATTGGGCGGCCCAGCCGGCCGCCGTGCAGCAACTGCGCACCATTACCAACGAGACACAGCGGACCGCGGTTGCAAGAGAACTAGCGTCGGAAGGCTACACCATTGACGTTCCCATCATGGTGTGGGGCTGGTCTCCACAAACGACGACACAGCTCCGGCAATCCTACGGGTACACTTGGGTTCCTTCCGGGCTACAACCATCAATTCCGGTAGCACCGGGCGTAAACTTCCCAGGCCTGCCTAGCTACGATCCCAACAATCCTCCGCCCGGTTCAATTTTGGTCTGATGCTGGGGGGGCAGGCCTAAACCTGCCCCGTGCTTGCGGGCTACTGAATCGGCAGATAGACGGCTTGGCCGAAGTAGGCTTTGTTGTTGTTGCTCGGATCAAAGACGATCATGCCCAAAGGCTGCGCGGGCCCAGGAGTTGTGCCTTCTGGCACGTGTAGAGTCACGGCATAGACCCCTACCATTCCTGGAGCGTAAACGGCCGAAACCAGCGGTGCGCCAGAGTTGTTCAGTCCAACGATCATGGGGGCCTGGACGGCCTGTGATCCTCCCGGGATTCCGGCGGCGCCGGTGGGGGCCGCAGGACTTACGGCGCCGAGTCCGGTTACGTAAACCGTGATGTCTTCGCCGCGCTGGGCGGGGTTCGTGGAAGTCACGAAGCTTCCATCGGACCGGAGCGCGACCGCGAAGGACTGATTGCCGACTTGCGTCTCGAAGACTCCGGGAGCAAAGGGTTGTACGGTCGCAGTAAGCGTGGCCGATCCCCCTCCGGCCGCTGTTACAGTGATGGTTAGCGTTCCTGGAGTAATCTCAAACGGCACCTGGACAGCGATCTGCTCGGCCCCATTGGAATTCATAACGTAGTAGATGGGTGCGAGGATGAGCGAATCCCCGAAGGCCACGCTGGCGCCATTGGTAGCAGGCAGCATGGTGGGCAAGGGCCCTACGATGTTGTTGGCCTGGATTAGTCCTTGAACGCCAGGAAGAATTCCGGTGCCCGTGATGATCGCAATACCACCGGGTGAAATGCCGGTGTTCTTGTCGAAGCTGGCGCCATTCACGATCGCGAGGTTTGTTGGGCCCGGTGGCCGCGCGGTGAGCGTGAAGGTCACGCTAAAGCTGTTCGAAGTAGCGGTCACGGTGATTGTGCCCGGAGTGGAACCGGCTTGGACCGTGGTGGAGGCTTGTCCGCTGGCGTCTGTGGTGGCGGTAGGGGTCCCCAAAGTGGCGGTGCCGGAGGCGACTTGGAAGTTGACCTGAACACCCTGAACCCCGTTGTTACTCGCGTCAACCACCTTCACAACCAAAGGCGCGGCAAAGGCAGTGTTGACGACGGCAGTCTGACCGTCGCCGGAAATGGACGCAATCCCGGAGGATGGCACCGTCGCACTCACATTGAATGTGGCGGATGCGCTGCCCGCGGTCGCTTGTACCTGGAAGGCGCCGGCGGCGCTTCCCAGAGTCACGGTTGCTGAGGCATTGCCACTGAAATCCGTGACAGTGATCACATTGGTCAGCGTGACGCTGCCCGCCGGCATCACCTGCCAGTGGATGGCTTGACCCGCCAGCGTGTTACCTGACGAATCCGTGACATGAACCTTCAGCGCCAGCGGCAGCGTTTGGCCCGGCATACCGGACTGGTTGTTGCCCTGAAGAATGTTGACAATGCCCGGCGCGCCCGGCGTCACCTTTATGGTGAACGCAGGCAATGTGGCCTTGTCGCCGACGACGGCCTGCACAGTCGCCGTTCCAATGACTGGCCCAAGCAGGATGTCGCAACTGATAACGCCGTTGGCGTTGGATAGCACGCCTTTTCCAGTTGGATCGTTGCACGTGGCGCTCGGAAACCGTGTTGGATCCAGGCCGCCGCTGGACAACGTCGCAGAGATGTTGGGGATCGGCACACCCGAGAGAGAAGCCACCTGGATTTGCACCGCGCCGGGCACGATGCTGCCGGCTGCCCCGGTGACCTCTTCCCCGGGCATCGGCTGATTCTGACGCACCAGAAGCGTCAGACCAATGCCGCCAGACCGGATGAGGGCGGTTAGATAAAATGTGACGCTCGTGGTGCCAGGCGCGCTGGCGCTGACCTGTGATTGGGAGTATTGGTTGACTTGGTCCGTGACCAAAGTGGAGGAATAATCGCAGGATGCGATGCCATTCCCGTCGCTCTCCACAGTAACTGATGCCCCGCCGCCCGAGCTGTTAAACACTGTGCCGGTTCCCTGGGCTACACGGAATGTGACGGGCGCTCCCGGAAGAGGTGCTCCGTTGGCGTCCTTTACCAGGACCGACAGAGACGTGCCGCCAGGATCCAGAGTACTGTCTCCGCCTTCAAAAACCTCGCCCTGCCCCGCCACGATACTGATGCTGCCAACGCTTCCGCCAGAGGAAGCTCCGACGTTGAGAGTAAACCCAACCGTTTTTGCTCCGGCCGTAGCATTCACCTGCACGGGACCCGTGACGGAGCCGGCATTGAGATAGGTGATGGCGTAGCCATTGTCCTGGGTGATAACGGTGGTGGAAGAAAGCGTGGATGTCTTCGAAGTAGTGGAGAACGTAACGTTGGCTCCAGCCAAAGGACGGTTGAGCGAGTCAAGCACCTGCACCACGATCGGCCGGGAGTTGCTGTTGGTGGCCACGGTCTGGCCGCCTCCGTATTGCAAAACGGTAGTGGGCGTGCCGGCAGTTACCGCGCTGGCGGCGTATGCCACCCCGCCGCCGTTGGTGGCGTCGGTCAAGGGCAACTGTCCCTTGGCTGTAAATGACGTGGGATCGAGCTGATATAAGATTCCGGAGTTGATGGCGAACACAGACTTCACGGATGAGATCGTTCCCGCAGGCACTTCGTTGGAAACCGTGAAGGCCGTGGTGGCCGAGGACGTACTGTTCGGAATATTGACGTTCGATAGCTGAATGTTGCTGCTGCTTTGAATGGTGAAGAGGTAGAGGTCCTCACTCTGATTCGAGTATCCAAGAATCCGGTTCGTGCCGATCACTTGGAAACTGGTCAGTGTGATTCCGAAGGAGGGAACCGTATTCACGACGGCATGGTTCGCCAATGCAATGAGCAGTGCTGCGGGGCCATTGGAGGGCGTTTGATTGGGCGTCAGAGCGTACTGCCCGTCGGGAGTGAATACCAAGCGACCCGGCGTAGCGCTCATCGAGATCGATCCTCCGGGTGTCACCTTGAGCGTATTGGGGTCCACTTCGTCGACCAAGCCTTGCGTGCTGACATAAACGAGGTCGTTGGGCCCGACCGCCACCGCGGTGGCTGTGCCCGGAATGGCGAGTGTCCCGACTACCGTGGTGGAGGCCACGTCGATCGCATTGAGCTGGCTTCCGCTTGGCGTTGTTCCAAGGGTGAAGAACCTGGTCCCGTCGAGACTGACTGCCACATCGAAGACTTTCACGCCGTTGCCGACACTGATGCCATTGGAAAGGATGTCGGTGTCGCTCGTGGTGTCGATGATATGGACACTGCCGCCGTCGGCCACGGCGAGACGCGTACCGTCCGGCGTCATGGCCGCCGCGGTGACGGGCTGTGAGAGAGCCAGAATGTTGTGGGGAGTTTGGAACGTGTTGTCGACCGAGGTCACGCTCTGGCTGACCGAGGTCGCTACCACATAGATTCGGCTGTTATCCGGCTTGGCGAAGAGCAGATACGATCCGGTTCCCGATTGAAACGCAGTTACCCGGCTGAGCGGGCTGATCCCGAAGGCAGTCACCAGCGGCGAACTGGCGTTCGCCCCGGGAAGCACGAAGACGGACGGGTTGATCTGGGCTTGCAGGGCCGCCGGCGCGAAGAGCAAGCAAGCTACGCACGAAGCAAGCACTCGATTGAGCATGGCAGGAGAACCTCTCACAGGATTTCTGGACGCGGGGTAAGTAATAGCCTATCACAAACTAGGAGATTTCATCGAGGCAAAAGGTAAGCAGAAGAGGGGCGTAGGAGACGGTCGGGAAATAGAAAAGGGGGAGCCGAAGCTCCCCCTTTTTGACTGACTTCAGACTGGCTTAGTTGCCGTCGTTCTCGCCGAAGTTCAGCGTGCGGCTGTTGCCAGCGCCCGCGCCGGTTCCGGCCAGATTGAACGGCACATCGAGGCTGATGGCCAGATAGCCCTCGGCCAGTTTCTGCGCACCGACGTCGCTGATGAAGGCGAACGCGTGGCAGTACTGGAATTGGGCGATGCTGATGATGTAACCCTGGAAGCCCGGCGTGGCCGCGATTCCGAGATTACCGCCATTGCTCAACGTGAAGATCAGCTCTTGGCCGGCGGGAAGCACATCGTTCGTGGTCTGAGCCGGCGGAGCTGCGCCACCACCCGTGGTGCCACCATAGTAGTACAGCGTGACGGTGCCCTGTTGCGGCGTGGTGCCAAATGGGTCAAGCGAAGTGTTCGCAATTGCGACGCCTGTGTCGAAGCCCGCCTGGTTGGTGACGAACGGGAACAACAGATCGCAAGTGCAAGGATTGATGGTATACAGATTCACAGCCGGATAGGGCTGTACGAAGCGCGGAATCGGAGCGCTGCTGGAGGCGTTCGGATTGGTGGACAGCGGACTGAAGTTCACTGACACCTTTCCAGTACCCGTCGCCGGCAGGTTATTCGCCGTGTTGGAGATGTAGGCTACCGTCACCGGGAGCGGAGCCACTTCCTGGACTGCGGGATCAGCGTACCAAATCTCATACACCGCAACGGCCGAAGTTCCCGTGATAGTCAGCGCGCTGTTGCCGCCGCCGGAGGTGCCGACCAATTGGGCAAATCCGGGAAGGGTGCCCGGGGCGTAGGTGTATCCGAGTGCTGGGGTGAGCGTGATCTGGTTGGGTACAAAGAGGTTCACGCCGGCGCCGATGTTGGTGAAGGCGAACTGGAGCTGTGTGCCCTGGGAGGCCAAGCCGATCAATCCAACGGCACCACTCACCGGATCAATGAAGTTTCCACCCTTTCCCTCCAACCCTACCACCGTATCTACGAGATCATTCGGCTGAGCGGGAGCACCGATATCTGGATTCACAACCAGGCCGGACTCCGTGTAGTAGGGGAAACCGGGCACGTTCTGGAGAATCGGGCTACTCGGCGGCTCCATATTAGGCCCGTTGAGAACCTGGTCGTAGTTCCTGGGCTTGAATGAAGCCGGGAACCCTTCCGTGGCGCTCACATCGATCGGATCCGCTGTCACACCCCCACTAGCACCGAGCAGGTATGTGTTGACGCTCGTGCACTGTTGATAATCCGCAGCGGTGACGACCGAGGGCGGGCTCAACAAGCCGGGCTGGACCGAAGCAACAACCTGAACCGGATTGTTGATGATCAGGGTTTCACCACCGTTGACGGCGACCTGCGCGAAGAGCTGAGTTGGCAGGAACGAAGATCCTACAGCCGCCTGAGTGGCATTGGTGCGAATGTTGGTGATGCGGATGGTACGGACACCCGCAGTACCTGGAGCGTCAATCGGCACGCCCGTCCAGGTGATCTGGGTGGGGCTGGTCTGGATTCCCTGGAACACGTTGTAGTGGTTGCCAGTATGCGGGCCGGGGAAATCTACCTGGCCGTTGTAGGAACCAGTGTTGCCAATACCCGAGCCATTGCTGATGATGGCACAGTTGGTAGTGTTATTCGCCAAGCAAGCCATCTGGTCGATCGGCGCGCCAGCCGGATAGGTCTGAGCGTTGGGGCCCGTCGACGGAACCGGGTCAACCGGGAACGGCTCATCGATCAGCAGGAGCGCTTCAGAAGCCGTGTTACCGCCAGCCGTCACCAGCCTGCTGGTGATGGTGGTGGTCATAGTTAGCTGCACGTTCGCGTTGGGAATCTGGACGCCGGCAGGGGTGGTTTTGCCGCCCGTGCACTGAAGAATCAGATCACCAACGAGCTCAGTAACGCCCTCCGAACGGATGGTGTTCGGTGCCGCGCTAGCGTTACAAGTGAATCCTTGTGCGTAAGCCGTTGAGCTACCCAAGCCGAACAGAAGGGCCGCTACAGCAAACGCCAAAAGCCATTTGCGAAAATCTGCCATTTCCTTCTCCTTGTGAAAAACTGAAATTGAATTGATGGAAGTTCTCTTTATCAACCTGAGCCTCGAGTAAACGCTCGTCATGAAGATTGTGAACCCGCTCCGAACAGACTCTGCGCAGGCTGGCGTTCGCCGACCTCGCCGCGCTTGCTTGTTCGAATTCGCCTCATTGTCTCCATCCAGCTCAACTTGCTTTTAGACTTCTCGTATCTTTGTGCTCGCGGGATTCATGCGTCAAAGAATGAATGCCGCCAAACTTGTTCGGACGCAGTCAATCATTGATAACATTAGACGCCAGAACAAGTCAAGCGTAAAGTATTGATCTCACAGCGCGCCAACCCTGAACGTCGCCCTGGTATCAGCGAAGTATTAAATCACAGGTGGCTCAGTAAGTCAATAATATACAGCCAACGGCGGAATGGTTCATCGAACGGCACCTGGTGGAGGATCAATGGCTCCGAATCGGGTAAAGTCCTTAAGGCCCGCCGGGGTCGCGCATTTCGTCGGAGCCGGTCGTATCAGCTAGTAAGGACAGAGATTTGTTTGTATGATTGCTTACTTTGCGGCTGGACGAGCGCTAGCTTACTCCTTGACATCCTTGCGGAGCAACCGGATCTTATCGCGCAGCTCGTCGGTGGCGTCCGCCATCTGATTGCTGTCGAAGATCACGTGCGGAGTAAGGAAGATGATAAGTTCGCTGCGCTCCTTGCTGTAAGACTTGGCACCGAACAATCCACCCACGTAGGGAAGCCGGTCGAGGACGGGAATTCCTGTGGTGTTGGTGGAGGTATTCTCCTGAATCATTCCGCCGATGGCGATGGTGTCGCCGTCCTGAACAGTTACTTGAGTGGAGACGGACTTTGTCGCAAAGGAGGGGGAGCTGATGCTGCTCGTGGTGGTCTTGGCCGGATCGCTGACGTTTTGATTAATGATCATGGTCACGATGCCGCTGGGAGTGACCCGGGCCACAATATTGAGTCCGATTCCGGTGGCCGTGTTGGAAATACCATTGGTGACCGAGCCGGTGATTCCGCTCGCTGTGGAACTGGCCAAAGTGGGCACGGTGCCGCCAACCATGATGGATGCGGGAATGCTATCGGTGGCGATGACCGCTGGAGAGGAAAGAACTTTCGCGCGATTCTGGGATTCCATCAAAGTGACCGTTCCAAGAAGTTCGCGGCTCCTGCCAACCAGTGCCGCAGCCGACAGAGTTGTGCTGCCGTCGGTGGCGAGAGTGCCTAGCAGCGAAGCGGCGGTATTGGTGCTTGCGGTTGTTTTTTGCAGTTTGGCCGTGACGTCGCTGGAGAAGCCGTGGGTCACATCAACAGAATAGATCTTGGCCTCGATCAGAACCTGGCGTGGCGGAACGTCCAATTGCTTGATCAACTGCAGGAGGCTATCGTACTCCTGCGGCGTGGCTTGAATGAGCAGGGTGTTATTCACGGGATTGGCGACTACCCGAGGTATCCCGGCGGCTAACCGGCCAGCGGCCCCGGTTCCCAAATAGGCGCCCGTCAAGTCGCCGGCGGCACCTGCCGCCCCTGCCGCAGCCGCGTTAGCCGCAGCCGCGCGGTTCGAAAATGGAGATCCACCGCCTGCGGCGGGAATCGGATTGTAGCCACCGCCATAGCCTCCGCCGTAGCCGCCATAGCCGCCGCCGTAACCTCCATATCCACCGCCGTAGAGGCCGCCGCCGTACATGCCTCCACCGCCATACATTCCTCCGCCGCCGTACATTCCTCCGCCGCCGTACAAGCCCCCGCCACCGTACATGCCTCCGCCGCCATACATTCCCCCGCCGCCGAAACCGCCCCCCATCATGCTTGGGCCCATGCACATGAGAATCGATTGGGAACCGGGGCCGTAGCCCTCCAACTGGCCATAGAGGGCCTGAATGGAGCAAGCCATCCCGGTTGCTTCGGCATAGTGGACGCGATACACATAGTCATTCGTGCCATTGGAGGTGACCTTGACCGGGACATCCAGCTTGGCGAGCCATTTCTCCACTTCCACGAAGGTGCCGGGATTCGCTGAGACGGCGATGATGGTGTTGATACGGTCGATGGGGAGAAATTTCACTGGCGAATTCTTCTCCGTCATGGCGACCGACTTGGCGATGTTTTCCAGTTCCTTGGCGATCTCGCTGGGCCGGCCGTTCTTGACGGAGTAAACGCGGACCCGCTGATTGATCAGCTGGTCGCTGTCGAACATGCCCACCAGTTCCATCAAGCGCCGCATATTCCTGCGGCTGTCGAGCATCAACAGCAGATTGGCCGGCGCGTAGGTATAGATGCGCGCGTTTTCGCCCTCGAAAGGCTCCAGAACTTTCACCAGATCATCGGCGGTCATGAACTTCAGGAAGACCAGGTTCAGCATGGTCTGATCGTCGTCGGGAACGCTGTTGGGATCGATTTTCGTCTCCGGCGGAATGGGCAGGTGGGAGATGTCCGCCAGCGGCACGATGCGGTACAACTCGCCCTGCTTCACCATGCCAAAGCCGTTGATGCGCAGAATGGTTTCCAGCAGCGAGCGAGTGTCGATGTTCTTGGTTTCGCCGTAAGTATTCAGGATGACGCCGCCCTTCACCCGCGGATCGAGTATGTAGTTGATGTGAAGCTGGCGCGCCAACAGGTCAATGACCTCCGTCAGCGAGACGTTGTTGAGATTCAGGCCTCCAAATACGGTGGGAGCGGCAGAGATTGGCGGCGTGGTAGGAGGGGCCGCAGGGGTTTGGGCCGGGGCCGGAGCCGCCTGAACTGCCGCCGGTTGTTGTGGAGAGGCCGGCGTACCCGCGTTCGGCGCCTGGTCAGGCTGCTGCAGCGGCCGGGACGGTTGTTGTTGTGCGCGGCGTTGCCGCTCGCGGCGCTGCTCGAGGGTCTGCTGACCGAAACCCGGCAGCAGCACCAGAGCGGCGATCGCCATCGTTCGGAGCAGTCGATTCAGGGGCACTATTGCTTCTCCGCAGTTTTCTTCTGGGACTGCGGCGATGTCTCGCCGGCCGCCGGTTCGGTCTTCTTCTGAGTCCACTTTGTAGTGCCGAAGGGCGTCTTCCGTTCGAACTGAACCTTATCGCCGAGGTCGGTCGCGGTAACCGGAGCATCCTCCTTGGCGGCTGGCGGTGGGGCGGAAGTCTTGGAAGACGGCGAGTCCTCCCACCGGGACACTCCGAAAGGCGTCCGGCGGTAGAGCCAGGTCTTGCCCTGAGTGTCGGTGTGGCGGTAGAGGTTGGGCTCCACTTGTACGGCGTCCGGCGGGACCGACACAACCGATTTGTGAGTATTCGTTTGGGTCGCAGCGAGTGACTTTCTGAGCTGCCGCGCGCGCGCTTCGGCTGCGTCGGCTCTCTGTTGAGCCTGCGTCTTGGGCTTTTCCGCCGAGGCTTGGTTGCGCGGTGTAGCGGCGGTCAAAAGCGCAGCGCCGGTCAGGATGAGTGCAATGGTCTTCATGATTCCTCTCTCTCTTTTTCCTATTTGGCTTGTTCCCAATGACAGGAAGAACCGAAGGGCGTCGCCACGACGACTTTTTTCATGCCGTCGACAACAGTTCCATTTGGAGAGCTGTCGCCGGCCACGCACCCTTTCAACCCGCCACCTTGGTCCGCCCCCGGGCCGGACTCCACACTGGACGGAGGCGGCTGCTGGGTATGGGCGGGCGGCCTTGGGCTCCCTTTGACGGGCGGGGGCGGCGGAGCTTCGGCCACGACGGCAGTCCTGTCAAGCAGCTCGTCGATGCGCTTCTTAAACTCTTTGCCTTCCCACTCCAGATCGACGTAGCTATTGTCGACGGAAACCACCGTCCACGGGCCAACCTTTTCGCCGGGGTGATAGCCCTTCTGGGCGCCTCCTGACTTTTCGCTTAACACCACGGTAGGTGGAACTCCTTCCCATAACATGACGCCATGAGCCACCGGAAAAGGCGGAGGCGGTTTTTCGGGGACCGGCTTGGGCGCATCGACAATCACGGTGGGGTTGCGGTCCGCGGAGAAGAGATTCTTGGTGGCTACATCGGCGTAGGCGGCGGAAGTCACCGGCTCGACTTTGGGTAGAGGCGGCAATCCGGGAACGTCCGCGGGCGGCATCACACTGTGAAGCAGCGCTTGTGTACGGGCCTGCGCTTGAACCCGCTCGCGTTGCAATTGCCAGCCGAGCAATACCAGCACCACCAACAGCGCCAGATCGAGAATCCGCAGCTTTCCGGTCACAGTTGCGGGAGTCCTTTCTGCACCGGAACCAGGCGGCGCGCGACAACCCCGGACACGGTGAGCCGCACCGGCATCGTCTTCTGCTTGGGATTGGCCATGCCGAAGCGAATGTCTTCAGTGGCTGCGAGTTCGGGCTGCGCGCTCAGGGCGGTCAGGAAATTCACGAGTTCTTCAATGCGGCAGGTGAGGGTTACCGACACCGTGACCAGCCCATAAGCGCTGCCGTAACTTCGAGGCCGGCCGAAGTCGATCTGGCCGATTTCCATGGGCGGAGTTTGCGCGGCGGCCACTCGCTTCAGCACCTGCAGAAGTTGGGCCTGAGCTTGTTCGGCGGTGTCGCCCGGGATGAGTCCTTTTTCACGTTCGGCAAGTTCGAGCGAGACCTGCTTCAGGAATGCTTCCTTCGCGTCCTCGGTGGCGGCCGCGCGGCGCAGATTCGCCAGCCGCTGTTCGGAACGCGGGACATTTTCGACGGCAGCAGCAGCTGAGGAACCGGTCGCGGTGGATGCGGAGCCGGAGGAAAAGTACAACACCCCACCGAGAATCAGCGAGACGCCCAGAATCGCCAACGCTCTTTTGTCCCGGTCCTGGAGGGTCACGGAGTAACTCCTTTGCGGGAACTTCGCACGTTGAAAATCTCTCCATCTTTGCCGCGCTGAATCGGCAAAACAAAAGCCGAGTTTTGGAAGTCAGGCGAGCCATCCAGCAGTTTGATCAAGCCCGCGGCCTGATCTGTCTGACCGGCAATGCTGATGGATTCCCGGGTCATCTGCAACGACGTGAGCCAGGCGGGCGGGGCCAACAGCCGCGTCAGGGCGTTCAGTGCATCCAGGTCTTCGCGAGTATGACCGTGGAAGTTGTCGAGCGTTTGGGTGCGATTGCGCGCTGTGGCGATTTGCCGGTCCAGGTCCACGGACCGGCGGGCCAGCGGCTGCACCTGTCGAATTTGCTGCTGCAACAAAGCGAGATACTGCCTGTCGGCGTAGCGCGGGTAAGCAAGCACCGCTCCCGCCATCAGCAAGACCAGCGTCGACACCACGGCGGTGGGAACGTAGCGCAGCCGTGAGGCCGCCTGCCGCTGCTCGGCCGGAAGCAGATTGATTGTCAGTATTGGCAGCGGAGACGCCGAGGCGAGTGCAGCGGCATAGACCAAAGCGGAACGCGAGAGATCGTAGTCGGGCGGTGCGGCAACCGGGCGGGGAAGCGCATCCGTCAATGGCATCGGCTCGGTTTCGGGCGGCAACCGCAGTTCGGCTACGGCCAGCGTGCGAACCCGCTCGGCAGATTGATCCAGCCGTGCTGAAAACAGGGGCCGCGCTGGACCTTCTCCATAGACCTCGATTTCACCGGCGAACTCAGCCAGGGTCACGAAGCCGTCCTCGGGTGGCACGGAAAGCAGGCGTAGCGCCGAGTAAATCGCCGCCGCCGAGAAGGTAAACGACGCTACCTTCACGCCGGCCTGCGAGAGCAGCGCGCCATAGCGTTCGAGCGTCGCCCGCCGTGTCATGCCGATGAGTATGTTTGAGCTCTTGCCGACGCGCGCCCAATCGTAGGCGGCGTCCTCTTCGGCATATGGATTGAGCGAATCGAGCTCGAACCGGACGGCGGAGGCGAGATCTTTGTCCACAACGCCGGGGAGCGAAATGTGCCGCACGGTGACCTCGTCGCGCGGCAATAGCACGGTGGCGGCCAGATGTTTCACGCCCAACTTTTGAAGGAAGGCGGAATAGCTCGCGCCCCACTCGGCGGCGGCCTGTTCCCGAAAGCGCGGAATAGTCAGTTCGCCCAGGACGCGGGCGCCGTTGGGGCGTAGCCGGACCACGCTAACCATGAGATCCTCGCGGCCGATCTCAACGCCTACGCCGGTTCCAAAGGCAAGCCACTTTCTGAAGCCGGCACTCGTCATTGCAGAGTAACCGCGTTGTCGTACCAGCGCAGGATCTGGTAAGGCCGCGCTCCGGGTTGATACTGCGGGGAATCCGGCGTCAGAAATTGGACCAGGGCCGAAACACTGCGGCGCACGTCGGAAAGCTGGCCATTGGGGAGGCGAAGCTGCGCCGTAGCCCGTAATGTCGCGGCTGTTCCACGTTCGAAACCCAGCCGGTTGAAGCCCGAGCCTGTTCCTCGAAACGGGGCAAGCTGGCCCATGGTGCGGATGGGTGCGGCACGCCGGAGGGCCACAATCGCAGCAGCGGCGCTCGGGCTGATGCCCACGGCCATCATGACTGCCGGTTCCACCGTATTAACGTCCAGCTGGCCCGTGGCGGTGCCATAAACAGACAGGCAATCGCGCAGGCCGGCATGCGGAACCAGATGCCCCAAGGGATCCCGTGTATAGCTTCCGTAAAACAAGTCCGGCGTCACGCCTTCCACTGCTAGTAACTCCTCAATCTCTTGAAGAGACGCATGCCGGGCCCGAAAAGACGGATCGAGCGACAAGTAATGTTGGTCGAACCGGGTGAACGATCCACCCGGACGCCTCCAGTCCAGGATGGCAGCCGTGATCATCTCGGCCCGTGCAGGCTCTACGCCCAGGGCGAGCAGGAGGTTGTTCAGTTCACGCGGCGGCGCCGTATTCACATTCAGCTTGGAGGCTTCTGGAATAAGCTCGCCCAGAACGAAGCCCGTCGGGAAATTGAGCGGCAGGACGCGGGTATTGTCTTCGATGATGGGCTTGCCGTTGGGCCCGGAGAAAGCGGGGCCCAGCTCGATGTACAGCAACATTCGGTCGATGCCGCCGCAAGCCAGGTAATACGCCTTCATCCCTTCGGAGTCGGTGGAACTCCGTTCGGTCTCGCTGCGAACCGTGTTCGCCACCGTAAAGGCGATCGCGGACAGGGCTGCGGTAAGCCAGAGAACGGCCAGCAAAGCAGCGCCTTGCCGGGGGCGGGCGTTACTGTTGCTCAAGGTAAGACTCCAAAGGGGGCCGCGTAACGCGGATTGGAACGGTCAGCGTGACTGGCTGCAAACGCCCGGCGTCCGGCGCGAGCGGGGCCATTTCAATCCGAACGGCGTTGGGAAGCACTTTTTGTGTCCACAAGGTCACCCAGCGCGGCGGCAGCGGCGGATTCCGCACCTCGCGATAGCTGAAGCGGCAATAGGCCAGCTTGTCGGCTAAAACGAATGAGGCCGGACCGATTTGGATGGGCACGAAGCGCGGCATCGGCGCGCCCGTGACGGGATCACGGCCCATGCCGAGGCAGAAGACTCCGGCTCCGCGCGGGCCCGTGTACCAGTGTTCGTTGACCACCAGGCGCACGCCTTGATCGTTCTCGCCCGGAATCACCTGATATTCGAGCATCATGGGCAAGCCGCGCGAGCCTTGGTGGAGGGAGTAGCTGGAAACCAGCCGCATCGACTGCGCCTCGCCTTGAAAAAACGGTAGAGGGGTGCCGCTCTTCCCCGGTGTGGCCTGGCAATTCGCGGTGACCGGCATGATGCTGCCGATTTCCTCTTCGAGAATGTGTTCGATGCTGGCAACGCGCCGGTTCGCCATCAAACGGGAGTCGGTTTTACTCATGGCGCTCAGCGCGACGCGCAGGGTGATCACGATTCCCACCGCAAGCAGGCTGAACAACGTGACGGCGATCAACAACTCCATCAATGTGACGCCAGCCGAGCTACGACGCCGCCGGTTCATGGCGCTTTCACCGCCGCTAAATCCGCTTTCGTCATCACGGCTCGCCGGAAGCCCTCCAGGGTAAACGTCCGGCGCTGTTGCCCGTTCATCCACCAGATTTCGAGCTCGATCCGCTCCAGAAATGGCGCTCCCGGCGCGGCGCGGCGCGCCACTTCGAAGGGAGTCAGGCGCGCGATCCATCCCATGGTGACGCCGCCGGTGACTTCCGGGCCCCAGGTACCTTCAAACGGAATGATTTTCTGCAGTCCGTCCGCGACAAGGAGCTCGTCCATCTTTTGGCGTGCTAACAGGGCGGCACGATCGTGGTCCGTCAGCCGCGCGGCGTTCTGCAGGGAAGTGGTGATGGCCGACATCAGGGCCGCCACCGCGATGGCCATGATCACGGTCGCCACCATGACTTCGAGCAGTGTAAATCCGCCGCGCTTCATTGGGGCGGCGCCTCCACGCGCGGGATTCCCGTCATGGGATCTACGCGCACGACACGCTCCACATTCCGGCGGTTGATCACCTGCACGCCCAGCGGCGGGGCCGTGCCACCCGGATAAAGCATGAAGGTTCTCGCGGATGAGGGATCGTCCGGCAGTTCGGGCAGGATGTGGGTGATCGTAATTCCGTCCGGCAACTGCATCCTACGGTGAAAGCCGGGTTCAACCGATTGCATCTCGAGGGAATTGTCCTGTTTGGAAATCGTGATCTCCACCACTTGCTGGCGCCGCTCGGCGCGGCTCAAACCCGCGTTAATAAAGCTGACCAGGCCGTTAGTGGCACCCTTCAGCTTGAGCGAATCGATGCCCGAAGTAATCGCCGGGTAGCTGATGCCCACCATGAGCGAGATGAGCGCCACCACCACGAGCATTTCGATGAGCGTGACGCCGTTTCGCCTAATTGTTTTTCCAGCTGACGATGTCGGCATTGTACCCGTCTCCACCGGGCTGGCCGTCGTTGCCGTAACTGGTAATGTCCGGCTCGTCGCCGTGGTCGCCGGGATAGCGGTAGACAAAAGGATGGCCCCAGGGATCGTTGCCGATTTCCTTGTCCGTGTACGGTCCTTGCCAGTTTTCGACATTCTCCGGCTTGGCGCGCAGAGCCTGCAGACCCTGCTCGCTGGTGGGGTAAGAGCCGGTATCCAGCTTGTAGGCTCCCAGCGCGGTCATGTAGGCATTAATTTGAGATCGCGCGGCTGCCATGCGAGCCCGGTCCGCCTGGTGCATCATGCGGGGCAACACCAGGGCCGCGAACAACGCGATGATGGTGACCACCACCATCATTTCAATCAACGTCACACCAGCTTGCCGTTTGTATCTTAGATTCATTTGCCTCACCTCACCGCTTCTTCACATCGCCACGTCATTCATTCCCACAATTGCCAACAGCATGCTGAGAATCAGGGTTCCGACCACGATACCCATTATCAGAATCACCAGAGGTTCAAATAAGGACGTGAAGCGCCGGATCGACTGGCGGGTATCGGCGTCGTAGATATCGGCCATGCGCTCGAACATGGTGTCCAAATGCCCGGTCTCTTCGCCAACGCCTAACAGGTGAGCGGCCAGCGGCGGAAACTGTCCGGCGCGCTTGAGCGGGGCCGCGATGCCCTCGCCCCGTTTGACGCCCGTGGATACAATTTCGAGCGATCCGGAAATTCTGCGGTTGTTCAGCGTTGCCCCGGCGATGGCGATGGATTGCACCAGGGGCACGCTGTTGGACACGAGCGTGCCCATGGCACGTGCAAAGCGCGCCGTCTCCGCTTTTCGCAAAGCTCCGCCGAGGACGGGTATTTTCAGCCGCAGCGTATCCCACCAGAGCCGGCCAGCCGGGGTGCGCACGTACGTGTACATGCCGACGGCGAAGGTCGCCAGCGCCGTGAGGAGCATCCAGCCATAAGACTGTAAGAAGTTGCTGCCTACAAGAAGCATTTTCGTCGGCAGCGGGAGCTCCATGTGCGACTCCTGGAATACGGAAGCGAAGCGCGGAACGACAAAATTCATCAACACCAGGATGGAGCCGACGCCGACCAGAGAAAGCAGACAGGGGTACGCCATCGAGGACAGAATGTAGGCGCGCAGGTCGTCCCGCGTACGCTCGAATTCGGACAGCCGCTCGAAGACGACGGCGAGCGATCCACTGGCTTCGCCGGCGCGCGTCATATTGATGTACAAGTCGGAGAAATATTCCGGATGCGTGGCCAGGCTGTCGGCGAGCGACCGGCCGCCTTTCAGAACGCGCAGAATGTCCTGCACCAGAGCGCGAAACGAAACCCGCTCGGTCAGCTCGCTGGTAATGGAAAGCGCGCGGTCGAGCGGCACGCCCGCGTTGAGCAACGTAGAAAGTTCTTGCGTGAAGAACAGGACGTCTTTCTTTTTGCCGCCGGTGAAGGCTGGCAGCTTCAGCTCAAACGATTTCTTCGGTTCAGTGCCAACGTAAACGGGCGTCAAGCCCTGGCGGCGGAGCTCCTGCGCCACGCGGCGTTCCGTTTCGGCGTGAATCGAGCCGGTGCGGAGCTGGCCATTGGAGGCGACGGCTTTGAAGAAGAAATTAGTCATCTTCTTTCGCTAGAACTCCTGCGTGACACGCATGACCTCGTCGGGCGTGGTCACGCCCTGGCCCACCTTGAGCCAACCATCTTCGCGCAAATTGCGCATCCCGTTTCGGCGCGCCGCGTTGGTGATCTCCACGGCGTCGGCCGCGCGCATAATCAACTTGCGGATGTCGTCGTTCAACTCCATCAATTCGAAAATACCGACGCGGCCGGTGTATCCGGAGCCAAAGCATTCGTCGCAGCCTCGGCCGCGATAACATGCGACTGGTTCGCCATCGGGGCCGATGCGCGTGCCGTCCGGCTCCTTGCAGTTCTGGCAGATCACACGCACCAGGCGTTGCGCCAGCACGGACACCAGAGACGAGGTGATCAGGTAGTTCTCCACGCCCATATCGGTGAGGCGCGAAATTGCGCTGGGCGCGTCGTTGGTGTGCAGAGTCGAAAACACGAAGTGGCCGGTCAACGACGCGCGGATCGCGATATCGGCCGTCTCGCGGTCGCGAATCTCGCCCACCATGATCACGTCCGGGTCCTGGCGCACGATGTGGCGGAGCCCGGAAGCAAACGTCAGCCCGATCTGCGGATTCACGTGAATCTGGTTGATCCCGTCCATCTGATACTCGACCGGATCTTCGATGGTAATTATTTTCTTGTCGCTCTGATTGATGCGCTTGAGCGCCGAATAGAGCGTCGTGGATTTACCGCTGCCGGTCGGCCCGGTCACCAAGAAAATGCCATGCGGCAGCGACGTGTAATATTCCATGCGGTTGAGCATGTGCTGGTCAAAACCCAACCGGCCGAGATCGTAGAAATCGCCCGCGGAACGGTCCAGCAAGCGCATCACCACGCTCTCGCCGTACAGCGTCGGCAGCGTGGACACGCGCAAATCCACTTCGCGGCCCAGCGTCTTGATCTTGATGCGGCCGTCCTGAGGAAGACGGCGCTCGGCGATGTTCAGCTTGGCCATCAGCTTCACGCGCGAAATCATCGCAGCCTTCATTTCGCGCGGTGGCGCGTCCTGGTTGTATAGAACGCCGTCCACGCGGTAACGGATGCGGAACTCCTTCTCGAACGGCTCCAGATGGATGTCGCTGGCCCGCTTTTCCACCGCCTGCGCGATGATCGCGTTCACTTGGCGGATCACGGGCGCCTCGCTCGCCATGTCGCGCAGATGCTCCAGGTCCTCGGAGGCCTCGCCGCCCGTGAAATCGAGGTCTGCCTCAGCGCGCGCCGCCGCATCGCCGTAGTACTTGTCGATGGCGTCCAGGATCTCCTGCTCGGGCGCCAGCACCGTATTGATGTTGAGGCCGGTGCAACTGCGAACCGTGGCGATGGTCTCTACATCCAGCGGATCGGCCATCGCCAGGGTCACTGTGTGATCGTCGCGGCTCAGCGGCAGGCAGCGGAATTGCCGCAGGAATCGCGGCGAGAGCGATTCGGTCTCCGAAGAAACGACGGGAGCGCCGTCGATGGCAACCAGCGGAACGCCCAACTGATCCGACAGCGCGGCCAGCACGTCGCGCATGGCGATGAAGCCCATGTCGACCAGCGTCTTGCCGAGCTTGTCGCCCCGCTCCTTCTGCAGCTCCAGCGCCCGTTCCAGATCTTCCGCGGTAATGAGCTTGCGCTCAATCAACATCTCGCCAAGACGCATGGATTAAAACTCTTGAGACTCGATGGGTGCTTGCGCGGCGTTGGCCGATTCCAACAGCGCCTTGCGCGGCGCATGCATCACAATCTGCGCCGGGAGCCCCTCGCGGTTCTCCCACTTCCAATAGAACAGCGAAATACCCACCGCCACCTGCTCGTCGGAAGGGACCGCGTCGAGCGAGCGCGCCGAATCCACCAGCATTTCCCGCATCGCGATTTTCAACCGGGCCATGCGCTGCAGCTTCTTTTCGCGAGTGCGCTTGATTTCGTCCGGCGTGACGGAGGGATGAAAGGGCGTGATGCCCGCCGCCGGCGCCACGTTCACTTCCCCCATGAAAATCGCGCCGACGCCGTCGACATAAGCGCCCTGCGTCAGACCCAGCACGTCGACATCCGGCCACAGGCCCGACAACTTACGATCCAGGCTGTGCTCCATGGCCTCGATCATGGCGCGGTTCACCTTGGGCTTGTCGGCCATCGATCCGGCCGGCAGCGCGCAGAGCAACAGCATCGCTAGGGCGGCGATTCTCATTGGCCGGTCCCTTCGTTGCTCGCCACTTCGAACCGCGCCAGCTGCTTCTGGTAGACTTCAGCAGCCTGCTGAAACGTCGCCAGGTCCGATTCGCGCTGTCGCTTCATGTCGGCCAGCACCTTCGAGAACTCCGCTGCCTGCTTGACCTGAGCCTCACTCACCGCCTTCGTGATTGCCGCATCGAGGCGCGCGGCCGCTTGCGCTTCCACACGCTGCTCGATCTGCGCGGCGTCTACGCCGGGTTGCGCGGAAGTCGCCGGGCGTAAGCTGAAACCGTGCACGACGATCGCTCCAGCCAGCAGCGCCGCCGAAGCAAAGCCCATCGCCGGACCCGAGCGCCACATGGTTTGCCACCAGCGCGGCTCGAAAACCCGGTCGGAAACGAAGGCGATCCGCTGCGGAATCTCCTCGGCCTCGAGCGCCAGGAGCGCCGTCTGCGTCAGACGCAGCCTTTCCAGTTCTTCGCGGCAGCCCTGGCAAGCGCGCACGTGATCCTCAACAATCACCTTGTCCTGTTGCGCTACTTCGCCGAGCACAAACGCCTTCAAATCCACCGTTGAGCAGCTCATTCCGCCCCTCCCGTGTTCACTGGAGCCAAAGTTTGTTTCAGAAGATCGAGCGCCGTATACAGCCGGGATTTCACAGTCGAGACCGGGCAGGACAAAATCTCCGCCATTTCCTCGAACTTGAACCCCTGGTAGACCTTCAGCAGCACGGCTTCGCGCTGGTCGGCTGACAGCCGGTCCAAGGCGCCGCGCACGGCCAGGGTCAGCTCGACGGGGAACATTCCCGCGCTGGCGTCGCCGGTCTGCGGCTCGGCCACCAGCTCGCCATCCGGACGGTTCTTGCGCAGCAGCGAGTAAGCCTCGTTGTGCGCAATCCGGAACAGCCACGGCGCGAATTTCGCGGGGTCGTCCAGCTTCCTGAGATTCTGATAGGCCTTCAAAAAGACGTCCTGGCTGAGGTCCAGCGCATCTTCACGATGCCCCACCAATCGCAGGAGGTAATTGAAGACACGCTTCTCCCAGCGCGATACGAGCACGTTGTAGGCTTCCACGTGCCCCCGCCGCGCTTTGGCGATCAGGTCGCGGTCCTCAACCTCCCGAAAGATCAAACTTCGGCTCCATTCCCAGAGACGCGCCCCGTCCCGAAAAAGACGGCCGGGCGTTAGTTTGTGCCCTTATATTTTCGCATTAAGCCGCGCATTACACGCTCGCTCCAGGAGCCGAAGGGCTGATCGGTTGTCAGATAGGTCCAGGTGGCCCCGCGCAGGGCGGGATCGATGTGGCCTGCCTGGGCCTCGGCCAGGCGCTTGGGGATCTCTTCGTCGATGAGGGCCTCCAACTCCTGGAAGAGCGCATGAACATTGGTCAAGTACTCGTAAAGCGGGTCCCGGCCGCCCCAGGACAGCCACTGCACGCCCTCGCGCATGTCGGTGATGTCGGCCAGATACTCGGACCACAGTTCGTCGATGGTGGCGAGCGTCACCAGCCGCTTGAGCTCAGAATCGCAACCCTTCGCGCCCGTTAAGACGTCCTGACGCCGCCGCTGGATCTTCTGCCGCTGGCCTTCGATGACGCTTTCGTACTTCTGCAGGAAACGGCGGATTTCCAGGTTCTCGCCTTCCGCTACCCGCTGGATGTGGTCTGTGTCAAGTTCGGTTTGCGGCATATCGTTGCCATATTTCGTCAGCAATCCGTCTTCCAGAGACACCAGGAACTGAGAGCTGCCGGGGTCCCCCTGGCGCCCGGCGCGCCCGCGCAGCTGATTGTCGATGCGGCGGCTCTCGTGCCGGTTCGCGCCGATCACGTGCAGCCCACCCAGGTCCGCCACGCCCGGTCCCAGCCGGATATCGGTGCCGCGTCCGGCCATGTTGGTGGAAATGGTCACAGCGCCCAGTTGGCCCGCTTGCGCGATCAAGGGCGCCTCCCGCTCCTCATGCCGCGCGTTTAACACCTGGTGAGGAACGTCGGCCAAATGCGCACTGAGCCACTCGGATTCGGCCACGCTTCCCGTGCCCACCAGCACCGGACGGCCGGTAGCGTTCACCCTGCGGATCTCGCCCGCCAGCGCCTCCGCCTTGGCCGACCAGCGGCGGAAGACCATGTCGGGATGATCGACGCGGATCACCGGCCGGTGGGTTGGGATCACTTCGACATCCAGGTCATACACCAGTTTGAATTCGTCGGCCTGTGTGGCGGCGGTACCAGTCATCCCGCAGACTTTGGGATAAAGCCCGATCAGGTTCTGCAGCGTGATCGATCCCAAAATGCGCCCCTGCGCCTTGAGCGCGACACCTTCCTTGGCTTCGATGGCGGTCTGGAGACCGGCAGGCCAGCGGCGGTTGAGCGCGATACGGCCCTTGAATTCATCCACCGATTCGATGGCCCCGCCCTTGACGATGTAATCCACGTCGCGGCGCAGCAGCGCGTGAGCGTGGAGGGAATCCTGCACGGCTGTGAGCAATTCAAGATTTTCTTCGGCGTAGAGATTGCCGCAGTCGAATGATGTCTCAACGGCCCGGATGCCGGCATCGGTCAGCGTGACGTTCCGGCCATGTTCGCCGAGGGTGTAATGACGCCAGGCGCGGAAATGGCGAGTGACCCGATCCACCTGATAGGCCAGCGGTTCGCGTCCATCGTCGCCGCCCGCAATTACCAGCGGAATACGGGCCTCGTCGATCAGAATCGAGTCGGCTTCGTCGATCACCGCGGCGGCGAACGGACGATGCACCTGCTCGTGCGGATACAAAGCCAAGCCATCGCGAAGATAATCGAAGCCGACCTCGTTCGCCGTGGCATAAGTGATGTCACAGGCGTAGGCACGGCGGCGTTCTTCGGCCCCCATACCTTGATGAATGTGGCCTACCGAAAGCCCGAGAAACTCGTAGATCCCGCCCATCCATTGAGCGTCGCGCCGCGCCAGGTAGTCGTTCACGGTCATTACGTGGACGCCACTGCCTTCCTTGGCCAGCCAGGCGACGGCGGGCACGGCAGCCAGCGTTTTCCCTTCGCCGGTCTGCATTTCGGCGATCTTGCCGTTGGCCAATGCAAGGGCGCCCTGGAGTTGAACGTCGAACATGCTCAGGCCCAGTAGACGAGAGGCTAGGACCGCCGTCAGCGCGAAGACATGCGGCAAGTCCATCTTTCGCCACGGAAAGGACTTCAAGTAAGCGCCGCTCAATCCGGCATATTGAGCGCGAGTTTGGTTGATCAAATGAATCGTAGACTCAACAGGCACCGAGCCACGAAATAAGCGCTGCAAAATACGGCGCACCATGTCGCCCTCCTTTCTTCTCCGGCTGAACTAACCGAGAGAGAACGGAGGCGGACGCTGGTAGAGAGAAGTTGCGAAGCCGCTCGAATGAGCAGCGGCTTCGTAGGTGAGCAAAACGTCCGACGCAGGCGGCGCCGAGGGGAGCTTTCGCCGCGGTACACGTTGCTCAACTCTCTGTCGCGCTATCCAAACGATCGCGGAACCACTTCCGCACGAGTGCGCGCGAGCCACGGGAACCGCTGCGCCGGCTGAAATCGCCAAAAGCGCTGCCAGAAGCCAACTGGTCGCCCGCCGGTTCACTGGCTTTAGTATATGCAAAGCGCGGGCGAGTTAAACTGTAGGGTCTCTATGCTGCTGAAACAGTACTACCTGGGCTGCCTGGCACACGCGTCCTATCTGATTGGCGACGAAGCCAGTTCCACGGCCATCATTGTCGATCCGCAGCGCGACATCCAGCAGTATCTGGCCGACGCCGAGAAGTCCGGTCTCCAGATTCGTCACGTCTTTCTGAGCCACTTCCATGCCGACTTCGTAGCCGGACACCTGGAACTGCGTGACCGCTGCGGCGCGGCCATCTATCTTGGTTCCCGAGCCCAGGCGGAGTACGCCTTCGTCCCGATGAAGGACGGCGATGCGCTCGAATTCCCCGGTCTGCGGCTCCAGGTGCTGGAGACCCCCGGCCATACCATTGAGTCCATCTCCATCCTGGTATTCGATCTCCCGAAGGACGCCACAAATCCCCATGCCGTCCTGACCGGAGACACGTTGTTCATCGGCGACGTCGGACGCCCGGACCTGCGGGCCTCGATGGGGTGGACCGCCAGCGACCTCGGCGCGCATCTGTACGACTCGCTGCACGATAAGCTCTTAACGCTTCCCGACGAGACGCTAGTCTATCCTGCACACGGTTCTGGATCTCTGTGCGGAAAGAATCTGTCGTCGGACACGGTCTCCACGCTCGGCGTGCAACGCAAGCTGAACTATGCCCTGCAAGCGATGACGAAGGAAGAATTCATTCGCCTGGTTACCGCCGACCAGCCCGACGCGCCGCCGTATTTCACCTACGACGCCGTTCTCAACACCCGCGAGCGAACCACGCTCGATAAAAACCTCGATCAGGTTCTGCGCCCCATTGAGCTCGACGAGGTCTTGCAAATGGGAGACGCAGGCGCGCAGATCCTCGATGCTCGCGACCCCGCCGAGTACGCCAAAGGCCACTTGGCTGGCAGCATCAACATCGGCCTCGGCGGCCAATATGCCACCTGGGCGGGCACGGTCCTCGACCGCTCGAAACCCATCGTCATCATCGCCGAGCCCGGACGTGAGCAGGAAGCCGCGCTGCGCCTGGGCCGCATCGGGTTCGATCACGTCAGAGGTTACCTGATGGGTGGCATGGCCGCGCTCGCCGGCCGCGAGGATCTGGTCTGGCCCACAGAACGCGTCACCGCGCCGATGGTCGCCGAAGAACTGGCAGCCACCGATCCGCCGCTATTACTCGACATTAGAAACCCACGCGAGTGGGCGGTCAAGCACATCGAAGGCGGCACGAACATCCCGCTCAACCATCTGCAGGAGCGCATCGCCGAAATTCCACGCGACCGCCGCATTGCCGTTCACTGCGCGGGCGGCTACCGCTCGTCGATCGCCGCCAGCATCCTCCACCAGTACGGAATCACCAACCTGATTGAGATGGCCGGCGGCCTGGCCGCGTGGGAAGCGGCTAAATTTCCCGTAGTTTCGGAAAGCTAGTGCCTCTACGCCGCTTCACTCGATGGCTGTACCGGGGGCGGCGGCCTAACTGGATCGCCAAGATCATGAACCGCGCATCGGCGGTGATCGCTTCGTGGGGCGTCACGCCCGACTATCTTGTGACGCTGGAAGTCACCGGCCGCAGATCGGGCCGCACGATTTCGCTACCCGTGGTTGTCGCGGTTGTGGACGGCCAGCGCTACTTGGCCTCAATGCTCGGAGAGGATGTTCAGTGGGTCCGGAACGTGCGCGCAGCCGGCGGAAGCGCGGTTCTTCGGAGCGGCGGCCGTGAGCAGGTTCAGCTAGTGGATGTTCCCGTCGACCAACGCCCGCCAATCCTGAAGGCCTATCTTCGGCGAGCTCCGGGCGCGCGCCCGCATGTGCCTGTGGACAAAGACGCACCGCTGGAGGAGTTCGAGAAGATCGCTGCGTCCGTTCCGGTCTTCCGGATTGTGCCGCTCTCCAACTAGCGGACAGCTTTCTTCAGCCACCGCGCGGTCGACGACCGGTGCTTGGGCGAGAACTGGGCAGCCGCGGCGTGCAGGTACGGCCGGAACTCCTCGGACCAGTACGCCGCATAACCGCGCTCGTGAATCTCCCGCACCGTCTGGCTGTAATGCAAGAGGGCGCTCCCGCCCAGCGTTTGACCGGTTCGCCACACGGCCCGGTTGGCCGCGCGAGTGATCTTTACCAATGTGACCGGCGCCCGCGCAATGGCCGCGATCGCCATCATCGAGGAAAGCTCGAACACGCCCCGGTTCTGCACCGCCGCCTCAGCCCGCAATTCTTCCCAGTGGCGTCTCAGCAGGAGCGCCGAGGGAAGATGGCGAGGTGGAATCTTGGATGCGCTTTCGCGAAAGGCGACCCACTCGTTCCGCAATCCCGCGACGTCGAGCGGCGGCGCGTTGCACACGTCGGCCACCTGCCCGGCCGTCTCTGCCAACCCTTCCAGCAACTGATCGATGGTATCGAACCTCGATTGGCGCGCGAGCAAGCCTTCCTCCTGCAGCGCTTCGGCGATCTCGCGCACAATCTGGCGGCCTGCGCCGGAAACGTCGGCCAGCGCCGCCATGATCCATACCGGCGACGCCCTAAAGGCCAGCAATCCCGCCAACTCGATGCCATGTCCCGCCGTCCGCCGCAGTAAGAAGTTGCTTGCCAGTTCGCCCTCGGATGGATACACGCCGCGTACTTCGCCAAGTTGCTCGATCATATAGCGGAGGGCGACATCCACCATCATTTGATAGCTCTTGGTCCGCCGGACCGCGGCCGGTACGGAAACTTTGCCAATCTCGCGGATGAGCCCGCCCGCCAGCGCCGCCGCCGAACGAACCATCCGCTCCGGCAGCGAGATCACATAACCTGCCACCCGCGCCCCGACCTTGCGTGGCTTCGTCTTGCGAATCAAACTCATCGCGATACTCTGATTGTGCCTGATCCGGCGCGGTACAATTTACCCACGGTTATGGCCGACATCGTGATTCGCCCCAGCATGAAGTTCATCAAGGCGGGCTACGTGGCCGTATTTTTGGTGATTCTGGCTGCCACGTTCGTCCACTACAAATACGTCGCGCCGCAGTACCCGGAACCTTGGCTGCCTGGAATCGCGGTTCTTCTGCTCGTATGGCCTCTTAAGTGCCACCTCGGGCGCCAGACGGTCAAGCTGACCATCGCCGGAGAGAAACTGCGCTATGAGACCGGCCTGGCCACAAAGTCCACACGGATCATTCAGCTCCCGAAAGTGCAGGACGTGCGCGTTATTCAATCACTCAGCCAGCGCCTCTTCGATGTGGGCCACGTTTCCATCGAGACAGCGGGCGAGAGTTCGCGGCTGGTTGTGGAAAACCTCGACCGGCCACAACAGCTTGCCGAACAGATTACCGACGCCTCGGCAAACGCCTCCCCGGGTGGTGGCGTTCATTAATATAACCTTAACAACCAATGTTTCAATAACTTCCCGTTGCCACGGGATACCCGGCCTCGCAGCTTTCTTGTTATGGTAGTACTAAGTGCAACTTCGGAAGCAGGGGATGCAACCGGCCCTGAGTTTTGCATGGCTCCTGGTTGCCGCGCTACCTGCCGTAGGTAGTTGGAGGTTAGCCGGTCCATACGGAGGTAGCGCGAGAACGATCGCGATTAATCCGCAGCAGCGCAATGTTCTGCTTGCGGGTTCCCGCGACTCGCTGTTGTTTCGCTCGGATGATGCAGGTGCGTCCTGGCGGCTGTTGCCGTTCCCGGCAGGAGCTCCCGGAGTCTTTAACTCGCTCATTATTCATCCTAAAGAGGCCGACCATTTCTACGCCGGTCTGGACGCCGGCGAATCTCCTGAATCCGGTGTCTACGAAAGCAAAGACGGCGGCCAGCATTGGCAGCTGCTGTCCGGACTGCGCGCCGCCCGCATCGAATCGCTCGCGATGTGGCCCGGCGACCCCAAGATCCTGGCAGCGGGTACATCCAAAGGCGTCTTCCTGACAAACGACGGTGGTGAAACCTGGCACCGTATCTCAGGCATCAAAGATCCCGAGATGCAGGATATTACGGCATTAGCCTTCGATCCGGCTGATTCGAAGATTCTTTACGCCGGAACCCCGCATCTGCCATGGAAAACACTGGATGGCGGCGCCACCTGGCATTCCATCCATACCGGCCTGATCGACGACTCCGACATCTTCTCTATCCGCGTCGACCCGGCGAGCCCACAGCTCGTCCTGGCCAGCGCCTGCAGCGGCATCTACCGCAGTGACAGCGCGGGCGAGACCTGGCGGAAAATTCAGGGCATCCCCGGAACGCACCGCCGAACCCACGTGATCGCCCAGGACCCGCGCTCCTCCGACACCATCTTCGCCGGCACCACCCTGGGATTGTTCAAGTCCCCGGACGGGGGCAAAACCTGGCGTCATCTGACCTTCGAGCAGGTCAACTGGATGGTGTTCGACCCGGTCGACCCGCGCATCCTGTACTTGGCCACCGAGCACGCCGGTATCTGGAAGAGCGCCGACTCCGGCGAGACTTTCCGGGCGGTGAATGAAGGCTTCGCTAACCACCGGCTGTCTCAAATCACCAGTGACGGACGGCGTCTTTACGCCAGCAGCGCCTACGAAGGCGAGTACGGCGGGATTTTTGTCAGCGACAACGGCGGGGCCGCGTGGTCGTTGCGCGCCAACGAGGAAGCGCTCGCCGGACGCAACTTGAACAGCTTGACAGCCGCGCCCGGATCCAGTGGCGCCCTTTTTGCGGCCAGCGAAGACGCCGTCTTGAAATCCACCGACGCCGGAAAAACCTGGTCGCCATTGCCAGCCCAACCGCGCCTAATCGCAAGATTCCGCGGGCAGCTCCGCATTAACGCGCTCCGAGCGGTCAAAGCGGAAAAAGTGGTGCTGTTCGCGGGTACCCAGAATGGCTTGTTCCGAAGCGGTAACTCAGGGATGAGTTGGGAACCAGTGAAGGGCGCCGGAGTCGCTGGCGTCCCGATTCTCGCAATCTATGCTCCGCCGAACGGCGCCTCCCGTCTGGCGGTACAAACCAGCAACGCTCTCTTTATCTCCCCGGACCTGGGCAAAACCTGGCAGACGGCTTTCCTGCCCGACAGCAGCTACTACCTTTATGATGTCGCGGTCCCGTTGGACGCCGGAGCGCCCTTGCTCGCCGCCACCTCGCGCGGCCTGTTGCGATCCGTCGATGACGGCGCTCACTGGGCCCGCGTCACCGACGGCCTCCCGGCGGCTACGGTGGACTCCGTCCGATTCCACCCCACCAACCAGCTGGAAGCTTTCCTGGTCCAGTTCGGCAACGTCTACCGGTCCAACGACGGCGGAGCTTCCTGGACCCCCTTCCCCAGCGAGGGCCTGGAGCACTCTTCGATTCGAATGCTGTGGTTCGCACCCGATCTTCCCGGGCGGATTTTTGCAGTCAGCGCCGCCCGCAGCGCTTTGGTTTTCGACCTGTCGCAGCCTGCTCTTGCGCGACAGAATGATCATGTTGTCTCAAGCAGTCAATGAATCCCGATGGAAAGGTGAAAATCATGCGAGCAGTTTGGCGGTTTCCGGTCTTCGCTTTGGCTGTGGTGGGATGTCTCAGCATCCCGCGTCCGGCCCACGCACAGAACTCGACTTCACACTCAGACGACTACTTCAACTTCATCGAACTGGATGGCTACGCCGGATGGCGGGACTTCGAAGAGATCGAGCATGGGCTCGGCACCAAGCTCCAGAGCGGCGCCGTATTGGGCGGCCGCGTGACGGAGAATTTTTGGAACTACGTCGGCATCGAGGAAAGCTACGGCGCTTACCAATGGAGCTTTCTGAAATTCCTGAGCACTACCCCGAACGGCGTGATCTTGCCCCGGTTCCCCATCCGGGTGTTCAATCCCCAGGTTAACGGAGTCCTGTACTTCACCCCGCGGAACAGGAGGATTCGGCCCTTCATTACGGCCGGCTTGGGCGCAGGCTACTACAAGCTGCACAGGAACTCGGTTGCCGCCTCGCAACTTCTGCCAGCGTCGGCGGGGTTCCAGACCTTCAACTCTGAATGGGGCTTCCTGGCCAACTATGGCGGCGGCATCAAGGTCCAGACGTCCCCATGGTTTGGGCTCCGCTTCGATGTGCGGGGATACGTCGGACAGGAGCCGAAGTTCAACTTGCCAGGCTCTTCGGTAAACGGCGGCGTGTATATTCCAGCCGGCTATCCGCTCAATGGTATTGAGTTGACTGGCGGCATAACGTTCTACCTGGGACACCGTGGCGAGAAGGCGGCGCCTCCTACAGCGCCTCCGACTCCCACCCCCACTCCAACGCCGCGCCCTCCTGAGGCCTTGAATCCGGGCACGATTTCCGCCAGCAACACTTCGGTGTGTCCGGGCGATGCGGTTCAGTTGAGTTCCAATGCCTCGGATCCCGAAGGGCACCAATTGAGCTATCAGTGGTCCGTCAACGGGACCAATGAGAGTGGCACGAGTTCCAACTACACCTTCACGCCGAATGCGGCCGGAGATTACCGCATCGGTCTGCACATTGCGGACTCGACGAACGCCAGCCGAAGTGCGGATGCGACCCCGATCTCCATCCACACCGGCGTCTACAACGCGCCACAGGCAAGCGGTGCGACTGCTAACCCGGCCGAACTGGAACGGGGCCAGATGGCCATGCTGCATGTCAACGGTACCGGCTCTGAATGCAGTGGGACTCTGAGCTATCGCTGGTCGGCGACCGAAGGCACCATCACTGGAACGGGCCCCGATGCCCAGTTCGATTCCAGCTCGGTGGCCTTCAACGAAGGCGACCGCAGCCGTCCGCAGTCCAAGCAGGTGACCGCGACTGCTACCGTCAGCGATAGCAAGGGCGGATCCGCCAGCGCTTCGACGAGCATTACAGTCAATCTTCCCGCGCAGGTGCGCCACTACGGCGACATCCTGTTCCCGAAGGACAGCGCCCGCGTCAACAACTGCGGCAAGCGCGTCTTGATCGAGCAACTCTACCCGTTGCTGACCGCCAATCCCAACTACGATGTGGTGCTGGTCGGCCACATCGATTCCAGTGAAGCGCCTCGCGGCCGTGCGCGCCGTAGACGCGCCCTGGATCGCGAACGCGTTATGCAAACGGCCGCCGTGTTGAGCGGTGGGACCGGAACCTGCACGGCTCTCGATCGCTCCCGCATCCGGGGATCGTGGGTTGGCGCCACGCAGGTGACCGAGGCGGTTCCGACTTCCTGCGCCCTGTCGACTGCCGCTCCCAAAGAACGCAAGGGTGCGGCCATCGAGGACACCAGCGAGGCTAAGAACCGCCGCGTCGAGGTCTGGCTGGTTCCCAAAGGCATGCCTCTGCCGGCTGCGGCCAGCGGCGCCCAGGAACTGCCTACGACGGAACTGCAGCGGATCGGCTGCCCGAAGTAGAAACTTAGAAAAGTTAGAGAAGTATAGTTTGGCGCCGGGCGCATTACGCGTCCGGCGCTTTTCTTTTCGTATTCTGCGCGTCACGTCCGGGGGTAGTGTACGATGAGCCTTGATATGAAGCACCCCCTGGAACGCCCCCATCATGGTTGAAAGCGCGCCCGCACTACGGCGGGAACTGCGGCTCTGGCACCTGGTGCTATTCAATATCTCCGCCGTCGCGGGCATCCGTTGGCTCGCTGCGGCGGCGCACGCCGGCCCCGGCTCCCTCAGCCTATGGCTGTTGGCGGTGTTGGCGTTCCTGATCCCGTCGGCTTTAGTCGTGTCGTCGCTTTCCGAACGTTTTCCCGAGGAAGGCGGATTCTACATCTGGACCAAGCGCGCCTTCGGCGAATGGCACGGCTTCCAGTGCGCCTGGCTGTACGTCCTCAGCAACATCATCTACTTCCCTACGCTGCTGCTCTCGGGCGTAGCGATGGCCGGCTACATGTTCGGCGCCAGTGGTGTGCGGTACTCGGAGAGCGCGCTGTTCGCCATTCCCGCCACCTTCCTGGCGCTTTGGCTTTCGTTCTTCGCCCACTTGGTCGGACTGCGCGTCGGCAAATGGACCAGCATCCTGGGCGGCGGCTCCACGTATCTCATAGCGGCCCTGTTGGTCGCCTTTGCGCTGCTCGTGTTCTGGCGGCATGGATCGGCGACACACTTCCAGTTCGTCCCGCAGCCGAGCTTCGAGAACGTGAACCTGTGGTCGCAAATCGCTTTCGCGATGGTCGGCCTGGAAGTCGCCCCGATTTTGGGCGGCGAAATTTACAACCCGCGCCAAACCGTGCCGCGCGCCGCGTGGATCAGCGGCGCCGCCAGCGCAGTCTTCTACATCGCCGGCACAGCCGCCCTGCTGGTGCTCATACCCTCCGCGGGGATCAACATCATGACCGGGTTGGCCCAGGCGGGCCAGATCGCAAGCGCCCGCTTCGCCAGTACCTGGCTCGCGCCGTGTTTCGCCTTGCTGATCACCGTGGGCGTGATCGGCCAGCTCAGCGTCTTCGTCGCGGGCAACACGCGCGTGCCGTTCGCTCTCGGGCTGGATCGCTATCTGCCCGCGGCGCTGGCGAACCTCCACCCGCGCTGGCGTACCCCCTACGTGTCGATCCTCGCGCAAGGCGTACTGTCCAGCGTTTTTCTCCTGCTGATGCAGCTCGGGGAGAATCTGCGCGCCACGTACCAGATCCTGGTGGACATGACGGTGATCGCTACGCTGATCCCCTTCGTTTACATCTTCGCGAGCGGATTCCGCTTCGGCCAGCGCTGGGCCGGCGCTTCGGGAACGCTGGTTTCGGCGGCGGCCATCTTGATCTCCACCAGCCCGCCGCCCGGAGTCGCGTCGGTCTGGCTGTTCGAGTTGAAAGTCGTGGGTGGCACCATCGTCTTGGTGCTAGCCGGCTGGCTGATCTTCGCGCGGAGCAAAGCGCGCGCAGTATGAACTACGCGGAGTCCGTCCAGTTCCTGTATTCGCTCGGCAACGAAGTCCAGACGGCGAAGCTCGGCCTGGAGCGCATCACGCGGCTGCTGGACGCCCTGGGCAACCCGCAGAACACGTTTCGCTCCGTGCACGTCGCCGGAACAAATGGCAAAGGTTCCACCTGCGCGATGATCGAAGCCGGATTGCGCGCCGCGGGAGTCCGTACGGCCCTGTACATTTCGCCGCATTTGGTTGAGCCTACCGAGCGCATTCAGGTCGGCGGCCAACCCGTCAGCCGGCAGCGGTTCGCGGACGCCTTTCAACAAGTCCATGAAGGGGCCGAGAGCCTTCTGGCGGCGGGCGAGATTGATTTCCATCCGACGTATTTCGAAACCGTCACTGCCATGGCGTTTCTGGTCTTTGCGCAGGAGCACGTCGACACTGCGGTCTTGGAAGTTGGCCTCGGAGGCCGCCTGGACGCCACCAACGTCGTGCATCCAGCGCTCTGCGTGATCACTCGCATCGATTACGATCATCAGATTTTCCTCGGCAATACGCTGGCTCAGATCGCGGGCGAGAAAGCGGGAATCTTGAAGCCCGGCGTCCCCGCCGTTTTCTCCGAACAAGCGCCGGAAGCGGAGGCCGTGTTGCGCACTCAGGTAAAGGGTCCGTACACATTCACGCGCGACTGCCCCATCTCCAACCTGGTCATCGACGCGCGCGGCAGCCGCTTCTCCTTGGGCGATCTGAATGTCATCTGCCCGCTCGCCGGCGAACACCAGGTGGAGAACGCGCGCACAGCGGCCATCGCGCTCGAGCGGCTGGGCGTGCCGCCGGACGGGATCGCTTCGGCACGATGGCCGGGCAGACTGGAGCGCGTGTCGGAAGCGCCCGAAATCATTCTCGATGGCGCGCACAATCCGGGAGGCGTCGCCGCATTGGTCCGCTACATCCGGCGCTTCTACGCCAGCCGCCGCATCTGGATCGTCTACGGCGCGCTGCGCGACAAGGCGATTGCGGAAATGACACCGCAGTTGTTCCCCCTGGCTCAACGGATCATTCTGACCGCGCCCGCCAATTCGCGAGCACTCGCGCCGAAGGATATTCCGGCGCCGGGCGCCACTATTACGCATTCGGTCGGTGAGGCGCTGGCCTTGCTCCACCAGGCCGATCCCGCCGACGCCATCTTCATCACCGGCTCGCTTTTCGTGGTCGGCGAAGCCCGCGCCCTGCTCGTAAAATAGGACCAGTGCAAGTCATTCGCGCTTACGTCATCACAGCCCCGGCGATTATCCTGGCCACGATTGGGTTCGGGCTCGTGAGCCTGGTCGTATCGCTGTTTGAAACCAGCGGGCGCAGGCAGATTGCGGTGGCGCGGTCGTGGGCGCGCTTCCTGCTCTGGGTGAGCGGCGTGAAGGTGAAGGTAGAAGGCTTGGAGAAGATATCGGCCGAGGGAAGCTATGTCTTCGTCTCCAATCATCTGAGCTACATGGATACACCCGTGGTCCTGGCAAACATCCCGGTGCAGTTCCGTTTCATGGCCAAACGTGGGCTCTTTCAGATTCCTCTTCTTGGAACCCACCTGGCCCGGGCCGGCCATATTCCAGTCGCGCGCGACGATCCGCGGGCCGCAGTAAAAGCCATGGCCACTGCCGCGCAAATTGTCCGGGAGCGCGGTATTTCGCTGCTCATTTTCCCCGAAGGCGGGCGCTCGCACGACGGCGAGTTGCAACCGTTCAAGGAAGGCGCCGCTCACATCGCCATCCGCGCCGGTGTTTCCGTAGTGCCGGTAGCTTTGCAGGGCACCCGCGAGATCTTGCCCTTCGGCTCAGCTTGCGTTCGCAGCGGAAACGTAACGATGCGGGTCGGCGAGCCGATCTCCCCAGCCGGAGCTCGGGACCGCGAACACCTGACCGCCGAGCTGCGCAACCGGATCGTCGCATTGCTGGAAGATCATCCTATTCCGGCCTAGCTGCTTATCTGCGGTGCTCGATCCAGTCAATCGCGGCGTTCAACGGTGGACCAGGCTTCCAGACGTACTCGAACGAGTCGATGTTGAGCTGCCGCTGCCGCGGGTTTAGCGCGGCGAACAGCGGACCGGCTGCCAGAACAGTGGCAGCGATCAGCACCGCGGCACGGATCATTCCTTGGTGAGAACTTTGGCGCCGAGCGCTCCGCCGATGATCGGCAATGCGGTGAGGATGACAAACATGACGATCAGCGAAAACAGGATCAAGGCGGCCAGATTGGAGGGATCGTTCAGCATTTGAGTGAGCATCTGGGTGCGGGCATCGTCGGGAGGGAGTTGGCTCTCAATGGACTTCGCTAGCCCCCCTTCACTGGAGACTCCGACCATAGCCACCGTAAAAACCGCAATGGATATAACAAAGGAAAAGATGCCGGTGATCCACCCCAAGCGCGCTCCCCCCTGGATTGTGACCATTTGCCCGGTACGGCGGCTGTAAAGGAAAACCGCAAGAAACCCAGCGGCCAGGAAGGCAATCACTAAGCGGACGAGGGGCAACGGCAGCGGAGCCAGATTTACAAAAATGGCGGCCAACGCGGTAATGAAGCCGATTCGAACGGCCAGCCGGTTGTGAAAGCCAATTTCCGGTAAGGCCAAAAGAGGCGCCTTCTCCGGCAACGGCGGCGGAGCCTCTGGTTCCGGGTCTTCCGCGATGCCTGGATAGTCGTATTGCGGTTTGCCGCACTTATGGCAGAATCGCGCATCCGACGGGAGCTGCGCGCCGCAAGTGCAAAAATCAGGCACGATTTCAGTTTGACATACGCGCTATCCGGATTTCTCGCGAGGTCCCGCTTACCGGCACTCGCGGTGAACAGCCTGAACGGCCCGCTCCAAGCCGTCCCGCCGGACCACGATGCTGATGGTCAGCTCGCTGGAACCTTGCGCGATCGCGATGATATTCACGTTTTGCTCGGAAATCGCCTGAAACAGGCGGCCGGCAAGGCCTGGAGTGCCGCGCATGCCTTCACCCACGATCGCCAGCAGGCCCACGTTTTCGTCGATGGCGATCGGCTTCAGATAGCCGTGAGTGAGTTCCAGCGCGAGGTCGGATTCGAGCGACTTCATCGCCGCGGCCACCTCTTCTTTGCGAACCAGGAAACAAAAGCTCTGGCGGTAGCTGGAGCTCGACAGTGCCAGCACTTCGGCGTTGGCGTCGGCCAGGGCCTCCATGGCGCGCGCCATCAATCTCGTTCCACTGACCGCCGCGCTGGCCGGCTCGATCGAGATCAGAGCCACGTTGGACATGGAGGTCACCGCTCGAGGGCCTGGATGGGCGGCGAGCGTGGGCACGATGCGGGTTCCCGGATGCTCGCGGTGAAAGCTGTTCTTGCTCCACACCGGGATCTGGCGTTCGATGAGCGGCGCGAGCGTTCGGGGATGCAGAACCTTGGCGCCGTTGTAGGCCAGCTCCGCCGCCTCGTTGTACGTCAGCGCGTCCAGCACGCGCGCCTCTGGCACCGAACGGGGGTCCGCGCTCATGATGCCGTCGACGTCGGTCCAGATCCAGAGCTCGGAAGCGTCCAGCACCGCCGCGAGAATCGACGCGGAAAAATCCGATCCGCCGCGGCCCAGCGTCGTCGGACGGCCGTCGGTCGTGGCGCCGTTGAAGCCGGTCATTACGGGAAGAACGCCGGCGGCCAACAGAGGCTGGAGCAGTTGATCCGCTTTCTTGCGGGTCGCATCCATGATGGGCGTCGCGCTTCCGAAGACTGCGTCGGTGACGATCACATCCGCGCCATTGATCGCCTGTGCCGGGATGCCCGCGCCTTCCAAATATTCGGCCATCAGTAAAGCCGACAACCGTTCCCCGATCGCGATGGCTTCGTCCACCGAGCGGGGCGGCCGCTCGCCCAGCATCAACATGCCGTGCGCAATGCGGCGGAAGTCGGCCACCAGCTCCTGGATGCCTTCCAGCCCCCGACTACGCCGCTCGCCCTGCAGCAGTTCGCAGCAAGCATCGTGGTGGCGCGCTGCGAGTGCCTGGACATTGGACTCGATGCCCGATTCGTCTCCGGCCTCGGCGTGGCGGAGGGTGCTGAGGAGCAGATCAGTAACCCCGGACATGGCCGATACCACCGCCGCTACGGGCCTGTGCCGTTTCTGTTCCGCGCAGATTTCGGCCGCCACCCGAATCCGCTCGGCCGAGCCCATGCTGGTCCCGCCGAATTTCATGACCAGGAGATTGCTCATTTCAATGCGTCCGCTCTTGGCCGTTGGACGTGCGGTCACGAATGATCTTGAGCAACGCGGCCTCCACTTCCTCGATGGTGCGTCCCGTGGTGTCCACGTATACGGCGTCCGGGGCCTGGACCAGAGGAGACTGTGCGCGCGTGCGATCGCGCTGGTCGCGTTCCGCCAGCTGTTGCCCCACGACATCGGGCGGCAAAGATGTTTCTTTGGAGCGCCGGGTTGCGCGTTCCTCGGGCCGAGCGTCCAGGAAGATTTTTACGGTCGCATCCGGAAACACGACAGAACCGATGTCGCGGCCTTCCATCACGACGGAGGTCTTCTGGCCCAGTTCGCGTTGCTTCTCGACCAAGGCGCGCCGCACGGCGGGAACGAGCGACACCTCCGATGCCGCCTGGCTGATCTCCGGCCTCCGGATCGCCTCGGAAACATCTTCGCCATTCAGCAGGATCGCGCTGTCGCCCGGTATGAATTCGATGTTCGCCGCGTTGGCCAGTTGCTCCAGCCGATGCATGTCGGACAGCGCGACATTGGCGCGCAGAGCCCACAGGGCCACGGCTCGATACATGGCCCCGGAATCAATGTAGACATATCCCAGCTTCGCCGCGATCCGGCGCGCGAGCGTACTCTTGCCCGCGCCGGCCGGGCCGTCGATCGCCACTGTGATTCGCTTGCTCAAACTATCATGAAAACACATGCTCGAGGAGATTTTCCGCGCGATTCAGGACGGCGCCACAGTGATCACGGGCAGCCGCCGGCTGGCGCGGGTACTCTCCCGCGACTTTCACGCCCGCCAACGAGACCTGGGCCGTACGGTCTGGGAGCGCCCGGATATCCTGCCGCTCGACGCGTTTCTGGATCGTGCCTGGCGAGAATGGCTGATGCACGCCTTCGGCGATGTACCGGTTCTGCTCGACTCATTCCAGGAGCAGCTGGTATGGGAGCAGGTCATCCGCGAGTCGCCCGAAGGCGAATCGCTCCTGCGGATACCCGAAACCGCGCGCGAGGCGATGGAGGCCTGGCAACTCGTCCAGGCATACCGGCTGCCGGTGGATGGCCGCTTCCAGTCGACGGAAGATTGGGCCGCGTTTGCCGCCTGGTCGCGCAATTTCAGCCGGCGGGTGCAGGCCCATGGATGGTTGGAGCGGGCGAGGCTCAGCGATTTCCTGCGCAAGCGCATCACACCCGCGGGGCCTTTTTTCCTGGCCGGTTTTGAGGATGTGACGCCACAGCAATCCGCATTCCTGGACGTGCTCGGTGAAACGCGGACGTTGGAACCGCCGGTCCATGATTCCGTCCCGCAGCGCCGCAGGCTGCGCGACTCACGCGCCGAGATTCGTGCGGCAGCCGCGTGGGCGCGGCGTCAACTGGAAAGCGATCCCGAAGCGCAGATCGGAATCATCATCCCGGACCTGACGCGTTTGCGTCCGGTGGCCGATCGAATCTTTCAGGAGGAGCTGGATCCGGGTGGGCAGCAGCGAGGCCAGCAACGATCGTTTCATGTCTCGCTCGGGCCTCCGCTCGGCGATTCGCCACTTGTGCGCGCCGCGCTGCTCGCGCTGGAGTTGGGGCTCGGAGCTTTGACGCTGCCGCAAATCGGATTGCTGCTGCGATCCCCCTTTCTGGGCGGCGCCGAGGCCGAGTGGGACAGGCGGGCGCAGATGGATGCCAAGCTGCGCCGCCAGGGCTGTTGGGATATGCCAATTGCAGTGCTGCGCGAGGTAGCTGCGGGGTGTCCTCAATTGCAACGCGTGCTGTCGGGCTTCGAGAAGGAGCTAAGGAATTTGCCCGGCGCGCAGCGGCCCAGCGAATGGAGCGAGGATTTTTCGCGGCTTCTGGACGTATTGGGCTGGCCCGGCGACCGGCCTTTGAACAGCCGCGAATTCCAAACACGCGAAGCCTGGCACGGCGTTCTCTCCAACTTCGCGTCGCTGGACCTCGCCACACCGCCGCTCGGCTACCGCGAGGCGCTCGAGCGGCTTCAGGAACTGGCGGTCGCTACGATTTTTCAGGTGGAGAACCAAGGCGCGCCGGTTCAAATCATGGGCCTTCTGGAAGCCTCAGGCTTGCGCTTCGATCACCTTTGGATCATGGGACTCCACGACGATGCCTTGCCGGCGGCTCCGAGCCCGAACCCGTTCCTCCCCGTTGCTCTACAGAGAGAATTCCAGCTGCCGCACTCGTCGGCCGCCCGGGAGCTGGAGTTCAGCGCCAAGCTGATCGACCGGCTGCTCGCCAGCGCGCCGGACGTCGTGGTCAGCTATCCGGAGACGGAAGGCGACCGCGCCCTCACGCCGAGTCCTTTGGTGGCGGACGGTATGTGGCTGGCAGGGGAGGAGCAGTCCACCTCCGACGGCTGGATCGCGCAGATGCATGCGAAGGCTGAGTTTGAACAACTCATCGACGAGGCCGCTCCGCCAATGCTCGGCGAGGGCGGGCAATCCGGCGGCGCGCGTCTGTTCAAAGATATGGCGGCCTGCCCGTTTCGCGCTTTCGCGCTGCATAGGCTGCGCGCCAAGCCGCTCGAAGATGCGGATCTCGGGTTGAACTACAGGGACCGCGGCGCGACCGTGCATAAGGCCTTGGAATATATCTGGGCGGAACTCGGATCGCAAGCAAGATTGATGGCGCTCAACGCGGCGGATCTCCGCGCGCTCGTGGAGCAATGCGTTGACAAGGCTGTGGATACGCTGAGCCCGGGCATCGGGCGGGATCTGGAACGGCGGCGATTGGAGAGGCTGCTGGCCGAGTGGCTGGAAATTGAAAAATCACGCCCCGATTTCCGCGTTGATCAAGCGGAGAAGGAGCGAGACGTCACCATCGGCGGATTACAGGTGCGCGTCCGCACCGACCGCGTCGATGAGCTGCCCGATGGCCGCCAGATCATTCTCGATTACAAGACTGGTAAGGTGAACGCAAACGATTGGACCGGTGAACGCCCCAAGGAGCCCCAGCTTCCGCTGTACTGCGCCACCAGTGTTCAACCGGTTGCCGGAGCCGCGTTTGTGCAAATTCGTACCGGCGAGTCCGGCTTTCTCGGCCTGACAGAAGAAGGCGTCAGTCTGCCTTCCATGAAAGCCATGCGATTTGAGCAGGCAGCACCTTTCCATCAGCAAGTAGCCGGATGGAGGAGCGTGTTGGAACGGCTCGCGCTGGACTTTCGCGCCGGAAAAGCGGAAGTGGATCCGAAGCCCGGCGAATGCGATCACTGCGGCTTGCGCGCGCTCTGCCGCATTCGGGAGTTTGAGAATGATCGCGGATAGCGCGGCGCGCGAGCGGGCGTTGGACACGGCGACCTCGTTCATCGTGCAGGCGCCGGCTGGCTCGGGCAAGACCGAGCTGCTGATTCAGCGTTATCTGAAGCTGCTGGAGACTGTCGAGTCGCCGGACGCGGTGGTCGCGATCACATTCACGCGGAAAGCGGCGGGCGAGATGCGTTCTCGCGTGGTGGATGCGCTGCGGGCGGCATCAGCCGGAGTGGAGCCGGAAGCCGGGCATCAGCGTCCAACGTTTCGGATTGCGCAAAATGTCCTGGCGCACGACCGCCTCCGTGGCTGGAACCTCGCGCAAAACCCCGCCCAGCTCCGCATCGAGACCATCGACGCGCTCTGCGCCGCGATCACCCGCCGCATGCCTTGGCTGGCGCGCTTCGGAGCGATGCCGGAGATCACTGAAAAGGCGGAGGATCTATATCGCCAGGCGGCGCGAAATACGTTCCGGCATTTGGAGCAGGGCAATGAAGCGCTTGGTTACCTGCTGCTGCACCTGGATAACGATTTCCGCAAAGCCGAGCAGCTCATCCGGCAGATGCTGGAGAAGCGCGATCAATGGCTGCGGCTGACCGGAACCAGCCTTGACTTCGACACCGTTCGCGCGACATTGGAGAGCTCTTTGCAGAGCGTCATCTTGGATGAGCTGGCGGCAGTGCGCGCGGGCTTTGACGGCGACGCAATGGCCGATATCGTGGCATTGCTCGAGCTGGCCGCGTTCCCTGAAGCGCGGCTGGACGATCTTCCGCAATGGGCGCCGGTGGTCGAACTGCTGCTCACCAGAAGCGGCGGTTGGCGCAGGCAAATGAATCGCGAACTGGGCTTTCACAAGAACCATCGTCTGAAGCCGCGCTACGAAGCTCTGCTTGCCCGGCTGGGGAACAACGCTGCGCTGCTCGAATCGCTGAAGCACCTCCGAAAGCTGCCGGCTCCGCGGTTCACGGAGGCACAGTGGCAAGCGATGCAGGCGGCAGTGTCGGTGCTGACCCTGGCCGTCGGCGAACTGCAGTTGGTCTTTCGCGAACGCGGGCGGGTGGATTTCGCGGAACTGGCAATCCGCGCCTCCGAAGCATTGGGACGAGCCGATGCCCCCGCCGATCTCGCTCTGGCGCTCGGCTACAAGATCCAGCACATTCTCGTGGACGAATTTCAAGACACTTCGTTCACGCAGTTCGAGCTGCTCGAAAAATTGACCGCGGGTTGGGAGCCTGGCGATGGCCGCACTTTATTTCTGGTGGGCGATCCCATGCAATCGATCTATCGATTCCGCCAGGCCGATGTCAGTTTGTTTCTGAAAGCCCGGCAGCAGGGTCTGGGCGCAATTCGGTTTGAGCCTCTCACGCTCAGCGTGAACTTCCGGTCGCGGCCCGAGCTGGTGGAGTGGGTGAATCGCACGTTTGCGCCGATTCTGGCCGGCAAGGACGACATCGAGTCCGGCGCGGTAGCGTATTCGCCGAGCGTGCCCGGAGCAAAAGCAGGCGTGGCTCTCATCGGGATGCACGCCTTCGAGAATGAGCTGGATGAGGCGCGGCGTGTCATTCAGCTGATCCGTGACGCGACCGGTGGAACCATCGCAATCCTGGTACGAGCGCGTTCGCACCTGGTTCAGATCGTCAGCGCTTTGAAGAAGCATGGCATTCCGTTCCAGGCCATCGAAATCGATCAGCTCGGCGAGCGGCCCGTGGTCGAAGACTTGATGGCGCTGACGTTCGCACTGCTGCACGCCGCCGACCGCGTGTCCTGGCTGGCTATTCTGCGCGCGCCTTGGTGCGGTTTGACGCTGAGCGATTTGCACACGCTGTCGAATGCCGGCTCCGCGGCGACCATATGGGACGCGCTCCACCGACCAGAAGTACCGCTGAGCGAGGACGGCCGGCTACGAATTCAGCGCATCCTGCCTGTGTTGAAACAAGCTCTCGAAGAACGCGGACGCCGGCCGTTGCGCAGTTTGGTGGAGAGCGCGTGGCTGCGTCTGGGCGGTCCGGCATGCGTCGAAGACGAAACGGCTCTGGAAGATGCGGCCGCGTACTTCGACCTTCTCGAAAGTCTTGCGGACGGGGCGGATTTGGCCGATTTCAACTGGTTCCGCCAGCAAGTGAGCGCTCTGTTTGCGCATCCGGACACCAAGGCCGGGCCGCAACTCCAGCTCATGACCATCTTCAAGGCAAAAGGTCTGGAGTTCGACACCGTGATTCTGCCCAGCCTGGAGAAGCCCCCGCGCCAGGACGATCCGCCCTTGTTGTTGTGGTTGGAGCAACGCGGTGAATTGCTGCTGGCGCCCATTGCGGGTGCGGGCAGCGATGACGCGATCTACGATTACTTGCATCACATGGAACGCCGTAAGGCGGAACATGAGACAGCACGGCTGCTGTACGTCGCGGCGACACGCGCGCGGGAGCGGCTGCATTTGCTCGGTAGCGTCAAGCCGAGGGCCGACGGTGCGCTGAGCGAACCTCCCGCGAATTCGTTCTTGAAACGGCTTTGGCCCGCCTATGCCGGCGCCTTTTCGAGCTTCCCGCGCTCCAATGCCACCAAGGCCGCGAAGCCAGCCAGAGCGATCCGCCGGTTGCCGGCGCATTGGACGGTTCCCGATCCGCCGCCATCCGTCACCGTGAGCCGGCTGGAAACCGGGGCAACGCCGGGCGCGACGCCACCCTTCGAGTCGGTGAACGATCGCCTGCGTTACATCGGCACTTCACTGCATGCCTTCTTGCAGAGGGTCGCACGCGAAGGCTTGGAGTCCTGGGATGAAGCCCGGGTGGTCTCCGAGCGTGGAACTTACCAGGCGGTTCTTGCGAATCTCGGAGTTCCGCCGGGTGAATTGACCGAAGCCGCCAAACAGGTTGAAGCAGGTCTCCTGCGGGCGCTCCGCGATTCCCGGGGAAGGTGGATTCTCACGGAACACGACGACGCTCACAGCGAGCTGTCCATCGCGGGCCTCCTCGACGGCGCGTTGTGCGAAGCGGTCATTGACCGGACCTTCATCGACGAAAGCGGCGTGCGCTGGATTATCGACTACAAAACCACCGAGCCCAAGGGCGGCGATTTGGAGAATTTTCTCGAGAACGAGAAAGAGCGCTACCGGGAACAACTGGAGCGTTATGCACGCCTGATGGTGCAACGCGATGATCGTCCCATTCGTCTGGGCCTGTATTTTCCGCTGCTCGCCGAATGGCGCGAGTGGGCCGCGCCGGTGGTTCTGCGCAAGCAGGCGCAACTGTTCGAGCTATAAAGCGTTGGTATGTTAACATGAGGTTGCCGACGTATTACACACCCTCGGGGACGTAGTTCAGCTGGTTAGAACGCCGGCCTGTCACGTCGGAGGTCGCGGGTTCGAGCCCCGTCGTCCCCGCCATTTTCTCCATGAATGCCAGCGTCACCGCAGCCAAGGCGGGAACCGCTACTCGGGTTTACGCCGTGCTCGTTCTGTTTATCGCGTTACGGGCCGCCGGGAATCTGCTGCTGGCGTGGGGCATGAAACATGTTCCTCAAATAATGCCGGCGGATCCTGTCTCTTATCTCCGGGCTATTTTCGATCCAATTGTCGCGGTCGGTGTGCTGTCCCTGGTTCTAGCCCTGCTCACGCGGCTCGCGTTGTTGAGCCTGGCGGACTTGAGCTACGTGCTTCCGGTCACGGCCATTGGTTATGTCATCGCGGCGTTTCTCGGAAAGACAGTCCTCCATGAAACGGTCTCGAGTCAGCGCTGGCTCGGAACAGCGCTGATCTTCCTGGGCGCCGCTCTGGTTGGCTCGACGGCCCACTCCACAACGAGCGTGAAACCGGAATGAGGTGGATCCTAGTCGCGGTCATGGTGGTCGCCACGGTTCTGAGCGATCTGCTGCAAAGCCACGAAATGAAGCGTGCCGGAGGGCAATCGGTGCAGCCGCGGGGCCTGATGCGCCTGTTGCGGTTGATCGCGCAGCGCTGGTTCCTGATCTTGGCCATCGCCTGCATGGCGGTGTCGTTCTTCTCGTTCCTGGCCCTGGTGCAGCGGGAGCCGCTCAGCTTTGCGGTGCCGGCTTCGGCCGCGAGCTTCGTACTGGAAACCGTGCTCGCGAAGCTGGTTCTGCGCGAGCACATCGGAGTCCGCAGGGCAGCCGGCGCACTGATCGTGTTGTGCGGCGTGGTGCTGGTGGGTGGCTGATCAATCCTTGACCGGATCAAGGACGGGCACCAGCTTGCCTTCTCGGATGTAATAATCCGCGCCACGCCAGCGGATGCTGCGCCGCGTGAAGCTTGCCAGCCAGATGACAAACGCCACGGCGTCCCACAGCGGGATCAGCGGCATTTGCGCCCAAAAGCGCGGCTGTTTCATTCCGTGAATGCCAATCATCCACGTCATGGCCACCCGCAGGCCAAAATAGGCGCCCAGGTAGCCGATCGCTACGGCTGCGGAAGGATGGATGAGGACCGCAGCGATCGACCACGGCAGTCCCTGTGTAAGCAGCAATCCCAGATGGCCCGAGGGACGCATGTGCCGCATCACCACCAGCCAGCGTAGACGTTTGTGGAGCAGCGCGCGCATCGAGCCGTAGTCCGGCACCGTCTCGATCACGTAAGGCAGCAGAACAACGTCATAACCCTGCTCAGCGATCAGCCGCCCAACCAGGAGGTCGTCGGCTGGTTGGTTCTCGATGGAAGCATAGCCTCCAAATCCCGCCAGATGCGTGCGCGTGGTGGCGATGGTAGTGCCGAGAGCGAACTTGATGCCATCCAGCTGCCAGGCGACCAGGACGCCGGCATAGAAGTCAGACGTCATGCCCGTTGTCTGTAGATGATCGGTGAAGGTTCTAATCTCCGTGGGCGCGTAGAAGCAGGTCACCGCTCCGACGCGCGGGTCCCGGAGGGGGGCCGTGACTTGCCGGAGATAATCGGGCCGCACGCGCACATCGCTGTCGCTGATGACCACCACCTCGTGGCTGGCTTCACTGACGAGGCGCGCCAGTTTCGCGACTTTATCGTTGGTGGCGATGCGCCCGGACCCGTGCAACACGCGGATCTGGCGCTCCGGAAAATCCGCTTTCAGGCGATCGATAACCGCAAGCACGGCCTCATCATCCGCGTCAACACAGAAGATGATTTCGTAATCCGGATAGTCCTGGCTGCAGAAGCTCGCCAGATTCTCGTATGCTTCCGGGTCAAGTCCGCGGATCGGCTTCAGATTGCTTACGGGCGGCGTGAAGCTGGGATCAAGCTCCTTCTCGGGTTGATGAAAATAACGCCATGAACTGTAGATCGCGATCAGGTAATAGATGAAAGGAATCGCCGCAATTCCCAAGAAGAGCGTGGCGATCATTTTTTCAGGTTATCCTTCGCAAGGGGCTGGTTGGTAACAACCATCTTTCCGCCGCTTTCGGCCACGACCTTCAGAGCATCGCCCCCCACCAGATTTTCAAGCCGAGGCGTCGCGGACTGGCTGGCTACCAGATAGCAGCGTTCCGAGCCGCGCCATAACTGCTTCCACTGCTGGTCGTCGATGAACACATTCGGCGCGCCCGGCGCGTACGAGCCATACACAAGATTGTTAATCCTTCCGTTCAGCAACAAGGCGTGCCGGTCGGTGTAGAAAAAGATCGACGAAAACGTGTAGTAGTGATGATCGACAATGAGTTTGCCCTTCGGCGACCGCAGCAGCGCCTCCGCCAGCGGCCGCGATGACATGTAGGGATCAAACACAACCAGCGCCATTCGCGCGGCCTGAAAGAACAGAACCGACATCACGGCTGCGGCTAAGAACGCACGTGCACCGCTGGCGCGCAAAGTCCCAATCGCTCCGATCAGCAGGGCGGCCGCCGCCAAGAGCAGCGGAGCGCGAAGATAGGCGAATGAGCTCAGCGTGAGGTCCTCAATGTGTCCCAGCGACAGCGTATAAGCGCCGGGATGAAGGCTCAGCGCGGCGGAGATGTCGCCTGGCGCCGGAACGTTCCTCACGAGAAACCACAATGTCCCCGCAGCCAGAGCGGCGCACAACAAAACACCGCAGAGAACCCGAGTCCCGCGCCGGATCCAAGCGCCGCCCGCAGCCATGGCCGCCCCGGTCAACAAAGCGAACGCGGGATAAGCCGGCATTGAGTAGTATTCTTGCGTTGTCGAAAACGTGAAAAAGACCAGAATGAAGCCCAGCCAGCAGAGGGCGAGCAGGCGGGCGCGTCCGGCGCGATCCAACGGCCGGAAGGAGAGTTTCGCGATGGCTGGGAAATAGACGCTCCACGGAAACAGCCAGATCAGGTGAAACAGCCAGAAGTAGACGCGCGGAACTGTGTTGTAATCGCGTGGATAGCGCAGGTTCAGAAAGCGCAGAACCTGCTCGTTCATGAAGAAAAACCACAGAAATCCGTGGTATTCTCCGGGATAACTTCGGAATGATAAATCGAAATAAGGAGGATTTCGGAGCGTAGCCAGGATGTGCCACGGCGCCGCAATAACGAGAATGACGAGAATGCCGCTTAGGGGGCGCAGGCGTTTCCAGACCTTCGCCTGCAGTAGCTGGCGAGTCAGCGCGAGAAAAATCAGGCCCGCCGCAAGCGGAAACACCACGCCAATCAGACTTTTCAGCAGCAGGCTGACGCCCAGGCTTGCCGCCAGCAGAAAAGCCCACAATCCCGGCCGGCGTTCGCGCTCATCCAGCGCGCGCAGGAAGGCCCACATGGAAAGCGTCATGTCGGCGGTGAGCATGACGTCGGGAATCAGAATTCGAGTGAATAAAAACAGGCCAAAGCAAGTGGAAATGCACAATCCGGCGTAAAATCCAGCGCGTTTCCCGAACGCCCACATCCCGAATGCCGTCGTGAGCCAGGCTAGCGCCACCGCCGAGAGCACAATCGGGATTCGCGCGGCCCAGTCCCACGGCCCGAAGACCTTGAACGAGATGGCCATGAGCCAGTAGATCAGCGGCGCCTTCTCCAGATAGGCAATGCCGTCCAGACGCGCCGTGACCCAGTCGCCCGACGCCAGCATGTTGCGTGAGATCTGCGCCTGCACCGCGTCGACATCATCCATCAGCGAGGGCGGGGAAGTCATGCAGCCGGCGTAGACCGCGACGGCAAAGAGGAGGACGATCAGGAGGAGCTGAAGACTTGTTCTGGAATCCGCGCCGCTTCTTCCAGCGGGGCCATTTGAATTCTCCATCTCTTCATCCATAGAAACAAGGTCAGGAGGCCCCACAGATGATACCCGAGATTCGCCCGCCGCTGCCAGTGGGCTTGCGCCAAGGCGTCGATCTTGTCGAACCGGAAGATCGCGGAATAGGAACCAGCCGCGCGGGCGATCGTCTCTTCAAGCAACGGCCGGAGCGGTCCCCGGAACCATTCGTGTGCGGGAACATCAAAGCCGACTTTCTTGCGCGATAAGATCGCGGGCGGAAGTTTTCCGCGCATCAGTTCTTTCAAAATCACCTTCTGCCGCGAGCCGCGGATGCGCATGTCCGCTGGAAGCGAAGCGGCAAATTCGACGATCCGGTGATCGAGAAAAGGCGGGCGAACCTCGATGGAGTGCGCCATGCTGATCCGGTCGACTTTGGTCAGAATATCGTCGGGCAGGTAGTACCTTTGATCGAACCACAGATAGGCCGGCAGATTGTCGCCGGCGGCTGCCAGTTCGCCGAGCATCGCGTCCAGCGAACCCGGCAGCGCTCGAGAAACGAGGCCGCGCTTCTCGGCGCGTGAAAAGGTCCCATTCCAGTACACGTGGGCACGCTCGGGCCGCATGCGGCATCCGGCCAGGAATCGCTTGGCCTTATATTCGAAACCAATCTTCTCATCGGAAACCGGCCAGTGCCGCACAATCGCTTCCGCAAGGTCGAGCGTCTTTCCCGGCAAGCGGCGCACGCGGCGCGCGAGCATACTGGCGCGATGCGTCAGATAACCACCAAACAGTTCGTCGGCGCCTTCGCCGCTGAGCGCAACGGTTGCGTGGCGCTTGGTCAACTTGGACAGCAGCCAAACCGGAACTGCGCCCGCGTCGGCGTTTGGCTCGTCGGAATAGTAGGCGAACGCCTCAATCACGCCCGCCAGGTCCTGCTCGGCGCTCATGTCCAGTTCGTAGTGCGCGGAACTGTAGCACTGCGCGAGAGACCGGATGTAGGGGGTCTCATCGAAACTGCGGCCGCGGAAGGAAATGGAAAAAGTCTGGACGGGCGAGGAAGAGGCCTCCGCGGCATAATGCAGCAGGGTCGACGAATCGATCCCACCGCTCAGCCAGACACCCAGCGGCACGTCGGAGAGCAAGTGCTCGGACACCGACTGTCGAAGCAGCCGGTCCAACTCCTCTTGTGCGGCCCGGGCATCCCAGAGGCGTTCTTCAGGCAGCGGCAGCCGCCAATAGCGTTCCGTGCGAACCGCGCCGTCCTGCCACTCCAGCCAGTGGCCCGGCAGCAGCTTGTAGATGCCCTCAACCAGCGTCCAGGGCGCCGGAACATAATTGAGCGAGAGATAGCAATCCAGCCCGTCCAGACTCAACGTACGGTCGATCTCGGGATGGACCAGGATCGTCTTGAGCTCCGAACCAAAATAGATATCTTCGCCGCGCTGCGCGAAGTACAGCGGTTTAATCCCCATCCGGTCGCGCGCCAGCACCAGACGTTGCGCGGGCTCGCTCCATAACGCCACGGCGAACATTCCGCGCATCCGCGCGAAACACTCTGTATCCCATTCGAGGAACGCCTGGAGGACGGTTTCGGTGTCGCTGTGGGAGTGGAACCGGCGCCCACGGCGTTCGAGTTCCCCGCGCAGTTCTAGATGATTGTAGATCTCGCCGTTGAAGACGATCACCGTCCCGCTTTGGGTATCCTGGATGGGTTGGTCGCCGCCTTGGAGATCGACGATCTTCAGACGAGCCGCGCCGAGCAGAACGTTCGGCGACTGGTACACGCCCTGTTGATCTGGACCGCGGTGAAGAATCGACTCGACGGCGTCCTGAATTCGGCCGGGATGGGCAATCCCCCGCCGGGTTGTGAACCCGGCGATCCCGCACACCTCAACTACCCCCGGAACGGTAGCGCAGGAATGAATGGATCAAGACTGGGTCTCCGACGCGGCGACCGCCTGAGCCGTTAGCGGCCGGCAGCGCCGGTTCCGTGTGTTCTTCCAGCTGACCTGTGGAAGAAATAAAGAGATGTCGACGCGGTCCTGATATTTCACGGCGATGTTCATGAGTGAGTCTAGCAGAGAATCGCTCAAATAGTGCGGCCGCAAGCCGAGATCGACGAGCTTGGAATGTTTCGCGTTATAGTAATGCTGCTCAGCCTCTACACGCGGTGTTGCCAGGTGATCGATTTCCACTTGCAGGCCCAGCTTCAGCGCCGCACTCTGAACCATCTGCGCCAGCTCCAGGACCGAGAATTGTTCGGTGAATTGATTGTATACCCGGCACTCGCCCGGTTCAGCCGGATTCAAGCACGCCAGTTCGATGCACCGGATGGTGTCCCGGATATCCAGGAAGCCCCGGGTCTGGCCGCCTTGGCCATACACCGTCAGCGGATGGCCAGTCGCGGCTTGAACGCAAAACCGGTTCAGCACCGTGCCAAACACGTCGTCATAGTCAAAACGGTTAATCAGGGCTTCGTCCAGTTCCGTCTCGTCGGTAACCGTGCCGTAGACCACGCCTTGATTCAGATCCGTGGCGCGCAGCCCCCAGATCCGGCAGGCGAACATCATATTGTGGCTGTCGTGCACTTTCGAGAGATGATAGAAGGAACCGGGCTGCTTGGGGAAGGGCAGAACGTCCGATCGGCCGTTGTGTTCGACGCGGATGTAGCCTTCTTCAATATCGATATTGGGAGTGCCATACTCGCCCATGGTGCCGAGCTTGACCAAATGACAGTCCGGCCGGAACTCCTGGATCGCAAACAGTACGTTCAGCGTGCCCACCACGTTGTTCACCTGCGTGAACACCGCATGCTTGCGATCGATCATGGAGTAGGGCGCCGCGCGCTGCTCGGCGAAATGGGTGATAGCGTCCGGCTGGAATTCCTCAAACACGCCGGAAAGAAAACTGTAGTCGGTGACGTCGCCCACGTATAGCTCGATCGATTTCCCCGTGAGCTCCTGCCAGACACGCAAGCGCTCGGTCAAAGGCAGGATGGGGGTGAGCGTCAGCGCGCCCAGTTCAAAATCCCATTGCCGTCTCAAGAAGTTGTCGACGATGGCCACCTCATGGCCCCGCCTGGACAGATACAACGCCGTAGCCCAACCGCAGTAACCATCGCCACCCAATACGCAAATTCGCATGTGACTCGCCTCTGCCTTCCTCGTTATCTACTTTCAGCAAGACGGCCAGAAAGTTTCACAGCTTATAGAGTTTTGGCTCAGTTCTCTGCGGGCTCGGCTCGCGAACGCGCACCGCCCCCTCGCGCAGGAATTCCTGAGATAGGAGATGTATGTTTGGTGCTTACGGTTACAGGTGACTTAAGAGTTTTCTTACCAAACAAGGCGGACAGCGCTGTTCGCCACTTGTTCGCCGGCCGCGGGATGCCTCATTTTCCGGACTGCTCCCATCCCGTCTTCGAGTTGTAGGGCGCCATGAACCCCATGGCTTCAATCTCGTGGATTTTTCCACCCCGGATCTTGAAAATGTGTGCGGCGGGCAGATCGAAGGGCTTGAATGGCATGTCGACCTTTTCCAAACCGGGCACGCCGACAATCTTGACGAAATTTTGCTTCATCGGCTGGCGGAACTGCGAAAGACCGAACACCAGCCCGTCCTCCACGTCAGCAATCTCCACGCGCCGCGGCTCGATCCGCGCGATGTAGTCAAAAATGTGCGTGTTTAACTGATCGTGGCAACCCATGGCGCCCACGGTTCCAAAACCTGGCGTGTTGGACGGCGGATTACCGGTGGTCTGCATGCCGTTTTCATGGCGCTCGCAGTCGTCCGCAAACGGCGCCGCATTGCCGTTGCCCGTCACCAGCGCCGTGTAATACGAATAGCCGATCTTCAGCATTTTGTCCCTGGGTATCCGTTCGGCCTGCGGCACGGTCTCGATCAGACCCGGCCGTGGAGTTTGGAGATTCTTCAGGTTGTTGGGTTGCAAGTTGCGAGCAATCAGGTGCTCCGCTTCGGTGATCTTGCCGTTCTTGAGCTTCAAACGCAGGGCGAACTGGATCGGCTTGCCCTCTTCCTGCATCACGCACAGGAAGCCGACCTGATGGGCCACCGCGTCCGGGACATAGATCTTGAACGTTGTTGGACCGTCGGAGGCCGTCTTCCACAACCCTTCGCCGGGTCTCATCGGCATTGTGTTCTCGACGAATTTCACTTCGCTGGCAAACGGGACTTTCGACGGATCATGCGCCACCATGGCCGCAACGTAGGTGTCCACGAGTTTGTCCAGGCAGGCACGGTCGCACTGCGCGGCGCTGGCGGCCGCGCCCATGGCGGTCCCCACGAAGATCAAGATCCACGCTGTTCTCAAGACGGATTTCATGATGGTCTCCGGAACGTAGTATATCCGTCTGGCGTTTTCGATGAGGCCATCGGAGCTCATCCGATGCTCACAGTCAAACCGATTAAGAATCCGCCGATAAGGCTGCTAGGGCGCATTAGGGCGTGTGGAGCGAGGTTCGCGTGCCGTTTTGAGACGGCAGGCGCAATACCGCGCCCAATGGGGTTTCATGATCATCGAACAACAACAATGGTCGGCGAGGGCGGGTTGGACGGGGCGTGGCGAGCCGCCGAGCCTGGGTGAGACGGCCCAAGTGGCTTTTCTCTTTGGCTCAGCCGCTTTGATCAAGCAGAGTGAAGCCTTCGAGCGGTGCGCGGAAATGTACCCGCACGCGCATTTGCTGGGATGCTCAACGGCTGGCGAAATCATCGGCACCAATGTCAGCCGCGATACCGTCGCGATTACCGCGTTGGCCTTCGCCCGGACGGGCGTCTCGGTAGCACGTGTCGATGTGCCGGATCCGGAGGGAAGCTTCCAAGCCGGACAAAATCTGATCCAATCTCTCGATCCGCACGGGTTGAAGCACGTCTTGATCATCTCCGAAGTCCTCCAGGTGGATGCCAGCCAGGTGATGAATGGGATCAATGCCGCCCTGCCGCAAGGCGTATCGGTTTCCGGCGGTTTCTCAGCCGACGGTGACCGGCAGCAGATCAGTCACATTTGGTGCAATGGCGGGCCCGCACAATCCTCAGTGGCGGCGCTCGGCTTCTACGGCGATCATCTCAAAATAGGTTCGGCAGCCACGGGCCTGTGGGGCCAGTTCGGGCCCGTCCGGCGGATCACGAAATCCAAGGGCAGCATGCTTTACGAGCTGGACGGTCGTTCGGCGCTCAGACTGTACAAAGAGTATTTGGGCGAGCTGGCGACGGGGCTGCCCGCCTCGGGGCTGCTATTTCCCATCAGCCTCTCGGTTCGCGACACGGGCCACAGCGTGCTCCGCGGTCTGCTGTCGGTGGACGAGGCGGCCCAATCCATGCGATTCGCCGGAGACGTTCCTGAGGGATCGCAGGTGCGCATGATGATGGGCAGCATTGAACGGCTCATCGACGACTCCTACGTTGCCGCCCGGCAAAGCGTCGCCGGCTGGGAGAATACGCCCGTCGAACTCGCCTTCCTCGTCAGCTGCAACGGACGCCGTGTAGTCTTGAGCCAGCGTGTCGAGGAGGAACTCGAGGCAGTGCGCGACGTGCTGGGTGAACAGGCCGTTCTGACCGGATTCTATTCGTGCGGCGAAATCGCACCCATCGCGCCCGGAGAAGCCGCCGAGCTCCACAACGAGACGTTAGCCATCACCACGTTTGCCGAAGTCTGAGACTATGGCTGCTCCCTTGCACCGGCTATTGCAGAGGCAGTTGAAGCGCTGTGCCGGCAGTACGGAACAACTTCCCGAGGCCTGGCAGCCGCTCCTCAGCGCTGTCAGTACCGCCTACGAGGAGTTCGACTTGGGCCGCCGCATGCTGGAACGGGCCCTGGAATTGAGTTCTACGGAGTTGTTCCAGGCAAACGCCGATTTGCTGGCGATGAACAACAAACTCACGTCAGCCAATGCGCAACTCTCGGAGGCGCGCCAGGCCGCCGAAACAGCCAATCGGGCGAAGAGCGATTTTCTCGCGAACATGAGTCACGAGATCCGCACACCGATGAATGGCGTGATCGGCATGAGCGAGCTGTTGCTGGCCACCGAACTTACGCCCGAGCAGAGGGATTGTGTGAAGATCGTCATCTCCTCGGCCGCTGCACTGATGGGAGTCATCAACGACATCCTGGATTTCTCGAAGATCGAGGCCGGGAAGCTCGAATTGGAATCCGTCCCGTTCAGCCTGCGTGAGTTGGTAGCTCAAACCGGCAAGGCCGTGGTTCTGCGGGCCGATCAGAAGGGCATCGAGCTCTTTTGCACCGTGGAGCCCAACGTAGCGGACCGCATGGTCGGCGATCCGAACCGGCTCCGGCAGGTGCTCGTCAATCTGCTGGGGAACGCCATCAAGTTCACCGAGCAGGGTGAGATCGAGCTTTCTGTCCGTGTGGAGGCGGATGGCGCCCTTCACTTCGCGGTGCGCGATACCGGAATCGGGATTTCTGCGGAACAACAGGCGCGAATCTTTAACCGTTTTGAGCAGGCCGATTGCTCCACCACTCGTAAGTACGGAGGCACCGGTCTCGGACTATCCATTTCGCGGCGCATCGTAGAAATGATGGGCGGCCGCCTTTGGGTTGAGAGTGCGGCAGGCCAGGGAAGCACGTTTCACTGTACAGCCACATTCGGGCCGGACCGAAGTGCGGAGCCGGAAGCAGCTGCGCCGCCCTGCTTCCAGGAACTGTCGGCGCTCGTGATCGACGATAGCGAAACCAGCAGGCGCATCCTAAACGAAATCCTGAAGCGGTGGAACGTGCGCGTGACGCTGGCCGGCAGCGGCCCGGAGGCTCTTGCCGCAATCGCAAAAGCCGAGTCCCGGGCCAGTGGTTTTGGATTGATCCTGATAGACGCCGGCGTGTCGGGGACAGATGACAACGAACTTCTCAACCAGCTGAGCAAGCATTCATGCCTCGCCCATACGCCTCACATTCTCATGACCCCGGCAACGCGAGTAGCCCATGCCCAGTGGTGCTGCAACCTTGCGCCTTACTACCACATCGCGAAGCCGATTGACGAATCGGAATTGCTGAAGATCATTCGGACTGCGGTCGGTGCGCCCGTCGATCGAGAGAACCCGATCCACCGCGTTTCCGCTCCGGCACAACCGGAATCTCCGCTTCGGATTCTGCTTGCCGAAGACAACCAGGTGAACTTTCGGGTAGCTCAGGCGTTGCTAGCACGAATGGGCCACACCGTTTCTGGCGCGAGCGACGGGCGCCAGGCTTTGCAACGCCTCCGAGAGGAAAACTTCGACCTGGTTCTGATGGACGTGCAGATGCCCGAAATGGACGGGTTCGATGCCACCCGGGCGATCCGTAGCCAGGAACAAAACACGGGAAAGCATCTGCCGATCATCGCCATGACCGCGCACGCAATGAAAGGCGACCAGGACCGTTGCCGCGAGGCGGGTATGGATGATTACGTGGCGAAGCCGATTTCGGTCAAAGCACTGGCGGACGCCATCGTGCGGGCCCGAACGCGAACAGCGGCTCGGTAGCTACTGTACGACTTCCCGTTTTCGGCGCGTCGTCTTCCGCTTCGTTGTCACGGCCTTGATCTCGCTGGCGAAGGCCATGTCGATGAACTCGGCCTGCTCCTGTTGATGGCGCTTGAGCGATCCGGCGGCGGGACTCGCGCTGGGAGCGCGTCCGGCGTAGCGAACCATACGGCGCGAAGACTCCACCAGCGGCTGCAACTGCTCCTGCACAAAACGCCACGCGCCCATGTTGCGCGGCTCTTCCTGCACCCAGACGACGTCGGCCGTCTCGGGATAGCGCGCCAGGATATCGCGCAATTGACCGGCGGGGAAAGGATACATCTGCTCAAGCCGCAGAATCGCGACATCGTGAATCTTCCGTTCGTCGCGCGCCGCCAGCAGATCGTAGTAAACCTGGCCGGAGCACAGCAGCACGCGCCGCACGCGCGACAGCTCGATGCCGGTGGTGTCATCGATCACCTCGCGAAAAGTTCCGGCGGTCAGCTCCTGGATGGCCGACACAGCTTTGGGATGCCGCAGCATCCGTTTAGGCGTGAAAACGATGAGAGGCTTGCGCATGCCGCGGCGGTCCGGCCCGCCGCGCATCTGCCGGCGCAGCAAATGGAAGTACTGGGCGGGCGAGCTGGCGTTCACCACCTGCAGATTGTCCTCGGCGCAAAGAACGAGGAACCGTTCGATGCGCGCGCTCGAATGCTCGGGCCCTTGCCCTTCGTAACCATGCGGCAGTAACAGCACCAGACCGCTGGGCTGGCTCCACTTCGATTCGGCGCTGGCGATGAACTGATCGATCATAATCTGCGCCCCGTTGGCGAAGTCGCCAAACTGCGCTTCCCACAACACCAGCGTGAGCGGGTCGGCCACGCTATAACCAAACTCGAAACCCATGACGGCGTATTCGCTCAGCGAACTGTCGAAAACGTCGAAGCGCGCCTGATCCGGCGCCAGATGCTGCAACGGAACGTAGCGCTCGCCGTTTTCGCTGTCGTAGAGCTCGAGATGCCTTTGACTAAATGTTCCGCGGCCGCTGTCCTGTCCGCTCAGACGCACTGGCGTCCGTTCCAGCACGAGAGTTCCAAAGGCCAGCGTCTCGGCGGTAGCCCAATCCATGGGATGGCCCGCCAGCACTTCCTGGCGCTTCTTGAGAAATCCCTCCAGCTTCGGATGCACGTGAAAATCGTCCGGAAATGTAGTGATGCCTTCCACCACGCGCTCGAGCATCGAGCGGTCCACGGCCGTGTTGGCGCTCGGCAGGACGAAATCCTCGCCCTCAATCGCGCTCAGCTCCTGCACCTCAAAGTGCTCCTGGTTCTTCTTGGACGCGTCGTAAACGTTGTTGAGGCGCTGGCTGATGTTCTTGCGAATCTGCTCTACTTGTTCGGGCTTCAGCAAGCCCTCGCGGGCCGCGGTCTCGGAATATTGCACGGCTACTGAAGGATGGTTGCGGATTTTCCGGTACAGGATGGGCTGCGTGTAGCTGGGGTCGTCGGCTTCGTTGTGCCCGTGGCGGCGGTAGCAGAACATGTCGATCACCACGTCGCGCTTGAAGGTTTGGCGGTAGTCGTAGGCCATCTGCGCCACCCGGATGCAAGCCTCGGGATCGTCGCCGTTGACGTGAAAAATGGGCGCCTGCACCATGCGCGCCACGTCGGTGGAATAAGGCGTAGAGCGCGCTTCGTTGGGATTGGTGGTGAATCCAATCTGATTGTTGATCACCAGGTGGATGGTGCCGCCGGTGGTGTAGCCCTCCAGCTGCGACATGTTCAGCGTCTCGGCCACCACACCCTGGCCCGCGAAAGCCGCGTCGCCGTGAATCAGGATGGGGATCACGCGCTCGCGGTTCTTGTCGCCCAGGCGATCCTGCTTCGGACGTACGATGCCTTCCACCACCGGATCCACGGCTTCCAGGTGGCTCGGGTTGAAGGCTACCGACACGACGATCTCGCGGCCGGAAGAAGCTTTGCGCACGCCGCTCGCGCCCAGATGGTATTTCACGTCTCCGGATCCCTGCGTACTGTCCGGGTCGATGCCTTCAAATTCGGAGAACAACTGCACCAGGGACTTGCCGACCACATTCGCCAGCACGTTCAGACGGCCGCGGTGTGCCATGCCAATGACAGCTTCATGCACGTTGGAATTGGCCGCCCGCTCCAGGATTTCATCCAGAATCGCGATGGCCGACTCACCGCCTTCCAGCGAAAACCGCTTGTGGCCGATGAAGCGCGTGTGCAGGAAGCGTTCGAACTCTTCAGCTTCGATCACGCTCTGCAGCGCGCGCAGCCGCGTGGCCGGTTCCAGCGGCCAACGATTTCCCGTGGGCTCCATCCGCAGCTGCAGCCAGCGCTTCTGCTCCGGAATCTGGATGTTCATGTACTCGCAGCCGATCTTGCCGCAGTACGTCTGCCGCAAAGTCTCCAGAATCTCGCGCAAGGTGGCGATCTTCTGCGGCTGGTCGTCGTCGGACATCAAGGTGCCGGTGAGAAACTCGCGATCCAGGTCCCAGATGGTCAACCCGTAGGTCGCCGGATCCAGCTCGGAATGATAGACGGGCTCCGAGCCGAGGGGGTCGAAGTCGGCAATCAGATGTCCGCGCACGCGATACGCGTTGATGAGTTGCAAAACGGCGGCTTCCTTGGCCACCTCGTCGCGTGGCGCGCCGCCGCGCACGCCCGGAATCGACACGGGACGGTCCGGCTCCCACCGCACCGGTTTGTGCGGCATCTTGAGGTCCGAGAAAATCTCTTCGTAGAACCCGTCCTCGCCCTCCAGCAGCGCCTGCAGCCGGCCGAGAAATGTGCCGGATTCGGCCCCTTGCACCACACGATGATCGTAGGTGCACGTCACCGTCATGACCTTGCTGATTCCCAGCAGTGCACGCAGTTGCTCGGTAACGCCGTGGTATTCGGCCGGAAAATCGATGGCGCCGGTGGCGATGATCGCACCCTGCCCGGGCATCAGCCGAGGCACGGAGCCGAGCGTCCCCACGGTTCCCGGGTTGGTCAGCGAAATGGTAGTGCCTTCGAAGTCCTGGACCGTTAGCTTGTTGTTGCGCGCACGAGTCACGATGTCGTCGAAAGCGGCCACGTACTGCGCGAAGTCGAGCGAGCCGGCATCTTTAATGTTCGGCACCTTGAGGGAGCGAGCGCCATCCTTGCCGGCGACGTCCACCGCGACGCCCAGGTTGATCCGGTCCCGCACGGCGCGGAACGCCTCACCGTTCGTTTCCGCGTAGGCAGAATTCAGGGTCGGATTGGTCCGGATGGCCTTGACAATCGCCCAACCGATAATATGCGTGTACGAGATCTTGTTCTTGCCGAGCAGCGTGCGGTGTTCATTGATGATCCGCCGGTTTTCATCGACAACCTTGACCGGGATGACGCGCTGCGAGGTTGCCAGCGGAATGCTCAAGCTGGCGTTCATATTCTCGGCGATGCGCGCGGCGGCTCCGCGCAGCGGCATCAACGTTTCCCCGGCCACCGGCTGATGCTCCGGAACCGCCACGGCGTTGGGTGCAGGCATTCCGCCCGGCTGAAGCGCGACCGCCTGGGGCACGTGCGTGCCATTTCCCGGCGCAGGGGCCTCGCCGCCGTTCGATTCGAACACGTCTTTCCAACTCGGATCAATCGTCTTGCGGTCGTTTAAATACTGCTGATACAACTCGTCTTCGAGCCAGCTATTAATTCCAAACTCGGCGGAATGTGAATCGGACATGGAGATTGTAGAAGGGCGATCACTTCTATCATAGCGTGACCTGAGCGCCCGTTTCGTTACATGCGAAGCGCAGAACTTTTTCGCTGTAAATGTATGTAATCGCAGCAACCTACGCGGGAGGTGCCGCATCCGTTGAGGTAGAGACGGAGGACACAAGGTAATGAAAAAGATGATTCGAAAATTTTCGATGCTGGCCGCTTTGGCCGGCTTGGCGGCAATAACGGTCCCGATGTTTGCCCGGAGCGCGCCGGAACAGGATTTGGGCGCCCAGGTTCGCCATCAACTGCTGATGCTGCCGTTCTTCAACGTGTTCGATGATTTGGGCTACAGCGTGAACGGCGGCGTCGTAACCCTGTCGGGCGCCGTGACGCAGCCTGTCGTGAAGGATGACGCCGGCCGCGTCGTGAAGCGGATCCCTGGCGTGGCTCAGGTGGTCAATAACATCAAAGTGTTGCCCCTGTCATCGTTGGACAACCGGATCCGTTTTGCTGAATATCGGGCGATCTTCGGTTTCAGCGACCTGTATCGCTACGCGATGGGCGCTAATCCGTCCATCCACATCATTGTCGAGAACGGACATGTGACCTTGACGGGCGTGGTTTCCAGCCAGGCCGACAAGAACATGGCCTATCTTCGCGCGAATAGCGTTCCAGGAGTCTTCTCGGTAACAAACGACCTGCGAGTGGCGGAAAGAAGCTAAAGCCGCTCGACCACAAGCAGGTTTCGGATGGCCGCCGCAGACCGACCGGCGGCCATTCGTGTTTTCTAGCGACGCTTGCCGCGCGGGGGCACGTAGTGGAATCGGACTAGATAGATGTTCGAGCCTCTGCCATGCTTGGCGACTTTCAGCAGATCGAGCACGCCTAGGAACCCGGACTCTCGCGCCAACTGTGGCGTGATATCCGGAAACCCGATCGGCTCGATCGAATCCACAACGATCTCGCCCTCCTCCATCGGATACCGGCCGCCCACTTTCACCCGAGGACTTATCCAGATCCGTACGCTGCACGTGATTTCTCCCCGCCGGACTCCGTCGCGAAGACGCTTGGTGAACGTCATCGGCTCAGTTTACTCCGTACGCCCGCATGATACACGCCGGTCCTCCGACTGATCAGCGGCCATTTTGTGCGCACGGGTGGCGCATGCACGCGCCACATCTTCGTTCAGCGCGATGCAGCCAGTTCTTTGTATCGCTTCTCCGTGAACTGGAATCCCCGTGTTGCTTCTCCTCCTTTTGCCGCCGCCTTAACAGAATCACCCAGGTAAATCACTTCTTCCACCCGCTCGGGCGCGAGACGACGGGCCAGCAGGAGCGTGCGCTGGAGTTCTGAAAACATCAGGACCTGTTCCCACGGCTGTAACGGCTCCTTGATCAGCAGCTTGATTCTCGGAAGACTCTGAGCCGCCCAATCTCGAAAGTTCTGTGAGTCTTGCTCAGCCGTGGTTTGGGGATCAGCGACGGTTGCAGCCACTCCGATGACCAGCGCGATGACCTCGTCAACCGGGAAGGCTGGCTTGAATTGTCTCAGGATTTCAGACACTCCTGCCCAGTCACCGGAAACCGCCCTGACTCTGGCAAGCGTCAAAGGATACGTGTCCCTCGCCAACGAAAACATATCGGTGGCCTTCTGTTGAACTAAAGGGTTGGCCGCGTCCACGCCGACGGAGTCCTCCAGGAAGGCGTCCCGAACCTTGAGATCCATCGCTCGTTGGAGCAGTGCCACACCGACATTGTCCGATACCGGACCTAGAAGATAGGCTTGCCACAAGGTGCCGAAGACCCCTTCCGGCGATGCGTCCTTCTTTTGGTGTTCCAACAGGAGTTGTGTTTGCTTTTCAGCTTCCTCGACTTGGTTGACGCCAATCAGCGCCAAGATCTTGGCGCTATACGCTTCAGCATTCCAGCTGTGTATGTTGTTCAGTTGACGCAATGCCGCCGCAAAATTCCCCAAACGGGATGCCGCGTTAGCAAGCCACACGTAGTCCTCATCGTTGCGCCGGAATTCCTTGTATTCCAAGAGAGTCTTGACTAACGCTAAATAGAAGAGGAGGCCAATTACACCAATCGTGATTTCGTTGGGCGTTAGTTTGGTACCTTTGAACATTCGCCACAAGGTGTCCTCGGCATGAATAAGCTGGGTGCCCATCGTCCACAGATCGGACAGCGTCACCTCTGATACCTTGTGCGCGCCGAAGATGCAGGTCAGGGCGAGAACTAAAGTGGAGTAGTCGGCAGCCACAATCAATAGAAAGGCCGCGTACGGATTCGTCCTTGATCTTCGCAGATTGACCGCCAAGGGCGTCGTTTCGATCGAATAGCACAGATGCCGAAGGGATGTACTAGTTACCAACAGGATCAGAACCAAGGTGCTGTACTGACCAAGAGAAACCGTCGTGTAGCCCAGTGTGAACACTGCCGCAACAGCCGCCAGAGTGTATAAGCTGTAGCTGTACTCTGGAAGATCGGCCTTTTGCCTAAGGCCGAGTTCCGTCGCCGTCATCATTCTATCGCCGCTGCTCCTAAAGGAGAGAAGAAAACCGAACGCGCTATCCACAGGCCACACAATCGCGTTTGCGAGCACTCGGAGTGGAAGTGCTACTGCGTCCCTAGTTCGCTGGATACGCGCTTTCCATCCAGATGATCGCGTTATCTCACCCAACGCGGGACCATATTTTTGGCGTTCCGTCTTGGGACTCTTCAAATCGGAGACGACAAATTTGATCCCATAGGCCACCATTGCGACACCCACGGCCAGATAACCGTAAAAGAGAATCGCGACCCATCGAGGAAGCACGTAAATGTAGGCGCCATACCCCACCAACAGTGCCAATCCCAACAGAACAACGAAGAGTACCACTCTCCCGGCCGATTTCATACATAATCCTCCGGTCTTTTGGGTGTCTTTGGACAGAAAAAAACGATCTAGCCCAGCCCTTTGCCCACACAATTCTATACCACGTTATAAACAAGAGCACGAGCCAGTCATGCAAGGTGGGCGGCAAAATGTGACACTCCGACGTCAAGACTTCGCCGCCCGAAATGTTTTATGGCGTGATACACTGACCGCACTTCCCGTGAAGCCGCCAGAACCCGTCCGCGCCGAGCCACCCGAACGCGTGGGCCTGATAGCGCGAACAGCCCTCACGCTTACCAGTTTCACAGAGCGCTGGCTTCCCGACGCGTTCATCTTCGCGCTGCTCGCAACGCTGGCCGTCGTGGTGGCCGCCAAAGTGGCCACGTCCTCGCCGGCGGCGCAGGTGGTCGACGCGTGGGGGCGCGGCTTCTGGGAACTGATCCCGTTTACCATGCAGATGGCGCTGATCATCATCACGGGCCACGTGTTGGCGACTTCTCCTCCCATGGGCCGCCTGATTCGCGCCGTGGCAAGTTGGCCGCGCTCGCCACGCTCCGCTGTCGCCGTGGTCGCTCTGTTCGCTCTGGCCAGCGCCTGGATCAACTGGGGCTTCAGCACCATCTTCAGCGCGGTGCTCGGACGCGAGATGGCGCGGCGTGTTCCGGGCGTCGATTATCGCGCGCTCGCCGCCGCCAGCGTCTTGGGCGCGGGCAGCATCTGGGCGCAAGGCTTGAGCGGATCGGCAGCACTGCAAATGGCGACTCCGGGCGCGGTGCAGCCGCAGATTCGCGATATCGTCGCACACGGCGGCCTGGTCCCCGGCGGCCTCATCACCTTCAGCCACACCATCTTTCTCTGGCAGAGCTTCCTGTCGGTTGCGATTGAGATCGTCGTGGTGACCACCGTGATGTGGCTGGCGGCGCCACCCACCGGTCGAGGCCGAACCGCGCGCGACATGGGCATCGACCTCGGCGAGAGCGAACTGCACCCGCCCCCAGCAAAGACTCGAACGCCCGGTGCGTGGCTGGAGCAATCGCCCATCCTGACCTGGCTGATCGTCGCCACGGGGACAGCCTACCTCATTCGCTATTTTCTCCAGGCCGGCGAGCCTCTGAACGCGATTAACCTAAACATCCTGAACTTCGCCTTCCTGATGTTGGGCTTTCTTCTCCATGGGACGCCGGCACGCCTTATGAACGCTGTGCAGGCCGCCACGCCCGCTGTCTGGGCAGTGATCCTCCAATTTCCCTTCTACGCGGGCATCGCCGGCATCATCACGGCCACGCACTTGAACGCCCTGCTCGCCGATTCCTTCGTCCGTGTCTCGACGCACACCACTTTCCCCGCGCTGGTCGCGATCTACTCCGCCGTCCTGGGCGTATTCGTTCCGTCCGGCGGGTCGAAATGGGTAATTATCGCGCCTTACGTGATGTCGGCGGCGCACTCGCTGCGCGTCCACCTGGGTTGGGTGGTATCCAGCTACGATCTGGGCGAAGCACTCGCGAATCTGGTGCAGCCGTTTTGGATGCTGCCGGTACTCGGACTTTTCCAGTTGAAAGCGCGCGACATCATGGGCTATACGTTCGTGGTGTTTCTTGTCCTGACCCCTGTCGTCCTGATTCTGCTCACCCTGCTCGGCCGGACGCTTGCTTATCCATTCTGAGCTACACTGAACAAAACCCGGTGGGAATGTATTGCCGGAACGTTTGCGATGAAATTGGCACTGTTCGGCGGTACATTCGACCCCATCCATAACGCCCATCTGACTGTGGCGCGTGAAGCAGCCGACCAGTTTCAGCTTGACCAGGTGTGGTTCATTCCCGCCGCTCACCCGCCGCACAAGTCCGATCAAACCGGCGCTGGCTACGAGGACCGCCTTCGGATGACCGAACTCGCCTGCCAAGCCGACCCGCGCTTCATCGCATCCCGCCTCGAGGCCGGCGAGCGCAACAGCTATTCCGTCGAAACCATCGAAAAAGTACGTGCGATGGGCGAGCAGCCTTACTTCATCATTGGGGCCGACGCCTTCGCCGAAATCACCACCTGGCATCGCTGGCAGGACCTGCTGCAGCTCACAGAATTTATTGTCGTCACGCGCCCCGGTCATCAATACGCAACGCCACCCGGCGCCTGTGTCCATCGCCTCGAAACCGTGGCCCTTCCGGTATCCTCATCGGACATTCGCCGGCGCCTGGCGACAGGCGAAATCCCACCCGACCTGCCGGTTCTGGTGGCGCACTACATCTCCGAAAACGGCTTGTATCAGTTCCCAAGCGTTCGCACTAGCGAAAAAACTTAAGAAAAATCAACGACATCGAGCGCGTCAACCAGCCCGTCACCGTATCGTAATGCATTTGTAACTCGAATCGGGTTACCTTCAAGGAAAGGGCCCATGAAGAAAATAGTTCTTATCGAAGACGATACGGACCTCTTCGCTCTTCTCAAATACAACCTCGAGAAAGAGGGGTTCGTGGTGGCTGGTTCGCAGACCGGCCGTGGAGCGATTGAACTCTGCCGCCGTGAGCGCCCGGACCTGGTGATTCTGGACATCATGCTGCCGGATTCCGACGGTCTGGAGATCTGCAAGGGCCTGCGCAACCACTCCGAGTTGGCACGCGTGCCCATCATCTTTCTGACGGCCCGCGTGTCGGAGACCGACCGCATCCTAGGGCTGGAGCTGGGCGCGAACGACTACATCGTGAAGCCGTTCTTCGTGCGCGAGCTGGTGGCGCGGGTCAAGAATCAGTTCCGCACCCAGGCGTCGCCCGCGCGCACCGTGCGTTCCGGCGATCTGGAACTGGATCGCGCGAGTTGCCGCGTCACGCTCCGCAACGCCGAAGTTTCGTTGACCGCCACCGAGTTCCGGCTGTTGGAGTTTCTGATGAGCCGTCCTGGCGTGGTTTACAGCCGTGAACAGCTTCTGGACGCCGTCTGGGGCCATGACCGCGCTGTCACGGACCGCACCGTGGACGTGTACATCCTGCGCCTGCGCCAAAAGATCGAACCCGATCCTACCAACCCTTCGTTCATCCGCGCCGTGCGTGGCTTCGGCTACAGCTTCAACGAGCACACCATCGAATCGCCGGCCAAGACCGTCAGCGCTTGACGTCCGCCGGCCGATCGTAAGATTCTGATTGCTTGGCCTATCAAGAAGTTGCGCCGCCTGCCTCATTAGCTCGCTGGATCGAGTGCGCCTGGAGCATTGAGAGCGATTCGGCTGTAACGGGGCACCGAGTCTCTCCCGATGGTTGCGTCGACATCATCTACGACCGGCGCAATGGCGCCAGCGCGGTCGGAACGATGACCGTGGAGCAGCGCTTCGAGTATCCGGATGGCGCCTGGATCACGGGCGTCCGCTTCCGGCCAGGCATGGCGTGCGCGTTCCTGGGCGTGTCGCCGGCCGAATTGACGGATGTGTCGGCGCCTCTCGAAGACCTATGGTCGCGCCGCGCGCGTGAGCTAACCCGGCAACTGGACGACGCCCGTTCCATTCGCGATGCCATGCGGATTCTGTTGGCAAACGTGCCGACCCCGGCTTCCGCGCCCAATCCGGTTCAGCAAGCCATCGAAGCCCTAACCGCCGCCAACGGGAGCGCTGATCTGGACAGCACGGCGCGCCAGGCGAACCTGAGCCCCCGCCAATTCCGCCGCCGCTGCCTGGAAGAAAGCGGCCTCACGCCGAAGCATCTTTGCCGAGTGCTGCGGTTTCGCCACGCCTGCCGCGTGGCCCGCGCGTCGAATCGGCCCAACTGGTCCGATGTGGCGCTCGAATCCGAATACTTCGACCAGGCCCACTTCATCCGCGACTTCCGCGAGTTCACCGGACTCACCCCCATGGCCGTTTTTTCCAATACCCGCGAGCGCCGCCACGGCTAAGATCGGCTCATGAAGATCACCGCCGTTCTCATCGTGGACGCGATCGAAAAATCGCTGCCGTTTTGGATCGACCGCATGGGCTTTATCAAAACCGTCGAAGTGCCGGAGGAGGGCGGCTTGGGCTTTGCGATCCTGGTGCGCGACGGAGCCGAACTGATGCTGCAAACCGTCGAAAGTGTTCGCAAGGACGCACCGCAATTTGCGCCGAAATCTCAGTCCAATAACGTCGCACTGTTCATCGAAGTCGACGACTTTGCCGACACTCTCAAGCGCCTGGAAGGCTACCCGATCGCGCTACCCGAGAGGACCACATTCTACGGCATGCGTGAAATCGGAGTTTTCGAACCGAGCGGCCACACGGTTGTATTCGCCGCCCGCGCGGCCTCGTAAGGCACAGGCGCTAGACTGGAGGCAGAGCACTCCGTCCCCGATACGCCCTGACCTCTATGGATTCGCGCATTCAGGCGCTCTTGAGCGCGCTCGAAAACCGCATCCTCATCCTCGACGGCGCGATGGGGACGATGATCCACGAGGTGCCGCTGTCGCTGGAAGCGGATTACCACGGGCACGAGAATTGCCCCGAGATTCTTGTCCTTACCCGGCCCGACGTCATCGGCGGCATTCACCGCGCGTATCTGGAGGCCGGCGCCGACATCATCGAGACCAACACGTTCGGTGGAACGTCCCTGGTGCTCGCCGAGTTCGGCCTGGCCGGCCGCGCTTCCGAACTGAACCAGGCAGCCGCGAGGCTCGCGCGCACCATCGCCGACGAGTACTCCGCGCCCTCCAAACCCCGCTTCGTAGCGGGCTCCCTTGGCCCCACCACCAAGGACCTGAACATCACGGGAACCACGACGTTTGATCGTCTCCGCGACGCCTACTACGAACAGGCAAAGGCGCTGGTCGACGGCGGCGTGGACATTCTGCTGCTCGAAACATGCTTCGACACCGGTAGCTTGAAAGCCGGCCTGGTGGCGGTTGACCGGCTGCGGCGCGAAGTGGGAGAGCCCATCCCGGTGATCGCTTCCGTCACCATCGAGCGCAATGGGACGATGCTCGGCGGCCAGCCCATCGACGCGCTCTACACCTCCATCGCCAATCACGACCTGCTGGCGATCGGCCTGAACTGCGCCACCGGCCCGGATCTGATGACCGATCACATCCGCACCCTGCACGAAATGTCGCAGTTCCGCATCTCCTGCTTCCCCAACGCGGGTCTGCCAAATGCCGAGGGGAAATTCGGCGAGACACCCGAATCGCTGGCCGCGCAACTGGAAAAATTCGTCAACCTGGGATGGCTGAACATCGTCGGCGGCTGCTGCGGCACCACTGCTGAACACATCCGCGCCATCGCGAGCATGGCCGCGGGCAAGAAACCGCGGGCCGTGCCGCCTCCCACGCACCGCGCCTTTTATTCCAACAAGGACCTGGTCGAAGCCGAAGAAAGCACACGCCCGGTGATCGTCGGCGAACGGACGAATCTGATCGGCTCTCGCCTGTTCAAGGACCTGGTCGCCGATCAAAAGTGGGAGGAAGCCAGCGAAATCGCGCGCTGGCAGATCCGCAACGGCGCGCACATCATTGACGTCTGTCTGCAATCGAGCGATGGCGACGAATCGCACGATATCCCGCCGTTCTACGCGAAGCTCACGCGCAAAATCAAAGCGCCCATCATGATCGACACCACGGACCCGAATGCGGTCGAGCTGGCGCTGACGCACTGTCAGGGTAAGTCCATCATCAACTCCATCAATCTGGAGGATGGCGAAGAAAAATTCGAGCGCATCTGCCCGCTCGCGAGAGCCTACGGCGCGGCGCTGATCTGCGGAACCATCGACGAAGACCCGGTACAGGCACAGGCGTTTACGCGGGAGCGCAAGCTGGCCGTTGCCGAGCGATCGGTCGCATTGCTCACTCAAAAGTACGGCCTCGCGCCCGAGGACATCATCATCGATCCGCTGGTGTTCCCTTGCGCGACCGGCGACGAAAGCTATATTGGCGGCGCGGTCGAAACCATCGAAGCGGTCCGGCTGATCAAAGAAAAAATTCCGTACGTCAAGACGATTCTCGGCGTGTCGAATATTTCGTTCGGGCTCCCGCCCGTGGCTCGTGAAGTGGTGAACTCGGTCTTCCTGTACCACTGCACGAAGGCCGGACTCGATCTGGCCATCGTCAACGCCGAGCGGCTGGAACGTTTCCCCTCCATTCCTCCCGAGGAGCGACGCCTGGCCGAGAATCTTCTGTTCAACACCCCTCCGGATGCCAATGCCGCCCCGGCGGACTGGCGCGAGCAATCGCGCGATCAGCGCCTTGCCATCAACCAGGCTCATATCGCGGCCATCACGGAGCACTTCCGTAAGGCCGGTAAGAAAACGAAAATCAGGGCCGAAGAACTGCCGCTCGATCAGCGCCTGGCCCAATACATCATCGAAGGCACCAAAGACGGCATTTTCGCCGATCTGGACCGCAAGCTGGCCGAAGGCGCGGCGCCGTTAGACATCATTAACGGCCCGCTCATGGCCGGCATGGCTGAGGTGGGCCGCCTGTTCAACAACAACGAGCTGATCGTCGCCGAAGTGTTGCAATCGGCCGAGGCGATGAAAGCGGGCGTCGGCCATCTGGAGCAATTCATGGAAAGGAGCGGAGCAGCGACGCGCGGCAAGGTGATTCTGGCCACCGTGAAGGGCGACGTGCACGACATCGGCAAAAATCTGGTTGAGATCATCCTCAGCAACAACGGCTATCAGGTAATCAACCTTGGAATCAAAGTTCCGCCGGAGGATCTCATCAATGCCTGCGAAGAGCACCGGCCCGACGCCATCGGGCTCTCGGGCCTGCTGGTGAAAAGCGCGCAACAGATGGTCGTCACCGGAGGCGACCTGAAGGACCGCGGCGTCCGCGTCCCGCTGCTCGTGGGCGGCGCGGCGCTTTCAGAGAAGTTCGCCCGTACCAAGATCGCACCCAGCTATGCGGGCCCGACCTTCTACGCCAAGGACGCCATGACGGGCCTGAGCCTGCTGAACGAAATCATGGACCCGGCGACCCGCGACCAGGTCTTAGCGGCACATGTGTTCACGGACGTTGAATCTGCCTCCTCCGCCAGCCAGCAACTACCAGCCCCCAGCGGCCAAACGCGCAGCGCCAAAGTCCGTATCAATATCCCAATTCCGCCCGCGCCGTACCTCGACCGCCGCCTCCGCGACGTCCCCGACCTGGCGGAGATCTGGACCTATATCAATCCTTTTATGCTCTATGGCCGCCATCTTGGGTTCAAAGGCAACTTCGAAAAGCTGATGGCAGAGCGCGACGCAAAAGCGCTGAAACTTTCCGAAGATGTCGAGCAAGTGAAGGCAAAAGCCACGCGCTTCATGAAAGCGAAAGCGGTCTGGCAGTTCTTCGAGGCCGAACGCGACGGGAACGCAATTCGACTATTCGCTCCCGGCGGGGCGAGCCCCATCCACACATTTGCCTTCGGGCGCCAGGCCCGCCCCGATGGCCTGTGCCTGAGCGATTACATCCTGGACCCCGCCGGCGGCCAACGCGATCATCTCGCCGTTTTCGCCGTCACGGCCGGCGGGGGAATTCGCGAAGCTGCCGAGCGCGCCAAGCAAGCCGGCGAGTTCTTCGAAGCCCACGCACTGCAAGCCCTCGCCATCGAAACCGCCGAAGGTTGCGCCGAGTGGCTGCACCGCCGTATCCGCGAGGACTGGGGCTTACCCGATCCGCCCACAATGACCATGCAGGAGCGCTTCACTTCGCGTTATCGCGGCAAGCGCTATAGCTTCGGCTACCCCGCCTGCCCCAATCTGGACGACCAGCGCGGCCTCTTCGAACTGCTGCGCCCCGAAGAAATCGGCGTCACGCTCACCGAAGGCATGATGATGGACCCGGAGGCCAGCGTCAGCGCCCTTGTGTTTCACCATCCCGACTGCGCCTATTTCAGCGTGAGTGAAGTGGCAGGGCCGACTGTCACCTAAATCTTCGCCTTGGGATTCTTCTTTCGCATCCACTCCACAAACTTTTCCGGCGCCTGCATGGTCGACAACCGCCCCTGCCGCACCAGCGCCCAATCGTCAAACAGCTTGGACTGCTTGATCTCGGCCAGCGTCACGGGCGGCTCAACCCGGCCCAGAAACTCGAAATCGGCTACCGCGGATTTTGGGTTCTTCGGATCCGTCCGCGGCTCGGAAACCACGCGCGCCATCCCGACCACCGCCGAGAGCCCGCCGCTATGATACACAAAGACTTTGTCGCCGGGCCGCATTTCCCGGATCGCGCGCACGGCCTGCGGGTTGGTCACGCCGTCCCAAGCCGTCTTTCCTTCTTTTTCCAATTGATCGATTGAATAGGTATCCGGATCCGTCTTCGCAAGAAAGTATTTCATGGCCGCAACCTCTCCATTATGAGACCATTGCAGGCGAGCAAGGCTCGGCCAGCCTGTGCAAAACCCGCCCGCTGTATCCTTTGCGGCACAGTGGTTCGACGCCGCCCATTCAGCTAGAATAGAACATTCGCACTAGGCCGGCTTTCGAAACCGGGCTGGAAGAGGCGACGTCTCGAACGGGTATGCGCAGAGTGGAAAGGAACGCTCATAGATGATGTTTTACAGGCTTGGCCGCCTGGTAGCTGTCCTATTTTGCTCCGCCATCATTTGCTGGATGAGTTCGCTGGAGGCCGCGCCGCAGTCTCCCGCTCAGCAACCGAAGCCGCAACAACAGCCGCCGCCTCCGAAACCTCCGAATCCGTTTGAGAACGTTCCTACGGCTCCCGCGCCCACTCAGCAGGCTCCGAAGCCGGCGCAGGCTCCACCTGCCGCCCAGCCGCCGTCGGCTACGCCGCGCCAAACCCAACCCGGCCAGCCGCCGGAGAATATCATCGAAGCCATTGAGTTTCGCGGCGCCCGGCGCGTCCGCCAGGACACTTTGCAAGCCCTGATCTTCACCAAGAAAGGCGACCGTTTCGACGAAGACAGCCTGCACCGCGATTTCATGGCATTGTGGAACACCGGCCGTTTCGACGACATCACCATGGAACGGGAGCCCGGCAAGGAGGGCTGGATCATTCGCTTTGTCTTGGTGGAGCGCCCGGTCATCCGGACCATCAAATATGAGGGCAACAAATCGGTTTCGGTCTCCGACATTCTGGACCGCTATAAGGACAGGAAAGTCGGCCTGGTGGTCGAATCGCAATATGATCCGAATCGGGTCCAGCGTGCCAAGAACGTCTTAATAGAGCTCCTGGCCGAGCACGGGCATCAGTACGCCAAGGTAGACCCGGAGATTCGCCGAGTGCCGCCTTCCTCGCTTGAAATCACCTTCAAGATCGATGAAGGCCCCAAGGTCAAAGTGGGAAACATCGACATCGAAGGGAACACTGCCTTCAGCGACCGCGAAGTCACCCGGGCGATGAAGAACCTGCACCCGATCGGCATTCCGCACTCCATTCTGTTCGAAGACCTGTTCGCCAAGACTTACGACCCCGGCAAGCTGGATGAAGACAAGAGCCGCGTCCAGGTGTTCTATCAGGAGCATGGCTACTTCACCGCGCACGTGACCGACTCTACCGTGACCATGCGCAGGACCGGCGGCGAAGGCTACCATATTCCTCTCATCCATCCCAATAAGATTGGGACCGTGGCCGATGTCACGCTGGCGCTGGAGGAGGGCCGCCTGTACCATCTGAACAACATTACCTTCACCGGTGTAAAGTTTTTCCGCACTCCCGAAGCCCTGATGACGCCGCTGTTCGGTATGGCCAAAGGCGATGTCTTTTCCACGGCCAAGTTGCGCAAGGGCCTGGAAAACATGCGTAAACTGTACGGCGACTTCGGTTTCATCGACTTCGTCGCCGAGCCGTCCTTTGATCCACAGCCGGATAAGAGTCTGATCGACATGTCGCTAGACGTCGACGAAGGCAAGCAATTCTTCGTCCGGCGCATCGATTTCTCCGGCAACACGACCACCCGCGACAAGGTGATCCGCCGCGAACTGCTCATCGACGAAGGCCAGATCTTCAACAACCGGCTGTGGGAACTCAGCATTTTGCGCCTGAATCAGCTCGGCTATTTCGAACCTTTGAAGGCCGAGGACGCCGCCGATATCAAGCGCGACACCAAGACCGACACCGTCGATATCACGCTCAAGGTGAGGGAGCGCGGCAAGAACTCCATTCAGCTCAATGGCGGCGTGTCGGGCATCGCCGGGAGTTTTATCGGCGCCTCTTATTCCACCAACAACTTCCTGGGTTTGGGCGAAACGCTCAGCCTCAGTTCCCAGATCGGCACGCGCATCACTTCGGCGCAGTTTGGCTTTACCGAACCGTATCTGTTCGACAAGCCCCTGCAAACCGGGTTCACTCTATATGTCCAGCGCTTTAGCTACGATCAGGCGCGCGAAGCGTCCATCCTTGCTGGGTATGATCTTACCTCGGTCTATAACGAACTGGGTCCCCAAAACCTGCTCAACTACGTGACCAACAGCTACGGCGCCACGGTCTTCGCCTCCTATCCGCTGCGCCGCAGTTTCGCCCGCGTAGGCCTCACGTATGGATATGACATCTCCAATATCCGGACCCTCAGCAATGCGGCGAGCAGTTACTTCAACTACGTTGACTTTCAAGGTGTAGGCGGACCCAACCAGCTCAGCGGCATCCGCACCAGCAAGGTGACACCTTCCTACACCTACAACAGCGTCAACAATCCCATGACGCCCACGGCAGGAAAGTCGATCTTCCTGTCGGCGGGCTTCGCCGGCAGCATTCTCGGCGGCAACGTAAATACGATAGAACCCACGGTGAATGCCACCTATTACCGCGCCGGCCTCAGGAAGGGGCATGTCATCGCCATGCACTTCCTGGGCCGGTTCATTGCCGGTTATGGAGGGAAGGTGGCTCCTCCCTTCGCCCGCTACTACACCGGTGGCGAGAATGACATTCGTGGCTTCTACATCTGGGGCATCAGTCCGGTGGTATTTCTGCCCACCGAAGGCTCTGTGAACGTGTACAACAATGACGGCACCCAACGGACGCAAAAGCAAATCGTCAATGGCGTTGCCACCTCAATCCCCGTCACGATGACCGTGCCGTCCTACCAGGTGGAATTCCCTGGTGGTGATACCAACATAGAAGGCAATTTCGAGTACCGGATTCCGATCGTGGGTCCGGTCACGCTGGCGCTCTTCTTTGACGCTGGCATTGACAAGCTGCTTCTGCCAGGGCAATTAAAGCTGAATCCGGGGCGCATCGATCAGTTGAACGCCGAGTTTCCGCAGGCCAGCTTTAACGGCCAGGCTTACATCGCACCCGGGACCCAGAAACTGCGCGCCTCCACCGGTCTGGAGCTGCAGGTCCTGATGCCCGTGGTCAATGCTCCCTTCCGCGTCTACTGGGCGTACAATCCGAGCCTGTTCCGCGGCTACCTACAACCGCCCGTCGTGACCGACAGGTCGTATTTTCCCAACGACGCCACTTACAAGAACGCCGTCGCTACCGTCAGCCAGGCGTACCCGTTCTTTGAGCAGCGTTCCATGTTCCGCTTTACCGTCGGGCGAACCTTCTGACGCCATCGCGACACCAGATGCCCGCCCATGATTCGGATACAATAAAATGATTTCCAAGGTTAGGAGTTTCACCGTGAAAAGTAAGTTCCTCGTGTGTCCGGCGCTCGTCCTGGCAGCCGCCATCGGCGCGCAAGCCCAAACGAAGGTAGCCGTGATCAATATCCAGGGCGCCATCGTTAGCACCAAAGATGGCCAGAAGGCGGCCTCGGAGCTAAACGCGAAGACGGCTCCCAAGAAGAAAGAGCTCGATCAGAAACAAAGCGACATCAATGCCCTGCAGGACCAGCTCAACAAAGGGCAAAACACGCTCAGCGATGCCGCCAAGACTAAGATTTACAAGGACATCGAGGAAAAGAAGAAACTCCTGCAGCGTGACGTCGAAGACGCCCAGGCCGATCTCGAGCAGGAGCAGCAGAAGGTCCTCCAGCAGCTTGGACAAAAGATGCTCGCCGTGATCGAACGCTACGCCAGGGACAACGGCTACTCCATGGTGGTGGATGTGAGTTCCCCGCAGACCCCGGTCCTGTACGCGTCGCCCACCATCGATATCACCAAGGAAATCATCGCGCTGTACGACAAGAGCACCGCTGCTTTGGAGGCGCCTCCGAAGACCTCCGCGGCGCCTGCGACCACGCCCAAACCGGCCCCCAAGCCGCCGGCTACAAAGCCGTAACAGCAAGCCGCCGTGAAGGTAGAGCTGGCGAGCAGCCGTAAGCTGCGGGATCTCAATAAGCCCGCCTACCGGCTGGCACACTGGCCGATCTGGATCTTCGTCTTTTTTATTGCTCCCGGTCCAGCCACCTTCACCCTATTCGAGCACGGTTTCGACCGGCGTGAGTTGCTGTGGCTGGGCGCCGTACTGCTGGCGACGGGCATCGCGGGGTTGCGCGGCCGTCTGCCGGGAGTGGAGCCTCAGCCTTATATCATCCGCTTCGTTGAAGATAAGCCGAATCCGCTATATCGCCGCGTCTGCTATACGTTCGCCTGGAGCATCGTGATCACTTTCGCGGTCTTGAACTTCACCGGCCTGGTGGTAGCAGTCGCCACTGGAGTCTGGCGCCTGAAACAGATCTACGAATATGGATATTTTCCGCTAGCCGTCGCGCTCTGGATTCTGGGCGCGCTCGGGCTGCTCCCGCGCGTGAAACCGTCGACCAAAGGCGAGGGCCACGAGCGCCGCTATTTTTACGGCGCGGTCTGGGCATCGTGCGTCGCCCAGCCTGTGCTCGGCCTGCTGTGGAAGACGCTCCCGCATTCCCGGGCGAGCGACGCCATCAAGCTGGCGGTCTTCACCGGATTGCTCGCACTCTGCGGATGGCTGGCGTATCGCGGCGTTCTGCCCCGGACGCGACCCATTGTGCCCGGCGAGCTGGCCATCTCGGACTGATTCGCCGTTCGAGCTTTCTAAACTGGACCGCGGCGGATCAGGAACCCCTTAGGCGCAAATGTGAAGCCGAACTTTTGCTCCCGCTCTAAATCCGGCGTGTAGTCGTCCGGATAACGCGCCTTGTATTCCTCTAACGCTTCATACGGGCCTTCGCCCCAGCCCGGCCATACCGGATGTCCGTTGATGTTTCCATCTTCCACCACAACGTAATCCCCAGGCCTGGTAACCCCACGCAGCAGCATTAGTTCACCGAGCACGTGGTTTTTGGTGTGGTTGCTGTCCACGATGCAGAAGACTTTTCCGGGATACTTGCGGCGCAACGCGGTAATTCGGCTCGCGACGGCCGGCAAAGTAGTATCAGACTGCATCAGTTCAACCTGGCGATGCCGCCGGACGCGCTCGTCCACTTTGCTGTGATCCACGTCCACCGACAGCACCTTCGAGCGCCGCGAAACCAGCCCGAGGATCGTCGCGAAGAACAACGTGGAACCACCGTACAACGTTCCGAACTCCAGCACGAGCGAAGGCTTCAGTTCGGTCAGAATTTCCTGATAGTTCCACAAGTCGGAAACCGATTTCTGAGTCGGAACCCCCAGAAATTTCGTGGTGAACCACACCCTCGTGTCGTAGTACCAGACGTGGTAAGCCTCGCAAGGGTCGGTCATTTCCGCTATCCTACCATTCCCGAAACTCAACGCTCGCGGCTCGAAATGCGTCAAAATGAATGAGTCGTTCTGCGTTCAATGAAGCTGATTCTTTCTTTTCTGCTAGTTACGTCTGTCGCGCGCGCCGGCGAGTACGTGGTCCTCTCGAACGGTTTCCGGATCCATGCCGACAGCCACACCGCCGACGGTTCTTTGGTGCGGCTCCAGACGGACCAGGGTGTGATCGAAATCCAAGCCAGTCTGGTTACCGGATTCGAAGAGGAAGATTACGTGCCGCCTCCTCCGGCTCCGAAACCCGTCCAGCCCACCTCAGACACAGCGACCCCGCAAGAGCTAATCCAACGTGCCGCGGTTCATGTCGGCCTTCCTCCCGCCATCGTCGCGAGCGTCGCCAAAGCGGAGTCGGGTTATCGTCAGGACGCCGTCTCTCCCAAAGGTGCAATTGGCCTGATGCAGTTGATGCCCGCCACGGCCGCCGCGCTCAACGCGAATCCTTACGACGCCGCGCAAAACGCGGAAGCGGGCGCGCGATACCTGCACGACCTGCTGTTGAAGTATGAAACCGATCCGCACCAGGTCTCCAAAGCCGTCGCAGCCTATAACGCCGGCCCGGCTGCGGTCGACAAGTACAACGGCGTGCCGCCATATCCGGAGACCATCCAGTACGTCAATCGCGTGTTGTCGCTCTACGAGAAAGAGCAGAAGAAGAACCCCAACAACTAAGACCTTTGCTTTTCTGCTCTGCGGCGGAGTAGCATGGTTCTCGTCCGCCTATGACTGTCCTCTAGGTTCTCTCCGTTTCGCGGGCGTCCTGCCTGCATGAACTCTTAGTGTCACCAAACAGGAGATAGAAGTGTCTCGAGAGGACAGAAAACTGCGTAAGCATTTTCAGGAACGCGCCAAGCGCGAAATGCGCCTGGCGAGAAAGTTCCAAACGAAAAACGAAGGCTCCCGCCGGACTCCGCGGGACGAATCTGTCGCGGTCGGAATGGTGGTGGAAACCGGCCCGGGTTTCTGCGACGTGCAGCAGCAAACCGAGCGCGTCCGCTGCCGTTCGCACGGCGAGACTGTGGTCGGGGATCAAGTGGTGTTCTCTGTCGGGCGCCGGCGGATTGAGGAAATCCTGCCGCGCCGGACCGTGCTCTCGCGCGCCGATCCCCATAATCCACGTTTAGAGCGTGTGCTCGCGGCCAACGTCGACATCGTGGTTCATGTCGTATCGCTGAAGAGTCCGCCATTACGCGCGGGCCTGATCGACCGGTATCTCATCGCCGTCGGAAAATGCGGCGCCTCGCCAATGATCTGCGTGAATAAGCACGATCTGTTGGAGGACCGCGACGAATTGGATGTTCTGCGGCCTTACGAGGAGGCGGGCGTACCGGTTCTCCTGTGCTCGGCGGCGACCGGCTGGGGCATTGAACAGCTAGCCGATGCTTTAGCAGGCCGCTGCTCGGTGTTCGCCGGGCACAGCGGTGTCGGCAAGTCGTCGCTGCTCAACGCGCTTGATCCGCAGCTTGGCGTCACTACCGGAAGCGTCAGCGCCGCGACCCACAAGGGGCGCCACACCACCACGTCTTCGACGCTTTATCGCCTTCCCAACGGCGCAACGGTGATTGACACTCCCGGCGTCCGCGAGTTCGGGCTGTGGAGCATTACCGCCGAAGATGTCCGCCGCCACTTCAGCGAGTTTGAACAATACACTTGCGCCTTTAGTGACTGTTCCCACACGCACGAGCCGGATTGCGGCGTCAAAGCAGCGGTGGAATCCGGCGAAATCGACCGCGTGCGATACGACGGATACGTCCGGATATTGAAGTCGCTCGCAGCCCCGGACTGGTAACCTGAGTGTGATGCCGTTCGATGGCCTGCGCGTCGTGTCGTTTGAGAGCCGGCGTGCGAATGAAATCGCCGAGTTGATCCGCCGCCAGGGGGGCGATCCGTTTGTTGCGCCCTCCATGCGCGAGGCCCCCATCGAGAACAACGCGGAAGCGTTCGCCTTCGCCGAGCGCCTGTTCCGCGGCGACTTCGACATGGTCATTTTTCTAACTGGTGTCGGCGCGCGGGCTCTGGCCAAAGTCCTGGCGGCTCGCTATCCGGAAGAGCAATTTGCCGAAGCGCTACGCAATGTCACGGTTGTAGCGCGCGGCCCGAAGCCGCTCGCTGTGCTGCGTGAGATGAAGGTTCCCGTAGCCGCCACGGCGCCCGAGCCGAACACCTGGCGCGAGGTGCTGACCGCCATCGAAGGACGTCCGGAAAGGCGCATCGCGGTGCAGGAGTACGGCAAGTCGAACGCTGGTTTGCTGGATGCCCTGCGCACCCGCGGCGCCGAAGTTACCGCCGTGCCGGTGTACCAATGGGATCTGCCGGAAGATACGGGCCCGCTGCGCGAAGCCATCCGGCGAATTGCCGCGGGTCAAGCCGATGTGGCGATCTTCACAACGTCCATCCAGCTCGCACATCTGTTCCGAATTGCCGCAGAAGAAGGCCTGGAAGGTCCCGTGCGGTTAGCACTCCGCCGCATGGTGATTGCTTCCATCGGGCCGTCCACAACCGAAGCCCTCGAAGAGTTCGGCCTGGAACCCGACATCACGCCCAGCCATCCGAAAATGGGCTTTCTGGTGAAGGAAACCGCCGAGCAGGCCTGCGCGATCCTGGAACGCAAGCGAGCCGCCTATGCCTAAGAAGGACGACCTTCTGGTTCAGTTCGGCCGGTATTCGGGCCTTGCCTTCCTGCTCCCGGTGTCCATCCTGGTCGGGTATGTCATCGGCTACTTCCTGGACAAGGCCTTCGGTACGACCTACCTGAGGATTGTCTTCCTCTTCCTTGGCATCGCTTCCGGCATGATCGAACTGATCCGCGAGTTGAATAAGGACGATGGCGCAAAGTGACCAGGCTTTTTTCGAGCAGGTCACGCGCCGGATCACGTGGCTGATCCTGGTTTTGGGTGTCCTGGGCGGGGTTGGAGTGGCCTTCGCCAAAGGAATTCGTAACGGGCTGGCGTTCCTGCTCGGCGCTTCAGTATCCTACTTCAGCTTCTGGGGCTGGCAGCGCCTGGTGGACGCACTTACCCCGGGGGCGAAACCTAAAACCTCTCGTTTCTTCATCTTGCGCATCCTGCTGCTGGCCGCCGCGGCTTACGCTATAATCAAGTTTCTCGGTCTGAACGTGGCGGTGGCCGTGACGGGGCTGCTGGTCTCCGCCGCCGCGGTGATCCTGGAACTCATCTACGAGCTAATCTATGCCCGAACATGAAGTAGAACTGTGGACGACTGCCTTGTTCAATCGTTTCCTCGCGGCGCCGCTGGACGCGCTGCTGGCCGCAATCGGCCGCCCAGCCGCCGATCCCGCGCATCCCTGGGAGAACTGGCTGGTGATGGAGATCCTGGTGGTGGCGGTGATCGTGGTGTTGTTTGCTTACCTGCGCTCGCGCCTCTCGGTGGACAAGCCGGGCAAACTGCAACTGACGTTTGAAGCCGTCTACAACTTCGTCTCCGGGCAGTCCAGCGAGTACGTCGAGCACCACTCCAGCCGCTACATGCCCTTTTTCGGAACGATTTTCATCTTCATCCTGTTCCTGAACCTGATCGGGATCATCCCGGGCTTCGACTCTCCCACCGGCTCCCCGGCAATTCCGCTCGCGTTCGCAGTCGCCGTGTTTCTTTACTATCACTGGATGGGACTTCGCGAGCATGGCGTGGGAAAGTACCTAGCGCATTTCGCGGGGCCGGTGTGGTGGATGGCTCCGATTATGATCCCCATCGAGATCATCAGCCACTTCGCGCGTCCGCTCTCGCTGACGGTTCGTCTCTTCGCGAATATGTTCGCCGGCGAACGTGTCGTGCTCACCTTTCTTTCGCTGACTTACCTGGTGCTGCCCGCGGTCTTCATGGGTCTGCACGTCTTTGTGGCTTTCTTACAAGCGTTCATTTTTATGCTGCTCGCGATGGTGTACGTGGGTACCGCGACAGCGCACGAGCATTAACGGCTTTATCGTTCCGAGCGTGAGCCCGCCGTCCCCCAGGGCGGAGTGGGAACCACCTCCTCGGAGCAATTTCCATAGAAGGAGAACATTCCGTGACACGCAAACTCATTTTCCTGGCGGTGATTCTGTTGATCGCCGGCAGCCCGATCTTCGCGCAGACGCCCGGCGGGGCCGGAACGGCCAGTCTGAATCTGCCGTTCGCTTATCTCGCCATGGGCATCGCTTCCGGCCTCTGCGGCCTGGGACAAGGCAAGGCGGTGGCCTCTGCAGCCGAAGCCATGGCCCGCAATCCCGGAGCAGTGGCGGCCATCCGCGGCGCACTCATCTTAGGCCTGGTGCTGATCGAATCCCTGGCGTTGTACACGCTGGTTATCACTTTCGTCGCTAAAGGTTAAGTTAGCGGGGCAGTCGGCTTTGGCTGCCCCATTTCCCTCCATGAAGCTGCAAGGAATCTTCCCGCCCATCGCGACGCCTTTCAATCACGAGGGCGACGTCTGGAAAATCAAAGTTCAGTACAACGTCGAGAAGTGGAACCTCACCGGCCTAGCCGGCTACGTGGTCTGCGGTTCCACCGGCGAAAGCGTCATGCTCTCCACCAGTGAGAAGGTCCAGCTCTGGGAGTGGGTGGCGCAATACGCCGCACCGGAGAAGCTGCTCATTGCCGGCACCGGCGTGGAGAGCGTGCGCGAGACGGTCGCGCTCACCAATCGCGCGGCCGAAATCGGCTACAAAGCGGCGATGGTGCGTACGCCGTTCTACTACAGGAATCTGCTGAACAATGCCGCGGCGCAGAAGGTGTACTTCGGCGCGGTGGCGGACCAGGTCAAGATTCCGGTCATCATCTACAACTGGCCGCAAGCCACCGGCCTGGATATTCCCGCCGAAGCCGTGGCCGAGCTGTCGCACCACCCCAACATCATCGCCATCAAGGAAAGCTCCGGGAATCTCGAAAAAGTGATGCAGATGATTCGCGAAGTGAAGAAGGGATTCCACGTGCTGACCGGATCGGCGCCGACGCTCGCGCCGTCGCTCGCCGTGGGATGCTCCGGCGCCGTCCTGGCCTTCGCCAACGCTGCCCCCTACGCGACCATCTCCATTTGGGAAGCCCACCGCACGCGCGAACCGGAAGCCGCGATGGACTGGCAGAACCGCATCGCTCGCGCGGCCCATCTGGTGACGACGAAGTACGGCGTTCCCGGCTTGAAATACGCGATGGATCTGGCCGGATATTACGGCGGACCGCCGCGGCTCCCGCTAACGGTGCCCTGCCCGGAAGCCAAGCGCGAAATCGAAGAAGCTCTCCAGGACCTGCGCGGTTAGGTTGCGACGCCGGACTTCACCGCGGCGTTGATTTCCTCGATCATCCGCAGCGTGTTGTCGCGAACCGACCGCAGGAACGCATCGCGCGAGATGTCTGGGCTCCCGAACGCGTAGGTGATTCCGCGCGAAGAGTTCACCACGGCTCCGAGCCCGTCGTCGTTGAAGCAGACCGCCGCATCCTGCGCGCTACCGCCCTGCGCCCCGTACCCCGGCACAAGAATGTACGCTCGCGGCATCAGCGCCCGCAGCCTGCGGCCTTCTTCGGGAAACGTCGCACCGACCACCGCGCCGATCGAGCTGTAGCCTGAGGCGCCAACTAAATCTTTGCCCAATTCATCGACTGTAGCCGCCATCGATTCGTACAACGGCCGGCCGGTCGATTGCAGAATCTGGTCCTGAAAATCCTTCGACCCCGGATTCGACGTTTTCACCAGCACAAACAAACCCTTCCCACGCTGCTTGCAGGTGTTCGCAAAAGGAACCAGGCTATCGCGGCCCAGATACGGCGAGACGGTCAGCGCATCGGCGTTGAATGCGCCATCGCCCAGGAACGCAGTCGCGTAAGCTTCCGCCGTCGAGGAAATGTCGTTGCGTTTTCCATCGGCGATCACCAGCAGCCCACGCTGCTTGGCCATTCGCACAGTCCCGGCGAATGCTTCCATGCCTGCTAATCCGTATTGCTCGAAGAAGGCGAGTTGCGGCTTCACGGCCGGGACTAGGCCAGCAACCGCATCCAACACCAGCTCGTGAAAGCGCGTGATGGTATCGGCAATGTTTTCTGATTTCACCAACCCCGGCATGAGGCCCACGCGCGGGTCCAAGCCCACCACGCACGGATTGCCTTTCGCTCGGATTGCTTCCACCAGACGGTCGCCGAACGGCTTCATACTGGTCTCAATTGTGGCATGCCAGGCAGCCTACGATTCGTGGTATAGTGAGGATGTTCGTATTTTGGCATCTTCGCATAAGTCCGGCCTGTCCGCCTCGTCCGATCCTGCCCGATTCTCACTGTAAGGTTAAAAGGAAAAAGAAATGAAGAACATTTTTGTTGGAAATCTCAGCTACGGCGCTAACGAAGCGTCTGTTCGATCTCTGTTCGAGGCGTACGGAACCGTTGACCGCGTCAACCTCATCACCGACCGGGACACCGGCCAGGCACGAGGCTTTGGATTCGTCGAAATGAGCGTCAATGCGGAAGCAGACCGCGCCATCGCCGAGCTGAACGGCAGGGAACTCGACGGCCGAGCGCTGAACGTCAATGAAGCCCGTCCCAAAGCGGAACATGGTGGCGGCGGCGGGTTCGGCGGCGGTGGCCGCCGGCGCAACAAGAGCTGGTAACGAAGACGATTCTCCGCGAGGGGTTGCGCTCAACCAGTGCAACCTCTCCTTCGTCGATTCATTTCACGCCTTTTGCGTGCTCCAGATACGGCACGAGCGCGATGCCCGCGAGTGTCGGGATCCAGAATGAAAACAGGCGATACACGAGTACCACGACGATAGAAATCGGCGTGGGTACCCCCAACGCTGCATATAGACCCACCATCGCAGTCTCGACAACTCCCACGCCGCCCAGAATGACTGTCAGCTTGCCCAGCAATTGCGGCACTCCGTAGCCGGCTATCAGCACGAGAGGACTCACGCCGTGTCCCGCCGACAGAAAGAGAAAGGCGAGCGTGAGCATGTCGAAGCCCGTATTCAACACTGCGCCGGCCGCCGGGGCCATCCAGCCTCGTTCCAGCAGAGTGTCCCAAGCTGCCAGCAAACGGCCCACGGCGAGTTGGATCTCGCGAGGGTCGACAGCCTTTCGCCGCAGGCGCGTGGCGAACTTTGCGATGGCCGTTGCCACGGGCGTCATGCTTTCCCGATGGGTCAGACACCAGATAAAGATCGCGATGCTACCGCCGAGAATCAGAACGGCGAGCGTCAGGCCCAGAATGAGCAGGCTGGAGAACTTCCCCAGCAGAACTAAAGTGAGAAGGCCGATGAGCGAAACCAACGCGAGCGTGGCGTCGTTCAGAAAAATTGGAATCCATCCACCGAGCCCTGCAGCGCCCGGGCCGACACCTCGTTTCCGCAGCCAGAGATAAGTCATCCCCGCGGTTCCCAGTACTCCGCCACCAAGAGTGCCGATGCTATTGGCTCCGGCCGTCACCAATGCGCCGTCCACTACCGATACCGGCCTGGCCACCAGACCAACCACCGCCCGCAACAGGTAACCACTTCCGGCATAACTCATGGCTTGCGCACCCAAGGCGAGTGCGATGAACTGGATTTTCAGGGTCGACGCAACCTGAAGCGCGTGCTGGATCCGGGCAAACTGCGGCAACAGAAGGTACAGGCTGAGGCCCAGCACGATGAGCAGAAAGAGATAACGCCTGACCTTCGAGCTGGGCGGAAGAGCAGGAGCGAGTTCAGAGTCTGCGGTCATGGCCGCGGGGCCGAATCAGGACTGGCTGCGATTGCTATCGTGGGCAACGCTGGACCGCAGCGTGTCGCGCAGGGTCGTGTCGCCTGGGTTTTCGCGCTCGTAAGCTAATAGCGCGACCTTCAGGGGTGAGGTGCGAATCGGGCTCGTTAGCCACTGCGCTGTGACGGGCAGCTCGCTTTGATCGATCTCCCTCCATGGCTCGCCGTCCAGACTGCGCTGATCAATGCGCGCGACCTTCTCCTCGATGCGAACGCGGAGATCCCGCGTTAGAAACGTGACTGTGTCCATAATTTAAATTTTCTCCTGCGGTGAAATGCAGAGGGTCCCGAAGGCTCTGCAGCTCGCGGTAATAGTAGAGCGACGTAGGATGCCTTCCGTGGAAGCGCAACCTCTTGAGAAACTCGATTTCCTTTTCGGTGATATCGGCACTGAGCGTGGGATCCTTCAGAAACTGCTCAAACCCGGGTTCCAGGGCAAACGGCGGCTGTGATTCCTTTTCGACGAACTCGAACCGCTTGAGTCCGCCGGGCGCCAACCTGCGGTTTAGAAGCACCTCCATGCCGAACGTCTTCAGATCGATGTCCCAGGACTCGATGATCGGGTCCAGGAACGAGACACAGTTATCCACTGACACGTCGAAGACATCGGTATCCAGGAACTCGAGAATTGCGACCCGCATTTGCTCATAGCTGCGGCCGCTCGATTGACCCATCCGCCGGAGCCATTCTTCACTGCGCAATTCCTCCCTGGCGACTCCCTGGGCCACATCCAGCAGTTTTTGGGTGATCAGGCGCTCAAACTCTCCGAAGGGCTCCTTCTCAAAGATCCGGGCGATTTCTTTCTGGTGGTCCGGCTCACATTTGCGGAGAATCAACTGCCTGCACTCTTGGAAGAGCGGCCCGGGCGGCACTACCACCCTTTTCTTCAATTCCTCCTGGCGCTGCATGTTCGCAAGTCTCGACAACTCTCCGCTGGAGAGTTTCAAGAACTGGCCGATTTTTTCGTAAAGGTCGGTGCGCCCCGGAGCCGGGGGAGCTTTCTTCCTGGCCAGGAGTTGGGAGATATAAGATTCAGTTACTTGCACGGCGCAAGCCAGATCTTTCTGCTCCAGACCCAACTCGTTCAACCGGTGCTTGATCAACAAAGGGACGTCCAATGGCGCTACTCTTTTGCCCCCTGAATTAACCGCATTGTGTTAATCATGTTATTCAGACTATCACAAAACCAGCTTGACATGCATGTTTTGTTAACCTATATTAGTTAATGTCTGAGCACTTCCGCCCACTCGCAGGTCATCTGAACTAAGTCAGGCGATCTGATCCAGTCGTCTTAGGCCAACCGGGGAGGTTGCATGTTTGATACCTATCAGAAATCCACTGGCCGTGAGTATACTGCGACAGTCGCTTGGCTGGCGATTGCTGTTATTTTCATCCCTGCGGTGGTTCTAGCGGTGCACCCGCGCTTTCTTTCCCTTTTACTGGCGCTCGTCGGCAGCCTGGGATGCGTGATCATGTCGTGGGTCAGTTGGACGAGATCATCGAACCTGACGATTCCGTCGCTGACACTGCAGCGCAAAGGGACGAAGTGAGCACTGGGAGCATGTTCCTGAACGGAATTGTGTGTGCCGCACTGGGAGCCTCCTTGGTCTCCGCGGCGGATCTATCGAGCTATCGTGGCTTCCAGTTCGGCGCCCAGCTTTCCGCGGTGGTGGAACAAGCCGGCATGCAACTTGCGGACGCGGAGCTTCTTCACCAGAGGCCGGCGAAGATCCAAGAGCTGAAGTTCCAGCCCAACCTTTATCGCAGCTCAGCATCCAGCGCGGATCCCGTCTCCGAGATCATGTTCCGCTTCTATAACGGAGAGCTCTGCCGGATGGTTGTCCTTTACGACAGCTATAAGGTGACCGGGATGACGCCGGAAGACATGATCCAAGCGATCTCGGCGACGTATGGGACCGCGCAAAGACCTGTCGCTGAGGTGCCGTTCCATTCCTATTCGTCTGAGAGTGCTCCGGTGATCGCGCGCTGGGAGGATTCGCAATACTCCTACAATCTGGTGCGGGCCGAAGATCGCTACACCTACGCGCTGGTCCTGTATTCGAAAAAATTGGAAGCGCTGGCGCAGGCAGCGGCCGCCGAGTCGGTTCGGCTGGATGCCGAGGAGGCTCCGCAACGAGAGGCCGAGCGCGCCAAGAAACAAACGGAAGACAACCGGGTTGAGCAGGAAAAGGCCCGGCTGGAAAACAAAGCGAATTTCCGGCCTTGAATCGCCGGAGCGCCGGCGAAGCCGGGAAAGGGACATCGAGCAGTCAAGAGGATCTATTGAATCGCATGCCAGTGATCACTGTAAAACTCACCGACCAGGAGCTGGGGCTTTTGACGTCCCTGGCCGCGGACCAGTTATTCCGCAGAGAGTTCATTGACCCCAAGATGCCCGGCTACCGCTGCAACCCCGGCGAGCTCAACCTCGGCAAGAAGCTGGTGGAACGCCTGCGGCTGACGGGGGAACGCGCGAAAAAGGCGCCAGCGCGAAAGCTGCGGTATGCCTCCTGAAAGGGCCCACATGATGCGGTTTATTCTGACGGGATTCACGCAGGACTTCGGATTCCGTGTTTTCGCGTTCGAACGGATTGGCGAGAACCGGACGCGAACCGCCTGTACAGTCCGGGCCGATCTTGCGCTGAGCCGGAGGTATGGAATCCAGATGCAGGAGCTGCCCCTGCTGTGCCGCGGTCTTTTGGAGCGTCGCGACGAAGGCGATGACCTGCCCGCCATGACGTTTACCGAAGACGAGATGCGCCTGTACATGCAGGAACGCAGAGCCGCACGGGAGGCAGCAGCTCTGAAGAGGAAACCGCCGCGCAAGCCTGCCGGGGATAATGCCGGCGTCGGCTGGCGGAGCCCCCAGTTGTAAGCATTGCCAGATTTGCACGACCCTCTGCCAGCTTACTTGTAGCTGTCGACAGGAGGGCAAGTGCAGAACAGATTGCGATCACCGTAGGCGTTGTCGATTCGCCCGGCCGGCGCCCAGTATTTGTCGAGCGCGGATGTACCAGCCGGAAAAACGCCCTCCGCCCGCGAATACGAGCGTGTCCAAGGCTCGGCGACCAGATCGTGCACCGTATGCGGCGCGTGGCGCAGTGGCGAATCCTCAACCTTGAAGCGGCCTTGCTCGATCTCGCCAATCTCGCCGCGGATGGCGATCATGGCGTCGCAGAAGCGGTCCAGTTCGGCCTTCGATTCCGACTCGGTGGGTTCAATCATGAGCGTTCCCGGCACCGGGAAGCTCATCGTCGGCGCATGAAAACCGAAATCGATCAGGCGTTTGGCGATGTCCTCCACGGTGACGCCCCAGGCGTGCTCCAACATTCGAGGATCGATGATACATTCGTGAGCTACGCGCCCGCTCCAGTTCGTGAAGAGCACGGGAAAGTGCGGATTCAAACGCGTCGCAACGTAGTTGGCGGCTAGAATCGCGGCCTCGGTAGCGCGCCTCTGGCCCTCGCCCGCGGTCATCAGGAGATACATCAGAGAGATGGGCAGGATGGAGGCCGAGCCATTCAGGGCCGCGGAAACCGGGATCTCCAGGAACGGCGCCAGGTGTGCCTTTACGCCGATCGGGCCCACGCCCGGGCCGCCACCGCCGTGCGGAATGCAAAAGGTCTTGTGGAGATTCAGGTGCGAAACGTCGCCGCCGTAATCGCCGGGCCGCGCGAGGCCTACTTGCGCGTTGAGGTTCGCGCCGTCGATGTAGACTTGCCCGCCGTATTCGTGAACGGTCGCGCACAGTTCGCGGATGTTCTCTTCGAACACGCCATGGGTCGAGGGATAAGTGACCATCAACGCGGCCAGCCGGTCGGCATAAGTGCGGCACTTCGCCTCGAGGTCGGGAAGGTCGACGTTACCGCGAGCGTCGCATTTCACCACCACCACGTCCAGACCCGCCATGTGGGCCGAGGCGGGATTGGTTCCATGCGCCGAAGAAGGAATCAGGCAGACATTGCGCTGCGATTCGTTACGGCTCCGGTGATAGGCGCGGATCGCGAGCAGACCGGCGAACTCGCCCTGCGCGCCGGAGTTTGGCTGCAGGGAAAACGCGTCGTAGCCGGTGATGCGACAGAGTTTTTCCTTTAGCTCCTCGAAAAGCTGCTGATAGCCGGCCGCTTGTTCCGGCGGCGCGAACGGGTGCAGTGCGCTGAACTCGGGCCAGGTGATCGGCATCAGCTCGGCGGCGGCATTCAGCTTCATGGTGCAGGAGCCCAGCGGGATCATCGCGCGGTCCAGCGCCAGGTCGCGATCCGCCAGCTTGCGCATGTAGCGCATTAACTCGGTTTCCGAACGGTAGCGATGGAAGACAGGGTGTTCCAGAAAGCGCGACTGGCGTGTCAGCTCAGGCGGGATGGCGCGCTGCGCCGACGGCTCGACATCCTTGTAGCTGAGCGTACCGCCAAACGCGTGCCAGACTCGTTCGACGATCGCCTCAGTCGAAGTCTCATCGAGCGAAATTCCAATCGATCCCGGAAGAACACGAAAATTGATCCGGTCTTCGCGGGCGCGCGCTGCGATCTCGCTCTGGCGGTTTCCCACGGCAACAGTGACGGTGTCGAAGAAGCTGCCAGTCAGCACTTCGAATCCCAATTGCCGCAGTCCAGCCGCAAGCACCGCCGTCTTGCGATGGATATCCTCGGCAATCGCGATTAAACCCTCCGGTCCATGCCAGAGAGCGTACATGGACGCCATCACAGCCAGTAACACCTCGGCGGTGCAAATATTCGAAGTCGCTTTCTCGCGCCGGATGTGCTGCTCCCGCGTCTGCAATGCCAGTCGATAGGCGGGCAGGCCATGCGAGTCGACCGAGACACCGACCAGCCTGCCGGGCAGCGAGCGCTTGTAAGCGTCCTTCACCGCCATGTAGGCCGCATGCGGGCCGCCGTAGCCCATCGGGACGCCGAAGCGCTGCGTGGACCCGATGGCGATGTCGGCGCCGAGTTCTCCCGGCGGCGTCAGTAGGGTCAGAGCGAGGGGATCGGCCGCGAATGCGACCAGCGCGCCTTGTGAGTGCGCCACCTGCACGGCAGGCCGAAAATTATGAATCTCGCCGAATGTCCCGGGATATTGGAGGAGCGCACCGAACACGTCCGCGCCTTCCAGTTCCGTCAGCGGATCGCCAAGGACCAGCGTCCATCCAAACGGCTCGGCTCGCGTCGAGAGAACCGCGAGCGTTTGCGGATGCACGTGACGATCGACGAAGAAGCGGGTGGATTTGGATGCCGCAGCCCGCTTCGCCAGCGCCATCGCTTCCGCTGCCGCCGTCGCTTCATCCAGCAGCGATGCGTTGGCAATGTCCAGACCCGTCAGGTCCCGGATCATAGTTTGAAAATTGAGCAGCGCTTCCAACCGGCCCTGGCTGATCTCAGGCTGATACGGCGTGTAGGCGGTGTACCAGGCCGGGTTCTCCAGGATGTTGCGCTGGATCACAGCCGGCAGGAGGGTTCCGTAGTATCCAGCGCCGATGAGCGATGTGAAGATCTGATTCTTGGAGGCGATTTCGCGCATGTGCGCGAGCGCTTCAACTTCCGGCAACGCCGCGCCCAGGTCGAGCGGCTCGAATTGGCGAATAGAATCGGGAATCGTCTGCGAAATCAACTCGTCGATGCTGCCGGCCCCCACCACGGCCAGCATCTCTTCCACTTCGTGATGGCGCGGTCCAACGTGGCGATGGACGAAAGCGTCGCGGGTGCCCGTCAAATTCCATCCTCTCATGTCAGCGCGCCGAAGTGCTTGCGCCGTGCGCTCCCTCGGTCCGCCAAAGTGAGATACGATATGTGCCGGAGCGTTTGGGGATATGGGTAAGCTCTCGGCATTTCTTTTTGGGGTGGTACTTGCGCTGCCGCACATCGCGAGCGCGCAGTTTGGACCGCCGCCGCGTCCGCCCGCACCGGGCAAGGCCGGCGCGCCAGTGGATTTCACCGGCTATTGGGTGGCCTACATCACTGAGGACTGGCGCTGGCGCATGGTGACGCCGCTGAAAGGCGACGCCGCCAGCGTCCCGACCAACGCCGCGGCCCGCAAGGTAATCGAAGAGTGGGACCCGGCGAAGGATGAGGCCCAAGGCCTGCAATGCAAGTCCTACGGCGCGCCCGCCATCATGCGTGTTCCCGGACGGCTGCACATCACCTGGCAGGACGACCTGACCTTGAAAATCGAAACCGACGCCGGCGAGCAGACCCGGCTGCTACACTTCACCGGCGAGCCGCAGCAAGGCGCCCAGCGATCCTGGCAAGGCTACTCGGCGGCCAAGTGGGAAGGCCCTGAGAAGCCTACGAATCCGCCCATCGGATTCGGCTTGGGCCTCGGTCCGCGGTATGGCTCGCACTCGCGTTCGCTCGAAGTGGTCACCACGCAGTTACGCGCCGGCTACCTGCGCAAGAACGGCGTCCCTTATAGCGAGAACACGGTGCTCAAGGAATACTACGACCGCTTCGACGAACCCAACGGCGATTCCTGGCTCATGGTCATGACTGTGGTGGAAGATCCCACCTACCTGGCGATTCCGTTTGTCACCACGTCGCACTTCAAGAAGATTCCCGACGGCGCCGGATGGGACCCGCAGCCTTGCACGGCAAGATAAGACCGCGCGGTAACATCGAAAAGTGAGCGCACCCCAATATTCCGGCCTCCCAGTGGTTTGGGCAGCCAAAGCTGTCCGCACCGGCGGGCCTTCCATCGACCAACTGACCATTGACCAGATCGAAGTGCAGTCGCCAGGCCCCGGCCAGGTGCTGGTGGCCATCCGGGCCGTCTCGTTGAACTATCGCGATCTTGCGGTCGTGACGGGACGGTACCCGCGCGGATCGTCGCAGTCGATTGTCATCGCCTCCGACGGCGCCGGCGAAGTAGTCGCGCTTGGCGAAGGAGTGACGGCGTGGAAGATCGGCGATCGTGTGGCTGGATCGTTCTTCCAGAAATGGATCAACGGTCCGTTCAAGCGCGAATACGGCGCCTCGGCGCTGGGTGGTGCGATCGACGGTGTGCTGACTGAGTTCCGCGTCTTCGATCAGGAGGGCTTAGTAAGCGTCCCGCAGCACTTCAGTTTCGCCGAAGCAGCAACTCTACCGTGCGCCGGGCTGACCGCCTGGAACGCGCTCGTGCCTACCGCGCATGTACAAGCCGGCGATACCGTGCTGCTGCTTGGAACCGGCGGCGTGTCCATCTTCGGACTGCAATTCGCCAAACTCCATGGCGCGCGCGTCATCATTACCTCCAGCAGCGATGCGAAGCTGGAGCGCGCCCGCGCGCTTGGCGCCGACGAGACCATCAACTATCGCACGACTCCCGACTGGGACAAAGAAGTTGTGCGACTGACGGGCGGGCAGGGCGCCGATATCGTGCTGGAAGTCGGCGGCGGCGAGACATTCCCGAAGTCGATGATGTCGGTGCGTGCGTCGGGCCAGATGGCCGTGATTGGCGTGCTCACCGGCGTCGCGGGTACGATCCCAGTCGGTCTGATCGGCATTCAGACGCTTCGCGTACATGGCATCTACGTGGGGTCCGTCGCAATGTTCGAAGACATGAATCGGGCGATGGCAGCGAACCAACTCAGGCCGGTGATCGATCGGACGTTCGCGCTGGATCAGGCTCGCGACGCGCTGCACTTCATGCAAAGCGCCCAGCACTTCGGCAAGATCGTCATCTCACTCGAGTAGCTACTTCGCCGCGTTGGCCTTCTTTTCTTCGGCACGCGCGCCGCGCAGGATGTCGGCCATGGCGTAGTTGCCTTCATGGCAGGCGTACTCATACAGCGGCTCGGTGCGCTTGCCCATCGAGATCTCGACCGTCCACGGCTTGGTATAGACCGTCGGATCGTCGATGGTCGCGCGGTAAATGAGAGTCTCAGGGTCCATGCGCGTGAAGCGCTCCACTACGCGTAGATTGCCGTCGGTCATTCCATCCAGGTAGGAGACGCCGAATCGGCTCTGGTTATTGAATTTGAAGTTGGTCGTCTCGACCACCAGCGTGTCGCTTTCCCAGTGGCCGCGCGAATCGCCGCCCCACTCGGTAATCTGCGCGGGAACGTGCGGCCGGCCATCCAGCGGGATGGTGCGGGCCGTGTGATTCATCTCCGCGAGAATCGTAACCGAATCGCGATTCTGCACGATCTGGTAGTTGTTGTTGTACGGCTCGGGCAGCATCGGCGGCCCGGAAGCGCCGAAGAGAATGCAGCGCTCGGTCAGTAAGCGGTCTTCGGGACCGTCGCTCGCGTGCTTAGCCAGATAGGCCTTGAAATCGTCGTACCGCTTCTGTGCTTCGGGCGTGAACGGCGGCACGCGGCCATCCGGTGGATCGACGACCAGCGAAGTGCGGCGGTACTTTGTGACGTGGGTCCCGCGATCCATCCAGGTGTTGTTGTAGGCTCGCCGCGCCAGGTCGGCTGCACCGCGCGGCCCTTCGACACGATCCACATCAGTAGCTTGTATGCGCTGCTTCTCAAACGCGGCCGCTTCTTCCGGCGTGAAGAATTCCTTGTTGCCCAGCTCCTTGGGCCGCTGGAACGGAGTTAGCGTGGCGTTGGTCCAGGTTCCCTGCAAATCCGGCTGGCCGTCGGCGGTGCGCGGCGCCTTCCAATTGGTTTGCGCAGTCAGGGAGACGGCCGCGGCGAGCATTGCCGTGAGCAATCGAAGTTTCATGCGGCACCTCGGAATTATTCTACGCCTCGTCCCTGGCCGCCGCCAGGAAGTCGCGCACGCGATCCATGTACGCGGTCCGGTCGTGGCTCGCCACCAACGCGCCCGCCATACGCACCGGATCGCCGAAGAAGAAGCGCTCGTACAACACCTGGCGCGATCCGAAGGCCGAGACCGCGGTGTCCCACGCCAGGCGAAAGAGCGGAATGCGGTCATACGCTTCGGCGCGGGCGGCTTGGAAATAGCGCGCGATCTCATCGGCCATCGGGCCGCGAACATCGGCCTCGCTAGGCATCGCCACCAAACCGCTCGCGCCCATCTGTTGGATGATCTCCACCATCCGCGGATACAGACGTGGGTAGAGATTGCGCGCGGCATCCAGCGGGTCCCAGGCCGGGCGCAGCATGCCGTATTCGTCGAGCGTAGCGTCGGCTTCTGCCGCGCGCAGGAACGCGCGCATGGTCTCCATGTTGACCCAGATCTCGGCCAGCTTTTCCTGGATGTGCTGGAAGCCCTCGATGCCGATGGTATGCGCCATCAGCGACGCCAGGCCCATCAGGTATTCCGTCTTCGCGAGATTCTTCACGACAACCTGGTGCGTCATCAGCGCCAGAGCGCCGGTGCGCCCGTAGGCAGTGTTGCAGCGCGCGACGTCACGATAGAGCAACACGCGGTCCCAGGGCACGAAGACGTCCTCGAACATGACGACCGAATCCAGCTCTTCGAAGCGCGAGCCGAGCGGATGATCGTAGTGCGAACGGCCGTAATCGAAGCTTTCGCGGCACAGGAATTTCAGGCCCGGCGTGTTGGTGGGGATGCAGAAGCCGAAGGCGTAGGGCGCATCTTCTTCCTGATTCTTGAGCAGCGTGGACGGGAAGACCATCAGCTCGTTGGCGAACGGCAGCGTGGCGAGCAGGCGGCAACCCTGGACGACAAGGCCGTCGCGAGTTTCCTCTTTCACGCGTGCCGCGAGATAAGGATCGGCTTGCCGCGCGGTACCGACGGCCCGATTCGCCTGCGGCGTAATCAGCGTGTGCGTGAGGCTGAGGTCGTGCTCGCGGACATATTCGTAATAACGGCGCGCGTTGTCGGCGAACCTCGCGTCGTCTTCGCCCAGGTAGGCGGCACCCGAGGCATAGCCGGTAATCGCGCGATTGAGATAGTCCGGCAACCGGCCCATCATGCCGAAATTCTCATCGGACCGCACCTTCATGCAGCGGCTGATGGAGCGCAGTTCGTCGACGGTGCGCGGAATCAGAAACGTCCGGCTGACCTTTGCGCCTGACGAAGGCGAATCGTACAGCGTGACTTCGGGCGCGCGCCATTGCGAATCGTACAGCGCGGCCAGGCTCGCGACACCGTTGCGCATGGCCGGATGCGTCGTGGGATCGTCAACACGCTTGCCTTCGTACCAAAGATTCGGTGGAGCGGCACGAAGCAGTTCCAGAACCTGCGCGCCGCGCCGCGCGCCAGCTTGTTCAGACATGCGCTGATTCTAACTCGGATTGCGGCGGCCATTTGATATACTCACCCTCATGCGTCAGACCTTGCTGCTTCGTCTTTTGGCCGTAGTCCTTCTCTCAGGCGCCCTGTGGACCGCCTACACGCAGTTCGGCAACCAGCCCGCCAAGCTGAACACGATTAAGGTGAAGGACGACCTATATGTCATCCACAACGCTTTCGTGCCCGGCAACACCACCGCGCTGTTCACCGACGAAGGCGTGGTGCTGGTGGACGACAAGTTCGAGATCGATCACGCCAACATCATGGCCGAGCTGAAGAAGATCACCGACAAGCCGGTGAAATACGTGATCAACACGCACCACCACGCCGATCACAGCGGCGGCAACGGCAAGATGCAGGATCTGGGCGCGCTGATCGTGGCTTCGGAGAACGCGCGAGAGAATATGGTGGAAGGCAAGCAGCCCGGCCTGCCCAACATGGTGTTCGATCATCGCGCCAGCATCTTCCTGGGCGGCAAGCATGTCGAGCTGTATTACTTCGGCCGGTCGCACACCAACGGCGACATCGTGGCCCTGTTCCGCGAGGACCGCGTGCTGGCCGCGGGCGACATGTTCACGTTCGGCGATGATGTGCCCGAGCTGATCGACTATTCCGGCGGCGGCAGCGCTCGCGACTGGCCCAAGACCCTGGCCGGCGCTTTGACGCTAGACTTCGACACCGTGGTCCCCGGCCACGGCGACGTCACCACCAAGGAAGAGATGCGCAAGTACCGCGAGAGCACCATCGCGCTCAAGAACCGCGTCCACGAGATGCTGGTAGCGAAGAAGAGCAAGGCCGAGGTGGAGCAGATGCTGCGGACCGAATTCCACTGGGCCGACCTGCATGTAGCGCGGGGCCTCGACGGCGCGATGGCCGAGCTGCAATAGGCCGGGGCGCACGTTCTCAACGTGCCGTGCCCGCACTCTTGCGGGCACCTCCCTAAGCCCTGACCCTCCTGCGGTGCCGGAATTCAACCACTACCATCCCGAGAAGCCCTGCCGCCAGCAGGAGCGCATTCTCAGGCTCAGGCGTAGGTGTGGCAACCTACGTATGATATGAACCGACCTGAGTGGGATCGGAGAACGCCCCCACGATCTGGCCTGCATCATTGATTCCGAAGGCGTAGTCCGCGGGACTGCCTGGGAGTCCACTTCCGTAAAGGTGCCGCCCACGTCGATGAAACCGGCAAACAGCGACAATGTGGATCCCACAACGACAGCGTTGTTGTTGATCGCGTTGGGTTGCGGATCGAAACCTCCGGGGACATTAAAGCTCTGATAACTGCCGTTGTCCTCGACAAAGCCATTGAACCCCGGGTCCCTGTAAAGCCCGGTTACTTGCCCGGCGTTGTTGATGCCATAAGCATCAGTGAAAAGGGAGCCAGGAACGGAGATGACCTGAAAGCTGCCATCGTAAGTGAAGCTCTCTTGTACGCCTATGTCGCTGTTGCCGACGACCACGCCGCTGTCATTGATTCCATAGAAATACGTAAGCTGCGCACCGGGCACGTCAACGGTCTGAAAGGTGGACCCGTCGTAAATGAATCCGTGGAGCTCGAAGTCCGCTGTTTGATAAGACCCCACGATCTCGCCGAGATTGTTAACTCCGAAGGCTTGAGTCGAGATCGCATTGGGCGCGCCAATCACGGTGATGGAGCCATTCAAGTCCAGGAATTCATGGGTGCCGGAGCTATCTCGAAACCAACCCACCACCTGCCCGCTACTGTTGATCCCCATGGCGTAGGAGTCGTACGCGCCCGAGATGTCAATTGGAGTGAAGTTGAGAGCGTCTGCCCTGGCAGAGCCGGACAAGATCGAAAGGCCGACGAAGGCTAACGAGAAGACGGAGAACGCGCGCCATGTCATGCTGAATCTCGCTGACAATTGCTGTTCTGACCAGGAATACGGTTGAAGCCTGCAATCCGGAATAAAGGCGGCAGCAAAGGTTCGGATCCGAGTTCCTACTAGTACCAGCCGTCCAACTGCCGTTCCGCCTTCCGCGTGCTGCCTTCTGCATTCCGTCTTCTGCTTTCTGCCCCTCCGCCGAGCGGGGCCCGTCCCCTCACCGGCGGGGCCGAGGCGCCTGAGCCTTTCTGTTAGCGTTGCGACCGCAACTCCACGTTAAATCTACGAAAAATCCACGCCCCTAACCGTCCGCCCGCCGTATCCTGAACCTGGATGCGTGGAGCGTTTGTCGTTCAGCTTCGCAAAACCGCACCAGGCGGCGCACTGGAAGGCACTGTGGAAGAAGTAGATACGGGACAGCAGGCCAAGTTTCATTCCGAAAGCGAACTGATTCGATTCCTGCGGGAACGCTTCGCCCAGTCGCGGAACGATCAACGAAAGGAAGACACGAATGAATGAAGGGACGACTACTGAGGAACGCGCGGCCTCGTGGCTCGCGATTACATCCATTGTCCATGACCTGCGGAACCCGCTCTCCGCGATTCATGGTAGTGCGGAAATCCTGATCGGCTCGCGGCTCTCCGAAGCTCAGATCCACCGGATTGCTCGCAATATGTATGGCGCTTCAGTCCGGATGAAAGAGCTGCTGGACGAGTTCCTCAACCGGTATCGCGGGGCCGGCCAAGAGGCGGAGTTCTGCAATCTTCGCGAACTAGTGGCGAGCGCCGCGGATCGAATGGCCCTGCTGGCGGAGTCTCAATCGGTGGAAATCGTTCAGAGAGTGCCCGGCAACCTCGCCCTTGCATTGGACCGGCAGCGCATTCAACGAGTCCTGATCAACCTGCTGGCGAACGCCCTGGATGTCATGCCGAACGGAGGGACGGTTCGAATTTCGGCCATTTCGCTTGGCCACTCCGTTTTGATCAAGGTTCGGGACACGGGGCCGGGCGTTGCTCCCGGGATTCGAGACCGGCTTTTCGAACCCTTCGTCACCGCCGGCAAAGAGGGCGGGTTAGGCCTCGGGCTGGCCTTATCGCGCCAGGCCGTCATCGAGCACGGCGGCCACATGTGGGCGGAGTCGTGCCGCGACGGGGCCTGTTTTGCCCTTCGCCTGCCGATCATCCCCGAAGGGCGCACCATCTCATGCGGAAGCAGCGTCTTCGAAAATCCGGCGGACGAGCGGGGAGCTCAGGAAGGATTCTCGGAGGGGCTCGCCTTGGTCGAAAGTATCGGCGATGCTCATGATTAGCTCGCGGGCGCGGGCGCGGTGCGCGGCGGCCCTTTCGCGGTCCTTCTGGTAGGCGCACAAATCCGAAGCCGTGGCGTGGGCCCGCCACGCCACCACGGGAATGTCGAACTGGTCCACGATTCCCAACGCATTGTCGATGCACTGCCGGGAATAGTTGAGGTCTTTCTCGGCCCAAGCTACGCGCGACGTGACCTCCCACGCCAGGACGCGCATGTTCGGATCGGCCGCGGAAGCAGCCGACTGCAGGAAGCCCTCCGCCTCGCGGCGCGCACTCGCCACTTGGCCGGAGCTTAACCAAGCCTCCGCGGAACCGAGTTCGGCGTGCATGCGCCAGTGCCAGTGCAGAAAGAATTTCGGCGTGACCCGGAAATCGCGGACGCCGGCGAAACATTTCAACGCCTGCTCCAGTCTGCCGGCAAGAAGTTCGGCGTACCCGGAAGCCACCAGAGCGATCGTTCTTGCCCGCACGGCGTGCTGCTCGGCGTTGCTGCGCATGATCAACCGGCTCAGGCGGCGCACGCCGTCGAAATCAGCGCAGAGCATGCGCAGCCAGGCTTCGCAGTAGATGTGGATCCAGGGATCCTCGCCATTCTTCTCGGCCAGCTCGGTCGCGGTCCGGAGCAGACGAAGCACTTCGCCGAATCGGCCCCACGGTAACAGAGTGAGTGATTTCGCAGTGACGCCGAGAATATACATGATCGGATTTGTCGTCGTTGCGATTAAGGCTTCGGCTTGCTCCAGCGCTGCCGGATAGCTTGCCTGCACCGCTTGCACCACGATGTAAAACACGTCCGTTTGAGCGCTGGAACCGCTGAGCCGGAGGATCGTGCGCTGAGCCTGTGTACAGGTCTCCTCGTCTTCGTTGCGCCAGGAATCATAGAGCAGACGAAGACTGGTCGCGGCCAACTGCGTCCGCGCCACGAGCAGCGGGTCCGCCAGGCCCTTACTTGCTTCCAGCGCCTGCTGGGAAACCCGGTTGCCGCGGTCGGGATCAAGATACCAGGCCGATACCGCCAGGCGGCCCAACGCTTCCACTTGGGCGGCTTTCAGGCCAGCTTTCCCCGCCCGGTCCGCCGCGGACTCATAGGATGCAGCGGACTCCGACACCTCACCCAGAGCAAAATGCGTATCTCCGATCCGTTGAAGGATTTGCACCTCCAATTCAAGCCCTGAAGACGGCGCCAGGGGGGCGAGGACCTCCAGTGCGTGCCGCAGTATTTGAATGGAATCGCGACGCGAAAACCGGCTGGCTGCATTCTCCGCCGCAAGAATCCAGCAATGGACCGCTCGCTCATAATCGCGCCCTTCTTCGAAGTGCAGCGCGAGTTCCGAGGCCATCTCCGGTCTTCCGGCGCTGCAGATTGGCATCAGCCGCTCGCCCAGATTCAGGTGCAGCTTGGCCCGCAGAGTGCCGGAAAGGCTGCGGTAGAGCGCTTGCCGGTACAGCGAGTGCCGGAACTCATAGTGCGCCGAAGGCAGTCCATTCTGGGCATCGTGAATGCCGGCAGAACGGATAAACCGGTCCGTCAGCAAATCGCACTCTTCTTCGATGGAGGCCGGCGGCGCGTCCAGCATGGCGGCAACGCTCCAGACGGAGAATCGCTCGCCGGCAACGCTGGCGCTCTGCAAAATGCGCTGCTGCTCCAGATTGAGCTGTTGGATTTGGATCTCGAGCATCTGTTGCAGCGTCTCAGGAATGCCGGGATAGACCTCATCCAGGGGCGCAGTCAGCCTCAATGCTTCCGAATCCACGGCGATCAGGCCCTTGTTGACCATGTCCCGCACAATGGCGGCCATGAAGAGCGGATTCCCTCCCGAGTTGCGGTAAATCAGGTCCGGTAGACCCGCCGGCAGGCTCCCCGTTGCGAACGTCTTCGCGAGATACTCCGCAACGTCTCGCTCTTCCAGCCGTTCGACGGCGATCTCGTGACAGAGCTGACGCACCAGCAGATCCTGCTTCAAAGCCTTGAGCGGGCTTTGTGACAGAACGACATCCACGGGACGGTACGTGCCCAGCAGCAGCAGTTTCGCCGGCTCGCGCCGGCGGGCGAACGCCGAAATCAGATCCAGCGTGGCGGGATCCACCCAATGAAGATCTTCCAGAATCACGATCAGCGGAGTCTGCGCCGTCGTGGCCTCGAGCGCCTCGCAAATCTCCCGCACCATACGGTCGCGCGTGGTGCCCAGGATCTCCCGCTCGAGCGACGCTCTCTGCTCGGCTTTCACCAGCGATGGAAATTGGATCAGCCAGGTTGGAGCCCGCTGAGAGAGCATCTGGACCCATGACGCGCCTTCGATGTTCTGCGCCAGCGAACCCACAGCTTCCAACATCGGGTAGTAGGGTTCCTTTCCGCCGAATCCCTCGATGCACTGCCCCCGGGCGATGCGCAAGCTTGCACGGCGAGAGGCGTATTGCTGGAACACGTCCACCAGCGTCGTCTTCCCGATACCCGCTTCTCCAGTTACAAAGACCACCTGCCGCTGGCCTGTGAGCGCTTTCTCCAGATGGTCCGTCAGCTGGGCGAGCGCCGCTTCGCGCCCCACGACCTTTCCGGCATCCGTGTCCGGTGGCGCGCCCGCCGATCCCGCGGGTCTCTCCTCGGTCACAGCGGCTACAAACTGATAGCCCCGCTTCGGTAACGTTTTGATGAATTGCGGCCGCTCCGGCCGGTCGCCCAGCACCTTCCGTATTTCCAGGATGTACTTGCGGATGCCCTCCGGATTGACGTACGTCTCCGGCCACAGCGCTTCCAGAAGCTCGTTTTGCGTGACCAGCCGGTCGGCGTTCTCCACCAGGTAGCGCAGCACGTCGAACGACTTGGGAGTGAGAGCTGCTCGCTCGTCGCCGCGCCACAGACACTGATTCATCGTGTCCAGCCGGAAGGGTTCGAATACCTTCATCCGATTAGCCCTCCGTCCGTCCCCAGTTGAAGATTGCCTGGTGGCTGTTTGGCAATTATCATACCAGCAACTCAGGCTGTAAGGTTCTTACGCAATCGGTCGATCGGCGCCGCCCGTGTCAACGGAAATTGGACCAAAACGCCTCCAAAACGTCACGCCTTGGTCAGCCCCTTGCCGTACTCTGGGCCTGTACCCGGCATGAAACAAAACCTTATTTTTCGAAACGGCTCCGCCTCCGGCTTCTGGCCGATGATCGCGCTCCTTTGCGCGGCAGGTGCGGCACATCTATGCGCCGACACAATGACGATCGTTGGGGCCATTAATCAATCGGTCCAGGACGGAACAGGTCCGGCGGTCAACAATACGGACCTCAACAGCATTACGGATGGAGATTCCTACACGGTCAACTTGAGCTTCCTGGGCTCGATCTCGTCTCCGGGAACTTTCGATTTGACGGACTTCAACGTCACGTTCGGCACTTCAGCCGCCGGCTTGGTCGAGAGGGGCTTCAATTCCGCAACTGTCAGCATCAATCAATCCAGCGGCTTGGATACGATCAGCATCCTGGCGTGTCTGACGAGCGGGAGCGGTTGCAGCCAGGGGAACGAGCTGGACCTGAATTTTGCGACTCCGGCGATGAGCCTTAACGCCGCAAACGCGGTGGTTTTCCCTCTCTTTGGGCTTCTTCCCTTCGACCTTCTGGAGGACGACGGCATCACAGACATTCACGGCTCCGTCACCGGCTACTCCTATGCACCATCGTCCGCGGTTCCTGAGCCCTCGGCGTTGTTTCTGCTGGCGGGCGGCTTCGCGGCTGTAGTTCTGAAACGAATGAAGCGTCCGGCAGCGTGACTGCCAGCGGCGCTGGAGAACCACCCACAAACAAAAAGGAGAAATGATGTCAAGAGTTGTTACGCTTCTGCTCGCTTTCATTGCGGTGTCGGGATGCGTCCCGGCTTTCGCTGTTGACGGCGTTGTTCTGATCAATCAGGCCAGCGTCACGGCCGCGGGCGGGTTTCCGTTTTCGATCTTTCTGCCGGGCAGTTATAAATTGTCCGGCAATCTCGAAGTGCCTGCCGAGACCGATGGAATCGACATCGCGGCGGCGGGCGTCACACTCGATTTGAACGGGTTCTCCATCCGAGGCCCGATCAATTGCCAGGGTGTCGCTTGCACCCAGCACACCAACGACACACGGGGCGTCTTCTTCACGCGTGGCAGGACGGTCATCCGCAACGGCAATATCACCGGATTTGCCAATGGCATTCTTGGAGAGGGAAGCGGCACCGTGGAAGATATCCATATTAGCGACACGGCTTCCTTCGGGATTTTCACCACCGAAACAATAGTTAAGCACGTTGAAATTTCGGGCAACGGTGGGCTCGGGCTGGCATGCGGCGAGTGCGTGGTGGTGGAGAACCACGTGGAGGCCAACAGAAAGGGTGGAGTCAACCTCGGAGGAGGAACCTTCAGTGGCAACATCGTCTTCTCCAATGGAGACAACGTCAATTTCGCGAACGCATTCATCGCGGCGACCGTCGTGTCGGCGCACAACAACGCCTGCAACGACTCCGGCTGTTGATGGGCTTGTGAGTTAGTTCCATCACGTCAATACTCTTGTGGCGGGCGGCGGCCGGGCTTGTGCCTGGTTGAAGCGCCCGCCTTTTTTTGTCGCCTGAGCCACGGCTGCGCCGGGCGAAACATTCACAAAAGCGTAGCTATAAAATCACGACTTTCTTCCCGCGTTCCCCTACTCTGGTGCTGTGAGCCGGCGCGGTCGACTCGACCGGACCGCCACAATTGAGACACGAAAGGAAAATATTTCGAATGAAGAAAGTGTGTTTGATGTCAGTTTTACTGTGCGCGGGAGCATTTGCTCAGAGCGACACAGTCGTACGCTGGGGTGGGATCGAAGGAGTGATTACCGCTCCTGGGGTCGACAACCCGGTGAGCCAAATCCACAGCGGCGCCGGCCCGTGGACAACCCGGGAAGGTAGCGCCAGGATCAACCTGACGAGCGGTACGGGCTCCTTCGAAGTTGAAGGACTGGTTTTGAACGGTGGAACTTCCAGTGGCACCCCCGGTCCGGTAACCAACGTCATGGGCACCTTGGTGTGCAACCCGGGCAGTACGGCGGGAGCCACCGAGGCGGTGCTCGACACCCCGGCGACCAATCTCAGCTCCACAGGCAACGCCGAACTCTCGTTCAAGCTCAATGTTCCACCGGTTTGTAACAATCCGGTGTTTCTGATCCGAGTCTCGTCCGGAAGATGGATTGCGACCGGCACACGATCGTCCATTGGACCTCAGTTCCATTACTAGGTTCGTCAAGTCACTTCACTCGAGCGGGGCCAGACAGGCCTCGCTTAGGAAGTGCACGAGCGCGGTTTCACTCCCTCGCCTTTCGGATGAGGCGCGTATTATCGACAGCGGCTCAAGACTCCTTGGCTTCCCAATGCCGTACACTAAGGACAGCTGAGGTCCCGATGACGCGACACATCCTCTCCGGCCTTCTGTTCGCCGCCTCCCGCTCTCTGCTTTCCGCCGTCTGCCTTCTGCTTTCCACCCTCTGCCTCCTGGCAATCCCCGCCGCCGCGCACCACTCCTTCGCCGCCGAGTACGACGCCTCCAAGCCCGTCACCTACACCGGCGTGGTCACGCGCATCGACTGGGAGAACCCGCACGTCTACATCTACATGGATGTCAAAGGCGCCGACGGCCAGGTAACCAACATGGCCGTGGAGGGCCATCCGCCCAACACGCTGCGCCGCACCGGATGGCATCAGTCGAGCGTCCAAGTCGGCGACACCATCAGCGTCACCGGCTGGGCGTCGAAGGATTCCTCCGCGCGCATGGCCGGCCGCGAAGTGACGCTCGCCGACGGCAAGAAGCTTTATATCGGCCCGCCCGCGCATTAGGACAAGGAACCGCCCGATGCGATCCGTCATCCTCGCTCTCTGCTGCGCGACGTTGATGTTCGCGCAAACTCCCGCCGCCAAACTCCCGCGCGACGCCTCCGGCCACCCCGATCTATCCGGCATCTGGCAAGCCATCGGCGTCAGCCTGTTCGGCGAAACCGGCGAGCTGCGCCCCGGCGAAGGCACCAAGAGCACCTGGGGACCGCCGGTCGGCCCGCCGCCCTATCAGCCCTGGGCACTCGCAAAGGTCAAGCAACTGGCATCCGACGATCGCAACGATCCCACCGTGCACTGCATGATGGCCGGCGTGCCGCGCATCTTCGGCATTCCCGTGCCATATGAAATCGCGCAGACGCACAACAAGATTTACATCCTCTACGAGACCAACCACATCTTCCGCATCATCCCCGCCGACGGCCGCCCGCATCCCGACGAGCTCGACCCCACCTTCATGGGCGACTCCGTGGGCCACTGGGACGGCGACACGTTCGTTGTCGATGTCACCGGCTTCAACGACAAGACCTGGCTGCCCGGCGCCGGCCATTTCCACAGCGACAAGCTGCACGTGGTCGAGCGCTACACGCTCCAGCCGGACAAGACCATCTTCTATGAAGCCACCATGGAAGACCCCAAGGTGTTCACCAAGCCCTGGCAGTACCGCCTGATCCTCCGCCATCCGCCGCGCGACGAGCGCATCATGGAAGCCGACTGCCAGGAGAACAACCAGGACCTGGAGCACATCGTTCCGGACAAGCGCTAAGCTCGTCCGGCATCACAAAATCGTGGGCGCTTCCAGAAGGCGGAATTGCTGCCGGTCACAGTCGATTTCCGCCTCCACTCCAAGCGGCAGAACAAATTTCGGATCGGTGTGTCCAAAATCCATTCGGGTCACCACGGGGAGCGACTGCAAGCCCAACTCATCGAGAACCTGTAACAACACCCGGTCGTATTGCTCGAAGCTGGATTGTTCGCCGTAGGGCCGTCCATAGAGGATGCCACGCGCTGCTTGCAATACTCCCGTCGCACCTAGTGCCCGCAGCATATACGTGACGACAGTTGGCGAGGGCTGATCTTCCGACGTTTCCAGGAACAGAATGGCGTTTCGCCAGACCTCCGTGTCGGGCCACACCGGAGTGCCACGCAGCCAATCCACGGCCTCCAAGCACCCGCCAATCAGCCTGCCCCGATGCTGTCCGCTCCCCTGTAGCCACCTCCACCCCGAGCAGGGTTGAAGCGGCCGCTTCTTGTGATTCCTGTTCTCGTCAGCCCACTCCCAGGACGCGCAGGTCCAGCCGCCGACGTTGGGTGGAATCACCAGCGACGGCGTCGGCTCAAAGAGCACCTGGCGCACCGACTCAGCCATGTAGGGCGGCAATCCGCCATTCTCGTCAAAGCCGGCCATGAGGGACGGTCCATAGAAGGACGTCACTCCTGCTTTCAGAAAGGCGAAGTGCGTGATGGTTGAGTCCGAATAGCCCAGAAAGATTTTCGGATTGTCCCGAATGACGGAAAGATCCAGGAACGGCAGCATGCGGATCGAATCGTCGCCGCCGATCGTGGAGAGGATGCCCCGGATCGAGGGGTCGCGCAGAACCTCCATGAGGTCCGCGGCGCGAGCCTCGGGATGAGCTGCCAGCCAGGGGATGTCGGCGAGCGCATAGCGGCTCTCAACCACTTCGACGCCGAAAGCTTCCTGCAACTGGCGTTTCCCGTCCTGGTAGGCGAGTGGGTACACGTTGGGCCATCCTCGCGAAAGCGATATGGCTGCGACCTTGTCCCCCGGACGAAGAGCACGCGGTTTGATCATCGCGAATTCAACCAATGATGGAAGTCGTCTCGAAGATCGGTGAAGCGAGGCCCGCATCTCCGCGGATCGCGGCCCGTGCACGAGCCTCCTGGCGATCGATGCCCTTGGTGAACAGTCGCCACGCAGTGTCTTGGGGAAGAATCACTTCCGTTGCCGGCTCAGCCTCTGAGTCAAGAGAGAGAGTCCATGCCCGCGACGTCCGATGGAGAAACCAGGCCCCGCCTGCATCGCCCGAAATCTCGAACCTCACCACCGTTCCTTCCGGCGTCGTGAGATGGCGAAAGCTGTAAGGCAAAGCGCGCACGAAGGTGTCTAAGACAGGCGAGAGAAAGTATGGATCATAGAGTGGTGGACGCCCAGTGGCGTCTCGAATCTGCTGCTGGTGATGCCACCGCTCCGTGAATTCGCGGGCGATATCGAACCACACTAGCGCTGGATCGGGTCCGGCCCAGCTTACCGGACCGCCCATCTTCATAGGGTCCAGCGCCGCGAAGCACCGCTCGACCTCCGGCCCTGTGAAAGCCAGAAGATCCATCAGCAGGCGCTGGCTCATCCGCGACATAGCCTGGACCCACTGCGCATTCAATCGGTTGATCAGATCCACAAGCTGCGCGTAATCGTCGACCTTCTTGTAGGTCCCGCGAAATCCATCGCGCTTGCCCGACAGAATCGCGAAGTCGCCACCCACGAGGTGCGCGGTAACATCCTTCACGGACCAGCCCGGTGCCGCGGTAGGACGATCCCAGTCGTCTTCACCAAGCGAGCCCAGCAGTGCGAGCAACTGGCCTCGCAAAGGAGCGAAGCGATCTCCCACCAGGATCGGACCCGGGCGTTTCATAGAACGATCTTCTGATTATGAAGGAACGGCCGGCTGCGACAGGGTCAGCCGGCCAAGCTTTGCCAACAAATCTCGCCTAACGCCGGAAGTGTTCGTCGCGGTGATCGTCGCCACGGCGAGCGGCAACGCGGCGGTCGTCACGGTCGCGGTTGTAAGAGCGATGGTCGTAACGGTCGTGACCATACCGCGGAGCCACAACAACCGCCGGAGGCGCCCAATATCCGGCCACCCAGGCGCCACCGGATGCATAGTAGCCGTTCACCCAGGTATAGCCCGGTCCCGGACAGGGAGGCTGCACAACCACCGGCGCAGGCGCGCCAAAGCCAATTCCAACGGAAAATCGGGGAGCAGCAAACAGGCCTCCCGCCATCAACATCATCGCCAGCACTGCCTTTTTCATTTCCTTGTCCTCCTTACGCTGTGTAGAAGCGCAAGGCGCATACCAAATCGCAAGCTCATGAAAAATCGGGCTTTCCGCGCGCGACGCGCCTGCCGTCTGGTGGATGTCGGCCGCAATGTGGTGCTGTTCGGCCGGTTCAGGGCATCATAATAGAACCATGGCATCCAAGCGCCCGGTGCTGCGCGAGTCCACGATTCGTAAGACCACCATCGAAGCCGCCAAGATTGGCGCAGTCAATCTCTCGCAGGGATTTTCCGACGACGACACGTGGCCCGAAGTGAAGGAACTCGCGCGCCAGGCCGTCTCCGGCTGCTTTCATCAATACACGGATCCCTCGGGCGCACCCGTGCCGCGGCGCGCCATCGCGCAGAAACTGGAGCGCTTCAATCACATCGCAGCCGACCCGGATCGCAACGTCATCGTCACCTGCGGCGCCACCGAAGGCATGATTGTCGCCATGGAAGCATTAGTCGAACACGAAGGCGAAGTAATCAGCTTCGCACCGATGTATGAGAATTACGTGCTGCAATCGATCGCCGCCGGAGTTCATCTGCGCACGCTCGTGACTTCGGAGCCGGACTTCGCATTCACCCGCAGCCAGCTTGAAGCGTTGCTCACGCCGCGCACCGCCGCCGTGCTGCTTTGCAATCCATGCAATCCGATGGGTAAGGTGTTCACGCGCGCGGAACTGGAAACGATCGCGCAGTTCGCCGCCGATCATGACCTGCTCATCTTTGCCGACGAAACCTATGAGTATCTCGTCTGGCCCGGGCACCAGCATGTCAGCATCGGATCGCTGCCCGAGGCGGTGAATCGCACGGTGACGGTCATCTCGATGGGCAAGACTTATTCAGTCACGGGCTGGCGCGTCGGGTATCTGGTCGCGCAGGATGAACTAGCCGACCAGCTTCGCCACATGCACGACTTCCACACGGTCACCGCTCCGCACCCGTTCCAGATCGCGCTCGCCGGCGCGCTCAACTTCCCCGAAGAATTCTATGACAAAGTCCGCCGCGAATACTGGCAGCGCAAAGAGCTGCTGGGCGAGGCTGTCGAGAAGGCCGGCATGACGTTTTACGAGCCCGGCGGATCGTACTTCCTTTGGTGCGAGTATTCGCGGCTGTCGGAGGAAGACGATGTCGCGTTTACTGAACGACTGATGCGCGAATCCGGCGTCGCGGGAGTGCCCGGCTCGATCTTCTTCCCGGCCATGGCTCCGAATCCCAAGCGAATCCGTTTCACATTCTCGAAATCGCGTCCGACCATTGAAGAAGCTGCCCGGAGGCTCACGCGGAATACTCCCCACCTCTAACACCGGACTAAGCGAATTTTTCGCTTAAACACTTTCCTCCTCCGGCCGATGGAAGTGTGACGGAGGTTATCACAATTCTGACGCCCAAACTTCTCTGGATCGGCGAGCAACCCGGGGAGATTGTCAACAGAATTCTCTTCTCCACCATCGTCGTGGCGACTACCGCGGCGGATGGCATTGAGCTGCTGCGTGCCGAAGATTTCGATGTCGTCCTGGCAAATCTGCCCCTGGCCGACGGCCCGGGCGCTGAAGGCCTGCTCGAAGACTTGCAGCGGGCCCAGCCGGGCACGCCCGTGGTGCTTTACTCACCCGGCGCTACCGGCACAGAAACGGTGCGCCTGCTGCGGTTGGGCGCGTTTCATGTGGTGGGGCACGGCGACGCAACCAGCGTGCTTTATCTTGCCGCCAATTCGAAATGGGCTTGCGAATCGGAAACGGTCAGCGAGTTCGAGCCGGAACTGTGGCGCCGCATTCTAATTGGCGAGAGCCGCGCTATCGAGCAGATCGTGCAAGAAATCCGCCTGGTGGCGCCGCGGCGCTGTACGGTGCTGATTACCGGCGAAACGGGAACCGGCAAAGAACTGGTGGCGCGTTCCATCCACGCTGCCAGCGGGCGCGATCGCACGCCCATGGTCGCGGTGAATTGCAGCGCGCTGCCCGAATCGCTCCTGGAAGCTGAGCTATTCGGCCACGTCAAGGGCGCGTTCACGGGCGCCATGAACCAACGGGTCGGCCGCTTCGAACAGGCCAACCACGGCACCATCTTTCTGGATGAAATCGCCGACATGCCGCTCAGCCTGCAAAGCAAACTGCTGCGTGTGCTGCAGGAGCGCGAGTTCCAGCGGCTGGGCAGTTCCGAGACCATTCGCGTGGATGTCCGCGTGATCGCCGCCACGCATACCGATCTGTCCTCGATGGTGCAACAAGGCAAGTTCCGCGAAGACCTGTATTACCGGCTCAACGTGGTTCCGATCACGCTGCCCTCGCTGCGCGAGCGCGCCGGCGACGTCGCGTTGCTGACGCGGCACTTCATCGAGAAGATCTGCCGGGAAGAGCGCATCCCCTCCAAGCAGATCTCGCGCGAGACGCTAGACCGGTTGGCCGCGCATGACTGGCCGGGCAACGTGCGGCAACTGGAGAACGCCGTGGAAAAGGCAGTCATCCTGAGCGGCGATCGTCCGGTTCTCTACCCCGGCGATTTCCCTCTTCCTCCGAGAAAACTTCCCGTAGCACTACGGGCTGGAGCGCGGCCGTTCGTCGCGGTTCCCGATCAAGGCCTGGACTTCGAACGGACGGTGGGCAGCATCGAGCTGAACATCCTGGAGCAGGCGCTGCGCAAAACCGGCGGCAACAAAAAGCTCGCGGCCGAGATGCTGGGTCTAAAGCGAACCACGTTGACGGCCAAGCTCAAGAGCCTTGTCGCAGTGGGGGCTGCAGGATAGCCGCGACCTGAGTGGCCCGTACGATAAAGCGCTTGGGCGCGGAGCCGACGTAATAGAACGGGTAACAGGTAACCAGCGTCAATGTTTCGCCGCCCGACGCCGTCAGCACGCCTACGTCTCGCGGTCCTACAATGTTGGTCGATTCCACAACGTACCGGTAAGTGCCGCGCTCCGTTTGAAGATCGATGGCATCGCCCTTCTTAATGTTGCGCAGCGGGCGAAAGAATGTGTCGCGGTGTCCGGCCAGCGCGACGTTTCCAACTATGCCTGGAAGCGCCGTTCCGGGAATATGCCCAACGGCTTTGCGCAACGTGCCGTCGTCGGCGCCTTCCCGCACCATCACGGACAGGCCCAGCCGCGGAATCTCCAAGCGTCCGATCAAGGACGCCGGTAGCGGCGGCCTGGTTTCCGGGACGGGAGTGTTCTTTGGCAGAGGAGCTTCCGCCGCCGCAGGTGGAACGACGGCCTCCTCGCCTCGGAGCCAGCGCCATTCATCGCCGATGAATGCCGGAACGCTGGGCGCCTGGCCACGCAGGGTCTGATCGAACGCCCAATCCTCATAGGCCTGGTACAGCACGGTGCTGGTATTGATCCAAACGTAGCAGTCCAGCAGCACCAGGCCAACCAAAAGGAACAGCCATTCCAGCGCTCTCAGACCACCCCGTGCTCTCACTCGGGCCTTCATTTCGAGCCGCCCGCGGCGCTGTCGCCGGACCCATACCAATAGTTGGTCCTGGTTCGCACATTCAGCTTCCGGCTGTCGGGCCCAACGGCGACCACTCTAATGTGGCGTTGTTGAGGACCCGTCTCGGGTGGAATGTAGCCGATCGTGTAGCGCGTCCGGATATCCTTGGCGATTTGACGGCAGATCGGTACGATCTCAGAGAGGCTCGCCGGAAAATGGGAACTGCCCCCGCTTACGTGGGCCAAGCGGCGCAAAACACTAGGATTCTTTTCCGGATCATCGGGATCATAGATGCCTATGGTGTAGATGGTCGCTACCGACGCCAAAACATCGTGCGTGACTTCGGGTAGCGTGCTCTTGCTGTGATTGTCCCCGCCATCGCTAATCACCACCAGGGTCTTTTTGTCACGCCGCCCTTGGTCAAGCTGGTGCAGCCCCATGGTAATGGCATCGTATAGGGCGGTCCTGCCCTCTGGATTACCTTGCCCTAAGGCCGCTCGCAACTGCCGGGTGTTGTCGGAAAACAAGACACCTTCAGGAAGACCGCGGTAGGGATGCTCGTTGAAGTTGATCACGAAAATCTCGTCCATGGGATTGCTGGCCTGGATGAACGCGAGGGCCGCCGTAATTACTTCCGGGCGCTTGTTTCGCATGCTGCCGCTCTCGTCCACGAGCAAGCCAACGGTCACAGGGATGTCCACGTCCGCAAATTGGCTGATTTGCTGGAGTTTCCCGTCCTCGTATACCTTGAAATTCTGCTTGGTGAGGCCGGAAACGAACCCCCCGGCCGAATCCTTGACGCTCACGTCTAAAAGAACCAGACGGGAGGTCGTACGGATTGTGAACTCTTGAGGACTCGGTATTGACGCGGCAACCTTCTCTTCTTGTTCGCCGCGTCCGAGTGTCGCGCCTAGAATGAGCAGGAGACCCGCGACCGGTAATGTGGTGCGGTAGCGGGTCATACAAGCTCTCCTATAGCAATTTTACGACAAACGGAATTTGCGGACCAGACCAAACAGGGCGAGCGAAGCAATTCCGCCTAAACCGAAGAGAGGATATGGGCTGGCCGTCTTGGGCAGCTCCTTCGGAGCGGGTGCAGGCTGCTCGGGAGCAGGCTGGGGTGCGGGAGCTGCTTCAGGTGCCGGCTGAGGTGGTGGGGTATTCTGCGCAACTTCTTGCTGCGGCTGTGGCTGCGGCTGCGGCGCGGGAGCCGGAGTCTCAGGCGCCTGCGCAGTTTCAACGGGGGCCGGTGGAGCCGGCGGAGGCGTCGTCACGGCCGCAATGTTTTCGTACTGAGGCTGCGCAAATTCCTGTCCGAAGTTGTCACCCGGATAGTACCAATCGCGCAGAGCCTTGGGTTGTCCAGGAGGTGTTTCCCAGAACGTGAAGGTGGTCTTTCCGGTCGGCTGGAGCCGGTAAGCTGGAATCGCAAGGACGGTCGCGTACAGGTGGTTTTCGTCCCGATTGAAGATCTGAACGATGTGCCGGTCTGACGGAGAATCCAGCAACTTCAAAACGTACTTGCCTGCGGGAAGCACCGTATTGGTGACTTGAACAGGCTGATTCACACTGAAGACGGTCTTCTTGTTCCATTCGTCCGCCTTGGAAGTGGGTGAGAGCGCGATCCCGACTAGCCCAACCAGGGCGGCTGCAATCGCAAAACGGATCATAAAGATTCAATCTCCTTCCGCTATGTTGGATGCATCCGGAATGGGGCCATCGCGTTACGATAGGTTATCGTTGGAGCGGATCTTCCACCCAGGGTGGAGTGGCCTCCATGAGCCGGCCGAGATCCGGTTCCAATTTCTCCATTGCTTCCTTCATTTTCCAGGCAATCGTGCGATAGCTGAAATGTCCCTTTACGCCGGATCGTAGCCGGCAGATATATTCGACCTCGGCAAAATCCATTTTGAACAGGAAGCGGGCGCGGGTGGCGAAAGGAAGGAGATAATGCGCGCCGGGAGCCGGTAATTCGGCAATGGCGTGACTTACCTCCGAGAGAAGTGTCGCATAGGTTTCACTCAGACCTGAGGCCGCGATTGCATCCGGAGTTTCAAACCCAAGTCCGGTAGAATAATCCTGTCGAAATTGTTGGCAACGGCGGTGCCGGTGCAAGTCGCGGTAGGCGCCGATGTCCATCACGATGTCATATACATAAAGACCGCCCCGAAAATTCCTGAGCAGCTCGTCGCGGCGCGTTCTGGAGCGCAGCGCGACGTCGATGGCTTCGTTTTTTCGGGCCGAGTTCCAGGAGCAAGCCAGACTATAGAGTTCGCGATAGGGACGGTCCGTGACCGGATAGAGCAGCGTGGCGGCGATGTCGGCCAGCGTGTCGGCGGGCTTGGACAGATCGACGGCCTCCGGACACCCGGATTCCTTCTTAGGGAGATTTTGCAGCGCCCACTGGCGCAGATCTTCGCGGCTGCGCGCCAGATGTTCGTCGGCGTCCAAGTGCTTGGCCAAAGTGGGGGCCACGGGTTCGGCCGCGCCGTCGCCCCAGCTTAAAGAAGGCGGGTCGGAGCAAGCTACAGCGATTTCGGTCGCGAGTTCCCGCAGCTCCTGGTACTCGGAAGCTTTCAAGCGCCTGACTTGACGCTCAAGCGCGCGGATGCTGGTGACCTGGCCGACGCCCGTCGGAATTCCGAGGCACAATAGATATCGCGCCACGTCGAACGCACGTGCGCGAAGATTGCGCTGATAAGCCTCGGGTTTCATCGACTCCGGCCTCGGCAGCCGTTCGGCCAGATGCTCGAAAACCTTGGCGTGAACCTGGTTGTAGCCAGCCAGGAGTTTCGCCGCGGTTTCCTGATAAAGCGCGGCTTGCGGGGCATCGAACTCGGGCGGCGTCAAAAATCCGGATTTGGAGAAATCCTGATAGCGCGACGATCGCGCCTGGCCGTCCCAGAGCTGTTCGTCTTCCACTTCGGTGGCTGCGAGTTCGGAAATCCCTTCGAAGCACATCACGACGTGTCCCAGGTCGGCGATGGAGGCGTGGCCGTACTGGAAATAGAAGCTCTCGAGGAACTTGGCAGAGTCGTGCGTGCGCACCCAATCGACGGAATCGCGGATGGAATCGGGCGAGCGGCTGTAGCGCGCGAGCGCGAATGCGCACTTTTCCGGCGGCATGGGGCCGACCGTGAGGACGCGGCGCGCCATCAACCTTTGAATTCACCCGCCAGGCGGCTGGCCAGCGGACGGGTTTGTCCGGCGTACTTACTGCCGGCCTTCTTACGGTAGGGCATGGACGAGGCGCAAGTGAGCTGCTCGAAAGTGAACGAGCAGACGCGCATGCCCGGATAGAGCGCCACCGGCATGCGGCCCAGGTTGCTGAGCTCCAGCGTGGCTTTGCCGGCCCAGCCGGGATCGAACAATCCGGCGGTGCCGTGCACGATGATGCCGATGCGGCCCAGGCTGGAACGCCCTTCCAGCCTTCCGAGCACGTCGTCGTCGAGTTCGAGCGTTTCTTCGGTGATGGCCAGCACGAACTCGCGCGGCTGCAGGATGAACGGCTCGCCGTGGGGAACCGTCACGCTCCGCATGAGGCCTTCGATGCCTTTGCCGTCCCGCAGATCGATGTAGGCGTTGCGGCTGTGCTCGAAGACGTTGAACTCATTTCCCAGGCGGAAATCCACCGAGCAACTGCCAAACTGTTCGGGCGGCAGTTCCGGCGCGATCTTGATCTTTCCCTGCGCGATGTAGCGCTTGATGTCCACATCGGACAAAACCATAGAGATTCACAGTAACACAAGGGGACGGCTGCATTCGCCGGAGTTGACCGTTTCTGTCGGCGTGCGGCTTGCATGCAAGAGCCACAGTTGAAGTAAGATGTTAGGACGCTGTCAAGGAAAGGAACCCATATGACACTTCCGAGTATGAAGCGACTGATCCCCGCCGCTCTCGCGCTGGCCGCATGCACGGGGCTGTTGGTGGCCGAATCCATCAACCCGCCGACCACGCCGCAAATGGCGCCCATGACCAAGCAGGAGAAAAAGAACCTGGACATGGTGCTGGAGTGGTGGCGCGTCGTGATCCAGAACCGGCAGATGGACCAGGCGTCGAAATACCAGGCCGACGATTACATCCAGCACAATCCGAACGTCAACACGGGGCGGGAAGGGTTCGTCGCCTTCTTCAGCAAACTACCGAAGCCCAACGTCGCGAATCCCAACGAGCTGGCGAGCCAGCCGGTGGTGAAGGGCGCCAAGGGCGACTTTGTCTGGCTGATTTGGGAAACCGAGCAGAAGGATCCGCGCGATCCATCGAAGACGTATCACTCGAACAGCTTCGATGTGCTGCGCATCCAAAACGGCAAAGTGCAGGAGCATTGGGACAGCGCGATGAAGTTTCCAGGGTCGGGGGAAGTGCACACGGGCGAATCGCCCAAGCCGCCGATGGAATGGAACACGGGTAAGGTCTCTAAACAGGAAGAGCATGCCAAGGCGCTCGGCACCGAGGAGCTGAAGGACATGCTGCAGTACGGCCATCTGGAGCTGGCCGACAAGACCATGGATCCGGGTTACATCCAGCACAATCCAAACGTGCCGCAGGGGCGCGAAGGCTTCAAGCAGTTCATGAGCCGCATTCCCGGACGCGGCGCGGGCCAGGCGAAAGAGATCAAGCCGGAGTGGCCCAACCCGCCGGCGCTGACGCTGGTGGATGGGCCGTATTGCTTGTTCATGTGGGACCGCAAAGCGAAGGACCCGGACGATGCCAGCCGCGAGTACGTGTGGAATCACTTCGACGTGGTGCGCGTGCAGAACGGCTTCATCAAGGAACACTGGGACGAGGCGCGGATCAATCCGCCGCGGCCGCAGTAGGTTCGTTGAATTTTGGGGCGGCGTGTTTGTGCCGCCCCTGGGATTATTCCGTAGCCTTGGCGACCGTGTTCGCGGGCGGCGCCATGATAGTCTTCGGATCGACGCCCCGGTCGATAATCACGGCCATCGGCCCGCCGAACATTTCTTCCCAGCTTTGTTCGCCCCATTTAACGGCCGCCGTGGGATCCGGGTTATAGCGATTGTTGGCCGAGTTGTCCCAGTGGCCGGTGACATCCAGCTTGGTGCCCTTGGGCAGCGGGATCGGCTTGTCGAAGTAATAGACGATCTGCCAATTGAAATCGTAGTGCGGAACACTGAGTACGGTCTGTGATTCGCCGGTCGGGTAGTAAAGCTTGAAGAGCATGTCCTTGCCGCGCAGGTGCATGTGCGGCTGGATGTGCGCGAGCTCCACGGGCTGATTGAAGGTGATCTGCGCGTGGCCTTGCGCCGCGGCGTCTCCGGGCTGGATCACGAAGTCGTCCGCCTGAGCGCCGATGGAAACGAACTGTTTGAGTGGCGGCTCTTTGGCGAGCGTCAGGCCGACCTTGGTCTGGTCGTCGGTGGCGGTGCCGTTGGTCGTATAGTGCAGCTCGAACACGATGTCGGAGCCCGCGGGAATCAGCATGGCCGAGTGGTCCACATCGAAGCGCTGCGGCTGCATGCCGGGGACGTAGCCGACCATGAAGCTGTGCTCGCGGCCGGGGCCTTCGCTGTCCGAGAATTTCTTGCGCTTGCCGAACACGTAGGGCACGCCGGGCTGAGCGTCTTTCATCCATAGAGATCCAGGCGGCCGGACGTTGGCCACCACGTGATGCAGCACCGAGCGATTGCCCGGACGGATCTCGCCGGCCGTTACCCAGGTGTCTTTGGTGAAGCCTGTGGGGATCACGATGTAGGTGTATTCAATGGTCCCTGAGGCGGGCACGTGATAGGGCTGCGGCATCTGGAAGACGACGTCCGGTTGAATGTTCCAGCCATCGCGAAAAGTGACCGGCGCGGGTTGGTCCTTGGGATCGCCCTCGGGCGCGCCCGCGTCTACCCAAGCGATCAGGGTGTGCGTATCCGCTTCGGAGAGGCGGCGATCGTCCATGAAGTGACCGTACTGCGGGTCGGCGAACCACGGCGGCATTTTCTTGGTGAGCACCGCCTGCTTGATCGCCTTGGCCCATGGGCGCGTGCTCTGGTAGCTGAGGAACGACATCGGGGCGATTTCGCCCGGGCGATGGCAGACCTGGCAATTCTTCTGCAACACCGGAAGCACATCTTTATTGAAAGTGACGCTTGTAGGGGGTGCGGCGAAGGCGGTCACCCCGATGACCAACCCGCAAATGAAAAGTCGCGACATGGCGCGAGCCTCCTTTTTCCTCCGGCTGCGAGATCTGGGCGTCTGCATGCAGCCGAAGCGTTAAAAGAATGAGACCACGAGTGAGTTGCGATGTCAACTGGGGAGGTGAGATTTCGGCTAGCGCTCGGGACTTGGCGGCAAGCGCTTCACGCCCTTCAATTCATCGGCGGTCTGCGTGATGTCGAGAGAGGCGTAGTCCATGAAGAAGCCCCATTTGCCGTACTTGGCGCGCAATCCCGGCAGGAGCGCCTGAACGAGAGCATCGCCGGATTTTCCCGCGGCCTGTTCGCGGCGCACGTTCGCCCGCAGGTCGGCAAGGTACGCGCGGAATATCTGCACATCTTGCCCATTGGCGACGCCGCCGTGGCCAGGAATCCAAGTGGACTGGCCATAATCCTTGCGCATCGCGTCCAGCGACTCCACCCAGGGTCCGGTGGAGGCATCGATCAAGTTTGGGATGTGATCCTTCCATAGCATATCGCCGCAAAAGACGACCTTCGCGTCGGGCACCCAAACCACGGAATCGCTGCCGGTGTGGCCGGGGTAGTGGCGCACGTTGAGTCGCCGCGAGCCTAGGTACAGATCGATGTGGTCGTCGAAGACCAGCGAAGGGAGGGTGAGCGACGCCACGCGCGCCTTTTTTTCTGCCGTCACCGGCGGGTCCAGCATCTTGAGATTTTCCGTGCGCATCCAGGCGCGGACGTTGCGATGGGCGACGATGGTGGCTCCGGTGGCGGCGAACACATCGTTGCCGTTCACGTGATCGAGGTGATAGTGCGTATTGACCACGAAGCGGATTGGCAGCTTCGTCATTTTGCGGATATCTGCCAGCAGCGCCCGCGCGGGCCGCGGGTCCTGAAAGGTGTCGATCACGGCCACGCCGTCGTCGCCGATGACGAATCCGGCGTTGCCGCCCGCCAGACCCTCGTCATTGACGATGGCGGCCCACACGCCGTTGCCGACCTTCTGCAGTTGATAATCCGGCGCGGCGCCGTAAGCACACGGCAGGAGCGGCAGGATCAGGGTTAGGACGAACGATCCGCGAATCACTCAGCCAGACTAGCACGCTGCTCGCGGCGTTAGTCTTCCTTATTCTCTTTGTTCTCCCGTTTCTCGCCTCGCTTTTCCTTTCCGCCTTTTTCTTCTTTCGGTGCTGTCCTGGAAGGCGGCGGGGGCGGTGCTACGGCTGCCGGCCGCTGCGCCTGCGGTTCGGTCTGCCTCGGCTGCGGCTGGCGCAGAGCGGGTTGCGGGGGTGTCCGTTCCGGCGTCGGGGGCGGGGGTTGGCGGACAGCAGGTTGCTCGGCTGGAGGAGCCGCACGCCGCGGCGCTGCCTGGAACGGCGGGCGGGCACCTTGGTTCAGCGGCGGGGGTGGAGCCGACGAACGCGCGGGTGCTTGCGGCTGCACCGGGCGGGGTTGGACCTGACGTACAAACGATCGCGCGGGTGTGGGCACACTTTGCCGCAGTTGCTGCACCTGGTTTGTACTCAGCGGGCGGCCGGCGTTGTTGGTTAACACCGCCTGCTTTTGCGCGAATGGCACGGGCGGCGGCGGTGGCGCCCTCTTTGCGATCACGGGACGTGATTCGATGGCGGCTGGAGGCCTGGCGATATTCGCTCCCTTCTCCGGAGCTCGCGTGACGCTGGCGCGCGTGGGAGCAACGGCCGCCGCTGCGATGACGGGCGCAGATCGAGCGAATTCCGGACGGACTGCAATCGCAGCGCTCTGCGCGGGCCTGGCGCCTACGAACGCTTCGCGCCGCATCGCCATCATCGCGCCCGGCGCCGAGCGGTTCACATAGTTCACGTTGGTGACGTTGACGTTCGTGATGTTGACGTTGTTCACAATGACGGTATTGGTCACGTTCACGCGGTTCACATACGCGGGAGTGGTGTGATAGGAGGGCACGTAAACCTCGCGAGGCCCGAGCGCAAACCAGCCTACTCCGCCTCCTGCGGCTTCGCCTCCTACCCAGGCCACGAGCGCCGGAGCATACACCGGACGCTGCGCCGGCGGCCCTGGAACCCAAACCCAATTTCCAACGTAGGCCCAGCGACCGAAGTGGGACGGAGCAAATCCCCACGGCGCGTCGTCCACCCAGGTCCAGCCCCACGGATCCACCCAGACCCAGTGTCCGTTGTGGTACGGCGCCCATCCGGGCGGCATGTTGTTGGGGGCCCAAACCATGCCGTAATCCGGCGTGTCCTGCCAGGTACCATACCGGTCCAGGTCCGCGTAGCCGGCCATTTCATGCGAACAGTAGCGGCCCGAAACGGATCGATCGTCTCGCAGATCGCGTTCCAGGCTGAAGTTATCCAAAATATCGCGCGGTGGAAGACCGTAGGTCTGATAGCTCGGCTGATCCGTTCCAGCGACCCATACCTGTTCGCCGGCGTGGACTGCGAAAGCCTGATTGGGGCCATTCAACTCGCCTTCGCCGCCGCGCACGGTCACAACAGTGGTGGACGTGTCGGTTTTCACGTCGATCCGGTATTCACCGGGCCGCAGCAGCGAGAAGGCCAGGTTCGGCGTGTCCACTTCGAAACTGTCCTGATCGCCCAGATACCGGACGCGAATGACCAGTGTTCCTTCGCTCAGTCGAACCTGCGCATTGGTATCGTCGAGATTCAGGATATCCATCGTGGTGCGGGAGCCGAGGCGCATGGCGCCGCTTCCGATTTGCAATTCGGCGGTTCCAGCGAAATCCACAAAGACGTGATCGCCGGTGGTGAGCGGGCGGTTGAATTCGATGGGATACCATTCGTTCACGTCGCCGGGACGGAAAGAAGCTGCTCCATAGACATAGCTGAGGTGAGCGACGCGTCCGGGAGGATCGTCCTGCGCCGCTAACAGGCAGGCCGAGGCCGCCATGATCCAAATAATTCGATGAATGGATGTCATCCCCTGTCTCCTGCCCCGAAGCCCACCGGTGCGCTCTTAGCTCAACGATAGCAGAGCGGCGAAGATCCGCTCGTGCCGTCAAACAAAACCCGCTGGCGCTGCCCGGCGACTGAGGCGCCCGGCTGAGTTAGAGCCCCGTTTCTTCGCCGAGATCCGCGATGATGGCCGCCAGTTTCGGATGACGGCCCTCCTTGTATGTGGAAAACCACACGTCCGCCCTAAAGGATTCCCCGTTATCGCGACGGCCTTGACATTGCATGGTGGCCCGCAACTGGGGGGCTTCTTCCCAATGCAGAGCGCGATGCAGTTCGGGGAGGAAGGAAGCGATGGGAGCGCCCAACAGCTTGCCGTCTCGGGGAGCCATCAACTGGGCGGCTGACTGGTTCGCTAGTTCGATGAAGCCGTGCTCATCCAGGGTGACGATGGCCGCCGGGCTGGTTTCCACCAGCGCCTTTAGCCTCTCTTGCGCTTCCAGCGTCAGGCGGCGATTGCGGACCAACTCCCCGACGAACAAACCGCAGCCCGCGAGCGCCAAGGTCTCGAACCCCAAGCGAACCGGCGAACGCTCCAGCGAACTGAACAATGCGCTCAACCAGGCGCACACCCCGCCGAGAAGCAGGATGCCCCAACGTGGAAGAAATGCTGAGGCAAGCACAATGGGGAACAGATAGAGAAAGCCCAGCGATAAATTGGGGGTAAACCAGTCCGCCAGCGCCACAATCACCAGGATTGTGCCGCTGGCCAACAGAACCGGCTTACGGTTTCGCTCATCCCACACCTTTTCCAAATGGACCATTTCACCAGCCGGAGGATCATTTCCGGCGCCCGACGTTTTCATGCCAATCCCCCAAATGCGGTGCTATGTTGCACCACTGCCTTCGTTACTAAATCGTGGAGGCGAGACCTAGGCGAACGGGCGGCGCGCGGCTGGGCGTGTCGCGGTGCGACGCGCGAACCAGGACTGTTCGCTCGTGCTGCACCAGGGGAGCAGAGGACAGGGCGGGCACGAAAACGAACGGCGTCGCCGTTTGACCGTTTTCTATGTCCTGGAGTTGGGCGATCAGCTGAAAGTTGTTGTCATGGCCGTAGGCGATCGCCTTGCCGTTGGTGCTGGCCGTTTCCAAATCGCGCAGGCGGATGCGGTCGTCGCTGGCCGAAATGCAGGGAAACAAAGAGACCGCCGCCAGAAACACGGACACGGTCCGGTAGAAATGAATCCGGCGGCTGAGCGCGGGCGCATAGCGGCGCGACCACCACCAGTGCCATAGCATGCCGCCGACGCAGAGCACCGCCCATCCAAGGTTCAGGATTGTGTCTGTGTTGGTCACGGCCAAATGCGCTCGCGGGCGCCTTGGACAGATTATATCGCCAGTACGGCCGGAAGGCGCATCGCCAGCGCTCCTGGCGGCAGCCGTCGGTGTGTTTGTTTCACTGCCGTTGATGCGGCCGCGCCCGCTCGAGATTCTGAGGCGGCACAAGCGGTTGGCCTGCGGCATCGGACGGGAATGGATTGGTGGACGGCCTGGGATTCGGAAAAACCGATAGCAAAGAGAATCAGTAAGTTGTTGAATCCAGGCACATTACTGGAGATTGGGCAGACTTAGCGGGGTCCGCCAAACATGTGCTTGGGGTCCTTGTTGTTGTCCTGGCAGAGATATTCATACATCTCTTGATCCGGCTGCCACCGGATCAGCCACCCGCCGGTCCATGGCCGAGTATAGGCGCCGGGATCGTCGATGGTGGCCTCGTACTTCAGCGTGTTGTAATCGGTTCGCGTGAAGCGTTCGATGAGATGCAGGTATCGGGTGTGCGGAATGCCTTCACGCGTCAACCAGAACCGCTCGTTGAAGCCAACTGTGTCCACCACCAGCGTGACGCCTTCCCAGCGGCCGACGGAATGGCCGAAAAACGTCGGATCCAGGTTCTTAGGATGCGGCCGGCCGTCCATGTAAATGTTGCGCCAGGTGTGAGGCCCGCCCACCTCGATCATATAGATGCGCTTCTCTTCGGGCACCTGGACGAACTCGAATCCGTAGGGCGTATGAAACAGCCGAGGTCCACCGGACGGCAGGCATCGCGTATGCGGGTCGTCCTTGGTGGTGGTGCCCTGCCGGTAAGCATAGAGCGCCTGGGCCCACGGCAGGAAGGGAACCTCGCTGACTTTGAGATTGGTCGGCAGATTCATGCGGGGGTTGTCGATACCGTGCGCATTGGTGGCTAGCGTCGACCCTGCATTGCCCTCCCACACGCCTTTTTCCCCGGGTAGCGGACCCAGATTCACAGTGCCATCCGGCCAGTGCGGCGTCGGCCTCGCTGGCTGCTTGTCGCGGGGCCGGTCGAGCCGTCCCCCGTTCAGGCCGGCGGGTTGCTCATCTTGCGCTGCGAGCGGGAGTACCAGGACGCACAACACTGCGGCACATGCGATGCGAGCCAACCTAGTATTTCGACGTGCCGGTCTCATGCCCGCGCTCTATTAGGGATTCTTCCGTTCGCTCGACGCAGCCCCCAGCTTCTTGCCGGTCGACGCCAGTGTGACCGAGCGCGCGTTGGCCTGTTTGCTGCCGTCCTTGGCGAGCGTGCCCTCCACGATCACCTCGTCGCCGATATTCATGGTGTGCCGCGTCCAACCGCTGCGTTCCAGGCCGTTCGGCGGCCCCATTTCCAGTGCCCAGTTGATAATGTTCCCGCTTTCGTCGGTCACATCCAGGTAAAAGTAGACATGAGGATTCATCCACTCTACCTTGGTGACGATCCCTTTCAGCGTCACCGGCTTCTTACTGTCGTACTCCGCGGAGAAGGAGTGATGCGCCACTAGCGGCGTTACCGCTAGGAATGCACCGAAAACTACGACCGGAAGGCTAAAAGCGCAGGATTTCATGGGATACCTCTCCCCTGGCGATTCATTATATGCCACCGCATATGCCACCACCCATGTGCTGCGGCCGGCGCTTGCTCCCCGGTTACCGGTGGACCGGCTTCGCCCCTGGGCCCACCATGTGAGGCTCGTCCTTCGAATCATCCTGACAGAAATATTCCTGGATTTCTTGGCCAGCAACCCAGCGGAGCGTCCACGCACTCGACCATGGCCGGGTATATGTTCCTGGATCGTTCACCGTCACTTCGTATCGCAGCGCATCGAAATCCGGTCGCGAAAATTTCTCGGTAAGGCGCAGGTACTCGGTGTGCGGCAATCCGCCGTTGGAAAACCAGAATCGCTCGTTGAAAGCGTCCGATTCGACCACGAGCGTGTCGCCATCCCAATGGCCTGACGAGTATCCCCAGTACGTCGGCGTCACGTCGTCACTCTGCGGCAGTGCGCGACCGTCCAGGTAAATCAGCCGCCAGTTGCGATTGCCGCCGCCCGACATGACAAAGATGCGCTGCCGCTCGGGCTGCTCCAGAAATTGCACGCCATGCGCCGCTTCAAACATGCGTGGACCCGCCGGTGGCAGGCAGCTGATCATTGGGTCGTCTTTTAAAAGCGTGCGCTGGCGATATTCGTACAGTCCCTTGGCCCAAGGTTGAAACGGAGCGACCCTGTCCGCGTCAGCCAGGTTCGCCAGAAGCCCGTTGCTGTCCATGCGGATCTTGCCGGCGGTCGAATCGATCAGGCTTGGTCCGCTCGGATACGCCCAGTAGCCCATCTCGCCTGGCACGACTCCCAACCGTGGGTGACCATCGGGCCAGCGCGGCGTCGGCTTAGCCCGGGCGCGTGCGGGCGCGGATTCCTCTTCTGGGACTTCCGCCAGCCGCTTGCCGTTTGCCAGGACGACGCTTCTGCCGCTCGCCAGCTTGGCCCCGTCGCGCGCGAGCCACCCTTCCACCGTCACCGAATCGCCCGCTTGGAGCGAGTCCCTGGTCCACCCAGCCTTGCGCAATTGCAACGGGCTGGCCCATTCCACGGCCCAATTGACGATGTCGCCGTTGGCGTCTGTGACGTCGAGATAAAGGAACGCGTGAGGATTGTCCCATTCGAATTGGGTGACGATTCCGTGTAATGAGACCGGCTTCCGCTCATCGAATTCCGCCCGAAGCTCGTGGTGCGCCAACAGAGGAAAGGCGGACAACAGAAAGCAGAAGGCGGCGGCAGATTTCATCGCGACTGCTTTCTCCCGTGGTTCTTCACCAGGTAATCCAGAATCAGCGAGAATTCTTCGTCAGTCACCGGCGCTCCTTCCGAAACCATCCCTTTGATCAAGCCCCGCCACTCATCCCGGCTGAGTTCCTGGCCGCGCAGACGATCGAGATTGTGACAGTAGGTGCAGACATCTTCGACGAGCTCACGCCCGCGGTCTTTTGCTGGAGACTCGTTTCCCCCAGCTGCTGCCAGCGCCAGCATCACCACACATGCCGCGACTCTGATTCGCATGCAAGCTTAATCCCTGGTGAGTTCGAAGTCGCCCTTCATCGCCCCTTCGGTCCACGTGCCGGTGATCGTTCGGTGATACGAGCCGATTTTGTCGAGCTTACCGTCAATGACGATATGCTTCCCATCTTTGGCGTCGGCCTCCAGGTGTACTGTCCAATTCGAGGCGTCGAGGTTTGCAACCTGCAATGGGACTGCTTTCGGACCGGGGTTGATCGTACCCTCGATGGTTTTGGAGTTCCACTTCATGTAAATGAAGATGGGCATTTTTTTGCCGGCACTGGGGCGCCATTCCCCATGCCAGGAGCCGGTCAGCGGATGTCCTTCCTGCGCCCAGATAACAATTCCAGGCATGACAGAAAGGCCAAGCCAAAATATAGATCGCCTCCGCATCGCCTCTCTACTCCGCGAGTTCGCGCTTCACCATCCAGGCATCTCTAAAATGCTCAAGCGAACGGACCAAGGCCGTCGATCAGTGCGCCCATCGCCTCAACTGTGCGATTATATCGTCTCACGCCGGGACGTCAACCGGGCGTGGCAGTCGGTGGTGCGCTAAATCTAGTGGTAGTGGTCACAGCCGAACGTCCGGTGTTGCGTGGGTCCGCCCGGACCGTACTGCTTCTTCCTTGTGCATTCACGGCCGCCCTCGCCGGACTCGCGATTCTTCCGCCCGTTCGCGGGAACACACGAGTTCTGACTGCATTTCTAATGACAGCGACGGTCCTGCTCATATGGAACGCCTTCCTCCTGTTTTGGACGCGGCGCACCGGAAGAGCTCTCACGGTCAAGTTCCTCGTCAAAAGGCAGCATGCCCTGCAGGCCTGTGCACAGGCTGCGGTGCTGCTGTATTGGGGTTGGTATTGGCGGGAAGTCTACGCGGCGGCCTACCTAATTCTCGCCCAACTGCTCTTTGCTTACGCGTTCGACATGCTGCTCGGCTGGTCGCGGCGAGATGTTTACACGCTCGGATTCGCGCCGTTTCCGATTGTGCTGAGTATTAACCTTTTTCTTTGGTTCAAGCCGGATTGGTTCTATCTGCAATTCCTGATGGTGGCCTTGGGGTTGGCCGCCAAGGATCTGATTCGTTGGAACAAGGACGGCCGCAAGGTACACATATTCAACCCATCGTCCTTTCCGCTTGCCCTCTTCTCGCTCGTGCTGCTAGCTAAAGGTGCAAGCGATATCACATGGGGCCAGCAGATTTCAACCACTCAGTTCTATCCGCCGCAGATGTTCCTGTTCCTGTTTCTGATTGGGCTGCCAGGGCAATTGTTCTTCGGCGTGACTTCGATGACCATGTCCGCGGTCGTTACTACCTACCTGGCCGGACTCGCCTATCACGCCGCGACTGGCGTCTATTTCTTCTATGACTCATATATTCCGATCGCCGTTTTTCTGGGAATGCTCCTGCTATTCAATGATCCGTCAACGTCGCCGCGAACCGAACTGGGGCGGATCATTTATGGCGCTCTCTATGGGTTGAGCACCGTCCTACTGTACCGATTGCTCGGCACCTTTGGCATGCCCACGTTCTACGACAAGCTCTTGCAGGTGCCGCTGTTGAACTTATCGATCCAAGCGATTGATCGGCTCGCGCGCTCGCGTTGGCTGCGCGCGATCGATCCGTCCGCCTTGGGCAGATCGCTCGCACAGCCTCGGCGGAACTTGGCATACATGTCGATTTGGGGCCTCATATTCGCTGGAATGAGCGCTGCGCAGGGCATAGGCGACAACCATCCCGGGCAATGGCTCCCCTTCTGGAGGCAAGCCTGCCAGGAAGGCCGCGCTTATGCCTGCCCGTATCTCGCTGATGTAGAGTTGGGCTTCTGTAACCAGGGTTCCGGCTGGGCTTGCAACGATGCCGGGCTGTTAGATATTGCGCTGGCGCGCTCGGGCGAGGATCTTCGCCGGCTCGATCCCGCACAAGCCGCGGGCCCCTTCACTCGCGGATGTGAACGGGGATTCCAGGTGGCCTGCCAAAACCTGATCACGCTCACCCGGGGATCGGCAACTTTCGCCTATTCCCCACCCACGCTTCGGGACTTCCCGATCATTTTGAGAGGCTCTAAGGGAGAAATTCGCGATCGCAGACCTTCGGCTTTGTATGCCCTCGCCTGCCGGGAGGGGTGGAAGAGCGCTTGCGCAATTAGCGCTGGCGTTGAATAGCGTCCCGCAACGAGTCCACTCTACCTTCCGCGCTGAAGAAGAGACCGTCGGGAAAGCGTCTGTGCGCGAGCATACCGGCATAGATGCTGGCCGCATCATCGCGATCCAGGCCGAGGCCGGCCAGATACTGCATCCGCAGGTTCCAGTCGTGGTTGATCGAGGCGCCGCGCAGCCACTCTGTCAGGTCGGATCTGCGGCCGGCATAGGTCGCGAACAAGTCCACGGGAGAGTTCATGCCGATTTCTGCGAGCGACATTGCCACCGGGCTGTTGCCGCCGCGATAGCCGATCCGCTGTTCCATCTCGTCGAGATCGATCTTCAGAGGTTCGGCCTGGCCCAGCAGGATCATATCGTGACCCTGTCCCCGGTAGGGGTTGCCCCAGATCGTGCCGTTGGGGAAGACTTCGAAGAACGTGGCGACTGCACTCTGGACGGCTTCCAGATCGGTTTCGAACAACTGGACGTACAGGGTGACTGTGCCGCCGGGGTTGAGGTGGCTCTTCAGTGTTTCGAGGAACTCCCGGGTGTAGAAACTTGCCGCACCCTTCACCCAAGGATCGAGGGGGTCGATCGTGATTCCATCAAACCGTTCTCTCGTGGTCATGAGGTAATGCCGGCCATCGTCGATGTGTACCTGGACTTTGGGATTGCTGAGAACGTTAAAGTTCGGCCCGCTGAAATACCGGGAAGCGGCCTCGAAAACCAGCGGTTCAATTTCCACGATGGTCTCGCGCTCCACCCTGGGATCGATGGACACCGCGCCCGCCGTCACTCCCGCCCCGCAGCCGATCACCAGGACCGAGCGCGGGTGTGCGTTCGTCAAGGTCGTGAGATGTCCTAGCATGCGCTGGAGCCTCATGTCGCGGGCGACATTGGAAGCCTGAATCTTGCCGGCGACGTGAAATGTCATCGCTCCATTCGCAAAGCGCGAAACTGCTACCGAAGAGTTCATGCCCTCGCGGGCGTAGATGATGTCCCCCTTACCGACCCACGTGGCGGCGTAGCGGCCATACGCAATAAGAACCTTTGCGACCGGCGGGAGGCTATAGATCGAGAACACACCGAGCAGCAGCGCAACGGCGACAGCACTCAAGCGAACCCAACGAGTGAGGCAGGCCAGCAGCAACAGACCGGCAATCACAGACACGGCCATCAGCACCTGCTCGGAATGCTGCGATCCGATCCAGGCGATCAGGAGCAGGCTCGCGCCCAGCGCCCCGGCAATGGCTCCCAGGGTGTTGGAGGCATAGACGCCCGCCATCAGGTTTCCGGGATCTTGTTTCTCTTCAGCGACAGCCCGAAGCGCAAACGGAAAGCTCGCGCCCCAAAGTACGGTCGGGGGTAATAAGGCCCAACACGCGCGAGCAAGGTCGAGCTGAAAGTGAAACCAGACGTCCGAGGAGAGCGACGGGGTGATGGGCCAGTAAGGGAGGGATGCGGCCAGGTTGTAGCCAGTCCAGGCCATGGCCGGAACCGCGAGAATTTGACACCAGCCCAACGCGATTCGCGGGCGCAAAGCCGTCCGGCAAAGCAAAGCGCCGAGACCGCTGCCGATGCCGAGACCAGCAAGAAAGACTGCCAGAATAATGGAAAACGCATACACAGACGCGCCGAATAATAGGCCCAACAAACGGGTCCAGATCGCTTCCGCGGCTAGCGCACAGAGGCCCGACAGCGCGATGCCGAAGTACACGATTCCGGAACCCGGCGGAGCCGCCTGTGCGGCCGCTTCTATATGGTTTGAGCGCAGGCTCGTTCCTGTGCCTGAGAAGCTAAAAGCCAGGCTGGCCATCGCTAGGTTGACTCCGGCGGCCGCGAACGTCGCTACCGTAACGTCATGCAGGCGCAGCAAATAGAAGCCTGCGAGCAAGCATCCCAGCACTGCTCCCGCGATGTTGGCTCCGTAGAAGAAACCCAGCCACGGGACCGTGTCTTCGGCCGCCTGCGCCTCACGCGCCAACGCCGGCAAAGTCGCGCCCATCAGCAAGGTCGGAGGCAGCAGGCACACGACCGCGACCAAGCCTCGGAGCAGAAACCCTCTCAAGCCGTATCCGCTCCAGGCGCTGTAGACACTGCCCGCCAGCGGAATGAGACGCAACACGAAAAGCCCGGAAATTCCGATTCCAAGCTCGATGAGCCCGTAGACGCGCAGGGGATTCCGGCTGGCTGAGAAAACGCGTGGGAACAACCAACTTCCGAGACACATCCCACCCATGAAGGTGGCCAGGAGGATACCAAGCGAAACGGCGGCCGAACCGACCACCAGTTCCAGAACCTGAAACCAGGCAACTTCGTAGATCAGCGCCGCAACGCCGCTGCCGAAAGCAAGCAGGATTCCGAGTAGGAGCACTCCCGTGGCCCGATGCTGGACGCGCCTTACTTCTTTTGCAACTGCTCCTGCTCCTGCTTGCGATTCCCGTAGAGTATGCCGACGATTCCCTCGTTTCCTTCGTGACAGGCCGAATCGAAGATCATGTGCTTCCCGTCCGGGGCCCTTCCCATCTCGATGGTGACGGTCCAAGGCCTGGTCCACGTCTTGGGGTCGATGAACGTGATATTGCGCCGCAAAGTGTGCGCATCGACCCGCGTGAAATGCTCAATCATCTTGTAGGTCTCAGGGTTTGAGCCGCGGAAGCCTTGCGAGAAATTCGTGGTTTCCACCACCAGGGTGTTTCCTTCCCAGTGGCCTCGCGAGTCTCCCAGATACAACTTCGCTCTTGCGGGCGCATGCGGACGGCCATCCATGAAGATGACCCGATTACCGCCGCCGGCGTGATCGTCTTCCATGTAAATCCCCATAGACTTGGGCGATTGCACGATCTGCATTACTGTGCCCTGCGCGAATAATGTGTTCAAGGGGAGGAACGGCATCGGCACACCAAGGCAGCGGGGCGATTGCGGAATCGTCTCAGGGTTGTCGTTCACACCGGGGTCTGTTCCCAAACCAAACCGGAATCCCTGACCAAATTTGGCAGCCGGAGAACCGGGCACGATGGGCGGAATCTTCCCGTCCGGCGGATCGACGATCATCGAGGTACGCTTGCCGGTTCTCAGAACCGAGTTAAATACTGCGTTGTAGGCGCCGCTGACGTCCTGTTGGGCGTTGGAGGAACGGGCGTTTCGTCCCGGGTTCAGTCCCTTCTTCTCGTCTGCCGCTTCAACTTCCGCATCCGTTAGGAATTCCTTGCCCGCGTTCGCCGCCGAGCGCTCCAAGGGCTCGTCATACAGGACGAACCAGGTGCCTTGCAGATCCGGGTCGCCCCACGGCAACCGGGGCGGATTGCCTGCCTTCGCCGTTGCCGGCGCCTTCGCACTTCTCGATTGGGCCGGCGGGGCCTGGGTCTGGCCGCGCACCGAAACCGCTGCCACGACGAGCAATCCGACACACGCCAGCACGGCAGCGGCGACTGCGGATCGATCGCTCATTGCTCCTTCTTCTCTTGCGTGTCTTTGTCCTGCGTGTCAATGCCGGGGCGCTGCACTTCGTACGGCGCTCCAGTGCCCGAAGATCCGAGGAACAGCTTCTGGCCGCTTGGCAGAGTCAGATCCCGGCCGTTGGCGCGGTGAAGACCGTCTTTCGCCTGATAGCCGGAAATGTTGATCTTGTCGCCGGGCTTTAGCGTGAACCGGGTAATGCCTCTGCGCATCAGGATGTTCGGGCTCCCTGCCTCGATGGCCCAGTTCTCCACCGTCCCGTCCGGCATCTTTACGTCCACGTGAATCCAGCAGTGGGGATTCATGAATTCGACTTTCGTCACTGTGGCGTTCTCGAAATGCACTGGCTTATTGGAATCGAATTCCGCCGCAAACGCGTGATGGGCGCTTAGCGGTGGCGCCGATAACGACAACGTGATGCCAGCGGTGACAAATGCTGCAACTGCAAAAGTGGCTCTCATAAAAACCAATCTCCTGATTCTTGACGTCCAATTCCCAATTACTTCTTCGCCGGCGGGTTGCCGGAGATATAGCGTTCTAAGACCTCTTCACCGGGCGGAATCTTGCGCGTAATATCCACATTCATCGTCTTGCCTTCCCAGTGCTTGACCAGCTGATGCTTGCGAAGGTGGCCATACATGGTCTCTTCCACCATCTCCACGCACTTGAAATCCATCAGCTGCGCGTTCGGCTCCAGCCGTCGATAGAGTGGCATGCTGATCTTCCACGGCCGTGTGAAGACCTGTGGGTCCTGAATCGTGGCTTCATAGTGGATGACGTCTTTGCCGGCCAGCGAGTAGCGTTCAGTTACATGTAAGGCATCGCTGTGGAAGTCTCCAGACCGGTCGAGCCAGGTCGCGTCGGTGAAATCTGAGACATCGACCACCAGCGTATCTCCCTCCCAATGGCCCACCGAATATCCCATCCACAGCACATTTGGATACGGCTCCATCTTCGTGAGATGAATGGTGCGCTGGGCATTCGCAAATTCGAAGATCATCTGGATTTTGGTGTTGCTCTGAATGATCTGGAAGGGATGCGGCATGTAGATGCCGCGCGGAATCCCTGGCTGGAAGCATTTCAACTCCGGATCGCGATCGATCCAGTGCTCCTCATTCTCCTTCTTTCTTGCTGCCGCCCAAGGTTGATACGGAATCTCGTCACCCTCGACGACCCCTAGGCCTCCCGGAACCCAGCCGAGCGATCCCAGCGCGAGCACCGGAGCCGCCAGAACCACAGTATTGGGGAGTAACCCGGGCTGGGCCACCATCGGACGAGCCTGATGGGTCAGAAGGTCCCAGTTGGCCGTATTGTTTGCCTCCCAAACTCCATTGAAGTCCGGCTTTCCGGCAATCCGGCCGAAGGCTTCCGACGTGGCAGCAGCAGCGGGAGTGGCACGCTGCATAACCATGTAGAGGAAGATCGCAAATACCGAGGCGGTCGAAAATACAAGACCGGTCTTGCACGAAGATCGCATCATTAGGTCCTATCCCCCTCGGAGTGTATTATAGGCCGATCCTGGCAAGTGATTCTATCAATTTAGTGCGTTCCGCGGCTCTCTCCGCGGCAAGTTCGCAAAGTGATAATCTTCCAGGCATGCTGAGGACTGGTCTGCTGGCTTCGATTCTCCTGGCGACGAGCGCCTTGGCGCATACTCCGGCGCTACAGAAAATCACAGTCAACTACGCAGCTAGAACCGGCACCACCTGGCCGCTATATATCGCCAAGGAAGGCGGTTACTACCAAAAGTATGGTCTGGACGTGAGTCTGGTGTTCGCGGTGCATCCCGCAGGCATTGCGATGGTGATCAGCGGGGAAGCCGTAATGACCAATTATCCGCTCGAACAGGCGATGCCGGCCAGTTCTCGCGACGGATCTCTGGTCATCATTGGAAGTCAGTATAAGAAGAGCTCCTTCGCGCTGATGGCTCCCAGAACATTTTCGAGCGTTCGGGAACTGAAGGGGAAACGCATCGGCGTGAGCCAAATAGGAGATGCGCCCTACAACTACTCGGTCGCACTACTGGCCAGGTTCGGCCTCACCCCGAAGGATGTGGAGTGGGTTCCCATCGGCACCGACGTCAATGGCCGGGCAGCAGCGCTGAAGAGCGGCCGCGTGGACGCCACCATGCTCACCGCGCCGGTTTATTTCAAGTTTGAGGAACAGGGCTACAAGAGTCTCGCCAACACCAGCGACTACGACGACATCTACGCGCCCACGGTGTATTTGTTCAAGAGAACAACCATTGCCGCTAATCCAAAACTGGCGGAATCCATTCTAAACGCCCACGCCGAAGCGATCAAGCGTCTGTATGCGGACAAGGTCTTCGCCGTGAAAACCTATCTGAAGTACAACCCCGCCGACTCTCCCGCCGACGTCGAGCGGGTCTACGATCTGTACACCAAGCTCAACACGTACGAGCGCGTGCCCTATGTGTCCGCCGCCGCCGTTCAGTACGTGATTGATCATCCCATCGACGCCCGGCTGGGGGCTCAGTTGCGGGCGTTCGATTTCCACAGGGTCATCGACAATGCCCTGGTGGACCGCCTGGTCAAAGAAGGATTCTTCGAACAATTATTCGGACCCGGGATCAAGGCCGAGGAACAGCGAAAGGCCAAGCTGGCTTTCCGGTAGCAGAAAGGTCCGCAGTGGACGTTTATGGCGTACGATGAATCTCTGTGGAGGACGGTCTAAGAAATGCTCGAGAGTTCTAAGAACCAGCTTCTCACCACCGTCGCCCCTGGCACGCCGATGGGCGAGTTGCTGCGCCGTTACTGGATGCCGGTGGCCGCGGTGACGGAGTTCGAAGCGAGCACCATCAAACCGGTCCGCCTGTTCGGTGAGGATCTGACTCTCTACAAGGATCTGAGCGGCACATTCGGGCTGGTCGACCGGCGATGCCCACACCGCCGCGCTGACACATCCTACGGCTTCGTAGAACAGTGCGGGCTGCGCTGCAACTACCATGGCTGGCTCTTCGACCAGGACGGCCGGTGCACAGAGCAACCTTACGAGGACGTTGCCGCGCCTGAGGCGCGTTTCAAGGACAAGGTTCGAATCAAAGCCTATCCGGTTGAGATCAGGGCGGGCCTGATTTGGGCCTACTTGGGACCGGCGCCGGCTCCTTTGGTCCCGAACTGGGAGCCCTTTACGTGGAACAACGGCTTTGTGCAGATTGTGTTCGCGGACGTGCCTTGCAATTGGCTTCAATGCCAGGAGAATTCCATCGATCCGCTCCACTTCGAGTGGATGCACATGAATTGGAGTGTTCGGTTGGATGACAAACTTGGGCCGTACTCGCCGCGGCATCTGAAGCTGGCATTCGAGGAGTTCGATTACGGCTTCGTCTATCGGCGGATCCGCGAAGGCATGAGCGAGTCCGATCTTATGTGGAAGGTAGGCCGTGTTTGCCTATGGCCGAATGCGCTGTTCACCGGCGATCACTTCGAGTGGCGTGTCCCGGTGGATGACGAGCACACTCTGAGCGTAACGTGGGCTTTCAGCCGGGTGCCCAAGGAGAACGAAGGCTACGTCCAGGAGCGAATTCCAGCCTGGCATGGCCCGGTCGCGGATGCGGCGACCGGCCGCTGGATCTCAAGCCACATCATGAACCAAGACTTCGTCGCATGGGTCGGCCAGGGAACGATCGCCGATCGAACCCAGGAGCATCTGGGGACGAGCGATCGCGGCGTCCTCATGCTGCGCAAGCGCTTTCTGAGCGATCTCGAAGCCGTGGCCAGGGGCGAGGACCCCAAGGCCGTCATCCGTGATCCCGAGGTCAACCGCTGCGTCGTCCTGCCGGTGGCTGAGCGGAAGATCCTGACGGAGGGCTTGACTCTCGAAGAGCTCATGAAGCACCCGATTCATGGACGGCAAATCACGGAGGGTTACCCCTTTCAGCAGGGACAACCTCAAGAGATCCGGAATGCGTATTTGGCCGCCATGGGCGTCGCCCCGGCGCAGACCTAGGTACATTCGAAGATGCACTTCAAATATCGCGCCGACCACGTCGGCAGCTTGCTTCGGCCGTCCGAATTGTTGGAGGCGCGCAAGAACCGGTCAACCACTCCTGAACAACTGAAGGAGCTCGAAGACAGCCATATCCTGCGCGCGCTCCAACGTCAGAAGGATCTTGGGTTGCGGATTTTCACTGATGGCGAGTTTCGACGCGCGGGATTCATGAGCGACTTCAACGACTCCATTGAAGGTCTCGACAACGCCGAAGCGATCTTGCGCGACTGGAAGATCGAACGTAGCGGAGCAATCGCCCTCGCGAGTCTGAAAAACCGGCTGCCCGGAGTCGTGGTCGAAAAGATCCGCCAGAAGAAGCGGCTCACCGGGCATGAAGTGCCCTTCTTGAAACAGCATAGTCCCGGCGACATCAAAATGACCCTGCCCACGCCCAACCAGTTCCCGGCAATTGCCTACAAGAAGGGGCTGAGCGATCAGGCTTACGGCAGCTACTCAGAATTCCTGTGGGACATCGTGCCCATCTTCCAGGCCGAAATTCGGGCTCTGGCGAGCGAGGGTATTCCTTACATCCAGATCGACGCGCCGCGCTACAGCTATTACATCGATCCCAAGTGGCGGCGCTATGTGCAGGACGAGATGGGCGTCGATCCGGAGCAGGCGCTGGACGAAGCGATCCGCGTTGACAACACGTGCATTGAAGGCGCCCGCGGTGATGGCAGCGGCGCCAAGCCCATAGTCGCCATTCACTTGTGCCGTGGCAACAACCGCAGCCAGTGGTATGCCGAGGGTGGTTACGACCCCATTGCCGAGAAGCTGTTTAACCGGCTGAACGTGGACGCGTTTCTGCTGGAATACGAGTCCGAGCGTGCGGGGACGTTTGAGCCGCTACGTTTCGTGCCCGCCGGAAAGATGGTTGTCCTGGGGCTGGTAAGCACGAAACTTCCCGAGATGGAAACCGCGGATCAGTTGCTGCACCGCATCGACGAGGCCAGCAAGTATGTGTCCGTGGATCAGCTCGCCCTCAGCCCACAGTGTGGATTCGCGAGCGTCAGCGAGGGTAACCTCCTGACCGAAGACGAGCAGTGGCGCAAGTTGGAACTAGTGGTTCATGTGGCCCGCAGAGTGTGGGCGGACGCCTGATCGCGTTGGTGAGCTGAGCTCGCTTTTGTCCTCTGCCAGATCGCTATGATGAAAGCAGCCGGTCGTGAACCCTACGGGTCACAAGCAAAGATGAAAATAGCCGACTGTGCGGCTCGGACTTAAACAACTTAGGCTACATTCAAAGGAGGATTGCCAAAATGGCGAAGCTTGACTGGTCGCAGTGTCCCGCCGTGGAGAGCATTCCCGGCAAACGCGCGGGCGCTTGGGTATTTAAGGGCACGCGGATGCCCGTTTCGACGGTGTTCCAAAATCTGGAAGCCGGACTGACAGTGGACGAGGTTATGCAGGAATTTGGCGTCACTCGCGAGCAGATCAACGCGGTGTTGCATTTCGCGGCAGAGAGCTTGGCGGGGCCGGAACTGCGCGCACCTGTGGATGCTCATTCTCTTTGACCACGGCACGCCCCGCAGCATTGCTCGCTGGCTGAACGAGCACATCGTAGTCGAGACCATGGCGCGAGGTTGGGACAAGTTGTCGAACGGCGAGCTCCTCAATGCCGCCGAGGAAGCTGGGTTCGACGTTTTGGTGACGACTGACAAGAACATTCGGTATCAGCAGAATTTAAAAGGGCGCCGCCTTGCCATCATCGTTCTTGGTAACCCGGAGCGGCCCGCCGTCGAGAAACACATTAATCGCATCGTGGCTGCCGTGAATGCGTCCATGCCAGGCAGCTACTCGGAGGTTGAAATTCCGAAGGAACGCTAACTACGCTGGCGTTTCTCCCGCTCTCGCTTCAACGTTTCCTCAATCTCAGTGATTAACATCTTCCGATGGTTAAGATCCTGCTCCCCGCAAAATACCAGCCACTCTGCCCGCATCGCGACAAGCAACGCGGTTTGTAGATCGTGTCGGCTATAGTATTCGCGCGCTATCTGTAGTACCTCTTTCGCCTCGTCCGTTTCGCGGAGATCCGTGTCCCTCTCCTTGTTCTTTTCACGCTCCAAAGTATCGATTAGTTCATCCAGGCCATCGAGCTTTGTCCGAAGGCCTTTGTGAAGGATTTCACTTCGCCCCATATCATCAATAGAGCATTAAGGCGCACTTTAGCAGGCGTGGACCAACGTCCTCTGCTGATGTTGAACGGGCTACCCAATGAGGACCTTTCCACAGGTCGGTATAGGTCTTTGCGCTCGGATTCCCCAAGTTCGATATAATCCCCGTTGCGCGAACGCTTGCAAATCGTTTCCTTGAAAACAAGACCAATATGATCATTGACGCCCACGCTCACGTCACCGCGCCAGACAAACTCTACGTCTACAAGGCTGGACTGATTTCCCACCGCGGAGCGCACGGGCGCGGCAGCGCCGGCGCCACGGACGAGGACATCAAACAGGCGTTAAGCAACCCGGTCTTCGGCGGGTCGTCCCATCTCGACCAACTGAAGGAAGTGGGCACCGACATGCAGATTGTCTCGCCGCGTCCCTACCAAATGATGCACAGCGAGCAACCCAAGATCGTGAACTGGTTCATCGAAGAGACCAACAACATCATCGGACGCCAAACCAAGTTGTACCCGAAGGTTTTTCGTGGCGTCTGCGGGCTGCCCCAGAGTCCAGGTATCAGTCCCAGTAATTGCATTCCGGAGCTGGAGCGATGCGTCAAACAGCTCGGCTTCGTGGGCTGTCTCATCAATCCCGATCCGGGCGAGGCCAGTGGCATCCCCACTCCGCCGCTGGGCGACCGCTACTGGTATCCGCTCTACGAAAAACTGGTGGAGTTGGATGTTGTGGGTCATGTCCACTCCGCCGGCTGCCGCTCGGACCGGCTCCCGTATTCGCTGCATTTCATCAACGAGGAAAGCATCGCCGTGGTGTCGCTGTTGAATTCCAATGTGTTCAAGGATTTTCCGACGCTGAAAATTCTCCTCTCGCACGGCGGCGGCGCGATTCCGCTGCATTGGGCCCGGTTCGAGGCCAGCTCCCTGCGCACCCCCGGCGCTACCCGATTCTCGGAGCGCATGCGGAATCTGTACTACGACACGGTGATGTATTCACCCGAATCACTCGCCCTGGTGATCAAGACAATGGGCGCGGACCGGTGTCTATTCGGTACGGAGCGGCCGGGCGTGGGAACAGTTAAGGACCCTCGTACCGGAAAATGGTTGGATGAGATCCGCTATTTGATCGAGGACTTCGGTTGGCTCAGCGCCGCCGATAAAAAGCTGATCTTCGAGGACAACGCCAGGAAATTATTCAAGCTCGACGTGTGAGTCCGTCATGAAGGCTTTAGTCTGCGCCATTATTCTGTCAAGTCTGCCGGCACTGGCTCAGCTTCGCGACATCACCGTAAATTACCCCGCTAAGGCGCCCGCGAACTGGCCGATATTTCTGGCGAAGGAAGGCGGCTACTACCAGAAGTATGGGCTTAACGCGAAGCTGGTGTTTGCGGTACATCCCGCTGGCATCGCGATGCTCGTCAGCGGCGAAGCGCAGATGACCAACTACCCGATGGACCAAGCGATGCAGGCGGCCATGCGGGATGGATCGCTCGTGATCATGGGGAGCCCGTTGAACCGCGCCCTGTTTGCGATGATGACGCGCGACAGCGTGAAGAACGTTCGCGATCTGAAGGGCAAACGATTCGGCGTCAGCCAGCTTGGCGATCCGCCCTACAGCTTCGCGCTGGCCATTTTAGGTAAGTACGGAATCGGCCCTCGGGATGTCCAATGGATCCCTTTGGGCACCGATGGGAACGGACGCGTCGCGGCTCTGGTGAGCGGCCGGATCGATGCCACCATGATCCCTCCGCCTGCCTACTTCAAGCTCGAGCCCCAGGGGTTTAAGGAGATCGCGAATCTCGCCGATAACCCGGACCTCTACGCTCCGCTCGCTTATGTTTTCAAGAAGAGCGAGATTGCAGCCAATCCAAAACTGCCGGAATTGATGATCAAAGCGCAGGCTGAAGCCATCAAACGCTACTACGACGACAAAGCCATGGCGCTTAAGGCGTACGGTATGTACGACCCGCAGAGCGCCGCCGACATCGGACGAATTTACGACCATGACCGGAAGGCCAACACCTACGAACGCGTGCCGTACGTGTTGGCGCCGGCCGTCCAATACATCATCGATCACCAAGCCGATGCCAGGATCGGCGCGCAAATGAAGGCCTATGACTTTCACAAGGTCATCGACAATAGCGTCGTCGAACGCCTGGTGCGGGAACACTTTTTCGAGCAACTGTTCGGCCCCGGAATCAAGGCCGAAGAGACCCGCAAGGCAAAGCTGGCTTTCAAGTAGACTGGCCCTATGGCAGAAATCGTTCTGGGTATCGGATCGTCGCACGGCCCGCTGCTCTCCACCCCTCCCCCGCAATGGGATCTTCGAGCCCAGGCCGATCGCGAAAACAAGAAGCACTGGTATCGCGGCAAGACGTACGACTATGAAACGCTGCTGCGCGAACGGGCGCCCGGATTCGCCGCCGAGGTGACGCTGGAATCCAGACAGCAGCGGTTTGCGCAGTGCCACCGGGCAATGGAAGTGCTCACGCAAAAATTCAAGGAAGCCGCTCCTGAAGCCGTGATAATCGTTGGTAACGATCAGCGGGAGTTCTTCGATGAAGGCCTCACGCCCGCCATTACCGTCTATCGCGGCGCCGGAATCAAGAACCTGCAGCACCTGCCTCAGAACAACCCACCCGGAATCAATATCGCCGAGCCTGGAAATGCGCCGTCGGAGGGCGCCACCTATCCAGGGGCAACGGCTCTTGCCGATCACATCCTGGATACCCTGGCTGATGACTTCGATCTCGCGCAATCGGACTCGACGCCCAAGGCCGCGCCGCGCGGCGGCATTCCACACGCTTACGGCTTTTTGTATCATTCCATTCTCGGTGACACGCCTCCGCCTAGCGTTCCCATCATTCTGAATGTTCACTTTCCGCATAATGTGCCGAAGAACCGCCGCTGCCTCGATCTGGGGAGCGCTCTGCACCGCTCGATCAAGAGCTTTGACGGGGTTGGACGCGTCGCCGTGATGGCGTCCGGCGGACTGACCCATTACGTGGTGGATGAAGAACTGGATCAGAAAATTCTCGCGGCGATGAAGGAAGGCAATGAAGAGGCGCTGGCGGCCATCCCGGAGAGTCTCTTCAAGGTCGGTACGGCGGAGATCAAGAACTGGTATCCGGTGATTGCTGCCATGAACAAGACGGGGCTCCACTACCATCTAGTGGATTACGTGCCCTGCTACCGGTCGGAAGCGGGAACCGGAAACGCCATGGCGTTCGTGTACTGGGATTAGAACAGCTCGATTCTTAGACTCTGTTCATGTCGTTGACTTCTTGAGCATCTGCTCGTAGTTCGCGCCCATCACCTGGCTGATCGGACGGCCTTCGCGGAGCGCCTGGGCGATGGCCTCTTCGCGCGCAACGATAGCCTCGGCCGCTTCCAGCACGCGATCAATGTCAGCCCGCGCGATGAACACTGCCGCGCTCCCGTCCGCCACGGCGTAATCACCGGGCGAAACCGTTACGCCGCCAACCTGGATGGGCTCGTTGGTTGCCACTTCCACGATTCGCCCGCGGGCCGTGCGTGCCGTGTGATCTCGCGCGAACACCGGGAAATCCAGATTGCGGCTATCGTCGATGTCGCGCACGGGCCCCTCCACGATCACGCCCGCCACGCCCCGCACCTGCGCGCCGATCGAAAGATTCCCGCCCCAAGAGGCGGCGTCCAAACCCGTGCGTTGCTCTACCACGATGATGTCGCCCGGCGAGGCCGCTTCAATTGCGGCGGTGCACAGATGGCGGGTACTCGCGAGTCCTTCCGCACGGTCCAGCTTTACTGTCAGCACCCGTCCGGCGATTCTTCGTTCCGAGGACAGGCGGCGAATTCCGGTAACGGCGCCCTTCAATCCTAATTTGTCCAGGGCGTCGGAGACCGCGCAGGAGTCCAACCGGCTAAGCCGCGATATCAAGTCGTCCATGTTATCTTTCTGGTTTCCAGCGGGAGAAGCGCCGTTCCAGACGCTCCGCCGCCCAGGTGAGCAGGATTCCCGCAAAAGCTATGATCAGCACCCCCACGAACAGCGTGTCGGTTGCGAAAGTCTGTCCTCCGTAGGCCACCATGAAGCCGATCCCACGGCTTCCGCCGAACATCTCGCCCACCACCACGCCGATCAATCCCAGCGCGACTCCCTGGCGTACGCCGGTCAAGATGAACGGCACCGATCCAGGCAGCGCCAGCGTCGTAAAAATCTGCCAGTCTGAGGCGCAATAGGCGCGCGCCGCGCGCAGCAGGTCCGGATCGATGTTTCTCACTCCGCTCACGGTGTTCACCAGAATTGCGAAGAACGCTGTGATAAATACGATGAAGATTTTCGACCCCATGCCCACGCCGAACCAAATGATGATCATCGGCACCATGGCTATTCGGGGCGTCGCGTACAGTGCGTTTACGAACGGATCGAAGATAAGACGAACTCTCCGATACCAGCCGATGATCACACCCAGAACCACCCCGGCCACTAGCGCGAGCGCGAATCCGGCCAGAAAATTCGTTCCGCTGTAGGCCATATCCGAGAGCAGAGTGCCCTGCCGCAAACCGAAGACGAACTGTTTGGCGATGGCCGACGGTCCGCTTAGGAATAGCGGCGAAATCTTTCCCGCAGACCAAAGCGCCTGCCACACGCCAAGCGTGAGCGCTACCGCGCTGCCGCCGAGAATCAATGCCTCGTGCCGTTCAAAGAAATTCCGGTTTGGTTTCATCGCAACTAATCCGGCGCCACCAGCGCATCCACGCCCTTGGACTCTTCTTCGATCAACTGCCAGATGGCGTCCTCCAGTTCCTGGAAGCGCGGCTCCCGCTTCAGGTGCAGCGCACGCGGACGTCCAAACGGGACCTGGAACACGTCCTTTACACGGCCCGGCCGGGAACTCATCACTGCCACGCGATCCGCCAGGTAGATGGCTTCGTTAAGCTGATGCGTAATGAACAACACCGTTTTGCGGGCCTGAGCCCAGATCTTCAGCAGTTCGGCCTGCATGAACTCGCGCGTCTGCGCGTCCAACGCCGCGAACGGCTCATCCATCAGCAACACCACCGGATCGGCCGCCAGGGCCCGGGCCAGGTTTACGCGCTGCTGCATGCCGCCAGAAAGCTCCGACGGATAGTGCCGCTCGAAGCCGCTCAGGCCCACCAGCTTGATGAAGTATTCCGCGCGCGCCGCCCTCGTGACTTTGTCGAAGCGCCGCTGCAATTCCATCCCATACCGGACGTTGCCGGCAATGGTGCGCCAGGGGAGCAGACTGGAGTGCTGGAACACCACGGCACGGTCGATTCCGGGCCCCTGAATTTTCCGTCCATCAATCGACACCGAGCCCTCGTCAAAGGGCAGAAGGCCGGCGATAATGTTGAGCAACGAGGTTTTGCCGCAGCCGCTGGGCCCCACAATGGCCATGAACTCGCCGTCGGAAACCGATAACGACACGTCGATCAGCGCGGCAGCGTCCCTGCCCTCGCGTTCGAGCCAGTATCGCTTAGAGACGTGGCTGACTTCCAGCTTCACCATGCGCCGCGCTTACTAGAAGGCCGCTTTGGATTTGCGGGCCTCCTCGGTCTTGATGGCTGGACCAAAGGTCCTTTCAAAAAAGCCATCCTTCACCAACCGTTCCACATAACTATTGTCGATGACTTTGTGGAAGTCGTAAGCTCTCATGCGCGCCGCAATCTGCGGATCGGACTGCTGGTCCACCACCGATTTGACTGCCGGCGCCAGCACAATCGGAACCCTTTCGAATGCCTGCGGCCTGGCGTACAGATCATAGACGCGCGCCAGCTCGCCGGCTTGAGCAGCCTTGTCGTATCGCAAGAACGTCTGCACCGCGAACGGCTTATCGGCGTAGAAGCGCTTGATCGCCTCCGCCTGTGCTTCAATCAGTTTCTCAGGCAGCTTGGGGTCGGCTGCAATCACGCTTTTCTTCATCAGGTACGCGGTCGAGGCGAAAATGTCCGGATGGTCGGCAAGATTCGCGAGCGTCTTATAACCCTGCTGCTCCAGCTTGAAGTACGCCGGCGCGGTCAGCAGTGTCGCTTCCGCGCGGCCGCTGATTAGAGCGGCAGCCCGTCCGTTTACATCCGTGCCCACGGGAATCCATTGCACATCACGCGCCGACAATCCGGATTTCGCGAGCAGGGCAACCAAATATCCGTATGGCGCGTCGCCCACCTCGGAGACGGCGATCCGCTTCCCCTTTAGGGCCTTGATGCTGGAGACGTTCTTAGCCGCCATCAGCGCGAACGTGCCGCGATTGAGCGAGCTCCCGATCAGCACCAGTGAGCCATCCTTGGAGGCCGCTTGCATTAGTTGGTCCAACGACGAATTCACCATCTGCGCCTCGCCGCTCACCAACATCGCGATCCCCGCAGGCATTACGCCGAAAGTCAGTGTTACATCCAGCCCATATTTCTGGTAGTAGCCGCCTTCCTTCGCCAGAAATAGCGGCCAGTTGGACCCGCTCCGGTTCGGATAATTGATGGTGATCTTTTGCTGCGCGGGAGCGTTCGTCGCGAACACCGCGGCGATAAGGAAACTAAGCCACATCCGGGACTTCAGGGGCCTGCTCCTTGCCGGATGTCGAGTTGGAACACATCTCAGGGCTTCATACTTGAGACTTCGATCAATTGTCGGGTTTTGTCCAGGCACCGGCCCGTCCTCTTTATTTCCCGCTCGTACATCATATCCGAACTGGCGTGCCATGGTCTGCCGCGAGTTCGCCGCGTTTAAAGTTTAAGATTCGAAGGGAGGCATCTGCGAATGACGAAGGCGACGATCGGATTACTTCATCCGGGTGAAATGGGAAGCACTGTTGGGGCAGCGGCGAAAGCAGCAGGTGCTCGCGTCGTCTGGGCGTCCGAAGATAGGAGCCCGGCGAGTCGAAGCAGGGCGAGTGCGTGTGAACTCGAAGACCTTGGGTCGATCGACACTCTCGTCGCTATGGCGGATTTCGTTATTTCAATATGCCCGCCACATGCGGCGCTCGAGGTGGCCGGCTCCGTTGCAGCGCGCGGCTTCCTTGGTGTCTACATCGACGCAAACGCTGTATCGCCTGACAAGGCACGCAGCATGGCTGGTGTGATTGAGGAGGCCGGAGGCACATTCGTGGACGGCGGGATTATCGGGCCGCCAGCGGAGAAGCCCGGCACCACGCGATTGTATCTATCGGGCCAGGAGGTCGCGCGTGTCGCTGAGTTGTTTCATGGTAGCGTGCTCGAAACGGTACAGATGCATGCCCCTGTGGGAGCCGCTTCCGCGCTGAAAATGGCGTATTCGTCGTGGACCAAAGGGAGTGCGGCGCTTCTGATCGCCTTGCGGGCCGTCGCCATCACGGAAGGTATTGATGCGGAGCTGCTCGCCGAATGGCGGCAGTCTATCCCTGATCTTCCGGCGCGAAGCGAGCGAACGCTCAACCTCAATGCTCGAAAGGCTTGGCGGTTTGTGGGTGAGATGGATGAGATAGCCGATACCTTCAAGGCTGCCGGTTTTCCAACTGGATTTCCATTCGCTGCCAAGGAAATCTACAAACGACTTGACCATTACAAGCATGCTTCTTCGCCTCCCTCCCTTGCGGAAGTCGCGAACCTTATTCGTGCAGGTGAAACGATAGCTCCTCCCGGCGAACCGGCAGCCGGTCCGTCGAAAGAGCGACATCGCAAGGGATATGATAAACAAGGATTCGATGATCACCCTACCTTGCCCTACACGGGAAGCAGATGAAGAGGCAAGTGCACGCGCGCTACCAACGGTGGCGATTCGTGGGGACATCACGAGCCGGTTTTCGACGACCTTGATCTGCGAGGGAAACTGGGGCCCATTTGGTCGACGCGTTGCCACGGGACCGCATGATGATGCACTTACCGTCGAGCGGTCCGGCCGACCCGTCTTTTGGATCATTGCGCCGAGCGCCCGAGCTTCAATAAAGGAGACCGTGAATGCCTAGTCTTCCGCCAGGCGTAAACCGTAAAGACTTTCAGGACGCGATCGCCCAGTTTCAAGCGGCTGTCGGCAAGGAATGGGTCTTTACCAGCGACGAAGACGTCGATCTCTATCGCGATTCCTATTCGCCATTCTGGCACGAGGCGGAGGATCCCGTGCCTTCAGCAGCGGTGGCGCCGGATGGCGTCGAACAGGTCCAACAGATCGTTCGGATTGCGAACAAATACAAGATTCCGCTGTGGACGGTCTCCACCGGTAAGAATCTGGCGTACGGCGGCTCCGCGCCGCGCCTTTCGGGCTCGGTGGTGCTCGACCTGAAGCGAATGAATCGCATTCTGGAGGTGAACGACCGGAACCATTACGCGCTGGTCGAACCCGGCGTGAGTTACTTCGACCTGTACCGATACACGCAGGAAAAAGGGCTCAATGTGTTCATTGATGCCCCCGATCCCGGCTGGGGTAGTCCTGTGGGAAACACGCTCGACCGCGGCGGCGGGCACACGCCGCTGCGCGACCACTTCTCCACGCTCTGCGGCATGGAGGTGGTGCTCGCCAACGGCGACGTGGTACGGACGGGAATGGGCGCGCTTCCCGATTCGCACACCTGGCAGCAGTACAAGTATGGCTTCGGGCCGTACGTGGATGGGATCTTCACGCAGTCCAATTTCGGAATCGTTACCAAGATGGGCGTGTGGCTTTACCCTATGCCGGAGATGCGCTTCACCGGTATCGTCAGCGTGCCCAAACATGACGATCTGGTTCCCATGGTGGACACGCTGTCGTACCTGATGAATTCGAACATCGTGCAGGGTACGACGAGCGTCGCCACTTCGCTGAGAGCGCAGGCGCGCGACCCAGAACTGATCGCGCTACGGTCGAAACCGGGCGGAGCGAGCATACCGGAGCTGGAAGATTATCTGCGGCGCAAGAACCTTCCCTACTGGAGCATCGATCTGCCGTTTTACGGTCCTACCGAAGTGGTGCCCGCGCAGTGGGCGTTTGCCAAGCGGAAATTTTCCGCGATTCCGGGCGTGCAATTTCGCGATGGCGCATCGAACCGGCTGCCGCCGAGCCCCGAAGACCTGGCGAAGGTGGCAAATTCGGTTCCGCTCGGGGTGCCCAGTCTGGCTATCTTTGCGGCTCTCGGGCCGAACGGCCAGGGCCATATTGACCTGTCGCCGATCACGCCCATGACCGGCGAAGCTGTATTCGAACTCATGGACGTGTTCGACAAAGTTCTGGGCGAGATGGGCCTCGAGAATGCGTACGCGGTTATCGCCGGCACATACTATCCGCGCTCGTTCTTCTTCTTGTTCACGTTCCCAATCGTGCACGACGTGGAAAAGAACCGCAAGACGCGCGCGGCTTTCAAACGCCTGGTCGAGGTAGGGGCTCAGCACGGCTGGGGCGAATATCGCACCCACCTCGCGTTCATGGACGACGTCGCCAACGCTTATTCATTTAATAATCACGCGCTGCTGCGGCTGCACGAAACGCTGAAAGACGCGCTCGATCCCAATGGCATTCTGGCGCCGGGCAAGAGCGGCATTTGGCCGAAGCATATGAGAAAGGCGCGCGCATGACCAGAACGTGCCTAGTGATGGCTTTGCTGCTTCCGATCGCTGCTCCCGCGTTTGCGGCGGAACAGTCGCAAGCGGACCGGGGGCGCGAGGTTTATCAGAAGTGGTGCACGCCGTGCCATGGAACCGGGTTGGGAAAGCCGGGCACAAACGCCGCCGCCGCCCATGGCGTGAAGCCCGCGGTGCTGGAGCAGCGCAGTGATCTGACGCCCAAGATGATTGATGGGGCTGTCCGCGACGGCGTGTATTTCATGCCGCGATTTCGCAAGACCGAAATCTCGAATGCGGATCTCACAGCGATCATCGCTTATCTGGTGCACAAGTAACTCAACAAGGAGAAGAACGCATGGAAATTCGATTTCCGGACATCCCGCTCTATCAGGGTTGGGGTCACCCTTACCGTGTTGAGGCCACCATCCAGGGCCTGGAGCTGGTGGAGGGCCATCTGCCTCCGGAGATCGAAGGAACCCTACTGCGCTGCGGGCCCGATCGCCAATATCCGCCGCGTGACGGTTCCGATGTTTTCATCGATGGCGAAGGGATGGTGCACACCTTTCGTTTCTCGGGCGGACAGGTGGATTACATGAGCCGTTGGGTCCGGACCGAGCGGTTCGTTCTCCAGCAAGAGGCGCGGCGCGCGCTGTTTGGACGGTATCGCAATCGTTTCACCAACGACCCTGAGGCAGGTGGCGCCCGCATGGGCACTGCCAATACCAACCTGGTGTTTCATGCGGGCAAGCTACTCGCTCTCAAAGAGGATGACTTGCCCTACGAGCTCGATCCGGAGACGCTGGAAACGCGGGGACATTGCGATTTCGGCGGAGCAATCACCAGCGTCAGCTTGAGCGCCCATCCCAAACTCGACCTGGTTCACGACGAACTGCTGACCTTCTCATATCAGGCAAAGGGCGATGGCACGAAAGATATCGTCTTCTACGCGCTCAATCGCGAGGGCCGCGTCGTCGATGAAATCTGGTTCGAAATGCCGTGGCCTGGCATGGTCCACGACTTTGCCGTGACCCCCAATTACGCGGTGTTTCCGTTCTTCCCGTTTATCACCGACATGGAAGCTGTGAAGCGCGGCGGGCCTTTCTATCAGTGGCATCCGGATGAGCAAACCCGGGTCGCCATTGTTCCACGTCACGGCACGGCACGCGACGTCCGCTGGTTCCGTGGTCCCACGATGAGCGCGGGACACATGATGAATGCCTATGAGGATGGTTCGAAGCTTCATCTCGACGTCTGTCTCTATGACGGTCCGTGCTTCGACTTTTTCCCCACACCTTCCGGCCAGTCTTTCCCGGTGCCTCCGCCCATCCTGACGCAATTCACCTTCGACCTCTCGGACGGCGAGGGATACAAGCTGCGACCGCTGGCGCGCATTCCCGGAGAACTGCCGCGCACAGACGACCGCTACCAGGGACATGGCTACCAACACGGCTACATGGTGGCGGGCCGCGGCGCCGATGGCAGTTCCTCGGTCGGCCATGTAGATCACAGCACGGGAAAGATGGAGTGTTGGAGTCCCGGCCCGGCGAGCGCGGTTCAGGAATCGCAGTTTGTTCCGCGCCGGCCGGACTCCAAGGAAGGCGACGGCTACCTTCTGACTGTCGTCAACCGGCTTGCCGAGAATCATAGTGATCTCGCCGTGCTGGATGCGCGCAACGTGAGCGCCGGGCCGGTCGCTCTCTTTCGTATGCCGGTCCGCGTCAGGATGGCATTCCACGGAACGTGGGTTCCTGCCGAGACGTTCCGCACCCGCAGCTACGCCATGGAGATCGCTCAATGAGCGCTCCGGCGCAGAACGACCTGTGGCCCCGTCTTCGGAGCCTCGGCTATGAGCTGACGCCCGGACAAATCCAAGCCACCATGGCGCTGATGGCGCCGCACGTCCCCCGGCCCGGTCCCGACGTCGAAGTGCATCGCGATGTGGCCTACGGACCGGATCCACGCCATCGTCTGGACGTATTTCTTCCATCCGCCGTCGCCGCCCGATCTCCCGTGCTCGTGTTTGTTCACGGCGGTGGATTCGTGATGGGCGACAAGGGTGCCCCCGACGCGCCTTTCTACAACAATGTGGGGCTGTGGGCGGCCCGCTCGGGCTGTATCGGCGTGACCATGACATACCGCCTCGCCCCCGCCGCGCCTTGGCCCGCTGGCAGCGAAGATGTAGGCGCCGCCGTTCAGTTTCTCTGTGACGCTGTCCAGCGGTGGGGCGGCGACCCGAAAGGCATTTTTATCATGGGCCAGTCCGCGGGTGCAGTCCACGTGGCAGGATATGTTGCGGAACCGCGGCTGCATCTCGTCCCAAAAGGCGGCATCGCGGGAGCCATCATGGTTTCGGGCATATACGATGTGGCTCGCGCCGACCGCAACCCGTTTCAAGCGGCGTACTATGGCGAAGATTCAACGCGCTGGCCCGAGCAGTCCACGTTGGGAAAACTGGCAGAGAGCTCCCTTCCCTGTTTGTATAGCGTTTCCGAGTTCGATCCGCCCGATTTTCAACGCCAGGCCGCATGGCTGGTGGAAGCATATGCCGCCCGCCAGGGAAGGTGGCCGCGACTGTTACAGTTAACCGGCCATAACCATCTTTCGAGCGTGCTCCAAATCGGGAGCGCCATGGACACGCTGGGGCCCGAGTTGCTGCGCTTCATCCACAGAGCCCGTCTTAGCACTCGGCTAGAAGAGCAAGAAACGCCAAATCGATAGGGTCTGGGCACGCGTACGGCACGCGGCGGTACGAGCCCATCAGTTACCATCGTTCGCCAACCGGTAGTGGGGTCCTGAAGATCAACTCATTTGTAACAACGACAACACGAAAACCTCGCAAGTTTCTATCATGAAGACTGCGGCAGTAGGGCGTGCCCCAGACGCTCAAGGACAGGATCGTAGCCGTAGTTGTTGACGAGCCCTCGATCCACATTGACTCAGAGACTCCTTGTCCCCTGCGAATATCGAATTTAAAGCAGCTTGGAGATTCCGCGAAGAACCTTCCGCCAAGGCACTTCCTAAAAGCTCTGAACGCCCGTATCGGCACCGTTAGCCTGCTTCTGGCGTTCGGCCTCCATCAGTTCCAGAACCCGGAACTCCTCCTCCGTGATGTCGGCCAACGTGATGGTCAATCCGATGCCAACCGCGTTCAGAACGGGAAGCGACTGAGCGGAACCGGCATCTTCCTGAAATTCCGCGCGATCTTCAGCACTTTCCTTGCATGGACGCTCTCCTGCGCCCCCATCATGAACTCTTCAGTTGATTCCGGCAACGCCCTTCGTCTAGGGTTGTGCGTGGAGGTATATCCTGGACGTCTATCTGATTGACGGTACGTACGAGTTGTTCCGCCACTACTACGCGCTCCCCTCGGCGCGCGATCCGGACGGCCGCGAGGTCGGAGCAGTCCGAGGCGTACTCGCGTCCGTTCTCGGCATGATCAGCGGCGGCGCCACGCACATCGCGGTAGCGACCGACCACGTCATCGAGTCGTTCCGCAATGCCCTCTGGCCGGGCTACAAGACCGGCGAAGGCATCGAACCGGGCTTGCTGGCCCAGTTCCCGCTGCTTGAAGAAACGCTTTCGGCGGCTGGCTTTGTCGTCTGGCCCATGGTCGAGTTCGAAGCGGACGATGCACTCGCTGCCGCGGCGGTGGCGGCTGCCCGCGATCCGCGCGTCGGTCAGGTGATCATCTGCACACCCGACAAGGACCTCGCCCAATGCGTAAGTGGCACGCGCATCGTCCAGCTCGATCGTCGAAAGCGCGTCACGCGCGACGAGGCCGGCGTCATCGAAAAGTTCGGCGTCCCACCG
>DATJWO010000008.1:0-152265 GCA_035501155.1 Bryobacteraceae bacterium
AACCTTCCTCGAGATGAGATCTCCCAAGGGGTAACTCCCTAAGAAGGGCCGTCGAAGACTACGACGTTGATAGGACGGATGTGTAAGCGTAGTAATACGTTGAGCTTACCGTTACTAATAGCCCGTTCGGCTTGACCATAAATCTTACTGTAGACATAACAGCAACTTACTAACTCCTCCCGAGTTAGTCGCCCATCAATATTCAACACCACGATCTTCACTTTTGGGTGATTGTAGCGTGGGGGTCCCACCCGTTCCCATCCCGAACACGGTAGTTAAGCCCCACAGCCCCGATGGTACTGCGCGCGCGAGTGTGTGGGAGAGTAGGACGTTGCCCAATTAAAACTAAAGCCCCGGCCGGTGCGAACCGAGTCCGGGGCTTTTCCTTTCCCATGCGCTACCCTTGAGAGAGACGCCACCCAATGAAGGCACTATCGTTCTGGAAATCAGTCACGATGGACAAAGCCAACCTCCTCGAAGGTGTCTTGACCTCTTTGCGCGACAATCACATCCGGTTTTGCGTCATCGGCGGCCAGGCCGTGAATGCCTATGTCGAGCCCCTGGTCAGCCTCGACCTTGATCTCGCAGTCGCTGTTGACCAGATCGGTCAGGTCCGAGCCGCGATGCAACAGAGCTTTCAAGTCGAAGAGTTCCCCCACAGCCTCAACGTCTCCTCACCCGGCTCCGACCTGCGCATCCAAATCCAGACCGATCCCCGCTACAGCGATTTCGTCAACCGCGCCACGGACCGCGATGTCCTCGGCGTGCGTCTGCCTGTCGCCGCGCTCGAAGACGTGCTGCAAGGAAAAGTCTGGGCCGCCTCCGCCCCCGAACGCCGCCCCACCAAGCGCCGGAAGGACCTGCTCGATATCGCTCGAATCCTGGAAGCCAATTCTCGGTTAGAGTCCCGCGTCCCCGCTGCGCTCCTCAAGGAAATCTCCTGATACGCCCGCCTCCGCCCCCGCCGCCGGCCTTCTAACCGTGACACGCCTGGAATTTCCCGCCAAACTGCTATTTTGAAACCATGCGCGCAACCTGCTGCCTTGTTCTCGCAACCCTCGTCTGCTTGCCCCTCGCAGCCGCTCAGCCTCCCGCCGCCGGCCCCGACACCATCGTCTTCGCGAACGGTGACAAGCTCGTCGGCCACTTCGTCAGGTCCTCCGGCTCCACGATCACCTTCAAAAGCGACATCCTTGGCGACATCACCGTTGACTGGGTGAAAGTCAAAGAACTCCACACCGCTCAGAAAGTCGCCGTCATCCGAAAAGACGTGAAACTCGGCCGCCATCCCGACACCGCCTCCATCCCGCAAGGCACGCTCAGCATGGAGAACCAGAATCTCCAGCTCGCCGCGCCGCCGCAACCCCCGCAATCCATCCCCGTCACTGAGTCCAACCTCGTCATCGATCAGCCGGCCTTCGAAAAGGCCGTCACCCACCACCCCGGCTTCCTAGCCGATTGGGCCGGAACCGTCACCCTCGGCGCAACCATCATTCAGGCCACCCAGGACAACCGCACCTTCAACGGCGCCATCAGCCTGGTCCGCGCTGAGCCCTCCGAATCGTGGCTCGCCCCGCGGGATCGAACCAGCCTCGATTTCTCTACCTCCTACGGCGAACTCTCGCAGCCCAACACCCCCACCATCAAAACCTCCATCTACCACGCCGACGCCGAGCGCGACGAATACTTCGTCGACAGCATCTTTGCCTTCGGCCAGGCCGCCTTCGATCACAATTTCTCACAGGGCCTCGACCTCCAACAAAGCTACGGCGGCGGCATCGGGTGGACCGCCATCCAGACTTCCAACCAGACCCTCGACCTCAAAGGCAGCATCACCTACATCCGCCAGCACTTCACCACGCCGCCCGACTACAACCTGATCGGCTCTAGCTTCGCCGAGCACTACAAACGCGGCTTCAAGCATGGCCTGGTCTTGGATCAGCATCTCTCCGTCACGCCCGCGTGGAACGAGCTGCACGCATATTCGGCTTACTTCGACACGCTGCTCACGCTGCCTGTCTACAGACGCCTCAGCGCCTCCACCGGCTTCATCGATACCTTCCTGAACGACCCGCCGCCAGGCTTCAAGAAAAACTCGCTCCAATACACGCTCGGCCTCACTTACACTTTGCGGTAACTCGGATGCGCGCCGCCGTATTCCTCTTACTCGCTGCGCCCCTTCTCTCGAAAGCCGGTCCGCGCACCCTCGCGATCCGCTTTGAAATCGCCCCTCCCGATCACCCCCGCGCGTTCAAAACTTATATTCAGGCAAAAGCGCGCCGAAAATCGCGATAAATTAGTACAAATGCTCCCCACACCACAGCGCACGCCCCCCACCACCATCGGCGAGGTCATCTCTGCGCTGACAGAGATCATCGAAAACGCCCGCGCCGCCGCCAGCCGCCTTGGCTATTTTCCTGCTTTATACCGCCGTGTCACCCAAACCGTTAAAGACGACATCGCCGCCGGCAAATTCCAAAACGGCCCACTGATCCAACGCCTCGACGTCGTCTTCGCCAGCCGTTATCTCGACGCCTTCGCCCAATTCCAAGCCGGCGAAACACCAACGCGAAGCTGGTTGACTGCCTTCCAAACTGCTGCCGACCCGCTTCCCATCATCCTCCAGCAGCTACTGTTGGGAATCAACGCGCACATCAACCTCGACCTCGGCATTGCCACCGCCGCCGTCGCCCCCGGCGATCAGCTCCCCGCCATCAAGTCCGACTTCGATCGCATCAACGACGTGCTCGCCGGCCTTGTCGCCACCGTCGAGAACGAACTTGCCGCAGTCTCGCCTTCCATTCATCTGTTGGAAGAAGTAGGCATGCGCACCGAGAGCACCATCATCAACTTCAGCCTCGAAAAAGCGCGTGCCCAGGCCTGGGCCACCGCGCAGAAATTCGCCGGCCTGCCCGCCGATCGAGTGCCGGACGCCACCGTCCAATTGGATGGCGAGGTCGCACTGCTGGCGGACGCCGTTGCGCACCCGCTCTTCGGTAGCATTACACTGGATGCGATCCGGCTCACCGAAACCAACGACGTCCGCCGCGTCATCGACGTGCTGTCCTCCCCAGCCGCCGCCTAGCGCGCCCTCCTCCATCTCAACTTCAACGCGCCCCCGAAAAACTCCGCCAGCCGCTCGGCCTCCTCGCTCGCCGCGCGCTTCACCCACTCGGCCACCTTTCCAAACGGATGAACCGCCACCTCCACCCGGCTGCCTTTGATCTCGTGCCGCCATGTCCCTTCCATGCGCCCGTTGACCAGCAGCACCGGCGAGATCCAACCTTGCGGCCGGAACACGCGGCCCCGCAAATCGCCATGCGGCAGCAGTTGATGCGCATGGCACGACGCCGCCACCACATATTGATCGAACCCCGGCAGCAGCCGCACCGAGCGCCCGCCCCTCGCGCCCCGCACCTCCCGCGCGTCCTTCGCCAGCATCCACGCCCGCTCGCCTTCCAGATCCACCTCGACCGCCTCACCGCCCAACGCACCGATCCATAGCCGCGCCATCCTGACGCCCCCGTTCCACCATCGCCCCAGATCGCGATCCGTAGCCGGACCATACGCCGCCAGAAACCGCCGCGTCACTTCCGCTGTCGCCGCCGCCGGGTCCACTGCCTCGGAATCCGCCGGCCGCTTCAACCACGTATCCGGCCGTGTGAACCGCACCCGCTGCCCCACGCTCGGCCCAAAACACAACCGCCCGGTAAACGCCGCCGGCTTCAGGATTGTGCCCCAACTGCTCTCGCCAATCTTCGCTCCGAACGCCTGGGATCCCAACACGCGCCCAACCTCGTCCATTAACTCCGCGCGCGTCATCACACGACCGTCCAGCGCCTCCCCGATCGCCTCGGTCAGCCGGTCCAGTTCCGCCAGAGTGATTCCGAAATAGTTGTTCCACGCTTCTTCCCTTAGATACTGCCGGCTTGTTCCCAGCGCCGCGTGCCACAACGCCAGCTCGTCGGAAGCCAACAGATGCAGCGTCCCGCGCATCGCCCAGGTCTTCACCAGGGTGCGATCTTCCCACAAGGCTCGCGCCACGTCGCCCCGTTCCACGCCCTCCACCCGCGCCCAAACGGTCAGTTCCGCCGACGACATCACCTGCGCGTGCAGCCCGCACAAACGCCGCGCCACCGCCAGCATGCTGCCCGCCTTCGCCCGCTGGTCGAGATGCTGCCGTGCCACCCGCCAAGCCGCCGCCTGCTGCCAACTAATCTTCATAAGTCACCAACCACCAGCCACAGAATCCCATTCCCGAGCAACACCTTCCCCACGGCTCCCCCGCGAACGACTACCCGCGGCCATTACCCTCTACGCAAAGGATCATCGATGCCGTCCTCACAACGCAAGCTCGACTCTTCCCGCGCCAACGGCGCCCTATCCCGCGGCCCAGTTTCTGAAGAAGGCAAACGCACCGCCTCCGCGAACGCCCTCAAGCACGGACTCACTGCCCAAACCGTCGTTCTCCAGCATGAATCCGAAGAGGAGTATGACACCGAGCTTCGCGAATATCTCGAACACTTCCGCCCCGCCTCGAAGCCCGAACTGGACTTGGTCCACCAGATCGCCGCCGTCAATTGGCGCATTGCGCGCTACGCCGGCGTCGAAAGCGAACTCCTCATGAAGTCGATGCTCGATCAATCCGACCGGATCGAACAAAACTACACCGACGTCGACGACCAGTTCCGATTGGCTGCCGCCTTCGAAGCTCTCGCCGCGGGAAGCTCCGCCCTGTCGCTCCTCAACCGCTACCAGTCGCGCCTGCACCACGAATACCAGCGCCTGCTTCGAGCGCTCCAGCAGCTTCAGTCCGCGCGCCAGTCGCCCCGCACGCCCTGATGAATCGCGATGTCACGAGGTGACATTAGAAATAACTTCTTATAACATCGCGCCTGTCACCGTGCGCAATGAAACCAAAATCGTAATTCCAGGTCTTACTGTAAAATGCGACACGTTTCTTCTTGGGTGCGTCGTGTTATGCGGCGCGTAAAGGCATTCGAGGCGTCTGCCACGACCGTCCTCTGCCCATGCTGCGCTGCGGCCATGGACGACTTCGCGCCAAGCTGCCCTACCGGAACCATGATCTGCCCAAAGTGCGGCTACATCGAGTGATGCGCCCGGGTCACCACTCTCGCTGATCTCGATTTCCTTTCCATCGAACGCCTTCCCCGCGCGCTCGCCAATCCGCCCGAAGCCTCAAGGCATTGGACATCCCGTAGGATCTACGTTGCAGTGATGGATCACCCAAGCTACGAAGGCCACTAGACTGCCAATAGCAAGCAAAATACCAGATAATAGGCACAATAGGAAAAAACGGTCTTTAGGATTCACTGTGAATCGCATCGTTTGTCACATATACGAAATTACCAAACGAACGGCAAATATATACTTGCCTAATCCAGACTGCGGGCGTAGGATTGGTGGTGGACGGTGAGCGTCCGCGAGTTGGCGAGCATTTGCTTTGGGCGCGCACGGAAAGGAATATTCGTGTCGTTACGCGCTTACTATGACGGGAGCGGAAAGGCAAACGATCATCCGATAATAACCTTCGGTGGATTTGTAGCCGATTGTGCTGTTTGCGAAGCCATCGAGGACGATTGGCAGAAAGCAACCGGCGGCGCGGTATTTCACTTTGCAGATTTTGGGACCGATAGTTGTCAGTTGGGGTCGGGGTCGTGGAGCGACACGACATGCGTTGCTTTTTTAAAACGTCTCGGCGCAATCGTAAATCGTCCTGATGTTTTGATCGTAAGCGGTTCTCTTGAAGTAGGGCCTTACAGCGCTTTCCTTGCCAAAAGTCCTCATGTTCATGTACATGGCCCAGCTGATTCTGCGTGTGCACAGTCGGTCGCGAGAACGTCAGAGATCCTCTTAGAGATTCAGGGCAGGCACACACAGAAGGTGGCTTACATCTTTGAGAAGGGTGATCGTCAACACGAAATTGCCAAAATGTTTGGCGATTGGGAGAAGAAGAGCAACAGCGTCAGGAGTAGATTGAGGTCGCTCAGTTTTCAGGACAAGAGCACTACTCTCTTACAGCCCGCGGATTTGATTGCCGGTGTGGTTCAACGGTGTTTGATGTCCGCGTACGAGGCACTTCCAAATCTTGACAATGGCAAAAGCCGCACGGCATTGCACACTTTCGAAAGTCACTATTCAACAGATGGAGTAACGGCTTCAGTAGTGGCTGGTCACGATACAGAGCACTGCTGGGTTATGAACCAGAAGATTTTTGAGAAACTCGACGACGTCAATTCAAATGTATTTAAGGAGTATCCAGAAGTCCTCAAGAAACGCCTGAAGCAAGCTCCCTACAGGCTCAAAACGAAAAGTCCAAAACGGCAACAGTGAGTCGTGTGCCATGATAGGAGCAAGAGAGTATGAAAACAAAACCTCTGACGCGATTGCCGGAGTGCATCGAAGGCCCGGAAGCATTCCAGCGATTCGACGAAAGCATCCAGCAGATTCTCTCCGTTTCACACTCCACCCTTGCACGGCGCGAACGAGCGTACAAGAAGAAAGCACTCGCCAATCCGAATCGGCGGGGGCCCAAGCCACAGAAGCGCCGAGCTATTTAGGTTTTGGTTTTCTACCGCGCTTCAGGCGATACGGATTACTCGGTCTCCGTTTCGCCCTCCTTCCCAGTGAGTTCGGCGTAGGTCAATCGCCTGCCGACGATCTCACGGACCCCAAGGTCGAAACGCTCTGCGTCAGTAGCCTTGCGATGGTTGAATCGGAAGCATTGCTCATCGGCGTAGGCTTGCAGATGAAACGGCTCGACACTGACGTAGGTACCTTTGAGCGACCGCTTCAGCAGGCTCCAGAAGTTCTCCAAGCTGTTGGTGTGGACGTTATCACGGACATACGATTCGGTGTGGTCGATGAACTCATGCACGAAACCATCGACGGGAAGGTTGCGGTAGGATCGCAGCGAATCGGTGTAGACAGTAGCGCCCTTCTCGACGTTCTCGACGACGTTGGAGCGAACGTAATAAGCGCGGCTCCTGGGAATCACTTTTACTCGCGCCTCGCCGTGACGCTCAAGAAGTCCCATGACGATAGCTTTGCTCTCGAAGCCACCAGTGCGCCTCTTGCCCATTCTCATCCGGGTCTGTCGATCAAGGTGCATGTTGATGAGTTTGCCGCCAACATAGGTTTCGTCGGCTTCAATCGGATTGCCGCTTTTGCCGAGTTTCTTTCCCGGCCTGCTTTGCTGTGCGAGGCGGATTCGATGCAGCATGAACCAAGCGGTCTTTTGGGTCACGTCCAGAGCACGGGCGATCTCGCAGGAGCTAACACCGTTCTTGCAGTTCAGGATGAGCCACATCGCCGGGAGCCACTTGTCCAATCCAAGTGGAGAGTCTTCGAAAATGGTTCCGACCTTCACGGAGAACTGCCGCTTCGGATGCCGATTGCTGCACTGCCAACGGAGTTGGTTCTTCAGGAAGCCGACCTTCTTGGAGCCGCAGGTAGGGCAAACAACGCCGTCCTTCCATTCCGGGCGGCGAGAGACCAAGTAGTTCAAGCAGTTCTCCTGGTCGGAAAAGTAAACTATAGCTTCTTGAAGAGTTTGCGGCTGCTTAACGGCTTCCATACTTCAAGTGTACGTCAGGAGCGCGTATTATTCAAGTATATAATTGCCAAACGAACCCAATCCCATTTTCGGACACACGACACCGCCAGAAAAACTACAGATTGATCAGAAATGTCGGATTTAATACGTAATCAGCCGCTCGGCTTCCGCTGCCAAATTCTCCATTTGCGGCAGAATTTCATTCTCGAGCTGCGGATTGTATCCCACCCACGTGTCCAGCGCACCTACTCGCCCCACCGGCGCGTCCAGCCGGTCGAACAGCTCGTTCGCGATGCGCGCCGCGATCTCCGCCCCGTAGCCCCACGACAGGCAGTCCTCGTGCGCCACCATCACGCGGTTGGTCTTCTCCACCGACGCCCGAATCGCCTCCCAGTCGTACGGCGAAAGCGTCCGCAGATCGATCACCTCGATCGTCTTGTCCGGATACCGCTGTTCCACCTGCGCCGCGGCCTGCAGCATCTTCTGCACCACCGCGCCGTACGTCACCACTGTCAGGCTTTGCCCCACCTTCACCACGTTCGCCTTGCCGAACGGAATCGTGTAGTCCGGCCCCGGATGTTGCGACCGGTTGTACGGCTCGCGATACAGCCGCTTGTGCTCCAGGAACATCACCGGATCGTCCGCCCGCATCGCCGTCCGCAGCAGCCCGCACGCATCCAGCGCGTTCGACGGCATCACCACCCGCAGCCCCGGAATGTGCGTGAACAGCACTTCGCCGCACTGGCTGTGATAAATCGCGCCGCCGTTCAAATACCCGCCAATCGCCACCCGCACGACCACCGGCGCGCTGAACGCGTTGTTCGACCGCCAGCGCAGCGTCGCCAGCTCATCGCGCAGTTGCATCATCGCCGGCCAGATGTAATCGAAGAACTGAATCTCCACCACCGGCTTCATGCCGCGCTCGGCCATCCCGATTGCGCGCCCGATGATCCCGGCCTCGGCCAGCGGGCTGTTGAACACGCGCTCGGAGCCGAACTCAATCTGCAGCCCCAAGGTCGCTTTAAACACTCCGCCCTTGCCCTTCACTTCCGGCAAGTTCGCCTCGCGGCTGCAATCGGCAACGTCCTCGCCAAACACGATCACGCGTTCATTCCGCCGCATCTCTTCGTGCAGCGTCAGGTTGATTTCGTCCACCATCGTGCGCGGCTCGCCGTCGAACCGCGGCTCGGCTTCGAACTCCGCCGACGTCGGGTCCACTTTGTCGGAGTACAAATGCAGCAGCGCCGAGCCCTTCGGGGGTGGATCGGCCTTGAGCACCCGATCGGTCGCCTCCTGGATCTCCCGGTCCACTTCGTACACCACAACCTGCAGCCCGTGCCGGTCGAGGATTCCCTCCGACACCAGCCATTCCGGAAACCGCAGGACGGGATCGCGCGCTTCTTCGGCCTCGCGCTCGGCGGTCGTTTTGTAGGCCCGCTCGTCGTCGGAAAGCGAGTGCGAATACGGCCGCGTCACCGTGGCGTGCACCAGCGCCGGACCGTTGCCCGCCCGCGCGTACGCCGCGGCTTCCATCAACCCGCGATAGGACGCCATTACATCCGTCCCATCCACCTCCACGCGCTTCAGGTTCGGAAAGCCCGACACCAACCGCGCCACATTCCCGCCCGCCGTCTGCTTCTCCACCGGAACCGAAATGGCGTACCCGTTGTCTTCAATCAAGAACACCAGTGGAAGGTTCTCCAGGCACGCCGCGTTCAGCGCTTCCCAAAACTCCCCTTCGCTGGTCGCGCCGTCGCCGCTCGAAACCAGCGTCACTTCGTCCGATTCCGGATCCAGAAACCGGTGCGCCTGGGCGCAGCCCGTGGCCTGCAAATACTGCGTGCCCGTGGCCGACGACCGCGCCACGATGTGCAGCCCCGCGTGGCCCCAGTGCGACGGCATCTGCCGCCCGCCCGACGACGGATCCTCGGCCGCACCCACCGCGCCCAGCAGCATCTGCTCGGCCGTCAGGCCCAGCATCAGCGCCAGCGTCCGGTCCCGGTAATAAAGATAAAACCAGTCGTGCCCCGGCCGGAACACCAGGCCCGCCGCCGCCTGCACCGCCTCATGCCCCGCTCCGCTGATCTGAAAATAGATCCGATTCTGCCGTTTCAGCAGAATCTCCCGGTCGTCCAGCCGCCGCGCCATGTACATCGCGCGATAGGCCCGTATCAGGTCCTCCCGCGCCGGCGCCAGGTGGACCGCAGCTTCCAAACTGGTGGGTGTCGCCATCAATCCTCGGACTTTTCCGCTTTTAGTTTATCAATCATTGACCGCATCACCCGCCGCCCTGTGCCGAAACAACCCCACTGTGGCCCGTCTGGCCGATTGCCCGATCGTACATAATAGTACGTATGAAGTTGTTCGTATCTCTCCTGATCCTGGGAGCCGGCTGCACCGTCGCCGCCGATCTGTCCGTCGTCGAGGAAATCGTCGCCAAATGTAACGGCGACATCGTTACGCGCGGCGACTTGGACCGCGCCCGGCGGGAATTGATTGAGGGACTGCGCCAGGCCAATGTCTCCGGCGCGGCACTCGAACAGCAGTTGGCCGAGCGCGAAAAGAATATCCTCCGCGACAAGATCGACCAGTTGCTCCTGGTCCAAAAAGCCAAGGACCTCAACATCAACGTCGATAGCGACGTCGCCAAGCAACTGGCCCAGATCCAGTCGGAATCCAAGATCGCCGATCCGGAAAAGTTCCAGGAATACATCAAGCAGGGAACGGGCGAGTCCTACGAAGACTTCCGTCAGGACATGAAGAACCGCCTCCTTACCCAGCGCGCCATCCGCCAGGAAGTCACCGACCACATGAACGTGAAGCACGAGGAGTTGGAGAAGTACTACAACGCGCACAAGAGCGAATTCATCCGCCAGGAGCAGCTCTTTCTGCGCGAGATCCTGATCTCCACGGAAGGCAAGGATGCCGCCGGTGTTGCCGCGGCCGAAAAGAAGGCCAAGGATCTGGTGGCGCGCGCCCGCAAAGGCGAACGCTTCGCCGAGATGGCCCGGGATAACTCCGACGCCGTCACCTCCAAGGAAATGGGAGCCTTGCCGCCTTTCAAGAAGGGTGAGTTGAGTAAGAACCTCGAGGACTTGGTCTGGAACCAGCCCAAGGGCTACATCACCGACCCAATTAAGACCAACAACGGCTTCCTCATCCTGCGCGTGGAAGACCATCAGAAGGCCGGCCAGGCCGAGCTTTCCGAAGTGGAGAACGAAGTCACCGAGAAAATCCTGGCCCCGCGCATGGACGCGGCCGTGCGCGAATACCTCACAAAGCTCCGCCGCGAAGCCTTCCTGGAAATCAAAGCCAGTTATATCGACACCGGTGCCGCTCCGGGCCAGGACACGGCCTGGGTGGATCCGGCCCAACTCAAACCCGAAACGGTGAGCAAGAAGGAAGTCGCCAGCAAGCCCCGGCACAAGAAGTTACTGTGGGCCGTTCCCATTCCAGGAACCACCACCAGCACTACCAGTTCCTCGCAATAATCGCCGCGCGCATATTCATGAAGTCGCCCTACCTTAACGAGATCAAGCCTAATCAGGTCTTCAACACCACCCTGCTCGTCCACGTCAAGGATGTGCGCCAGAAGAAATCGGGCGAGCCATATTTGTCCATGCTCCTGGGCGACCGCACCGCTGAAATGGATGCCAAAATGTGGGACAACGTGTCCGAGGTGGTCGACACGTTCGAGCGCGACGACTTCGTCAAGGTCAAGGGCCTGCTGCAAATCTTCCAGAACCGCCCCCAGCTCACCATCCACAAGATGTCCAAGGTCCTGGATTCGGAAGTCGATTTCGCCGACTACTTCCCCGCGTCCACGCGCGATCCGATGGAAATGTTCGCCGAGTTGCGCGCATTGGTGGCCGGCATCACGAATCCCCATCTGCGCGGGCTGCTCGAAGCATTCCTCGACGATGAACCGCTTGCGCGGAAATATCGCATCGCCCCCGCTGCCAAGCACGTCCACCACGCCTATCTGGGCGGCTTGATTGAACACGTGCTTTCCGTCTGCCGCCTGTGCCAGCTCACCGCCGCGCACTATAACTACGTCGACCTGGATCTCCTGCTCACCGGCGCCATCTTGCACGACGTCGGCAAGGTCGCCGAACTCACCTACGACCGCAGCTTCGGCTACAGCACCGAGGGCCAGTTGCTCGGCCACATCGTCATCGGCCTGCGCCTGCTGCACGATAAGCTCCAGCGCTTCCCCGAGTTTCCTCCCAAGCTCCGCGTCCTGGTGGAACACCTGATCATCAGCCATCACGGCGAACTCGAATTCGGCTCGCCCAAGGTCCCGCTGTTTCCCGAAGCCATGCTGCTGCATCACCTGGACAACCTGGATTCCAAGATGGAATGCATGCGCGCCCTCGCCGCCAATGACCGCCACGTGGACGGCTACTGGACCGGATTCAGCCCTTCGCTCGACCGGTCCATCCTGAAGAAGGCGAAATACCTGGATGAAGTAGGCGGGCCCGCGCCTGTCCTTGCGCCCGGCCCCGAGCAATTGCGGCTCCCGCAATCTCCCGAACCGAACCGCGTCACTCAACCCACCTCCGCATTCGCCGAGAAACTCCAACAAGTTTGGCGCAAGGAGTGAGACCGGCCTCGGCCCCCTCTGCACCGTGACTTCCGAACCCGGCAAACGGAACCTCTGGTTAGCCTGGATCGCCGGCGCGTTCATCGCCTGCTACTTCCTCGCCTTCACCTGGCGCGGCTTGTTCGTCTACTTCACCGGCGACGACATGATGAACCTCTACGGCTATTGGAGCAAGCCCGTATCCGATCTCGTGAAAGCGAACCTGCTCTTCTGGACGCCTTCGTACCGCCCCTTCGGCGGCATCGTCTACCGCGGCATGTTCGCGCTGTTCGGCTTCAATCCCTACCCGCTCTACGTCGTCTTCTTCGCCGCCATGCTGGTGAATCTGTGGCTGGCGTATCTGGCGATGAGCCGCATCGCCGGCTCGGCCGAAGTCGGCGCTCTCGGCGCGCTGCTGTTCGCCTTTCACGGCAAGCTCGATTATCTCTACTACAACGGCGGCTCGCTCTACGAAGCCTTCTGCTTCCTGTTCTACTTCCTCGCGCTGTTCCTCTACGTGCGCATCCGCCGCCGCGGCGCGTTCCCCGGCATCGGCGCGACCATCGTGTTCCTCGCCTGCCTCGTCTGCTCGCTCAACTCCAAGGAAATGGCGCCGTCCCTTCCGGTCATGGTGCTCCTCTACGAACTCATCTTCCATCCCGCGCCTTGGAGCCGTCCCCGCGAGCTCGTCGGATGGCTGCTTCACGAAGGCCGCACGGCGCTGTTAGGCGGGCTCGTCGTCCTCGCCTATCTTCCCGCCAAGCTCGGCTCGTCCGGACTCGCCGCCGATCAGGCCTACATTCCCGTGTACACCTGGAGCCGTTTCCTGGAGAACACCGCAACGTACTTGGGCTACGTTCTCTATCGCGATACACCGCTGCCCGCGCTCGGCGTCGCGGCCTTCTATGCCGTGTTGATCGCTGCCGCGCTGTGGATGCGCTCGCGGCCCATGTGGTTCGGCCTGCTGTTCTTCCCCATCGCGCTGCTGCCTGTTTCATTCACTCCCACGCGCCTCGGCTACGTTCTCTATCTCCCACTGGCCGGACTTGCGCTTTATTTGGCCGCGTTCCTGGTGGGAATCAAGGACAAGCTGCCCACGGGCGTGCCTCGATTCGCAACCATAGCACTGTTCCTGGCGACGGCCGCTGTTGCAGGCACGATCAACGCGAAGCACTGGCCCATCGCGCCCGACGGCCGCGAGTCGTCCTACCGTATTTCGCACGATCAGTTCGTCCAGCTCTACCCCCACATGGAGCGCGGCGCACGCATCCTCTTTATTCACACGCCCTTCGACGACAACTACGACATGGTCTTCCTGCTGCGCCTGCTCTACCGCGACGACCATCTCTTCATCACCGAACTCAACGGCCCCAAGGAACAGCGCATCCCGCTCGACCACCTCGGCCACTACGACCACATCTTCGACTACGAAAACAACCACTTCGTCGAGCTGGACAACTCCGACACGCTTCGCAGCATCCAGTTCCACGTCCTCAAGAGCACCGCCGGCAGCGCGGCTTTCGGTGAAGCCATGACCATCGGCAAACCGGGTGCCGACCAATACTTCGTCAAGGGCGTCCTCGCCGGCGATCCCAAAGCAGACGGCTACTGGACCCTGGACGAACCCGAGCTGAAGTTCCAGCTCGCCTCGCCCGCCCATCACGTCTTCACTGCGCACTTCTTCCTGCCCGAAGAAACCATGAAGCAGACCGGGCCTCTGCGGATCGACTTCTACGTCAACGGCAGGCTCCTCGATCACGCGCGCTACACGCACGCCGGCGAGCTTTACTACGAACACGATGTTCCCGAAAGCTGGCTAAAGACGGACTCGCTCACGCTCGTCAAGATCCACGTGGTCAATCCCTACATCGCGCCGCTGGATAAGAAGAAACTGGGCGTTCTGTTGCGCTCGGCCGCCTTCAATCCGAAGCCCGGCGCGTAGCCCGCCGCAACACCGCGCCGAACATCGCTTCGGTCAGCTTGCCCGTCGACGTGTTCTGCTGGCTGGGATGATAGGACGCGATGAGCCATGGCTGGCCGGGTCCCGTGCGATATTCCTGATCGTGCCCAAACACGAACGCCGAGCGCCGCTCGATCTTCCCCTGGTCGCGCAGAATGCCGAGATAAACATCGAACGCCACGCGCCCCAGCGCCAGCACCACCCGAACGTTGGCGAGCAGCTCCAATTCGCGCTCCAGATACGGCCGGCACGTGCGAATCTCTTCCGTCGACGGCTTGTTATCCGGAGGCGCGCACCGCACCGCCGCGCCAATGTAGGCGCCGGTCAACTTCAGACCGTCGTCGCGCGAGACGCTGTTCGGTTGCGATGCAAACCCGGCCGCGTGCAGCGCTTTGTACAGAAAGTCACCCGAACTGTCGCCTGTGAACATCCGCCCCGTCCGATTCGCGCCGTGCGCCCCTGGCGCCAGACCCACCAGCAGCAGCCGCGCGCGCGGATCGCCGAACCCAGGCACCGGCTTCGCCCAGTAATCCCAATCGCGATAAGCGCGCCGCTTCACGCGCCCCACCTCGGCGCGATACTCCACCAGCCGCGGACACTTCGTGCACGCGACGATTTCCCGATTCAGAATGTCGAGGGTCTTCAAGCCAAAGCTTGATCTTACCTGGAAACCGCGCTGCGCATGCTCTCGAGCGATGCTTCAAGCGAGGTCAAGTCGGCGTTGGGCTTGTTCTCGATCACGCTGGCGAACAGCGAGACCAGCTCCACATCGCGCCAGCCGCGCGCCGCTTCCTCTTCCATCACCGCTAGAGCCGCTTGCGGCGTGAGCGCCGCCTTGTACGAGCGCTCGGTGGTCAGCGCGTCGTAAATATCGGCCACTTGCAGGATCCGCGCCAGCAGCGGGATGTCCTCGCCTGCCAAACCGTCCGGATAACCCGTGCCGTCCCACTTCTCGTGATGGCTGCGAATGATTGGCAGAACCGGCGCCAGGCTTTTCATCGGCCGGCAGATGTCTTCGCCGCGGACCGGATGGCTGCGCATGATCTCCCATTCGGCAACCGTCAGCGGTCCGTTCTTCAGCAGCACGGCATCCGGAATCCCGATCTTGCCCAGGTCATGCAGGTACCCGCCGCGGTACAGCGCCGTCAAATCCGGCCCTGGCAGCCCCAACGCTTCTCCCAGCATTACCGAAGCCACGGCCAGCCGCTGGCAATGCAGGCCGGTGTATCTGTCGCGATGCTCCACCGCCTGCGCCAGTGCCAGAAGAATCGTCTCGGCTTCGTCCAGCGAGTCGATCAAGGTCTTATTGCGCAGCATGGCCCGCACCCGCGTCCGTACGACGCTCGGATGCAGCGGCTTGATGAGAAATTCGTCCGCGCCCGAAGATATGCCGACAATCTCGTTCTCCACTCCCTGGATGCTGGTCAGCATCAGCACCGGAATCAGCTGCGTCGGCCGCCGCGCCTTCATCCAGCGGCACAGCTCCGGCCCGCTCATCTCCGGCAGCACCAGGTCGACGATTACCAGATCCACCTTCTCGGCCTGCAGCAGCGCCATTGCTTCGGAGGCCTTTCTCGCTTCCAGGATGGTATAAGGGGTGGTCTTAAAGATGGCCTTCAGCAGACGCCGGTTGATGTCTTCGCCATCCACCAGCAGGATCGTGGCCGCCGACGCCGCAGTGTCCCCTGATTCGAACATCGGCACGGGAGGCACCGGTGCGATCAGATAATCCGAATTGATGGATGGGGGCGGCACGCGTTACTTATCGGCGAACTAAGGCGAAGCCCGCCTATGATTTATCGTCAAAAGCGAGCGAAAGCTTAAGGGGCCTTTTGGGGAGGTAGTTTCGACTGGATACTGTTGACGTAATTGACCGTCTCCGGGATCTGCGGCACTCCGCCCTCCCGGTCCACACGGCCTTCGCCGGCGTTATAAGCCGCCAACGCCAGGCTCACATCGTTGTTGTACTTGGTAAGCAGTTGCTTGAGCAGTTTGGTCCCGGCGTCGACGTTTTGCCGCGGATCGAACGGGTCCCGCACGCCAAACGATTCCGACGTCGCCGGCATCAGTTGCATCAAGCCCTGCGCTCCCTTCCAGGAAACTGCGCACGGCCGCGCGCCCGATTCCTGCTCGATTACCGCGCGAACCAAATCCGGCCTTAGACCCGCCTGCTGAGCGCTTTCCTCGACGAGTTTGTCGAGCTGCGCAGCCGGTATGGGATCGCAGGGTGGCAGGTTGAACGGCACTGGAGATTCCACCCACGGAACCATAAAGAAGGAGGCGGACGGCGTAGGCGCCTTCCCCATCACCGAGGCAACTTGCCGGATGACCGAAGCCCGCTGTTTGAGGAGCGCCTCTGTCATGGCCGATTTGACTTCGTCCGGCTTTTGAACCGGGGGTGCGGCCGGCGTCGCCCCCATTGCAGGTGGAGCGGATGCTGCGGCAGGTGGTTCAGACGCGGTTGTCGTCGGAGCTGGCGTCACCGCTTTTGCAGGCGTCGTCGGAGGCGCTTGGCCCCACGCGGCAACCGCCCAAACCGCTACCAAACAGGCGTACTTCTTCCCCATCGTTCCCACTCTTCTATCGGCAGGGAAGCGCGATTCTCAATACCTCCAGCGGTATAGTAGAACTTTCCAATGAAAATCCTCTCCGAGGCTCCCTGCCGTGTGGATTTGGCCGGCGGAACCCTCGACATTTGGCCGCTTTACCTCTACCACCCGGGCGCCGTCACACTCAATTTCGCCATCAACCGCTGGACCCGCTGCACGATCGACACGCTGGACTCGCCGGAAATCGAACTCCGCTCGAAAGATCTCAACGCCGCGCAGAGCTTTTCTTCCTTGCCCGAACTCGACGCCGCGGGCCGCACCCGCCTGCCACTGCCCGCTTGCCTGGTCCGCTTCTTCCGCCCCCAAACCGGTCTGCGACTTCGGACGGATTCCGAAGCTCCCGCGGGCGCGGGCATCGCGGGGTCTTCGGCGCTGATGATCGCGGTCTCCGGCGCGCTCAGCCGCCTGACCGGCGCGAGTCACAATCTGGAGGCGCTTCGCAAAATCGCCCAGGACGTCGAAGCGCAAATCATCCGCGTCCCTACCGGCGTGCAGGATTACTATCCGGCGCTCTACGGCGGTGTCAGCGCCATCGAACTGGAGCCCGGCTGCATCCGCCGCGTCGCCATTGCGGTGGATGCCGAAGATTTCAACCAGCGCATCGTGCTGTGTTACACCGGCGCGCCGCGCGACTCCGGCATCAACAACTGGGAAGTCACCAAGGCCTACATCGACGGCAGCCGGAAAGTGCAGCGCAACATCGGCCAGATCGCGGCCATCGCCAGCGCCATGCGCACCGCTCTCGAAAGAGCCGACTGGCCCGAAGTAGGCCGCCTGATTCGCGAAGAATGGTCGCACCGCCGCAAGAACACGCCGCGCATCAGCACGCCCGCTATCGACGATCTGGTGAAGATCGCGCGCCGCGCCGGAGCCACCGGCGGAAAAGTTTGTGGCGCGGGCGGCGGCGGATGCGTCTTCTTTCTGGTGGAGCGCGGCGGAGCAGAGCGCGTATCGCGAGCCATCGCCGAAGCCGGCGCCGAGGTGCTGTCCGTGCAAGTGGCCTTGCGAGGACTGTCGATTCGAAAGGGGCGCGACACCTAGGATGCAGTTGCTGCGGGCGGCACTTCAGGATCAACGTGGCGTGCCCTTGGATGCCGCGGCACTGGAAATGGCCCGCATCGAATCGCCGGGCCTCGATCCCGGGCCTTCGCTCGAAATTCTGGACCGCTTCGCTTCCGAGTTGGCCACGCGGCTGCCCGCATCCGCCGAAGGCGCTGACTTCGTTCGCGCCATGAATCAATACCTGTTTGAAGAACTCAAATTCCACGGCAACGAGCGCGACTACCACAACCCGCGCAACAGTTGCCTGAACTATGTGCTGGACCTCAGAACCGGCATTCCCATCGCGCTATCGGTGGTTTACATCGAAGTGGCGCGGCGCCTGGACCGGCCGGTGGCCGGCATCGGTCTTCCTGGACACTTCATCGTCGAATACGACGACGGCCGCTACTCGACCTACATCGATCCTTTCCATGCCGGCAAGCTGCTAACGTCTCAGGATTGCCGCCAGATCGCGCGGCGCATTACGCGATCGGAAGTGGAGCCGTCCGCGCTCGCGCCGGTTGGCGCCCGATACATCCTGGTGCGCATGCTCAACAACCTGCGTGCCGCTTATTTCCGCAACAAACAGTACGCCAAAATGGCCCAGGTGATGGATCTGCTGCTGGAGGCTTTCCCATCCAACGCCGACTACTATAAGGCGCGGGGCGTGGCCCGCCTGAAGTTGAAGCAATACCGCGGAGCGCGCAGCGATTTCGAGATGTACCTGCACCACGCGCCCGAAGCCGAGGACCGCGCGCAAGTGACGCAGCAGATGGAGGCCATCCATCGATGGCTCGGGAGACTGAACTAGTACAACCGCACGCCGCGCCGGTCGGGCTTGCGGTTCAAATGCACGGTATCGCGGAAGCTCACTTCATTCGGCTTCGAAGTCATCACCAGCGAATGCGTCCGGTAGCCATCGCCGAAGAAGCGGACACCTTGCAGCAGGTTGCCTGGCGTGACGCCGCAAGCGGCGAAGATGATTCGCTGCCCCGGCGCCAGGTCTTCGGCGCGATAAATCTTCTGCGGATCGCTGATGCCCATGCGCTCCATCCGCTCTTCCATCTCGCGGCCGTCCACTACCAGCCTTCCCACCATCTCGCCGTGCAGGCAGCGCATGGCCGCGGCGGTAATCACGCCTTCCGGAGCTCCGCCGATTCCCATCACCGCGTGCACGCCCGCCCCCCGCACGGCCGCAGCGATGCCGGCCGAAAGGTCGCCGTCGCCGATCAGCCGGATGCGCGCGCCGGCCTCGCGAATATCCTCGATGAGTTTCTCGTGCCGCGGGCGGTCGAGAACCATCACCACCAGGTCCTCGACGTAGCGGTCCAGGCGCTTGGCGATGGCTTTCAGGTTGTCTTTTACCGGCGCGTCGATGTCCAAAGCGCCCTGGCAGCCGGGCCCGGCGATGATCTTCTCCATGTAGCAGTCGGGCGCGTGCAGCAGCCCTCCAGCTTCCGACGCCGCCAGCACTGCGATGGAGTTGTTCGCGCCGGTGGCGCACAGATTGGTGCCTTCCAGCGGATCCACGGCGATGTCGATGGCTGGAAATTCGATCCCGGCGGGCGACGGTGCTCCGACGCGCTCCCCGATGTACAGCATGGGCGCTTCATCGCGCTCGCCTTCGCCGATGACGATGTTGCCGGCGATAGGAACGTCTTCAAAGGCGCGGCGCATCGCCTGCACCGCGGCCTGGTCGGATCCGGGACGGTCGCCTTGTCCCATGGTGCGCGCCGCTGCCACGGCGGCTTCTTCCACCACCCGCGCCAGTTCGAACGCCAGATGTTGTTCCACGCTCGCCGGCGCCTGGGCCGTGTGCCGTGGAGCCTGGGTTGTTGCCATAAGGCACCCTCCGTTAGGGTCGGTTCCCGTCCAAAAATTGACAGGAAGCCCGATCATAGCATGGCCCCACCGGGAGGCGGAAGGTGCTAACATAGGAGCGATTTACCGACCTACGGTAAGCAGTAATACTGGGGATTTATGAAGGATCGCTCCTCTGGAGCCTCTGACTTGGCGGGTGAGGCCTATGTCATCATTCGCGAGAGGATTCTTCGCGGTGAGGTGGCCATTGGCCAGGTCATCTCGCGACGCAAGGTAGCCGCCGAGTTAGGCATGAGTTTTCTTCCCGTTTCTGAAGCCTTCCTGCGCCTGGAGTTTGAAGGGCTGCTGGAAAGCAGGCCGCGTGCCGGTACCCGTGTGCGCATTCCAACGCGCGAAGACGTGCGCGGGCAATACCTGGTGCGCGAGGCGTTGGAGGTAGAGGCCGCGCGTCTGTTCACCGAAATTGCCACCGCCGAGGAACGGTCGGAACTGTCGAAGCTCGCTGTTCGCGTGGATGCGCTGCGCTCGCAAGAGGACGGCAGCCGCTTCTACTACCTGAATCTCCACGAAAAACTGCATCGCCGCATCGCCGAATGTACGCGCTGCCCGGCGCTGTGCGACGCCATTGAGAAGACCCGGGCGCTGTCTTCCACCTGGCTGTGCGTCGGCAAAACGATCAGCAACGGGCACCCGTCGCGCAGACACCAGGACCTGATCGGCGTACTGGTGGGCAACGACAAAGATGCTTCGGCGGCCGCCATGCGCGAGCACGTCATCACCAGCATGCATCGCGCTTTGGAGCGCCTGGAGCCGTACTTCCGCAACCGCAAGGCCCACACCAAGACGTATTCGCGCAAGCAGTTCCAGATCGAGGTTCCGGTGTTGGAGCCGCTGAACGCGAACGCATCTTCTGCGGCCGAGTAGTTTACTTCGAGCCGGACGCTGTTCCGGCTGCTGCCATCAACTTCTTCAGCAACTCCGCTGTGTCCTTGTGGACGTCGATGCGATTGCCGCCGAAGCCGTTGCCGCCGGCGCGTCCCATCGCCGAGTCGATCGGGGTCATACCACGGGCGTCTTTAGCATCCAGTTTCGCGCCATGATCGGCCAGGAACTGGACAAGCTGGTTGTCGCCCCAGAACGCCGCGCCATGCAGCGCGGTTTGGCCGCGTCCGTCCACGGCGTTGATCTTCGCGCCGGCAGCGAGCAGGATCTTGCAGGATTCGATGGCTTCGCTTTCGGTCTTGAAGCGGCCGCGCGTGTCGGAATCGCGCGAGCCCAGGCCTGCGGCGGCCATCAGCGGCGTGACGCCGGTGTCGGTGGCGAGATTCGGATCCGCGCCTTTGGCTAACAGCCAGCGAATGGCTTCTGTGTCGCCGGCTTTCGCAGCTCGCAGCAACGGCGTCGCGCCGATGGTAAGAATGTTGTCGCTGCCGCGATCGGCGAGCGATCGATAGGGCGGGAAGAGGGCCAGTTGCACGTTCACGTCGGCGGTATGCGCGAGCACCAGTTTCAACAGGTCCGTGCTCGACACCGAATCCGGCTCGACCACATCCGGCCGGCCCGAGTGCGGCATGGTGTGCATGTCGACGGCGGCCCATAGCGCACTGCGTCCCCAATGATCGGGCAGATTCACGTCGGCGCCCTGCTCGATCAGATACGCTGCCACATCGTAGTGCCCGTTCACGATGGCGGTGATCATCGGGCTGACGCCGTCGGGATCCTGGAGGTTCTTATCCGCGCCGGCTCCGACCAGAATCCTCGCGCATTCCAGGCACCCCTGGCGCGCGGCGAAGAGCAGCGGCGTCCAACCACCGCGAGGCATGTACTTGCGGCGCGGCTCGGCGGTGACGTCGCGTTCCCAGTTGTTCACGGTGGAACGCGCGTTCAATTCAGCGCCGTGCGCGATCAGCTCCTTCACCATGCCCGGCTGGCCTTCGTCGACGGCCCACATCAGAGCCGTCTGGCCGTGGTAGCTTTCCTTGGCGTTGACGTTCGCGCCGTGGCCAATCAGCAGCCGCGCCGCTTCGACCTTGCCGGTGCGCGCCACGACCATCAGCGGAGTCTGGCCGTCGGCGCCGGGCGCGTTGACGTCCGCGCCGGACTTGAGCAGCAGCTCCAGCATGGCTGGGTTCGCGATGATCGCGGCTTCGGACATCGCCGTCGCGCCGTAGTCGTTTTTGGCAGCGACGTTCGCGCCTTCGCGGATCAGTTTCCCGGCCTGTTGCAGGTCATTATTATGAACGGCCCACATGAGCGGCGTCGTGCCGTCGGGATCGTTCTTGAGCTCCGCGTTCTGCGAAAGCAGCGGGATCGCCGCCGCCAGCAACAACCATGCACGCATGTCAGATCTCCGCGATTTCGCCGGTGCTGTCGCCGATCTTTTCGAGCGGGATGCCGGTGCGATCGAGAACCGAAAGCAGCACATTGGCCATTGGCGTGTGATCGGTGAAGCGCAGATGCTGGTTGCCCTTCACGCGTCCGCAGGCTCCACCAACCAGCGAAACCGGTAGCGGAAAATGATTGTGCAAATTGCTGTTGCTCATGTTGCTGCCGTAGAGCAGCAGCGAATGATCCAGCATGGAGCCGTCGCCGTCGGGCATTTTGTCCAGCTTCGCCACGAATCGGGCGAAGATCTTGCTGTGATAGGTCTGGATCTTCGCCAGCCGCTCCAGCTTTTGCGGGTTGTTCTGGTGATGCGACACCGGATGGAAGGCGTCCGGCACGCCGATCTGGCCATAAGTCAGGTTGCTGGCCTCACGCGTCATCATCATGGAGAAGATGCGCGTGATGTTGGCCTGGAACGCGAGCGCGGCCATATCGAACATCAGGTCGATGCGCTCCTCGAAGGCTTCGGGAACGCCCGGCGCGATGTCGGGCAGCGCCAGGTTCGCGCTCACGCCCTTGCCCATGCGCTGGAGACGGCGCTCGATCTCGCGGATGCTTTCCAGGTAATCGCCGAGCTTCGATTTATCTTGCGCGGAGAGCGTGTTGCCGAGGGTGGCGGCGTCGTGTGTCACCGCGTCGAGAATGCTGCCGAACTCTTCGCTGCGCGCGCGGCGCTCTTCGGCGGTCGCGCCCTGGCCGAAAAGGACCTCAAAGACTTTGTGCGGATCGTACTCCATCGGCAGCGGCGTAGTGGGCGTGCGGAAGGAGATGGTGTTGGCGTAGCTGCAGCCGTATTCGCGGTCGCAGGCGCTGCCGCTCGAGGACCGGTCCTCGGTGGTCAGCTCGAGCGAAGGCAGCGGCGTGTCCTGTCCGATGTGCAGCGCCGCGATCTGGTCCACGGTGACTCCGGCGTAGGGTTCATGCGTGGGCCGCGGGGCGACGCCGCTCAACCATGTGCCGGGCGCGGTGGCATGGACCGCGGAGCCATCCGCCGCACGATTGCCGAGGCCGCTGACGACAGTCAAGTATTTCCGGTGGGGTTCCAACGGCTTCAGGATGGGAGTGAACTCGAAGCCCGCGCCTTCTTTGGCGGGCGTCCATTTGTCCATGACGGCGCCGTGCGGAAAGTAGACGAAGCCCAGGTGCGTGGCCCCTTTAGCGGCGGTCTTGGCGATCGGGGTCTGCGCCGGGAGCATGGCGTCGAGCCAGGGCAGGGCCAGCGTTACGCCCATGCCGCGGAGGACGGTGCGGCGGGAAAGGTGCTTCTTAGTGATGAACATGAAGCCTGCCTCCTTCCTCAATACGCCCTTTAAAGCTATCACAGGCGGATGCGCAAGTTCAGGGGGCAGGCTTGGCCAGGCTCAATGCATGCATAGGATGCTATCATGCATTCATGAAGGTGCATGCAAAGCCCGCTCACTATACGATACGTGGTGTCCCCCAAGAGGTCGATCAGGCTCTACGTAAGAAGGCGGCGCAGTTGGGTCGAAGTCTGAACCAAGTGATCGTAGACGAACTCACGCGTGCCACGGTTGGGAGGGCGAAGCGTGCCGACTTCTCCGACCTCGTCGGTCGATGGACACCCGACCCAGCTTTCGACGACGTTATCGCTGCGCAACGCCAAGTTGATTGGGACAAGTGGAAGTGAGGGTCGCGCTGGACACCAATCGCCTGACCGACCTGTTCCAGGGCGACTCGGCATTGGCGGATTTATTGGGTGCGTGCGATGAAGTGTGGATTCCGCTGATCGTTCTGGGCGAGATCAAAGCCGGATTCTATGGAGGGGCGCAGCGGCATAAGAACGAACTGCTTTTTCAGTCGTTCATGACCAAGCCCACAGTGGACGTACTACTGCCAAACCGGGAAACAGCGGAACAATATGCGCGGCTGTTTGCGCAGCTCAAGCGCGCGGGAACACCAGTGCCTGACAATGATCTATGGATTGCGGCGCTGGTGCTGCAGCATGATCTTCATCTCGTCTCTCGGGATCAGCACTTCGAACGCATTCCCCAACTGTTACGCGCGTAAACACGCAAATTTCCCCCGCGCAGGGCGGGGCGGCGGAGAAGGCGCTCCCTCAATACGCCCTTTAAAGCTATCACAGGCCGTGGTATCGTGATGCCTATGAGCGAAGGGAATGTAACCTCGTTACTGGAAGGCATCCTCGGTCCGCTCACGCAGTGCCTGGACGCCGAATCCGCCCGGCGCGTCGCCGAATACCGCATTGCGCCGGCGATTCAGACCCGCGTGGACCAGTTGGCGGAGCGCGCCAACGACGGCCTGCTGAACGACGACGAGCGAAGCGAGTACGAGGCGCTCATCAACGCCACCGATTTCATCGCGATTCTCAAGCTCAAAGCCCAACGGCAACTGGAGGCGAGCGTACGTTAGCGATGCAGCCGGCCGCGCACGATATCGTCCGGGAACGGGCGGCCAACCGGTGCGAATACTGCGGCCTCGATCAGAAATACACGGACCTGGCGCACCAGGTCCAGTTCGTTGTTTCGCAGAAACAGCATGGCTCCGATCACCCCGACAATCTGGCGCTGGCGTGTCATCGCTGCACGCTGCGCAAAGGGCCGAACCTCACCGGCATCGATCCGGAGCGAGGCGATGCGGTGCCGTTGTTTCATCCGCGCTGGGACCGCTGGTCCAACCATTTTGAGCTGCGCGGCGCGCGCATCGAGGGAACGTCGCCGGTGGGCCGGGCGACAGTCGTCGCGTTGGGCTTGAACGATGCTCGCCGCGTGGAGTTGCGGGCGGAGTTGCAGGCCCGGGGCGTGATGGCTTAGCGGCCATGCCTCTTTAGGGCCAATGCCGCGCGGTGCGCGCTGGCGTATAATTCTCCAGGATTCGCCACAACCACATGAGGAGAGCATTCATGCATCGCAATCGGGGCCTATGGACCGGTGTCATCGCGTTGTTCGCCGGACTTGTACTGCTGGGCGTGTTCGTCTTGCCGGGCGCGCAGGAACCGGCCGCGCCTAAGTTCAAGTTCGATCCGGACTGGCCCAGGCCGCTGCCCAACAAATGGAAGATGGGCGGCGTCACGGGATTGGCCGTCGCCAACGACGACACCGTTTGGGTCTACGATCGCCCGGACGATTTGACCGATATCGAATTGGAAGCCGAGTTGACTCCTCCGGTGGCCGATTGCTGCGTGCGGCCGCCCTCGATGATTCACATCGACAAGGACGGCAATGTGATCGGTTCGTTTGACGCGCCGCAAGGGCACGGCATGGCGGTGGACAGCAAAGGCTTCGCTTATCTCGGGCAGGACACGGTGCGCAAGTACGATGAGAAGACCGGCAAGCTGGTGGGCGAAGTGCCGCGAACGCCGGACAAGGTGCCGGGCGGCGGGGGCGGTGGTGCACCGCCGACTTCAGCACACATTCCGGGGCACGGGAGCCGCGGTCCGGTTGCGGGATTCCTGACGCCTCCGGGCGGACGTCCGCGGCCCGATCCAGCGGCTATGGCTGCTCGGGAAGCGGCGATCAAGGCGTTTCGCGAAAAGTATCCGCCGACCACGCCCATGATCGTCGGGGGCCTCGAAGAGATCCGGTTGGATGAACCGGCTCACGAAATGTACGCCTCCGACAATTACCTGGGTGGGCGCGTGATGGTGTTCGATCTGGACACTCTTCAGTTCAAGCGCGGCTGGGGCGCCTACGGGCACAAGCTGTCGGAGATGAGCACGGACGACAAGGATCGGGAGTACACGCCGGGCGGGCCGGAGCCGAAGGAGTTTCGCGGGCACCTGACGCTGAACATTTCGCACGACGGTCTGGTGTATGCGGCCGATCGCATGGCAAATCGCATTCAGGTGTTCACCAAGGAAGGGAAGTACCTGAAGGAATTCGTCATCAAGCCGATGACGGGCGTGGGCGGGTCCACGGGCGGCGTGATGTTCTCGCCCGACAAGGCGCAGAAGTTCCTCTACATTTCCGATCTCACCAATAACCACATCTATTTCATCAACCGCGAAGACGGGAAGATTGTGGGCCAGATGGGGAGCATGGGCGAAAACGGCGGCCAGTTCTTCGGACTGCACATGATCGCGGTGGATTCCAAGGGGATCATCTATACCGGCGAAGTGTTCGCAGGCGAGCGGGTGCAGCGGTTTTTGCCGGTGCGGTAGAGGCCACACCCATACCGGTTCGGGATACTATCGCGGACGGCGAGTATGATGTCGCTGGATGATTCCCGCTAACGCCCGCAGTGCCTCGTTGGCATCTCCCGAAGTTGGGAACGCAGCGGCGACGTCAGGTTCGAGCACCACTACAGCGCTGCCCGCCGCATAACGCTTCGCATACTTGTTATGCGAAGCGTGCCGGAAGTCGTATTCAGGCAAGATCTCGTCGAGGTCGACGGCCTTCCGAAGCTTGTCCTTACTGATTTGTTTCTTCATAGGCCCTTCGCTCACGGCTGGTAGCGCGCCGCGCGCTGATGATGCGAATGGCGTCGCCCCGGTCAGTGTACATTACAGCAATCAACCGACCGATTTCGTGAAAGCCCCAGCAAAACGAACCGTTCCTCGCCCGACGAATGACGCGGGTCGGTCACAACCCAGCCGAGAGGGTCGCCGAAGGCCGTCGCAGCTTCTTCGAACGACACTCTGTGTTTGGCCAGATTTGCGGTGGCTTTTCGCGAGTCCCATTCAAACTCCAACAGCAACTCTTATTATAAAGCCGCAGGGATTGGCGTCATGAGGATGCTCACGCCGGCATGATCTGGACGTTCATGCCTTCAGGGTCTACAATGTGGAACCCGGCGTCGAGGTTGTTGCTCGTCTCCACGCCGAGCGCTTTCAGTTTCTCGGTCACGGCCTGGCGGTTGAAGTTCTCGACACCGATGGCGAAGTGGTCCACGATGCCGGTCGGGGCTTTGTGGTGGAGCGAGACGATGATCTTGGTCGCGCCCAGGCGCACGATTTCGTTGGGCTTGTCTTCGCTCAATACTTTTAGCCCGAAGATCTTTTCATAGAAGGCGACGGCGCGGGGCAGATCGGTGACCTGGATGCTGATGTGGTCGATCTTTACGCCTTGCAGGCCTTGGGCCTCCTGGCCCTGTAACTGTGATGCGGCGCCGGCGGCGGTCAGCATCGTAAGGGCTTGCACCAGTTCGCGGCGCGACAGCGATCCTTTTTCGAAACGGCTTACGAGATTTGCAATCGTGGCTTCCATGAGTCTCCTTTATTGTTTGGCGGCTAGTTCCGCTCCGGACGGGTTCGCGCCTCCTGGAACCCTGCGCATCTGGAACGGCGCGCTTTCAACGATCGCGCGCACCAGCGCCGAGAATCTGTAGTTGTCGCGCGCGGCTTCACGCACCACCGCACGCACCGTGGGCATGTCGGTGTAGACGATGCTGCGGCCGAGCGCGTAGGTCATGAGCTTTTCGGTCATCGTGCCGACGAATTGTTGGGGGCGCCGCAGCAGGGCTTCGCGCAGCGCGGCCGGGCCGTTCACTTCGGTTCCGTCGACCAGCTTACCCCCCGCGTCGACGGGCACACCGTGATCCTTGTTACGCCACGCACCGACGGCGTCGAAGTTTTCTAGAGCGAATCCCGGTGGGTCGATGAGCTGGTGACACGTTGAGCAGGGCGGATTGTGGCGGTGCTGTTCGAGCAACTGCCGCACGGAAAGCTGTTTCGCGCCCGCCTGATTTTCCTTGAGCGCGGGAACGTTCGGCGGAGGAAGCGGCGGCGGCGTGCCCATGAGATTTTCGAGAATCCAACGGCCGCGCAGCACCGGCGAGGTGCGGTTGCCGTAGGACGTCACGGCCAGCACGCTGCCTTTGCCCAGCAGTCCCCAGCGGTTGGGATCGGCGAGGGTGACGCGTCGGAACTGCTGGCCGCGAATACCGGGGATTCCGTAGTGCAGCGCCAAGCGCTCGTTGACGAAAGTGTAATTGGCGCTGAGCAAGTCGAGTACGCTGCGATCTTCGCGCACGATGCTGCCGGTGAACAGCTCGATTTCTTTCTGGAGCGCGGCGCGCAGGTCTTCCTCGAAGTTAGGGTACTCGGAGGTATCGGGATCAAACGAAGCCAAGTCGCGCAGCCGCAGCCATTCCATGAAGAAGTTGGTAACCAGAGCGTCGGACTTCTGGTCGGCCAGCATGCGGCGCACCTGGTGCTCCAGGGCGGCGGGATCCTTTAGCTGCCCCTGTTGCGCAAGATCCAGCAATTGCTGGTCGGGAACGCTGCTCCATAAGTAGAAGGAAAGGCGGGAGGCCAGCTCCAGTTCGGTAAGCGGATGGTTGGAGCCGGGCGGGAGTTTCGCGGGATCGGTCTCGGCGCGATACAAAAACTTCGGGCTCGCCAGGACATAGGTAAGCGCGCTTTCAATTCCTTTTTCGAAGCCGCCCTGGTTGCGGCCCTTTTGATAGAAGCTGAGCGGAGTTTCGAGGTCGGCGCCGGTCACCGGGCGGCGGAAGGCGCGGGTTTCGATGGCGGTCAGGATTTTGCGGGCGCAGGGCAACTCTTCGCTTTCGTTCGCGGGATGGCAGATGAAAATGCGGCGGCGCGAAGGCGTGTCGCCAGGGCCGGCGGCTTTGTACGGCCCCATGATCTCCATCTTTTCGACCGCCGGAACGCCGTTCATGCCGCCGCTGGGGCCGAACTCGCGCGTGTAAGGCTCCAGCACCTCGTCGCTTTCGGCGAAGGAGCGCGCGAGAAACGTGACGGCGACAGTGTGCGGGCCGGCGTTGACGCGGAAGCGCAGGTTCTTGAAGCGTGCTTGAATGGCCTGCGCGGCGGTGGCCAGCTCCTGATCCTGCGCCTTCAGATCCTCGGGGCCGCCGAGCGAGCGTTCGAACACCCGCTGGCCGTCGATCGCGAGAATCAACGTGTGCGGGAATTCCAGGCCTTTGACGTAAATCTGGCTCTGGCGCAGCGTGATGTCGAATTTGTATTCGCCGTCGAGCGGGAAGTAATGATGCACTAGCAGTCCGCCGCGCGTGCCGAGGGGCATGCCTTCGATGTGGACGTGCTGGGGGGCGCCACCGAGCGTGCGGTAGACTTCCGCGCCAATGGGCGACGTTGGATCGCCGACAGCCAGGCGTGCAGCTTCGCGCGCGGCGCCGATGTAGCCTTCGATGAACGCGGGCGATTCTCTCAGCACGCTGGCGACGTTGTCGAAGCCGTCGCTATCGTCGTCGGAAGGAAGCATCGCGGCGACGTCCGTGCCGGTGAGATCCAGCAGATCGCGGATGGCGTTGCCGTATTCGGTGCGGTTCAGCCGGTGCAGCATCACGTAGCCGGGGCGCGGGTGAGCCGCGGCGGCGCGATCGATCGTGTCCTCCAGCCACGACGCCAGGCCGTCAATCGCGGCGTCGTCCGGGCGCGGCAATCCCGGCGGGGGCATCATGCGGCCGTGCAATTTGCGGATGACCTTTTCCCAGGTTTCGGCGTCCTCGGGCACGCGGTCGAGCGACAGCTTGTCGAGCATCAGGCCGGCGGTCTTAGTGCGCTGGTTGTGGCAAGTGACGCAGTATTTATCGAGGAGCGCGCGGTTCACCTGGACTTGTTCGTCGGAGGCGTACAGTAACCCGGCAGCAAGCCACGCAAGGAAAATCGGCGCCAACTGCCGATGCATCTGACCCTTTCCCTCCTGGAAAACTCCGTCTCAATGTATCACGCTAGACTATGCTCATGGTGACTCGGCGAGGCGTTTTGAGATCCTTTCTGGGCGCGTCCGCCATGCTGGTGCGCGCTCAACGCGGACCTGCGCCAATCGCCGCCATCAAGCTCGCTGACAACCTGGTGGAGATTACCGGTGCTGGCGCCAACGTCATGCTGGTGATTGCCGACGATGGCTTGCTGATGGTGGACGGCGGGCTGCCGGACCGCTCGGCTGAGCTATTGAAAGTGGTGGCCGAGCAAGGCAGCGGGCGAAGCGTGCGCGTGCTCTTCAACACGCATTGGCATCTGGACCACACGGGTTCGAACGAAGCGCTGGGCAAGAGCGGCGCCAAGATCATGGCGAGCCTGAATACGAAGCGCTGGTTGAGCACGACGGTGTTGGTGGAAGCGCAGAACCGGACGTATCAACCGCGGCCGCCGGAAGCGATTCCGTCGGAAGTGATCACCGCGCCCGGCAAATTGACCTTCGGGAAAGAGGTCATCGAATACGGCCCGCTACCACCGGGGCACACCAACGGCGACATCTATGTGTTCTTCCCGGGTGCGAATATTCTGATGGTGAGCGATGACTTGTCGGTGGGCCGCTACCCGATCATGGATTATTCGACCGGCGGCTGGATCGGCGGAATGATCGACGCCACCGCCGCTCTGCTGAAAGTGGCGAACGAGAACACGCGCATCGTGCCCGGCGCGGGTCCCGTGCAGACGAAAGCCGATTTGCAAGCCGAGCACGACATGCTGGTCACCGTGAAAGAGCGCGTTCAGACGATGATCCGCCAGGGCAAGGGGCTCAGCGACGTGGCCGCGGAGGCGCCCACCAAGGAATTCGACGCCAAGTGGGGCAAGCCCGATCTGTTCCTGTCGATGACCTTTACGGGCATGCTGCGGCACACGCACGAAATCGGCGGGATTTTGTAGGAGCGCCCCTTCCTTCCATGGAGAGGTCCAGTTTTGCCTTGAGACCGCTGGCGGAATCATATAGCCGGATCGTCGTAGCACATAGCACGAGGATCGGAGACATCGACGGCTATCAGCTGGTTCTTTATACCGTTCTTCTCGCTTTGCTGTGCGGTGTGGCATTTCTGACGAATCCGCGGGCGCGGCCGAATGCCAGCCGCCTGATTCCGCCGTGGCTGTATTGTCTGCTACTGGTTCTCGCTTTGTTCCTAGTACGGCTGCCGACGTTTCTGGCGGGCGAACTCAACGTGGACGAAAGCATGTTTCTGGCCGGCGCGGCGAAGCTCCGCCACTATCCAGTGTTCTGGCGATCGGTGAATGGTGGGACCAGCGGACCCTTGAACTTTTATGCTCTTACTGTTCTGAACATTCTGGGGTTTCCGCTTGATTACGCGACTGCCCATTTCATGAACATGATCTGTGCAGGAGGTGCCATCGCGGTCGTCTATCGCATAGCTCGTTTGTTCATCGACGACTGGATTGCGCGCCTCATGCCCCTTCCTCTACTGGCGGCAGCGATGGGCTTCCGGAGCCCGGACTTTCTGCACTATTCCAGCGAATGCGTGCCGTTGTTTCTCATCGCGGCCGCTACATGGCTGCTAATGGTGGACATTACACAACAGCCCAACCGGCTTCGAGAAATCGGAATCGGAGTGCTTGTGGTTCTCATCCCTTTGGCGAAACTGCAAGCCGGGCCCATGGCGGCCGTCCTTGCGATTGCGGGAGTGGCGCACGTTTTCCTACGGCGTCCGGAGAGTAGCTGGCGCCGCAGTGTTTCCATCGCGGCGGGTTTCGCGGGCGGTGTCATCTTATTTCTTTCCTTGCTGGTCCTGTTAGGCGCGTTCCCTGCTTTTGAACGATCCTATCTCGCCGCGAACCTGATTTATGCGAACCAGTCCCCTCCTCCGTCATCCAAAGACCTGCTTGTGTACGTGCTGAACAACGGAGATCTCAAATGGTATGAGGGCGGAATTCTGGGCTTCCTTCTTTGCGCGGTGTGCGCTTCCTGCTACGTGCGTACGCGCGGGGATGGACGAACGTGGATTCAACGCCTGGGCAATCGATTCTCTTTCCATGATTTCGTCGCGCTGTTGCTGCTGGCCGCCAGCGTCTACGCGGTTTATCGGCCACACATCCTTCTCCGGCACTACTTGATGTTCTTGATTTTCCCGGTGAGCCTGATGGGGGTTCGGGCAATGGCTCACCTTCTCAGGGACGCTTCAGCGGAGGCCGGTCATTCCCGGAAGCAGATCGTTTGGACAGTGTTGGTGTTCGTTTTCGGGGCGCTCGTTCTCCCTGGCCTGGCCCGCGGAAGGGATACGATACTGGCGTTTAACTCCGAAGCATGGATGACGGCGGAGGAAGGGGGATTTGCCTGCGCGCCTTGCCAAGTTATCAGCTACTTCGCCAAGTCAGGGGATCCAATCACCTTGTGGGGATGGGTTCCGAAACTGTTTGTGCTGACACACACCCTCCCCGCTACCCGCGACGTCGTTACGTATTGGCAGATGAAGCCCGGCTTGCTGCGAGGCTCCTTTCAGCAGAGCTTCCTGGAGGACCTTCAAGAACTGCCGCCGCAGCTCTTTGTCGACGCAGTCGGACCGGGAGAATTCGGATACCAGGACAGGAAGCGATACGGCTACGAGACCTTTCCGGAGCTTCGAGATTATGTGAACAGCAATTTCTATTTGGCGGGGGACATTGACGGCGTCCGCATCTTTGCGAGGAACGGAACGAACCGTCAGGTGAGTCTGCCCTTCCGGATGAAGTGTGCCGGAGGTCCTGTATCTGACGAAGCTGGCAGCGGATGGAAGGCGGATGCCTATTTTAGCGACGGGCAATCGCGGCAGTTTCAGCCTGGCGTCGCCATCGGGAAGCTGCCCCCGCTCTATGCATCGGAGCGGGTGTGTGCAAAGGAATGCCGGTATCTCATACCGATTCAGAATGGGACTTACCTGGTGCGGATGTTTTTTGCAGAGCGTGATTACACTGCCGCCAATCAGCGCCTCTTTGACGTGGCTGTGGACGACGACGCCCTGGGCGTCGATGTGGACATCTTTCGCGCTGCCGGCGGTGCAGGGAAGCCCTACGTTGTCGAGCTACCGACGACGGTTTCGAATGGACTGCTCGACGTTACTCTCATCCCGAAATTGCGGGAAGCCGAGATCAACGCCATCGAGATCCTTCCGCGGCCGGAGACGAAGTCTCCGGTGTTCCAAGTCCAAAGCATCGAAGCCGGCCAAGCAGATCCTGCTGCAGAAGGCATGGCTTGGGATGCAGGTCCGGGTTGGGTCCGCGGAAGGGCGAAGCATGGCAGCGCGTCCTCGCTCACTTGGCGGAACGACGGTGATCCTGGCACTTTGAAGGGGCTTTTGACCAGTGGCCCGCTTCCTTGGAGTTCTACCGGTTGTGTGGTGGTATCTGTGGGGTACGGGTCATCGGTCAGCGAGCGGAGCGTAGGCTTGTTCGACGTTCGGACAGGCGAGAGGATCGGAGCGATTCCATTGAAACCGGGCCAGGAAGGCTGGCAATCCTACGAGATCCGCTATGATCCATCGAAAACGGTGCGGCTCGTGGCGGCCAACCAGGGAAGGGATTGGCTGGGCGTTCGGGGACCGCGGGCGTGCCGGTGAATCCTGGAAACGCTTGGTATTTGTAATCGGACGCCTATTTTGAGATAGGCTATATCCGGTAACGAGGGTTTTTATGCTTCGACGCACTCTGACCGTGCTGGGCGCCGTGACGATGCTGGCCACTCTTCCGGCCTTGGCCCAAAACGATTTCGTCGGCGAATGGCAGGCGCGGTATCACGAAGACCAGGCCGAGCGCATTCCCGGCCCGGAACTCGGCGACTATCTGGGCTTGCCGATCAATGACGCGGCCCGGCTGCGCGCCGACAGTTGGGACGCTTCCATCACCACGCTGCCCGAATGGCAGTGCCGGCCGCATCCGGCCGATTATGGAACGCGCGGCCCGGCCGATCTGCGAATCTGGAAGGACGTTGACCGGCTCACGCAGAAGGTGATCGCCTATCACACGCACGTGCAATGGCAGGCTCAGGAGCGGACCATCTGGATGGATGGAAGGCCGGAGCCGCCCCCGGACGCGGCTTACACCTGGCAGGGCTTTTCGACGGGCAAGTGGGAGGGCCTGTCGCTCACCGTCGTCACCACGCATCTGAAGGAAGGCTACATCCGCCGCAACGGCGTGCCCCGCAGCGACCGCGCCACGCTGGTGGAGCACTGGATCCGCCACGGCGATTTTCTGACGCTGGTCAGCATCATCACGGACCCGCTGTACCTCACCGAGCCGTTCATTCGCACCACCAACTGGCAGCGGGCGCCGCAGCAATCCATCGATCCCTACCCGTGCGAAGTGGCCGAGGAGATCCAGCGGCCCGAGGGCGCCGTGCCGCATCATCTTCCTGGGACGAATCCGTTTCTACTGGAGTTCGCGCATCGATTCAACTTGCCGGAGCAGGCCACGCGGGGCGGCGAAGAGACTATGTATCCGGAGTACCGCGCGAAGATGAGCGCCGCTGCGATGGCATCGCATCCAGCGCCCGCGCCGGCTGCGCTTCCCGCTTCCGACAAGGCCCAGCTTCACGTCCAACGCGTGCGCGGCAACGTCTACATGCTGTCCGGCGCCGACGGCAACATTACGGTGAGCGCGGGAGCCGACGGCGTTCTCCTGGTTGACGCCGGGGCGAAGGAGAAAGCCGGCCAGGTGCTGGCCGAAGTGAAGAAGTTGTCCAACCAACCGATCCGCTACATCATCGATACGCACCTGCACGCCGATCACACCGGAGGCAATGAGGAGATCGCGAAGCAAGGCGAGACGATCGCCGGCGGCGACGTGACGAACCTGACCGACGATGCTCGCGAAGGCGCCAAGGTGATCGCACACCAGAAGGTTCTGGACCGGATGAGTGCACCGGATGGCAAGAATCCCGCCGCGCCCTTCGGCATGCTGCCCACCGACACCTATCTGGGCGCGAGGAAGGATCTGTTCTTCAACGATGAAGGTGTGCGCATCCTGCACCCGAAGGCCGCGCACACCGATGGCGACAGCATGGTGTTCTTCCGGCGGTCGGATGTGATCAGCACTGGCGACGTTTTCGTCACGGACCTTTACCCGATCATCGATATGGCCCATGGCGGGAGCATTCAAGGCGAAATCGACGCGTTGAACCAGATCCTGGATTTGGTGATTCCAGCGCGCAACGAGGAAGGCGGAACGTACATCGTTCCCGGTCACGGACGCCTGAGCGATGCCGCGGAAGTGGCCTACTATCGCGATATGGTGACCATTATCCGGGACCGCATTCGGGACATGAAGAAGCGCGGGATGAGCCTGGAACAAGTGCAGGCGGCGCGGCCGACGCGCGACTACGATCCCCGTTGGGGCGCCGACAGCGGCTTTTGGACCACGAAAATGTTTGTCGAGGCTGTATACAAGAGCCTCGGTCCGATGTAAAATCCAGGGAGACTTTTTGACGGGGAAGGTAAAGTGTATGATCGCCTTTCATCGAACCGTGTGGTTCTGCGTGGTGCTGCCGGTCGCGGCCCTGTCACTCAGCGTGCCCGCCGTCGCGCAAATGGATTTTTCGGGCAGTTGGTCGCCCTTGTACCACGAGGATTTGCCCGACCGCATTCCCGGCCCCGAACTGGGCGACTACTTGGGCATCCCGATCAACGACGCCGCCCGCCTGCGCGCCGACAGCTATGACGCCGACCGCATCTCGGTGGTCAGCGAATATCAATGCCGGCCGCATAGCGCTGACTATTCCATGCGCGGCCTCTCCAACATGCGCGTGGACAATATCCTGGATCCGGTGACCGGGCGGCTGTTAGCGATTCACACGCGGATGAACTTCCAGGAAATGGAGCGTACCATCTGGCTGGACGGCCGCGCGCATCCTTCCGAATACGCGCCGCACACCTGGCAGGGCTTCTCCACGGGCACGTGGCAAGAGAACATGCTGGATGTCTACACCACGCATCTGAAGGAAAGCTATCTCAAGCGCAACGGAATCCCGCGCAGCGATAAGGCTACGTTCACGGAGCACTGGGTGCGGCACGGAGACTATCTCACCGTCGCGACCGTGGTGACCGATCCGGTCTTTATGACGGAGACGCTGGTGCGCACGCAGACCTGGGTGCTGGACCCCGGTCAGATCATCACCAGGGACATCTGCGAAACCGTGAACGAAGTTCCGAAAGCGCCGGATTACGTGCCCAATCATTTGCCCGGAACGAATCCGTTCCTGCATGAAGTGGCCGACTGGTACGGATTGCCCTACGCGGCTACACGCGGCGGCGCTGAAACGTTGTATCCCGAGTACCGGAAGAAGATGCCTCAGCCGGAGACACATCCGCCGCGTTGCGAGCGCTACTGTTCCTGCGGAGCGGAGGGAGTGACGTGTCTGTCTCCTACGGACCGTCCGCCTGGTGGCCGGTAACCGACGATGCGTATCCTGAGATTACTTCCAGCGCTCCTCGCGGCCCCGCTTGCGGCGCTCGGGCAGCCGCAGCAGAACTTCGACCAGGTGCAGATTCATGTCGAGCCGGTGCAGCACAACATCTACCTGCTGGCGCGCTCGGGCGGCAACATCACGGTGCAGGTTGGCAGCCAGGGTGTGCTGATGGTGGACACGGGGTTTGAGCCGCTGGTGCCGAAAGTGATGGCGGAGATCCGTAAGCTGAACAAAGGCCCGATCCGCTACATCATCAACACGCACGCGCATCCGGATCATGTTGGCGGAAACGCGGCGATCGCTCGCATTGCCGGCCACGATCCTCTGCTGCCGCTGAAGATCATCGCGCAGGAGAACGTCCTGAACCGGCTCACGGCCACGACGCCCGGCCAGCCGCGTTTTCCTGAAGCGGGCCTGCCCATCGACGAGTACGCCACTCCGGAGAAGAACCTGCATTTCAACGGTGAGGCCGTCATCATCTATCACGAACCGAACGCCCATACCGATGGCGACAGCATTGTGCTGTTTCGCGGCTCGGATGTGATCAGCACCGGCGACATTTTCACTCCCGACGCCTATCCGTTCCTCGACATCGAGCGCGGCGGCAGCGTGCAGGGCGAGATCGCGGCCTTGAATCACGTCCTGCAACTCGCGGTTCCGGCGAAGACGCAGGAAGGCGGAACGTACATCGTGCCTGGCCACGGCCGCATCTGCGACGACGCCGACGTGGTGGAGTTCCGCGACATGGTGGTGATCGTTCGCGACCGCGTCCGCGACATGATCGGGAAGGGAATGACGCTGGAGCAGGTCAAGGCGGCCCGCCCCACGCGCGACTATGATACCGAGTACGTCACGCCCACCAGCTTCGTGAAGGCGGACGGTTTTGTCGAAGCGGTGTACAAGAGCCTTTCGCAAGCGGCGGCGCCGGGGAAGCCGCGGCGCTAAGAGCTACTGACTGAAGCGAAACAATTGCGCCGGCTTCCGGCCGGTATGCCGCCATTCCCTGAGAGGCCTCACGATGCCCATCTGGACAATCTTCCGGCGGAAGTTGCGTTTGTCGAGTTCTTTTCCGAGGATGGCTTCATGGACCTGCTGCAGCTCGGGCAGCGTAAACTTGTCCGGCAGGAGTTCGAAGCCGACATTCGTGTAGTCCAGCTTGTTGCGCAGGCGCCGGTGCGCGTACTCGACGATCCGGCGATGATCGAATGCCAAATGGGGAAGGCTGTCAACGCGAAACCAGGCGGCATCCGCGGCATCGGTGCCCGCGCGCAGCATTTGTGTTTGCGGAACCAGCGCGTAGTGCGCGACGGTGATCACGCGGCCGCGGGGATCGCGTTTGGGATCCCCGAACGTATAGAGTTGCTCGAGGTAGACGCGATCGACACCGGTTTCTTCCCGGAGCTCGCGAACGGCCGCTGCGTCCACCGATTCATCCTCCAGCACGAAGCCGCCCGGCAGCGCGTATCGATTCTCGAATGGCTTCGCCAGCCGGCGGATTAAGAGCACTTGGAGCTGCCCCTCACGAATCGTGAACAGGACAATGTCGACGGTCACAAGCAGCTTGGTCATTCGGTTCCGTCAGGCAAGACGAGCTTCGCCTTTTCCGGCGCGATTCCGATAAGGGCACTGGCGCCGGAGTTGAAGTCGAGATGATCGGCTTCCACGCCATCCGAGAAGATGACTCCCGCGGCCGGCATCTGCGATTCTAACTCCAAAGGCTCGCCAGGTTCCAGTATGCCCGTTACGATGCCTGCCTGCGAGTGGCGGCTGAGGAACGGTTCGCGAACCACGAAAGCCAAGCGGTCCTCCTCCCATTCCAGCCGCAACGGTTTCACTGGCTTGCCACCGACGAAGGCAAGGATACCGGAGGTCTCATTAAAGACCGACGAGAGCCATCCGGTACTGCCCACCCCTGTGGAGACGATGATGCCGCTGGAAGATTGATTCTCGGCGCTTGTCTTGTAACTGATCCGATAGCGAGCCGAGACGTGGGATTGGGCGCCGATAAACAGGTCGTTGAAAGCCAGTAGACGCTGCCCGTCCTTCAGTTTCGCCTCCGCCAGTGTGACGCCGCGCACCCGCGCCTTGCCCCGCAACGCCTTTTCCAGGTTAGCGCGAACGTCCTGCGGCGTGAACGGAAGGAGGATTCCGTCGAAGTTCCCGGGGTCAGGATTGACGGCCAAGATAGGCTGCCCGCCGACATACTTCGCCGTGTTGGCGACAAGCCCATCTTGGCCCAGGGTGACGATAACGTCCTGCCCGGAAAATAGATACGTCGGCGCCAACGCCCGATCCATCACCTGGATCTTAAGCCCCGTCTCGATAGCGCGGCGCACGGTTTCGAGCGAGCGCCGGTAGGCATCGTCTTCCCTCACATAGGCGGAGAAATCGCCACCCGCGTGCTCGATGTAGAACTTGGCCTGTGGCTCTGTGTTGAAGCGCTCCACCAGCTCTTCCAGCCTGGTCTTGCGCGTGACCAGAATAATCTTCTCGAACACACCGTTACCCCCTGGGCACAACGCTGCCGATGAGAGTACGCAGCAGATCGGGCGAAACGTTCAGCTCGCCGATCTTCTGGGCATTGGTGGCCAGCTCCTGGAACGCCATGGCTATGGTGTTACGGGCGTCGGTGCTGTGGGGATTCAGCATCATCAAGACACGCCAGTCCAATCCTTCGACCGGCGCCAGGACTGCCTTTAGTGCGTAGGCGCGGCTGTCGGCTTCCTTGCGCTCGTTTTCGCTTTTTTGATCGGTGAGCGAGGCGCGTTGCCGTTCGAGTGCGATGTCGGTCTCCAGCTCTCTTTCGTGAAGCTCCCGCTGTTTGGCCTGTACCAGCAAGTCGGTCTGCAGTTCGTTTTCCTTGATGCGCCGCTCTTGTTCAATGGCGGCATTGCGGCGTGTGTACACAGCCTCGTCGGCGTTGCGATTGAGGGCTTCGCGAGCTTCCGCTTCCAAGGCCTTCGCCATTTCCGGCGTCGGCTTGATGGCCAGCACGGCCAGCGTGAGAATTTCGACGCCGAGCTGAATCACTTCTGGGCTGGCTTTCAAATAGTCCAACACTTTTGGGGCCAGGCCGCCTCCCTGAACCAACGCTTCGCGCAGGGGTAGAGCTTGGATCTCGGCCCGCATCAAAGTCTGGAGCGCGTAGACCAGCCTTTCGGGGAGCTTTTGGTATTGATCCGAGTTGTAGCGGCCCGCCGAGCCGATCGTGAAGTCCAACATGGCCGCGGCTTGCCTCGGATCAGCGATACGGTAGGTCAACTGGCCTTGCATGGTCAAAGCCTGAAAGTCGGCCGTCGGTTCATTGAACACGAAAGGGATGTTGACGCTGGCTAGGGGAACCGAGGCGATGACCGAGGACGGGCCGAAGTACAGAAAAGAAAGTCCCGCGCCTTCCCGCTGCAGCTTCCCATTCCGAAAATGTAAAACGTAGTCGGTCGGATTTGCCTTGTGGTAACGGATGCCGGACATTTCGCCCACCTCCTTGGTGTCTGTATGACACTAATCTAGTGTTTAGTGAACACTTATGTCAATAGCACCTGGGTACTAAGGGGCGCAAGTGGTGATTTTTCAGCTATTCTTCTTCCGGAATCGGGCCGGCGGCGTACCACTGCAGCTGCGATTCGATCTTGGTGGCCAGGTACACTTCCGCGTACTTCCAATGATCCAGAGCGCGCCATTGATCCAGGACGCGGGGCGGCAGTTCCTTCAAGATGACGCGGATGGTGGTGCGTGGAGCCGCTTCCAGAAAGCCGAAGCCGAGCGAATGGGCCAGACGGGTTCCGGCGCGGACAATGGTCACCAGCATCTTCTGCTCGGCGGAGACCTGGGGGTCGAATTTTCCCACCACCGGATGCAGCCACTCCGGCAATTTCCAGCTGGTAGCGAGCCAGGCGCCGGTACCGAACCGGTCGATGCCGAACAGCAGGCGCTCTTTCTCGGAGATGTTGAACTGCTGGCCGCTTTTGAACATGCGGTCTGTGAGCGCGATCAGGTTGGCGTACTTCTGCGGATAGGCCGCGATCAGCGCCAGCCTTCCGATGTCATGCAGGAGCCCGGCCGCGTGGGCCATGAGGCCGTTTTCGCGGCTCAGCGTCGCCAGTTCGGAGCAGCAGAACGCGCACGCCAAGACGTATCGCCAGTAGCGGCGATCTTCGGAGACCTTGAAGGTACTCTCCATGTAGCCGCGAACCAAAAACGTAATTGCGATCCGCGCGAAGTCGACCGGCTTGATCCGGGCGAGAATGGTCTGCGCACTGTCCTCTTCGCCGGCTACCGCGAGTCCGGACTGCACGGCTACCTGCGCGCAGTCGGCGAGCAATTGCGGTTCGGACTCCAGCAGGTCATAGAGCCGAGGATCTTCGACCGGAATCGAAGGGATGCGTTCGAGAAGTTGAGCGGCGATCTGCGGAAAGGGCGCGATCCGCTCGATGGAGACTGGAACTGCCACGAATTTACAGCGTATCAGACGGCGGGCTGGTGGTAGAATGCCGGGTAAGGTCAGGAGACCCGCATGCGAAACCTAATTGTCGTTCTGTTCGCCTACCTGCTGGCCGGCGCCGCCCTGGCGCAGGCTCCCTCGACGTTCCAGCCGGTCGGCAGCATGAGCGCGTTGATGATCGACATCATCTATCCGACCTCGGACGCGATCTTCTATGTCGATCGCGATCCGCCCAAGAACCAGCACGAGTGGGAGCTGCTGCGGGCCTCCGCGCTCACCCTGGCGGAGTCGGGAAACCTGCTCATGATGGACAAACGCGCGCGCGACCAAGGCAACTGGATCAAGGAATCGCGGGCGTTGGTCGACGCCGGCGCCGCCGCCTACAAAGCCGCGCAAGCGAGGGATCTGGACGGCATTCGCGCGCTGAACGACCGGCTCACGCAGGTGTGCGTCGACTGCCATCAGGAGTACCGGCCGGGATATCACCGACGTCCGCCGGTGGCGCAGTGACCGCCGGTCGCCTCGCCGGTGGGATATGATCTAGGCATGCGCAAGGTCGTGTGCCTTTTGTGCCTGCTGCTTTTCGCCGGCTTGATGTGGGCCCAGGACAAGGTCTACGTTTGCCCGATGGACCCCGACGTCCGCTCCAACCAGCCCGGCGTCTGCTCGCGCTGCGGAATGAAGCTGCGCGAGGGTATTCCCGACCCGGTTGAGTTTCACCTGGACTTGGCTGTCACGCCGCACGCGTTCAAGCCCAACGAGAACGTTCAGCTGAAGTTCGCCGTGCACGATCCCTGGAAGGACCGGGAGGTGACGCATTTCCAGATTGTTCACGAAAAACTGTTCCACATGTTCATCGTCAGCCAGGACCTGAAGTACTTCTTGCACGATCATCCCGTTTTTCAGACCGACGGCGATTTCACCTACGACTACGCTTTTCCCGAGGGCGGGATGTATCGCATCGTGGGCGATTTTTATCCCGACGGTGCGACGCCGCAACTGATCTCCAAGACCGTGTTCGTGCCCGGCACCCCACCCGCGCCCGCGCATCTTACGAAGGATTACTCCACCAAGCAGACCGCGAACCTGCAGGTGGAACTGACAACCGACCCGCCGCAGCCGATCGTCGCGCAAACCACGCAACTGCACTTCAAGCTCACGCCGGCGGACGGCATCGAGAAGTACATTGGCGCCTGGGGCCACATGCTGGTGGCCAGCGACGATCTGATCGACCTGATCCACACGCATCCGTTCATCGCCGACGGCGGGCCCAACATGGAATTCACCGTGACGTTTCCGCGCGCGCGGGCTTACCGCATTTGGGTGCAGTTCCAGCGCAAAGGCGTGGTGAACACGGCGCAGTTCGATATACCGGTCAAGGAGCTGCAGTAGCCGAGACTTTCGTCGTAGCGGGCTCGGCCGGAAGCAGCAGCAGCGTTGCGCCGGCGGGTACGCCGTGGATTTTGGCGCCGGCGGGAAGCTCTAACGGGGTCCGCAGCAGGAACGGGTGGCCGAACTTTGGCTTGTAGTCCTCAAACCACACCAGCGGCTGGATGCTGCCGTCGGGCAGTTCGGCGGTCACCTGAAAATTCGCGCCTTCCGGCACGGCTTTGGGCAACAGGCCGTCCAGCAGCAGCGGCTGGCGCATGGTGAACTCGCCGCTGACGGCAAGCGCACCGGCGGGAGGCAGAAGCGCGGGAGCTTCATCGAGCTTCGGTTCCTTGGGCAGATCCTTGGCATCGCCTTCGGGAACGCCTCCATCGGCCCACTTGACGATTAACTCAACTTGCTCCGGAGTCAGCCCCTGGTCGTTCCGGTAGTCGGAGAAGCCTTTCACCGCGCCCCAGGGCGGCATCAGGTGCCCCAGCACCTCTTCCTTGATGTCGACGGCCCAGGGGCGGGCGTCCGCGTAGGTCATCAGGGAGAAGGCGGCGCCGCCAGTGTGGTGGCACGAGGCGCAGCGTTCGTAAACGATGCGGGAAACCTCGCGGTCCCAGGTGATCGGAGTGGTGATAATGTCGTGGGCTTGGGCTACCGCACAGGCCACGAGGATGAGGACCCAATACTTCCCCATGCGTGTATCATACACCGGCTAGTGACGTTCGGCGGCGAGTTGCTTGCGAAACGCGCTCTCTGAGTCCGCGACGAACTTGTGCATTTCGGTGGAGTCGACGAACGCGTCCAGCTTGCCGGCCTCAAGTTGCTTGCGTTTTTCATCCAGCGCGAAAAACTCGGCGTGAGGCGCGAGAAAGACGTCGCAGGGCATTTTTTTCAGCTCGGCGAAGCTGTGTTCGTAATCGGAGACGATGTTGGGATATGCCGTGTTGTTGACCAGCTTGTCGACTACGCTGGTGCTGCAGTAGAAGACGACGTGGTAGGTCTTACCGCTATCGGTGACGGACATCGTCCAGGTGGTGCAGCCTTGCGTGTGGCCGGGCGTGACGTGCGCGGTCAGGGTGACGCCGCCGAGCTGGGCGGTGCCTTTGTCGGCGACGATCTTGTCGACGTGAACGGCCGGGAAGTGCTCGAACTGGCCGACGCCGGAGTTGAGTACGCGAGCGTCGCGTTCGCTCGCGATCATTTTCGCGCCGGAGAGCTTTTTCAGTTCGGCCAGACCGCCGCAGTGGTCATAGTGCGCGTGGCTGTTGAGCAGGATCTTGACGTCTTTGATCGAGAAGCCGAGAGCGGCGATGTTCTTTTCGATGAGTGGAGCGGTTTCGGGCAGGCCGCCGTCGAGCAGAATGTCGCCGGCTGGAGTCCGAATGAGGAACGAAGATACATGGGCGCCGACGTAGTAGATGTTGCCGATGACTCGGAATGGCTTGACGGGCTGGTTCCAGGCGGTCCGCCGGTCGGCGCTGCTTTGGGCGAGTAGTGCGAAGACTGAAATAGAGACTAGGAGTAGGATGCGCACGTGCCTACTTTACCGCGACAGTCACGTTGCGCGACGTGGATATGCCCCCAACGCTGACCAGCACCGGAGCATCGCCGGTCACGCCATCCGGTATCTGCGCGTTGATTTGCAGCACTCCCGTGGGTAGAAACGGGGCTGCGCCGGCATAGGTGACGTTCGCGGGCTGGCCTCCAATGGTGACCGTGACGGAAGCGTTTGGCTTGGAATAGGGCGTCGAGATGACGAGCGCGCCGTCGGGCAGGGCCGGTGTCGTGAGCCCTTCGCCGGTGCCAAAGAGAGAGACGATGGAACCGGCGGCCGCGGGATTGCTGTCGCTGTTGTAGGACCCGTCCTGATTGAGGATCGCGCCTTGGCCGGAGCCGCTGGCGTTGGCCGTGGAAAGACCGAAGGCGGATTGCGCCACCGGGACGCTAACCGCGGCGGAACCGAGGTAATCGGCATACACGGTAATGTTGAGTGACGTGCTGCCGGCGATTTCATAAGGCACGAAGACATTGATCTGGTTCGCCGTCGCGGCGGTGATGGCTCCGAATGCTGCGCTTTGGTCGCTTCCGCTGAACAACACGCGCAGATTTGCGATCGTGGCCGGGATAGAGTTGTTTTGGGGCGGGTTGACGTCGAGGCCGGAGCCGAGGAAGTTGCTGCCAAAGATCGAGATGAGTTCACCCGGAGCGATGGTGCCGCCGAGCAGGCTCGCGGCGTTGACGATTCCAACGGAAGAAATCGCCGGAGCCTTGGGCGGAACCGTCCCGCTGATTTTGCGAATGGCGGCATTGGCGGCGTCAAGAACATAGATGTTCCCGGATGAATCATTCATTAGCGTGCCTCCGGGATAGAGCTGGAACCGAGCGCCGACGACGGCGCCGCCATCACCGGAATACCCGCAACAGGGTTCATTCATGGCTACAGGCGCTGAGGAGGGCCGAACATGTTCCAGAGTGGAAAACGCGATATACCAAACGTCCCCGAAGGCGTCGACTGCAAAGCCCGGGTTCGGAAAGGGGCCCAAGTTAGCGACGGGGCTCCCTGATCCATCTGGGGTGAACCGATACACGATGAGCCCACCATCGAGCGGATACCGGTTGCGCAGATAGACGTGATCGGAGTTGTCGATGGAGATTGCCGGCGAAATAAGCCACTGGAAGCCTATCGGCAGAGGATCCCATTTCAGCGTCGTCACGGAATGGTCCGGAGCGATGCGATAGAGTTCGGATCCAAAGGTGACGACGTATACACGGTCCTGTGAATCCACCGCAAGCGCGGCCGGGAAGCTGATTCCGTTAATCGCCGACAGCGTGGAGCCCGAGCCGAGCGAGTAGATGGCTCCCTCCATCGCGGCATAAATGTTGTCGTGGCTGTCGAGGGCGATTGCGTTCACGCCCGGAAGATCGATGGTGTTGCCGTAACTCTTAGGTACGGACGTGGCGCAGTTTCCCGTGCCGGCCACCGTGGAGAGAATTCCCGCGGTGTCCACTTTGCGAATCATGCAGCGGTCCGCGAAGTAGAAATTTCCTGAGCGGCTGCCGGCCATCACCGCGGATGCCGGCAGCGACAGCCAGGCCTCACCCGCTGCCTTCACCCCATCCGGCGGAGGCTGAAATGTGCGTCCCGCGAGCAACTGAATGGTCGACTGCGTGGTGAGCAGGCCGATGGTGTTCGTGCACGAGAGCACCAAGCTGCCGTCGCTGTTCGCGGCGAAGCCGGACACGTAGCTTAGATACGCCTGCAAGGCCGGCCCCTCGAGTGGGGTTGGCGCGGTGGCTGCTCCCGCCACGGTTGTGACGGTTCCGTCAGACGCAGCAATTCGACGGATCACCGAGTCGTTCTGAGTATTGCCCGCCATGACGAAACCGGGCGTGTGACTCGTGTCCATCGTCTGCGCGACGTAGAGGTTGCCCGCGGCGTCGAACGCGATCGCGGAAATACCGTAAAAAGCGGTGTGGAGCGCGGGTGCGCCGTCGCCGGACGTGCCGAAGCCGGCAAACTGCGCTACCGTGCCGTCGGAAGAAATTCGGCGAATATAAGAAAGATAGTGTGGCGCGATCACGTCCTGGAACGATTCCACAAAATACAAATTGCCATGGCTGTCGAACGTGAGCGCATAGGGAGCGCAAGGCTGAGGGTTCAGTCCCGAGCAGCTAGGATTGGTGCCGGTATTTATTACTTGGATCGATCCGTCGGGTGTCAACCGGCGGATATCGGCTTGGCCGGAGAAGTAGAGGGAATCGTCCGGCCCGATCGCCAGGCTGGACCCGGCGGTCTGAGCCATGGAGGGCGGGCCATCGGCGCCTAGTTCGCCCCCAATGCCAGTTCCAATCGCGGTTGTGATCACGCCGGACGGATCGATACGCCGGATCCGAGTTCCACCGTCAACAAGGTAGAGGTTGCCCTTCGAATCGTATTGCGGGCTGGCGGGAAACGTCAGCGTGGCCTGCGTGGCCAGTCCTCCGTCGCCGCTGAAGCCGGAGGTGCCGATGCCGGCTATGGTCTGGATCGTTCCGTCCGGATTGATGCGGCGAACGACGTGGTGTTCGCAAAAGACCAGGTTGCCGGCGGGGTCATACGTGATGCCGGCAGTTCCACTGAGCTGAACGTTCTTGGCCGAGACGCCGGACCGTACCGCGCCGCCTACGACCGTGGTCACGGTTAATTGCGCGTGGACCGAAGGAATGCAGAAGAATAGCAGGAAAAGGCAACGGAACATTCGCATTACAGCATAACATCGCTGTCAAATGCGCAAACTATTGCAGTCGTTTTACCGCTTCGAGCGCGAGTTCATGCAGGCCGCCGCCGCCCTTGGCGACGTATTCGACGATTTGCTCGCGCATGCGCCGTTCCCAGAATTTCTTGAGATGATCGGTCACGCCGGCCACTGCTTCGTCGTGCGGGTACGCGGCAAAGAACAGGGCGATCTGGTTCGCCCTGTGGATCATGCGGTTCGATTCCATGGCTCTAATCGCCCGTCGCCCCCGTAAGGATCTGCGTGGTCTGGCGACGCGTCTCCAGGTAATGCTCCTGCCATTCGGACATGCGCTTGGCCAGCGTCACCTCGACGGCGGTCACTTTGTATTCGGGGCAGCCTGTCGCCCAATCTTCGAACTCCGTCGTCACGACGTTGGCGCCGGTGAAGCCGTGATGGAACGTCGTGTAAACCACACCCGGCTGCATGCGCTCGGAAATGTGAGCGTGCAGCGTGGTCTCGCCCGCGCGGCTGGTGAGCGATACGCGATCGCCTTCGTGGATGCCGCGATTCTCGGCGTCCCAGGGATGAATCTCCAGCACGTCCTCGGGATGCCAGACGTTGTTTTCCGTACGCGCGGTCTGCGCGCCGACATTGTATTGCGTCAGGATGCGGCCGGTGGTCAGGATCAGCGGGAAGCGGCTGGTAGTGCGCTCATCGGTGGGCACGAATTCGGTGATCAGGAAGCGGCCCTTGCCGCGGACGAAGCCGCCAACGTGCATCACGGGCGTGCCTTCGGGCGCTTTGTCGTTGCACGGCCACTGCAGGCTGCCCAGATCGTCGATCTTTTCGTAGGTCACGCCGGCGAACGTGGGGGTCAGGCGCGCGATCTCGGCCATGATTTCGGACGGATGCTTGTAGTTCATCGGGTAACCCAGCGCATTCGACAGCGCCATGGTGATCTCCCAATCCGCCATTCCGGCCATGGGCGGAACAATCTTGCGGACGCGGCTGATGCGGCGCTCGGCGTTGGTGAAGGTGCCGTCTTTTTCCAGGAACGACGATCCAGGAAAGAATACGTGCGCGTAACTCGCCGTCTCGTTCAGGAACAGATCCTGGATGACGACGCATTCCATCGCAGCCAGGCCGGCGGAGACGTGCTGTGTGTTGGGATCGGACTGAACGATGTCCTCGCCCTGAATGTAGATGCCTTTGAACGAGCCGTCGCAAGCGGCGTCCAGCATGTTGGAGATACGCAGGCCGGGATCGGATTGCAGCGGCACTTGCCAGGCTTCTTGGAACAACTGGCGCACGTTGTTCTCAGAAACATGCCGGTAACCGGGGAACTCGTGCGGGAACGAGCCCATGTCGCAGGAGCCCTGGACGTTGTTCTGGCCGCGCAGCGGATTGACGCCGACGCCACGCTTGCCGAGATTGCCGGTGACCATGGCGAGGTTGGCCATGCCCATCACCATCGTGGAACCCTGGCTGTGCTCGGTGACGCCGAGGCCGTAGTAGATGGCCGCATTGCCGCCTGTGGCATAGAGCCGGGCCGCGGCGCGCAGATCTGCCGCCGGAACTCCGGTCGCGCTTTCCATCGCTTCTGGCGAATTTTTCTCTTCGGAAATGAACTTGCGCCACTGCTCGAACGCTTCCAGGTCGCAGCGCTCTTTGACGAACGGTTCGTCCACGAGGCCTTCGGTCACGATGACGTGCGCCATGGCGTTGATCACTGCGACGTTGGCGCCGGGCTTCAACGGCAGATGATAATCCGCCTGGACGTGCGGCGACTTCACCAGATCGATGCGGCGCGGATCCACCACGATCAGGCGTGCACCTTCCCGCAGCCGCTTCTTCATGTGCGAGGCGAAGACAGGGTGGGCGTCGGTGGGGTTGGCGCCGATCACCATGATCACGTCGGCGGCGTCGACAGAATCGAAATCCTGCGTGCCGGCCGAAGTCCCGAAGGTGGATTTCAAACCGTAGCCCGTGGGCGAATGGCAAACGCGCGCGCAGGTGTCGACGTTGTTGTTGCCGAACGCCGCACGCACCATCTTCTGCACCAGGTAGGTCTCTTCATTGCTGCAGCGCGATGACGTGATGCCGCCGATCGATTCGCGGCCGTACTTGGCCTGAATGCGTTTGAACTCGCTGGCCGTATAAGTGATCGCCTCTTCCCAGCTCACTTCGCGCCACGGGTCGGTGATCTTGGCGCGGATCATGGGCTTCAGGATGCGATCCTTGTGCGTCGTGTAGCCCCAGGCAAACCGGCCTTTCACGCAGGAGTGGCCGTGATTCGCCTTGCCGTCCTTGAACGGCACCATGCGGACCACTTCGTTGCCCTGCATTTCGGCCTTGAAGGAGCAGCCGACGCCGCAGTAGGCGCAGGTGGTCACCTCGCTGTGCTCGGGCTGGCCCTTGGCGATGACGGTCTTTTCCATCAGCGTCGCGGTGGGGCAGGCTTGTACGCACGCGCCGCAGGAGACGCATTCCGACGACAAGAAATCCGTTCCGCCGGCCGAGACGGTCGACGCGAAGCCGCGGCCTTGAATGGTTAGCGCGAACGTGCCTTGCACTTCTTCGCAAGCTCGCACGCAGCGCGAGCAGACGATGCACTTGGACGGCTCAAATGTGAAATACGGATTGGATTCGTCCTTGGCCGACTTCAGATGATTCGCGCCGTCGTAACCATAGCGGACTTCGCGCAGCCCAACGACGCCGGCCATGTCCTGCAGTTCGCAGTTGCCGTTCGCAGCGCAGGTCAGGCAGTCCAGCGGATGATCGGAGATGTACAGTTCCATCACGCCGCGCCGAAGTTTGGCGAGCTTGGGCGATTGCGTGCGAACCTTCATTCCGGGTTCGGCGAGTGTGGTGCAGGAGGCGGGCGTGCCGCGACGGCCTCCGATCTCCACCAGGCACAACCGGCAGGAGCCGAACGCTTCCATGCTGTCGGTGGCGCACAGCTTGGGCACTTGAACGCCGGCTTCAACGGCGGCGCGCATCAGCGAAGTGCCCGCCGGCACGGTTACCGGCCTGCCATCGATTTCCAGAGTCACCATCGTTTGGGCGATGCGGAACGGCGTTCCGTAATCGGTTTCCTGAATTAATGCCATGATTGTGTCTCCTGGTCCGTTCGAAGCGTCCCACTGGCCATCAGCGCCGCGGGTGGCGCCGGTTTGTCAAAATCTTCGGGGAAATGGCGGACGGCGCTCTGCACCGGCAGCGGGATCAATCCGCCGAGCGCGCACAACGATCCGTCGGTCATGATGTCGCACAGTTCGTCGAGTAATTCAAGGTTGCGCGTGCGGTTCTGATTGGCGATGATCCGGTCGATCACCTCGACGCCGCGCGTGGAGCCGATGCGGCAGGGCGTGCACTTGCCGCAGCTCTCAATGGCGCAAAATTCCATCGCGAAGCGGGCCTGGCGCGCCAGGTCCACGGTGTCATCGAACACCACGATGCCGCCGTGTCCGACCATGCCCTTCTGCGCGGCGAAAGCTTCGTAGTCGAGCGGCGTGTCCAACAAGGATTCCGGGAAATATGCGCCCAATGGCCCGCCCACCTGTACAGCTCGCAAGGGCCGCCCGGTCCGAGTGCCGCCGCCAAAGTCGTAAATCGCTTGGCGCAGAGTCAGACCAAAGGCTTTTTCCACCAGGCCGCCGTACTTGATGTTGCCGGCCAACTGGATGGTCAGCGTGCCGCGCGATCTTCCGACGCCAAAATCGCGATAGTACGCGCCGCCCTTGTCCAGGATGATCGGCACTGTCGCGAAAGTGACCAGATTGTTAACCACGGTCGGCTTGCCGAACAGGCCTTCAATGGCGGGCAGCGGAGGCTTGGGGCGGATCTGTCCGCGCTTGCCCTCTAGGCTTTCCAGCATCGACGTCTCTTCGCCACAGATATACGCGCCAGCGCCGAGGCGCGCTTCCAAATCGAAGCGCTTGCCGCTTCCGGCGACGTTCGCGCCCAGGTAACCCTTCTCGTAGGCGATGGCGATGGCCCGCTGCATGGTCCGGAACGCGTGCGGATACTCCGAGCGAATGTAAATGTAGCCGCTGGTCGCGCCGACGGCCAGTCCGGCGATGGTCATGCCTTCGATGAGGACGAACGGATCGCCCTCCATCAGCATCCGGTCGGCGTAGGTGCCGCTGTCGCCTTCGTCGGCGTTGCAGGTGATGTATTTCTGGTCGGCTTTCGTGGCCGCAACGGTGCGCCACTTGATGCCAGTGGGAAAACCAGCGCCGCCGCGCCCGCGCAGGCCGGAGGTGACCACTTCCTCGACAATCGCCTCTGGCGCCATGCCGAGCGCGCGCTTCAGGCCGCGATAGCCATCGTGCGCGATGTAATCCTCGAGCGACAGTGGATCGACAATCCCGCAGCGCGCGAAGGTCAGGCGCTCCTGCTGCTTCAGATAAGGAATCTCTTCAGTGGGTCCCAGGCACAGTGCGTGGGCTTTGCCTTCCAGGAATCCGGCATCGAAAAGCCCCTTCACCGCTTCCGGCGCGACGGGACCATAGGCGACGCGCCCGGCGGGCGTCTCCACTTCCACCAGCGGTTCCAGCCAGAACATCCCGCGCGAGCCGTTGCGCACCACGGTGACATCCAAATGCCGCGCGGAGGCTTCGTTCGCGATCGCCCGAGCCACGCCGTCGGCGCCCACCGAAAGCGCCGCCATGTCGCGCGGGACGCAAACGCGAACGCTCATTGGCGTCTCCTTGCGTCATCCACCAGGAAATCGGCGACTTCCGGTGACACGCGGCCATACGGTTTGCCGTCCAGCATCACGGCCGGCGAGAGGGCGCAATTGCCCAGGCAGAAGACTTGTTCCACGGTCAGGGCGCCATCGGCCGTAGTTTCGCCCAACCGGACGCCCAGGCGTTTTTCCAGATGCTTCACCAGCCCCTCACATCCCATAGATTGGCACGCCTCCGCCCGGCATACACGCAAAACGTGCCGCCCTGATGGCGCCCTTCTGAAATCGTGATAAAAGCTGATGACGCCGTGCACCTCGGCATGGGAAATATTCAGAGCGTCGGCGATGAGCGGGATAGCGGCGTCGTCGATGTAACCGAAGTCTTCTTGAAGCGCGTGCAGGATCGGGAGCAGCGCGCCCGGCAAGTGCTTCAGTTCGCCGATACGGGTGGAGGCCCGATTTTGATCCCAGGCTTGCAAGTCATTCATTTAGTACGGTTTTCCTTCCGCTAAAGGCCTTCATCTGCGCGCCACGGGCGAGGCCGCTCCAGCGGAAATTTTATCACATTGGAAACCGCGCCAAATTGATCTAGAAAAAACCGGCATGCAAGCCGCGCGACCAGATCCTCGTTTGAGATAAAATAACCAAGCCTACCTCGGTTGGTGTGGATTCTTCTCGCACTCTGAACCAGAGCGTTGTGGTCCAAAAATTTCGACACCGGTTCCTTCTGCCGGGTTAGCATATGACTTTGTCGCACGCGTACGAATCATGATTCTGAAACTGAATCACCTGCAAGGTAAGTCCGCCGCCGCCGGCGCCCAAGATGTGATCGGCACGGTCTATTCGCTGTTGGAGGAGGGGCAGATCGAGAAATCGCAGTTTGCCCGCCTCCAGGTGGAGCTGGACTGGATCCAATACAAACAGAACTTCCGGGAAGTGGTGATCGCCACCAAAGGCTACAATGCGCAGGGCGAGGCGGTGCCCATCATGGACATCCATGTGGACACCCGCCAGGCGGAGCCGGGGTGCCTCAGAGGCGCATTTCTGCGAGCCTTGGCGCATACGCACCGCGACGCGCCGCAGCACGAGCAGGACCGGCTGGCGCTGGAAGACTTCCAGTCCATGCGATCCAGCATTGTCTGGCAGTTCAACCGGCTGTACTGGAGCCGCCTGCCGGATTGGGAGAAAGCCACAGGCAAGGGCTACGAGGAGGCGCTGCCGGGCGGCGTGTCCGACGGCCATCATCCGCAGGCCATCGCCGACAGCGTGGGCGACTTCTGGACGCTGCTGAAGGACATGGAAGCCAAGAAGCAGCTGCCGCCGGAGATTTTCGTGCTGGAGATCGGCGTCGGCACCGGCACCCGCTGCGGCATGTGGTTGAAGAAGTTCCGGGAGCTGGATCAGCAGCGCGGCACTGACTACTATCCCAAGCTGCGCATCCTGCTGGGCGACTACTCGCTGGCGACGCTGGACATGTCGCGGCCGGCCGTCCAGGAGCATGCCGACCTGTGCAGCTTCCTGGTCCTGGACGCCGTTAATCCGTTGAAAACGCTGTCCTTCCTCCGCCACAAAGTCCTGCAGGTTCACTGCACCAACGTCTACGACAACCTGCCCGACGAAGAGGTGGTGCGGCGCGATGGCCGGCTGTATTTCGTCCAGGTTCGCGCCTATGTGCCGATGACCGAAGTGGTTCGCCTGAGCACCGAATTCGACGTGCCGATCGACCGGATGCGGTCGACGGTGGACCGCCTGCTCTCCGGCAGCGCCGACTTCCTGGGCGACCCCGCGCGCGGCGTCGCGTTTTGGATGGAGATCTGGAAGGCCGTGCGGCTAGAGGAACGGCTGGTGCTGGTGGAAGATTTGCCCGACTTCCCGTTCCCGGAAGGCCTGGATGCCGCCAAGGTGGAGGACATCCTGCAAAACGCGCCCTCCGATTTTCGCTTTCACCTCAGTTCCGGCGCGCTGGAAAGCTTCGTCCACACGTTGCCGCTGCTGCATCCGCGCGGTTACCTGCAGGTGCAGGACATTTTCGTAACCGACCTGGATCAGTACCGTTTAGGCTTCTACGGACCGGGCAAGTTGGATGGCTCGCTGCTGAATTGGGTTAATGGTGCTTTACTAAGAGAGGTGGCCGAAAGGGCCGGCTACGACGTGCATTTCGCCCCCTTTCACTACCGCAAAGGAGCGCGGACTTCGGTTCTGTATACCACGCGCCGAGAATAGATTATCGAATGAACCTTCCCACTCTTCCTACAACAATGGTTGGCAGCTACGCCATGCCGGGCTGGCTGGAGCGGCTGAAAACGGAGTATTTCGCCCGGCGCATCAGCCGGCACGATCTGGACGAGATTTACGACGCGGCGGCCAAGGCGGCGATCAAGGACGAAGAAATCGCCGGACTGGACATCGTCACCGACGGCGAGCCGCGCCGCGACAACATGGTGGATTACTTCCTGGAGCGGTTTCCGGGCGTGCAGATTGACCGGTCCTCCAAGAAGTTCTATTACGATTTCTACGACAGTTCGGTGCAGGGCAAGCTGCCCATGGCGTCGCTCGGTTTGGTGGGCGATTTCAGCTTTCTCCAAACTTTCACTGAGCGCGCCACCAAGTTCTGCATCACCGGCCCGCACTGCCTGACCAAGCGCATCCGCAACCAGTTCTATCCGAACGAAGAAGCCCTGGCAGTCGACCTCGCGCGGGTGATGAATCTGGAGCTGAAGGCGCTAGTCAAGTCCGGCGCCCGCTACATCCAGATCGACGAGCCTTATTTTTCGGGCTTTCCGGAAGATCTCGAATGGTGCGTGCGCGCATTGAATACCATGGTAGATGGGGTGGATGCCAAGATCGCGGTGCACATCTGCTATGGCAACCGCTACGGCAAGCCGTCCTGGGAAGGCAGCTACCGGTATCTGTTCCCGGGAATCCTGGAAGCGAAGGTGCAGCAGTTGACCATGGAGTTCGCGCGGCGCGGCGGCGAGGACCTGGACCTTTTCAAAGAGTTTCCGAACGAGTTCGAACTCGGTGTCGGCGTGATCGACGTGAAGATCCACGATGTCGAGACGCCGGAGATGGTGGCCGAGCGCATCCGTAAAGCGCTGGCCGTGCTGCCTCCGGAGCGCATCTTCATCCTGCCCGACTGCGGGCTGTTCCACCTGCCGCGCGATGTCGCCTTCGCGAAGTTGAAAGCGATGGTGGAAGGGACTAAGATCGTGCGCAAGGAGTTCGGCAAGTAGAATGGCCGTTGTGAATCCACTCCGGGACGCGCTCGCCAGCGGCAAGTTTTGCTACATGGTGGAACTGGTGGCCAGCCGCCTGACGCGCGAGGCCAAGCTCATGCAGGTGGCGACGGACCTGGCGCAGATTCCCGGATTGGTGGCCGGCGGAATTACCAGTTACGCCGGCGGGGCGATCGGGCACGATCCGATTCGCGTGGGCACGGCGGCTCGCGCGCGCGGCCTCACGCCGAATATCCACATCACGTGCGTGGATCGCGACCGCCTGGACGCCCGCAGCGTGCTGGAGGACTTGAACGCGCTCGGCATCCACAATGTTTTCGCGATCACCGGCGATTACCCCAAGACCGGCCGGCCCGTCTCCACGACGACGCCCTCGGGCTACGATCTCGACGCCGTGCAGTTGGTCGAATTGATCAATGAGCTGCGCGCCGCCGGCATGCCGTTCCATATCTCCGTGGCGGTCTCACCGTTCAAGTACACCGAGCCCGATTGCGTCTATCAGTACTTAAAACTGGAAAAGAAAATCGCGGCCGGCGCCGACTTCGCCATCACGCAGCTCGGCTATGACTCGCGCAAGTTCCGCGAGTTAAAGCGCTACCTCGACGAGCGCAATCTGAAGACGCCGGTCTTCGGCAACGTCTACGTGCTGGGCGCCAAGCCCGCCGAAAAGATGTCGAAGGGCGAGCCGCCCGGATGCTGGGTGGCGCCGGAGCTGGTGGAAACGATCAAAGCGGAAGTCGCGAAATCCGCCGATAAAGGCGTGGCAGCGCGGCTGGAGCGCGCCGCCAAAATGGTGGCTATCGTCCGCGGGCTTGGCTATGCGGGCGCGTACATCGGCGGCGAGCACGGGGCGGAGCGCGTGCGTTGGATCATCAAGCGGTCCGAGGAACTAGCGCCGCGCTGGGAAGAATTCGCCGAAGAGATCAGCTACGGACGCAAGGACGGGTTCTATATGTACGAGGGACCCAAGCGAGCTCCGAAGCCGCGCGAGCTGAAGCAGAAGATTTTCGACATCATCGAGCCCGCGAACACGCCCGCCGCTCTGCGCAAGGTTCTGACCGGCATTTTCAGCTGGTTTGACAAGCGACCCGCCGCGGCCCATGCGGTGGAGCGCGCCGAATACGCCTTCAAGCACGCGATGTTCGGCTGCCAGGCCTGCGGCAACTGCATTCTGGGCTTGATGGAATACACCTGCCCGATGACCTGCCCCAAGAACCTACGCAACGGTCCTTGCGGCGGCACGTTCAACGGCCAGTGCGAAGTGGTGCCGGAGAAGCCGTGCATCTGGGTCGGAGTTTACGAGCGCGCCAAGGCCGCCAACCGCGTCGACGAGCTGAAGGTTTTCGTCCCCGCCCGCGACCGCTCGCTGCAAGGCACCAGTTCCTACATCAATTACTTCCTGGATAAAGACAGCCGCCCCGAACACTGGCAGCCGCTGATCAGCATCACCAACGTGCAGCCGCCCGCCGCGCCGAAGCCCCCCGCGTCCGAGCGCAAAGCGGCACCCGAAGAATCGCTAGTGAAAACCTCCGGCAAGTAGCCGCTACCAGGGCATCTGGCGTTTTGTGAATTTACGCCCGATTTCGGCCGTTTCCGCGCTCGCCGGGCCGATCATGACTCCCTCTTTGAGCATGTCGATGACGTTGCGCGGATTCATCGAATTCAGGAAGAAGATGTGATTCGCCTTGCAAGCCGCGAAGACTTTGGCGCGAGCCGCCTGCATGCGCGGGTCATTCACGCCTAAGTTTCCCGGCCCGAGTACGCCTAGCGACAGCGCCATGTCGCCCGGCCCCCACTCGGCGAAGGCAATCCCCGGTGTCTTCAAATTCTCTTCGACGTTCGCTAGCGCGTATTTATCTTCTTCCTTCACGCCGAGCAACAGCTCGCCATTGGGATTGAGCGGCCAGGGATCGGCTTTCTCGACGTATTCCTGTTCGGAGATGCCCCAGATCTTGGCTGCAGTAGGCGTTCCGTGAGCACCGCGCCGGCCTTCGGGCAAGCCGCGATCTTCGCCTTGGTGGTGAATGGGGAAGCGCACCGCTTCGACGAATGCTCGAATTGCTCCCGGCGTATCGGCGTGTGTCAGCATGATGCCGTGGACGCCGGTCGCCAGCACCTGGCTGAACATCCATGCGTTGGCGCGCACGGCCGCTTCATCCGTGCCGTTGACCGGAACGTTGACGATCACCGCCGGCGTGCGATGCCCGCTGCGCGTTGGCCCGCCCGCCACCAGCCCACGCATGTAGTCCGCGAGTCCTTTGACGTCGAACGGCGCGTGCTCCATGTCGTAGCTGATGTAGTCAGCGTAGGTCTGCGCGTCCTTCACGCCCTGCTCGTAGCTGCCTTCGGTTCCCGAATGCGAGCCGGTGTAGTAGATGGGCTGGCCGACTTCGAGCAGTTCAATTGCGCGGTTGATGTGCTTCGGCTGATGCGTCTGCGCGACGAGAGCAAACACGCCGAGGGCAAGGCCGAGGCATGCGATCGGCCACAGACGCATAACTTACAACCGGCAGATCAGCAGTTCGCGCTCGTACACCATCTCCGGCGGCAGATGGTCGTGCAGCTTGATGAACAGCTCTTCGTGCGCCATCACTTCCGCCTTCCAGGCATTGCGGTCGAAGGCCTGCAGCTCTTCGAACTGCTCTTTGGAGAAATTCAGCCCATCCCAGTGGATGTCCTCGTAGTGCGGCATCCAGCCGATGGGCGTCTCCTTGGCCAGCGCGCGGCCGTGAGCGCGGTCCACGATCCACTTCAGCACGCGCATGTTTTCGCTGAAGCCCGGCCAGAGGAACTTGCCGTCTTTATCCTTGCGGAACCAGTTCACGTGGAAGACGCGCGGCGTCTCGCTAACCGAGCGCTGCATCTTCAGCCAGTGCCGCCAGTAATCGCCCATGTGATAGCCACAGAACGGTAGCATGGCCATCGGATCGCGCCGCACTTGCCCGACGCCGCCCGTTGCCGCGGCCGTTGTTTCCGAAGCCATGGTCGCGCCCATGTAGACTCCAGAGCTCCAGTTGAACGCCTGATACACCAGCGGCATGGTGGTGGCCCGCCGCCCGCCGAAAATCAGCGCGCTGATCGGCACGCCCTCGGGATCTTCCCAAGCCGGATCGATGGTGGGGCACTGCGCAGCGGGAGCCGTGAAGCGCGAATTCGGATGCGCGGCCTTGGCCCCTGTCTCCTTGGCGATGTGCGGCGTCCACAAATTCCCGCGCCAGTCGAAACACTCGGCCGGCGGCTCGTCGGTCATGCCCTCCCACCACACGCCGCCTTCCGGAGTTAAAGCCGTGTTAGTGAAGATCGTGTTCCGCGCCAGCGTCGTCATGGCGTTCGGATTGGTTTTCACGGAAGTGCCCGGCGCCACGCCGAAGAAGCCTGCTTCCGGATTGATCGCCCTGAGACGGCCATTGGCGTCCGGCTTGATCCAGGCGATGTCGTCCCCGACAGTCCACACCTTCCAGCCGTCGAAGCCGCGCGGCGGGATCAGCATGGCGAAGTTGGTTTTCCCACAGGCGCTCGGAAACGCCGCAGCGACGTAAGTCTTTTCGCCTTGGGGATTCTCCACGCCCAGGATCAGCATGTGCTCGGCCATCCAGCCCTCGTCGCGGGCGATGTTCGACGCGATGCGCAGCGCGAAGCACTTCTTGCCCAGCAGCGCGTTGCCGCCGTAACCGGAGCCGTACGACCAGATCTCGCGCGTTTCGGGGAAATGCACGATGTACTTTTCTTCGTTGCAGGGCCAGGGCACGTCGCGGTCGCCCTCAGCGAGCGGCATCCCCACGGTGTGCATGCACGGCACCACGCGTTTTTCGTCTTTGTCGATTTCGCGGATCACCGCCCGCCCGATCCGCGCCATAATCCGCATGTTGACCACCACATAGGGCGAGTCAGTCAATTGCACGCCGATCTGCGACATCGGCGAGCCGACCGGCCCCATGCTGTAGGCCAGCACGTACATCGTGCGCCCGCGCATGCATCCGTTGAAAAGCTCCTTGAGTTTCTTGCGCATCTCAAACGGATTCACCCAATTGTTGGTGGGTCCGGAGTTGTCCTTGGAAAGCGAACAGATGAAGGTGCGGTCCTCCACGCGGGCCACGTCGCTCGCGTCCGAACGGGCGTAAAAGCAGCCCGGCCACAATTCTTCATTCAATTTAATGAAGGTTCCGCTTTCCACCATCTGGCCGCACAGGGCGTCATATTCTTCCTGGGAACCGTCCACCCAGTGGACGGCGGCGGGCTGCGTGAGCTCGGCCATCTTCTCCACCCACCGCAGTAAGTGCTTGTTTTCACTCAGCGGCTGGCTGACGTCCCGAGCAAATTTAGTGCTGACTGTCGACATAAAGTATATTTTATGACACTCTGCCCCAACCCGGTAGCCCACCGCTGAGTCAGTCATCGTACTAGTACTTTTTTTCAGTCGTGTGACTTGTTCGGCTACCTAAGGGGAACTACTATAGTAAGGATCTTTGCGATCGTCGGTAGAGGCGCCGGGATCTGTGCGCGTACGAAACTCGGAGGCAAGTGGATGAAACTGGTTCGAATGTTGTCTATGGCAGGCTTCGTCCTGCTGGGCGCGACTTGGGCGCAAGCCGATACGGTTCCGGGTCACTTTGACGTCAATTTGGACAACCCCGGCACCCCCGATGTTGGCGGTTGGCTGGACTCGCAAGGGAATCCATCCAGCTTCCAGACGACTGTCTATTCCACCTACCTGAGCCGGAACTTCTTATCCGGTTTTCAACAAAACTCCTTTAATTGCCAGTCCGAAGATTCCGAGTGGGAGAGCGGCTGGAACTGGTGGGGTTGGAACTCCTGGGATTTCTCGAACTTCCGCGACAGCAACAACGGCTGCGATAACGACCCTTACATCCTGGTCACCCAGGGTCAACACAGCAACGGGATACCGAGCAGCTTCAGCGCTAACGGCACTGGTGGCGGAACCCTGGACTTTTTGAACGATACGGGTAGCCCGATCACAGCCATCTTGCTTACGGTTTCCAATTTCCAGCCTGGGATGTACTATTGCGACTACGTGCCCGGCTTGGCCTACGAGTTCGATCACTGCGGCTTTGGCACCGACAGAAACGGCGACCTGGAAATTCTCTTTTGGGATAATCCGGGAGACAGTGTTCCTTCCGTTCCGGAGCCCACTTTGGCCATTCTGTTGTTGATTGCTCTTTCAGGTATGGCTGCGGGACGGTGGATTCGGTCCCGCCGGGCTACGGCAGCCTAACTCTTCTTGCGGGTGAACTCGGCGATCAGTTTGCCGAAGTCCGGATTTCCTTCCAACGACTTCAGGTCTGGGTCGATCTTGGCCATCTCGGCAGGATAGCCTTTCTCGAGGGCCGCCCTCAGGCTTCTCAGGGCTTCCGGCTGCTGGTTGGCGATGGCATCGATCACGGCTTCAAAATACATCAGCTGGGTGTCGTTCTGATCGATGGTGCGCGCCCGCCGGATGAAGTCCAGGCCCTTGCGTGAATCGCCGTCCTTGGCGTAGTAGACCGCCAGGAAGCCCATGCTGAGGGCATCCTTGGGATTCACCTTCAGAGCCTTGTAGGCCAGTTCAATGGCCTTCTCGTAAGCCGCCTTGGCCTTCTCGCTGTCCCCAGTCCAGCGATAGCCGTCCGCCAGATTGCCGTAGGCGGTGTGATCGTTCGGACTCAGTTCCACTGCCTTCTGAAACATCTTCACGGAGTCGGCGCGGCGGCCCAGGAAAAAGTAGGTGGTGCCAAGGTTCGAATAAATGCCTTCGGTGGCGCCAAATGTCAGCGCTTTCTCAAAGGTGGCCGCGCATTCGGACCAGTTGCCGAGCTGGAAGTAGACGGCGCCCAAATTCTCGTAGCCGGCGGCGGAATCCGGGACAAGCTGGATCACGCGCCGGAAGAGGTCCATGGCCTTTTGGTTCTGACCCAGTTGGAAGTAAGCCACGCCGAGATGGTTGTAGTTGACCCAATAGTACGGATTGGCGTCAATCGCCTGCTGATAGGTTTTCAAAGCTTCGTCTTTGAGTCCAGCGGACATGTAGGCGTTTGCCAGGTGCCGGTAACCGACGTCGGAGTTCGGCGCCAGTTCCAGAGCGCGCTTCAATTCCACAATCGCCTCGTTGGTTTTGCCGGTGGTCTCGTACACATTTCCCAGAGCGTTGTGGACCTCGGGCAAATCGTCATTCAGCGTCTGGGCGCGCTGCGCGGCCGCCAGAGCTTTGTCCGACCAGACCGGGTCCCGTTTCTGGGAGTACATGTCGAGACTCGCGTCGGCCAATCCGGCGTAGGCCAGCGCGAAGCTCGGGTCCTTCTGAATCGCTTCGTTGTAGGCGTTCAGCGCTTCCTGCAGGCGCTTCGCGTCCAGTTTGCCGCGCATGATGTCGCGGCCCTTCAGGTACTGTTCGTAAGCCGAGATGTTCTCGGTAGGACGCAGGCTGGTGCGCGCCAGATCCTCGGAGGACAGCTTCAGCGCCAGAGCGTCGCTCAATTGATTGAAGGTCTGGTCTTCAATGGTGAGCAGGTCCTGTCGGAGGCCGGGAAATTCCTTGGTCCAGATCGTGCGTCCGCCGGCGTCGCTGAGCTTGAGGACGATGTCGATCTTATCGCCGGAGCCCTGTAAGACACCCTGGACAATCTGCTTGGCGCCCAGGCGGTGCGCGACCTTATCCAACGGGTCGTCCGGATTCACGCGCTTCACTTCGTCGGAATCCAGAATGTGCACGCCCTTCATCTGGCCCAGTTTGGCCGTCAGAGCTTCTTCAACGCCATCGGCCACGTAGCGCAGCGCCGGATCGGTCACCCGCAGCGGGAGAATGGCCAGGAACTTGTCGTTGGCGGTGGAGACTGCAGTATGTGTGACCGCGCCATTGGTCGCCGAGCGGCCGAATATCCGTTCGCGGACCGTGGGGATCGCCATGCCGGCTCCCAAAAGGAGCAGCACTGCCATACCGCCAAACAGCCACTTCGGATAGCCCATTTCCGCAATTCTCAGGCGAACGATGCGCGTGGGCGGCGTACCCGATTCCAGGTCGCGGAGGATTTCGCCCGCGCCCTGATACCGCGCGGCGGGGTCCTTTTCCAGGCACTTCAGAGTGATCTTGGCCAGATACTCTGGCAGGTCCGGGCGGAGTTCCCGGGGATCCCTAGCCTGCTGCTGCACGTGCTGGAACATCACCTGCAGCGACGATTCGCCGGTGAAGGGCGCTTCGCCGGCCAGCATTTCGTACAGGATGACGCCCAGCGAGTAAATGTCGCTGCGATGGTCCGCCGGCTTGGACTCGGCCTGCTCGGGCGACATGTAGCGCGGCGTGCCCAGGACTTCGCCGGCCCGCGTCATCGTGGAGATCTCACTGTCCAGCGATTTGGCCAGGCCAAAATCAGACACGTACACGTGGTCGTCCACGTCGATCAGCACGTTGCGCGGTTTGAGATCGCGATGCACCACGCCCTCGGCGTGGGCGGCTTCCAGCGCTCCGGCGAGTTGCGTGGCGATGTTCACGGCCCGCTCCACCGGCAGAGGGCTGGTTTGCACGAGGACGTCGTGCAGATCGCGGCCCTGCACGTAGGCCATCGAGATAAACTTAATGCCGCCGACGTCCCCCAGGTCGTGAATGCGCAGGATATTGCGATGCGAGATGCGGCTGGCGAGCAACAGCTCCTGTTTGAACCGCTGCATGGAGCTGGGGGCGCTGGCCAACTCCTGCCGCACCAGCTTCAGGGCCACGGTCCGATCCAGTTCGTGATCGTGCGCCTTGTAGACCTTGCCCATGCCGCCTTCACCGATCACCGACTCGATGCGGTAGCGCGGGCCGAACTCGGAACCGGGTCCTAGATCGGCGATCGAAATCGGGGGCGTCTCGACAATGCTGGAGGCCGCGAGCGTGACACTGGCTCCCGCGGGCGCCACGCCGCCGGAGAGAGCGTCCAAAATCTCGCGGACGTTTTGATAGCGCTGGCTTACGTCCTGCTCCAGGCACTTGCTCACGACGTCGCTCAAGTGCCGGGGAATGGTGGGATCGACCGAAATCGCCGGAGCGGCCTTTTGCTGGGTGCGCAGTAACAGCTTGGCCATCAGGGTGTCGGCCTGGAACGGGAGCTGCCCGGTGAGCACTTCGTAGAAGATAATGCCCAGGCTGAACAAGTCGGAGCGGGCGTCTACCTTCTGGGCGCGTGCCTGCTCGGGCGACATGTAATCCGGAGTGCCCATTAGAACGCCGGTGCGCGTCAGCCCCGCGAGTTCCATGGAGCGCGCCAGGCCGAAGTCCATCAGATAGACCCGGCCGCTGGCGTCGACCATGATGTTTTGCGGCTTCAGATCGCGGTGCACCACGTTTTCCAGGTGCGCTGCTTCCAGGCCGCGGCAAATTTGCTGCGCGATCGGCACAGCCTCGGCGGGCGGAAGCTTGCCGCGCTCGTTGAGGATGGTCCGCAGATCCCGCCCCTCGATGAAGTCCATGGTGATGAACTTGCGTCCATCGGCCGTGACCAGGTCAAAAATCCGAACGACGTTCTTGTGAGTTACCTGGCGCGCCAGGATCAGCTCCTGCTTAAAACGGCGCAGGATATCCGGGTGGCCGGCCAACTCCGGGCGAATCACCTTGACGGCGACCAAGCGATCGAGTTCAGTGTCACGTGCCTTGTAGACAGCGCCCATGCCGCCCTCGCCCAGGCGTTTGAGAATCTCGTAGCGTTCGCCGAGGATCATCCCCGGCTCGACGGGAGTATTAGGATCTTGGGCGCCAAGCCGTTGGATCGGAACGGACCAACCTGTTCCGCCGACCGCCGCCGTCATAGCCGAGCCCGCCAGGGCTTGCGTGACTTGGTCGACGATGGTGGGCGCCTGATCAGCCGGATCCAGGGCCAACGTTACACCCCCGCCTTCCAGCGCGCTGCTATCGATTCCAAAGGGGGTGCTGCACTTGGAGCACAGCCGAGATTCGGGTGGATTGCTGGTATGACATGTTGGGCATTCCACCATGGGGTAACAACCTCAAAATTGCTGATTTAGCTCTTCCACGTTAACGCAGAATCACTGTTTGCTGCAAACCAAAAACACTGGCCATATGGTTCTAGCGACTACAGTACTTCGGGTCCGCCGAAAAAACAGGCGCCAAAAAACATGTCGCGCATGGCCTGCCCTGGAACGGGGGCACATGCGCGACGAAAGGTCGAGCTTTCAGCTCTATCGAACCAGTTACTTCTTCTCTTCTTCCTTGGCGGCTTTCTTCTTGCCCTTCTTGCCCTTCTTCTTGGCGGTCTTCTCGGTCTTTTCCTGACCGAACATGGTGGTGGCTGTGGCCGCGAGGAACGAGAAGGCCAACATCAAAGTCATCAATTTCTTCATTGGTGAGATCTCCTTAGTTTCGGAAGTTACACAATAACTTCAGCCCCATCATTTCAACTGGACATGAACTTGACCTTAAGCGATTGTTAAAATGGCTTCATTCGTGAGGCCGGTCACACTTCATCGCGGATTGCGGCCAGGATTCTATAATATTGAAATTGCGGTCGTTAGATGCCTCTCTCTGCGCTGGGTGGCAGTTCCTCACCGGCTTGGCCCGGTATGATATTCGCGTACAAGATGAGGAAGGACCAGTTGGCGCGCCGTCTGGCGAAGGAATCCCGGGTCAGTACCGCCGCTGCCGCGGATCAGTTGGATCGCATCATCACCGACATCCTGACGAGGGTCCGCAAGGGGCAGAGCGCCGCCCTTCCCGGATTTGGCACTTTTCGTCCGGGCCGAGGCCCAGGGCTACAGTTCGATCTCGGACTTCCTCAACGCCCGCGCGAACGGACGCATCCAGAATCGGGGAAAGGCTCACGGTGAGCGGCCAGAACGGTTCACAGGTCTGGTCACGACGCGTTGCGCGCATTCTCAGAACGGCCCTCGAGCAGGGCGCGTCCGTGGAGATCGACGGGTTGGGCACGTTCCTGCCAGGCAAGCAGGGCGCCCACTTCGTGGCCCAGGACGCACCGCGTGTGTTTCTCGCCTACGTGGAGGAAGACCTCCGCTTAGTGAGGAGGCTGTACCGCACCTTCGAGGAACGCGGCTTCCGTCCCTGGTTGGACAAGAAGAAGCTCATGCCGGGTCAGAACTGGCCGCGCGCCATTGAGAACGCGATTCAGCTCTCAGACTTCTTCGTGGCATGCTTTTCCCAGCGTGGAACCTCCAAGCGCGGCAGCTTCCACAGCGAACTGCGCTACGCGCTGACTTGTGCGTCGAAGGTGCCGCTGGATGAGATCTTTTTGGTTCCGGTCCGGCTGGACGATTGCATCGTTCCTCGCAGGATTTCCAGGCAGGTGCAGTACGTCGATCTATTCCCGAACTGGGATGCAGGCGTGAATCGAGTGATCGGCGTGATGCTCGATCAGTATGACCGCCGGAAGCGCAAGCTACCGGTCGCGGGCTAGCCTCTTTTTCACCGCGTCGGCTTCTTTGCCAGTGGGCGCGAGTTCCAGGAACTTGTTGTAGGCCTGCCCGGCCGCCGGCTTGTCTTTCAGCTTGTCTTCGCTCTCGCCCAGCCTGAGGAAGGCTTCCGCGTAGGTGGGATTCCACAGCGTGGCTTCCCGAAACCGGCTCATCGCGGCCTTGTAGTCGCCTTTTTTGAAGTAGTAATTGCCGACCTTCAGGTCTTTTTCGGCCTCCAGCGGATTGAAGGAATACTGCTTGGTGGCCACGCTCTCGTCTTCTTCCGGAGGCACCTGTTCCTGGACCTGCGGGGCCGGCTTCGATTTCTGAGCGCGTTTGTCCTGCTGCGGCCACACCGCGCCCGCCAGGAGCAAACTCAGAACCACATAGCGCTTCACAAGCCAATTATACCGGGCCGGACAGGCGCGGGCCTGCGACAATAGAAGCGGCCCCGTCTGATGGAACTCCGCGAAAAGGCCGCCCAATTACCCCTTTTGCCGGGCGTGTATCTCTACAAGGACGAGCACGGCGAGGTGATCTACGTCGGCAAGGCGAAGAACCTCCGCTCGCGCGTGCGCAGCTATTTTTCCGACGAGCGCCTGGCCGACACCAAGACCGGAACGCTGATCGAGGAAGCGCGCGACGTCGAGTACATCCTGGTCGACAACAACAAAGAAGCGCTGGCGCTGGAAAACAATCTCATCAAGCAGTGGAAGCCGCGCTTCAACATCCTGCTGCGCGACGACAAGACGTTTCCCTACATCAAGCTGACCAAGGAGAAATACCCGCGCGTGTACGTGACCCGGCGCCTGGTGAAAGACGGGTCTACTTACTACGGACCCTATTTTCCGGGCAACCTGGCGCATCGGCTGGTGCACTTCATTCACCGCCACTTCAAGGTTCCCTCCTGCAAGGTGGACCTCACGCGCCATCACACGCATCCGTGCCTGGAGTATCACATCCATCGCTGCCTGGGACCGTGTGTCGAAGGGCTGACGACGGACGAAGAGTATGCCGCGCATGTTCGCGACGTCCGGCTGTTCCTGGAGGGACGCCTGAAGGATCTCGCGCGGGAGATGCGGGGGCGCATGCAGAGCGCATCGGAAGGAATGCGCTTCGAGGAAGCCGCCGCGCTGCGTGATCTCGCCGCCACCGTGGAAGAGATGGAAGAAAAGCAGAAGATCGCTGCGGCCGAGGGCGAGAACATCGACATCCTGGCGTACTACGCCGAGCCTCCGCTGGTGGCCGCGAATCTGTTCCATCTGCGCAACGGCCGCATCGTGGACCGCCGCGAATATTTCTGGGAGGACCTGTTCGACTTTCAACCTGCTGAGTTCTTCTCGTCCCTGCTGATGCAGATTTATCTCGACCAGCAGTACATCCCGAGCCGCATCCACGTGCCTGTGGATTTTGAAGATCGCGAGGTGCTGGAGGAGATTCTCACCGAGAAGCGCGGGCATAAGGTGGAAATCCAGACGCCGCAGCGCGGGCAAAAGAAAGCGCTGCTGGCTTTGGTGGAGACCAACGCCAAGCACGCATTTCAACAGCGTTTCCGCGTGATGAAGCCGTCGTCGAAGGCCATGCAGGAAGCGTTGCAGGATACGCTGGGCCTGCCGGAAATGCCCAAGCGCATCGAGTGCTTCGATATTTCGCATATTCAAGGCACCGACAAAGTGGCCAGCATGGTGGTTTGGGAAGACGGGCGGATGAAGAAGTCGGATTACCGCAAGTTCATTATTCGCACCGTTGTGGGCAACGACGATTTCGCCTCGATGCGCGAGGTGGTGACGCGGCGCTATTCGCGCCTGCAAGAAGAGAAGAAGCCTTTTCCAGGCTTGATTCTGATCGACGGGGGCCTGGGACAGCTTCACGCGGCGGCCGAGGCGCTGGAAGCCATCGGGATCATCAACCAGCCGATCGCGTCCATCGCCAAGCGTGAGGAAATCATCTATGTGCTCGGGCAGGAGAACGAGCCGATCCAGCTGGATCATTATTCGCCCGTGCTGCACGTGGTGCAGACCATCCGCGACGAGGCGCACCGTTTTGCGGTGACATTCCATCGCACGCGCCGGGGCGCCGCGCGGCTGACTTCGGAGTTGGAACAAGTGGACGGCATCGGCGCGAAAACGATCGCCAAGCTGCTGCGCGAGTTCGGAAGCCTGGAACGCGTGCGCGAAGCGCCACAAGAGGAACTCGCCAAAGTGATCGGCCCGGCCGCGGCGCGCCGTTTGCGCGAGTACTACAATGTGTCAGGAGCGGCGGAATTGAAGGTGCTCAATTAGCGCGTCGAGGCGGCTCCAACCGCGGTCCTATCATGCCTTTCGCTGTATCGGCGCCGATTGCGAGGACTCCTGCTGCGTCGGTTGGATCGTGAATGTTGACAAAACCACCTACGACGCATACCAGCGCGTGGACGATGCGGAGCTAGGTCCGCGCCTGCGCGAACTGGTGACCATCAACATCGCCGGATCGAGCGATGACAACTACGCTCGGATCAACCTGAGCGGGCCTGCCTGCCCGTTTTTCGCTGAAGGCCTCTGCTCGATTCAGAAGAAGCTGGGTGAAGAGTACTTGTCCATCATGTGCTCGATGTATCCGCGAGTGATGAACGTAGTGGACGACGTCTTGCAGCGATCGCTCGATTTGTCGTGTCCGGAAGCGGCGCGCATCGTGCTGCTCGACCCGAACCCCATGGAGTTTGACGAAGAGGAAGGGCCGGCGCGCGACCCGCGCCTGGGAAATCTGTCCGTCCTGCACACTTCCAATGGAAATTCGGGAAAACCCTACCAGCATTTCCGCGAGATTCGGAGCCTGGTGATTTGGCTTCTGCAATATCGCGCGTATCCCGTGTGGAAGCGTCTGGCGATCCTCGGCTCTCTGTGCGACCAGCTCCAGGCAATGGACGCAACGGCATCCACGATGGAGGTTCTGGAAGCTTACCGCGACGGCGCGTCTCGCGGACTGTTTGACGAGGCGCTCAACACGCACACCCCCCGGCCGGCGGAACAACTGGAGCTGGTCTTAGAGCTGATCATCGGGCGCATTCGTTCCGATTTTACGTCCCCGCGGCTGCTGACTTGCTATCAGAAATTCATGGATAGCATGCAGTGGACCATGGAAGTGAGCATGGACGAGCTCGGAAGACGCTATGCCGCGGCCCATGCGCAGTACTATGAGCCATTCCTGCGCGGCCATGCCCATATCCTGGAGCATTACCTGGTCAGCTACGTCCATCGAACGCTATTTCCGCTGGGCCCGCAGGAGAGCACTCGCGGCGTCAGCCTCCATCGCGCCGCCGCGACAATTCGCGATCAATGCGCGTTGATGATGGTGCACTACGCCATCATTCAGATGTTGCTCATCGGGATGGCGGCCTTCCACAAAGAGCAGTTCGGCGTAACCGAGGTCATCCAGGTGATCCAATCCTACACGCGGGCTTTCGAACACAGTCCTTCGTTCCCGGAGCGCGCGCTCAAAGTCCTGGCGCAAAAGGGAGTGACGAACTGCTCGATGCTGGCGATTTTGCTGCTGAATTAGTGCCCGGCACTGCGCACGGTTTGAGAAGGGCAGCCCTTAGGGCCAATAAATGCGCTGGCAAGTCACTTCGCTGCGGATCGAGCGTAGTTCCGGTTGCTCGCGCTCGCCGGGTGTGGCTGACCTCTGTGGCAGGTATAACAGCTCACGGCCTGCGGAGCGGCAGGATACACACCGCTGCCCGGAAAATTCGCGTTGATCTGCCGGGTCATGAGGATCATCTGGCGCGCTAATTCCTTCCGTGGATTGGCATCGCTCACCCAGTTGGTGCCCTGATGGCAGTATCCACAATCCACGAGCAGCGCGTCCCGGAACTCCTCCATAATCGATCCTTTGCCATGGACCTCCGTGCCTGGAGGCAGCACCTTGAGGCTGATCGCCCTCTCCTTGGGTGGATTGAAACCGCCGGCGTCTCTGCGGTTTTGGAAATGTTGCGGAGCCACGGTTTCGACCTTGGCTTTTCCGCGATGACAGGTGACGCAATCGACTTCGTGATAGCCGTCCGGGAAAACTGACACCGTACTGGGAAAGTGAGAGTCAATCTGCCGGATCATCGTGATCATCTTCCGGGCGGTTTGCTTTTGCGGATTGGCGTCGCTCGCAAAATCGCCCGAAACATGACAGAAGCCGCACTGGACGCCGAGCGCTTCGTTAAAGCTTCGCATGACGTCGGCGATATCAGCGTCAGCAGCAAGCACCTTGAGGTTCTTGGGAGCTTGAGCAGCGGTGCGCTCTCTGGTAGCGGCTTGCTGGCCGAGCAGCAAGCCGGCGGAGAACAATAAGGCAAAACCCAGGCGTACTCGTATCATCGGATTGCGGTCCTCATTACATGTCTTGATGTCTTCGGGAGTCCAGCATAGCAACTCCGGGAGCGCAGAACACCGGCGCCGGAAAATGGTCCATAACGGCCCTGACACCCGCAGCGATTAGAACCACAATGTAATACAAATGCTGGGCGAGTTCGAATACCTGATCCTCACCGCTGCCGCGCGGCTCGGCGAAGATGCGTACGGGGCGGCCATCCGGCAGGAAATCGAGGCGGTGACGGGCCGCCGCTGTTCGATCGGCGCGCTCTACACCACACTCGATCGCCTGGAAAAGAAGGGTCTGCTGAAAACCGGAATGGGGGATCCGACGCCGGAGCGTGGCGGCCGAGCCAAGCGAATGGTTCGCGTGAACGCGAAGGGCAAGCAAGCCGCAGCCGCGTTCTACAACGCCATCACTCGAATGAGCCGGGGTGTCTCATGGGAAGCGCGATGAATTGGCGCATTGCAGATTGGCTTTCCCGCTTGCTCGAACCCGCCGAGCGGGAAGCCGTACTGGGGGACATCGCCGAATCCCATGAGTGCGGTGGCCAAGCGGTGCGCGATTTGTTGGGCTTGGCCGTGCGGCGACAGGCGGCGCTATGGCTGGGCTGGCGGCCGTGGGCGATTCTTGCGGTCTTTGTGGTTCCAGTCGCAGCCAGACTCAGCGTCACGGCCTTTATGTCCGCCCATGCGGCTTCCACGCCCATATGGATGTACGCGAACAATTGGACCTGGACCTATCTGAACAATCCGCGGGCGCGAATGGACCTGGTCGAGATTGGCGGAAATATCGTGTTGACGTTCGTCACGCTGGCGTGCTGGTCGTGGGGCAGCGGCTTCGTGTTGGGCTTTCTGTCTCGTCGGTCGATTCCCTTTCTTGGCGCCTTGTTCGTTCTTGTAACTGCACAGCCCCAATTGTTCTGGCGCCCTGCGGGTCCAGACCCGGAGCATAGCGCAGTGTATGCACTGGCCTTTTATAGCACTATCTTTCCATTGTTGGTGTTGTTGGCTCTGGCCGTCCTCCCAGCGATTTGGGGAATGCGTCACGGACTCCAGCTGCCTTCGCATAGTGCGGGATTCCAGCGAATCTTGAGGAGTGTTTCAGTTGCTGCGCTGGTTTTGCTTATGTTGCGGGGCTGGATTGGGCGTCTCCCAGAATTCCTGGTCCCGTACTACGTGCAGTTGGCGGGGCAGCACGGCCAGCGGCTGCGGGTGCTTTCGCTCTTGACGTACTGGCCCGTGACGTATCTCGTCGCCAATGCCATCGCACAACGGTGGACTGCCCAGGAGAAGAACTCATGAACACCGCATTGCCCCGATTCACCCTGGTAGCGCTGCTGGTCGTCAGCGCGTTCGCCACCCAAAGCACTGTCCGCGCCCGGCTGCAGCCGTTGCCTGAGCGGACGCCGGCGCCCGGATTCGCTTTGAAAGACGCTTCCGGAAGAACTTTGGACCTCAAGAGTTATCGAGGAAAAGTCGTGCTGCTCGACTTCTGGGCCACTTGGTGCGGCGGATGCAGGGAAGAGATTCCTTGGTTTGCGACTTTCCAACGGACCTATGGCGCGAGGGGCTTCGCGGTTGTCGGCGTGTCCATGGACGACAGCGGATGGGCCGTCCTGAAGCCGTTCCTTGCGAGCACTCGGGTGCCGTACCGCATGTTGCTGGGTAACGATGGCACCGCTCAAAGGTACGGAATCTCGGTGCTACCTGACACGTTCTTGATCGACAAGCACGGCCGAATCGCGGCGGCTTACAAGGGATTGGTGGATAAAGACGACGTCGAGACGAACATTCGGGCGATGCTCTCGGAGCGCTAGTGCCGGAAATGGCGAACGCCGGTGAATACCATCGCGAGGCCTAATCGGTTCGCCGCGGCGATCACGTCGTCGTCACGCACCGAGCCGCCCGGTTGAATCACCGCCGTGATGCCGTACTTGGCGGCCTCCTCCAGGCCGTCGGGAAAGGGAAAGAACGCGTCGGATGCTAGCACCGTGCCCTGCAAGGGTAGGATCGCCTTCATCGCGCCCACCTTCACCGAGTCCACGCGGCTCATCTGTCCGGCGCCTACGCTGATCGTCTGGCCCGCGAGCGCGTACACAATCGCGTTCGACTTGACGTGCTTGCACACCTTCCACCCGAATTCGAGTCCGCTCCATTCTTCTTCGCTCGGCGCTCGCGCGGTCCTTACGTGACTTTCAGAGCGCTGCAACCGGTGCGTATCCGCGGTCTGCACCAGGTAGCCGCCGCTGATCGACTTTACTACCGGCTCCTCGCCGGCCGGCGCCACTTCCAGCAGGCGCAGATTTCTTCTCGATCCGAGGATAGCGAGAGCCGCCGCATCGTAGCCCGGCGCCGCGATGGCTTCGATGAACGTTTTCGCGATCTCGTGCGCGGTCTCCTCGTCTACCGCCCGATTGAACGCCAGCACGCCGCCGTATGCCGATACGGGATCAGCTTCGAACGCGCGCCGGTAGCTCTCGGCTAACGTGTCCGACTCGGCGCAGCCGCACGGGTTGGTGTGCTTGATGACGGCCGACGCCGGCTGGCCGAATTCCTGAATCAACTGCCAGGCTGCGTCCAAATCCACCAGGTTGTTATAGGAAAGCTCCTTGCCCTGCAACTGCTCAGCGCCTGCGATTCCGCCCTGACGCTTGGAATACAGCGCGGCTTTCTGGTGCGGATTTTCGCCGTAGCGCAGATCGAGCGAGCGCGGGGCGCGAATGTCCAGGAACGCCGGCAGCCCGGAACCATCCTCGACGCCCACGCTCGCCAGACGCGTGCTGATGGCCCGATCATAGGCCGCGGTCAGGGCGAACGCCTTTTGGGCCAGTCTCCACAATGTGGGTTCAGAAAGTCGCGCCTCGCTCTGGTGCAGTTCCTGGAGGATCGCTGGATAATCGTCCGGCGAAACTACCACGGCGACATCCTGATAGTTCTTGGCCGCGGCGCGAATCAACGTCGGCCCGCCGATGTCGATGTTTTCGATCAACTCGCCGAGTGCGGCGTCTTTTTTGGCAGCGACTTTTTCGAACTGGTAGAGATTGACCACCACCATGTCGATGAGCGGAATGCCGTGCTCTTCAAGCGACCGCATGTGTTCCGCGTTCGCGCGGATGGCGAGCACGCCGCCGGCGATGCGCGGATTGATGGTCTTGAGGCGGCCATCCAGCATCTCGGGGAAGCCAGTCAATTCAGCTACTTCCCGCACCGCGACGCCGGCCTGCGCGATCGCCCGCGCCGTGCCGCCCGTGGAAACGATCTCCACGCCCAGAGCTTGCAGCCCCTGGGCGAACTCCACCACGCCCGTCTTGTCGGTGACACTGATCAATGCGCGCCGGATGTGAGCCATTCCTTACAATGGTAAACGTGTCTTATCCCGTAACGTTAATACCTGGCGACGGCATCGGCCCCGAAGTAGCGGAGGCCGCCGTCCGCGCAGTGAACGCCACTGGCGTTTCTATTGATTGGCAGCGCGCCGATTTGAATGCCAGCATCATCGCCAAGTCCGGCCAGGTGCTGCCGCCGCATGTGATTGAATCGCTGGAGCGAACCCATGTGGGCCTGAAAGGCCCGGTCACGACGCCGATCGCGGGCGGTTTTCAAAGCGTGAACGTGGCGCTGCGCAAACAGTTCGACCTTTTTGCCAACGTCCGGCCGGTGCATTCGCTGCCCGGGCTCAAGACCCGCTTCGACGATGTCCTGATCGACATGATCATCTTCCGTGAGAACACCGAGGATCTGTACTCGGGTCTCGAACACGAAGTGGTGAAGGACGTCGTCACCAGCCTGAAGGTGATCACGCGGGCGGCGTCCGTGCGCATCGCCGAGTACGCTTTCAACTTCGCCCAGCGCAACGGCCGCAAGCGTGTCACAGCCATCCACAAGGCCAATATCATGAAGCTGGCCGACGGGCTGTTTTTGCGCTGCTGCCGCGAGGTGTCGCAGCGCTTTTCCGGCATTGAATACAAGGAGCTGATCGTCGACAACGCGTCCATGCAGCTGGTGATGCGGCCGCAGACCTTCGACATCCTGCTGCTGCCCAATCTCTACGGAGACATTGTGTCGGATCTCGCCGCCGGTTTGGTCGGCGGGCTCGGCGTTGTCCCTGGCGCGAACATGGGCGATCGCGACGCGGTGTTTGAAGCCGTGCACGGCAGCGCGCCGGACATCGCCGGCAAAGGCATCGCCAATCCGACGGCGCTAATGCTTTCTTCGGTTCTGATGCTGATTCACCTGGGTGAGACCGAGGCGGCCAGCCGCTTGCGCACCGCGATCGAGCGCGTATACGCCGAACAGAAGCACCTGCCTCCCGATGTGGGAGGCAAAGCCACCACCGACGAATTCACCGACGCAGTGATCGCCAGTCTGGGGTGACCGGCCGCGGCATCCGGCGTGCAAGAGCAGTCGCTGGATGCCATTTTTCGAAACGAAGTACTTCGGAAACCAGGAATACCGTGAGGAGTCTGTTTACGAGTTCCCTCACGGTTTGCCGGCGTTTGAAAGCGAGACCCGGTTTGTCCTGATGGAACAGCCGGAGAACAAGCCGTTGGTGTTTCTACAAAGCCTTTCGCGGCCGAACCTGTGTTTTCTCGCACTTCCCATTGGGGCAATAGACCAGGACTACCAGTTGGGAATATCGCGCGAGGATATAGAGGCGCTGGACTTGGTCCCGGAACGTCAGCCACAAATCGGAAGCGAAGTGCTGGTACTGGCGCTGATTTGCTTGCATGACAGTTTTCCACCCACCGCCAATTTGATGGCGCCGCTTGTGATCAATCTGAAGACTCACCGGGGGATGCAGGCGATTCGCCAGGATTCCTGCTACTCGCACGAACACCCCATCCAGCCGGCCAGTGCGGAGGGTGCATGCTAGTCTTAAGACGGCGCGCGGGCGAAGCGCTTTTGATTGGCGATGATATCGAGGTTGAGCTGCTGGCCGTCAGCTCGCAGGGCGCCAAAATCGGAATTCGTGCGCCGAAACAAACCATCGTCCTACGTAAGGAGCTGAAGATCACGCAGGAGCAAAACCTGCGTGCGGCGCAGGGGCTCGCGGATTTTCGGAGCGCTCTCGAAAAATTACGCGGCTGAACTCAAGAACCCATTCTTCTCCCCGATAAGCGAATTGAGAACTGAGAGAGGCACCGATCAACGCACCGGGAAGCCTGGAGGGTGGATGGAAGCAGCATCCCCTCAATCTGGTCCGCGGTGGCGTAGATCAGCCTCTCGAGGGCGCCAAAGGCGCTCCAGGCCGTTAGGATTCACGTGCCCGGGTTCTCAAAATCTAAGGAGAGAACACTGTGTCTTTTAGTATCAATACCAACATCGCGTCGTTGCAGGCCCAGAACTATCTGCGCGTCAACAGCGCTTTCCAAAGTAAAACCATTAACGAAGTCACTTCGGGACTTCGCATTGTCAACAGCGGTGACGACGCGGCCGGTCTGGCCATCGCCAATGGCCTCCGTTCGGATCAATCCGTGTTGACGCAAGGCGTGCAGAACGCCAACGACGGTCTGGCGACCTTGCAGACCATCGACGGTGGCATGAGCAACATTTCCCAACTTCTCGATCGCGCCCGGACTCTGGCCACGCAGTCGTCTTCCGGCACCTTCACCGGCGACCGCAGCGTGCTGGACAGTGAATTCCAAAGCGTGCTGACGGAAATCAACCGCCAGGCGCAGTCCATCGGTATGAATGCCGGCGGCCAGTTCGCCAAGTCGCTTTCTGTATTCATCGGCGGCGGCAGGGACAGCACGGGCGCCACGACCGACCAGGCGGCCATCACGAACGGATCGGTTTCCGTCGATCTGAGCGCTTCAGCGGTGGACACGCAATCGCTCGGGCTTACTTCCTACGGCACCACTGGTAGCGCGTCTACCTCCCTGGCCACCATCACGTCGGGTACAACGGGCGGCAACGTGGACCTCAAGTTTTACGGCGCCGGATATGCTACGGGCTTAACGGTCACGGCCTCCGGTGTGAATAACGCCACATCACTGAGCGACGTCGTGAACGACATCAACGCAGCCATCAGCACGACGGCCAACACGGCTGGCGCACCCAACGCGGCATTCAAAGCGGCTGGTGTCCAGGCGCAGTTGGACTCCACAGGAACGAAGATCCTCTTCACGTCGGCCAATGGCGCCTTCGCTGTTTCCGACAACAACGGCGGCAATGGTACGGCGGCGGCTGCCAACATTCTGGGCGTTGCCACCAAGGTGCCGGTGTTTGCAGACGGTACCAAGCAGGTCGCGCTCAACTACGGAGCCGATCTCCAAGCCGGCGAAACGCAGGATCTGACGATCTCGGCGGTAGACGCTAGTGGCGCTTTGCAAACGGTGAAAGTCAACCTCGCCGACGCCACGACTCAGACTGCGGCGATGGCCGCCGTCAATTCGGCGCTCCAGGGTTCTTCTAGTTCAGCGCTGAAGAACCTGGTCGCGGTTCAGGGCGACGCTGCCGCCAACGGTGAGGTCATTATCACAGGTACTGGCGACTTCAACGTGTTCGTCGGAACTGAAGCCGCCAATGGCGACGGATTCCTCATCGGCGCAGACGGCGCCGGCGGACAAGGTGCCAACGACGCATCTGCTCTGGCAGGCTCGGCCGGTGCTCTGGACGTTGCCACAGCGGCGGATGCGCAATTGGCCGTCAACGCTCTGGCGACGGCAGTTGCCAACCTCGGTAGCGCCCAGGCCGTGGTCGGCAAGGGCGAAAACAACTTCAATTACGCCATCAACCTGGCGCAGTCGCAGTTGACCAACGAAGCGTCTTCGGAATCCAGTATTCGTGACGCCGATATGGCTGCTGAAGCCGCCAACCTGACCAAGGCTCAGATCATGCTGCAGGCCGGTGTGGCTGCGCTAGCGCAAGCCAATTCGGCGCCGCAGAACATTCTCTCTCTTCTGAAGGGCTAATTCAGGCGAAGTAGGAAGTCCTCCTTTCGTTCCGGGCGAAGGCGTTCTCTGAGCGCCTTCGCCCTTTTTCTTCTAGAAATCCACTCGCTTGTTTTGGAATTCGCCGTCGCGGAGCCGGACGTCGAAGTCGAGGAACGCCCCGTTCCGGGACACCCGGACTCGATACTCTCCCGGCGGAAGATCGAAGAGCGCCGGCGTCTTCTTCGCCTGCGTCTGGCCGTCGATTTCAATGGACGCGCCCGGCGGATTGGACGTGATGCTCAAAGTGCCGGTGGCTTTCGCCAGTTGTAGGAAGATGTCGCTGTCTTGCGGCACGTTGATCACTCTCGGGTAAGGACGGTAGCCACGCAGTTCCACGCTTACCGCATGTCGGCCTGGGCTGAGGGGCATGATGCACGGCGTCTTGCAGACCTGTGTGCCATTTCCGTCGACCGTGATCTGCGCGCCCGGCGGCTCCGTAACGAATTGAACGCTCTGGTTGATAGCCGCCCTCTGCGGCGCGACCGGCAACGGAGTGGCGGTGCGTTCCGCCCTGCGCCGCGGCTGATCCACCGGCGCGGTTTCAGACGGCTCTGGTTCGGCGGGTTTCGGCTCAGTTGGCTTTGAATCGCTCGCCGTGTTCTGGGTTGGCGCGGTCTGCGGCGGTGGGACGGGCGTTGTCGATGCCGGCGCGGTATCGGATGGAGGCCCTGCATCGGTCTGCTGTTGCGCGGTCTGCTCGGGAGCCTTGGCCCCGCCGACCGGGCTGGGCTTGTTCGAGTTGTCCGCAGGAGGCTGCGGCGGCGCGGGCTGCGCCGAGGCGTCCGCGGTGGTGGCCGCGGGCTCCGAGTTCCGGTTGAACAAATACTTCTGTGCGCCGAACAGGACCAGACCAACCAGGCCGATGCCGATCAGCATCCACATCAAACTCTTGAGCAGCGGGTTTCGCGATTCCGGCTCCTCGCGCAGCAAGTGGGGAGGAGGATCGAAGGGCAACTGCTTCGGCGGAGGCGCCGGGGGCGGCGGATCAGGCTCGCGCAGCGACGGCCGGGCAGACGGCGCATGCGCTACCGGACCGGCCATGGTGGGCATGTTTTGAGCGCTGGCTCGCGGCATCGTATGCCAACCCGGACTGGCGTGGCAGGCGGAATCGAGGGCGTCGACGAACTCCAGGCAGCTCAGGTAGCGATCGTTCGCGGCTTTCGCCAGAGCCTTGCGCAACACCTCTTCAATGGGCGGTCCGATGCTGGGATTCAGCCGTTCGGGCGCCACCGGGTCCTCGCGCACGATGCGAAACAGCAGCGCGGGAAGCTGGTCTGCCAGGAAAGGCTTCTCGCCAGTGAGCATTTCGTAAGCAATCACCGCGAGCGAGAACTGATCCGCCCGGCCGTCTACGGCGTGCCCTTGCACCTGCTCGGGCGACATATAATTCGGCGTTCCCATCATGACGCCGCTTTGGGTCATCTGCTGGGAAAGAATCTTGGCCACGCCGAAGTCGGTGATCTTGGCGACGTTGCCCTCGTGGATCAGGATGTTGGCGGGCTTGATGTCGCGGTGTACGATGCCCTTTTTGTGTGCGTAGTCGAGTGCGGTTGCGGTCTGCCGGAGAACGGAAAGCACAGCGCTGCCGGGCATCGGATCGGCATGGCCCATGACCTTTTCAAGCGATGGGCCATCGACGCACTCCATGAAGATGTAAGCCAGGCCGTTCTCTTCGGCGATGTCGTAGATGGTGACAATGTTGGGATGAGAGAGGATGCCGGCGGACTGAGCTTCCCGGAAAAGGCGCTCTCGCAGGCGTTCCCGCTCGGCGTGGTCGGTGATATCCGACAGCCGTATCGTTTTGATCGCAATGATCCGGCCTATCGCGGGATCCTGGGCTCGATAGACCACCCCAGTAGCGCCCCGCCCGAGTTCGCCTAAGATCTGGTACCGGCCGATCTGCTCCACGCCTGCTAACGGTATTTTAACAGGTCGGCCGCATTGAACTGCCCTATCGGCCGACTTGGGCCACCGTGGACCGTAGCAGCCCCATCCGCCTCAGAAGCATCTGGAATCGAATATGATTCCGCAAGGACGCGAATTCGGCGCCCAGCAGGTAAACGGGGAGAGCGGTATCGCGGGCCTCCTGGGCGCGTTCCAGATATTGGAGCGCCTGTTCCTGTTCACCCAAGCCGGCGTGGATGGCGGCGAAGCTGATGGGGGAAACGTAATGCGTCTCGGACCGCTGCGTGAGAGCACTCAGCTCCTGCCTGGCTTCCTCGTGCCGGCCGGCGCTGGCGTAGCAATAACCCATCTGCCCGTGCAGCAGCGCCCCACACTGCATCCTGGAAGCATTGGTCAAATGCAGGATAGCCTCTGCGAACTGGCGCTTGGCGGCATACGCCATTCCCAAGCCGAGGTGAGGCAGTCCGGAATCGGTGGCCAGGCGCGAAACCAGCAGGTGTTGCGAGATCGCCTGGTCGAAGCGGCCGCACGCGCCATACACCCACCCCAGCACGAAATTGGGAAATACGGAAGCGGGATCCAATTCCAGCGCAAGTTCCACCTCGGCGACGGCTCGATCCAGTTTGCCGACGCAGGCCAACTGAATGCCGTAGGTAATACGGCCAACTGGGTCGTGATGATCCAACTGGATGGCTCTCAGAAGTGCATCTTCCCCGCGGGCCCAATCCCAGTCGAACAGGGAAGCAACCGCGCCCAGCGCCACATGCGCTTCCGGGAGAGACGGATTCAACGCGACCGCCAACTCGGCGGCCTGCTTGACCTTTGCCCGGGCATCGGCGGGTGGAATCAGACCGAAAACAGCGCTGAGCAGAAGAGCTTCGGCCAGGGCGGCCCAAGCCGCGGCATAGTTGGGGTCGCCTTCCACGGCGGTCTGAAAGCAGTTGACGCTCTCGCGGATGCTGTCCAGAGTGGCGATCTTCCAGTGATAGCGGCCTTCCAGGTACGCCTCCGAACTTTCCCTGCGGTCCGACTGCCGCCGGGCTGCCACCGCTTCCAAAGCCAACTCCGCATTCCCACTGCGATGTTCGAAGACCGGCACATAACTGCCTTTGCGCAGGATGATGCGAACCGGATCGGTGCGGCCTTCCGCGCGGTAGTATTCTTCCAACTTGTAGCGCAAGCGCCGCGCCTCTACGCGGACAATGGAATCTACGCGGGGATCGAAGGCATCGCGCCGATCGAAGACTTCCACCCCAATGAGATACTCCTTAAGCCGCTCAGGCTGGCCGAGGAGGCTTTCCTCCACGACGAATTGAAGGAAACGCCGAATTCGATGGGATTGGACGAACGCGCGACTGTTGAGGATGCGATCCAGTTGGGAGCGAACCTCAGCGGAAGCGACGCTGTTGGATGTTTGAGCGGGTTCTTCGGAGGAATCGAGTACTAAGTATGTCATCTCAGTTTGTTCGATCCATTTGAGGGGTAACCCGTTACATAGATTCCTTTAGTGCCGACAATCCGGCGCGATTCTGTTTAGCACGTCGCGTGCCAACCGGGCTTAGAGATTCATGCTGGCGATGTCGACTGGAGAGCGGTGACCTTCGACTACGACTATGCCACTGTCGGTGACATGGTATAGTTCGCGGTCGCGCTCCAAGTCGTAGCCGATCGTGGAATCGGGCGGGACGCGCACGTTTTTGTCGAGGATGGCGCGCCGCACGCGCGCGCGGCGGCCAATGTCGCAGTTGTCGAAGATAATAGAATCTTCAACTTCGGCATGCGAATGGATGCGCACTGCGCGGCCGATCACGGAAGTGCGTACCGAGCCGCCGGACAGAATACTTCCACCCGAGACAATCGAATCCAGGGCATGTCCGCGGCGTCCGTCACTGTCGAATATAAACTTCGCGGGGGCGTCGAAGTAGCCCGCGGTGCGTAGCGGCCATTGGCGATTGTATAAATTTAACTCCGGCGAGATGGAACGGAGGTCCATGTTGGCGTCGAAAAATGCATCGATGGTTCCGACGTCGCGCCAATAGACGGGCGCTCCCGGCGGATCGCCGGGGATGCGGTTGGTCTGAAAATCGTAGGCGTACATATCCGCGCGCCCGATCAAGCTGGGCAGAATATCGCGCCCGAAATCGTGCGAACTGCGCGGGTTCTCGCCGTCGGCGCGCAATTCGTCCAGCAGCAGCTTGGTGGAGAAAAGGTAATTGCCCATGGACGCGTATACACGGTTGGGGTCGCCAGGCATAGTAGGGGCATCGGATTTTTTCTCATGAAATCCTGTAATCAACCCGTCCTCGCGGGTCTCGACGACGCCGAAGGAGACGGCTTGTTCCTTTTCCACAGGGATGGCCGACACCGTGACTTGCGCGCCACGATCGACGTGAAACTCCACCATCTCGCGGATGTTCATGCGATAGATATGGTCGGCGCCGAAGATGGCGACCACGTGCGGCTCGGCCTGCTCGATCAGATTGATGTTTTGATGCAGGGCGTCGGCGGTGCCGCGGTACCAATCCTCCCCCGCCGAGCGCATCTGCGCCGGAACCGGAATGATGAAATGGTTGCGCAACAAGCTGGACGCTTCCCAGCCTTCGCGCATATGTTCCAGCAGCGACTGGCTTTTGAACTGGATCAGCACATAGACCGAGTAAATGCCTGAGTTAATCAGGTTACTCAGGACAAAATCGATGATGCGATAGCGTCCACCGAAGGGAACGGCAGGCTTGGCGCGTTCCTTCGTTAAAGGGTACAGGCGGGTGCCTTTGCCCCCGGCGAGCACAAATGCGAGCACGCGCAATTGCATTTTGCGGGTCTCCGATTGCACGAGAGTCGACAGCGTTCAAGTTCATTGTGGCAGAAGGCGAGCGATGAGCGCGACTAGTGAACTCGCGAGTCGCGCTGCGCCCTATGCCACACTGGAATTGAATGCCACTGGTTCCGCCGTATATCGAATCGTTGCGCGCCTACGAGGCCGGGCGCGGCATCGAGGAAGTGCAGCGCGAATACGGGCTGGCGCATGTCAGCAAAATGGCCTCCAACGAGAACCCGCTGGGACCTTCGTTGCTCGCGCAAGAGGCGATGGCGCAGTGCATGAACAAGCTGCACCTGTATCCGAATGGAGGGCTGGACCTGCGGCGCGTGCTGGCCGAGAAGTTCGACGTGCGCATCGAAAATGTCATCGCGGGCAGCGGCTCGGAAGGCATCATGTCGAACATCATCCGTACGTTTCTGTGCGATGAGGACGAAGTGCTGACTACCGAAGCGGCATTCATCGGATTCCAGGTGCTGGCCAAGTCACGCGGCGTGGCGTACCGCACGGTGCCGTACCGCGACTGGCATTACGATCTGCCGGCGCTGGCGCGGGCGATCAATGAGCGGACGAAAATAGTCTACCTGGCGAACCCGAACAACCCGACCGGCACGATCTTTTCCCGGCAGGAGTTCGATGAGTTCTACCGGCATGTGCCCGAGCGGGTGCTGATCATTCTGGATGAAGCGTATTTCGAGTACGCCGAGGACAACCCGCGCTATCCGGACTCGATGCATTACCGCTACGACAACGTGATCACGCTGCGGACGTTCTCAAAAGTCTACGGGCTGGCCGGCGCGCGCATCGGCTACGGATTCGCGCACGAAGCGCTGATCGCGAACCTGCTGAAGGTGAAGCTGCCGTTTGAGCCAAGCACGCTGGCGCAGGTGGCGGGCATCGCGGCGCTGGGCGACCGGGAGTTTCTGCATCGCTCGCTCGAACTGAACGCGCGGGGGTTGAAGCTTCTGACGAACGGGTTCCGGGAAATGGGTTTGACGGTGGTGCCTTCAGACGCCAACTTCCTGATGCTGGTGCTGCGCGGTCCGGAGCAGGCGGCTCAATTCACCCAGGAACTGCTTCGGCAAGGCATTATCATTCGGCCACTAGCCAGTTTCGGGCTGCCGCACTGCGTGCGCGTCTCGACGGGAACCGACGAGGACAACCAGCGTTGTCTGGAAGCGGCGTTGCGCAGAGCGCCGGCGGTTACTTCTTAGCTACGGTGTGCGCCTTGGCTGCTGCCGCCTTCAGATCCTTGTCGATGATCGGCCTGAGAGCGGCTAGAGTCAATTGGCCGTTGTACTGCTGCCCGTTGATATAGAACGCCGGCGTCCCGTAGACACCCGCTTTCTCTCCGTCCGCCAAGTCCTTTTCGATTACGGCTTTGAACTTTCCGGATTCCACATCAGCCTTGAACTTGTTCATGTCCAGGCCAAGCTCTTGCGCGAACGCGAGAATACTCTGGCCTGACAGGCGGCGGTAATTCTTGAACAGGATTTCGTACATCTGCCAAAACTTGCCTTGCTCGTTGGCTGCCAGGGAGGCTTCCGCCGCCATCTGCGCGTGCGGATGCGTCTCCAGCGGGAATTGCTTGTAGATGAGCTTGATGTCTTTCGGGTAGGCGGCCATCAGCGCGTCCACTTCCTTCACCGCGGCCGAGCAATAAGGACACTCGAAATCGGAAAACTCAATTAGCGTGATGCGGGCATCGGCGGGCCCGCGCACGGGCGAGCCGGCAACCGGAATGGAAACGGGATCTTCCAGCATCTTGGGCCGGTGAGCCTTGGGCGAGGCGTCCATCAGCTTGCTGATCTCCAACAGGCTCTTGCCTTCCTTCACGCCCTCGATGGCGATCTTGGCGAGCGTGCGGCTATAGGAGCAGTTGGGATCCTTGATGATGCACTCGGCGGCCTTCATGCCGCACTGGCAGGAGCAGTCCTCCTCGCGCAGGAGTTTCAGGACAGCCTTCTTTTGGATGGGCGTCAAGCTTGAGAGGTCGATGTTGCCGAGGGTTTCCGAAGTGCGCCAGTCCACGGCGTTAGGAGCCTGTGCCGCGAGCGAAACTGCGGCGACCAAGCCAAGCACAGCCATCCGGAGTGTCATTTTTCTATTATGACTCCGAACGGGGCGGCTGGCGAGCGCCTATTCCAACTCGGCGTGCAGGAAGCTCTTCAAGTCGTCTTCATAGACGGCGGGCTCGCCGGGCGCGACGTTGCTGAGCTTGCCTGCCCTCATCCAGGCTTCCAACTGGTCCACCAGACTGAATAGGTGGTCGAACGAGTCGACAACGAACAGCAGCGGTTGGTAATGGTTGATCTCAAAGGCCTGGTTGATGGCCCACTCGAGTTGAATGGGATAGCGCTGCACTTCGGGCGCCTCAATGGCGTGCGCAATTTCGCCGTAGGAACTGAGCAGGCCGCTGCCGTAGACTTTCAGGCCGTCGGAGCCGCGCATGAGGCCGAACTCGATGGTGAACCAGAAGAAGCGCGCCATCGCCTTGATGACGCTGGTCAGGTAGTGCACGCGGGTGTCCGGGCCGCGGATTCCGGCCGCCATCTGGGCAGCGGTGTGCGCGCATTCGCCGAAACGCACCAGGGCCTCGGCGAAGTTTTTGTCGGTGTGCATCGGCACGTGGCCGGCGACGTCGTGGAAGATGTCGGGCTCCGGCAGGTAATCCAGCTTGTCGGAGCGGCGGATGGTGATGGTGGTGGGGAAAGTTCGCTTCCGCAGGCAGTCGAAGAACACGAAGGCCGGAACGTAGCCGCTGACGGCCTTGGCCTGGAAGCCGGTGAGCGGGGTCAGGAATCGGTTTACTTCGCTGAGGCGCGGGATGCGATCCGGATCCAGAGCCAGATTGCGGATGCCTTTCAGGAAATGTTCGTTGGCGTAGCGGTCCCAACGGGGGTGGAGCCGTGCGTAGAGCTTCCGCCAAGTTTCTTGGTTTTCATCGGAGTACAGTTCGTAGGGTTGGTCGATGAAGAGTTGGCCGGCTTGTTTGGCTTCGTTTATAAAATTCGATTCGGCCGTGGTAAGGCCGGAACTGACAGAGGAGCTATTCATGGCTTTCCTCCGCCTTTATGATCGCTCCAAAGAGCACCACGTGCAAGTGGGGCTTAATGACTCGTGCGCCGGTAGAGAATGGCAACGACGTTGCGGACGTACTGTTCGTCGCTGAGCTGCTCGACGGCCTCGGGCGGGAAGTCGACCAGCGAACGGAAGTGGCGGGCCAAGTCGGCGAACAGCTCCAGGCGGGCGGCGGGCTGGATCTCATCGCGGCGAAGCAGGGCCTCCAAGGCAACGGCGGCGAGTTGGGGCGAAGTCCGCTGGCGGAGGCGAGCCGCCAGATGGCGGTACTCTTCGAGCGAGTTGTATTTTCCGCCCAACAATTGCTCCAGATTTGGCTGCCCGACATCCGCGTTGCGGACGACGATGGTGTTGGCCGCGAGGTCGCCCAAGCGCTGCGAGCGGCGGCTGGCAAAACACGCCATGCCGCCGATCAAGTACGCCAGCGGCAACATGTCGACGAACCGCAGCAGGTTTCGAACTACGATCTGGCTGAATTCCAGGCGCAAGGCTTGCGTGTCCATCACGCGCAGGCCCAGAACGCGCTTGCCCAGCGTCTGGCCGCGCCAAAACCATTCGAGCGCGATGGCGTAGCCAATGGAGATCACAAAGTAGGCGATGACGTACGTGGTTTCAGCGAATGCCCGATTGAGCGTGCCGATCTGCCCCAGAAGCTGGCGCAGAATTGTACCCGCGGCGAGGATAGCCGCGGCGTCGATGGTCCAAGCCAAGAAGCGGCTGATGGGGCCGGCCAGCGGCAGGGAGAACGTGATCCCTTCTGGAGTCTTGAGAGCAAGCGTGTTGGTTCGCGCGAATCGCATCAAGTCTTAGTTGGTTGGCGCTCGCCGCGCGCACCGGAGCGGGCAAGGAACACGGTGAGAGCCGCGAGTTCCACGGCGCCGAAGGCGATTTTCAGCGCATAAGGAATTACGGGCTCGTGATATTGCGACAGAAACGATTCGACAATGCCGGCCCAGATCAGCAACACAGCCGCGCCGAAAATGATGGTGACCAGGTCCGGCGAGATTTCGCGCAATCGAGCGCGGCGTGTCTGACGGCTGCCCCATCCGATGAGCGCCGCGGCCAGCAGGAATCCCGCTTGACCGCCGAGCAGAATCGCGGGAATCTCGATGGCGCCGTGTGGGAGGAGCCAGCCGACGAGAAACGCCGTTTCGCCCGCACGAATGTAGTCCACCGCTACCGCGCCCAAAATTACACCGTTGTAGAAGAGCATGACCGTGGTTCCGGCTCCCCAGGTGACGCCGAGCGCCATGGTGAAGACGGCAACCTGCGTGTTATGGGACATCAATTCAGCGGCGAACGTGCTCTTCTGTCCTGCCAGGCGATCCTGCTTGGCGGACTCTTCCCGGCGCACGCGCTCCACGGGATCGCCCTGGAGGCCGGTAAACGGCATGATCACTTGCTTGGCTTCGGGATCGATGCCGATGGCGACGCCGCCGAACAGGCAGCCCACGATAGTGACGGCCAGGGCCAGCCAGAAGGGGCGGATTCGTCTTCGGAACGCGCGCGGAAACGTTTCGGTGAACCAGCGCCAGGGACGAAAGCGGCGCGCCTTGGCGCGGGTTTCGTGAATTTCGCCATAGGCGCGCGCAACCAGTCCCTCCAGGTAGCGGCGGATCTCCGGCTCGCTGGCGAAGGTTTCGATCTTGGCCAGGTCGGCGGAGGCGCGTTCGTAGAGTTCATGGAAGCGAAGGATTTCGTCGAGCTGCAAGTGACGTTCGGGGTATTTCTCGACCGCCGTCAGCTGTGACTCGAGCGCGGTCCAATGCGGGCGCTCTTCGGCGAGGAATCGATCGAGGTCGATAATCATAGGACCTGCTGCTGCTTGAGATCGACATAGAGGGAGGCGAGCTGCGGCCCGAGCGTAGCGGATTCGAGCAACGAAAAGCGGACGCCCTGTCGCGCCAGCACCTGGCCCAGTTCGCGCAGTTTGCTCCATTGTATGTGGCCGGCGAGCTGCTGATACACATCGTCGAGGCTGGACACTTCGGGGTTTTCAAACAGCGCCCGGGCCCCAGGCGGTTGAGCCATACCAACGAGCACCACGTGCTGGCGGATCAAGCGAACGTTGCGAACAAAGCGCTCGGCAACGACAGGGTCGTCCAGTTCAGTGAGGAAGACGAGCAAGGCGCGCCGGCGCAGACGGAGGCGAAGCAAGGTGAACAGCTCGTCGAAGTCGGGCGCGACCATACGCGGTTGCAAGGTGTAGAGGGCGTCGCGGCAGGCGGCGTAGTGCGCTTTGCCATTGCGGGCGCGGACGAAGTTGTGAATGCGATCGCTGAAGGTGAGCAGGCCAAAGAGGTCGCCCTGCTTTTCGGCGGCCAGCGCGAGCAATAGCGAAGCGGTGACGTTGCGCTCCAGGATGGTCGACGCGGGATCGTCCGCGGCGGCGCGGGCGGTGAGCCGTGAAGCATCCAGGATGATGTAGACCTCTTGCGTGCGTTCGATTTGAAAGACACGCGTGATGGGGTGGCCGTGGCGCGCAGTCGCTTTCCAGTCGATATCTTCGAAGCTGTCGCCGGGCGAGTACTCGCGGAGCTTCTCGAATTCCTTGCCTTTGCCCAACTGGCGCTGGCCGTGAACACCCAGCCGGCCGCGGCGGAAGAAAGCGGGCGACTGCTTGCGTTCTGCGGCGATATTGGGATAAACACGCAGTTCGAGCGCGAGCGGAAGAAGCGCGCGCGTCTTCCACAGCCCGAGCGTTGAGGACCGCTCGATGGCGCAATTCGTGACGAAGAATTGGCCGCGCTTGTGGGGCCGGCATGCGAAGGCGACGCGCGAGAACTCGCTCGCTGCGGGTAACGTGATCTGCATTTCTTCCTCGAGTGCGGGAACCTCTTCGGGAAGCGGCAAACCGATGCGCAGCGCCATCGAGGACTGGCGTTCGTTGCGAATGGTCAGCTCGATGCTGGATTCGCGATCCTTCCACAACCGGACTACGGGTTCGGTCCGGACCTCTATGCCTATTAAACGGCGGCGCGCAGTTAGTGCGTCGAACACCGCGGCGACGATCAATGCGGCGATGAGCGCGTAGCCGAAGATGCCACCGCGGGGCAGGACGGCAAGGATCGCCGCAGGAACGCCGATTGCGCCTATGAGTAGCAGTAACCTGTTCGCCGGGACGAGCATGGCTAGCGGGGGACCGCGATCTCGCCCAGAGTTTTTTCGACCACTTCGTCCACGCCCAGGCCTTCGATTTCAAACTCCGGCCGCAAGATCAAGCGATGTTCGAGAACGGGCAGCGCCATGGCGCGAATATCGTCCGGCGTGACGAAGTCGCGGCCCTGGATGGCGGCATGCGCGCGGCTTGCGAGCAACAGCGACTGAGTGGCGCGAGGCCCCGCACCGACCAGCACGCTTTCATGCGCGCGGGTCTTGCGGACGACGTCCACCAGATAAGCGACCAGTTCCTCGCGCACCAGCACGTCGTTCAAGCAGAGGCGCAATTCGGCGAGATCCGACGCCTCGACGCACCTTCCCACGGCGCCGGCTGCCAAGGTTTCCTCCGGCGAATCGGTGCCTAGCATGCGGCGGGCCAGCGCCAGCTCGTCTTCACGCTCCGGGAATCGCATGACGATCTTCAGCATGAAGCGATCCTTCTGCGCTTCCGGCAGCGGGTAGGTGCCTTCGTACTCGATCGGGTTCTGCGTGGCAAAGACCGTGAAGTTGTGTGGCAGCGGATGCGTGATGCGGTCGATCGTGACGGCGCGCTCTTGCATGGCCTGCAGCAGCGCCGACTGCGTCTTGGCCGGCGCGCGGTTGATCTCGTCCGCCAAAAGAAAACTGGTGAACACCGGGCCCTTCACCAGTGAGAATTCGTTGCGCTGCAGGTTGAAGACGTTGGTGCCGGTGATGTCCGCCGGCATGAGATCGGGCGTGAACTGAATGCGGGCGAATTCGCACCCCAACACATGCGCCAGCGTGCGGGCCAGCAGCGTCTTGGCGATACCGGGGATGCCTTCGATGAGCGCGTGCTGGCCGGTGAAAATGACGATCAGCGCCTGATCCACGACCGCCGTTTGGCCAATGATCACCTTGCCCACTTCACTCCGCACGCGTTCGAGCAGGCTCATCAGCTTTTCCAGGTTGGCGTTCATCGTTTAGGTTCTCTCCGCTAGAACTTGAGCTACTTCGCGATATGTGTCGGCGGCGTCGCGATCGCCGCGTGTCAAGGCCTGGGCGCGGGCGAGCCGGTCACGGGAAAAGTGGCGGCCGCCGAAGCGCGAACGCTCCCATTCCCGCCAGCAGGTCGCCAATAAGGTTTTAGCCGGGATATTGCGACGCAGCAGATTGGCCAGTCCGGCGGCCGCGTCTTTCGTGTCAATACTCGCCTCAAAATCCGGTTCGCGGCGCGCCGGGAGAAAACTGATGGAATTCTTCCAAATGAAGAGCGCGAGCAACAGGGCCAGCATCGCGACGGCGCCTTCGAGATGGTATTTGCGCACCAGCGCGCCCACACTGCCGCTTTCGCTAAGACCAAGATGAGACTCGTCGAAGATTACCTGGGAGCGGCCCCCCAGCATGCGCGAGAGCAACTGCGTGTCGCGATCGCCGGCCAGCGCCTCGTTGCTGAAGGGATAGGCGTTGGCCATGAGCACGATCGTGCCTGAGCCAAAACGCCGCTCCACTTCGTGCAGTACCTTGCCATCGGCACGGAAGAAGAGGGCGGTTGCCTTGGGCTCGGTGTGGCTTTCCTCGTCCGCCTGCTTAGCGGACTGTGTGAGGTAGTCAAATCGAATGCCCCAGCGTTTCTGGATGGGCGGTTGTTCGGGGGGCGCGGCCTGGGCGGATTTCGCGGAGGGCGGCTTGGTCGCAGGTGCAGTTGTTTCGACGACGCGCCGTACGGGCCGCATGGCAATCACGAGATGCGCGCCGCTGGAGGCCAGAGCCTCATAAGCTTTGATCTCGTCTTCGCCGGATCGTTCAAACGCGAACGGGTCTTCGCCAAGGAAGAGCACGGTGGCCGGCGCCTTCGCGATGGCCGCCACCGGACGATAGTTGCGGGCCGCCGACATGCCCGGGAGCTGCTGAATAGCCTCGAATACCGCCTTGGCGCCCAGCGGATCGGCGCGCAAGGAGGAATACGGTGGATAGATATCGCCGGCTTCAAAGCGCAGTTGATACAGCTCCCACAGGCCCAACAGAAAACCGGCGGCTAGGGCGATCGTCACCAGCGTCACGCTATTGCGCATCGGCGCCCGCTTTCATCCGCGTTAAGTTGGCTTCGAATCGCTCCAGTGTGCCGGGATCGACATCGTACATTCCGTACCAGGTTCGCTCAAAGACACCCACGTTGTCTGAGAAAGTCTCCACAAGCTGGGGTTGATTGCGCGCTTTGCGGCGCAGCTCGCGCGAATAATCCTGGTTGGACTTGCTGCGGTGGATGGAGATCAGAGACTGTTCGGCGAGATAGGCCAGTCCAGCCAGATAGAGCGCGCGGAGGGCCAGCCGGTATTCCTGGCGTCCCTGGCAGTCGCGGGCAAGCCGCAGCCACTCATCGAGGGGCCTTTCGTCGGCTAGTAACTGCGCGCTGTTCAGATCCAGCGGTGGAGCCGCAACTGCGGCCGCTCGGGCCGCCTGCTTTGGCCTCTTTAGACGAAGGGCCTGCCAGAGAAGCCAGCCAAGCAGAACGGCGACGGCGGACAACAGCGTGTAGACGAGCGCCTGCAGTTCACGCGCGTTCGGAGACGGCAGGTTGGGGCCGCCGGTTGGAAGGACCCCGCGCAGCTTGTCCACGAGCCAGCGGACGAATTGATCTACCCACCGGCCCACCTGCCGAAGAGCTTTGACTGTTGCGTTCAGGAACGATTCACTGGCCCGCACGAACCAGTTGGGATTCTGCTCCGGCGGCGGCTCGGCGCGCGGCAGGCGCCAGGTGAATTCGGGATGGCGAATGACGTCGTCGATCGCGCGGTTCATTTCGTCGGCGGATACGGCAGGAACGGCCTTCGCCGGCGCTTGAGCGTGAGCGGATGCAGTTCCGAAAATGATCACAATCCCTGCGACGACCGCCGCGGTGACCGCCGTCCCACTCTTTAATTCCGCGCGCAGATCTTCGCCGGTTTCGATGGATTCGACGTAGAAGGAGCGCAGCAGGTAGACGGCCTTGGCGAGCGGATTGGTCACCAGATAAGTAAGCGCGGCGGTGACGGCAAGAAACGTGGTATTGAACGCCACCAGGCCGCTCCTGGTAAAAGCGCTTTCGATGCCCAGAAGACTTTTGAGCAAATAGGGACCGCCGAGAATGGTAATGCCGAGATTCACAAAGACGACGGCATTGAGAAGAACGAGGATTGCCAAGGAGTTCCAATTTTGCCAGGGCCACGCTACCGCATGTGTTTTTGCGGCACGGAAGGCGCGCGAAAAGCTGCCTCCCGAGTCCGGCGCGGACATCAGATGCTGGTAGAAGGCGTAGACGGCCGCGTAGGGTAGCACCGTCAGAGCGGCGGCGGGCAGGACCAGGAACTTCGTCGGTTGCAAGGTGAACTGCAGGACTCCGCGCCGGCGCGCTTCCGGAGAAAACCAGCGAAAGCGCGGTGCTCCGGACAATTCCGCGCGCAAAGACTGAACGAAAGCGGCCTGCCAATGCGTCATCCAGCAGAACAGCAGCGCCAGGCCCAGAGCGGCGGCCGCGCAGTGTTCATAGGCAAAAGCGCTCTGACTCATGTCCGCCCAGAAGAATAAGAAGCCCAGCGCGAAAGGCAGCGAGCCAGTGTAGTACGCGGCGACCGCGGATCCGGGTGCGCGCCGCAATAGGTACGCGGCCTCCTCGAACAACTCGATCGCGCTTTTTTCGCGCTTGTTCACTTGGACTCCCAAACGGAGCCATCGTGCACGGACACCGGAATGAGAAGCAGCGTCCGGCCGACGGCGTAAAAGCACAGCCAGGCGATCAACAGGCCGGCCAGCGGGAGCAAGCCGCGCAACACGCCTCGAAAATTCACAGAGCGCGCCGGTTGGCCGGCCGACAGTTTCTTCAGACAATCCGCGCAGATAACCTGGTCTTCGTGCTCGGTGACGCACTCACGGCAAAAGTAGCGCCGGCAGCTGGGGCAGCGCGAGGCGGCTTCGCGGAGCGGATGGTGGAAGCAGCGCTGGTGAAGGGCCGACGGCGCGGTCATTGGCGGTCCAACGTGGCGACTTCGTCGGCGGCCACGGGAGGCGGCGCGAAGGCGCGGGGCCGGCTCCGCCACAACAAGATGATTCCGACCGATGCGAGCAACAGGTATGTGACGGCCTCCGCAGCCTGATACAGCCTGGTGGAGGATTCAAACCTCGTCAACGCGCCCGCCCGCTTCAGCGCTAGTTGGAAGCCAAGGTATCCAGTGAGACCAAACGCGGCGAGAAAACTCAGCCCCTGCCAGACCAGGGACCCGTAGACGGTCCAGCGTACGCCACGCGCAATTGGGTTTCGATGCTGCTCGATGAGGGCGAGTAGGCCGGTCAAAAGAACTGCCGCAGCCGCCGCATCCCCAAGCAGGCTGTATGCGACCGATTGGATCATGAAAGCCAAAGCGAAAAGAATGAGAATGCAGCGCAGCAGCATCAGCGCGAAGAGCGCCCAATGCGCCCAGGCTTCACCGTGACGCAGTTCCGGTTGCGCGGCGGCGGGGGCAGCCTGAAGGTTCGTGGGTAAGTGGGGCTGTAGCGTCCCGGCGTCAAGTTCGCCCTGCGTTCCCACGATCTGCGCTCGAATCATCGCCAGGGCTTTTCGCGCGGTATGGACCTTCTTGAGCGACGGCAACCGGTCTGAACTGACGCGCGTGAGAATGCGGGTGGCAGAGTCCGGAATTCTAGCGCCCAGCCAGAACAGGAGCAAAGCCGAAAGGGCACATAGAGTGGCCCAAACCGGATGTCCCGAAGAAATCAACACAGCGAAAAGGATTGCAAAAAACGCAGTCAAGCTGTAGAAAAAATAGGCCAACGGATGCGGGAGTTCCGTCAGAACGAGCGCTTGAATATCCTTGAAATAATAGCGGCGGTATTCCTGCGCGAATGGGTTGGCGCGCACGCGCAGCAAATGATCCGGACCCATCCACAGCGAATGCCGGATGAAAACGCCTGCCCGGCCGGGTAAGCGCCGGTATCGTGGTTCGACGTTCATCTTCTTCTATAGATCAGGAAGAGCACCAGCCAGATCCACGCGCCGATCTGGAGAATTGCAATAGCGGCCGCGAGGACGAAGCGGATCTTGCTTCGCGGAGTCAGGCTGGAGGGCGCATGCCAGTAGCGAGCAGTCATGAAGAGTGTGACGGGCGCCGTGATTACAGTGGGCCAGATCAGGAAGGCGGGGAGGATCGCCAGGGCCAGCGTCATGTTGTCATAGAGAGTCCGGTGCGCGTCCAGATGAGAAAGCTTGCCCTTTTGCCTCTTGTTTTCGACGCATGCAGGGCACCAGTTTTCGCCCAGGAATTCAACCCGGCACAGGCTGCATAAGAACCGACCGCACTGATCGCAGGGAACGGCGGCGCGCTTTTGCGGGTGATAGAAGCAGCTCGCCTCGCCGGCCTCCAGCAGAGTCTCGCCGGCGGAGGCGCGTTCCGGCTCAGCGGCGAAGGCAGGAAATACAGATGCCAACAGGGGGACGCGGCAAACGGTGCAGAAGGCGTGCTCGCGGTTCCAGTCTTCAGACGGAACGGCTGTGTTGCAGTTGGCGCAGTACGGTGTTCCCAGGGTGGATGGCATTCGGGCTACTTTTTAATCACGCGCGTATTGCAGATCCGGTCGTGCAGGGCCCGTTTCTGATCGTCAATTCCCGCCATGATGTAGCCAATGCCGAGAGTAAAACTACTCAGGTATTTGGCAAAATGCCTGCCGAGAGCGCGGCCATAAGAGACTGTGCCGCCGTCGTCCATGACAATGCGCAACTGGCAGACGATCTTGCCCAGCGTTGCTCCGTACCGGCCGACCATCCAAGTGTCGTAAACGGCGGCGACGGCCATATTCGCAAATCCCAAGCCGCCCTCGAACGCCAGCAAGCGAAGGATGTCGGGCTGGGGCCGGAGGAGCGAGGAGAAATTGAAGCGGAACACAGCCATCGCAAGCGCGAACAAGATCAGCGCGGCGACATACAGCACAATGCTATCTACGATGATGGCGACGACGCGAATCCAGAAGCCGCCATAGCGAACGGCGCCCGGCAGTTGTACGCCTTCCACCAGCTTTTGTGTATAGAGCGGTTTGCAGGCGGCGCAGACCAGCGAATTGCCGAACGCAACCAACTCGTCCTGGGGGAAAGGCTGTCCGCATTCGGAGCAATAGCGCGTGGCGCCGGCGTGTCCGTCGCGCCAGGGAGAAGCCGTCGGGCGCACGCTTTGATACGGCATCCAATTGGCCATGCCAGCGCGCCAGACCAGCGTGTCCTCTCGGACTAACCCTGCGCCCACCAGATTCTCGAACGATGCGTCGTCTACGGGACCAATCTGCTTGCCGGACTCGGCATAATACCAGTCCATAGGGAGGTTGAAGTCCAGTTTAATGCAAAACAGCGGTGCCGCGCATCAGGAATTGGAGCAGTTCAGTTAGAAAAAAGCCGGTCAAAGATGCCGCGCGTGCGGCTTTGGATCCTGGCCAGCTCATTTTTGAGCGGTTGGTGATTGAGATGTTCGGGGGTCCAACGATGTACCAGTCCGGTGAGCACGTGCAACTGCGATTCGGCATTGGGGAGGCTGGCGGCTGCGTGTCCGGAATAGAGGCGCTGGCCGTGATCCACGGCGCGGTAAAACGTGGCGGCGTCGCGCAGGAATTCGGCGTCGGCCCGCTCCAGATGGCCCATGGCTTCGATGATGTTGATGCGTTCGGGTGTGTTGAGCACCTTGTAGAAAATGCCCGCGGCCTTCAGGCGCAGATACAGCAGCGTGAAATCGATATCGTAAAAGCCCCCTAAGCCGGCTTTGAGAGGATGATCGGGCCCCTGTTCCTTTTCCAGACGGGTGCGCATCTGGCGGAGATCCTTTTTGGACCGGCCGCTTTGTCCATAGCGGCGCCAGTCCACCTTTTGAAGTTCATTCAGGAATCGAGTGGCCCCGTCGATGTCTCCCGCCACGGCTCGAGCCTTCATATAGGCGATGCCTTCCCAGGCCTCGGCGCTCTTGGCGAAGTACTCTTTGTAGGATTCCTCGGAGAGCACCAGGGCGCCCGCGGTACCGTTGGGCCGGAGGCGCGTATCCACAGTGAACATCAGCCCGGTGCCGGTGTAGGCGGTGAGCAGGTCCATAATGCGCTCGGCCACGCGGGTCCAGAAAAGCTGTTCGTCGTGATCCTGGTCCGGGATGGCGAACACCAGGTCGGCGTCGGACGCCAGATCGAACTCGCGCATGCCCAGGCGGCCCAGAGCGATGACCATGAGCTGCTGGCGCGGCTCGTAGTCCGCCTGGGATGGCGGGTGCGTGGCTGCGACGTACTCGACGGCCATCCGGTAGGCGGCCGCGATGGCCGCGTCGGCGAGATCGGAGGTGCTTTCCAGCGTGTCGAACACAGGCACCCGCAGACACAAGCTCGCGGCCTGAATGCGGAACATTTCGCGCCGGAAGAAGCGCCGCAGCGCCGAGATGTCCCCGATGCCCGCGACGGCCGGGGCGTAGGAGTGGTCCTTGCCTTCGGGCAGGCGGTCCAATTCCTCGATCAGCTCCGGCATGCGGATCAGCTCTTCGGCGAAGTACGGGCTGTGTTCGAAGATGTCCAGGGTGAAGCGCGCCACGGGGGCGTTGGAGTTCAACAGCGCGAGCCAACGCGAATCGGCCACCACCTTCTCCAGGAAATGTTCGAAGGCTCCCGTGCCGCGCCGCAATTGAAAACCCGAGACCACACCGGCCAAGCTGGGAGCGCGTTCATCCAGGAAGCGGATCAGGTTGCTGGAAGCGGGCTCCATGTCCTCCGGCAGAGAGACTTCGGAGCCGGAAGCAGGCGGCACGCTGTAATAGGAGGGACGCTGCGCGTGGATGACGCGCTCATAAATTTCCTGCACCGCCTCCAGATGAGCGTTCAGCTCGTGAAGCAGCGTCTCTCCGGAAGGCGTGCTACCAAGCTGCGCCGGGGGCATCTTCTTGGCCAGCAGATCCAAATCGCGCGCCGCGGTGGGCAGCGTGTGGGTCTGGCGGTCCTCAGCGAATTGAAGCCGGTGTTCCAGATCGCGCAGGAAACGGTAGGCCGAGATGAGCCGCGCGAACTCTGCGGAAGAGAGCAGGCCCTTATCGTTGAGGCGCGAGAGGGCGAGCATCGTGCCGCCGTGGCGCAGCCAGGCCGCTCGCCCGCCATGGAGACGCTGGAGGCATTGCACCAGGAACTCGATATCGCGGATGCCGCCCGGCGCCAGCTTGACGTCAAACGCGGACTTGCCCAGCTTCCGCCGGCTGAGCTTTTCGCTGATGCGCTCGCGGGTGGCGGACACGGCCTCGACAGCCGAGAAGTCCAGCGTGGTGGAGTAGATCAGCGGCTCGACCGTACGCAGCAGCTCGCGGCCCGCTTCGGGGTCGCCCGCCGCCACGCGCGCCTTGATCAGCATCTGCAGCTCCCAGTCGCGCGCGCGGGTCTGGTAGTAGTGGATCGCGCCTTCGAGCGAAGTGCAGACTTCACCGAGACTGCCGTCGGGCCGCAGCCGCAAGTCCACGCGATAGCAGAGGCCCTCGGCGGTGTAGGTGGAAAGAAGCTCCGTGTACTGGTTGGCGACCTTCTTGTAAAATTCCTTGTTGGAAATCGGATTCGGCCCGTCGGTCTGGCCGTTGGCAGCGTAGACAAACATCAGGTCGATATCGGAACTGTAGTTCAGCTCCTCGCCGCCCAGCTTCCCCAGCGCGATGACCGACATGCCGCACTCGTGGGATTGCCCATCCGCGCCCGTATAACGGGGCAGGCCATGACGAGCGACCAGTTCACTGCGAATGCGCTTGTAGCTGACGTGCAGGATCGCGTCGGCGAGGTTGGACAGCTCTCCCGTAACCTCCGAGAGCACGCCAAGGCCGAGGACATCGCGTAGCAGGATGCGCAGGATCTGCTGCCGCCGGAACAACGCCAGAGACAACGCGAGCGGCGTGCCTTCGGGCAGGCTCTTGAGAAACTTCCCCAGGTGCCGTTTGTAATCGCCGGCCGAGAGCACCCGGCTCATCGCTGTCAGCTCCGTGAGCCAGTGCGGATTTTGGAGGATCTCTTCAGAGAGGAAATGGCTATAGGAAAATACCGCGATCAGATACTGGAGCCCTTCGGGCCAGCGTACGATTTGATCGAATGCGGCCGGCTGCTGCTGCTTTAGGCGGGCCAGGTAGTGGACCGCCGAGTCCGGGTCCGCGGCGGACACCAGCAGTTTCTCGATGTTGCTTTCGATCTCGGGGGGAATCGCGCTCGTAAGAGCTACTAGCGTGCTCCTTGTGCGCGCAGGTTGGCGCAAAGGGATCGTTTCAATCGGGCTGGACATGAGCGCCTAGACGACTTGGTCTACTATCACAATTATATCCTGCGGCCGCAGGATGCCGGATTTCAGGACGCGCGCGTAGAAGCCACCCAGACCCCAGCGGGGCGAAGAAGGATCGCCGGCCTTCACGAGCGCGTCGTAGACCGCTTTCTGGAGGCCCAGCCCGTATACATCCAAGGTGGCGCAGGGAGCCCGGAGCTTGGTGATTTCGAGCAATGTCTCGCCGGCACGATAGCGCTGTCCAACGCGCATCTGCCGGCGGTCGAGCCCGCGGGTGGTGAGATTTTCGCCGAGTGCGCCGGGAAATAGCGGGTATCCTTCGGCAACTAGCTCTTCAATTCCCTCGGCAGTGATGATCAGGATGGCTTGGTTGGGTCCACCATGGATTTCAGGATGCGCCCAGGAGTCGCCGGCGATGCCTTCTGGGGTCACAACCGCTTCCGGGACGGGTCGCTTGGGAATTCCACCGGGCGAAATATTGATCTGAATGATCGAACCGGTCATCAGCAGCGGCGTCCCAGTGGACGCAGTCTAAAAACAAGCATAGCTCGATTTGTTGTAATCCCGGTATCGGCTCACTCGTAACGCAGCGCCACTACGGGATCCACTCGAGTGGCGCGAAGAGCCGGAAGCCACACTGCCAGGAGCGCGATCACCGCCAGAATGACCGGCACGGAGACAAAGACGACCGGGTCGGACGCCTTCACTCCAAACAACAGGCTGGACATCAAACGGGTAAGTGCAAACGCGGCAGCGCTGCCGATGAGAACGCCGGCAATCACGAGCCGCATGCCCTGGAACACCACCAGATTGCGCAAGTCGTTCGCCTGGGCGCCTAGGGCCGCGCGAATGCCGAGTTCCTGGGTGCGCTGCTCCACGGAATAGGCCATCAATCCGTAGACGCCGATGGCCGCCAGCAGAAGCGCCGCGCAACCGAAGATGCTGAGCAGCAGCATGTTGAATGTCTGCCGGGCCGTGGACCGCGACACGATTTCATCCATGGTCCGGACATATGCCACCGGCAGGCCACCGCTGGCTTGACGCAGTTGACGCTGGATCGCTGAACTCAGCCCGCGCGGATCGCCTTGCGCCCGGACAAGCCAGAAGATCGGGCCGATCCGCGAATTCAGGGCGGTCAATCCATCTTTGACCTGCGGCATTGGGACATACATGTTGGGGCGAGGATCACGATTGAGTCCGCCGTCGTGCACGTCGCCGACCACGCCGACGATCTGCCGGGCGGGTTCCTCGAATTCCGCGCCAACGCCTTTGCCGATGATAATGCGGTCCTGTAAGGGATCACTCTTCGGCCAAAACTGCTTGGCCAGCGCCTCGTTGATGATGACCACCGGCGCGGAGGCGGCGTCGTCCCGGACCGTGAAGGATCGGCCGCGCAGTACCGGAATTCGAAAAGCGTCGAAATAGTCGGCGGAAATCGCCGTCCAGCCCGCCCCGCCATGCGATGGTCCATTCGTGAGCGGGCGACCCACGATGATCAAGGGCAGTCCGAAGCCGCCTTCGAGCGGCATTGCGTTGGTGGCGGCAGCTGCGTCGACGCCGGGTAAAGCTTTCACGCCTTCCACGCCATCGTGGACCAGTTGCGCCACGGCGGCAGTTTTCTGGAGGCGCGGATCGGAGAACGACATCTGCATCGTCAGCACGTGGTGCGGATTGAAGCCAGGATTCACCGTGCGCAACGCCAGGAAAGTCCGGATGAGCAGCGCCGAACCGATTAACAGCACGATCGCCAGTGACACTTCGCTGACCACCAGCAAAGCCCGCGCTTTGTTTTGCCGCAGACCGCTCCCGGTGCGCCCGCTGCTTTCCTTCAAAGTGGTGCTCAGGTCGGCGCGCGAAGCGCCCAGTGCGGGAAAGAGTCCGAAGAGAACGCCGGTCGCGAGCGAGACGACAATCGTGAACGCCAATACACGCCAATCCACGGTAACGGCGGATCCTGTCTCTCCGATGCGCGGAATGTTGCCGGGACTCACCGCCAACAGCGCGCGGACGGCGATCATTCCCAATGCGAGGCCCAGCGCTCCGCCCACGCAGGAGAGCAACACGCTTTCGGTGAGCAATTGCCGGATAATCCGGCCACGTCCGGCGCCCAGCGTCGCACGAATGGCAATTTCACGCTTGCGGCCCATGGCCCGAACCAGCAAGAGATTGGCGACATTGGCGCAAGCAATGAGTAATACCAGCCCTACCGCGGCCACCAGCACCAGCAGAGACGGACGGACGTCGCTGACGATCGTCTCCTGGATCGGTTCCACCGAGAATCCGTCGGTTGGCCGCATTGCTAGGCTACCGGGGAACTTGCGGCGAAACTCATCCGCGGCGAGCTTCAGTTGCGCGCGTGCCATGCCCAGGGTGATGCCGGGCCTCAGGCGTCCTGCCGCCACAAAGTAATGCGCCTGATCGCTGCTGTTCAGGTCGAATTGAAAGGGCAGCCAAACGTCGGGTTTTGGATCGAAATCGAAGGTCTTTCCAACAATGCCGATCACCGTGTACGGCTCGCCGCCCAGTTGGATGGCTTTGCCCAGGATATTCGGATCGGCGCCATACCGGCGTTTCCAAAGGCCGTCGCTGATCACGATCGCATGCGGGCCGTGCGGGCTGTCTTCCTCCGCCGTGAAGGTGCGGCCGCGTTCGATCGGCGCGCCGAACAGGCGGAAATAGTCGGCGGTGACGTGAATGCCGCGGACTTGCTCCGGCTGGTCGCCGCCAGTGACGTTGATGCCTGCGCCGCCAAAGTCGTACGCCGACACATCTTGGAACGCTTCGGTTTGCTCGCGCCAAATGGCGAACTTGGGAACGGATGCCGAGGGGCCGGAACCTTGCGGCGAAGTGAGCAGAAACGTCACGATGCGATCGGCATCGGGGTAGGTCAGGGGCTTGAGGAGAACGGTGTTGACTACCGAGAAGATGCCTGTGTTGGCGCCGATACCGAGAGCTAACGCCGCCACGGCCGCGACGGTGAAGCCTGGGCTCTGCCGCAGCATGCGCAGGCAATGCTTCAGGTCCTTTAGAAAGTTTTCCACTTGAGTGCGCCTTCAGCTTTGACGACGAAACCAGCCGGAAGTTCCGGCTATTATCCAAACGGATGCCGGGGAGTGTGTTACGGATTACGGTGCGCCTTGGTCAGTCGGCTGGTGCGGTGGACGACAGTGCCTCATCGGGAACCAGTTGGTCGGCACGGCGGAGGGCGGGGAACAACCAGGCCCAGAGTAGAACGATCGCCACGGTCCCCACGCCGCCCAGAACCACCGCCGGCACGGTTCCGAACCACTGCGCGGCGATGCCGGATTCAAACTGGCCGATTTCGTTGGAGGCGCTAATGAACAGGACGCTGACCGCGCTGACCCGGCCGCGCATCTCGTCGGGAGTTGCTAGTTGCACAAGCGTCGAGCGGATCACGACGCTGACCATATCCAGACACCCGGTCAGTACCAGCGCGATAAGAGACAATGCAAGATCGTGCGAAAGTCCGAAAACGATGGTGAAGACGCCGAAGCCGAACACACAGTACAGCATGCTCAAGCCGGCGCGCCGGCGGATCGGGAAGTGCGCTAGACTGATCGCCATCAGGACGGCTCCCGCCCCCGGCGCGGCACGTAATATGCCCAGGCCAATTGCGCCTGTCTTGAGGATCTCGCTCGCGTAGACGGGCAGCAGCGCCACGGCGCCGCCCAGCAGGACGGCGAACAGGTCGAGTGAAATGCTCCCGAGGATTATTTTATTGCGGTGAATATAACGCAGGCCTTCCAGGACGATGCGCAACGACGCGGGAGGCCGCGGCCGCGCCGGAAGCACCAGGCGGATCATCGAGACCAGCGCGAAGGCGACCAGGTAGGCGGCCAAGGCGCAGGCGTACACCGGAATGGGGCTGTCGGCAAATCCGTAAATTAAACCACCGGCCATGGGGCCGAAAATCATGGCCACTTGGAAAAAGGAAGAACTCCAGGTGACTGCGTTCGGGAAATGCTCGGGCGCCACCAACTGCGGCATGAAAGCTTGCCCGGTCGGCCCATTGAACGCGCGCACCATACCGTTGCCCAGCAACACAGCGTAAATCGGCCAAACTGAAGAGAGCCCGCGCAGCGTAAGCGCCAGCAGGGCCATGGCACACAGTGAGAACGCGGCATAGCAGAACCGGAGGATGCGCTGCCGCGGATAGCGGTCCGCTGTGTGGCCGGCCAACAGAAAGAGCAGAACGGCGGGTGCGAACTGCGCCAAGCCAACCAAGCCGAGATCCAGCGGACGATGCGTGAGCCCGTAGATCTGCCAGCCCACGGCAACGGAGATCATTTCCGACGACACGCCTGACAAGAATCGCGCCGTCACGTAACGCCGGAAGTTGGGATAACGCAATGCGGCGCGCGCAGGCGAGCCGGAGGATATCTCGTCGGACATGCGGGCCAAATGTCAGGTTGACACAGTTGACTGCGCCGCAGCGCTTTAGCGAAGTTGAAGGCTAGATGTCGTAATACAGCGCGAATTCGTACGGGTGCGGGCGCAGCCGGATGGCGTCTGCTTCGTTGCGCCGCTTGTAGGTGATGAAGGTCTCGATCAGTTCCTCAGTGAATACATCACCCTTCATGAGGAACCCGTGATCGTCCTCGAGCGCGCCCAGTGCTTCTTCGAGCGAGGCCGGCATGGACGGGACGTGCTTCATTTCCTCGGGCGACAAATCGTAGATATCTTTGTCGAGCGGCTCGCCTGGATCCGCCTTGGTCACGATTCCGTCCATTCCGGCCATCATCATCGCGGCGAAGGCCAGGTACGGATTCGAAGATGGATCCGGCGGACGGAACTCCACCCGCTTGGCCTTGGGGCTGGCCGAGTACATTGGAATGCGGACAGCGGCCGAGCGGTTGCGTCGCGAATAAGCCAGGTTCACCGGAGCTTCATATCCCGGCACCAGGCGCTTGTAGCTGTTGGTGGTGGGCGCAATGATCGCAGAGAGAGCGCGCGCATGCTTCAGCAGTCCGCCGATGTAATGCAGTGCAAGCTGACTCAGACCCGCATAGCCTTCGCCTGCAAACAGCGCCTTGCCGTCCTTCCACAGGCTCTGATGCGTGTGCATGCCGCTGCCGTTGTCTCCAAAAAGCGGCTTGGGCATGAAGGTCACGCTTTTGCCGTACTGATACGCCACGTTGCGGATGACGTACTTGTACAGCATCATGTTGTCGGCCGACTTCACCAGCGTGTCGAAGCGCTGGTCGATCTCGCACTGCCCGCCGGTGGCGACTTCATGGTGATGGCACTCGATGTTCAGCCCGCAGCGGATCATGGTCTCCACCATCTCGGCGCGCAGGTCCTGATAATGATCTGTGGGCGGAACCGGGAAATAGCCTTCCTTGTAGCGCGGCCGGTAGCCCAGGTTGTTGGCCTCCCGCCCGCTGTTCCAGCGTCCCTCCTCGGCGTCGATGAAATAGAAGCCGCTGTGCTGATCCTGATCGAAACGAACGTTGTCGAAGATGAAGAACTCCGCTTCGGCGCCGAAGTAAGCCGTGTCGGCGACTCCGCTATTCTTCAAATAACGCTCCGCTTTGCGGGCGATCCAGCGCGGGTCGCGCTCATAGTGCTGGCGCGTGATGGGGTCGATCACATCGCAGGTCATCACCAGCGTCTTGATTTCGCCGAAGGGATCCACGAAGGCGGTGGTCGAATCGGGAATGAGCAGCATATCGCTTTCGTTGATCGCCGCCCATCCGCGGATGCTCGATCCATCGATGCCGAAGCCCTCCTCAAACGATTCTTCGCTGAGCTGGCTGATTGGATAAGAAACGTGCTGCTGCAGACCTGGCAGATCGGTGAACCGCAGGTCTAGTTGCCGGACTTCCTTGGTCTTGGCAAACTCCAGAACTTCTTTGGGACTCATCCCGCCTCCATTGAGATCTGAGCGCTCGCTCGACGCGCCGTGGTGCGGCGGCCGTGACGACTGGGCCAGCATAGCACAGTGGTTCACTTTGGCCGTTGCTCATCGGCAAGGTGATACCATGTCCTGGAGCCAAGCCGGTCGTGACGCGGTGGCTACGGAGGCGTCTATGTTGATGACACCTGATCCTACCTTTTATCCTTCACCTCGAATGGCGATGCGCGCACCCGCTGAGCGCTTGGCCTATGTTGTGTACTTCAATCCGGCACAGGACGGTCGTCACGACGGAATGGCCGTGGTGGATGTCGATCCGGCATCGTCCGGTTACGGCAGCGTGGTGGGCAAAGTCGAGATGCCGAACGCCGGCGACGAGCTGCACCATTTCGGATGGAACGCTTGCAGTTCGGCCCTGTGCCCGTACGCTCCGCACCCACACATTGAGCGGCGCTATCTGGTCGCGCCCGGCTTGCGCTCCTCGCGGATTCATATCATCGACACGAAGCCGGATCCGCGTTCACCCCAAGTGGTGAAGGTCATCGAGCCGCAGGAGCTGGCGTTGCGCGCGGGCTACTCGCGCCCCCACACCATTCACTGCGGTCCGGACGGCGTGTACATGAGCGCGCTGGGATCGCCCGATGGTGGCGGCCCGGGCGGCGTCTTTCTGCTGGATCATTACTCGTTCGATGTGATGGGCCAATGGGAAGTGGATCGAGGTGCGCAATTTCTGGCCTACGATTTCTGGTGGCATCTGGGTCACGACGCGATGATCACCAGCGAGTGGGGCACGCCGAATATGATCGAAGACGGGATCAACCCGGAGTTGCTGCTGGGTAGCAAATATGGGCGCAGCGTGCATGTCTGGGACCTGCACAAACGCCGGCTGCAGCAGTCCATCGATCTGGGCGCGGAGCAACAGCTTGTGCTGGAGCTGCGGCCGGCGCATGATCCCACCCGGACGTACGGTTTCGTCGGCGTGGTGGTGTCGCTCAAAGATCTTTCGTCGTCGATCTGGATGTGGAGCCGGGCGAACGGTAAATGGGCCGTCGAAAAAGTGATTGAAATTCCGGCCGAGCCGGCCGATCCCGAAACCTTGCCGCCCTTGCTCAAGGGCTTCAAAGCGGTGCCCCCGCTGCTCACCGATATCAATCTATCTTTGGACGATCGCACGCTCTACGCCGCCTGCTGGGGTACCGGAGAGTTGCGGCAATACGATGTTTCCGATCCGCGTAGTCCAAAGCTGACTGGATCAGTTCACATCGGCGGCATCGTGCGGCATGCTGCCCATCCTTCGCGTCCGGGCCAAGCTCTGAATGGCGGCCCGCAGATGGTGGAACTCAGCCGCGACGGCAAGCGCGTCTATTTTACGAACTCGCTGTACCGGGCTTGGGACGAGCAGTTCTATCCGGAAGGGATCAAGGGCTGGATGGTGAAGGCCGATGCGTCCCCGGGTGCTGGCTTACAACTGGACCCGCGATTCTTTCTGGAATTCGACGGTGTGCGCCCGCACCAGATTCACCTGGAAGGCGGAGACGCGTCATCCGATTCTTACTGCTTTCCATAATGGACGTCCACTCCCTCGCGACGCCCGCGTGGGCGTGGTTGCTGCTTCTGGCGCTGGGCGCATTCCACGGCCTGAATCCCGCCATGGGATGGCTCTTCGCAGTAGCGCTCGGCCTGCAGGAAAAGAGCGGCCGAGCCGTGGCGCGCGCGATTCCGCCACTCGCCCTGGGCCATCTTTTGTCCATGGGCGCTGTGGTGGCCGTCGTCGCGCTGCTCGGCATACAAATTCCTGCCGGCTGGATCCGCATCGCGGTGGCCATCGTTCTACTCGGCGTCGGGATATTGAAACTCGTCAGTTCGCGGCATCCACGCTGGGCGCGATGGTCGGGCATGCGCGCCGGCTTTCGCGATCTGACGATCTGGTCGTTTCTAGCGGCGTCAGCGCACGGAGCAGGACTGATGCTGCTTCCCGTGGTGCTGGCCTTGCCGTCCGATGAATCATCGCACGCGATGCACCACGCCGCGATGGCTTCCGGTCTGCCATGGGCCGTGGCGGTCCTGATTCACACCGCTGCCTATCTAGGCGTCACCGCGGCGATCGCGTTCATCGTCTACCGGTTCGCCGGCGTCGGTTTCTTACGGCGCGCCTGGCTCAACCTGGATGCGTTGTGGGGTGTTGCGTTGGTCACGGCCGGTGGCTTGACGTTCGTCGTCTAAGACTGTGGCCTAAGCGCCCGCTACCTGCTCACCCAGCGCTGCATGAACCTGGTCGGCCACCTTCCGCCGCGGCGGCGTGGCCATCAACAGGAGCAGCGACCCTGCGAAGCACAAGCCCCCGATGCAATAGAACGAAGACGCGTAGCTGCCCGTCTTGTCAAAGAGGTAGCCGGCCACGAATGGCGCCAGCGATCCGATACCGGTCTGAATCGCGAGCCACACTCCGATCACTGCCGGGTACGCCCTCAGGCCGAAATAGTTCATGGGAGCGCCCATCATGCACACTAGCGTCGCTCCCCAACCAAACCCCAAAAGAATGGGGAACGGGTAGAGATCCAGCGCGCTGGTGGCGTGCACCACGAGAATCATGCCCAGTCCGAAGGCGGTCATTGCGACAGCCCACACGTAGCGTGGTTCGATGCGGTCGCCGAAGCTGGCGAGCAGCTTGCCGGCCAGCGTGGAAATCGCGAGAATCGACATCGCCATGGCGGCTTCTGCCGGAGAATGGCCCAGATCCTTCAAGTGCACCACGCCGTGCCCCTGGATCAGTGTGAAGCCGCAGCTGATTCCAATCGACGACAGCAGCATCAGAATCATTGCGCGCGATCGCATCGCTTCCTTGAAGGTCCACTCCTCGTTCGTGACCCAGACTCGCTTGCGGCGCGATTCCCCGGCGGCCAATTCTCCGCCATCGGGCAATTGACCCATGTCGGACGGCCGCTCCTTCACGAAGAACAGCGTGATTAGCGCGCCGATGGCGCCCACCACGAGGAACGCCCACCACGCCATGCGCCAGTTGCCGTGAGTCCCGGCGATCAGACGGTTCAGCAGCGGCGGCAGTATGAACCCGCCCACGCCGCCTGAGCTATACATTAAGGACAGCGCCAGTGCTCGCCGGCGCACAAACCACTGCGCGATTCCGGCTTGCTCTGCGATCGCTCCGCCCGCGCAGGATCCGAAGCCGATGAGCACGCCGAACGCGATCACGGCCTGCCATCCGGTGTGAACGAACAGTGCTAGCGACAGGCCGCCCGCCATGGCCGAGCAACTCCCGATCAGCAGCGTCCAGCGAACCCCGATTCGATTCACAATCACTGCAACAACCGGTCCCGGTAGTCCCACCATCAGCATGTAGACCGAAAACGCGAGGCCGAGCATCGCGCGGTCCAGATGCAGGTTGGTAGCCATGTAAGCGTTGACCACGCTCGAGCCATACGTCGGATAGCCCAGATTGACGAGATAAATAAACCAAAAGGCAGCGAGCAGTTTCCAACCGTAGAAACTTGCTTTCTTCATGCTCCGCTCCTTCGCAGCGGAGCAAGCGCCGCCGCGATCCTCTGAGCTTATACCATATAATGAGCGAGCTACAAAAATGACGCAGAGCTATCCCGATCTGAAGCTTTTCATTAACGGCGAATGGCTGGGTGCTGAGGGCCGCGAGCACGAACCGGTGATGAATCCCGCCACCGGCGAGTGCCTGGGAGTGCTGCCGCACGCCTCCAAAGCCGACTTGGATCGCGCCCTCGAGGCCGCCGAGCGCAGCTATCCAGCATGGCGCGGGATGTCCCCGCAGGATCGCGGACGCATCCTGAAGCGGGCAGCCGATTTAATGCGCGACCGAGTTGAGAACATCGCGCGCATCGCTACCATCGAACAAGGCAAAACGATCGCCGAAGCGCGCCTGGAGACATTGGTATCGGCCGACATCATCGAATGGTACGCCGAAGAGGGCCGGCGCGCTTATGGCCGCGTGCTGCCGCAGCGCGCTCCGGGCGTGCGCATGACGGTACTGCGCGAACCGGTTGGCCCCGTGGCTGCCTTCGCACCCTGGAATTTTCCGGTTGGCAATCCCTGCCGCAAACTTGGCGCGGCACTGGCAGCCGGATGCACTTGCATCATGAAGCCTGCCGAGCAAACCCCCGCCTCGGCTCTCGAAGTGGCACGCGCGTTGACCGATGCGGGCGTTCCGAACGGTGTGATGTCCATCGTCTTCGGCGTGCCTTCCAACGTGTCGACGCATCTTCTGGCGTCGCCCGTCATTCGCAAGATTTCGTTCACCGGCTCCACGCGCGTCGGCAAGCATCTCATGAAGCTCGCGGCCGACGGCATGAAGCGAACCACGATGGAACTTGGCGGACATGCACCGGTAATCGTCTTCGATGACGTCGACGTCGACAACGTGCTCGACCAGTCGGTCGCCTCCAAGTACCGCAACGCCGGCCAAGTCTGCGTTTCACCCACGCGCTATTACGTGCACGAGAAGATTTACGACCGGTTCGTGGAGGGTTTTACGGAGCGGGCGAAATCGATGCCGGTCGGCGACGGCTTGATCGAGACCAACCGCATGGGACCGCTCGCGCATTCGCTGCGCCTGAATGCGATGGAAGAACTACTGGCCGACGCCCGGAAATGCGGCGCTCGCTTCGAGACCGGCGGCTCCAGGATTCCGGGCCCCGGTTATTTCTGGGAGCCCACTGTGCTGTCCGAGGTTCCCAACGAGGCTCGCATGATGAACGAGGAGCCTTTCGGCCCGGTTGCGATCATCAATCCGTTCTCGGATTTCGAAAGCGTCATTCGGCAGGCGAATCGCCTTCCCTACGGCTTGGCCGCTTATGCCTTCACGCGCAACTCGCGGACGGTGAACCTGCTCGGCGAGCGTCTCGAGGCGGGCATGATCGGCATCAACAGCTATCTGATTTCCGTGCGTGAATCACCGTTCGGTGGCGTCAAGGAAAGCGGCCACGGTAGCGAGGAAGGCCAGGAAGGCCTGGAAGCCTGCCTGGTCACCAAATTTGTTACGGAGTCCTAATGGCCAACTACTTGCGCATCGCTACCGAAGAAGCCTATGCACCGCCGGAATTGCTACAACATTACAAGAAGCTCCTCGAAGGCGGCTTCGACGATCCGGGATTCCGCAGCCTGTGGGGCTATTATCTCGGCACGGCTCCGCGTGCCACCGGGCTCGCCGCCCGCATTCAGGACATCGGCGAAGGACGACTGCGCGATATGGATGCCACTGGCATTGCCCGCCAGATTCTTTCGCTCACCGCACCCGGCGTTCAGGTTTTCGACGCGGACACGGCCACTGCACTGGCGCGAACCTTTAACGATCAGCTTGCCGAAGCCATCCGCAAACATCCGGACCGCTTTTCCGGCTTGGCCGCGATCGCCCCCCAGAACCCGGCTGGGGCGGCCAAAGAACTGGAGCGCGGCGTCAAGCAGCTCGGCCTGAAAGGCGCCATCGTCAACTCCCACACGCACGGCGAGTATCTGGACGACCCGAAATTCTGGGCCATCTTCGAAGCAGCCGAGGCCCTCAACGTACCGGTCTACATCCACCCCACCACGCCACCTCGCTCCATGATCGGCCCGTTTCTCGAGCGCGGCCTGGATGGCGCCGTCTTTGGCTTCGCGGTCGAAACCGGCCTGCACCTGCTCCGTATCATCGTCAGCGGCGCCTTCGACCGCTTCCCTAAACTCCGCATCGTGTCCGGCCACCTCGGCGAAGGCCTGCCCTACTGGCTATTCCGCGTCGACTTCATGCATCGCGCCATGGTCGCGTCCAACCGCTACGCCTCCGTGCAAAAGCTGAATAAGAAACCCAGCGACTACGTGAAGGAGAACATGTATGTCACAACCAGCGGCATGGCCTGGCAGCCGCCGATCCTCTACGCGCAATCGGTCTTGGGCATCGACCGCGTGCTCTACGCGATGGATTATCCTTACCAGTTCGTCCCCGAAGAAGTGAAGGTCACCGACGATCTGCCGATCAGCGAGGCAGACAAGAAAAGGCTATACCAGACCAATGCCGAGCAGGTTTTCGATCTGCCCGCTTCCCATAGCGCAGCGCGAGCGGATTGAGTAATAATAAACCGCATAGGTATAAGCAAATGAGAACCAGGAATTCTTGCGCATTGATATTAGCCTGCGGCCTGCTGCTTCCCGCGGCGCCGGTGTTCGCGCATCATTCGTTCGGGGCCGAGTACGATGACAGCAAACCCGTCACCGTGGCGGGCGTCGTCACTAAGGTCGACTGGGAGAATCCCCACATGCATCTCTACGTCGACGTAAAAGACGACGGCGGGAACATCGTGCATTGGAAGTTCGAGTGCTTCCCGCCGAACATGCTGGTGCGGCAGGGATGGCACAAGGATCTGACCGTGAAAGTCGGTGACACGGTCAGCGTTTTTGGATGGCGCGCGCGCGACGGCTCCAACCTGGCGCACGCCCGTGAAGTGACGCTTGCCGACGGCAAGAAGATGACCTCCGGTCCTCCGGCCAATACCGGCGGAAACTGATCGGACAGTGAAAGTTCGCTGCGTATTCTTGCTGCTCACGGTTGCAGCTCTTGCGGCCGCGCAAACGCCTGCGCCGGACAAGCGCCCCGTTCCTCGCACCGCCGACGGCCATCCGGACCTTTCAGGAATCTGGCAGGGCGGAAGCCTCTCCTTTGCGGTTGGAGTGGCCAACGCCGTGGCCGCTGGACAATCTCCCGAAGAGGCCACCGGGCGCCCGGCTTCATCCAAACGCGAGCCGCCGCCCTATCAGCCCTGGGCGGAAGCCAAGCGTCAGGAGTATCTGGCTCGCCGCGGCATCGACGATCCAATCTCCCGCTGCATGCTGCCGGGCGTCCCGCGCATCACCGCCATGCCCATGCCGCTGCAGATCTCACAGACACCGGGCCAGGTGATCATCCTCTATGAGGCCTTTCACGGCTTCCGGGTGATTCCCACCGATGGCCGCGCGCATCCCGACGACGCCGAGCCTTCCTTCCTGGGCGACTCGGTGGCTCACTGGGACGGTGACACGCTGGTTGTGGACGTCGCGGACTTCAACGACAAGACCTGGCTCGCGGGCGTCGGCACCATCCACACAGAAGCTCTGCACGTGATTGAGCGCTACACGCGCACCACCTTCAACACCATCCATCTCGACGTCACCATGGAAGATCCCAAGGCGCTGACCAAGCCCTGGATCAGCCATTCTGTCCTCTATCTGCGGCCTGGCGAACGCCTGCGCGAATACGAATGCGCCGAGAATAACGAAGACCTGCAGCGTTACGAGAAACTACTCAAGGGCGAGCCAGTCTTCAACGGGAGACCTTAAAGTACTTTTGCGCCGGCGCGGGCGAATGCACCGGCTTGGCCTCTCCAGGCATCGACGAATACGACGGTGAGACGATCGGTTTGAAAATACGCCAGGTTTTCTGGGCCGACCGAAGCTTGCCGGACGGAACCGTCAAAAGGCGAGTCCGAACCCCGGCGCTTTAGATATACCGAGAGCTCGTCGCCGTTTTTGGTAAAAACCAAATGCAGGAAGATCTGCCTATTCAGGAAGCACAGCCGGCCGCGTGCCAAGTTGTAGCCGCTAGTATTGAGCGCCGCAACCGCCGAGGCCGGTATGCCCTGCTTCTCGGCGAGCGATTCAATGGCGGACAGTCCGGTAAGCCATCGCCTCGGTTCGCTCCTGACAACCTCGCGCTCATGATCCTGGACAGCGGCCAGGCAGATGGGCGGAGTTTGGGGCTCGAAAAATCCCCGGTAGACTAGTCCGCCGCCAATTGCCAACACGATGCCGGCTGCCGCGGCGAATATCCAACGCGGCACCCCAGGCCCGCGGAGCCGCGCCCTGATGGAACGCTCCAGGGATGCCGAGTCGATCTCTTCCGAGAGAATGCTCTCCCGCACCCGCTGATCTAGTTCGTCGTCGGTCATCGATACGCTTCTTTCGCGAATGGCGCCAAACTGTCTCGCAACTCCTGCCGCGCCCGGCTCAGGCGCGACATCACCGTGCCGATGGGAACATCCAAAATTCCCGCCGCCTCGCGGCAAGTGAATCCTTCCACAACACACAGCAACAGCACGGTGCGCTGTTCGATTGGCAACGCCTGGAGTGCCTCTGCGATCTCAACTGCTTCCTGGAGCATTGGCTTCACGGCTATGGCAACAGCCATCGGCGTTCGACGCGCCTTTCGACTCCCGCCATAAAACACATTGAACAAGATCCGGAACAGCCACGCCCGCACGTTGGTGCCAGGCTCGAACTGATGGAACCCGCGCCAGGCGAGGAGCATCGTCTCCTGCACCAAGTCCTCGGCGGAGGCCGGATCGAGCATCAGCCGCCGCGCCACCCGCAACAAACTCCGCAGATGCGGCATGGCGGCCTGCTCGAACTGTTCCTGCTGCGTGGGCACTTGGCTTGATATTACCGCTTGCTCCCGCGGCGCAGCTTGGCTAGTCGCTCTTCTTCTCGAGTTGCTCCAGTGCAGCCAGCACTTCCTTGCTGTGCGGCGACGGGTCCACCTTTACATAGACTTTCCGGATCACGCCCTTGGGGTCGATCAGGAAAGTGTTTCGGGCGGCCACCTTGATCGGGCCAAAGCTGGACATAGATCCGTACTTGTTGGTGACCTCGTGCTTGGCGTCCGAGAGCAGCCGGAAGGTCAGGTTCTCCTTGGTGCAAAACTGGACGTGCGAGTCCACTGTGTCCAGGCTTACACCCAGGATCACGGCGTTCCTTGCGTCAAACATCGGCTGGTCGTGCTGGAAATTGTGGGCTTCGATGGTGCAGCCGGGAGTCATGTCCTTGGGATAAAAGTATAAGACCACCCATTTGCCTTCGAAATCGTGCAGGCTGACGCTCTTCCCTTCCTGGGAGGGTAACGTAAAGTCAGGCGCCCTGGTTCCGACGGCCGGCATGTCATCGGCCCGCAATCAAGGGCGTGGCCCATAACAACGCACTCAATCCCAACAGCACGGCATTCCTCATCGAACTTTCTCCTTATTATCTTAGATTTGTATATCGGGCAGACCAGAGAACCGGCCTCCACCACCGTATATAACGCTGCGAACGCTTGGTTTCATCCAGGAGGGGCCAGAAGACCATGAAAACAGAGAGATTTTCAGCCCACGGCCGTGACCTCAGCGCGAGCGGCGCCCTGACTTCGGTCACGCAACTTGTGTGCTCAGTACCAGTACTATTGGTCGTATGTTTTCCAAGATGGTCAAGGCTATAATTGGAACACACGTTAGCTAACGTTAAGAAGAGAAAGCGAAATATGGCGGGGCTGAAAAGGCGGTAGCTTGCGGTCAAGCCAGAGGGCAAATAATGACTTCACCAACGTCCGTTGTTCGAACTTTTGACGCAACCCAGGAATCGTACGTGCAAACCCAGGTCAACCTTGCAGTCGACTGTCTGATCAACTCGTTGCCAGATCCCGCGAGTCTCACTGCTCTCCAGCGACGTGGGATCATCGCGCGCTACGCTGCCGTGTTGGAGGGCAACTTCATTTACTGGATGACCGGTGCCTATCTCTCCGCCAAGTCGGAGAAGGCGCGCACGATCATCATGGAGAACTTGCACGAAGAGGTGCGCGACTGCCATCCTGGAATGTTGCGCAAATTCACCCTGGCGGCGAACGCTCTTCCCAGAGAGTCAGACACGATGGCCGTCCATCAGGAGTTGGCGAATGTCCGTTTGTTTATCGGCAAGCTCTCTCCGGTGCCGCTGATTCTCATGATGGCGTTCTTTGAGGGCTTCATTCAAAGATTCATGCCTTTTTTAGCGGAACTGGCGGCGGCGCAAGGTTCGCTTGAGCAGGAATATACGGATGTCCACGGCGTTTGCGACGTCGTCCACACGCAAGAGCTTTTCCGTGCACTCGAGGCCGAAATCTCGCTCAATCCTCCTGCACCCGGTGCAAAACTTTTCGAGGGAGTGGAACTGCTTGCTGGACTGATCCAAAGCATTGTTCCTGGAGTGCGCTTCCCCGAGTTGGCCTGAGGGATAGGCGCCCGCTAACTGCCCAGGTCGCAAGACTTCGCAGAGCGGGAGACCGGTGAAGAGCTAGCCTTAGCATGAATGGTCCCGAGCAAGCCGGATTCTTCGAAGTCGCGGGCGCGCACCTTTACACGGTGATGCATGGTGCTTCCGACCCGGTGGCGCGAGTTCTGCTGGTGGGTTCGTTCGCTTCTGAACGGCATCTCTCTTACATTCCGTGGGTTCGTTGGGCCCGATACCTGGCTGCCAGGCGGATTGAGTGTCTGCGCTATGACTATCGTGGCATTGGCGAAAGCACCGGTCTTTTCGAGGAGCTCAGCTTTGAGAATTGGATTGAAGACGTCGAACTCCTCGCCGCTTGGCTGAAGAGTCGATCTCCGGATCTGCCGCTCGTTCTGCATGGCCTGGAATTAGGGGGCCTGCTCGCCAGCCACGCGTTTGTGAAAGGCGTAGGGGACGGGCTGCTCCTCTGGGCGACGCCTCGCAATGCCAATCAGTCGCTGCGCGGAGCTCTACTCCATCGCGTGGCTGTGGACCATGCTTTCAAATATGGGGATGAGCGGAAGCCTGTATCGGACTACATCCGGCAGCTGGAGACCGGCCATTTCCTCGACGTGGAGGGGTATCCGTGGACAGGCAGGCTCTGGAACGACTCCTTCCAGTTAGAACTGCCAGCCGGCATGGAGCCCGAAAACGCCGGCGGATCGGCCTGGAAAAAACCTGTCAAACACGTTAAACTCGATTCGCAGGCCGCACCTCTGGTCAAAGGTTCGTCCGTGGGGTACGAGAATATCAATCGGGACTTCACCAGTCTGTTCGCTGACAATTTCGAATGGATAGCAAGAGCCGTGGCAGTTCCGTTTGAGAAATAGCTGTGAGCCCATTCATTTCAACGAGGCAAATCGTAACGCTGTCCGTGGACGGGAACTGTCTCTGCGGCACCTACCACAAGGCGTACGATTCCACCTCGGCCTTACGGAGCCCGGATGAAACCAATCGTGTTGGCGTTCTGTTCCTGAACCCTGGATTCCTTCCTCGGGCTTCTCCTTCCGCGGTTTACTGGGCCGAGTCGTTCGCCAAATGCGGCTATCCGGCCTTCCGGTTTGATCTGCCCGGATTGGGAGATTCGGAGGGCGTCATTCCGGAGAGGATGCTCGACCACGTGAGCGCCGGAGGCTACGGACCTGTACTTTCTGCCATAGTGAAACAGCTGGCGGAGAAGTTTGGCTTGTCCGGAGTGGTTCTCATGGGTCTCTGTTCCGGTGCGGTCACTGCGCTCTTTACCGCCGCAATCACTCAAGAGTGCGCCGGAGTGGTCCTCATGGATCCGTATTTCTTCCTGCCACAGGAACGGATGAAAATACGCAATGACTTGAGCCGGTGGGCTACCTGGAGCAGGCTTGGCGGCTTTGTCAGCGATATCTATCACCGCGTCAGGCACATGCGTCAGCTCTTCCGCGGGAATAAACTTCCTGGCAACGCGAATCGGCCGCTACTGCGCTGTTGGAATAAGCTGACCTCGGGCCGGGTGCCGATTCTCATCCTGAAGGCTCCTGCTGTTAAGACTCGCGGCATCAAGCCTCGGGTGGGCGAGTTTGATTATCTGGAATATCTTCAGGCCAATTCCGGCCGCACCAGCCGGGTCACGGTCGAGTTCATCGAAGGGACCAACCATTCATTTGCCGACCCTGTGGGCATTGAGGCGGTTCGCCAGCACACCGAAGCGTGGCTGAATGAGTGTTTCCCAGTCCTCGATATCAGATCGAAAGAAACCGCCGCGCTGGACAGGCACTGCTGAGAAGGCACAAGCTTTAGCCCGGTACAATTAGCTTCAGAGCTGCTAGGAACAAAGTAAATGTCGATTCGGTCCGAGGTAATCGCGCAATTCGAACAAGTCGCCAGAGAGCAAGACAAACAGTTGGCGCCGCTCGCCGATGATCTGGCGTTCCTAGATTCGGGCCTCGATTCCCTATGCTTTGCCATTATCGTTGCAAGGCTCGAGGACTCGCTCGGGATCGACCCATTCAGCACGGCGGAAGATACCGTGTTTCCCGTCACCCTGGGCGAGTTCATCAAGTTTTACGAAGATGCTTCCAAGTGACTGCGCGTCGCTCTGGGAAACCCTCGGCGGCGATGCAAAGTTGTCTCAGCGTTTCGCCTCGGTTCACGCGGCCGTCGCACTAGGCGACCTCGCCGCAGGATCGTGCCTCCCGGGCCGCGCCGGCGAGCTGGCCGGACGATCCGTGCTGATCGCGGCGAGAGATCAGCTTGTTGCCGCCCTGGCGCTGATCGAACTGGATGGCGTAGCGCGCCGCCTGGTGCTCTGTCCTCCGGAGCTGCCTGCTGAGCATATTTCGTTCGTGATCGACTCGGTTCCTGTGGACGCGGTCGTCTCGGATTATGATCTCGGGCTAGGGAGTCATCCGGCAATTGGGCCTTGCATCATCGCTGGGCCTGAGATCGCGGTCTCTCCGGACGATCGGACCCCACGGCATAAGACCGAATGGGTTCTCCTTACCTCCGGTACCACGGGAAGGCCGAAGATGGTGGTCCACACACTGGCGAGCCTGACGGGCGCGATCGAGCAAAGCAGCCCCGCGGCAAGCTCGGTCGTTTGGAGCACGTTCTACGACATCCGGCGGTACGGCGGACTCCAGATTTTCCTGCGGGCGGTTCTCACTGGAGCATCACTTGTGCTGTCCAGCAGCGAGGAGTCCACCGCTGATTTTCTGACTCGCGCCGGCGCCCACGGTGTCACCCACATTTCCGGGACTCCGTCTCACTGGCGGCGAGCGTTGATGAGCGGTTCGGCACAGAATCTGAATCCGCAGTACGTGCGGCTGTCCGGCGAGATCGCGGATCAAGCGATATTGGACCATCTTCGGACCTTCTATCCTCAGGCGAAGGTAGCCCACGCCTTTGCTTCCACCGAGGCAGGTGTTGCGTTCGACGTGCGCGATGGTTTGGCGGGCTTTCCGGCCAGCGTGATTGGCTCGGGCATCGGCGGAGTAGACATGAAGGTGGAGGACGGTTCGCTGCGCATTCGTTCAGCGCGTACCGCGGCGCGGTACATCGGTCCACACGCTGGGACTCTGGCGGATGCGGACGGCTTCATCGACACGGGCGACATGCTCGAACTCCGGGACGGACGATACTACTTCGTCGGCCGGCGGGACGGTGTCATCAACGTGGGCGGGCTGAAGGTTCATCCGGAAGAAGTGGAGGCGGTGATCAACCAGCACCCAGGCGTCCAAATGTGTCTTGTTCGGGCCAGGAAGAATTCGCTGACCGGCGCCCTGGTTGTCGCCGATGTTGTGCTAAGGGCGCCGCCAGACACCCTGAACGGGCAGGTGCGCGAGACCGAGCAGGAGATTCTGCAACTCTGCCGCGCGACACTTCCCCGCCACAAAGTGCCCGCGGCGATCCGCTTTGTCAGCGGTCTCGAAGTCGCCTCCACCGGTAAGATCTCGCGCCAGCCATGAGCAACGTTATCGTAACCGGCGGAAATCGGGGTCTGGGCCTGGGGATCGCCCGTAAGCTGGCGGGCGAAGGCTATCAGGTCATTGCGGTCGCGCGCCGGGAGACCGATGCGCTGGCGTCTGCAATGCGTGAGGCGGAAGGCAATGCCGGCTCCATCCGCTTCGTTCCTTTCGACTTGGCGAAAATCGAAGAAATCGCCGCGTTCGTGAAATCCTTGCGCAAGGAATTCGGAGCCATTTACGGATTGGTGAATAACGCGGGTATCAGCTTCGATGGCGCTCTGTCCCTGATGCCCAATTCGCGCATCGAAGAGCTGGTGCGGCTCAACACGCTCTCACCGATGGTGCTCACTAAGTACGTGGTGCGCTCGATGCTGGCTGACGGCGGCGGAAGGATCGTGAACGTCGCGTCGATTCTTGGATTCACGGGCTACAGCGGTCTGGCGGTTTACGGCGCGACGAAGGCGTCGCTGATTGGTTTCACCCGGTCGCTGGCGCGCGAAGTGGGCCGCATGGGGGTGAACGTGAACGCCGTAGCGCCTGGGTTCGTGGATACCGAAATGACCCAGGGGCTGACCGAAGAGCAGCGCGAGAAGATCGCCCGGCGCAGCGCTCTTCGGCACCTCGCGGATATCAGCGACGTGGCCAATGCCGTGGAATTCCTTCTGGGCAGCAAGTCGAAGAGCATCACGGGCACGGTGCTGACCGTCGACGCAGGCAGCACGGCATGACGGAAGCACCAGACAAGACGTCCGGCCGCGGCCCTGCTTCTCCGGCGCAGGCCTGGGCGCGGGCCCTGGAACTGACAACGCCCATCACCCGCCATCCGGATCGGATTCTTCCTCGTGTGATCGCGGAACGCGCCGCCGGCAACGGCGACGCTCTAGCGCTGCTTTCCGACCGCGAATGCCTGACTTATGCCGGCTTGGTGGAACGCGTCAACCGTTACTCCCGTTGGGCCCTTGCCCATGGCCTCGCGAAAGGCGAGTGCGTCGCCCTGCTCATGCCCAACCGGCCGGAGTTCATGGCTCTCTGGCTGGGCATCACGCAAGTCGGCGGCGTGGTCGCGTTGCTCAACACCAATTTGACCGGCGCTTCGCTCGCGCATGCGGTTCAAATCGTCGCGCCAAAGCATCTGATCGTCGCTTCCGAATTGGTCCACGCTTTGGAAAGCGCTCTGCCGCAGATCTCCGCGGCGCCCGCCATCTGGGTTCACGGTGCCGGACAGGATTCGTGGCCACGCTTAGATCAAGACATCGAAAGATACGGCGGCGAACCTCTCAGCGAAACCGAAAGCCGGCCTGTCACGATTGACGATCGCGCACTTTACATCTATACTTCCGGCACCACGGGATTGCCCAAAGCCGCCAGCATCAGCCATGCCCGCGTGATGCAATGGACCCACTGGTTCGCCGGTTTGCTGGATACGCAGCCGAGCGATCGAATGTACGACTGCCTGCCGATGTACCACAGCGTCGGTGGGGTGCAGGCGCCCGGCGCGGTTCTGGCTGGAGGCGGTTCTGTCGTCCTCTGCGAGAAGTTTTCCGCCAGCCGCTTCTGGAATGACATTGTGCGCTGGGATTGCACGCTGTTCCAGTACATCGGCGAGTTGTGCCGCTATCTGCTGCACACCGACTCCTGCCGTGAAGAGACGGAGCACCGCGTCCGCCTGGCCTGCGGCAACGGTCTTCGGCCCGATATCTGGGACGCCTTCAAAAATCGCTTTCGCATTCCGCGGATTCTGGAGTTCTACGCGGCAACCGAAGGCAACGTCTCGCTGTTTAATGTCGAAGGCGAGCCCGGGGCCATCGGCCGGGTCCCCTCGTATCTGGCACACCGGTTCCCGGCCGCCTTGGTGAAGTTCGACATCGAAAGAGGCGAGCCGGTCCGCGATGAACAAGGTTTCTGCATCCGCTGTGCGCCCAATGAGGCTGGGGAAGCCATTGGACGGCTTCTGAGCGATCCGTCCAACATTGGCGCACGCTTTGAAGGCTACACAGACACGGAGGCTTCCGACAAGAAGGTCCTCCGCGACGTCTTCCAGCCTGGCGACGCCTGGTTCCGCACCGGAGATCTGATGCGGAAAGACGAACGGGGCTTCTTTTACTTTGTCGACCGCGCCGGTGACACCTTCCGCTGGAAGGGCGAGAACGTCGCCACTTCCGAAGTCGCCGAAGCGCTTTGCTCGTTTCCCGGAATTAAAGAGGCCAACGTTTACGGCGTGGAAATTCCGGGCGCCGACGGCCGGGCCGGCATGGCTGCCCTGGTCGCCGCGGATGGCCTGGATCTGGCAGCACTGCGCGTCCATCTCGCCGGCCGGCTGCCCGCATACGCGCATCCTCTGTTTTTGCGAATCCGGAATCAGGTCGAAGTGACGGCCACGTTCAAATACACCAAGTTTGAACTTGCGCGCCAGGGGTACGATCCTGCCGCGACAAGCGACCCGATCTACTTCAACGATCCCGGCGAGCAGGCGTTCATCCGGCTCGACCAGGCTCTATACGACCGCATTCGCGCCGGTCAGTTCAGCGGGAGGCGCCATGCTTGAGGAACTGCGGAGCGCCGTCGCGAAACTCGAATGCGAGATTGCGAAGGGTCCCATCGTGCCCAAAGTGGCGCTGGAGGAGATTCGGAACCATCTCGCGCGCTACGACTTCGCCCAGCCCGTCGCATTGGACGACGTCTGTGCCGATGTGGAACAAATGCTGCGAACCTGGCAGACCCAGGTTACGCACCCGCGCTATTTCGGCTTGTTCAATCCCAGCGTCACGCTCGCGTCCATCATTGCCGACACGTTGGTTGCCATGTACAACCCGCAAGTGGCCACTTGGCGGACTTCTCCGGCAGCGAACGAAATCGAAAGGCACACGCTAGCATGGCTCGCTGGTAAGTTCGGCCTCCCCACCGATACGGCCGCGAACTTCACCTCCGGCGGCGCCGAGGCGAATCTATCGGCGGTAATCGTTGCTCTGACCCGAGCCTTCCCTGAATACGGCGAGCACGGACTCCGGCACCTGGCGGCCCATCCAACCATCTATTTGACCGGCGAGTCTCATCATTCTTTCAACAAGATCGCTCACATGACCGGCCTGGGACGGCGCTCCATCCGCGTCGTGGCCACCGACAGCAATCTGAAGATGGATCTGAACGATCTCGCCGAGCGTGTGGCCGAGGACCGCAAGAACGGCTTCGCACCGTTCCTGGTGGTTGCGACGGTCGGCACGACCGCCGCCGGCGTCATCGATCCTTTACCCGAATTGGTCCGTTTCTGCCGCATAGAGGGCCTCTGGTTGCACGCCGACGCCGCTTGGGGCGGAGCGGCCATCCTGTCGCCCCAGTTACGGCATCATCTTGCGGGAATTGAGGCCGCGGATTCCATCACCTGCGATGCCCACAAGTGGTTCTCCGTACCCATGGGCGCCGGGATGTTCTTCTGCCGCCATCGGGATGCAGTTCGTGCCGCGTTTCATGCCGAGACTTCCTACATGCCAGCGAAGGCGTCCAGTGTGGTTGATGACCCCTACACCACAACGGTCCAGTGGTCGCGCCGGTTTATTGGCTTGAAGCTCTTCCTGGCGCTCGCCCACCATGGCGAGGCCGGATATGTCCAAATGATCGAGCATCAGACCCATATGGGTAACGTTCTGCGGGACGCGCTGAAGGCTTCCGGTTGGCGAATCGTCAATGACACGCCGCTGCCGCTAATCTGCTTCACCCGCGATGGCCTGGATACGACCAGGTTCCTGGATACCCTCAAGGACCGCCAGATCGCCTGGATGTCGGACGTCCGGCTGGCCGGCGGTACTCCAGTTCTAAGGGCTTGTATTACGAGTTTTAGAACCACTGAATCGGATGTCCTGGGGGTGGTTCGCGAGATGAATCAGCTAACATAGGCTGGGGAGCGAATGCACAGGGAGACCATCGCGATTCACGGCGGCTACGAGGTCGACCCGACCACCAAATCCGTGGCTGTGCCGATCTACCAAACCGTCGCCTACGCGTTCGACAGCGCCGACCATGGGGCAGCCCTGTTCAACCTGGAGGTCGAGGGTTACCGCTACAGCCGGATCAGCAACCCCACCGTTGCGGTCCTGGAGCGCCGCGTCGCTGCGCTGGAGGGGGGCCTGGACGCTCTCTGCGTGAGCACGGGGCAGGCCGCGATGAATTACGCGGTGTCCAACGTCACGCAACTGGGCTGTAACATCGTCTCGGCTCCGCAACTGTATGGCACCACACACACGCTGTTCGCCTATATGCTGCCGAGCCAGGGCGTCACGGTCCGCTTCGGGGCCTCCGATCGCGCGGCGGATATTGAAAAACTCATCGATGACCAAACTAGGGCCATCTTTTGCGAAACAGTCGGCAATCCGGCAGGCAATATTTGCGACATCGAAGCACTGGCTCGCGTGGCCCACAAACACGGCGTGCCGCTGATTGTCGACAATACGGTCGCTACCCCGATTTTGCTCCGTCCTATCGAGTATGGCGCGGACATCGTGGTTCATTCGCTGACTAAGTTTATGGGTGGGCACGGCACAACCCTGGGCGGAGCCATCGTCGACAGCGGCAAATTTCCCTGGAAGGAGCACGGCAAGCGTTTCCCGATGTTCAGCACGCCGGATCCTTCGTATCACGGCCTGGTCTACACCGATCATTTCCGGGACGCCGCTTACATCGGCCGTTGCCGCAGCGTTTATCAGCGCACCACGGGGGCCGTGCTTCCGGCGCTGAGCGCTTTCCTGCTGCTGCAGGGAATTGAAACCCTTCCTCTTAGAGTCGAACGCCACATTGAAAACGGCAAGAAAGTAGCGGAATTCTTGCGAACAGATCCCCGCGTGGACTGGGTGAACTACGCCGGATTCCCAGATAGCCCCCACTACCCCCTCGCGGAGAAATACCTGGCCGGCCGCGCTTGTTCTTTGATGACCTTCGGCGTCCGTGGCGGGTTCGAGGCCGCGAAAAGGTTCTACGACGCGCTGAATCTCGTCAAGCGCCTCGTCAACTTGGGCGACGCCAAGTCTTTGGCTTGCCACCCCGCTTCCACCACCCACCGGCAGATGTCCGCCGAAGAGCAAAACAACGCGGGCGTCAAACCGGAAGCGATCCGGCTCAGCATCGGTATCGAACACATCGATGACATCCTTGCCGATCTTGATCAGGCCCTGCGGCAAGCGACTCTGAACGAACATCCGGCTCCGGCCACGCTGGTCTCGCGGGAGAAAAGCTGATGCCAGTCTGCTTCCACCCCGATTCCTCCAATGCGGGTTTGCAGAAGGCCGCGAAGGTCGCCGGCGGAGACCCGGTCGAGTTTTCGTCATCCTCGTCCAAATGCCTGGACATCGCCCTGGTCAACAACATGCCGGACAAGGCGCTGCAATCCACGGAGCGGCAGTTCTGGACGCTACTGGATCCGGCGTCCGACGGCATGCTGGTGCGCCTTTCCTTGTACGCCCTGCCGGATGTTCCCCGCAACGATCTGGGCCGCCGCCATGTCGGCGCCTTCTATTCCAGCCTCGACAGCCTCTGGGACCGGGATATCGACGGCCTTATCGTCACCGGCACCGAGCCGCGCGCCGCGAATCTGAGGGACGAACCCTACTGGCAGGACATGACCAGGCTGATCGAGTGGGCCACCGAAAATACTCACTCCAGCATCTGGTCCTGTCTGGCCGCGCACGCCGCCGTACTCCACATGGATCGCATCGCCCGGCACCGCCTTCCTCAGAAGCGCTTCGGGCTCTTTGAATTCGATCGGGTCTCGGAGCACCCTCTCACAGCCGGCGTTCCTTCGCGTCTCGTGATTCCACATTCCCGCTGGAACGATCTGCCGGAAGATCAGCTGTCAGCCTGCGGCTACTCGCTGCTCACGCGTAGCGACGAGGCCGGCGCCGATGCGTTTGTCAAAGAGGGCGATAGCCTGTTCGTCTTCTTCCAGGGCCACCCGGAGTACAATGCGAACGCTTTGTTGCTCGAGTACAGCCGGGATGTGGGGCGCTACCTGAGACGGGAAAGCGATACCTACCCGCCCATACCACGCGGCTACTTCGACCAGGAAACGACGCAGGCATTAACGGCGCTGCAGCAGCGCGCTTTTTCCGACCGCCGCGAAGAGCTGCTCGGGGAGTTTCCCACGGTTCTTACCACAAGAAATCTCGTCAACACGTGGCAGTCGTCAGCGACCGGCATCTACGGCAATTGGCTCAAATCTCTGTCGGCGCGCAAGGAACAGCAGCTAAGCCGCAAGGAACCCGCGCGGTATCGCGAGTTGCCGGCACAACGCCGCTTCGCCGCCGGAGACTAACGCTCCGCGAAGGCCAGCACGACGTTCCCCGCTATGCCGTTTCGGACGCCCATGTAACCGGACGGCACCAACAGCATCCCGCCAGCTACTACCGGGCCCGCCGCGCCCATCGATCCGCCGCGCGCCGCTACGCCGTTCACGGTCTGAAAGTCGCGCGCGGTGTCGAACTGCCATATCACTTTCCCGTCGGCCGCAGACAACGCTCGCAGCACGCCGTCCCAGCCGCCGGAGAAGATGACGCCGGGGATTGCTGACAGCGGCCCTTCCTGCCCCGGATGTTTTTCACGCCCTTCCACTGGACCGAGGTGTGTGAACCACTTTAGTTCCCCGTCGCGGATACTAACCGCTGCAATCCCGCCTGTGCCCAGCCCGAAGTAAGCGGTATCGTTGTCCGCCGCTCCTCCCCAAACGATCTTCCCGCCGAATTCCTTGGTATTGTTCACCAACGCCGTACGCCACACCACGGTGCCTTTGCGGTCGGGATCGTATGCCCGCACGTTGCCGCTCTTCTGGCCCGCGACCAGCAGCGTGCGTCCATTGGGAAGTTCGTGCAGAATCGGCGGCGAGCCGAAGTCTTGATCGGGGCCAAAATCCTCGGGACAGTTCTCCAAGGGTTTCGAACTCATGCATCCCACGACCCAGGCGTCGTTCGCCGTTCCTTGCTGCGACCAGAGAATCTTGCCCGAATCGAGGTCCAATGCCATGATTGCGTCCGTAGTTTCCGGCGCCGGGCTCGTGTAAGCGTCGCCGGTGCCGATGTAAAGAGCGCGACGCTTTGGATCGATGGTAGGGCTGTTCCACACGCCCCCACCCGCCGGGGCCCAGCGACTGACAGCATTCGAATTCTTGGCGACGACCTTCGGGACGTCGGTAATCGTGTAGGTCTTCCAGATTTGCTTGCCCGTGGCCGCGTCCAGCGCCACCACGCTACCGCGGAAAGTGCAGCAAGGATAAGTCGGGCTGGAACTCGTACCCTCTTCCGACGATGCAACCGGCACATACACGCGGTCCTCAAACACCTGTGGCGCACCCGTGACCCGCGCGGCAGGATGCTCGTCCGCGTGAACCTTCCAAAGCAGTGTTCCCTTTTGGGCATCGAGCGCGTAAACGTTCGCCTTCAGATCGCCGAAATAGGCTATTGGCGACGGCTTGGCGTAGCGGACGGACACTGCGGTGCGCACACCTGCTTCGGCTTGATACTTCCAATACTCACATCCGGTCTCCGCGTTTAACGAATAGACGGCGCCCGTATCGTCGCTGAAGAAGACGCGTCCACTGGCGACCACCGGCTCGCCAAACACCTGTTTCGCGCCGGCCAACCCGAACGCCCACTTTAGTTTTAGTTTTGGCACCTGAGCGGGTGCTAACTGCGCCGCGTTCGCCGTCTGAAAGCGTGAATTCGAGATGCCCGCGCCCCAGCCGTTCCACGCCGCGCCGGAGGCCGAATCGGTGAGCGGCGGATTCCCCGCACATTGACCGGAAGTGGCCTGCGCGGCGAGCGGAACGACGCCGGCGGCCACCAGCAACGCCGGGAGAGCAAGACTGTATCGGCTAGACATTGAGGATCGCGATCGCTTGCCTGAGACTCTCAACTGGATCACGCCCTGGAGAAGGCCGGAATTCGTGCGCGATGTACCCGTTGTAGCCGAGGTCCGCAATCGTCTTGGCTATGAATCGGTAGTTGAGTTCCTGCGTGTCGTCGATCTCATGCCGGCCTGGCACGCCGCCGACATGAAAATGCGCGATCCATTGGAAATTCTGCTGGATGTGCCGGCAGATGTCGCCATCCATGATCTGTGCATGATAAACATCGAACAGCAGTTTCACGCGCGGCGAGTTCACGCGCCTGCACACGTCCACGCCCCACTCTACGTGGTCGCAGATCTGGTCAATACGGTCGTACTTGCTGTTCATGACCTCCATGCAAATGGTGACGCCTTTGTCTTCGGCGCGCGCCTTCATCCGATTTAAGAAGGCCACCGCATTGTCGGCGCCCTCCGTGTAAGACATTCCATGCCGCTGCCCGCCAACCGTTATGATGTTGGGACATCCCCCGGCGGCGCACTCGTCAATCGATGCACCGAGCGCCGCGGCGAAGGCGTCGTGCTTCTCCTTGTGAATGATGCCGTCCTCGATGGTCACGCCGCCGGGCGGCGCCATGGTCGGTTTCAGGCCGTATTTGCGCAGCGTCGGCCAGTCCTTGGGTTGTACCAGGTCGAAGCCCACGCAGCCCAGTTGCGCGGCTTCGCGGCACATGTCTTCGAACGGCAGCTTGGGATCGAAGGGGAAGCGTGTCACGCACTGCTTCAGCCGGCCCGCGCTTCCTGTCGCCTTTTCCGCCTGCGCTGCAGCAACCCCTGTTGCGGCGAGCCCGGCCACAAAATCTCTGCGTCGCATGGCTGGTATTGTACATCTTGAACGCCATCGGCGAGAGCAGCGATCAGCGAGGTATAAACTGGTCTGATCAGTGGCCACTAGCGGCATGAAACTCAACGTTGGTCAATTGAGGAATCTTAGTGTCTGAAAACTACGACATTGTCTCGATCGGATCCGGGCACAACGGACTGGTTGCTGCCGCATACATGGCCGCGGCCGGCAAGAAGGTCCTGGTTCTGGAGCGCAACGAATGGTTTGGCGGCGGCGTAGTCACAGCCGAACTCACCGGCCCCGGATATCTTCATGACCGGTTCAGCACCGGCCACATTTTCATCCAGGGAAACCCTCTGATCAAGAACGATGAGCTGAAGCTGCTCTCGCGATTCGGTCTCAAGTACCTTTACCCTGACGTTCCCTTTCTCTGCGCCTTTGAAGACGGCTCCACCATCGCGCTCCATCGCGATCGCAACAGGACCTACCAGGAGATCGCCAAATTTTCGAAGAAGGATGCCGACGCTTTCCTGAAGTTCGCGGAAACCGCCATGCGCTACCTGCCCATGATGTCGGCATCGCTCTACACGCCGCCCATTCCTCTCGGCGCCATGTTCGCAATGCTCGATCAGAGCGCGGAAGGCCGCGAGCTGTTCGCCTACATGCAGAAGAGCCCGTACGACATCATTTCCGAGAGCTTTGAAAACGAAAAAGTCCAGATGTTTTTCACCCGCATGGTCGGAGAGAACCTTACAGGCCCGGAAGAAAAAGGCACCGGCGTTGGGATTTTCGTCTTTCTGGGATTCATGGAGCAGTACGGCATCGGAGTGGCGGTCGGCGGGAGCGGCTCCCTGACCGCCTCCCTAGTCCGTTGCATTGAGGCTCACGGCGGCAAGGTACTCAATCGAACTTCCGTGGATCAGGTGGTCGTCAAGAATGGGCGCGCAGTGGGAGTGTCCGCGAACGGTGCCGAGTACGCAGCGAAGGACGGCGTGATCGGCGCCATCCATCCCCATCTGTTACGTCGCCTGGTTCCCGGTGTGGACGAAAAGGTTGCGCGCGCCGCCGAGCGCGTGGAAGTTTCCGCGAACTCCTGCTTCACGGTTCACGCGGCCCTGAACGAGCCGCTGCGCTTCAAAGCAGGCCCACATGTGAATCAGGCCTATTTCACCGAACTCATGCCCGCAAGCATGACGATTTTGCGTGAATACTTCGACGCGCTCCGTTACGGCCGGATGCCCGACACTTCGCTGCTGGGACTGGTCTCGCCGTCTACGTTCGATGCGACGCGCTGCCCGCCGGGTAAAGCTACGCTGCACGTCTGGGACTACGTGCCCTATTCGCACCCCGATGGCGGCCCCTCGCATTGGGACCAGGCCAAGGACGCGTTTTCCCAGACCATGCTTTCCCGGATGAAACCGTACATCGACAACATCACGCCGGAAAATATCATTGAGTACGTGGCGGACAGCCCGCTCGATATCGAACGCGCTTCGGCAAGCTTCCAGAAGGGTGATGTCCACGGCGTTGCGCCGTATCTCTATCAATCCGGCGCGCACCGGCCCACTCCCGACTTGGGCCACAACACTGTGCCTGGCGTGGATCGCCTTTATCTGGTCGGACCGTTCCAGCATCCAGGCGGCGGCGTTTTCGGCGCAGGCCGCGCAACCGCGATGAAGATGTGCGAAGACATGAAGATCGACTTCGATAAGATCGGCCGCGGGCGATGATGAAGATCTACGGACAGGACAATAGTGAGCTGATGCAGATCAGCGTGCTCGAACGGGACGGCAGTACGCTGGTAATCAAGGGAAAAGTATTCGGTTCCATGCCAATGACCGCCAGGCTCACTCCGCAAGAGGCTCGAAACGCACTCAAGCTGCTGAACCTCAAGCTGGCCTTGTTTCTTGTGACTCTGCTATTCCGGCGCTCCTGAACCTCTTACTCGATCACCACGACCGGCGCCCGCCAAAATGCCGCTTTTTGCGCGGCCGGATCGAGCACTGTCACCTGGCACTCGTAAGCGCCGGGCGACAGTTGATCCAGGGAGAGATCGAACCGCAGCGGCAGCGTCCTCAAGTGACTGCTCAGGGCCTCGGTGGCGGAGCGCGGCGGAGTTTCGAAGACCTTCGAAGAGCCGCGATAAAAAGTCACAAACGCAACCAGCGGCTGTGTATCGGTGACGCCAGGTTCGTAGGCTTGGAGGTAAACGTACATCGGACGGCTTTTGCTGAAAACTCGCGTCACGCTCGGAATCAGCTTTTGTCTCTCCTGAACGAGCGGGTTCGTCAGCTCGGCTTGATCCTTGCTCTTGAGCGCGTTGTAAATGGCATCTTTGAGATCCACGCGCTGGCTGCTCAATACCACCGAACTCGTAGGAATCCGCTTCAGCTCCTTGTTCAGATTGGGAATGACAAATGGTGTTTCGTACGTGCCGATGCGGCCGGTCTCAGCGTCGCGCGCCAGCAGCTTGATCTTATACTTGCCCGGGAGCAGGGTGAACCCGGTGTCGTATTCAATCGGCTGTTTCGCCAGCCTCGCCGCAGTCTCGCCGCTGAGCTTGATGTCGGCTTTGTCGCGAACATTGCCGATCGTGGTGCCGTAATCGTCTTTGATCTCGCCGATGAAGTCGATCAGGGTGCGCTCAGCGCCTCCCTTGCGCGCCAGCGCCAATTCGCGGCCGGGAATCTTGACCACCACAGGCACGAAATACTCGGCGCGGTTCAACTGAAAGTAATCGATCTCCATCGCGATGGTCAGTTCTGTGATCGGGTCGCCCAACATAAGCGCGTCTTCGAGCTGGCGCTCTTTCTCTGCACTTGTGAATTTTCCGAAAGTCTTGCCGGCGAAGTAGCCCTGGCGATAGTCGAGCGAGGCGGACAGTCCATTGTTGAGCGAGATCTTAATCCGCCGGAATTTCCCATCGAGGTTGACGTTGGTGGTGTAGTAGCCAATCAGGTAGTAACTCGCTACGCTGTTCTGCGCCTGCACGATTCCGCGCGAAAGATCGTTATTATCCAGCAGCGCTTTGCCGCCTGTGTCGGCCGCCAGCGCGAACAGCGTGTCTTGCGACTGTTGGAACCGGCTGGTCAATGCAAGGGCGGACGCGCCGGTGTACATGCCCCTACCGCCCGGCGAGCCCTGGGTTGCGTCCCCGAGTGGCGCTTCCGCCACCAAGCCGCGCGCGTCGATTGGCCAGATTTGGACGCCGGCGCGGATCGCGGCGTTCGTGGTGGCCTGGAGCTGCGCGTGGTTGTCGAGGCCATTCAGCCGGAGGCCGCTGGCGAAGTAGAGCAGAGATTTCTTTTCGCTGACATGCGCAAGCATGTTCGCGGCTGTCTGCAGAGCGGAGAGCTGGCGATTGGTATTGAAGATGTTGAACTCGCTGTCGTCCTGGCCGAATGCGGCGCCCGTGTCCGGCGCGCTGTCGTCGACCCCGGTTTCGTCGAAGCCCTGTGCTTCGCCGACGATCATCGTTTCCAGGATGCTGTCCAAGCGGTCGCGGTCGCCGGTGAAATCCGACATGACCCGGACCGAACCGCCCTCGAACCGCATGAGCGCCACGCGATCGGCCGGCGTCATTTGGGACCGGATGAACTTCTTGGCTGCCGCTACCGCGCGGATCTGATCCTGAGGCGGCATGGCCGTCAGATCGAAATAGAAGACCATCAAGCGGCGATCCTGATAGCGTAAATTGCCGGGACGCTCGGTCGCGATCTGCGCTTCGGGGAGCGTCCGGAATGGCGCGGCCGGTTTTGCGATCGCCGGCTCTGATTCGTCTGCTTCGGGCAGTTTCTGGAATTCGAAGAAGCGAATATCTTGCGGAACGCCGTCTTCGGTCACGGTGAAGCTCTTGGCCGTCAATCCAAGGACCGGCTTGCCGCTCTTGTCTTTCACATTGACCGTCTCGACCACCAACTGGCTGGTCGCTGAAAACGTGGCAGGCGCATTTCTTTCCGCCGGCGCATTCTGACCGATCTGTTGGCCATGAGCTCCGGCGATGAGGGCAAGCAGCACGAGCGTACGTTGGAGCATGCTAAAACCTCACGATGAATCCTGTCGTCAGACTGCGCATGGCATTGGCGGACATCGGAAGACCGAACTGCGCGCTGCCGAATGTAGTATTCCACGCCGGGAACGTGACGTGGTTGAGCGGATTGGTCGAGTCGATCCGTAAATCGCCGCTCAAACGGTCGCTCAAGCGGAAGGTTCGACCGGCAGACGCATTTAAAGTGAACAGCGACGGGCCCGTGATGGAATCCCTGCCGGCATTGCCCCATTCGCCTGCCGATGGCGCGGCGTAAGCTGCCGGATTCAGCGACAGACCGGGCGGTGCGGCATAGACAGAAGCGCCGGTATATTCGGGCCGGAGCGCGTTCGTCACCCCGGTGCCTTGCTCCGGAGCGAGATAAGCGGGAGTGAGCGGCAGGCCCGTGCCGGCGGAGATCGTTGAATTGAGCTGCCATCCCTTGAACAGCCGGCCTTTCCAGCCGGTCAGCAACGTCCCGCCAGCGGCTCCCATTCCGGTGGTGTATTGAATGGTTGCACTGAATAGATGGCGCTGGTCGAAGCTGGAAAGGCTGCGCTCCGCGCTGAGGTCGAGCCAATTTTGCGCGACAAGAAGATTGCGTGAGGGCGGCGCCGCGGCAGCTCCCGGTGAAGCTGATATGGCCGGCATGCTCGCGGATGCGCCCACACCGCCCAGCACCGCGTCGTCGTCGATCGCCTTCGCGAAGGTGTAGTCCACGGTTGCCGTGAAGCCACTGTGCAAGCGGCGGCGAAGCTGGATTTGTCCTGCTTGACGAGTCGAGTTGCCGTTCGAGGTCACATACAGATAGCCGGCTGGACACAGCGGACAAGGATTGATTGCTCCGGCCGGAAAGGTATTCGGCAAAAACTCCTGCGTACCGTGCGTTCCTTTCGTGCCCAGGTAGGTGGCCGTCATTTGCAGCGATCCCGGCAGATCGCGCTGAACCGAGAACTGCCAGATCTGCGCGTAGCCAGGCCGGAAGTTGGGATCGATGCCGAACGTATTCGCGGTCGTTGCGGGCGACGACTGGAATCCTTTCGCCAGTGTTAACGGCGTGGTCGGGCTGTTTTGCACGCTCAGGCTGTTCGACAGCGGATACTGTTGGGCCATCTGGGTGGCGATGTTTTGGTAAACCGACGTGTCGTAGTAGACGCCGTAGCCGGCGCGGATCACTAGTGAGGATGCAGGTAAAGGACGCCAGGCGACGGCGACGCGCGGCTCGAATGCCCGCTTGTCGGGGTTTAATAGCGAGCGCGGATATCGGTCGCCCGTGAGTGCGCCAACCGGATTGCTCGCCACCACAGGTGCGACATTTGCGAATCCAGGGAGAACGTCAAGATTCACGAGGCGTCCGTACAATTCGGTGATGGGTGAACCGTACTCCCAGCGCACGCCGGCATTCAGCGTGAACGAGGAACTGATACGCCAATCGTCGGTGAAGTAGACGTCGTACAGCGAGTCGCGGAAATATTTGTCGGCGTTGCCGAACGCGAGGTTGGCCACGTCAGGCACGCCCAGCAGGAAATCGGCGAAGTCTGATCCCGTGGCCGCTCCGGTAAACGTGAAAGTGCCGCGCCCGTTCTGCTGGCCCAGAGCGTTGAACTGCTGGCGCTTGAAGTCGCCGCCGAACTGAAAATTGTGGCGTCTGCGGTTCCAAAAGAAGCCGGCGGAAAGCGCGTTGGTTTGGTTGTGAGTGATGGCTTGCTCGGCGTCGGATAGCCCCTGGATCCCGCTGGAAAAAACAAGTCCGGGCGGTCCCCAATCCAGCGGATTTTGATCGTTGCCAAGAACGCCGGCCGCGCCCGAGAGATTCCCCTGATGTTCAAAGTTGGGAGTCAGGTTCATGGAGTACCGGCTGAACTGATAGCTGAAAGTTCCGAACCAACCGAACCCGAACCGATGAAACCAACTCGCGCTCGCGTTGAGTCCCAGGCTGTCCGTAGAGTCCAGAAAACCAAAGATGGTGGGGTTCGCCTGACGAGTGTTTTGAAATGCAACATTGCCGAACACCGAATTCTTGCGGTCGATGTTCTGGCTCAAGCGGGATTGCAGGCTGTCCTGATGAGTTTCACCGATCAGCGGAACCTGATAATTGTAAGCGCCCGGCGCGGTGAAGTTGGGGTGCGGATAAAGACTGAGCAGCGCTTGAGCCTGAGTACTGATCTCGCTGCTTGGAATCTTGTTTCCGGGAAACGGCGCATGCGTGGACGGATCGATGATCGGCTTCAGAAATTGCGAAAGGTCACCGCCCCGCTCGGCCATTGTCGGCATGAGCGCGGAACCAATGGTGTCCGTGCGGTTCCGGGTCCACGTGTAGTTGACGAAGAAGTTGGGACCGTTGTGCAACAGGTGGGGGATCCTGAGCGGGCCGCCGAAGAACGCGGAGGCCGTGAAATGATTGTAGGCGGGCTTGGGCGTGTTCTGGCCGGTCAGTGAAAAAGGGCGCGCGTCCCAGATGGCGTTGTCATCGAAGATGCCGAGGCCGCCGTTGTAGATGGATCGCGATCCAAAGCGGTGGTTGCCGAAGGCGGGAAATAGCGCAAACGGTGAACTGGCGCCGTTGTTCTGGCTGCCGTTGATGAGCAGGCCATCGGCGGCACGTTGGGCGAGTTCATCGTTTGCGGGCGGGGCCTCTTTCGGGGCTTCGGCGCCCTTCTTCGCTTCGGTGGGCGGCGGCGCGGCGGTCGGCCTCGGAGCGAGCGGTTGGGCTTCGGCGTGAATCTGGTCCAGGGGCAGCATTTTCAGCTCCCAGCTTGCCGGCTTCGCTCCTGGAGCTACCGTGATGTCGCCCTGGAGCCGAGCAAACCCGAGCATTTCCACTTCAATTTGGCATGTTCCGTCCGCGAGATTCGGAAACGAATAATCGCCGTTCGCGTCGGTGACCGCTGTGAACTTCCTGGCGGTTTGCGTTGCGGTCACCGTCGCACCGGGAACCGGCAAGCCGCCGAACGTGACCTGACCATGCTGTTCGGACGCGGAGAGATTCGCCGCGAGGATCAACGCGATGGCGATCCAGGACCGAAGGTAGCGGCGGATCATAAAGCCAAGACAAGCCAAGACGCTAATTTTCCGAAGGCCGTTCCAGATGATCGACGACAAGCGTCTCGACCGGACCTTTCCCCGATTCCAGCTTCAGACCGAGCTGCTCCTCGAGAGCCGTCGAAATCGCGGGCTCTATGCTCGCAGGATCGAAAGCATTGGGTGGCGGGGGCCCTGCGCCGGGAGGCAGCAGCGGCGCCTGGACATATTTGGTCCAGTCAAGCGTGTAGGTGAAGCTGCCCTTGAGCCCGGTCTCGTCGAGCACCGTTCTGCCGGTGGATGTAACCAAAACCAGGGCAAGCGCCGGCATCGGAGCCTTTTGAGCTGTCAGCTTTCCAAACCCGGTCCGCCGGAGGAAACGGCAGGGGTTCTGAGGATTCGGAACCTCGGGGCAATCGCCTTCGTCGACCGCGTGGATCTTAGCGGCGGTCAGGACAAGAACCGGGCCCGCCAAGGCTCGCAGCATCACGCTAATTCTCAGAAGGCCGTTCGACGTGGTCGATGACCATCATCTCCACCTGCCCCTTCTGCGATTCCAATTTCAGCCCAAGCTGCTCCTGAACAGCCGTGAACAGCGATGGGCCGTTGGGATCCACTTGCGGCAGCGGAGGCAAGCCGGGAGGCGGGCCGCCAGGCGGAGGTCCAGGGAATTGCCCTTGTTCGGGGGTATATTGCAAATCGACGTCGTATCTGCCAGTCAGGTTCGTTTTGTCGACCACAATACGGCCAGAGAAGCGCGAGAGTATGTCCACCAGTTGGCTCATGGGCACTTTCTGCCCCGAAATATGACCAGGAAACATAAACATCCCACCGCAGGGCGCCGACGGCATCTTACCCGGCTCGGGGGGCGGAGGCGGACCCTGTGGCGGCGGGCCACAATCGCCTTCGGCTTCCTTGAGTTTCCCGGCCTTGGCGACCACCAGGTCATACACCTGCATTTCCTTGGTTTCGTGGTGATATTTCAGCTTTAGCCGGTCTTCGAGCAGTGTCTGGAGCATGACACGCGTTGTGTCAAACGAGGGATTGCCGTCGGCCTTCGCCTCGATATCGTATCGCTCCGACAGCAGCCAGGACGGTGCTCCGGAGAGCTGGAAATCCTTGATCCGATACGCCTCCGTGATCAGGAACCGGATCGGGATCCCAGTGGCGGTAAATCTCCCGCCGCGTGCGGGGCGGAGCATGATGCGACCGTCGTCCGACTTGTTGAGCTTGATGGACGCGACTTCAAACTCCGGCCGCGGAGCGGGTGCCGCGGTCTGTCCAAAAGCCCCTTGGAGGCCGACGATCAGCCCCGTTAGTACCAAGGCTCGCTGCATAGCGATTCGTTCCTTTCCGCGTGCCGCGTACAACCTGCACGATAACTTCCGAACCAATTAGGACGCCTATCCACAGAATGGTTAGCATCGTCGCTGCTACCTTCTGTGTGCATTTGCGGAACACTGTGCCGTCGACGCGACTTATTCTACATTGACGCAAACGACCCGTGTGACGTGCAGCCGGCGGCCAGCGCCTGGTGGCAAGAAGCTATGATCGACTGCAAGGAGCAGATCCATGTTTGTGAATCAACGCGCGATTTGGACCGTCCTCTTCCTCGTTCTCGGCTTTGAAACGCCTGGGACGGCGCAACCCAGGCAGTACACCAAGGGCGACTACGCGAAGGCAGAGAAATTCATGCCCTACAACGTGGATCCGCTCGCGTATACCGGCTTGGTCCGCGCGAAATGGATGGATGATGGGCGTTTCTGGTATCGCGATTACAAGTCCGATGGATGGGACTATGTCATCGTCGATCCGGCGACCAAGACGAAAGCGTCCGCCTTCGATCAGGCCAAGCTGGCGGCTGCGTTGAGTGCGGCTTCCAACGGTCAGATAAAGGACGATCCACGCCATCTCGCGATCACGAAACTTGCCTATCCCAAAGGAGACGCCGGCCATCCCACGGATCTGCTGGTCACCGTTGGCGCCCGGGAGTTTCGATGCGATCTGAGTGGCGCCGGCAACTGCGTCCCCACAACAATTGCGGGAGCACAAAAGGAGCAATCCGAGCAGGATGGCCGGCCACCGGTTCCGCTGCCCCTCTCGCCGGATAAGAAGAAAGTCGCGTTTATTCGTGATTTCAATTTATGGGTCCGGGATGTAGCCACCGGCCATGAGACGCAGCTCACTACGGATGGCGTGAAGGACTACGGCTACGCGACGGACAACGCCGGCTGGAAACAGTCGGACAGGCCGATTCTGGTCTGGTCTCCGGACTCCAAGAAAATTGCGACCTTTCAGCAGGACCAGCGAAAAACGGGCGAAATGTATCTGGTTCCGGTTACCAACGGCCATCCGGCTCTGAAGGCGTGGAAGTATCCTCTGGTCGGTGATGCAAACGTGACTATGATTGAGCGAGTCATTATCGACGTCGATTCGGCGCGGGTGATTCGTCTGAAGATGCCGCCCGACCAGCACCGCTCTACGCTATGTGACGACGTTTCTTGCGAGGGCACGAATTGGGACGACGTGCAATGGAGCGCGGATGGCCGCACGGTCGCATTCGTCTCCACATCCCGCGATCACAAGCAGGAGTGGCTGCGTGTAGCGGACGCCGGGACTGGCGACGTGCGTGAAATCATGAGCGAGACGGCTCCCAACTTCTTCGAAAGCGGGAACGGCAAGGTGAATTGGAAGTACCTGCCGAAGTCCAACGAGTTCCTGTGGTTTAGCGAGCGCGACAATTGGGGCCAGCTTTATCTTTACGACCTGACTACGGGCAAGCTGAAGAACCAGATCACACGCGGTGAGGGCAACGTCACTCAAGTCCTCAACGTTGATGAGAAGACACGCACCATCTACTTTCTCGCGGTGGGCAAGGAACGCGGCCGTGATCCCTATTTCTCGCACTTTTACAGCATCGGCTTCGACGGGCAAAACATGCGCTTGCTGACTCCGGAAGATGCCAATCATTCCGTGACTCTCTCGCCCGACGGGCGCTATTTCGTGGATGTGTATTCAACCCCGGCGCAGCCGGAGACCTGCGCGCTTCGCGACCGCAGCGGGAACCTGGTCATGGAAATCGCGAAACAGGACATCTCGAAGTTGAAGGCCGTTGGCTGGATTCCCCCGGTCCCCATTATTGTGAAAGCGCGCGACGGGAAGACCGATTTGTACGGTCTGATGTACAAGCCGACTGACTTCGACGCCTCGAAGAAGTATCCGATCGTCAACTACGTTTATCCCGGGCCGCAGACGGGTTCTTGCGGAAGCCGGAGTTTCGAGCCGGCGCGGCACGACTTCCAGCCTTTGGCCGAACTGGGCTTCATCGTCGTTTGCATTGATGGGATGGGAACACCCTGGCGCTCGAAAAGCTTTCATGAGGCGTACTACGGCAATCTGGGCGATAACACCATCCCCGACCAGATTTCGGGAATGCAGGATCTGGCAGCAAGATATTCCTGGATCGATCTGGACCGCGCCGGCATTTACGGCCACTCCGGCGGGGGCAACGCGACCGCTGCGGCAATGTTCCACTATCCGGACTTCTTCAAGGCCGGAGTGAGCGAAAGCGGCAACCACGACAATCGCGGCTATGAGGACGATTGGGCGGAAAAGTGGGCCGGGTTACTGGTCAAGAACGCCGATGGATCCAGCAACTACGATTCGCAGGCCAACCAGCTTTGGGCGAAAAATTTGAAAGGCCATCTCCTCCTCGCGCACGGAACTATGGATGACAATGTGCCGCCCAACGAGACGCTGCTGGTTGTCGACGCGCTGATTCAAGCAAACAAGGATTTCGACCTTCTGATGATTCCCAACGCCCGGCACGCCTACGGGGCCGCTTCGCAATACATGACCAGGCGTCGATGGGACTATTTCGTTCGCTATCTGGCCGGCGCCATCCCGCCGCTGGAATATGAGATGACCCCATATGCCGCGACGCGCGCCGCCCTGGCGAACGGGCCGGATGGTGCCGACGACTCTGACGGCATCACCACAGGCTCATTTCGTTAGATTTCGAGTCTACTTCCTCGCCCTCTCCGGGAGGGCCCGCCGGCGGCTCTTCGCGCGGTCGTGTACGAAATGTAAGCGGCTTCGCTTTCAGAAAGCCTCGCGGCCTTAGCTATCGCGCGGCGAACGCTAATAGAACATTTCCAGGTATCCCAGAGACCACGCTGTATCCCGAACCGATGAAAACCATGCCCCCGGCGATCGTTGGCCCGATCGAACCGATCGACCCGCCGTGCGCCGGAACCTGGTTCACGGTCGTGAAGTCGCGAGCGGTGTCGTAGTTCCAAAGTTCGCGGCCATCCGAGGTGGCAAGCGCGTGGATCTTGCCGTCCGTTCCCCCGATGAACACCGCGCCGGGGATCGCGCTATTGGCCGCGGCATAGGAGATACGGCTTCCCGGCGGCGCCAGGCGCGTGGTCCAGAGCTTTTCGCCGGTCGAAATTTGAACCGCCGTGATGGCGCCGGTCACCAATCCAACGTAGAGATTCTGCCGGTCCGCCGAGCCACCCCAAATCAGGTTCGTATTTCGTGTCCCTTGCTTTTCCGCGAGGTTAGTTTTCCATACGACGGCACCCTTGCGATCCGGGTCCAGCGCGAACACGATGCCGCTCTTGTTGGGCGCCAGCAGAAGATCGCGGCCGCTGGGTAGCGTCTCTAGAATCGGCGAAGCGCCAAAATCCCAGTCGGGACCGGGATTGTCCGGGCAGTTTTCGGTTTTCTTGCCAAAGCAGCCGCCCAGCGTCGCGTCGTTCGGCTCCGCTTGAAAATGCCAGCGGACTTTGCCCGAATCCATGTCGACAACCAGAATCGAGTCGGATGTATCCGGTGCCGGCTCGGTCGCCGAGTCGCCCGTTCCGAAGTAGACGGCCCGGCGCTTGGCGTCGACCGTTGGGGAATTCCACACCGCGACTCCGGACGGCGCATACAACTGGGTGCCGATGGAGTTCTTCTTGATTGGTTTGGGTTCCGGAATCGTGTAGGTCTTCCAAATCTGTTCGCCGGTCTCAGCGTTCAACGCGACGACGCTTCCGCGAAAGGTGCAGCACGGATAATCGAGCGTGGATGCGGAAAATCCTTCGGAAGTGGAAACCGGCACGTAGAGCCGGCCTTCGTAGAGCGTCGGCGCTGCGGTGATGCGCGCGCTGAAATGATCTTCGACTCGCTTGGTCCAGAGCAGCTGGCCCGATGCGGCGTCGAGTGCATACACGTTGGCTTGCATATCGCCGAGGTAGACCGCATATCGGGACGACTTCCCAGTGCCGGTCCGTCCGATGGTGATCGCCGTTCGGATCGCGGCATTGGTTTTGTACGACCAGTGCACGCACCCGGTCCGCATATCCAGCGAATAGACGTATCCAATATCCGAGCCGACGAACACACGTCCTGCCGCGACCGAAGGCTAGCCAAAAGCGGAAACGCCTAGGGGAAAACCGAAAGCCCACTTGAGCTTCAGCCCGGGAATCTCTGCCGCGGTGATTCCAGCGGCTTCGGCACTTTGAAATCGCGTGTTGTGGACATCCACGCCCCAGCCGTTCCAGGCTGGACTCTTTGCTGGATCGGAGAGGGTAGCGCCACCTTCGCAATGATTAGGCATTTGGCTCGCATCGCCCAATGCCGCGCTTCCCAGCGGCCGCCCTCCCATGTATTCCGCCAGCCGCCGCTTCTGTTCGTCGGTCAGGTTCGCCGCCTGGGTCCGCATGACTCCGGTTGTAAGCGCGGCGTAGATCCGCTCCGGCGGCATTTGGCGGATCGCGGCGGGACTGGGCGCGCGTTCCACCGCGGCGTTGCCATGACACTTTGTGCACTCACGCTCAAAGACCGAGATGCCGAATTCGGTCCCTAATCTTTGCGGGTTTGGCGGAGCCTGCGCGATCGCTCGCGCACCTCCAAGCCATAGAAACGCACTCGCACTAAAAATGATAGTCTTCATCAGGTGCATAAGAATTCGGCTATTATTTGCCGAACGCGATTGTATCGTACTGTGCCTGCGATAGAATCACGCGTACAGGAGATCCAATGCCATTCAAGACGTGGTTCGGTCTTTCTATTCTGCTGACGATTGCCGGCGCCGCGGTAGCGCAGCAGCCGGGCTCGCAGTCCACCGCGCCGCCGCTCGCCACCTGCGGCATCCATGGCGACATCGAGGTGCTTTGTGGAACGCGGTCGCCCGAAGATCTCGAACTCGCGCCTGACGGAAAATATCTGATCGCGACCCAATTCGTGAATATGGGACGCAATGCGACGACAGGCTACGGAATGGCGCTTTTTGACATCGCCAAGAAAACGTTTACCAAGATGGCCGTAACCGATCAGCCGGATAAATCCTGGGGAGACGCCGCCTGCCCCGGTCCGATCGGCGATGCCCTGGTCTCGCACGGCGAATCCCTCGCAAAACGGAAGGACGGCAAGTGGGCGCTCTATGTCGTCAATCACGGCCGGCGGCAATCCATTGAGATGTACGAGCTAACACGCGCGGCCGGTGGTTGGGCACTGGTGTGGCATGGCTGCGAGGTTGCGGCGCACGATTATAACGATGTCGCCATTCTCCCCGATGGCGGTTTCGTCGGAACGTATCCGACCGGACTCAACGCCGGCGGCAGTGGAGGACCGTTCGGCGGTGCGGTCACCGGCTACGTGGCGCATTGGACGCCGGGCAAAGGTGAATCCGAAATTCCGGGCACGCGCATCCGGTATCCCAACGGCGTCGTCGTCAGCCCCGACGGCCGCTTCATGTATCTGAATGAGTTCGCCGCCCGCAAGGTATACAAATACGATCTGAAAAATGACAAGCAACTAGGCTCAGTGAATGTCGACTTCTTGCCCGATAACTTGACTTGGACCAGGGAGGGCAAGTTGTTGGCGGCCGGAGTAAAGGGAGCGCGCGGCGATTGTCCGGAAGGCAGCGGCAGGCCCTGCATTCAGGGCTTCGGAGTTGCCGAAATCGATCCCGCAAAAATGACCGCGCGGCCCATCTTTGATTCCGCTGTGCACGAGCCATTGATCTCGGGCGTGTCTTCGGCCCTTAAGGTGGGCAACTCGATTTATCTCGGCGCATTTCAGGGCGATCGCATCGTGAAGATTCCGTATCCGAAATAGCGATTTGAGGAGGAGGATCAATCCATAATCCTGGATCACCGTTAGTGATGAAGCAGATCAAAGCGATTGGGCTAGTTGCATGCAATCAGCGATAGAATGTTTAGCTGAGGTCAAATTGAGGGGACTTCGCGATTTACTGTGGTTGGCGGCGGCAGTAGCCGGGGGTGCGGTTGTCGCTTTCGCTCAACAGGAGGCGCCTGGCGCGCAGCGGGCCGTCCTGAATAAGTACTGCACCGTCTGCCATAGCATGAAGCTGCATACAGGCGGGCTTTCCCTCGAAAATGCCGACTTGGACAATGTCCCGGCCGGCGCCGAAACCTGGGAAAAAGTTATTCGCAAGCTGCGCACCGGCTCCATGCCGCCGCAGGGAATGCCTCACCCGGATGCCGCCACGCGCAATGCTCTTGCGTCGTTCCTGGAAGACTCGCTCGACCGTGCGGCGGCCGCGAACCCCAATCCCGGCCACGCTGCCATGCACCGGCTGAACCGCGCCGAGTATGCCAACGCGATTCATGACCTGCTGGATCTGGATGTCGACTCGAGCGCTCTCCTGCCGCCTGACGACGAAAGCAGCGGCTTTGACAATATAGCCGACGTTCTGCGCATGTCGCCATCTCTGATGGAGCGCTACCTCTCGGCTTCCTGGAACATCAGCCGCGAAGCGGTGGGCAACATGCACATTGAGCCCGCCACCTCCACCTATCGCGTCCGGCCCGATCTTTCGCAGGATCAGCACATCGAAGGACTGCCGCTCGGCACGCGTGGCGGCATTCTGGTCAAGCACTATTTCCCCCTCGATGCCGAATACGTTATCAAGCTGCGCCTGTGGCGTAACACGTTCGACCTGATGCGCGGCATGGAGGATTCGCACCAGATCGAAATCAGTGTGGACGGCAAGCAGGTGCGCCTGGTGACCGCAGGTGGCCGCGACGATTTCGTGAAGATGGCGCAAAATCCCGGTGCTTACGGTACCGACCTGGATCAGCGCCTTACGGTGCGGCTCCCCTTGAAGGCCGGTCCCCACGTGGTCATTGCTGACACGATTTTGCGCAGCCACGCCGAGGCGGACAACGTGATCAAGCCGTTCTTGCGAACCACCATCGACGGACTGGATATTACCGGCGATCCTTCTGTCGACCGGCTGACGATCGAAGGCCCGCTCAACCCGACCGGGCCGGGCCAGACGCCGCCGCGCGCGAAAATCTTCATCTGCGCGCCGGCCAATGCCAGCGACGAACTCCCGTGCGCGCGCAAGATCATCGCGCACCTCCTTCGCCGCGCCTATCGCCGGCCGATCCAGGACGGAGATTTGGAGACGCCGCTCAGCTTCTATCAGCGCCGCCGCAACAGCAAGGGCGATTTCGACGCGGGCGTCGAGGCGGCGCTGCAATTCATTTTGGCTAGCCCCGAATTTCTGTTCCGGTTCGAGCCCGATCCTGAGAACCTGGCCACAGGCGCGGCTTACCGGCTTAACGACCTTGCTCTCGCCTCACGCTTGGCGTTTTTCCTGTGGAGCAGCCCGCCCGACGATGAGCTGATTAACCTGGCCAGCCAGGGAAGGCTGCACCAGCACGCGGTTTTGGAGCAGCAGGTGAAGCGCATGCTGGCGGACGATCGCTCCGACGCTCTCGTCGATAATTTCGCCGAGCAGTGGCTCTTCCTGCGGAATCTCAAGAACTCGTCACCCGATGAGCAGATCTTCCCGGATTTCGACGACAACCTGCGTCAGGCCATGCGCCAGGAAACCAAGCTGTTCTTCCAGAGCATCATGCGCGAGGATCGCAGTGTGATGGATTTGCTGACTGCCGACTACACCTTCGTCAATGAACGCCTGGCGCGCCACTACGGCATCCCCAACATCTACGGCAGCCAGTTCCGCCGTGTCACACTTACCGATCCCGACCGGCGCGGTTTGCTGGGGCAGGCTAGTATCCTGACGGTCACTTCCTACCCGAATCGCACTTCACCCGTTCAGCGCGGCAAGTGGATTCTGACGAACCTGCTGGGGATTCCGCCCACGCCGCCGCCGCCCAACGTTCCCGCACTCAAGGAAAACGGCGAAGGGAAACCCCTATCCCTCCGCGAGCGCATGGAGCAGCATCGCGCGAATCCGGTTTGCGCCGGCTGCCACAAGGTAATGGACCCGATCGGTTTCGCGCTCGAGAATTTCGACGCCGTCGGTCAGTGGCGAACCAGTGACGATGGCGCCGTTATCGATCCTTCCGGCACGCTGTACAACGGAACCAAAGTGGATGGCCCGGTGCAACTCCGGGATATGATCGCAAGCCACCCGGACGTGTTCGTCGGCGTGATGACCGAAAAGCTTCTCACCTACGCGCTCGGACGCGGGGTCCAATATTACGACATGCCTGCGGTGCGTAAGATTGTTCACGACGCGGGCGCGAACGATTATCGCTTTTCGTCGCTGGTTCTGGGGATCGCCGAAAGCGTACCGTTCGACATGAAGATCAAGACCGCGGTGGCGCACGCGAACGCCTCGCACTAAGGAGAATTCGAGATGCGGTTAATTACGAAAAAACATTTATCCCGCAGGACCGTTCTGCGGGGAATGGGAACCGCGCTGTCGCTTCCCTTATTGGATTCGATGCTGCCCGCCCAAACGCCGCTCGCCCAGACGGCCGCGAACCCTCAGATCAAGCTGGGCCTGTGCTTCATTCCTCACGGCGCCGTGATCGCTAATTGGACGCCGATCGGTGAAGGCACGGACTACGAGATGTCGCGCACGCTCGCGCCGATCAAGCCGTACAGGGATCAAGTGGTGGTGGTCACGGATCTCGCCCACAAGATGGCTGCTCCCGGTGGGCCCGGCGACAACGGCGGCGATCATACGCGAGCTCCTGCCGTGTACCTGAGCGGCGTACATCCCAAGCGCACCGACGGCGCCGACATTCGCGCAGGCACGACCATCGATCAGATCGCCGCGCAGAAGATCGGCCAGCAGACGCCGCTGCCGTCGCTGGAACTTGCCACCGAGGACTTCAGCGGCCTGGTTGGCTCCTGCGACGTGGGCTTCAGTTGCGCCTACATGAACACGATTTCCTGGCGCACCCCGACCACTCCGCTGCCCATGGAGATCAACCCCCGCGTCGTCTTCACCCGCCTGTTCGGCGACGGCGCGAATGCCGCGGAGCGGCTCCAACGCATACAGGAACAGAGCAGCATTCTGGATGCCGTCATGGGCCAGGTCAAGCATCTGGAAGGCGATCTCGGTCCGAGCGACCGCAATCGTGTGTCCGAGTATCTCGATACGGTCCGCGAGATCGAGCGCCGCATTCAACTTGCCGAAAAGCAGAGCGCCAATTCCGCGCTGGCCGTGCCCGCCTCCCCGATGGGCATTCCCGATGATCACGAGGCGCACACCAAGCTGATGTTCGATCTGATGACGCTGGCGTTTCAGGCCAACATCACCCGTATTTCCACGTTCATGATGGCGCGCGAGGTCAGCTACCGGACCTTCCCGCAGCTCGGCATCTCCGAAGGCTTCCATCCCGCTTCGCACCATCAGAACAATCCGGCGCGCCTGGAACAGTTGACGAAGATCAACACGTATCACGTCGGCTTAGTGGCTTATTTCCTCGGAAAACTGAAGGCCACGCCCGACGGCGACGGTAATTTGCTGGATCACTCGCTGATCCTGTTTGGAAGCGGCATGAGCAACAGCAACGTGCATAACCATGCACCGCTGCCGGTATTTATCGCGGGCGGGGCCGCTGGAAGGTTGAAGGGCGGACGGCATCTTAAATATCCAGACGGCACGCCGATGTCAAACCTGTTGCTGACAATCCTGGATAAAGCGGGCATTCAGACGGATCACGTGGGCGACAGCACCGGACTCTTGACCGAGGTGTGATCAGAAGGCGTGATCGGAGGATCACAATGAAAAAACTCAGCGGTATACTCCTCTTCCCGTTTCTTACCCACCTGGGCTTTGCTGCCACTGCGTCGGTAGCCGATGCCGTCGAACACCGCGATGTCGCCGCGCTCGAGCAGTTGCTCAAGCAGCACGCGCCGGTGAACGTTCCCCAGGCCGATGGCACCACGGCTCTCCAATGGGCCGCTCACTACAATGATTTGGACACCGTGACCCAGTTGCTCGAGGCCGGCGCCGACGCCAAGACGGCCAATCGTTACGGTGCTTCGCCGCTCTCCGAAGCTGCCGCGCTCGGCAATGCCGCGATCCTCGAGAAACTGCTCCAGGCGGGCGCCGACCCGAATACTCGCACCACTGCGGACGGCGAAACTGTCCTCATGACGTCGGCCCATTCCGGCAACGTGGCCGCGGTCCACGCTCTGCTGAGCCACGGAGCGGATGTGAACGCCAAAGAGGCGTATAAGGGCCAAACCGCCCTGATGTGGGCGGCCGCCGAGCGCCATCCCGAAATCGTAAAGCTGCTGTTGGAACACGGAGCGGATTGGAAGATTCAATCGTCGTCGCGTCCCACCAAGCTTCCCAAGCTCAGCGCGGCGTCTTCTATTTCGCCGATGTCCCGCGGCGGCCTGACCGCCTTTCTGTTCGCCGCCCGGGAAGGCGATCTGGAAACCGCCAAAGTGATGCTGGATGCGGGAGTGGACATCAATCAGACCGACGTGGATCACACCAGCGCCCTGGTGGTGTCCATCATGAACAAGCATTACACCTTCGCGAAGTTCCTGTTGGACCACAGCGCCGATCCGAACGTGACCGACGCGCTGGGCCGCGCCGCACTTTATGCGGCCGTGGATATGCACAACGAAGATTGGTCCGCGTTGCCCATGCGCAAGGAACAAGACCCCCTGCCGGCTCGCGATCTGATTCAGGCCATCCTCGCCCACGGCGCAAATCCGAACGCCCGGCTCACGCATAACCTTCCCGGCCGGAGCGGTATGGACTTAGGAGATGTCGCGCTGGACGAAGGAACGACGCCGTTCATGCGCGCCGCGCGTTCCGGCGATGCTGCCACAATGAAGATGCTGCTTCAAGCGGGCGCCGACCCCACGATCACGACCAAGGACGGCAATAACGCGCTGCTCTTCGCCGCCGGCATCGGGTACCGCGACAAGAATACCCGCGGTACAGACGAGGAGGCCCTGGCAGCCCTGAAGCTCTGCATGGATCAGGGCATGGATATCAACCAAGCCAACAACAAGGGCGAAACCCCGCTGCACGGAGCCGCGGATCGGGGCTCGGATCTTCTTGTGAAGTACCTGGTTGAACATGGCGCGAAGCTGGATGCAAGATCCAAACGAGGATTTACGCCCCTGGACGTCGCCATGGGCAAGGGGAGCTTCGCGCTGCCGGTGCCCCATGACAGCACCGTCGCGCTGCTCAAGAGCTTGGGCGCCGCTGAGGGCGCCCACGAAGGTACGCACTGAGTAAAATGGTACAGTCGCGTTAGCGCGAAACGCCTGGGTTGAATCCATGGCCAAACTAAGATTGATCAGTACGGCTGCCACGTGTGCAGTGTTTGCGATTGCGGGTGTTGTCTTCGCACAGAAGGATCAGTTCCCCTGGAACGATTTTCACGTCGAAGACGGCATCACCACGATCCACGTTCAGGGGCATGTGTACATGATCCACGGACTGGGCGGGAATGTCGTCGTCCAGACCGGCGACACGGGTGTTCTGGTAGTGAACACCGGCCTGGAGCAAAACTCCGCGAGGCTCATCGCCGCCATTCGCAAAATCTCGGACAAGCCGCTCCAATACATCTTCAATACGTGCGTGCATCCCGACCAGACCGGCGGAAACGACGCCTTGCGAAGGATCGGAGTGACTATCACGGGTGCCAACGTGACCGGCGACATCGCCGATGCCGCGCAGGGCGCCCAGATCATCGCGCACGAAAATGTCCTGAACCGGATGAGCGCGCCAACCGGGCAGAAGTCCTCGATGCCCTTCGAGGCTTGGCCGACGGATACCTACGTCTCCGGTCAAAAGGAAGTGTTCTTCAACGAAGAACCCGTTGTGGCTCGCTGGCAGCCCGCGGCGCACACCGACGGCGATAGCCTGGTGATCTTTCGCCGCTCCGATGTCGTGGCCACCGGCGATATCTTCAACACCGAAAGCTATCCGGTCATCGACGTGGAACGCGGCGGCAGCATTCAGGGTGAGATCGATGCCCTGAACAACATCATCGATATCGCCATCCCCAAGCACGAGGAGGAAGGCGGCACGTACATCATTCCCGGCCATGGCCGCATCTGTGACGAGTTCGACGTCGTCGAATACCGCGATATGGTGACCATCGTCCGGGACCGCGTTCAGAACGGCATCAAGAAGGGCATGACACTGGAGCAGATCAAGGCGGCCGGCTTCACCAAGGACTACGACGCGCGGTGGAGCGCTAAGGACGGGCCGGGCACTGCCGAAAACTTCGTCACATCTGTGTATCGAAGCCTGGTCGCTTCAGCGAGTAAGTGAGGACTCCTATGCGACACAGTCCCTTGTTGGCATTTTTAGCCGCCACACTGGTCCCATTATCCGGAGCATTCGGCCAGTTTTCAGGTTCATTTAATGCACAGCCGGGCATTGACCTGAGTGGCGCCTGGCGGCCCGCGCCGCACGAAGAGAGCACCGGCAACCCGGCCATCGCCGATTTTCTTGGAGTCCCGATTACGGAAGCTGCGCGCGCCGTGGGCCTGGCGTGGAGTCCTTCCCGGGTTACCGTTCCCGAACACCAATGCCAGGTTCACGTTGCGCCCTACATCATGGGTGGCCCGCTCAATCTGCGCGTCTGGGAAGAGCGCGACGGTCAGGCACAAAAGCTGATCGCCATCCACCTGTACATCAGCACGTATGAACAGAATCGAATTATTTGGATGGACGGCCGGCCGCATCCCCCTGAAGCCGCCGCTCATACCTGGATGGGCTTTTCCACAGGCGAGTGGGAAGGGAACACGCTGACCGTCTATACAACTCACATCAAGGCCGGCTACCTGCGGCGCAACGGTTTGCCCGAAAGCGACCAAGCCACTCTGATTGAGCACTTCATGCGGCACGGCGATTTTCTCGTGCACCTGAGCGAAGTCACCGATCCGGCGAACCTGACCGAGCCATTCGTCCGGTCGGAAGTGTTCCAGCGCGTGAGCGCCGAGGGACAGAACTGGCTGTATCCCTGCGAATCGGTAGTGGAAATCGCGAACCAACCGCGCGGCGCCGTGCCGAATTTCCTTCCCGGTCAAAACCCATTCGTCTCGGAATTTGCCAGGAAGCACGGGCTGCCGTTGGCCGCCACGCTGGGCGGTGCCGAGACGATGTACCCCGAGTTTCAGCGGAAGATGAAAGAGCTGTCTCCGCCGGAGAAGTAAGTCCGCAGCCACGACGCGACAGTTGGTGCCCGGGGTGGAACTTCTTATTCGAACCATCTTGGCCCCGTTCGTTGCCCCAGGGAGTAGAATTGTTCGAGACCTATGCCCCTTTGCAGCAGATTGTGCGCCGTAGCTTTCGTCCGGGGCACGATGGTGATGACGGTTGCCGCCACCGTCGCTGCCAACGGTTTGCTGGCACAGCAGGCTCCCAGCATCAATCTTGAGGTGCTTCAGCTCCGGCCCAATTTCTACATGATTGCTGGCGCCGGCGGTAACATCGGCTTTCAAATCGGGGTGGATGGCGTCGTGGTTGTCGATGCCGGGACTGCCTCCAGCGGGAGCGCCGTTGTGGCCGCCATCCAGAAAGTCACCTCGAAACCGATCCGTTACATCATTGACACAAGCGCGGACTCGGATCGCGTCGGGGGTAACGCTATCGTCGCGAAAGCCGGACAAACACTCTTCACGGGGAGCGGCGGCGCAGGCCTCGCCGCCAATTTCCTGGGAGGTGGAGCGTCGATACTTTCTGTCGAACAGGTCCTCACCAGAATGAGCGGGCCGAGCGGGCAGCGTTCCCCGTTTCCGGTGGAAGCCTGGCCGACGGAAACATTCAATGTGCCGCGGAAATACATGTACCTGAATGGCGAGGGCATTGAAGTGTTCCACGAGGCGGCGGCGCATACGGATGGCGATGCGATCGTGTTCTTCCGCCGTTCCGATGTGGTCGTGGCCGGCGACGTCTTTGACACCCGGCGATTCCCGGTCATCGACGTCGCGAAAGGCGGCAGCATTCAGGGTGAGATCGCAGCCTTGCAGAAGCTCGTCGATACGGCCATACCGTCGGGGCCGATCGTGTCCCGCGAGGAGGGCACGCTGATTATTCCCGGCCACGGCCGTATCTGCGATCAACTGGACGTCGTCGAATACCGCGACATGGTGACGATCATTCGTGACCGCGTCCGCGACTTGATGAAACAAGGGCTCACGCTGGAGCAAATCCAAGCTGCGTCGCCAGCCCGAGGCTACATCCGGCGTTACGGATCGGACACGGGTTCCTGGACTACCAACGATTTCGTGGAAGCGATTTATCGCAGCCTGAAGGAGAAAGCGCCATGAAGGTCTTCCTCCTGTTCGCATTGGCGGCGCTCGCATTTGCTTTCCCATCCCAGCGCGCTGAGGGCCAGACCCCCGCGAGCACGGCCAAAGCCGGCGCTCCAGTCGATTTCACCGGCTATTGGGTCGCCTTCGTAACCGAAGACTGGCGTTTCCGGATGGTTTCGCCGCGCAAAGGCGATTACCGGAACGTACCCATGACGCAAGAGGCGCAGAAGGTCGCAGACGGGTGGGATCCGGCGGCCGACGAAGCATCTGGCAATCAATGCAGGTCGTATGGTGCCGGCGCCATCATGCGCCTGGCCGCACGGTTTCACATTACGTGGCAGGACGAGAACACGCTAAGGGTGGACAGCGATGCCGGAGAGCAGACACGGCTGTTCCACTTCAACTCGCCCCCATCGCGCCCAAGCGAGCGGACGTGGCAAGGCTTCTCCAAGGCGAATTGGGAGCTGCCGTCCTCGTTGAAGGTAGTAACCACCAACCTGCGCTCCGGATATCTGCGAAAGAACGGCGTTCCCTATAGCGAGAACGCCGTGGTGACGGAATACTTCGACTTGGCGCCGCTCCCGGCCGGCGGCGAGGTGCTGCTGGTTACTACGATCGTTGATGATCCGCAGTACCTGCGAGAGCCGTTTATCGTGAGTTCCCAATTCAAGAAGGAGGCCGACGGTTCGAAATGGGATCCAACTCCCTGCACACCAAGATGAGCCGATTCGCGGCTACCACCCTCGCGGCCTCGTTCCTGTTGGCTTGCCAAGCCTCTGCGCAAGTGGAGTTAACCGGTTCGTGGGCAGCGCGGAACCATGAGTTTCTTACTGGCGACGGCCTGCCGGTTGACTTCACAGGAATCCCGCTCAACGAGGAAGGGCGCATTCGAGCTTTGAGTTATTCCCAGTCGCAGCTCGAAATGGTGGAACGCCAGTGCCAGGGTTGGCCGGCTTTTTATCTCGTTCAAGGACCGTTCGGCTTGAAGATCTGGAGCGACACAGATCCGCTGAAAGGAAACGTGATTTCCTATACCATCGGCGGTTGGGAGGATCGCGCTCCGATGACAATTTGGATGGACGGCAGGCCCCACCCATCCCAATATGCCTTGCACACGCGCTCCGGATTCACCACCGGCAAGTGGGAAGGCAACACGCTCGTCGCCTACACAACTCACATGCAAGCCGGGTTTCTGCGAAAAACCGGCGCGCCCTCGAGCGATGAAACCACGATGACGATGCGCTTTTACCGCCACGGCGACATCTTGACGATTCTCGCTATTATCGAAGATCCCATCTACCTCGCCGAACCGTGGATACTGTCCAGGAGCTTTCAATCGAGCGCGACGCCGTTGTCTCCGATCGGGCCGCCGTGCGTAACCGCATATGAAGGAAGTGTCGGGCCAACCGCTCCGCATTATCTGCCTGAGAAGAATCCCTTCGTCGACGAGATGACCACAAAGTTCGGCGTACCGCGCGACGCTGCCGTCGGAAAGCCAGAGACGCTTTATCCCGAGTATCGGAAGAAAATTCGGTTGGCCAGATAGGAGCGGCAGCCGGCGCCGATGCGTCCGAGATAGCTTCCCGTCGTCCCTCAGCGTGCCGCGGGCGCAAGCGCCATCACGGCCCAATTCGTCGCCGCGGCGGAAATAAATTGGTCCAGTCCGTGCGGAAATTCGCTGTCGAAGTAGCGTTGGGCTGGGAGAGTCCGGGTCTGCACATACCAGGAACCGTCCGCCAACTGCGACTTCATCAGGAACTGTACGCCTTTCTTATAAGCCGCGTCGGAGAGCCTCACTGCGCCGGACTCGCGCAGGGCGGTGAGAGCCTGCCCGGTCGCATATGCGTCGCTCGCCAGCGTGCGCAACTGGCTCCATCCGCCGTCCGCGTGTTGTGAGGCGAGCAAGCCAGCCGCGGCCTTCTGAATGACGCCCCGGCCCGCGCCGCCCCAGTGCAGCCCGAGAAGTTGAAATGCCCGATCCTCATTGGTGACCGGCGCTGCCGATTCCAGCCAGCGCACGGCAAGCAGCACGGATTTCTGATATTCGGCGCGCTGGCTTGGGAGGGCGTAGACCCGAATGGAACGGAGCGCCGCTGCAGTGGCCTCGATGTCGCTAGCCTCGATCGGCGGACGAAGCGCGCGAATCCTCCAGTGGCCGTCGCTTTCCTGGGTATCTTTCAAAAAGCGCGCCCAGACATCGGTGGTGAAATCCGAAGGATAGTCCGCGGCAGCCAGACCCAGCAATATATATCCGACCGTATCGACCGAGCCGGGTATACCAAGCCCTTGCAGACCCCGTTCGCGATTGCTGTCGAGAAAAGCGATGATCCGCTGAATCTGCGTTTGCGCGATTTGTTTGTTCACAGGCAGTTTGCTCTGACGCGCCGCTGACAGCGACATGTCGGTCAGCGCATTGTTGTGGCACGATACGCAACCGGCCTTGCTCAGAAAGACCTCATCGGCGTGTTGCAGCGGCGGAAGACTCCGCTCCACAGCCTCGCGGACGGACCCCGCCGGGCCCGGTGCAGCCGGTGGCGGTCCAGGATTGATTGTGGACTTTGCGCCGGCGGACTCCAGGAATTCCACCAGACTGGTTCTCCCTTGCCTCCGCGCCAGATCGAGCACCGTTCCGAGCGCGCCGTTATCCGCATTGACATCGGCTCCATGCGACACCAGCAGCTTCAGGAGATCAGTGCTGGGTTGTTCCGGTTTCAGAGCCACCTCGGAAAGCAGATCGGGTGCCGGCGTGGCGCCGCGATCGAGAAGCAGATTCGCCAGCTTCGCGTCACCAGCGACGACCGCGGAAGTGAGCGCGAGAGTCAGATTTTGCCCCTTGGACTGCAGCAGAATGGTGGCGCATCGGGAGCAACTGCTTCGGATGGCCAAGGCCAGAGACGGCGGCGGGGGCTCAGCACCGTGCGTCAACAGAAGCTCGATCGAATTAGCATCGCCGGAAGAGGCAGCGTTCTGCAATGCGGCTCCGCCGCTGGTCTTGATGTCGGCGCCATGATCCAGTAGCAACCGGATTACCTCGCCGGTGTTGGGGCTTGCGGCCGCGATCGTTAGCGGCGTCTGTTCTTCATCCGAGCGCGCATTTGGGTCGGCTCCATGCTCCAGCAACAGCCGGGTTTTGGCGGCATCATCCACGGCGTACATTAATGCGGTGGCTTTCGCCGCGTTGCGCTCGTTGGGATCGGCGCCGTGCTCCAATAGCTTGCGCACCGAATCGGCGTCGCCGTACAGCACGGCGTACATAAGAGGCGTATAGCCGCCCATACCGGGACGATTCACAGCTTCCGGATGCTCGCGCAAAGCACGAACAAAAGCCTCCCGCTGTCCGTTGCGGAGGGCCTCGGTCATGCGCGTAGCCACGGGGTCCGGCGCAGGCGGCCGTGCTTCACCGTCGAGTTCATCGGGCCAGGGCGCGCCTTGATCGATCCACAACCGGATGGTCTCGATCTGCCCGGAACTTAGCGGTCCGGCAGGCGGCATCAACAGGCCGTTCGGAGGCTTCGTGATTTGCTGGTAAAGCCTGCTGGCAGCGCTGTTTCCGGGGATGATGCGGGCTCCGTTGGCGCCCACCCGGTTGGGGAGCGCCGCGCGCCGCTCGTCGAGCCGCAGGCGGCCCATCTGTTGGGAAGGTCCGTGGCAACCGAAGCAATTCTCGCGGAAGATAGGCAGCACATCGCGGCCAAAATCGACACTTCTGGCGCTCTGGGTGGGACTCTGAGCCGCAAGGCAGGGAACGAACATGCAAACCCACCAGATCGGAGCAATGATCTGGCGCGCATGCGTGAAATACAGGCACGTTACAGAACGTCGGTTTCGATTTTGCGTACCGAGTCAGTATACTCCAACGGCTTCCGCCTCCTCGGAACTCACTTCTCGTTAGCAAGACCGGGCACGCTTCCTCGCATTTTGCGCCTTTTGGTGACTCGATTCACGCCCGATCTGAGTCAAACCCATGGGATGGAAATAAACCGAGTCAAGCAGGCGTGGATTCAGTGGATTACGCGGATTGTAGTCATCGCGGTTGCGATCATCATGCTCGCAGCCGTTGTGGGATGGATGCTGCGAGGGCGGATCGAGGAAACGGTACGCCGGCGCGCTGCAGCAGGTCTCGAGCAGGCCTTCGCAGGCAGACTCGAATGGAAGAGTTTCCAGGTCGGCCTGGTTCCGAGACTTCAGGTCAACATCCTGGGACTGGTTTTGCACTTTGAGGGACGAAATGATCAGCCACCCTTGATTTCCATTCGCAAGCTCTCGGCCACCTCGGATCTCAGCGCTCTGTTAAGGCGGCACATCCAGTACGTGCGGTTAGAAGGCCTCGAAATCCAGGTGCCGCCGAAATCGCAGAGGACGCCCCAGCAAGGTGATTCTGTGCCCCGGGCTGCGCGGGACTTCTTGATCGACGAAATTGTCGCAGATGGCACCGTGCTGAAAGTCGCTCTCCAAAACCAGTCGAAAGAACCCCTCGTTTGGGACATCCGACGTTTGACCTTGTACCATGTGGGCTCAACTACGCCGATGTCATTTCAGGCCACGTTGAGGAATGCCATGCCACCCGGCGAAATCCAGACGGCCGGCCACTTTGGGCCCTGGCAGAGCCATGCTCCCCGCGAGACAAGCGTTAGCGGCAGCTATACCTTCCAAAATGCAGACCTGGCTGTCTTCAAGGGTATCAGAGGCATCCTGGCGTCCCAAGGCAGCTACCGGGGTAGGCTGGAGCGAATTGATGTCCAAGGCAGCACGGACACGCCCGATTTCATGCTGAAAGTGAGTGGAAACCCCGTTCATCTGACGACGCGGTTTCATTCGGTGGTGGACGGAACAGATGGCAACACCTGGCTGCAGCCGGTGGACGCTCAATTGGGGAATTCTCCACTCACAGCGAAGGGTGCCATTATCAGGTCCAAGGGCGCAAGGGGGCGAACACTCGACCTACAAGTAGCGATCAGGAATGGACGATTGGAAGATCTGCTTCGCTTAGGAGTGAAGGGCCCGGCTGTAACGATGACAGGAGGCATCAGCTTCGAGGCCAGGCTCCTGATCCCTCCCGGCCCGGCATCGGTGGATCAGAAAATGAGGCTCGACGGCCGATTTATCATCGCTTCGGCCCGTTTTTCACACTCGGACATTCAAGAGAAAGTGAATCAATTGAGCCATCGCGGCGAGGGCGAACCCAAAACGCCGCCGACGGAAAACGTGGCTTCCGATTTTGCAGGAAGTTTCCGGTTGAAGAACGGAGTGATCAGGTTCCGAACGCTCTCGTTTCGCATACCGGGAGTTCGAGTCGATCTGGATGGTCAATACCAGCTTGCCGGGCAGGCGATGGACTTTTCTGGGACCGCACGACTGGAAGCTAAGCTTTCGCAAACGACTACCGGCTTCAAATCGTTCCTGCTCAAGGCTATCGATCCGTTTTTCGAAAAGAGGGGCGCGGGCGCCGTTCTGCCCATTTCTGTCACCGGGACCGTCAGTAAACCGTCATTTGGACTCAAGTTGCACGGCGGAAAAAGCCCACATCAATCTGGCTAGCACACAGGACGCGACTGGCGTGAACCACGCTCACGTGCACGTCACGCTGCGGCGTCAGGGCGACGTTTCCGGCTGTCCCAGGAGCTTGTAATGACGTCGTTCCAGGTTGGTAGCGGCTGGGAAGATTCGATGTTCAGGCGTTCGAGAGTGGCGGAAATAGCGCTGCTCTTTGCTTCCGCTTCGTCGACAGCGGTCACCTCGGCTTCCAGCGGAGTATCGCCCCACACCTGAAGCCGCCAGGTCGAGTTATGG
>DATJWO010000009.1:0-39774 GCA_035501155.1 Bryobacteraceae bacterium
CTGCTGACGGCCTTCGTGGGCCTGAACCTATTCCAATCGGCGTTCACCAACTGGTGCCCGGCGATGACCGTGTTGAGGAAGCTGCACGTGCCGGAGTGCGAGCACGAAGTGCAGCATCGGGTCACGGCCGCGACGCATTAAGAGTGACGCGCCAGGAGTCCCGTACCATGGATCTATGGGCCCCTTCGCCTACCGATCCTGGGTCGAAATCTCCCTGAAGCAGATTGCCGCGAATTTCCGGGCGGTTCGCGACGTCGTCGGGCCGGACGTCGAAGTGATGCCGGTGGTGAAGGCGGACGCTTACCGGCACGGCGCGGTTGAAGTCTCGCATGAGCTGGTTCGTGCCGGCGCCCGCTGGCTGGCGGTCAGCAACGTGGAAGAAGGCGCGATCCTGCGCGACCGGGGAATCACCGCGCGCATCCTCGTGATGGCCGATTTCCTGCCACCCGAACGCGCCGGTCTCCTCGATTACAACTTGACCCCGGTGATTCATTCGCTTGGCGACATTCAGGAGTGGGACCGGCTCGCAGCCAGCCGCGGCGTCGCAGGCGCGTACCACTTGAAGATCGACAGCGGCATGGGGCGGCTGGGCACACGCGCCCCGGCGTCCGAGATTTTGGATGCGATCGGAAGTGCCAGGCACGCCCAGCTGGAAGGTCTGATGACGCACTTCGCCTCGGCGGCGAACTACGCCAGCACGCAAACCGAAGAGCAACTACACACGTTCCAGTCCGTCTGCGGAGAGCTGGCGCGGGCGGGCGTGCACCCGCCGATCCTGCATCTTTCGAGCAGCACGCCCGTTGCTTATGGCCGCCGCGACGCCTGGCATCGCATGGTGCGGCCCGGCCACGCCGTCTACGGCTATGTTTCGCCGGTGGCGAACGGGACCGCGCCGCCGCGCTTACTGAACGTTAAGCCGGCATTGACCTGGAAGACGGCGGTGCTGGCGGTGAAAGATTTGCCGGCGGGGGCCTTGGTGGGCTATGGCGGGATGTTTCGAACCGCGGAGCCGACACGGATCGCCGTTCTAGCGGCAGGTTATGCGGACGGCATCCCACACCGGCTGTCCAACAAGGGTCGCGTCATTGCCAGAGGGCATGCAGCGCCCATTATCGGCGCCGTTTCGATGGATCTGACCACGATCGACATCACGCACTGCCCGCCGCTGGCCGTAGGCGATGCGGTCACGCTACTCGGCTCTGAAGGCGGCGTGTCGATCGACGCGCAGCAGATCGCCCGCATCGCCGGCACTATCTCCTACAGCGTTCTGTGCGGAATCCATGCCCGCGTGAAGCGGATCTATATCGACCGAGAGGCTTAGCCTAAGCTATCCGCCGGATTACCCGGGCCGGCAGTGTGATCAAACCCCAGACCAGCTCCAGTACGCCGCCTACGGCGATGCCCACCAGCCGGAACGGTAGCAGGAGGAGCCAGACGATGGGGTACAGGAACAACGCCGCCAGCGCTAGCGGCCAGCACAGCACGAACAAAATGCACCACAGCAGGAAACCGAGCATCGCAGCCCTCCGCTAATGATATACGAGGAAAGCTTCGAATCAGTTCGAAGGGGGGTGGAGCGGGAGACCGGATTCGAACCGGCGACATCAACCTTGGCAAGGTTGCACTCTACCAGCTGAGTTACTCCCGCAGCGCGACTCCATTGTCGCTCGCTTATGACGAAGCTGTCAAATACCCGTACAAGCCCTGAACACGCGCATGTTTACCAAACATTCACAGTTCTCAACAGCCGAAGGATAGCACATTTGCAACTAATACTGTTTTATGTAAAGCATTGCAGGCCAAACAGATAGCGGTTCCAAAAAATTGTATTCCTCGCATGCTGGACTGTGCTAGACTTGCTTTGCCTCAAGCGGATAGGAGGTTGGGTTAGCCGCTTGAGGAGGTCGTTCACAAGCCGTCGGTTCCCTACTGAATCGAAACTGGGTGTATAGGTTTTCCACAACCTGTGGAAATATTGTGCAAAAAGTGCGCGGAGACACACGTTGGCATGAATAGTTGGGAAAGAATCAAGAATTACATTTGCAACAACAACAAGATCAGTCACGAAGCTTATCAGAACTGGCTGTCGAAAGCGGTATTTCTCAGGGCAGAGGGTGAGGTTCTGTGTATCGGTGTGCCCGACGAATACACGCGCAATTGGATTAGCGCCGAATACTCGGACGCAATCCGGGGCGCCATCCAGGAACTGAAGCTGCCTGTGCGCGAAGTCGCGTATCAAGTGGAGGGCGCGGCGGCGTCAAGCGCCAACCCGGCGGCTGCGGAAGACAAGCCGGAGCCACTGTTCGGGCCGTCCGTGAGCCTGAACCCGAAATTTACTTTTGAGACCTTCGTGGTGGGTTCCTGCAATCAATTCGCGCATGCGGCGGCACAGGCTGTAGCCGAGAAGCCATCCCACAGCTATAACCCGCTGTTTATCTACGGCGGCGTGGGCATGGGCAAAACACATCTGATGCATGCCATCGGACGGTCGCTTGCGGACCACTACGCCGGCATGCGCATCGTCTATACCTCGAGCGAACGCTTCATGAACGAGATGATCACGTGCATCCGCCAGGACCGCATGCAACTGTTTCACCGGCACTATCGCTCCGCGGACGCTCTGCTCATCGACGATATCCAGATCCTGTCGGGCAAGGAGCGCACCCAGGAAGAGTTCTTTCACACGTTCAACGACCTGTTCGAGCACGAGAAGCAAATCGTCATCTCCAGCGATACCCCGCCAAAGAGCACTCCCGGCTTAATGGAGCGTCTGCGCTCACGCTGCGAATGGGGGCTTATGGTGGATGTGCAGCCTCCGGACCTTGAAACCAAGATGGCGATTCTCGATAAGAAAGCCGAGGCTCAAGGTACAAGGCTGCCGGAAGAAGTCCGCATCTTCATTGCGACAAAAACGAAGTCGAATGTTCGCGAACTGGAAGGAGCCCTGGTGAAACTGATAGCGTCCGCCTCGCTCACCGGATCGCCGATTACGCTCTCCATGGCGCAGCAGGTATTGAAGCACCTGTCGATCGGCCAGGAGCGAAGAATCACGATCGAATCGATCATCAAAGCGGTGGCCGACAAATTCGCGCTGCTTCCATCGCAGATCAAGCAAAAGACCAACGAGCGCAAGATCGCCTATCCCCGGCAGATCGCCATGTACCTGACCAAGGACCTGACATCGGCGTCGCTGCCTGAAATCGGGCGCGCTTTCGGGGGCAAGCATCACACCACGGTCCTGCACTCGGTCCAGAAGATTGAGCAACTGCGACAACGCGACCCGGATTTGAACAATCTCATCCACAGTCTAGTTGATTCGATTCATTAGGCTTATTGGCCTTTTCCACAAGGAGCTTTTTGTAGGCTTGTGCAGACCTGTGGAGCATAGCCCCGGAGCGGGAATCATGCAGCCCGGCCGACCCATTGATTCACAACTTTCGGTGGCAGGAAGTTTCTGAGTTTTGTATAATTTAGAGAGAAATCAACATTTCAACAGGCCCTACTACTACGGTTCTAAAAGATTGACTTTCTAGGCTAGAACAGAAGGCTACTAGCATGGCATCGACGATACAAGAGGTTCGCGCGGGGGAAACGATGGAGTTCACAGTCAGCAAGGCAGATCTGGTCCGGGAGTTGAGTCTCTCCCAGGGTGTTGTCGAGAAAAAGACGACGATCCCGATCCTGTCGAACGTGCTGGTGGAAGCGGTTGGCGACCGGATTAATCTGACCGCGACGGATCTGGAGTTAGGGATCCGATCCTCGTGCCCGGCGCGGGTGAAGAAGCAGGGGGCCGGCACCATCCCGGCAAAGCGGCTGTTGGATTATGTGCGGCTGCTGCCGGATTCGGACCTCGAGGTAAAGCTGCAGGAGAACCAGTGGGCCAGCTTGGTTTGCGGGCGGTCGCGCACGCGGATAGCGGGGATGTCGCGAGAAAGCTTTCCGGAACTTCCGCAAATGCCGGAGGTGCTGGCGCAGATCCCAGTCAACGCGCTGGCGTCGATGATCGCGAAGACGATCTTTGCAATTTCAATGGAGGAGTCACGCTTTACACTCAACGGCTCGCTCCTGATGCTGAAGAGCAACGGGCTGGCCATGGTGGCGACCGACGGACATCGCCTGGCGATGGTGGAAAGCCCGGTGGAATTGCCCGGCGTGACCGGTTCCTTCCGGGCGCTGCTGCCGCGCAAGGCGATGGGAGAAATTCAGAAGCTGGGTCAGGAAGCGGGCCCGGATGCAATGCTGCAGTTTGCCGGCGACGACAACCATTTGTTCTTCCAATTTGGCGAGCGGCTACTGCTCAGCCGGAAGCTGACCGGCAATTTTCCCGATTTTGAACGGGTGCTTCCGAAGGATCATCCACACGCGGTCGCCTTGGATCGTGAGGAGCTGCGCAAGTCCATCGAACGTGTTTCGCAGTTTTCCGATGAACGCTCGCGCGCTATCCGGCTGCGCATGCAATCCGGCGAACTGCATATTCATTCGTCCCTGTCGGAGACGGGTGAAAGCGAGGAGAGCCTGCCTGCCGAGTATGACGGCGCGACAGTGGAAATCGGGTTCAATGCGAGCTATCTGCTGGATTTTCTGAGGGCCTTGAACGAAGAGAAAGTGACATTCCACTTCAAAGACCCGAACAGCGCGGGCGAATTGCGGCCGGCTGCCGACGGCGCCACGTATAAGTACCGTTACGTTGTGATGCCCATGAGGATCTAACGGGCAACAGTAGGGCACACAAGAAGCAGTTTAAGGATTAAGTATTAACCCATGGCGACAAAAGAAGTGACTCCGGCGGAAGTTTACGACTCCACTAGCATCAAGGTGCTGGAAGGCCTGGAAGCCGTGCGGCTGCGTCCGGCGATGTACATCGGTTCGACGACCGAGAACGGTCTGCATCACCTGGTTTACGAGGTGGTGGACAACTCGGTGGACGAAGCGCTGGCCGGCTACTGCGACCGCGTGGATGTGACCATTCTGATTGACGATTCCATCACCGTAACGGACAACGGCCGGGGCATCCCAACCGACATCAAAGAAGAGTTCGGCATCTCGGCGGCGGAAGTGGTGATGACCAAGCTGCATGCCGGTGGTAAGTTCGATTCCAATAGCTACAAAGTCTCGGGCGGGTTGCATGGCGTCGGTGTGAGCTGCGTCAATGCTCTTTCCGAGACGCTGCATCTGGAAATTTGGAACAAGGGCTTCACCTGGGAGCAGGACTACGAGAAAGGGATTCCCCTAGGGCGCCTCAAGCAGACCGGGAAGGCCGGCAAGAAGACCGGCACCAAGATCACCTTCAAGCCGGATGCCACCATCATGGACGTAGTGGTGTTCAACTATGACACCTTGGCGCAACGGCTGCGCGAGCTGGCGTTTCTGAACAAGGGTCTGACCATCACGCTGACTGATGAGCGCGTCGACCCGGTAAAGCAGCACGAGTTCCATTACAGCGGCGGGATCGCCGAGTTCATCAAGCACCTGAACCGGGGCAAGGCCGTGCTGCACGACAAGCCGATTTACTTCGAGGGCGAGCGCGAGTTGCCCAACGGCGGCACGCTCGCCATGGAAGTGGCGCTACAGTACAACGACGGCTACTCGGAGAACATATTCAGCTTCGCCAACAACATCAATACGGTTGACGGCGGATCGCATTTGAGCGGCTTCCGCAGCGCGCTTACGCGCACCATCAATTACTACGGCCAGCAGGCGGGCTTGTTCAAGGATGTCAAGGAAAACCTGAGCGGCGACGACGTGCGCGAAGGTTTAACCGCCGTGGTGAGCGTGAAGCTGCCGCAGCCGCAGTTCGAAGGCCAGACCAAAGGCAAGCTCAACAGCGACATTCAGGGCTTTGTTGTGCAACTGGTGAATGAGAAGCTGGGCGAACATTTCGACAAGAACCCGGCGGTGATGCGCAAGATTGTCGGCAAAGCAATCGATGCCGCGCGCGCTCGCGAGGCCGCGCGAAAAGCTCGCGATCTGACCCGGCGCAAGGGCGCGCTGGATTCCGGCGGTCTGCCGGGCAAGCTGGCCGACTGCCAGGAAAAGGATCCCGACCGTTGCGAACTGTTCCTGGTTGAGGGCGAATCGGCCGGCGGCACGGCAAAAAGCGGCCGCGACCGGCGCTACCAGGCGATCCTTCCGCTCAAGGGCAAAATCCTGAACGTCGAGAAGGCGCGCTACGACAAGATGTTGGGGCACGAGGAAATCCGGTCCATGATCACGGCCATCGGCACCGGCATCGGCCTCACGGACTTCGACATCACCAAGCTGCGCTACCACAAGATCATCATCATGACCGACGCGGACGTGGACGGCTCGCACATCCGCACGCTGCTGCTCACCTTCTTCTTCCGCCACATGCAGGAGCTGATCAAGCGCGGCAACGTTTTCGTCGCGCAACCGCCGCTGTATCTGATCAAGAAGGGCAAGAGCCTGAAGTACATCAAGGACGACAAGGAGTTCACCCGCGAGATTTTGCGCCGCGCGACTGAAAACCTGTCGGTCGAGACCAAAGACGGTGTGAAGCTGGAAGGCTCAGAGTTGCGGGCGTTTCTGATCTCGCTGGACGAATGCCAGCAAATGTTCCGCCGCATGGAGCGGCGCATGCGCGATCCGCGTGTGGTGGAAGCGCTGGCCAATATCGACCTGAAACTGGACGCCAAGGCGGATTTCCACGAGAAGAGCAACCTGGAGCCGGTGCTCGCAGCGTTGAAGACGGCGAAGATTGAGGCCAGGCTGGAACGCGAAGAAGAGCACGAAGCCTGGAAGATCGTGTACCACGATCCCACCAACGCCGAACGCTCGATCGGCGTCGACCTCGCCGTTCAGCCCGAATACAGGCGCATGCGCGCGATCGCGCGGCAAGTGTCCAAGTTCAATCAGCCTCCCTTCAAAGTACTGAAGGAAGGCAAAGCCGAAGCGCAGATCCAGCCCGGTTGGCGAGAGTTGCTCGAGTTCGTGAAAAACGAAGGCACGCGCGAGGTGTCCATCCAGCGCTACAAAGGCCTAGGCGAAATGAACGCCGAGCAGTTGTGGTCGACGACCATGAACGCCGAGACGCGCACGCTGCTCAAGGTGGATCTGCAGGACCTGGCCGAGACAGAAGGCATTTTCTCCACGCTGATGGGCGAAGACGTGGAGGCTCGCCGGAAGTTCATCGAAGAGAACGCGCTGGACGTGCGGAATCTGGACGTTTAGCGCCGCGCCAGGCGGCCTCCGCTTACAATGGGGCAATGGCCCGCTTCCCCGGTGTCGACTACTTACTCATCGATTCGCTTTTCTCCGAGCAGGAACTGCTGGTGCGCCAGACCGCGCGCCAGTTTGTGGATGACCGCGTCCTGCCGATTATCCGAGACTGCTTCCGTGACGCGCGCTTTCCGAAAGAGCTGATTCCCGAAATCGGCGAGCTCGGATTTCTGGGCGCGAATCTGGAAGGATACGGCTGCGCCGGCATGAGCAATGTCGAATACGGCCTGGTCATGCAGGAGATCGAGCGGGGCGATTCCGGCTTGCGCAGCTTCGTTTCCGTGCAGGGGGCGCTGGTGATGTATCCGATTCACACCTATGGCTCAGACGAACAAAAGAGCCATTGGCTCCCGAAGCTGCAATCGGGCGCGGCGATCGGCTGCTTCGGGCTGACCGAACCGGGCTTCGGATCGAATCCCGCGGGGATGCAGACGCGCGCGAAGCAGGACGGCTCGCAGTGGGTGATCAACGGGGAGAAGACTTGGATCACCAACGGCGGCATGGCCGACGTGGCGATCGTGTGGGCACGCACCGACGAGGGCATCCGCGGATTCCTGGTGGAGAAGGGGACGCCGGGCTTCACGGTGTCCGACATCCACGGAAAGCTGTCGATGCGGGCGTCTGTCACGTCAAGTCTTGCGTTCTCGGATTGCCGCGTGCCGGCGTCCGCGATGCTACCCGGGGCGAAAGGCCTGAAAGGGCCGCTGAGCTGCCTGTCGCAAGCCCGCTACGGTATCGGCTGGGGCGTGATCGGCGCGGCAATGGACTGTTATGAAACTGCGCGCCACTACTCCACCGTGCGCAAGCAGTTCGACGACCGGCCCATCGCCAGCCACCAGCTCGTGCAGGAAAAGCTGGCGTGGATGATCACCGAGATCACCAAGGCGCAGCTGCTGGCGATTCAGGCGGGCCGTGTGAAAGACGCGGGCAAGATCGACCCGGCGCACATTTCGATGCTGAAGCGCAACAACGTCGCGATGGCGCTGGAATGCGCGCGCCTGAGCCGCGATCTGCTCGGCGCCAACGGCATCATGGACGAGTACCCCATCATGCGCCACATGTGCAATCTGGAAACCGTGAAGACCTACGAAGGCACCGACCACATCCACACGCTGGTGATCGGCGAGCGCGTCACCGGCATTGCGGCGTACAAATAGGCAGCGTCAGGCGGCGGGCGATCTGCAGCTCGGTGCGGCGAATCAGGCGCGGCCAGACCGAATCGGGATCGTTGTGAAAAACTTCGCCCGTGTTCGCCGCCATAATGTGCCAGGCGCCGAGCTGTACCTCGTGCTCGAGCTGCGACGGGCCCCAGCCTGCATAGCCCAGGTAGGCGTGAAAGCTGTCGGCGTCGGCTTCCGACCCCATAGTCTTTGCGAGAGCGTCCTTGTTGGCGATCAGGTACACGTTGCCGAAGACGCGCATGGAGTCGTCCGGCTGGCTGGATGATTTCAGCAGCGCGAGAACGCTATCGAGCTCGACCGGGCCTCCCAGATAGACAGGATCCGTGCGTCCCTTGGCCTCCCGCATATCCTTGAACAGCTGTGAAATGGGAACGTCTGAGCGCCGGTTGATCACCAGGCCTACGGCTCCCTTATCGGCGTCGTAGTGCACGAGCAGGATCACGGTCTGCGCGAAATTGGGGTCACCCAGGTCGCGGCTGGCGACCAGAAACCGGCCCACGGCGATTTCCGCCTCCTGACCGAATGCCGGCGCAAGCGCCAGGAAGAAGACCACGCCCAGCAGCCACCGAACCATACCTCATTTTAGCCCCGCGGCTGGCGATGAGAGCGCAACGCTCTACAATGAAATAGATGCCCAAGGGCTCCGGCACAACCACGACGCCTCTGCGGAAAACGCTCAGCGGCATTCCCGTGGAACCGGTATACACGGCGGCTGATGCCGCGGGGCTCAGCGTTCCGCCGCCCGGCGAGTTCCCCTACACGCGCGGCATCCACGAAACGATGTATCGCGGCCGCCTGTGGACCATGCGGCAATTTTCTGGATTCGCGACACCCGAGGAAACCAACCGCCGCTACCTGTATTTGCTGAGCCAGGGGCAGACCGGCCTCTCGGTAGCGTTCGATTTGCCGACGCTGATGGGCTACGATGCCGATCACGCGACGTCGCTCGGCGAAGTGGGCAAATGCGGCGTGTCCATCTGCTCGCTCGAAGACATGGAAATCCTTTTCCGCGGCATTCCGCTCGGCGACGTGACGGTTTCGATGACCATCAACTCGCCCGCGCCCGTGATCTGGGCCATGTATCTGGCGGTGGGCGAGAAGCAGGGCGTGGACTGGTCGCGGATGTCGGGCACGCTGCAGAACGACATCCTAAAGGAATACATCGCGCAGAAGGAATACATTTATCCGCCGCGCCCATCGATGCGCCTGGTGACGGACGTGATCGAATACGCCACGCAGCACGTGCCGCGCTTCAATCCGATTTCGATCAGCGGCTATCACATTCGCGAAGCCGGGTCGACAGCGGTGCAGGAGCTGGCATTCACGCTGCGCGACGGCATGGAGTACGTCGAATGGGCCATCGCGCGGGGGTTGCCGGTCGATAGTTTCGCGCCGCGCCTTAGCTTCTTTTTTAATTCGCACAACGATTTTTTCGAGGAGATTGCGAAGTTCCGCGCGGCGCGCAAGATTTGGGCCGAGACGATGCGGGATCGCTTCGGCGCGCTCGATGAGCGAAGTTGGAAACTGCGGACACATGCGCAGACCGCGGGCTGTTCCCTCACCTGGCAGCAGCCTTATAACAACATCGTGCGCACGACGCTGCAGGCGCTGGCGGCCGTGCTCGGAGGAACGCAGTCGTTGCACACCAATTCGCTGGATGAAGCCTACGCGCTGCCGAGTGAACACGCCGTCACCATCGCGCTGCGTACACAGCAGGTGATTGCGTACGAAAGCGGTGTGCCGGACGCGCCCGATCCGCTAGGCGGCAGCTATTTCGTCGAGAGCCTGACGGCTGAGACGGAAAAGCGCGCGCTGGAATACATCCGGCGCATCGACGAAATGGGCGGCATGATTCCCGCCATCGAGCGCGGCTTCCCGCAGACCGAGATCGCCAATGCCAGCTACGAATACCAGCACGCGATCGAGACCGGCGAGCAGAAGATCGTGGGCGTGAACGCGTTCGTCGAGAAGGACGAGGAAGCGATCGAGTTGCTGGAAATCGACGAGTCGTCGCAGCAGCTTCAAGTTGAGAAGCTGGCGCGGCTGAAGGCCCGGCGCGATAGTCAGGCCGTTGCGGCGTCACTGGATCGGCTGAAGCGCGCCGCCGAAGGCTCGGACAATACCATGCCGTTCATCCTGGACGCCGTCCGCGCTTACGCCACGGTGGGGGAAATCAGCGACGCTTTCCGGGATGTCTTCGGCAGCTATACGGAGACTACGGTTCTCTAATCCCCGAAGCCCTCAGAAGATGAATTTCAGCCCAAGCTGAATCACGCGCGGGCTTACTGAAGTCGCGATGATTCTGCCGAAGACGCCCGGACCGGCGTTTACGTCCGGCAGCGCGAAGTTGGCCGGAACAGCGTAGGCCGTGTTCGGATCCATGAACTGCGGGTGATTGAACAGGTTGAAGAACTCGGCGCGGAACAGCAGAGTACTCCTCTCGGTAATTTTCGTCGTCTTCTGCAGAGTCACGTCGAAGTTGAATTGGCCGGGGCCCATAGCGATGCCGGCGCCCGTGTTGCCGAAATCGGTTCCGTCGCCGATGGCAGGCGGCGGACAAAAGGCGTTGGCCGAGAACCAACCCGGACCGCCGCTGGGACCGCCGAGCCGAGCCTCTGTTCCACCGGAGCTGTACATGTTCGAGAAGGTTGTCCCCGGGCAGAACTGGGCGCGTGAGAATCCTCCGCTGGTGGTGGTGCTGCTGGTGCCATAGATCGTTCCGCCCGATGAATCCATCACGGAGAACGAATCCCCCGACTGAATGGTGGTTACGCCTGATAGATTCCATCCGCCCAGCAAGCCGTTCAGCAAGCCGGTATGCTTACCGAACGGCAGGTCGTAACTATAGTTGATGACGAACCGGTTGGGGCGGTTGAACCACGACGGCCCGTACTGTTGAGCGGTGTTGCTGGCGTCGTTGCTGTTCGCCGATTCCTGGTTCGAGTTGCTCAAGGACTTGCTGAAGGTGTATGCCGCCTGGAGAGTCAGCCCATGCGAAAACTGTTTCCGCAGCGTGGCCTGCAGGCTGTTGTAGTTGGAAATCAGATCGTAGGCTGTTCCCTGCAGTCCCACCGCCTGGTAGCCCAAATAGGGCACGCGGAACTGCACGTTTTCCACCGAGTTCGTGGTAATCCCGTTGATCGGATTGCTCGGGCTGGCTAGCCGGGCCGTGTTGTAGTTGTGGTTGTAGTCAGTCAGGTTGATGCCGCTCGAACCGACGTAACCCAGTTCCAGGACCCAGGTGGGAGCAAACTGGTATTGAACGTTGAAGTTGTACTGCCGGACCGTGGGCGTGTGCTCCATCTCATTGACGAACGGCACGTTGAGGTAAGAGTTGCACGCCGCGGTCGTGTCGGCGACGCCTACTTGGCAGGCTGCCGACAGGTTGGCATAGCGCTGGCTAAAAGTCCCCAGGGCCGGCAGCGCGGGGAAGGGATTCGCGAGCGTATAGGGGTTCGAGCCGACGTAGTCAACCGTGATGGCGTAGGGATTGCCCTGCTCCACTGAGTGCACAAATTGGTTCGCACCGACGCGGTCGTAGAAGATGCCTGCCCCACCGCGCAGGACGATCTTGTCGGTCAACTGGTACGCGAAGCCCACGCGCGGACCGAAGTTGCTGTATGGAGGGTGTTTGGACAGCGGCACGCTGTTGGGCGACACAAATACGCCGGCCGGCGGCTGGCCGTAGTGGGAAACAAAATTGTTCGGCACAATCCACCCGCCGTAGTTGGCGGGCGAGCCAGTGGGCGCCGTCGGGACTTGGGTGTTGGGTACCAGTTTGCTGAGCCAGGTGGTGGTCAGGTTCCCGTACTTGTCGCTGAGCATGCCGTCATACTCCCAGCGCACGCCTAGATTCAAAGTCAGCTTGTTGCTGACCTTCCAGTCGTCCTGGACATAAGAATTCATGTTGGGCAGCCGGTAGCCGTGGATGATTCCATCGGGCCCGCTGCGAGTGCAGAACAGACACTCGAGAATGTTGCTCGGCCCGCCGACCAGCAGGGAATTGAAGTCCAGGAAGATCAGGAAGCCGCGCTCCAAGCCCGCGAACACGATGTTCCATTGCGTCTCTTCATACTCGAAGCCGGCGCGGATGGTGTGCCGGCCGTGGGTCCAGGAGATCTGGTCCCCAATCTGAATTTGGCTGGTCGGACTGTAGCTCGGGCTGGGAGCCCATTGAAACAAATTGAAACCGTTGGTTGCCAGGACGATGAAGGGAGGTTCCTGCGAACCGGCAGCGGTGTTGATCCCGCCCTTTGCGGCGTCGCTGACCAGGCCCGTAATTCCGAGGTTTTCGTTGGTGAAGCCCGCGGGCATTTGATCGGTAGCGATGGACACATTCCGCTGGAACGAACCGTGAATCTCGTTGACGAATGTGTTCGAGACGATGGTCGTCAATTTCAGCACCGCGTTGGTGTTCGAATAGTATTGATTTACGGGAGTGCCCGGCAGGAAACCGTTGAGCGTGATCAACTGCGGGTCGCGCGTATAGAAATATCGCATGGCCAACGTATTCTTGTCGTTGATGATGTAGTCGCCATTCAGCAGGAGCTGGTTGGCATTGTAGATCGCGGGGTCGCTGAAATTCACAGTTTGGAAGCCCGGACCTTTGGAGCCGGGAAAGTAGTAACTTCCGTCGGGGTTCTTAAGCTGGAGGATCTTCAAGGCGACCGGGCTGATATTGGAGCCGTCGCAGGCCAAGGGCGCGCCGCCCTCTACGAAGGTTGAAATCGTCGGAAAATTGCAGTTGGCTGCCGCGAGCGCCGCGGCAAAACCTGGCGCGCTGCGGTCTCCCGCTGGAATCGGAGGCAGGTTGGCTCCCGGCGTCAGACCTTGCGAAGCCACTCCGTTCTTCTGACGTGTTCCTTGATAGCTGGCAAAGAAGAACACCTTGTCGCGCTTGATCGGCCCGCCAATGACGCCTCCGAACTGGTTTTGGTTGAGAACCTGCTTCGGGCATGAACCCGTGAACTGGGAACAGGTGTCGCGGTTGTAGAAGAAGTCGTTGGCATTCATTTGCGAATTGCGGAAGAACTCGAACGCCGTGCCATGGAAGGAGTTGGTGCCGGATTTCGTCACCACGTTCACGTTTGCCCCGGGGTTGCGTCCGTAGCTTGCGTCGTAGGTAGAGGTCTGGATCTTGAATTCTTGAATCGCGTCCGGACTCGGTATGCCAATGCCCGCATAGATGCCGCTATCGGCCGATGTTCCCGGGTTGGCGATGTTGTTGATGGCCACGCCGTCCATCTGGTAGTTGTTCTGGCCGGGGTCCGCGCCATTGGTGCTGATATCCTGCGTGCCCTTACCGAACGCCGTGGCGTTGTTGGCACCCGTGCTGGCGCCCGCGGCCAAGCCGAGAATCTGCGTGTAGTTGCGGCTCGACAAAGGCAGGGCGGTAACGGTGCTGGATGTGACGGTTGTTCCGAGCGTGGAACTCGAAGTCTGCAACGCTTCGGCCGCTGCCTCGACGGTCACCTGCTCGTTGGCGGCCCCCACTTGCAACTTGCCGTCGAGCACCGGCGTCTCTGTTACGTTCAAGGTGACAGACGGCACTTCGGACGGCTTGAAGCCGGACGCCGCGAACTTGACCTTGTAGTTGCCGGGAGGAATCAACGAAAACTTATACACGCCCTCCCCATTGGAGGTCGTCGTGCGGGACTGATTCGTGTCCGCGTTGGTCAGCGTCACGGTAACGCCAGGCACTACCGCCCCGGTAGGATCGGTTATTGTTCCCGTGAGGCCCGCGGTTCCGGCAGACTGAGCCAGAAGGTTGCTCGTAAGGGACGAAACCGCCAGCAGCGTCAATATGAGCCATGCAAAAGGCAGCTTTGAGTTCATTGTTTCCTCAGCCCGTAGAAGATTGTCCAGGCGACAGCCAAATACCGTTTTCAAGGCGGCGCGACCGCCTTTTTTGGGGCAGACAAGTCCCTGGACCCTACCAGAGGGATTGTATGGTATAATGCGCGAAGCTAAAGTCGAGGATCGATCAAATTTCGCGGCCCGAAAGTCAAAGAACTTTCAAATTTCGCGGACGGTCCGGGGTGGCTAAATTCGTGATAGGGGGGCCAACCGGGGATGTCGACCAAGCCAGTTGCGCCATATACCGAGGAACACGTTGCACTCGGCCCATTTTGTGTCGACTTAGCAAACACCCGGCTTCTACGTGGCGGCAAAGAGGTGGAATTGAGGCCCCGCGCCTTCCGAGCCCTGCGGGTGCTGCTTCAAAATCCCGGTCATCTGGTGGGCTATGAACAGATGATCCGCGACGCCTGGGACGGAGTGCGGGTTTCCAAACACACGGTCGCGGTGACGATCGCCGAAATCAAAGAGGTGCTGGCCGAGTGTGGATCCTGGATTACGTGCCAGCCTAAGTTTGGCCACCGCCTCGAGATACCGGAATCGGAAGATCTGATGGTCACCGGGCGGCATTTCCGGAATCAATTCACGCGAACAGGTTTTGAGAACGCTCTGCGCTGCTTTGAGCAGGCTGTCCAGAGAGACAACGCCGATTTCCGTGCAACCGAGGCACTGGCGAACATTTACCTCTTTCTCGGTGCCTTCTACCTGCGACCGCCTCGCGACGTGAAGGGCCGGTTCTTCGCTGCTTACGAGCAAGCCCTCGCGCTGCACGGTTCCACCGCCGAGTTGCGCCTCGACCACGCGTATGCGCGCTTTGTCTTTGAGGCAGACGTGGCGCAAGCGGAGCTGGAGCTCGTGGAACTTCAGAAAGAGAAAGCCTGTTCCGCCGAACTCTTCGCGCGCCTGGCCATGATTTATATGGCCCGGGGCCGCTTCGATGAAGCCTTGGCTCAAGTGAGGCTCGCCCGGACTGTCGACATGTTGGTGCCACCGCTCACGTTCGTGGCGACGCGCGTGCATATCGTCCGCCGCGAGTTCGACCTGGCTCTTGCCAACAGCAAGAACTCCGTGAACTTGCATCCGGCTTCGCCTTTCGGCAGGGTCTTCTACGGTGAGGCGCTCGAACTCTTAGGAAGAAACGAGGAAGCACTGGCCCAATTTCGCAAGGCAATCAGTATCGGCCCGGATGTTACTTGGATCCGCGCCTGCACCGCGAGGTTTCTTGCCAAAAACGGGCAGCCGGTCGCGGCAATGCGGATCCTGGGGGATTTGCAGGAAAACCGCTCGGACGAGTACGTGGATGCCTACCACATGGCCTTGCTGCTCCACGCCCTGGGGAGAAAAGAAGAGGCCGTCCAAGAGCTCCATCGGGCGCGCGAGGAGCGTTCGCACGCGGTGCTGTTCTTCGAAATTGATCCCAAGGCCGACGGCCTTCGCGCGGATTTGGGAGTCAATCGCTCGCGGGACGGGGAGTGGCCCGGAGATTCTCAAAGCGCGCTGGTGGGCGCAACCGGCTGGTAAGCGTTTCTGTCGTTCGGGTATGGACTCGTCAGGCTTCCAGCTCGCGATGCTACCATCAAGCATATGGAGCATCGCATCCGGGTTCTGGTCGCCAAGCCCGGATTAGACGGTCACGACCGCGGCGCAAAAGTAATCGCGCGCGCGCTCCGCGACGCCGGCATGGAAGTAATCTACACCGGCCTGCGTCAAACACCGGAGATGATCGTCAATGCCGCCTTGCAGGAGGACGTCCAGGTGATTGGCCTGTCCATCCTGTCGGGCGCCCATAACGCCATCGTTCCGCGTATCATGGAATTGTTACGTCAAAAGGGCCTGGATGACATCCTGGTCCTGGTTGGCGGTATAATTCCCGACGAGGACGCCGCTCAGCTAAAAAAGCTGGGCGTGGCGGCCGTATACCAGCCTGGAGCTTCGCTCGAGGAGATAGTAGACTTTATCCGGTCTTCGGTAAAGCAGACCGCCTGAAGTCAGCCGCGGGCTAACGTGCCCGCTAATTTTGAAAGAACGTAACACCGGCGCGGGGCCTGTGTACAAGACGAAACTAATGGAAAAACTGAACATCGCCGTGTTTGTCGATTACGACAACATCGAAATCGGCGTGAAATCTACTTTAAGGCGGGAGTTCGATGTATCGCTTCCGCTCGATGCGCTCAAGGAGCGCGGCGACCTGGTCGCCAAATTTGCTTATGCCAACTGGGGACGGCAGGAGGGCGCGGCCCGCTCGATGGCCGAGAACGCCGTGCAAATGGTGCAGCGGCTGCCTTCGCCGCGCGGCGACAAGAATGGAGGCGACATCAACCTCGCGCTGGACGCGCTGGAGATGGCCTTCACCCATCCGCACGTCAACGCATTCGCCATCATCAGCGGCGATAGCGACTTCATCCCGCTGGTCAACAAGCTGAAGGAATACGGCAAGACCGTGTTCGTGGTGGGCGGCAAATCGTTCACCAGCACGATTCTCCAGCAGAATTGCAACGAGTTCATGAGCTATGAATCGCTGCTGGGGGACTCGGACCGCGGCGGCGAGCGTCCGCCACGGCAGCAGCCCAGCGCACAGCAGGGTCAAGCACCGCAGGGGCATGGGCGCGATCGCCAGCAGGGTGGCCAGCGCTCTCGACCCGCCCCGCTCGACCTGGCCCAGGCCATGCCGCTCGTGGAGCGCGCGCTGCAAGTATTGGAGCGCCGCGCCGTGCAGCCCCAGCTAGGCCTGCTGAAATCCACGATGCTGCAGCTCGATTCGGCCTTCACGGAAAAGGCATACGGCGCGAACAGCTTTTCAGACTTTGTCGAGAAGCTCAAGAAAGCCGATTACGTCAACGTCAGCGGCCAAGGCGGCCGCTACATCATCGAGCGCAAGACTTCGGCACAACCGGAGCGTCCCACGCCAAAGCCGGAAGAGGCGCTGCCGGCGCTACGCGACGTGCTGGAAACCCACCGCCTCGAAATGGAAAATGGAGCATCGGCCGACGATCTTGCCGGATGGGTGCAAACCGAAGTGCCCAACTTCGAAAACGCAAAGTACGGCTTCCAGGAGTTCTCCGAGTTCTTGAATTACGCACAGGACAAACTAGTGGTGCGCGTGGAGCCCGATGAAGAGAAGGGCCTCATGGTCTACCTAGGCGCGGAATTCTATCCGCCCGCCGAACCCGAGCGTCCGCCCGAGGAGCATGTGGAAGAGGAAGAGGAAAAGCAGCCCATCGTGGAAGGTCAGCCTTCACTGCTGGAGCCCAATCCACCTCCGGCCAAACCCAAGCCGGTGCGCCGCCCACGCAAAGCCGCGGCCTCCGGCAATACGGACCGCCCGCGCCGTGGCGGCGGTGGTGGGCGCAAGAAGAAGTCTTCGCTCGACCATCTGCCGATGCAGTAGGGCTCAAGCGGCCGCTTCGCGGGCGATGTATCCGAACGCCACCACGGCCAGAAACAACGTCAGGACTTCGCTGTCGCCGAGGTTGTATTCGACGAATCCCTCGGCGAGAATCGCGAGAATAGCCGCAATGCTGCCGTGCAGGATGAAGCGGGCCTCGGCGTTCGCAAGCTTCGTCCGCAATGCGGCGGCGAAGTCCCACAGGGCCTTTCCGATCAGCCACATCATCGCGAGCATCGTGGGAATGCCTCGCTCGGCTGCATACTGCAGGTAGATGTTGTGCAGGTGGCCGTAGTAGCCTTCCGGCAAGGGCAGCGCATCAGCCGGCACCCATTGCTTGAACTGATGATTCACCTGTTCGGGCCCCAGCCCGAGCCACGGATGCGCGCGGATCATGATCATGCCAGTTTCGCGCAGCACTGCTCGATGCCTGTTCGAATCCTCGTCGCCGTGCGGATGGATGACGGAGGTCACGCGCTCCTTGACGAACGGCGGCGCCACCAGGAAAGCGATCACAGCCACGACGGGCACCGCGGCCACCAGCCAGCGCTTCCAGAACCACAGTAAATACAGCAGTCCGACGGGGAAGCCCAGCAGGAAGATTCCTCGCGTGAGACCCAGCACCATCGAAATCACGAGCAGCGCCGCACACAGCCAGCCCGCCAGCTTCCAGCGGCGCTCGCTGGAGAAGAACAGATAAGCCGCCAGCATCAGCAGCACGATCATCTCTTCGGCGCCGAAGGTCATCCAATGGCTCATGAAGCCGGTGATGCGCGAGCCGACGTAAAAGTCGTACAGGCCGACGTGCAGCTTATGAGCCTCCTGGTATTTGCGCCAGAACTGATAGAGGCTGAAGAGAGCCGAGAGCGACGCCACGCCGGTCCACAACAGCACGATCGCGCGGATTTCCGCGATCTTCCGGATGGTGCTCGCAGCCACAAGCAGGATCAGAAACACATAGAACTTCTTGATCTGCGGCAGGCCCTCGTGAATGTGGCCGGATGCGAGCAGCGAGATCGAGGTTCCGGCGATGAACAGCGCCAGCGGCAGCTTGATGGGCGGCAGGCGCAGCGGCTGCCGGGAGAGCAGCAACGCCACCAGCGCAGCCGCGAGCAGGATTTGCGAGACCGCGATCGAGAATAGAATAGATACAAGGGCGGCGCACGTCAGATAGAAGGCGCTCCGCTCGAGATACAGCTTCAATCCAGTAGGCTAACAGGAATGGAGATCTATCTTCTCCGGCACGGGATCGCCGAAGACGGGCAAGTGGGCCAGCCTGACGCTGAACGTGTGCTTACCGCGGATGGCAAGAAGAAGCTGCGGAACGTCTTGCGGGCAGCCGCGGCCGCGGGCGTCGCGCCCTCGTTGATCCTCACCAGTCCCTACAAGCGCGCGGTGCAGACGGCGCAACTTGCCGCCGAAATTCTGGATTACAAAGGCGAGCTGCTGCGAACCAAGGCGCTGGAGCCAGGTTCGTCGCCCAAGCCGGTGTGGGACGAGATCCGTGTGCACAAGGACGAATCGCGCATTCTGCTGTCCGGACACGAACCGCTGTTCAGCCGGCTCACGGCGTATTTGCTCAACGCGCCCGAACTGCAGATCGACTTCAAGAAAGGCGCCATCGCCTGCGTGGAAGTGGAGCGCTTTACCGCTGACCCGCACGGCGTACTGCGCTGGTACCTGACGCCGAAGATCGCGGGTTGAAGCGCTACACGTTGTCGCGCTTGCGCTGGTATGGTTCCTTCAGATATTTCGCGGCTTCGGCTTGCGCGCCCTGCGTATCGTCCTTCGTGCGGATCGCGAGATTGTATTCGTTTACCGCGCGATCGCGCTGGCCGGAGACGTCGAATATGTTTCCCAGCTTGATGTGGGCCCACACTTCGGTCCACTTCGGGTCCAGATCTCCGTTGAGCGCCTCGCGGAACTCGTTGGCGGCCGACTGGTAGCTGTTCTGCAGGAAGAAGACCTCCGCCAGCCGGTAATGCGCCAACGAGCTTTGGTGATTCACCTCCAGCGCCTTCTGGTATTCCTTGAGCGCGTCGCCGAACTCGCCGATGGCTACGAACTGCTCGCCGCGCTTGATGGCCACTGCGATGCGCATCGCCGGACTCCAGCGCAGCACAGCGCCGTCGGGATCGATGGTCACGTTCTTCGGCTTGCCGAACGTGTCGATACTGAACTCCGACGACGTGCCCACCACGTCCACGCGCTTGGTTTCGGGATTACCTTCGGTCTCGATCTTAAGGGTCACCGGCATCTGGAAGGTGTCCAGATCCTGCGCGATCTTGCCCATCACGCGGAAGCCCTTTTGCGTCCGGAAGATGGTGTATTCGATCTTGAACTCGGGCGCGCCGCTGGACTCCACCCATTGCACGAAGAAGTACTGCAGATTTTGCCCGGAAATCTGTTCGGCCAGTTTGCGGAAGTCCGCTGTGCTCACGGATTGCCACGCGAATTGATTCGGGAAGGCGGCCATCACCTTAGTGAACGCGTCGTTGCCGATCACGCTGCGCAGCATATTCAGAAGCGCCGCGCCTTTGGCGGCCGTGAGCGCCCAATACTCCGGCGAGTAATCCTCCAGCCGGCTGGATTGAATCAGCGGCGGATTGTCCACGGTGAGCGCTTCCACGTAAGTGTCATGAATGTCGTCCTGCATCGTGGATGGCCCGGCGTTGTGTTCGTCCCACAAAAGCTCCGCGTAACGGGCGCTTCCGTTCTCCAGCCACATGTGATCGCGGTTGATGGGCGACACCAGCGTCTCCCACCACTGCCGCGCCACCTGGTTGGCAAGCAGCCGGTCCGCGACTCTGTTGCCGATGCCTCGGGGCGACAGGAAAATGATCCCGGGCGCTGAAAAACCATTCGGAGTGCCGTCTTCGGTCTCCACCAGGGTCAGATTGGCTGTCGGCGGCAAACCATACTCGCTGGTAAAGAAAGACATGATCTTTCCGGTTTCGTCGCCATAATCGTTGGCCATGGATTGCTTCTGCCGGAAATACACGCTGGTGGTGACACCTTCGGAATTGACGCGCACCGGGTCGCCTTGCACCATGGCGATGCTGCCCGGAAACGACGGCTTGTCGAACTGGAAGCTGTAAGTGACTTTTCCGTCGGCGGCCGGCTGCGTCGACTCGGTCCCGCTTGCCACCACCTGGAAGCCCGTCGGCACGGTGATGTTCAGGTTGGCCGAATAGCGGTCCACCGTGTAGTCGTGAATGGGGAACCAACGCGCCGGATAGAGCAGATAGGCAAAGCTGTTCTGAATCGACGCGAACTTGATGCCATAGACCGGCGAATCTTCCTGGCCGCTCAAGCGGCCGTCGTAGACGAACGTCAGGGTGGTCTCTTTGCCCTTGGTAAGCGGGGCGGGAAAGCTGACGCGAACACCCAGATCGCTCGCGCGCGAAGCCGGAATCTGGCGGCCCGTATCGTCCACGACGCGGGAAATCGTGAGGGCGTTATTCAGTTCAAACAGCGCGGTGGAAACGTCGTTGTCCAAGGCTGTCAGGCGGATCTTCGCCGTGGCGTTCAGGGACTGCGTGCGCGGATTGATCTCTGCGTCGATGGCATAGTTCTCGACATCGATGCGCCCCGGCTTGTTTCGGTCCTGCGCAGACAGCAACGGCACCAGCAGGAACGCGGTCAGAATCGTCTTGCTAGACATGCACCATTTCCTCTTTGAAACCCTCCTCCACGATGGAAGCCGCGACTTCCAGCGGGTCTTCCTGGGCCGCCAGTTTTCGCGCCACCTCGGCGAGATCTCCGCGCATCGCCGCCCGCGCCGCCTCATCCTGGAGGAGCGCCAGCGCCTGGTCCGCCAGACGGCGCGGTGTGAAATCGTCCTGAATCAGCTCCGCCACGATGCGCCGCCCGGCCACCAGATTCACCATGGAATAGAACGGCACGTTCACGAAGTGGCGACCCATGTGCCAACTCAGGCTGTTCACCCGGTAGAAGGTAACCATGGGCGTACCCAACACGCAGGCCTCGACGGTAACGGTGCCGCTGGCCGCCAGCGCGAGGTCCGCGCAGGCAAGGATATCCCAGGTCTGTCCCTCAAGCAGTTGGATGGATGACGCCAGAATGCGTTCCCGGAATTTTGACCCCGCCGGTACGGTACCAGGCGGGACGGCCAGGATGAATTGCGGCGCCGGACTGGCTGATTTGCGCAAAAGCTCGACCGTTTCCAGTAAGTCAGGCAGATGCCGGGCCGCCTCGCCGCTGCGGCTGCCGGGGAGCAAGGCGATCAGGGGCGTGCCATCGGGGACGCCATATCGGCGGCGCAACTCGTCGCGGCCGGCGGTGGGCTTCACCAAACGGGTCAGAGGATGGCCGATGTAGACGGCATTGACGCCGCCCCGTTCGAAGAACTCCGGCTCGAATGGGAAGATGCACAGCAGGCGATCGACCACTCGGCGCATTAGCTTGAGCCGGCCCTTTCGCCAGGCCCAGACTTGCGGAGCTACTAGATAATAGACCGGAATTTTCAGGGCTTTCAGGCGTCGCGCCAGGCGCAGATGGAAGTCCGGACTGTCGGTGAGGATGGCCAGATCGGGGCGGCGATCACGCGCAGCCCCAAGCAGCTTGCGGAATTCGCCGTAAATGCGCGGGATGTGGGTGACGACTTCAACCAGTCCCACCACCGCCAAGCTATGGGCGTCGACGACAGTTTCCACGCCGGCCTTCTGCATGCGCGGTCCCGCGCAACCGAAGAACTGTATGTCAGGCCGCCGGCGCCTCAGGGCTTCTACCAGCCCGGCGGCATAGAGATCCCCGGAGGCCTCGCCGGCCGAAATCAAAACTCGAAGGGCCACTACAATTTAGTCTAACGCGCTGGGCGGCTTGGGGCGTTCAGGACACGGCTATCGATTGCAGAACAGGCTTGCCGCAGCGATGCCCATCAGAACAGCGGCTATCCCGCGCGCTCTGTCCTGCAACCGCTTTGTTCCAATGCATGTCACCAGGAAGAGGATTGCAGTCACAGCCACAACGCGTGGGTGCGCATCTTCAAAGGACTGCTTCCGAGCAACAACAGCGGTGCCCAGACTTTTCCCACAAAAGCCATTCCAGACCACACTCTCGCGAGGTTCGGCGTCATTGGCGCGAGTTGAGAGGTTAAGCTATGTTTTATGCGGGTTTGCGGGCCTTGGCTCGCGTTGCAACTGCGAGCAATTCTCGAAGCGCGCTGTTGACGGACTGCGAATCGGGAAAGGCCTTGGCGAGGTCGGGTTCGAGAAGAACAATGTTAGTGCCGCGACGATATCGCTCTATGTACTTGCCTCGAACGCCGCCTGAGAAGTCGTACTCAGGCCTCATGTCCACCATGGTCCGTTTAGTTCGAGCCCTCTTCGTATTGTCGCCTTTCATGTTTCGTCGCAGTACGGGCGCTAATCAGGCGAATCCGTGCTCCTCTCATAGTATGGACCACAACCAACAGCCGCTGCTTGCGGGACATGCCCAAGATCACGAAACGTTCCTCTTCGCTGGGATCGAGCCCCGGAATGGTGACTGAGAGTGGGTCGCCGAACGCTGTGCTCGCCTCCGCGAAACCGACCCTATGTTTCCGGCGGTTCGCTAGTTCCTTCTTCGGATCCCACTCAAAGACAAGTCCTTGCACGTCCCATCGAGCTTAGCGGATCTGGAGCCAACATAGCGGCCCCCCCGGAGAATCGCGTAACCTGGAATCAGCGGGACACGTTATAGGAATCAGCAAGTATTTTCAGCGATTATGTCCTGAAACGGGGAGTCATGAGCCGAGCCGTCCGTCTTCTTCTCCTGGGTTGCCTGGTTGGAGGGTCCTGGCTCGCGCCGGCCGACGACGACCTGGTCTTCCACAGCGACGTTTCCCTGGTGCGGGTAGATGCCCAGGTCCTGGATGGCAACCGCGCGATCACCCGCCTGAAGGCCGACGATTTCGTGCTTCGCGAGGAAGGCCGCGTGGTGCCGATTCGCGGTTTCGCCAGCGAGAATATGCCCGTGGATATTCTGTTTCTGCTGGATGTCAGCGGCAGCATGCGGCCTCACGTGGAGCGGATCGCAGACGCATCCGGCCAAGCGCTCACCGTGATGGGCAAAGACGACCGTATGGCCATCATGGTCTTCGACCGCAATACTCGCGTGCGGTTGCCGTTCAGTAGCAGCCGCTCGGAAGTGCAGCGCGAATTCAACCGGCTGCTCAATCAGGAGCAATTCAACGGAGGAACCGATATCACCCGCGCTATGCTGGACGCGGCGCAGTACATCCGCCAGGAGGGAAGACGCGACGCGCGGCGGGCCATAGTCATCCTGACGGACGATCAGACGCAGTATGAACGGGACGACGAAGGAGTTGGGCAGGCGCTGACGCGGGCCGATGCGGTGATGTGCGCGTTGATCGCACCGGCGGTGATCCGCAGCGGCGGCGGTTATCCGCGTCGCGGACAGCGGCGGGGCACCTGGGGCGGAGGTCCGGGCCTGGGAGGGCCACTGGGCGGCATCATTTTCGGGCCCCGCGGCGGAGGCGGGCCCTATGGCGGTTCGGGCGGGGGAGGCCGCATGGGTGGCTCGCGCGATCGTTCCGCTGGTACGGCACAAATCGCCCGCGATTCCGGCGGCGACAGCATGTCCGTCGATGACGCCTCGGCGCTCGAAGAGACGCTGTCTCGCATCCGCCAGCGCTATGCGTTGTTCTTTAATCTGCCGGCAGGTGTGCAGGCGGGGCAGGAACGGAATATTGAAGTGGATCTGTCGCCGGCGGCACGCAGCCGTTTTGCCGCCGCCGAGGTCCGGTACCGGCGCGCCTACATGACGCCCGAGGGAGGAGCGAACGCGGGGCCGGCCATGGTCACCCGCGCACCTCGCGACGGGGACGTATCGCGGCCGCTACCCGGCAGTGCGGACACACCGCCGCTACGACGCCGGCGTCCGGCGGTAAACGAAGACGGGTCCGCAATTGGGGACCCGTCTCCCCAAAACTAGAGCGAAGCTTTCTTGCGGCGCCGCAGCGGAATCCCTGCGAGGCCGGTCATTGCGAGCAGAGCGATGGACGACGGCTCCGGCACGGCTGCGGTGGTGCTGACAGAACCCGAAATGAGTGTTCCGCAGCCGTCGCAGACGATAGTTGCATTGTTCGACAGGCCGCCGTCGCCGTAAAGAAGGTTGATCGTCCCGCCGGCGCTGCTGAGAGGGGACGCCAGATACAGGTCGATGTACTGGTTGGTGGAGCCGTCGTAAGAGTCCAGGTGAGTCAAATCCGGAAAAATGGCGATGCTGTCCCCGGAATTGTACATATTGTCGGCGGCCGAATTGGAGCCGCCAACAGTGATATTCCAGGAGAGCAGATTGAGACTCGGATCCAGCGTGAAGCTCCCGGTCGCGGCGTTCGTCAGGTTGTTATAGCCGAACGTTGCGTCGACGTTCCAGACCGTGTCGGCCGATACCAACGCAGGAAGACTGAGCGCAAATGCAGCACATGCGATGAACTTTAAGAAATTCTTCAACGGGCGGTTCCTCCAGCTGAACCACCATCGTGCCACAGATTCACCCAGGAAGCTTCTATTTGGCCCAATTAGGGGTACTGGTACCATCCCGGCAGCCAGTGTCTCGCCGGCCCATGGACGCCGCCATGTTAGAATCAAGTGAACGCAACCCACCCGATGTCCGCGCAACCCGATCTTTCCAAACTGAGCGTAGGCCAGTTCGCAGAGCAGTTTCGCAGCGAAATGATCCCGCTCAGCAATACCTTCTCGTACTTTTGCGCCTCGGTGCCGCTGAGCGACGAAGACCTGAAAGAGTATCTGGAAGAGCCAATTGCGGCGCTGCCGCCTGCAATCGCGGCGCTGCTTCCCAAGGTCTCCATCATGCTGGTGCCTTATCTGGAGCGCGTCGACGGAAAAGAAAAGGGCACCGTCCGCCGGGACGAATTCGTGTGCATCGAGAAGCCGCCGGACAACCGTCTCTCCTGGAACACCCAGGTACGGTTCGAAAAGGAAGAAGTGCTGGTATTCGCTCTGAAGGACCAGGACGTCTCCGAGTATCACTACCGCCTGTATCACGTGTTGGCGACGCTGGCGGCGGACCACTGGACCGACGAGGCGCGCATCGAGTACAGCGCGCTGCTGCGCGAGGAACTGAGCGGGCGCGTGCACGGCGAAGTGGATGAAGAAAGCTGGCACATGAAGCAGGGGCTGCTACGGCGCGAAACGAACCTCCGCAAGGAGACGAAGCTGTTTCGTGAGTATGCTCGCCAGTCGTTCGTCGACACGCTGACGCTATACCTGCACGGGATCTGCTGCGACATCGACGTCGAGACAGGGCCGCGCCAGTTGCCTAGCCGTTATCTGCGGAAGCGGCTGAACGTGCTCTACGGCCTGTATCCGCCGCCGTCGGGCTACGCCGTGTTTCCTGAACATCAGGAACGGCCCACTTAATCCGTTTACCAATCCTTACATGCCGCTGGAAACGCCGCCGGATGCGGGCGCGGTCCAAAAGGCATGGTCACCGAATGGGCGCTGGAAGCCGACGCGCTTTTGATGGCGCAGGTGTGCCGAGGGGACGAGCCAAGTTTTGAGCTGCTCCTGACGCGCCATCGCGGCACGGTGGTCAACCATTTGTACCGCATGGTGCGCGACCGCGCGGCGGCCGAGGATCTGGCGCAAGACGTCTTTCTGCGCGTCTATCGCTCGCGGCACCGCTATCAACCGCAGGCGAAGTTCACTACCTGGCTATTTCGCATCACGACCAACGTCGCACTGAACTGGCGGCGGGACACGCGCCGTGCGTCGGCCTGTTTGCCGTTGGACGCAGAAGCGGAGAGGCGCCGGTTCGAGCCTCCGGATGAAAGTCTCGCGCCGGATCAGCGCCTGATGGTTCAGGACCGGGCCAGAGAAATCCGCTGCGCCCTCGACGCATTGCCTGCCAAGCAATTAGCGGCCGTGCTGATGCACAAATACCAGGGGATGAATTACGGGCAAATCGCCGAAGTCCTGGGCTGTTCGCTGCCGGCGCTGAAGTCGATGCTATTCCGCGCATATGCCACGCTGCGGCGACGTTTGGCACACTTCGATCCGGCGCGCGCGGCTTAGTCCGGCTCCCTCACGGTCGCGGCTCAAAGAGGCCGTTGGCGTCGACGTAGGGCATCGCGCCGTCCAGCCACGAATAGGTACCCTGGTCGCGCAATTCTTTGGCGATCCGCTGCGTTAAACCCATGGCCGCTCGCATCGCTCCCGAACCGACACTGACGCGCCGGACACCGAGCCGTTCCAATTCCGCGGCCGGCGGCATGCCCGGACCGACCAGGACATTGAGCGGCCCTTCTACCGCCTGCGCGAGACGTCCGATGGTCTCCGCGTCGCGAACGCCGGGTGCGAACAGGCAATCCGCGCCCGCTTTGCGGTACGCATTCAGGCGCTCGACCGTGCGCTCGAAGCGCGTAGCCGCATCGCCGATTCCCGCCAGATAAATGTCGCAGCGCGCGTTGATCACCAGATCGGTCTTAGCGCGAATCTGCTCGATCACTCGCGTCTGCGTTCGCAGCTCAACCAGCGAGCCGGGGTCATGACCGAGCATATCTTCCAGATTCATTCCCGCCAAGCCACCGTCGGCCAACGCCTGGGCGGTTCCAACCGGATCGCCGTAGCCCGCCTCAACGTCGGCCGTAACGGGGATGCGCAGAGCCTTGGCGATGCGCGCCGCGAAGGCGATCATCTCAGCCCCGGGCGTCTTCTCGCCATCCGCGTAACCCAGCATGTTGGCCACGCCGGCGCTGCTGGTGCCCGCGGCCGGGAATCCGGCTTCCTCGAAGATGCGCGCGCTGGCCACGTCCCAGGCATTCGGCAGCACCAGGATGTGCGGTCCTTGATGAAGCTCGCGAAACAGCGTCGTCTTTGTTGGATTCATTCGTTCTCTCGTTCTGCGGCGTCGTCCGATTCAAGCGCGTCGAGCACTTCCGGCTCGCGCGCGAAGCGCTTCAGGACCCGGATGGACTGGCCGGCCGAGAATCCAGCGTAGCGCAGACGGCGGAACGCCGCGGCCAGGTTTTTCTGCTCGGCAAAGAATGTGCCAAGCTGCTTGCCGCGGTACTTGCGACGGAGAAAATCCTCGATCAGAGCGGCTTCGTTGGTGTCCTGATAAGTCTGGTCGGTGACCTGTTCGGCCAGTTTTCCGGCGACGCGATGCCCGCGCAGGTCGCGCAGTACGCGCATCTTTCCCAGGCCCTGGTTTTGCAGCCGCGCAGCCGCGAAGTTCTCCGCGAAACGGCGGTCATCCAGGTAGCCGGCCTCCTTGAGCTTGGCGATTACCGCGTCTACGTCGGCGGCGTGCTCCGCGCGGCCCCTCAGTCTTTCACGCATTTCACCCGTCGAAAGGGCGCGGCCACCCAAGGCCCGAAGAGCGGCATTCATCAAGCCTTCCTGGTCCAGCAGTTTTGGCTTGCGCTTAGCCGCCACAAAGGAACACTATCAGATTGGAGACTGGTATTGTAGAGTTAGCGGAAGAAAGGAACAACAACCATGGAAGACGACAACAAGTTTTCGTACTTCTTTCTGGGCCTTGGACTGGGCGTGGCGGTGGGATTGCTAGTTGCACCGAAATCCGGTCCGGAGACGCGCGAGCTGCTGCGCTCCAAAGCCGACGAAGGCAAGGATTACTTGCGGCGGCGCTCGGTCGAGTTACGCGATTCCGCCAACGACGCGTTCGAACGCAGCAAAAGCGCGGTCTCGCGCCAGCGGGACAATCTGGCCGCCGCTGTGGACGCCGGCAGGCAGGCCTATCGCGACGCCGTAAGCGGCGCTCCGGGCGATTCCGTCGAAGGTATCTGAAACCTCCAGGTTGACCATGACCCCGAATGCCCTGCTCTATGTGATGACGGCGTTCGTCATTATCGCCGCGGTCGCGCTTTCCATCCAAGCCGGCATGCTGGCGGGGCTGTACAAGACAGTCAAGCAACTGCAGCAAACCATCAATCCCCTCGTGCCTAAGGTGGAAATCCTGGTGGAGACCACCAGGACGACGGTAGAGCAGAGCCGCCAGCAAGTCACCGAGGTCACCACACGGGCCAACGAGATTCTGGACTCAACCAAACGACAATTGGCCGTGGTGGAAGACGTCGTCAACGACGCTGCAGCGCGCGCGAAAGTGCAGATTCAGCGCGTGGAACTGGTGGTGGACGATACGTTGACCCGCGCGCACGAGACCGTGGCGGAGCTGCATACGGGAATCCTAAAGCCATTGCGGCAGCTCAACGGCGTCGCTGCGGGGATTCGGGCGGCGGTGGAGTTCCTGGGCCGGAGCAGTCGCCCGAACGTCGACCAGGCCACCAGCGACGAAGAGATGTTTATTTAGTTGCTGGGCGGCGGCGCGGTTGGCGCCGCGCTGGGCCCTGGAGTCCCGGCGGTCGAAGTGCCGGAAGTTGAGCCGGATATCGGTGACGCGCCGGCGCCGAGAGGGCTGGCCCCTAACGGGCTTTGTACTCCCTGCGTACCGAACTGCTGCTGCTGAACGGCCGCGTTGCCCACTGCCGTCTTGTCCTTCTTGATGTCGTAGACAAACTCCCATTCTTTATACTTGCTGTGGTCGTTGACGACATGGATGCCTTTGCCCTCTGCATTACTGGCCACGCCCGCGATTCCACCCAGGTTTCCCCCGCTTATGCCCGCGACCGAGGGCGGTGGCTGCCGAGGGGTGGTCAACAATTGCTGGATGAGGTTAGCGGCCTGATTCTGTTGCGCGGCCCCGCCTAGCGGCTGCGGAGTACCGGGTGCGCCCTGTATCGGTTGACCGGCAATCTGTCCCGGATTCTGTGGGAACGGGTTGTAGGTCTGGGCCGGGTTCTGATTCTGGAAAGGACTAAAGGGCGTCGGCTGCACGCCGGGCGGAGCGCCGGTTGGTTGACCAGGGTAAGGTGTGGGCTGACCAGGATACGGTTGCTGATTGGGGTATTGCTGCTGTGTCTGCGACGGATCCTGTGTATCGCCGGGTTGCGCGGGTAGGACGGGAGTGACCGGCTGTCCGGGGAATCCGGGCTGCCCGGGATATACCGGCTGACCCGGTTGACCAATCTGCGTTGGAAATCCTGGCTGGCCTGGATATGCGGGTTGGCCGGGTTGGCCCGTATAACCGGGCTGCCCCGGATACACAGGTTGAGGTTGACCGGTCTGCCCCGGTTCGGGTTGCGGCTCCTGATCCGGTTCCTGGGCGCCAGGTTGTCCGGTGCCGGTCGGCGTCAGCCGATCGCTCGGCCGTCGTGCGGCCATATTCAAAGGATCGAAGGGTTGGATCGGCTGGCCGTCCGGCCCGATGGCGGTGGGTGTTGAATTCGACGCCGAAGTCGACGCTGCAGTCGGGGACGAGCCGCCCGCTGTAGCGTTCGCGCCTGGGGCGCCGGGCTGGAGCGGATTGGCAGGCGTAACCAGCGAATCCAGAAGCTGGCCGTTCGGGCCGACGTGGAGCAAACGAAAATCCTTGCCGGTGAGCGGGTCTTTGTAACGCTGGCGCAGGAAGCGGATGTTGTGCGTGGTCTCCAGGTCGTCCAGCGTCTGCGGATACGTGCGGTACTTGCGGTAATAGAGCTGAATGGCGCGCTCGTACTGCATAGCACGGTCGATGGAGAGCTGCTCGCGGGCGCGCTGCGATTCGAAGGCGACGCGCGGCATCTCCATGTAGAGCGAGATGGCGATGCCGGCGGCCAGCAGGAAGACTAGCAACAACGCATATCCGGACTCTTCGCGGCGGCGTTTCATCCCGCCAACTCCGCGATCAGCGGCAATGTTTGCTGATTGTTGCTCTTGAACTGGGTGTCCTCCACCACTGCCGAGTTTACGCCGATCCGGACGATCTTGTAGCGCTTCTTGATGATGTCGCCTTCGCTCGCGATCACTATATCCTCGCCGTCGAGGAAGAAAGCGCGCTTGTCGCCGGCTTTGGTTCGGTTGACGAAGCCGTAGAACTTCAGCGGAATGGGAGGGGCCTTGGGGTCCGGCCGCGGCAGCGGTTTCTGGGGCTGCTCCGGCCCGACAAACGTGCGCGCCACCTTGATCTTTTCCGGCTCCTTCACTTTCAACTGTGACGGCGGAGGCGAGGCCAGGATTTCAAATAGGGAGCGCGTTCCCGCTTCCACCCCAACATCCTTGAGCTTGGCCAGTTCGGCCAGGTGCAAAGTAGGATCGACCTTGGACGGATCGGGAATGTCGATCTTGAGCGAAGGATGAAATTCGCCGCCGGCGGAGGTCGTCTGGATGCGCTGCCCAACGCGCGCCGTGTTTTGCGTGTCAATGCGGGCGCCAGACCGGGGACTCGTCACGGGAGCAGGAGTATTCGCAGCCGGGCGCGGCGCCTCTGCGCCGGTTTCGCCGGAGTTGCGGCTGGAAATGAAAAAGTATCCCGCGACGAGCACCAAAGCCGCTAGAACCGCTATCTTTTTCGGCTCCGCTCCGAGTTTGGATGGCACCCAGTTCATTGCCCCGCGCCATCCTCCTTCACAAAGGTGTCCAGCTTCAGCATGACGTTCAGCTTGCCGCCGGTTTGCTGCGGCGTGGCGTTGAGACTTTCGATCACCAGCAGCCGGTCCGACTTGTCCAGCATGTTGACGAAGTGAATGAGGTCGGGGTAGGTTCCTTCGAAGTTGGCCGAGATCTGCATCATCTCGAGCGTGTCGCTGCCATCCACCGGTTCGATGGAGTAGGCGCTCTCTTTGGGCGTGATTTTGGACTGGCCCGCGGAATCGTTGAGCTCCGCCATGATGGTGGAGAACGCCGCGCGGCGCGAGAGGAAATAGTGGCCCATGAACTGGTCGCCTTCGGTACGGCCGCTTTGAACTTTCTCGACGAGCGCGCGGGTGCGGTTCAATGTGTTTTGCTGCTGGCGGATCTGGGTCCGCATTTGGGCGGCCTGCTCACTGAGATCCTGCGCCGAGCCGCCCAGGGGCCGGAAGACGAAATAGCCCGCGACCAGGTTGGCGGCGGCCAGCACGCCCAGCCCCAGCCGGATGAGCGTGCGCGGGTTGCCCGCGGATCCCAGGTTAAAGCTTTTGGGCATAACTCACCGTCACGCGGCAGCGGAAAAGAGGATCGGTTTGAGAAGGCGGCGTCACGGTAGGAACGCTGTAGTTCCCAAATTCCGGCGCGCCCTCCAGGTGTTTAAGCAATTCCAGGATGGGTTGTACGTCCTTGGCGCCGACCATCAGGTCGAGCAGCACGTGGTTCTCGGCATTGACTGCCGGCAGCCGCACCGAAACCAGGCGAACGTTGTAGGGCATGACCTTCTCGAGGTCGGCGAAGATCTTGGTCCAACTGATGGCCTTACGGTCGATCAACGTGTTCAGGAAGACACTGCGCTCCAGCACGGCGGCGTTTTCCGGTCTGCGTAGCGTGCCATTGAGCCGTGCCTGCTCGACGGACAGGGCGTGCACCTGCGTGTTCAGGCGATTGATGGTGACGCGCAGACCGGCCGCTTGCTGGCGCCCGGAGCGGATGATGAGCATCTGAACGCCCAGCAGCAGGATCAGAACAATCGCCAGAACCGCGGATCCAACCAGGATCGCGCGATCGCGGCGGAACGGCTCACTGGCGAGATTAATAGGGACGTGAATGGCCATGTCAGCCCACCACCGATTCCAGGTATCCCAGCAGGCCGGTATTGTCCGCGCCGGGCGTTCCCAAGCGGGACTGGAGAGGGTGCACTTCGACGCCCCATTCGTCCTGCCAGCGATCGGCCCAGCCTTTCGTCTCCGCTCCGAATCCGGCCAGCCAGATGTGCTTGGGGCGGGCTTTCAGTTCATCTTCGACGTAAGCGATGGTAGGGTGCAGGACGGACTCGATCGCCTCGGCCGTGGGCTCATCCATTTCCACGCAGCGCGCGAGCTTGATGGCGCTGCCGTCCAGGACCAGGACGGAGAGCGTACGCCCGCCCAATTTCACCAGCAGCGTGATTCCGTCCGGGTCGATCAGATTGAGCGCGGCAAGAGAAGACGTGGTGATCAAGCCGGGCTGAAAGCCAGCGGCGCGGAAGGGAGCCTCATATTGCTCCACGATGTCGGAGGCCATCACCGCGGTGAGCACCTCCACCTGGTTGTCGGCGCCGCGCGATTGCTGAGCGAAGCTGACCATGGCGGAGTCGACGTCGAACGGGACGCTCTTCTTCATGCGAAAGCGCAGCAGGGCCTGCTGCTCCTGCGGGTCCGAAGGAAAAGCGTCGAAATCGAGCACGGCCACACGCGCGCAATAATCGGGCACCACCAGCGCGGCGCGGCGTTTGCGGTTTCCGCCGGTGGCGACGAGTGCGTGGATGTGTTCCAGCAGCACGTGCGGCTGCTGGATGTTTGTATTCACCGGGGAGACCGCCAGCACGCCCGGCTGGAAAGGCCGGAATTCCACCAGCTTCGGTTCGGCGATGCGAGCGAAGGCGAGGCCTTCCTCGGAAAGCTCGAAGGCGTGCGTCGGCGGCGGATCTTTGAGCAGGCTGGCTAGCGGCATCGGACTTCCGGGTCACCCTTCGATGAACGTGACCTTGTTGATCTCCCTCAATGTAGTTACTCCGGCGCGGGCCTTGTCCAGCGCCGATTCGCGCAGAAACGTCATGCCCTCTTCCCGCGCCGCGCGTTTGATTTCGGAAGCCGGACGCCGGTCGAGAATCATTTCGCGGATGCGTTCGGTCAGGTCCAGCAGTTCATGGATGGCGGTGCGGCCGCGGAAGCCGGTGCCACCGCATTCAAAGCAGCCCGGGCCTTCATAGAAGGTGACGTTGCGCCATTGTGCCAGATCCAGCCCGCTCTCTTCCAGATAGGAGTCGGGATATTTCACCGGCGCCTTGCAGTAGGAACAAATTACGCGCACCAGCCGCTGCGCCAGGATGCAGTTCAGCGCGGAAACGAAGTTGTACGGCTCGACGCCCATGTTCAGGAAGCGCCCCAACACGTCCAGCACGTTGTTGGCGTGGACGGTGGTGAAAACCAGGTGGCCGGTCAGGGCGGCGTTGATGGCGATCTGCGCGGTTTCCTGGTCGCGAATTTCGCCGACCATGATCTTGTCGGGGTCGTGGCGCAGAATCGATCGCAGGCCGCGCGCGAAGGTCAGGCCTTTCTTCTCGTTCACCGGAATCTGCGTGATGCCTTTGATCTGGTATTCAACGGGGTCTTCGACGGTGATGATCTTATCTTCGTCGTTCTTGATCTCACTCACCGCGGCGTAGAGCGTAGTGGTTTTTCCCGAACCGGTCGGCCCCGTGACCAGCACCATGCCGTACGGTTCCTTGATGTAGCGGCGGAACTTCACCAGATCGGCGTCGGAGAATCCGACTACCTCCAGCGAGAGCTTCGCGAATTTCTCGCTCATCGACTCTTTATCGAGCACGCGCAGCACGGCGTCTTCGCCATGGATGGTGGGCATGATGGAGACGCGGAAGTCGATCAGCCGGGTCTTGTAACGGACCCGAAAACGGCCATCTTGAGGTATGCGGCGCTCGGCGATATCCAGCTCGCTCATGACCTTGATACGCGAAATGATGGTGGAGTGCCAATCCTTGGCGATGGGCGGCATCGCGTAATGCAGCACACCGTCAATACGATACTTGATAGCCACTTCCTGGTCGCGCGTTTCGATGTGAATATCGCTGGCGCGCCGCTCCAGCGCGTTGAAGATGGTGGTGTCCACCAGCTTGATCACCGGGGCAATGTCCGAGTCGGCGGTCAGCTTGTCGATGGACAGCGTTTCGTCCTGGTTTTCTTCCTCGCCGATGACGTCCAGCGTGAAGCCTTCCGTCACTTCTTCCAGCACGCGCTGCGACTGCTCGGTTTTCTTCAGCAGGTCGGAGATCTGCGACAGCGTGGCGACCTTGACGCGGAGCTTTTTTTGCAGCAGGACGGAAAGTTCGTCGATGAGGTTGAGATTGCGCGGGTCGGCAACGGCGATATCCAGGTGCCCGGTCTGCGAATCGATGGGCACGAAGTTGTAGCGGAACATCATGTCCACCGGTACGGAGTGGAACAGGTCGTGATCGATGCGGACCTCTCGCAGGTCGACGAACTCGCAGCGGTAGCGCGTGGCCAAGGACTTGGCTTCGGCGATTTCGTCTGCCGGGCTGGTGAGCTTGATGCGTTCGCTAGTAGCCATGGATTACCTCAATGTGTCCGCCAGGGAGAAGATCGGCAGATAGAGCGCAACCAACACGAATGTGACGAAAAAGCCCATGAAAATCATGATGGCCGGCTCGATCAGGGATAACGACGCCGTCATGCGGGTGTTGACGTCGTCTTCGTAAAACTCGGCCACGCTGGCCAGCATCTGCGGGAGCGCGCCGGTGGATTCGCCCACTTCGATCATGTCAATGGACAGGCCCGGGAAAATGCCGGTCTTGGCGAGCGACGACGAAAGTGCCTGGCCTTCCTTCACCATTTTGCCGGCCTGCCCCAAATTTTGTTTCAAGAGCCGGGTGCCGACGGAAGTGGAAGCGGTGTCGAGCGCCTGCAGCAGCGGAATGCCGCCCACCAGCAGCGTGCCCAGCACGCGGGCGAACTGCGCCACCTGGTACTTGATCCAGACTTCGCCCACCAGCGGCGTGCGCAGCCGCCAGCGGTCCACCGTGATTTCGCCTTTCTCGGTCTTGGCCCAGAAGCGGAACGCGACGGCCGCCAGAACCAGCGCCAGGAACCCGAACAGGATGTAGTTGCGGGCGGTTGTTCCGACGGCGATCAGGATCTGCGTGGCGGTGGGCAATTGCGCCGACATGCTCTGGTACAACTCGGCGAATTTGGGAACGACGAACGTGATCAGAAACACCATCAGGCAGATGACCAGCACGATCAGCAGGCAGGGATAGACGAGCGACAGAATGAGCTTCTTGCGAACGGCCAAGGCCAGCTTCTGATAGGTAATGTAACGGTCCAGCACTTCGCCGAGCGAGCCGCTCTTCTCGCCCGCCAGCACCGTGGTGACATAGATGGGCGGAAAAACGCCCTGCTTCCCGAAGGCATCCGAGAGCAGCGCGCCGTTTTTCACTTCTTCCCGCACTGCTTTGATGTGCGGCGCCAGCTTGGTGTCGGTGAGGCGCTCCGACAGAAGATCCAGGGCTTTGAGAATCGGCAGCCCGGCGCGGATCAACGTGACGAATTGCTGGTTGAAGATCAGGAATTTCTCCAGGTTGATCTTCTTCTTGCCGCCGCCGACGGCCATGCCCGCGATCTCGCGCCGCGGTTTGATGGAGTAGATCAGGAAGCCTTGCTGCGTGTAGCGCTCGCGCAGGTCCTTCTCGGAGGCGCCTTCGGCCACCTGCTGGTGGATTTCTCCGCGCGGGTCGGCGTACTTGAGGACGAACTCGGCCACTACTGATTGCCCTCCGCCACCAGACTTGCACCGTCCGGCATCTTGAACTTGAAGAGAGCGTCGTTCACCGGCGGGTTCACCTTTTCGCCGGAGAACTGGAATGTGAGCACGGACTGATCCTGGCCGGTGACCACCAGCCGGAGGATCGCGTCGTCGGGCGTGACCAGCATTTCGATTTTCTCGTAAGGAAGCTGGTCGGTCTTGGCCTTGGCGGTGATGAGGTAATTGGCGCCGTCCGGCTTCAGGTCGAAGTCGCGGAATTCCTTGGCGAAGTCGAGCTTGCCCAGCAGGAAGGCCATGGGGGCGTGCATGTCCTCGCTGGCTTTGAGCTTGGTTTTTTCGACGCGATGGGTGCTGGGGGTGAAGAGATAGACGTCCTTGCCGTCGGAGACGAAAAGTTTGCCGGCGGGTGCGGAGTAATCCCAGCGCATGCGCCCGGGCTTGCGGAGGGTGAGTTCGCCGGACTCGCTCTTTCGCGGCTGGCCCTCGACGCTATATGACTCAATAAATTGGACTTGCAGCGTCTTAGCGCGATTGTAGCGCTGCTCGACGCCCTTGAGGAGCGCAGGCAGATCGGCGCTTGCGGCCTGGAGCGGAAGCAGGCAGACAAGGGACACCCATAGCGGGAGGTGCTTCACATTATTGTAGACGCGAAAGTTAGGCGGGATGTGGAAGGGAAGTTGGGGCGGGGCGGCGGTCGGATTCAGAGCTGTAAGCTTTTGTTTTCATTGCACTTATTTTACGTTGGGTTCGTTTGGTAATTTTGCCCCCCAAGCGATTTCTTGAACAGACCTTGGGCACAACAGATATAGGAGTCAGTCTCCAAAGGGCCATATTCCACCACGCCTCGCTGCGTTGCTTGCTTCGGAAGCGCGGGTCGGAGTTATATTCCGACGAGGGCCGACGAGATTTGTACGAGTCATCTCATGGAACCGTGACCAAGCTGCGGAGCTTCGGCCGGCGTCCGGCCAAGAGTCGAGCCGAACGGGATGGGTGGGTCGGGAAGGGGGGGCTGACTTGCGGCTCTACTGCGAGAAGGCGCTTCCAGAAGGATGGACACTCAAGAGGATCACCCGGTTCACGAAGGCCGACCGGCATGAGCTTGAGCAGCTAGAGACCGGACTCAAGTTGTCGTTTCCGGTGTGGGAATGGGCGGACTGGAATCGAAATAGACTGGTCTGGGCTGAATCCGGCTGTCTCCGCGCGGCCAAGCTTCGATCACAGGGCCCAGTGCAGATTCGTACGCTTCAAGACTTCAATGACATGAGGCCGCCGAGCAAAGAAGAGTGTGTCACCGCAAGCAACGACCCGTCGGTCACTGACTGCGGAGCTTGAGAAACTCCTCGGCGGTCTTGCTCAGGACTAAGTCCATCTGATCGTGCTCCTTGTTTGGAACAAACTCAACTGGTGGGCTGTATATCCGGGATTTGACTGGGCCGGAGAATGCAAACGCACTATATTGGATACCTTCGCAGAGCTCAAATTGAAACCGTCCTTCAGCGTCCACGGCTATGGGAGCTTGTTCGATCTGGCCGCGCAAACCCGGCTCCTTTATTCGGACTTGTGGGTGATCCTGCGGAGAGGGTGGGGTGCCATCGACGTTCAGGACGCGCCCGTGGATCGTTACCAACGGAAGTCTGTCTGAAATTCGAAGGTCAAACACCTGCGCTGAAACGCCGGGCGTCACAATTATCTTCGTCGCTTGATCTTTGTCCGTCGTGCCCGGATACCAGGTAGGCCGAAAAGGGTATTTTCTCGTTGGTGTGCTAACGATGTTTACGCCAAGAGAATACTCCCCAGGCGGAATGCCATTGATCGTGTAGCGGCCGTCTTCGTCTGAGACATCCAGCAGGACAGGCCGTTCCCAGCTCTTCAGCGCGGCATTCGTGGGTGCCATCTCCACGAGAACTCCCGCCACAGGGGATCCCTTACGATCACGAATAACGCCTTGCACCCGGCGGTCCACCTTCATGAGCACATCCGCCTCAGCACAACCGCTCGAGTAAAGCGCCACTGTGTCAGGTGCCCAGTCTAAGTGATAGCCCGGAAGTTCAGCATCAATTTCGTATTCACCGGGCGCAAGGCCTGCGAAGAAGTAGTGACCAAGCGCATCCGTAGTGGCTCTGAAGTCCTTGCCTTCACGTGAAAGGATCACGTGGACATCCTTCAGCGGAGTTCGTCCAGCGTCGCCCAACCGGCTATCATCCGGCTCGTCCGGCCGGAATCGGACCGTCCCTGAAATGCGCGTCCTGACCTTTCCCGTGCTGTATTGATCGAGGAACTCCAGGTCTTCGTTCGCATCTTCTACCCGACGGCTTCTGGTGCATCCTCTCGACGGCAATGCCCGGCTTGGATCGCCTGACGTGTACATCAGGTATTGGTGTCCGAGTTCAAGTGCGGGACCATCGCACATTCCACCATCGAAGAGCTCGACTGTATCCTTTAATTTCCCCTTGTACGCCCGATCTAAATGCATTCTCGCCACTTTGAAGCCATTCGAGGGAACACCCATCTCTGTTACCGTCCCAAGGAACACAAACTGCGATTGGCCGACTGCCTCACAGGCCGCAGGAGGCGGCACGCAATCGCAGGCCAAGGCTTTAAGACAGAGCACGATCAACAACGCGGACGCGTGTAGCGACCAATTCAAGATCGAAGACACAAAGTCACCTTCCGGGTTTCTCCGCTGCGCGTCCCGCGCTCAGGACGTTCTCCACCGCATGATTGCCTTCGTGGCAGGCGTATTCGTAGATGCGGTAGCTGTCGTTGCGGGTCAGCGGGAAGGCTACCTTCCAGGGCCGCGTGTACATGGGCGGATCGTCGATGGTCACTTCATAGCTGATGGTGTCAGGCCCAGAGCGCGTGAAGCGCTCCACCACGTGCAGCGATTCGCTTTGCGGGATGCCCTTGATGCGCGCGGTGGCGGCGCTGGTGCCGATGGAGCCTTTGTTGTTGTAATTGGTCGTGTCCACCACCAGCGTGTTGCCTTCCCAGTGGCCGCGCGAGTCGCCGTTCCAGAGGCGGATGCCGGAAGCGACGTGCGGGCGGCCGTCGAGCGGGATGATGCGGGTCTCGTGAATCATCTCATACAGGATGACGACGTAGTCGTGCGTTTGCAGAATTTGATAGGCATTGTTGTAGCCGGCTGGGAACATGCCTGCGGGAATGCCGCGCGTGATGCAGCGGTCCCAGACGCTCATGTACACGTACGAGTCGGCGTTGTGGGCGGTGTTGTAGTCGCGTTTAGCTTCCGCAGCAGGAGTCAGCGGGACGCGGCCATCGGGCGGATCGACCACCAGCGACGTCTGGCGGGTGCCGACTACCTTGGTCCCCGAATCGAACCACGCCTGGTTGTAGGAGCCGACGTCGCCGGGCTTGGGCGGGCCATCCACGCGAGCGGCTGCGGCGCGCTTCTCTAGAGCCGCAGCTTCTTCGGGCGTGAGCACGGCTTTGTCGGCCAGCGAATCCGGGCGCTCGAAGGGCGTGATGGTGGCGTTGGTCCAGGTGCCCTGAAGATCGGGTTGGCCGTCCGGCGTGCGAGGCGGAAGCCAGGTCTTCTTGTCGGTGGGCTTGGCTGCGTAGGCCAGCGCCGCGAGCATCAGAAACGCGAAGAATCGATGGCGCATGGAAAACCTCCTTTGCCATCCAAACCGTTTCAACTAGGATAATTGACCTGTGACCAAAGCGCCATCCACGGAAGACGCGTTAGCCGCGATCCAAGCCATTCGGCGCGCGCCAGAGAGTCACGATTTGAAGCGCGATCTGGGGCCCCTGCTGGCTCACAAGAGCAGCCATGTCGTGGGTGCGGCCGCAGCCCCCCCCGCAA
>DATJWO010000010.1:0-10528 GCA_035501155.1 Bryobacteraceae bacterium
TGGATGAGAAGCTCGGCGATCTCCGAAGCATTACGCTGAGGCTCAAAATCGACGGCCTTGGCGTGAGCGTCCGACCGCTCACGTTTGTAAGTCTTGGTGAAGCCAGTGACTGCGCCTCCCAGCGGCGCAAGCGCTCCGGCTTCATCGTAGCCGTGCTGTCCGCCGAGCCGCGTCGCCGACACCAGGAACGTGCCGGACTTGGCAATCTGCTCGTACAGCGCACGCATAGTCGTAAAGAGCAACTTGATGCGCAGCCGCACGGCTTCGCGCCAAGTCTCCACACTCATGCCGTCAAGGCGTCCTTCGTTATCCAACGCGGGCAGCCAGTACACGCCGTCAATCGGGCCGGCAGCCATCCAATCTCTTAGACGTTCGGTCAGTTTGTTGGCGTCCGGCGCTCCCTCGATACGCAGAACTTCTACACCCCTTATTTGCAGCAGTTGCGCCAGTGCGTCTGCCACGCCGCCCTGATCCGGCATGATGACCACGCGGCGACCGCGGTCGAGTGTGACGCTTGTGGGCTTGCACAGGTTGACCGGCGGACGCAGGATCGGCAGAGGAACCCGGCGTGGGATGCTGTTTGCCGCATCGAGACCAGCCAACTGCGGCCGGGGCGGTTTGATCGGTGATTGAACCGGGGTCGAAGCCGACGCTGGACTTAGCCTTTTGGGCGGTTCTTGTTTTCCGGTGGATGCTTTCAGTCCTGATCCGTCTTGGGCAAACTTGATCACGTGGGCTAGGGTCGGGAAATCCCGCAGCTTGAGGTTTTCATCCCGCGGAATGTTGTAGGCCGCCCGGATGGCAGCGAACATTTCGGCCTGCTTGACCGTGTCGATTCCGAGATCGGCCTCGAGATCGAGATCCAGGTCCAGCATGTCTTTGGGATAGCCGGTCTTGTCAGCGACGATGTTGAGCACTGTTTCCTTAATAGACTGGTCGTCCTTGGTGAGGTCCGGCGCGGCGGACTGAGGCGGCTCAGAGACCGGCGCAACAGACGTTGGTGAACTGGCGGCGGGTGGTGCTATGCCGACCAGGTCTGGCCGCTTCTCGTAAACGAACCGAATCACATGCGCGAGAGTTGGATAGTCGCGCAACTTTCGGTTCTCGTCGCGCGGAATGCCGTAGATCTCGCGGATGGCGGCGAACATTTCGGCTTGCTTCACCGTGTCAACGCCCAAGTCGGCCTCGAGATCGAGATCCAGGTCCAACATGTCCTTGGGATAGCCGGTCTTCTCTACTGCCAGTTCGAGGATTCGCTCCTTCACCGCATTTTCTTGAGGCGCAGCGACCGGCGGCAAGGCAAGGGCTTTGCTTTCGTCCTTCTCCTCAGGGCTTGCCGCAGGCGCAGCCGCCTCCCCCAGATCGGGCCGCTTCTCATACACAAAGCGGATCACGTGCGCCAAGGTCGGATAGTCGCGCAGCCTGCGGTTCTCGTCACGCGGAATGTTGTAGATTTCACGGATGGCGGCGAACATTTCCGCTTGCTTCACTGTATCGACGCCGAGATCAGCTTCAAGGTCGAGGTCCAGATCGAGCATATCTTTCGGGTACCCAGTCTTCTCCACGGCCAGAGCCAGAATGCGCTCCTTCACAGCATCACTGTTGCCGGCAGGAGGTGCCGTAACGTGCGCCGGTGCGGCAGGTGTAACCTGCTCGTTCGTAATCGGTGTTGCAGGAAGAGACGGGGGCACGGCTTTCAAGTCCGGCCGCTTGTCATACACGAAGCGGATTACGTGCGCCAGAGTCGGGTAATCGCGAAGCTTGCGGTTCTCGTCACGAGGGATGTTGTAGATTTCGCGGATCGCGGCAAACATTTCAGCCTGCTTCACCGTGTCAACTCCCAGGTCGGCTTCGAGATCGAGGTCAAGGTCCAGCATGTCTTGGGGATAGCCCGTCTTCTCCACGGTCAATTGCAGAATGCGATCCTTGACGGCATCGCCCCTCTTGCTCTCGCCCGCAGGTTTTGGCAAAGCGACAGGTGCTGCTGCTTCGACTTGCTTTTTCGGCAGTGGCTCAGGCGCCAGTGCCACCAGCGCGGGCGGGGTGGCCTGCTCCTTCAATTCTGGTTCAGGTAATTCTGGCGCAGGCCGAATGCTTTGGGACGCCGTGGGTTTGGGCTCGATTGGTTTCGTGCCAGGGCCTGCCATGGCAGACGGCACCTTAGTACTAGGGACCGGCGTTGCAGCTGCTACGTGTTGGTATTCCGGGGCGCCTTGCGCAGCGCGTGCCGCCAGCGCCTGGTCGCGAACGCGCAAAGTACGGTGGACTACTTCCAGTTCAGCGGCAGAGGAACCCGACAAGCGGCTGAGCCAGGAATTCCAGGCGGCGGTATCTTCGATCCTGTAGGTATAGCCGAGAGCCTTCGGGCTGCGATGCACTCCATCTCTCGTTGCCACCCAGTGCAACAACGTCATGCTGATCTGGGAGCCGAATCCGGCTCCGAGCCGCAGCGCGTACTCCACCGGATAAACGCCACCCTTGGACAGGTTCAAAGCACCCAACTCGGGGTCAACTTCCTTGAAGTTCGCGACCGGCGGAACGATTCCGGTTTCCAGCGCCTTTACCGCCAGTACATCTTCGACGCCGGCGCCCATGGCGTGACCGGTGAAGCCCTTGGTGTTGGCGATCACGATCTGATCGGCCGCCCCGCCAAAGACATGACGGAGCGCGTGGATCTCGGCCGCCGCACTTCCCCCGCGCGCCGGCGTGTAGGTTTCATGGGAGACGAACACAGTGTTGCGGGCAATCTGGTGACGATCTAGTCCGCTCCGCGCTTCCGCCTTGGCCACCAGGTCTTCCATCACCCGGCTGATGTGTTGCACGTCGAGGCGTGTACCGTGAAAAGCACTGTTGGCGGTTACCGCGCCCAGCACCTCACAGATGGGCCGGATGCCTCGCTCGCGCGCAGCCTCGGCGCTTTCGACCACCAGGCCGGCGGCGCCCATGCCGATGATCATGCCGTGACGGCGACGGTCGAAGGGGACGGCAACTTCTTCAACCACGTCATCGGTGGCGGCGGCTCCGGTCGCCAGGAATCCAGCGCCCATCCAGCCGATCAGGTTGTCCGTCGTGATGTCGTCGGCCGCCACTACGATCACGCGGCTGCACCGTCCGGCGCGGATCCAGTCTTCGGCCAGCGCCACAGCTTGCGTAGTGCTCGCGCACGCTGAGTTGACCGCAATATTCGGCCCGCGAGCGCCGATGAATTCGGCAAACTGCGAGTGCCCCATCGGCAGCACACGGAACAGGAAGCGGCGGTCGAAAACATAGGGCGCTTTCTCGATAGCATCGGCCAATTCCTCAATGCGGCGGTCAATTTCCTGGCCTAAGATAGAATCCCCGTTGCCTTCAGCCAGGCGGGCACGCAGGCTTTGCAGCGTTACTAACTGCTCCCGCCGCGCATGGTCCGCGTAGTAGCGCGACATCTCGTCCGCAAAAGAGTCCAATCCAGGGAAAGCCGAGGCGAAAATCACGCCGGTATCGTCACGCAAAGCCTCGGGCAAGACCCAGCGGTCGGGAAGCTGAGTGCCCTTGCTGGTGGTCTTGTAGCGCATGACCAGCGGGATGCCGGCATCACGCAGGGCATCCAGGCCAACCGCAATGGCAAGCTGGGTGTCACGGTCGAGGGCGGCGCGGCGATCGGCCGAGACGCCGAATTCGAGTTCCAGATCAAAAGCTCCGCCTCGGCCCGCCAGCTTGACTACATCCGCTATGTTGTTGATGGTTTCAAAGGTTCCGCCCTCGTCGCTCTTTACCAGCCGCGTAATGTGCTTGTCGAGCATGGCCCGGCGCAAGCGGACAGGAATGGAATCAATGAATTGATCGCCTTGCAGCAGACGGGCGATGTTGGCGTCATCGAAGATATGTTCGGTCCCCGGCAAACCCAGGGCTGCCCCGGTAACTGCGACCGGGAGTTCGGGGCGCGGGCGTTTTTCGGCGTGGTAGATCTGCCAGCCACGATCAAGAACATCGGCGAACATGCGTCCCAGCTCGACATAGTGATCGCCGTTCACGGGGGTTGCCGGTGCGGGAACTGCACATGCGGGAAGCGGCGCAGCCGCGGCAGGTCTTGCGGCCTCCTGTTGAACCGCCGCCTTCGTTGAGACCTCATTCGCGGTTTCTTCCGCGGCTTGCGGCGAGCCATGGCCCAGTCCGGCCGCATACAGGCAGCACAGCGCCTGATTGAAGGCCGGAAGGTCGCCATTTTTGGGGTGATTCGTGAACAGCGAAACTACGTCGCCCCGCGTCCCGAGCACATCGTCGGCAAAGCCCTGCAGGGCTTTCTTGGGGCCGACTTCCACAAACACCCGGGCTCCGGCTTCGTACAGCGTGCGCAGGCCTTTCACGAACTGCACCGGGGCCGCTACCTGCTGTGCCAGGATATCCAGCATCTGCGGCACGGCGTCCGGCCCGGTGGGATAGAACTCGCCGTTGGTATTGGCCACAATGGGCAGGCGCGGCGGCGCCAGACGTAGCCGCTCCAGGACATGCCGGAGCGGTTCGCTGGCAGAAGCCACGATCGAGGTGTGAAAGGCGTGGCTGACTGAGAGGGCGGAGACCTCGAAACCGGCTTTCTGAAAGGCCTCCATGGCCTGCTCCACTGCTTTGCTGGCGCCTCCGACCACCGCCTGACGGTTGCTATTGACGTTGGCGATTACCACGTAGCCATCCACGGTTTTCAGAATTCGCTCAATTTCCTCCAGCGGGGCAAACACCGCCGCCATCCGTCCCTTATCTTGAGGCGAGAAGCGGGTCATCTCGCGGCCGCGGGCGCTCACCGCTTCGAGGGCATCGGCAAAGGGAAGCGCGTCCGCGGCAAGCAGCGCGCCGTATTCGCCCAGGCTGTGCCCCATAGTGAAGTCGGGCCGGATGCCGTAGGCTGCCAGCAGGCGGGTCAACGCCAGGTCGGTGGCCAGCACCGCGGGCTGGGTAATCGCGGTCTGGCGCAGATCGTCTTCCGCCTTGGCCACCGCTTCCGGGTCGGCTTTGTCCACGAAAATAAATTCGCTGAGCGGCTTGCCGAGCAGCGGAGTCATCACCCGGTCGGCTTCGACGAAGGTCTGCGCGACGATCGGCTCCATCGCGCGCAGGGGCTTCAGCATGTTGACGTACTGCGAGCCTTGGCCCGGGTATAGGAATGCCACCTTCGGCGCAGGACCGCGCCCGCGGAATATGCCTTGCGCACGCAGGGCTTTCCATATTGCCGGCCGGTTGGCGGCCAGCGCCTTGAGTGCGTTGCTCGCCTTCTCTGCCAACTCGGCAGCGTTGGCATAGTCAATCGCCAGCCGTTCGGGTGCGCGCAAGTCCACTTCTGCCGGAGCGGCCGGGGCGGGCGCGTTTCCTGCCCTGGCGTCTTTCTCTATCGCGCTCAGGCGCTCGGCCAATGCAATATCAGTTGCCGCGCCAATCACCAGCGCCCCGCGCAACGGGGCTTTATAAGAAGACGTGGAAGTACGGATAGACTCATTCACATTCATGGTGGGCTCTTTCGCTGTCGGCTGAGCTACGTTGAGCGTCGCTGCGCGCTTGCCGTTTCCGTTGAGTCGGTGAGGAATGTACTCTTCAATGACGGCGTGGAAGTTCGTGCCGCCGAAACCAAAGGCGCTAAGGCCGGCGCGCCGCACGCCATCCGGAGGGACGGTCCAGGGCCTCAGTTCAGTGTTCACGTAAAGCGGAGAATGGGCAAAATCGATGTCCGGATTGGGACGCTCGCAGTGCACGCTGGGCGGCAGCACCTTGTCGCGCAGCGACAAAGCGGTTTTCAGCAATCCCGCCGCTCCTGCGGCGCCCTTGAGATGGCCAAAGTTTGACTTGACTGAGCCCAGTCCAACCGAATGTATGGGGAGATGATAAGTGCTGAGCACATCCGCCATGCTCTGCGCCTCGACGACGTCGCCCACGCGAGTGGATGTGCCGTGGCCTTCGATGTAGGTCGCGGTTGCGGGCGATAATCCGGCATTCTGCCAGGCACGTTCGACTGCCAGCTTTTGGCCGATAGGATTGGGCGCGGTGATGCCCTTCCCTTTCCCGTCGCTGGAACCGCCCAGGCCGCGAAGCACGGCATAGATCTTGTCTCCATCGCGTTCCGCATCCGCCAGACGCTTGAGCAGAAAAATTGCCGCACCTTCACCCATCACGAAGCCGTCAGCCCCTTCTGCGTAGGGGCGGGTGCCCGTGCCCGACAGCGCTCCTATCTTGCAGAACTTCACGAACGTGGATGCCCCCATGTTGCGGTCAATGCCGCCGGTAATCACGGCGTCAAAGTCCTTCTCTACCAGTCCCTCAATCGCGGAACTGATGGCCGCCATGGCGGAGGCGCACGCCGCGTCACAAACGTAGTTGGGTCCGTGGAAGTTAAACAGGTTGGCAATGCGCCCGGCGATGCAGTTCGACAGTTCGCCGGGCATGCTGTCTTCGGTGACTTCGGGGAAATGTTTGGCGATGCGATCCTGCAGTTCGCGAGTAATCTCCTTGCGCAGCGCTTCCGGCAGCGTGACGAAGCTGGCAACTTCACAGAGTTCCCGCGCATATTCCGGAAAGTAAATGCGCAGCGCGGTGAGGTAGTGCCTCTCGCCCGACATGGCATTGCCGAGAATGACCGCGGTGCGATTGGGATCAAGCGGCCGCTCGGGGTAGCCGTAATCTTCCAACGCTTCGCGGGCGCAGGCGATGGCCCACTTCTGGGCGCCATCCATGGCATCCACTACCCGGGGCGGGACCGGCAGGTGCCACTTCGCTGGCTGCCAAGGAGCGTTGCGCACCCAGCCGCCGATTTTGGAGTACGTCTTATCCGGAGCGTGAGTGTCGGGATCGTAATAGAGCGCCGGGTCCCAACGTTCGCGATCCACCTCGGTGATGCTGTAGCGGCCGCTCTTGATGTTCTCCCAGAAAGCGGGAACATTGGGGGCATCCGGCAAGATGGCGCCTGCGCCTACGATCGCAATAGCTCGATAAGAAGTGTTTTCCATGACTGCGGCTCCTGCAACAAATTAAGACCACATATACTCATCTAGCACGCGGAAGCGTTCTCTTAGGAACCTTTCCGCATTGCTACGCAGCAAGCTCGCTCCGCTTGGCCGCGCGGCCGTACAGCACATCCGCGATGTAATCCAAATCTGCAAGCAGCCCCGCTTGAGCACGATGGATCGCCGGCAGACCCAGACTTGCTTCAAACGCAGGCATCTCGGCGTCGTTTAGACCTCCCGCCCCGACAACCCAGCGCAGGCCGTCCTCGGCGACTTTGAGCGCCGCCTCGCGGGCGAAGACGCGGCTGATGGCTGCCAGCGCCGTGGCATCGAAGCGGCGGTTGGCCTTTTCGTTCAGCTTGTTTTCCGCCGCCAGGGAAGCCCGCCGGGCCAGGCTGCCGGCACTCTCCGCGTAAGCGATCAATTCGCCCAGGCGAAGAAGAATGTGCTGGTACCTGGTGAGGCGCGCCACCCGGGCCTTCTCCATCACTTCAGCCAGCGCGTGCAACGCCAGGGCCGCACTGTCAGCGCCGACGTTGGATTGGCGCGCGTGCAGCTCTTCGAACTTTCTCGCCTGATCGTGGTAGTGCTGCCCGCGGCTCTTGAGGTGGATCTGCCAGCGGTCGCGGCTGATAGTCATCTCCATGATTTCGGAGGTACCCTCATAAATCGTGGTGATGCGCACATCCCGCTTGATCTTTTCCACCATGTATTCGTGGGTGTAGCCGTATCCACCCAGGGCTTGAATGCTGGCGTCGGCGGCCAGATTGCCGGCTTCGGTCGCCATGTATTTCGCGATGGCGCCTTCCGTGTTGAGGCTGCCTTCGGTGCCGGCGTCGATGCGCTCCGCTGTTTCTTCGATGTAAGCGCGTGCAGCTTCAAGCCGCGCCACGTTGGGCACGATCAGCTTGTGGGTGTATCCCTGCTTCTCCGAGAGGGGCGCTCCCGCCTGGATGCGCTTGGTGGAATAGGGAATGGCACGGTCCAGTGCGGACCAGCCGGCGCCGAGGCCGAACGCCGCCACCATCAGGCGCGTGTAGCCAAACACCGCCTGCGCCTGGTTTAGTCCCTGGCCTTCCACTCCTCCGACCAGCCGGTTGGCGTCCACATAGACGTTGTCGAGGGCAAGGGCCGCCGTATTACTCAGGCGGATACCGTGCTTGTCTTCTGGCTTGTCGTGGGTAAAGCCCTTCGCGCCTTGCTCCACGATGAACCAGGAGGGGCCGCTGGGTGTGTTTGCGAGAATGGTGTAAGCACCGGCGATTCCGCCATTACTGATCCATTGCTTGTTGCCGGTGATCTTGTACCCGATGACCCTGCCGTTCTCGCTGACTCTTTCTGCCGTGGTTCGAAGTGCGCCCAGGTCGCTCCCGGCCTCCGGCTCGGTGGCGCCGTAGGCGAACAGCAGGCCCTCTTCCGCGATGCGGCCGAGCCAAATCTTCCTTTGTTCCGGAGTGGCTCCCACGGTGATGGGATCGCTACCCAAAAACGTGGCCAGCACCGAGGTGGCCACACCGAGGTCAATGCGCGCCATCTCTTCGCACACGCAATATACGTCGAAGGTGTTGCCGCCCATGCCGCCGAACTCCTCGGGAATGAACAGGAGTTGAATGCCTAATTTGTCCGGACTGCACATGTGTTGCACGATGTCCATGGGGCATTCGTCGCGCTCGTCCAGTTCAATCAGGGTTTCATCCGGCAGGCGTTTCTTGGCGAACTCGCGGAGGGATTTCACACTCAGCTTCAGCGTTTTGCTCGTAATCATGGTTAGTGCCTCACTTTGCGGTAACGCCGCGCATCTCGCGGACTTTGTTGGTGAGTTCGGGCAGGAACTCCAGGATGTCGTCCACAATTCCAATATCCGCCACCTGGAAGATCGGGGCTTTGGGGTTCTTGTTAATGGCAACGATGAACGGATTGCCTTTGATGCCGGCCAGATGCTGGAACGCGCCACTGATGCCGCACGCCAGATAGACTTTGGGCTTGACCGTCTTTCCCGACGAGCCAACCTGTCGGGATTTCTCCAGCCACTTGGCGTCAACCACGGGCCTCGAGCAGCTCACCGCCGCGCCCAGCGCGTCGGCGAGGTCCTGGGCGATGCCGAGGTTGTCTTTTTCCTGGATGCCGCGCCCGATAGAGACCAGCACGGCGTGCTTGGTAATGTCCACATCACCGGCCTCGGCGACGACCGTTTCGATAAAGCGGCGGCCTGCGCTGAGAACGCCAACCTCGGACGACTTATCGACCACCGCCCCGTCGCCAGCCGTGCTCGGCAGCGGTTTGAATGCACCCGGGCGCACGCTAACCACAGCGCCGCCGGAGATATCGCAGTGAACGTGCGCGCTCACTTGCCCGCCAAATTCCTGGCGGACCAGCTTTAGTGAAGAGCCCTCAAGTCCATCGATTCCTACCACGTCAGAGACGAAAGCGGCGTCCAGCTTGATGGAAAGCCCTGGGGCAAGGTCAATTCCGAAGTGCTCATGTGCAACCAGCACCATGCTGCCGGTCGGCAGCAGCTTCACCAAAGCTTTCCGAATCAGCTCCGCATTGGGATGGGCGAAGGCCTCGCTGGAGATTTTCCAAACTTCGGCGTAGAGAGAAAGAAGAGTGGAACAGACACTATCCAGCTCGGAACCAGCCCCAATGACAATCGCCGTGGGAGACGCGCTGGCGTCGATCTTTCTGGCAGCGGCTGCCAATTCGGCGGCGGAGTCATCGGCCACGCCGCTTTTGTGCGTGATGTAAGCAAAAATGCGCGCCATTATTTCAACCCTCCTTTGGCTGCGACCAGCTCCAGAACTCTTTCAGCGTTCTCTTCCCTGCTGCCGGTGAGCATTTCTGCGCCACCGCCCAGCGTGGGAAGGAAATAGTCCACGCGTTTCACTTTCGCCGCGGTTGCTCCCACACTGCCGGGGTCAAGGGCGAGGTCCGCCGCGCCGTAGATTGGCACCGGCACCGAAGCCACCGCTCGGATGCCTCGCATACCGACGTAGCGCGGCTCATTGATGCCGGTCTGAATGGAGAGCACGCAGGGAAGATCAATCTCGCTGATCTCCTTGTTCCCGCCTTCGATCTCCCGGCTGATTTTCAGCTTCTTGCCCTGCCCGACCTCGATGGAGTTCACCAGCGAGGCAAATGGGTAGTCGAGCATTGCCGCCAGCATTCCGCCGACCTGGGCGCCCCCGTCCTCCGCCTGCACGCCGGTGAGGATCAGGTCATAGTTGCCTTTCCGCACGAAAGTTTTCAGGATGGTGGCGAGGCCACGTCCATCCGACCCGCCAAATACATCGTCAGACAGCAGAACGCCGTGGTTTGCGCCCATGGCCATCTCGCGCCGCAAAACTTCTTCGTCGTCCTCGCCGCCTACCGTCACGACCGTGACGTTTCCACCGCAGCGCGCGACGATCTGCAGAGCCTCTTCGACCGCATAGTTGTCAGGTTCGTTGATGGAATAGACCAGTTCCTCGCGCTCGATGTCGGTTCTGTCCGCATTGAGCGTGATTTCGTTCTCCGATGTGTCGGGCACTCTTCTTATGCAAACTAGAATTTCCACATTTACCTCC
>DATJWO010000011.1:0-119923 GCA_035501155.1 Bryobacteraceae bacterium
TGCTATAGGTGCTGAGTTGAGGCGTGACATTCGCTTTGCGGTTCAGGCTGCCATCGCCCCAGTGCACCCAATCTGAGGACCCCTCCGTTGTCAGATTGACAGCCGTGGTGTTGCTGTTGCCCGCGCCCGACAAAGCGCCGCCTCCCGACACAGTCGCCGTATTCGTCAGGCTGAAGCTGGCCGGAGTGGTAATCCCAGCCACACTGGCGGTCACGGTATAGCTACCGGCCACCGAGTTGGCGGTGAAGGTGGGTGCTGCCGCTACGCCGCTGCTGTTGGTAGTCACCGTCGAGGAACCACTGAACGTTCCGCTGGCGCCGCTGCCAGGCGCCATGAAGGTCACCGCCGCACCGCTCACCGGATTGTTGCCGGCATCCCGAACCGTGGCCTGCAGAGCAGTCGCGAACACGGTCCCCACCGTCGCGCTCTGTGGCGTCCCAGCCGTCGCCGTAATATTTCCCATCGGCGTCGTGCTTCCGCCCGAAAGTGCCGCCCCGCTGATATGAACGCTACCGCTTCCCGACGCCATCACCCAACTGACCGTCAAGGTTTGATTCGGACCAGCAGCGTTGTAGGTCAGGGTGTAATTGCGGTCATACTGGCCGCCGGTGCTCGCGATGGTATCGGTGAAGCCAGGCGCCGATCCATCCGACAGATAAGCGGTCAGAGTACCTCCGCTGTTCCAGCCCCCGACATGCAGGATCAGTGTGCGGGTGGTGGCGTCCGCCGGTGCGATGAGGGAAAAGCCGTTGCCTACGCCACCGATGTAAGCGTAGTCGGTGTTGTTAGTGCTGGATGCAGTGGGCGCGCCATCGGTCCAGCTCAAGGGCCTTGGGTCGACGTTGGCAATCGACACCGTTCCAACGCCTACGACGCTATAGGTAGTGAGTTGAGGCGTGACATTGGCCTTGCGGTTCAGGCTGCCATCGCCCCAGTGCACCCAATCCGAGGTTCCCTCCGTTGTCAGACTGGCTGCCGTGGTGATGCTGTTACCCACGCCCGACAGGGCGCCGCCTCCCGACACAGTCGCAGTATTCGTCAGGCTGAAGCTGGCCGGAGTCGTAATCCCAGCCACACTGGCGGTCACTGTATAGCTGCCGGCCACCGAGTTGGCGGTGAAGGTGGGTGCTGTCGCTACGCCGCTGCTGTTGGTAGTCACCGTCGAGGAACCACCGAAGGTTCCGCTGGCGCCGCTGCCCGGGGCCATGAATGTCACCGTCGCGCCGCTCACCGGATTGTTGCCAGCATCCCGAACCGTGGCCTGCAGAGCAGTCGCGAACACAGTGCCCACTGTCGCGCTCTGTGGCGTCCCAGCCGTCGCCGTCACACTCGCTGCTGCGGCGGCAGTATTCGTCAGGCTGAAACTGGCCGGAGTGGTAATCCCAGCCACACTGGCGGTCACGGTATAGCTGCCGGCCACCGAGTTGGCGGTGAAGGTGGGCGCTGTCGCTACGCCGCTGCTGTTGGTAGTCACCGTCGAGGAACCACCAAAGGTTCCGCTGGCGCCGCTGCCTGGCGCCATGAATGTCACCGTCGCACCGCTCACCGGATTGTTGCCAGCATCCCGAACCGTGGCCTGCAGAGCAGTCGCAAACACGGTCCCCACCGTCGCGCTCTGTGGCGCCCCAGCCGTCGCCGTAATATTTCCCATCGGCTCACTGCTTCCGCCCGAAAGTGCCGCCCCGCTGATATGAACGCTACCGCCTCCCGACGTCAGCACCCAACTGACCGTCAAGGCTTGATTCGGACCAGCAGCGTTGTAGGTCAGGGTGTAATTGCGGTCATACTGGTCGCTGGTGCTCGCGGTGGTATCGGTGAAGTCAGGCGCCGATCCATCCGACAGATGAGCGGTCAGAGTGCCTCCGCTGCTCCAGCCCCCGACATGCAGGATCAGTGTGCGGGTAGTGGCGTCCGCTGGGGCGATGAGGGAAAAGCCGTTGGCAACACCACCGATGTAAGCGTAGTCGGTGTTGTTCGTACTGGATGCGGTGGGCGCGCCATCGGTCCAGCTCAAGGGCCGTGGGTCGACGTTGGCAATCGACACCGTTCCAGGGGCAACTGTGCTGTACGTGCTGATCTGAGCGGTGACGTTTGCCTTGCGGTTCAACGTGGCGTCTCCCCAGTGCACCCAATCGGTTGCGCCCTCGAGGGTCAGGTTCGCTCCCGTTTGTGAGTTGTCTCCTGTTCCAACCAGAGATCCCCCTCCCGGCGACAGGAGGCCGAACACATTGAAGGCTCCATCGAAAGTAGCCAGGTAGACTTTTCCGTTGGCGATGGTCGGCGCAGACCATTTGGCCCACGATCCCGCATAATCGCGGCTGCTGTTCAGGCCGCTGTTCCAGAGGTCTTTCCTAAGGTCGGCGGCATCGAAGGCATGCAGAATTCCGGGGTGGGGATACCCGTCGGCATCGCCGGACGTGGCATACGCGGCCCAGATGATGGTCGAGCCAGCCGTGGTTCCGTTCGCCGACAGCGACATGGACGGCTCGCTGGAGTAACCATAGGGGTTCGCCATTGCGGGTGCCTGGACTGTGCCGACGGAGACCGGAGTGGTGTTAAACGTAGAGCCATTGAAAGAAAACGCGCGCAGGAAGTCCGAATTTCCCCAAAGATACAACTTCGAGTTATAGTAGACCCAGTCTGTACCGAAGCTTCCACCTTGTCCTGTCGCCAGCAAATTCGTAGTTGCCTGCCACTCCTGAACAACCTGGTCTGTTGTGCTGTTGAAATGGCCGAGATTGGCTTGGTCGAGGACAAATACTTTTCCTTCTTTTCCTCCCTCCACGACCCGCGATGAACCAGGTATCAGGATGGGACCGGCGGATCCGAGATCCGCGTCAGCAGTGTCGAGGGTTGATTGATTGGATGGCGCGAAGTAGTCCGAAACCGCTAGACCGCTTGCAGTACTTACCTTGGCGATACTGTCACCATAATCGGTGCCACCCGAGTTGGCGTCGAAGGTTCCGTTCCCCGTTGCAATGAAGAGATTGCCGGATGCGTCCGCTGCCAAACCCATTCCGCCGGTCCAAACTCCCCCACCGTTGCCATTGGGAGTCAAGCAGAGAAGGCTGGTCTGCTGGAGTGTGCTCGCGCTGAAGGCAAAGATCCAGCCATGCCACGGAACCTGGTCGTTGCCGTGAGAGCCGAACGCCACATACACTTTGCCATTGGAGAGTAAGAGTCCCGGCCTTTGAAAATGCAAGCTAGGGTTGAACGTCAACGTTCCACTGTTACTCCCGTCGCCCGTGCCGGAGACGCTACCCTGAATCGTTACCGGGCCATTGAATTTCTCATTGCCGGTCGTAATGTCGAGTGCGTGCAGCTGATAGACGCTCGCCGCGTTCAATACGGTATTGTTGACCACGTACAGCGTCCCCGACGTCGTGTCGATGACGGGAGTCGAAGTTATTCCGATTTGCGGCTGGACTGAGTCAAAAACGGCCGACGTTGTGGGACCGAAATTCACACGCCAGAGCGGAGCCCAGGCCGCAGCGTTGTCCGCATCAAACGCGTACACGCTGTTATTCTCGGTGCAAATGAAGACTACGTTGTGCGTTCCCTGGCCCGGAATTTGAACGCTGGGGACATACAGCGGCTGGGCATAAATCTGGCCGTCGACGGCGTGAGAAAAAAGCTTACCGAAGGTGTTGACGTTGACGTTTGAAGTGTTGAGAATTGTCTCGTTGGGGTTCGCCCCGGTACGGTTCAGGTCGTTGTGCTGAGTCGTCACGGCGACTTGAGCCTGCAACGAGGCACACGTCACCAGTACAAAAGTTAGCCACCTCTTATCGCCCATCAGATGAGCACACAGAACTAATCGTGCCAGAGTTCTAAACCGGCGTCAAGTCTCAAGTACTAAGGGAGTTATAGGTATTTTACCTTATTACCTTAGGGGCAGGTCTTACTAACCATCTGTAAGGACGTAATGTTTATATTAGTTTGTCCGGCCCTGGGGATTAGAATGCCTATGATTGCGACCTTCCCACCCAATGAGTCGGAAGGATGGAAAGCAGCCACTCCTAGAAGAGAATACCGATGTTCGCCCAACGGCTTGACGGCCGCAGCCTTCACGGCTACCGAGGTCGTTGACTGGGTGGTGGAGGTCACGGGGCCACTCGCGCGGGCAAGCGTCCAGAAGGAACCTGGGCCCTGTTCCAAACAGCCAACCACCTCGGCGATCTCAAGGGTGCCTCGCGCGACGCTTTCAAGAGGTTTTTCTATCCTGCCGGGGCCGGTGAGGTCCTGGTTGTCAAGACTGTACTGGACAAAGGGCGTGAACATTTCGTCCCAGCTCTGGTTCTGATCGCGGAAGTACACCGGTTGGTCCGCGGCCGGGTTGTATTTGTTGTTCAGCGAATTGTCGTAGTGCGCTGTAACGATCATCTTGCTGCCTGCCGGCAGATGGAGCGGCGCATCGAGTTCGTAGGCTAGCTGCCACCGGAAATCATATTTCGGCACATTGAGGAGCGACTGTTCCCGCCCGTCCGGAAAAATAATGGAGTAGTTGAAGTCCTTCGCACGCAGGTGCGCATGGGGCTGGAGCTGGTAAATGGTGACCGGCTCCGGGAACCCGGTCACGCTGACCAGTTCATATTTTCCGTCATTAGGCGGAATGGGCGGGATCGCAACGCGGGTGCCTTCCGCCTTGACTCCCGGAGTATCCATCAGTAGCTCTTTGCCGTTGGCTATAATCGTCTCTCCGACAGCAGGAACCCGGAATATTTGGTGTTTCGGCGGTCCTTTCCGGAACCAGAAGGCGATGGTTGAGCGGTCGGTCTCCGGTTTCCCCGTGGCCTGGTAGTGGACGTTGAAGTCGAGGTACATGTTCTTTCCGCCTCGAAGCAACTTGGCGCTGTCGTCCGGGTACATTTCGAATGTCGTACCAGGCGTGTAGACACCCAGCATGTCGAAGGTTGCAGGATTGGAAGGAACCGTGACCGCGGGCCGGGCTCCAGCCAGACCACTTGGAAGACCTAGCTGGCGCGCGAGCAAAGCCATCGGGCCAAGATCCTCCGGAGTAACTCCGTTGGCCAGTTCCACCTCGGTGATCGCCATGTGATGCACTATGGCTGGATTGGAAGGGCGGGCCTGGCTCGCAACCACCCATCTGTCCTCCAGGAAGGGCACTTTCGCAAAGAACCGCACGTAAGGGATCGCGCCTTTTGCAGGAGCATGAAACTCGCCAGGCATGGAGATGACCAAGTCGGGCTTCAAACCTTCCGGATGAAGCCAGCCGTCAGAGTTTGGTAGTGGCGGAAGATTGGTGTCGTCCCCTTTCGGAGCGCCCCCATTGACCCAGGCGACCAGAGTATCGATGACTTGGCGGCTAAGGCGCGGGTCGTTGCGGAACCGAACGCTGGCGTTGGGATCGGCAGACCAGGGAGGCATCTGGCGCAAGGCCGCTTCTTGCTTGATCGCTTTCGCCCACGGCCGGACCGTCTCGTAGGATAGAAACGGGACGTGCGAAGCGATGTCGCCTGGCCGATGGCAGTGCACGCAGTTCTTGAAGAGGATTGGGGCAACGTCTCGCGTAAACGTGGGCACAGTCGCCGCGCCGAGGGAAGCGGCTGTCAGGAACGCCAGGACGCACACCACAGTCCGCGTGGCGGTGCGCAGCGTCCGTGTGGGGCGCTGGGTGAACGCTCGGATGACAAGGGGGCCAAACGACGACATGGCGACTTCAGTTGACGCGTCCAGTTCGTGCACGCTTTTGCAAGGCCAGTACTTCCTACACCAGTGTAATCTGCTCCCAGGAATTCGGAGACGCTAAAATACGTGGGTATGCCGCCGTCGACGAGTGATCGGGCACAAATGCGTTCGCGGTGGCTTTTGGCGAATGGTATCGTCGCTGTTCTCGGTTTTCTGCTGGTTTGGTACTGCGGGCACCGGGGATTGTTCTTGCAGGATCAATCCATGATTTTTGATGGAGCTTGGCGGCTCCTGCAGGGCCAGGTCCCGTATCGGGATGTCCTCTACCCCTTCGGCCCAGTCACCTTTGTGGTCCAAGCGTTGTTTTTCATGGTGTTTGGCGTGAATTTTTCCGCCACAGTCTTGTCCGCCGCGGTGCTGAACGCCGTTGCCGGCTTGCTGGTGATGCGAATTGTGTATCGGCTCTTGCCGGATGCCAGAGCAATTGCGTTTCTTGCCGGTATCGCCACTATTTGCTGGTTCCAGGCGCCATTCGGCACGCTTTGGTTTGAGCAGACCGCATTTTTCTTCGGCCTGGTCGCTCTATTCGTCGCGCTGGAAGCCGAGTTCCTGGTTGGCTCGCGCGTCTATTGGCTGCACGCCTGCGCAGGCGTGTTGATGGTTGTGTCAGTTCTGTCGAAACAGAATGCGGGTGTGCTGTTCATTCCGGCTGTTGCCGGTGTTGCCGTCGTTCCTCATCTTCACCCGCGCGCGCTGCGAACCGCCTTGCTGAGGCTGGCTGCTCAGTTGAGCGGATTTTCGATCGCTTCGGCCGCGTTCTTCGCGTGGCTGTGGCTGTTTTCAGAGCCGCGGCAGTTTTTTCACTATTCCATCGAGATTACCCGGCGCCTGGCGGACCAGAGGACTCCCGTAAACCCAACGGTGTTTATTACGGGGTTCTTTACGTTTGGCGCCTACCCGTTGTCCTTGAAATTGTCCGCCTTGTTTCTGGCTCTGATTGGATTGGGAGCGCTACTGGCTGGGGTTCTGCGTTGGCCCCAATCGCCCGAGCAGAGCAAGACTTATGCGTTGGCCGGCTGGATCACACTCTCTTGTCTGGTGTTCCAAGAGCTCTTTATCTTTGCCACGGTGAACGAGGCTGAAAACGGGCTCCCTTTCATTGGACTGGCCAGTGGTCTGAGTCTGGGCATCCTGGCGGGGGTGCTGGGGCGTGAGGGCGCTCGCTGGTCACTGTCGTCCGGCACGAAACATCTGCACGCCGTCGTTTCCGGGCGGGCGTGCCGCGCGCTGCTTATCGCGATCTTGGTTCTAGTGTGGGTGCCCATGATCTTGCAAGGCGCCCGCGTGAGTTGGAAGCGATTTGTTCAGGAGTATACGTCCCAGAGCCGCTTTGGCGGGATGCTCGATGTTGACGGACTGCGGCGTGTCAAGTGGGCCGATTTTTCCTATGCCGATCGCTTGGAATTGGTGGAGCCTGGCCACTCCACATCGGCTGGAGAATGGTGGCTTCGGAAATCGGACTTCGAGGGCGTGAACAACTGGCTGGCGCAACACCGCGGTAATTTCTTTGTCTTTGGCGACGCGACGATGTTGTATGGGCTCCATCACAGCATTTCTCCACAGCCCTGGTTGTACTTTCTCGCCGACCACAGCTACCTCCGTGAAGACGTAGCGGGTGTCGACGAAATCGTGACCGCTTCATTAAGCCGCAAATCAATACGCACTGTGATCATCGAGAAAGTGTCCTGGGCTGGCGGCCAGGATGCGGAATGGCTGACGCACATGCCCCGGCTGAAGGCGTGGATCGAAGATAACTTCGTAAAGGAAAAAGAATACGGGATTTACGAAGTGTGGGTTGCCAAGCAGCAGAGTTAACCAATCATCACGACAGAGCCTGATTTCAGGTCCACAGCAGCGTCTTGCCCATCCAGCGACAAATTCCACCGCTAAAGTGTTAGTAACCTTCTTGTGTTAGTAACTCACCTGTCCGAGAGTTACTAACCTCACTTTGTTATGGAATGGTCTCGCCTAGCCTCGATTTTCGCGCTGAAGGAAACAATCCCGTCGCGGCTGGGATCTACGAGAAGCAATGATCAACACTCGCGAGATCGTGCAGGCCCGCCAAGGAGCGTTTCTCACAGAGAATTTCAGCGGCATCGCTCAGGATGTGTTCAGAGATGCGCCTCCGGTGTTCCGGCTGATGCAACGCTGGCGTCCCTACATTTGCCCCTTCGAATTGCTGGCTCCCGAGATTCCTTCCGGCAGCACGGTCTTAGACATCGGTTGTGGCGCCGGTCTCTTTCTGGGACTCCTGGCGATGCTGGGGCGCAGGATTCAAGGCCTCGGCGTGGATTCGTCCGCGCAGGCCATCCGATGCGCCCAACATATGTCTCACATTGTTAATCAGCGGGAGCTTGGCAGTCATCTTCAATTCCAGTGTTTGCCTTCCGACCAGGCTTTGCCGGACGGACCGTTTGATGTCGTGACAGTGATCGACGTGGTTCACCACGTGCCGCAAACCGACCAAGAGCGATTTCTCTTCTCCGCGATCGATCGCCTGGCTCCCGGGGGTCGCCTCGTGTACAAGGACATGGCGTCCGGACCGTGGTGGCGTCACGCCGCTGCGCGGCTCCATGACCTTGTTATCGCGCAACAGTGGATCCACGAAGCACCAGTTTCCATGGTTCGTCCGTGGGCCGAGTCACGAGGCTTAACATGTTTGTACTCCGTGGAAGCGAACCGATACTGCTATGGGCACGAGTTCGCCATCTTCGAAAAGCCGCGCGCCCCTGAAGCCGAAACACCGAGGCGCCTGCAAACTGTCGACGTTGCCGATTAGCTTTCGCTGGAATCAACGCTGCGGCCGGGCCTGCTGCATCTGTTTGCGGCGTTGCTGGAACGCCGCCGCGACCGACGCCATCTGCGGCCCGTTCAGCAACGACGGATCGCAATTGGGCTGGCCGCGCTTGCAGGCTTCCACGTTTCGAGCTTCGAGCGCGCTGCGGGCGGCGGCCAAGGCCGCTGGTCCCAGTTCCAGTGGCTTGCAATTGGCCAATCCGTCCTGGCAGTTTGCGAGGTTTTTGCGTTCCGAGGCTTCGCGGACCAATTTCGCTTCCGACGCACTGAGAACCAGGGGATCGCAATTGAAAGAACCGTCCAGGCAGCGGTCCAGATTGCGCCGCAACGCGGCAGCCTTCATCTGGCCTGCCTCGGCGGGCGTCAGCCGCAAGGGATCGCAATTGGGCGATCCCGCCAGACAACGATCGAGATTCCTGCGAGCCGCTGCTACTTGTACGGCCTTGTCTTGTGCGGGTGTCAAGCGGCCAGGATCACAGGTTGCCGATCCATCCATGCACTTATCGAAGTTTCGTCCGGAGGCGGCGCTCTGCACCGAGGCAGCGTCTTTCGGTGTGAGCAGGAGCGGAGCGCAGGAGGGGGAGCCCTGGAGGCACTTGTCCATGTTCTGCCGGTAGCGGGATGCTTCCACCGCCTTGACCTCAGTCGAAGAGAGGCGAGTGGGATCGCACAGGGTGGAAGCGTCCAGGCAGTAATCTACATTACGCTTCCGTGAGGCTTGGGAGACCTGCTTGATTTCGTCCGGCGTTAGCCTTGAAATGTCACAGCCGGAGAGGCCTTTGACACACAAAAGAACGTTTGACTGGTCTGGTGAGGTGGCTGGCTTCCTTTGGGCCAAGAGAAAGGACCCGCAAAAGCCCAGCCAAGCCAGAGCGAAGGCAATTCGTGCTGCCTGCATTTGTAGTCTAGTTTCGCCTATTTATGAGGGGGATTGCCAGTACTGGTACTCCTTGGATCCGCCTAGGTCGTGGAGTTCATTGACACTTGTCAGTGCAATCCGCCATACTCCAAACAGCGCGACTGACAAATGTAAAATCCAGGACCTCCTGGAGTGCAAAGACGCAAGCACGATCGGGCGTCAGGTCAGAACCACGAAGATGGGACTGAAATGGCGGTAGCGTGTCCTGAATCATCCCGAACCGTCGCCAAAACCATGCAATCGATTCCGCTAGGAGAAATACCGTGGCAGTATTGAGACCGAGGGAACGCTTAGTCTATTTCCGGATCTCAGAAGACGAGTTCCGCCAATTTGTGAGTGTATGTGAGCAGGCTGGTGCGCGCAGCGTTTCCGACCTGGCCCGCAACGCGGTACAAAGGCTCATCACCGATGGTCAACGGCAACGGGAAGACCAGGAGCTGGATGAGAAGATCCGTGTTTTGGAACGGATGATCGCGGAGGTGAGCGAGCAGTTGCGAGTCTTGTCCACCAACCGCCCGGGCGAGGATACCAGCGGGCCGGCCCTGGGCAACGGAACCAAGCCAAATGGCCACAACGGCCGGAAAGACGAACAGAACACATGAGGCTCCTACCTGACGCAGGAGGCGACAGGCAGCCAGGCGAAGTCGAGCAAAGCCTAATCTACCCGGATTCCGTTTTGCTCGCCGATGCGGGGCGGCCGGCGTACGGTTCGGTTAGTCCCGGCACAGAAGAGCCAGGCGAGTCCATCAATGTCGGCCATTTACTGAGAACGTACTGGTTGCTCGTGCTCGCGCTGATGATCCTGGGCGCCGCGGCCGGGTTCACTTCGGTGGTCTTGAGCACGCCGAGATACAAGAGCCGGCTCTTGCTGGAAGTCCAGAGTTCGAGCGGCGGCCTGGTCAGGAGCAACGCGGGGCCCGAGAACGACGGGACCAGCGAACGGGATATTCAAACCCAGATCAACATATTGCGAGGCGGGACCTTTCTGGGGCGCGGCGCCGAGCGCATGCAGGCCGAGACGGTGCCCCTGGTGCCGACAGGCCGCGGTCTCTTCTCGCGGTTGCGCAGCCGACTTCACCCGACGACTGTAGATCCACTAGAGGTCGCCAAGAGCGGGTTGAACGCGGCCATGGGCACGTTTGATGCGCGGCCGGTTACCGGTACCCGGTTGATCGAATTGAGCTGCGAATCCACCAGCCCTGACGTTGCGGCGCAGTTCCTCAATGCCATGGCCGCGGAATTCGTGGAAGACAGTCTGCGATCCCGTGTGGAAACGGCTCGGAAGACCACGGAATGGTTGGCTGGCCAGATTGAGGACGCCAAATCGCAGGTGCAGGATGCGGAAAACAAATTCCAGGATTTCCTCAAGTCGTCCGGCAACATGTTCGCAGGACAGGACGCCCCGCTCGACGACACCAAGCTGGCCCAACTGAAGGGTGAGTTGGCCAGGATTCAGTCCGAGCGGATCGCGCGGCAGACGCGGTATGAATTGACCCAGAAGGCGCCTCCGGAATCACTCGGGGAAATCCTGGATGACAACACGCTGCGAAGCTACCAGCAGCAGTTGGAGGGGTTGAAGCGGGACAAGGCGGCACTGGAGACCATCTACACTCCCAAGCACGAGAAAGTTCGCAAGGTGGACGCGCAAATCTCGGCCGTGCAGAAGGCCTACGACAACGAGATCGCCAGCGTCGTAAAGCGCATCAAGAACGACTACGAGGCCTCGCTGCGGCAAGAGAAGCTGTTGAATTCGGCCTATGCCGGACAATCGCAGCTGGTCGGGGCGGAAGCCGGAAAACTGGCCCAGTACAACGCATTCAAGCGTGAAGTGGATATGCAGCGGGAAAACTATCAGACGCTTCTCAAAGAGGAAGACGAAGCGGGCTTAAGCAGTTCTGTTCCAGTGAATCCAGTGCGCATCGTGGAACCTGCTACGGCGCCGGAAGCGCCTTACAAGCCAGTTCCGATTTTGAATATTTCCATGGGCACCATGCTGGGGATGGTGGTTGCTGCAGGATTCGCTTTCCTGCGCGAGCGCATGGACAGCAGCATCAAGGAGCCGGGCATTTCCCGGCGGCTTTTCAACGCACCCGAGCTGGGCGTGATTCCAAACCTGGCGGCGAGCGTGAACGGGTTGGACAAGCCCGCCTGGCGGCTTTCCCGAGGCGCCCGCGCGAACGGGACGCGAGAAGATCCCGCCACCGCGTTGGTGGCTTGGCAGAACGGGCCGGCCTTCATTGCCGAGTCGTTCCGGGGCACGCTTGCTTCCATCTTGAGAAATCAGGCTTCTGGAAAGGTCCAGAAGATGATTCTGGTTACCAGTCCGGGGCCGGCGGAGGGCAAGACGACGGTCGTACAGAATTTGGGAATCGCTCTGGCGGAAACGGATCGCCGGGTATTGCTGGTGGACGCTGACTTTCGGCGCCCGCACCTGCACCGGAAATTCAATCTCCCGAATGAATGGGGCCTCATTGACGTACTGTGCGATGACCGGCCTCTGAGTGAGTACAGCCCGGAACAGCTAGGGGTCTTCACGGGCCTGCCGGGCCTTTCAGTATTTCCCAATCGAGTCACTCCGCAAAATGTCTCGAAAGCGTTGTACTCCTCCCGGCTGCGAACGATTCTGGAAGCCCTGGTCAAGCAGTATGACATGGTTCTCGTGGATGCTCCTCCCATTCTGAGTGTGGCTGACGCGCGCATCGTGGCGCCGCTGACGGACGCGCTGATTCTGGTGCTGCGATGCGGTGTTACAGACCGGGAGAGCGCCATGGAGGCCTACCGGAAAATTCAGGAGGACGGCCTGACGCTCCTGGGAACCGTCTTAACCGACTACGATCTCCGCGGCGATGCTGCACGGCGATACTACTACGATTATGGCGAGCCGAACCGAATCTAGCAGGGTAGAGCCACCCGTAGCATCAGTTCGCACCGCGTCGGCAACGTATAACCTGCGATTTGGTGTGATCGCCGGCCTGCTGGTGGTCGCGTTCTGGCAGATTCTGGGCAAGATGTATGGCAGCTGGTTTGACGAAGCTGCGTACATGGAACACGGCATTCTGGTAATCCCGGCGGCGTTGTATATGGCGTGGACCCAGCGGGACCGGCTCAGCCGGACTCAGGTTCAGCCGTCCGGCTGGGGAGTCGCGGTGCTCTTCTGGGGTGCGGCGCAGGCGATTCTGGGTACGGCAGCGCAATGGATCTGGGTCAGCCGTGTGTCGTTTCTGATCGCTCTGGTCGGAGCGATTGGAGCGGTTTACGGTTGGCGCATGGTCCGCGCGCTGATGTACCCGTTGTGCACCTTGATACTCATGATTGCCCCGCCGACCTTTATTTTCGAGCGCCTGACTTTGGGTCTGCAGCTCCTGGCCAGCCGTTTGGGCGAGGTTTGCCTGGAAGCGATGGGGTACTCAGTGTTGCGGCAGGGCAACGTTTTGCAGCTGGTCGGAATCACGTTGTCCGTCGAAGAGGCTTGCAGCGGGATCCGGTCTCTTATGGCGATCCTGTTCATGTGCGTGATGTACAACTACTTTTTCGTGCAGGGCAAGGCGATGCGGGCGCTCATCCTGATCCTGGCCGTGCCGATCGCGATTTTGGGGAATGCCGGGCGAATTATCGCATCGGGTATTGCCGGCCAATACAATCACGCGTTGGTCGAAGGAAGCGTGCACGAGGCTTTCGGCTACGTCAGCGTGATTGTCGCTGCGATTGGGTGCGTCTGTGTACACCTCGGGATGCTTCGGTTTCAGAAATTCTGGCGGTCTCACCATGCTTAAAAACGCAGGAGTTCTTCGATCGACGGCCAACGTGCTGTTCCTGGCGATCTGCCTGATCCTGGTGCTGCAGGCTGCCGCCTCACATATGATCAGCATCGACGAGCGAACCATTCCGATCCCGGGCTTGCATCTGATTCCCATGGATCTGGGCGGTTGGCGCGCCGGAGGCGAGCAGTCTCTGGACCAGGCGGTGACCGATTATCTCAGGCCTGATGAGTACATTCTCCGCGACTATGTAGATCCCGCCAGGGGCGAGGCCGTCAACCTGTTTGTTGCGTATTTCAAGTCGCTCCAAAATAGCTATGGTCCACACTCGCCGCGGATTTGCCTGCCGGGCAACGGCTGGCTGGTGCTGTCTTCGAAAGTCGACTCTATTCCGGTACCCGGGCGCCGGGAACCGATCCCGGTCAACGACTACGTGATGGAAAAATCCGGGGATCACATCCTCGTTCTGTACTGGTATCAAAACAACCGGAACATTTGGGCTGAGGAATTCCAGGCAAAGTTGAGGCTTCTGCCGGACTTGGTGCGGTACCGCCGCGCCGATGTGAGCCTGGTGCGCCTGGTCACGGCCGTCCCGGGCGAGTATTCGCAAAAGGAACGGACCGCTACGCTGGACTTCACGCGGTTGCTCTTTCCCAAGTTAGTCGAACGCTTCGCCTCGACCAATTAAACAGGTGCAGTGAGAATCGTATATCTCAGTCCGAGTGGCCGGCTGGGGGGCGCTGAGACCAGCCTTCGAGAGATGCTGGCAAGCGTGCGGGCTGCTGCCCAAGAGAACGAACTCTGGCTGCTGCTGGGCGAAGACGGTCCGCTCGCCGGCATCGCGCGCAACTTGGGGGTCCGCGTGGTGGTGAGACCTTTTCCTGCGGCATTGGCTCGTTTGGGGGACGCGGGAGGTGCGACGCGAGTCTTCCCGTTGCTGAAAAGTGTCATCGCAACGGCAGCCTATGCGCGCTCGCTCGGCCGCTTGCTGCGTCAGGCCCAACCGGACATTGTCCACAGCAATGGCTTCAAAATGCATCTGTTAGGAGCCTGGACCCGGCCGCGTCGAAGCGCGTTGCTGTGGCACATTCACGACTACGTCAGCTCTCGGCGGCTCATGCGCCGCCTGCTCTGGCCGTTTCGCAAAAGGTGCGCGGCCGCAATCGTTAATTCGGATAGCGTCGGCAAGGATCTGGAGCGCGCATTGCCCGGAGTGCGGGCTGTCCGAATCTACAACGCCGTTGACATCCAGCGGTTTTCACCCGTCGGCGCGCGCATAGACTTGGATGCCGCCGCCGGCCTCGCCCCCGCGTCTCCCGGTACTGTCCGAGTGGGGTTGATTGCGACGTTTGCTCTGTGGAAGGGACATGAAGTTTTCCTGGAGGCGCTAGCACGAATTCCCACTGACGTGCCGCTTCGTGGATACATCATCGGCGGACCGATTTACCAAACTGACGGAAGCCAGTGGTCCGTGGAAGAGCTTCAGCGCAAGGCGAAGGAGTTAAAGTTGGACGGCCGCGTCGGCTTCACCGGGTTCTTGGAAGACAACGCTGCCGCAATCCGTTCTCTCGACATTGTGGTGCACGCCAGCACGAAGCCGGAGCCCTTTGGCATGGTCATCATCGAAGGCATGGCTTGCGGCAAAGCGGTCATTGTGAGCCAGTCGGGCGGCGCCGCCGAATTGATTGCCGACGGAACCAACGCGCTCGCGCATGCGCCGGGGGATGCGGCAGCGCTGGCGCGGCAGATCGAGCGTCTCAGCCGCGACGAGGCGCTGCGGGTGCGGTTGGGGGACGCCGGGAGAGCCGCCGTGGAGAGCCACTATCACGGCAAGAGGCTGGCTTCCGAATTGCTGGAGTTGTACGGGGCAGCCGCTTCCATGCCCGCGAAATCCGGGTCGCCGTTAGCATCGTCCCTTTCTGCGGTTAGCGAGTAAGATGCGAGGCGCACAGTTGAATCAGTCTTCCCGGCAAGCCCTGGTTGAAGTAGGAGTGGAAAGCCAGGCTAAGCGTGTGCGCGTGCTTCACCTCCACGCGGGCAACCTGTATGGGGGCGTGGAGACTTTGCTGGTTGCGATGGCGCGTCTCCAGCATCTGTGCCCGGGGATGGAACCGCACTTCGCTCTGTGTTATTCCGGCAGGCTCAGCATAGAACTGACCGCGGCGGGCGTTCCGGTGCACATGTTGGGGGAGGTGCGGCTCAGCCGGCCATGGACCGCTTGGCACGCCCGGCGACGCTTGCGCGAGCTTCTTAGCCGCGAACATTTCGATGCTGCGATTTGTCACATGCCGTGGCCCATGGTGGTGTTTGGTTCCACAGTACAAAGTTTCGCACCGCTTGTCTTTTGGGCCCACTCCTACCATTCCGGTAAAAGTTGGTTAGAGCGCATGGCGCGGCGCATCACGCCGGATCTGGCGATTTCGACCAGCCGCTATGTCGGCAGTTCCATCACGAACCTCTATCCGGCCGTCCGATCTTCAATTGTGTACTGTCCCCTCGCGCTGGCTGATTCACCGGAAGCCTCTCATTGGCGAGTGGTGATGCGCCGGAATCAGGGCGTGGACGACGACACGGTAGTGATCGTGCAGGTCAGCCGTTTCGAATGGTGGAAGGGACACTTGCTCCATTTGGAGGCATTGTCGCGGCTCAAGTCCATTGGAAAGTGGGTTTGTTGGATCGTCGGAGGGCCCCAGAACCCCGCCGATCAGGAGCATTACGACAAGGTGACGCGCGCCGTGGAGCGCTTGGGCTTGACTGACCGTGTTCGTTTTCTTGGACAACGCTCCGATGTGCCGCAATTGCTCGCCGGCGCCGACATTTTCTGCCAACCCAATGAGGGGCCGGAGCCATTCGGGATCGTGTTCGTGGAAGCTCTTTGGGCGGGCCGTCCGGTGGTGAGCACCGCCATGGGCGGAGCGTTGGAGATTGTCGATGAGTCCTGCGGTCTATTGGCCGAGCCGGGAAATGCGGAAAACCTGGCAGAGTTGTTGGCGCGCCTGATCAACTCCGCGGACCTGCGCGTGCGGCTGGGACAGGCCGGAAGGAAGCGGGCCCTCGAACTTTGCGATCCAGCCGCACAGCTGCGCAACCTGTACGACCTGATGCGCGAGCCGGTCCAGAAACGCAACCCGGGGCACGCCCAATGCTGAAGCAAGGTTCTACAATGCAGGAGGCCTTCACCCCGTCTTCCTCGAGTGGGTTTCAGGCGGTTGAACGAGCCCCCTGGGTCCTCGTGGCTGGCGGTTTCCACCTGAACGGCGGGATGGATAAAGCGAATCTGGCGCTGGCGCAATATCTGGTTAGCCAGGGCGCGCCGGTTCACTTGGTATGCCACAGCGTCGATCCGGATTTCGCCCGCAATCCTCGCGTCACGGTTCACCAGGTATCTCGACCGGCCGGATCATTTTTTCTGGGCAAGCCGCTGCTGGATTGGAGAGGCCGCAAGGTTGCCCGGCAAGTACAGCGGCAGTGGCCCGACAGCCAGGTTGTGGTCAATGGCGACAACTGCCTGTGGCCCGGAATCAACTGGATTCACTATGTACACCACGCCTGGGACCCGGGGATTCAGGCTGGCCCGCTTTGGTTTCGCGTCAAGCAGATGCTAAACCGCTGGCTGGTGCGAAAACGCGAGAAGGCTGCGGCTCGGGTTGGAAGGTTATTCATCACCAATTCAGACCGAACCACACGGGATATGATTCAGCTCCTCGGTGTCGAAGCCGAACGAGTGCGTACTGTCTATCTCGGAGCAGAAACCGAGTGGGGCCAGGTAACCGAAAGCGAAAAGGCCTCCAGCCGGCAGGCCTTTCAGATTTCAGCGGACAAACTGGTCGCGGTTTACGTTGGCTCATTGGGACTTGACCGGAGGAAAGGGTTCGACACTTTGCTGGAAGCCTGGAAGAGGCTTTGTGCCGATCCGAATTGGGACGTGGACTTGCTGGTGGCCGGAAGCGGCAACGCTATGGAAACGTGCCGCCGCCAGGTAGCGCAATGGAACCTGGAAGGCCGCGTCCGCATATTGGGCTTTTCAAAACGCGTACAGGATCTGCTGGCGTGCGCGGACGTGCTCGTGAGTCCGGTTCGGTATGAAGCCTATGGGCTCAACGTCCAGGAAGCTATTTGCCGCGGCATTCCTTCCATTATCTCCGCCAGTGCAGGCGTAGCGGAGCGATACGCGCCGGAGGATCGCCCCCTGCTGCTGTCCGATCCGGAGGACGTTGACGCTCTGGTTGACACGGTTCGCATGTGGCGCGCCAACCACGAGGCGTGGAGCTTAAGGTTCCGCGAATTCGGCGAACAGCTGCGGCAATATGGCTGGAATGACATGGCGCAGCGAATGGTTTCACTGGCGGGGAGATCGAAGTCTTGATGCACATTTCCTCGCGGTTGGCATTCCGGAATAGTCTGCTGATGACCGGTCACTGGAGAATCGGCGGATGATCGCCCTCATTCTCTGCTTCGTGGCTTTCTTCGCCACGTTTCGGGCCGGCAAGCGATCGCTCGCCTTTGGCATTATTGGTGTCTTCACGGTTGGTTATTTCTACGGGATTATTCGGGCGAACCTGCCAACCGCCGCTTCCCACTTCATTTTTGACGCCGCGCTGCTGGGCCTCTACCTCTCACAGAATTGGATGCGCTTCTGGCGGTCGCAGCGTTCAGGCGCCTTACACGCATGGATGCTGGTCCTGATGATCTGGCCGTGTCTGCTGTTGTTAATGCCATTTCAGCCATTGCTGGTGTCCCTGGTTGGGCTTCGTGGCGCTATTCTCTTTCTCCCGATGGCTGTGCTCGGGAGCCGCTTGCGCGGCGAGGATCTCGAAACTCTCTCCGTGGGCTTTGCAATCCTCAACCTGGCTGCGTTGGGTTTTGCGACCGCGGAATACTTCCTGGGTGTTCCACGCTTCTATCCCTTTAACGCGGCCACGATCATTATCTATCTCAGTTCCGACGTCGCAGGCGGCTTCTACCGGATTCCCGCGACGTTCATCAATGCGCACGCATTTGGAAGCATGATGGTGGGCACACTTCCGTTTCTCCTGGGTGCTTGGAGCGTGGCCGAGCGCCGTATAGTTCGTCTCCTGGCTGTCGTCGGTACGGGCGCGGCGCTTTTGGGCATCCTGATGTCCGCAACCAGATTGAATTTCGTGCTGGGCGCTACGCTGGTGCTGGTAGCCATCTGGACCGGGCGGATGAGTTCGAGCCGGCGGCTCATGTTCGCGGGGCTCATCGCGGTCATGCTGGCCATAGCTTTTGGGAACGCGCGCTTTCAACGATTTAAGAGCTTGTCCGACACAAGCTACGTGGAAGACCGTATCTCGGGAAGTGTCAACCGCGACTTCTTCGAGATTCTTTTCGAGTACCCGATGGGGAATGGACTAGGCGGCGGCGGAACGAGCATCCCGTATTTTCTGCAAGGCGAGGTCAGAAATCCAATTGCAATGGAAAACGAATACGCCCGCATCCTTGGCGAGCAGGGCGTGATCGGTTTGCTTTTGTGGATCGGCTTCATCGCCTGGTTCCTGGGCCGGGCCAAGGCCAGCCTCTCCAAGGGACCGTGGGCTACGACCCGCAGGTTGATTTGGGGCGGAGATATTGTGGGACTGGTGACGGCCACACTCGGAACCGGAATGCTCACCGCCATACCCGGAACCGCGGTCTTCCTGCTGGGTATGGGGATTATTGCCGTTCGGCCACGGCTCCTCGGCGAAGTCACGGACAGTAATCGAAGACGTGTTGGTCCAGCCGTGGCGCCTCAACAGCGCTACCGGCCGACCGTTACGGCTTGAAAATATTTCAGAGCGCTGAGGATTCGTTTACGTTGACGATGCGAGAAAAGAACTGGAGCTGCAACGCATGAGCCGGAGCCGCCGGTTAATTGGGGGCTTGACCTTTGGCTATTTACGCCAGGGCACCGTCATGCTGGTCGGGCTTTGGTTAACGCCATTTCTCCTCAAGCATCTCGGCCAGCATGACTATGGATTGTGGCTGGTTGGGTTGCAGAGTTTGGCCTATCTGGTGTTGATGGATTTCGGCGTGGTCGCGCTCTTGCCGCGTGATACGGCCTACGCGACGGGGCGCATGGTGAGTGAGACCGACGGAGAAGCGCTGCCGACCACGATAGGCCGCACCGCGCGAATTGTCTTATGGCAAACGCCGGTTGTCGCGATCGCTGCTGCGGTTGTGTGGTTTGTCGTGCCAATGGGAGCGCAGGTCCGCGGGCCCGTTCTGTTGGTTCTGGCAGGATTCACTTTACTGTTCCCAACACGCATCTTTGAAGCCACTCTCCACGGACTTCAGGAAATGGCGTATCTCGGAAAGATCCAGCTGTTTAGTTGGGCACTGAGTACGGCTCTCATGGTCCTGTTCGTTCTGTGGGGATTCGGATTGTATTCGCTGGGAATTGGGTGGATAGCGGGACAGTTGCTCCCGCCAGTTCTGGCATTCTATCGCTTGCGCACGTCGTTTCCAGGCGTCCTTCCGTCTCATCTACCCTGGCTGTCCATGCGAGAGATTTTTCGGGCGCTGGGCAAAGGGTCGTGGGTAAGTATCGCTCAGATCGCACAGGTGCTGGTAGCGGCGACCGACTATCTCATCATCGGCAAGCTGTTGGGGGCCGCCGCTGTGGTCCCCTACGCCTGCACGGGGAAGCTGATCACCGTGCTGGGAAACCAGTCACACATGATTATGGAGATGGCCGCGCCAGGCCTCAGTGAGATGAAGACGGGCGCGAGCCGCGACCGGATTTTTCGCGCCTGCTCCACTTTGACGCTCATCTTGCTGACGGCCATCGGCGCCATCGCTTGCGTGGTCTTAGCGGTGAATCACAGTTTTGTAAATTGGTGGATCGGCGAACGGCAGTTTGGTGGTTTACCGCTGACATGCCTGTTTGTTGCCAACATTTTGTTGCGGCAGTGGAACAACACCTCCGTCTATTCGATTTTCGCGCTTGGATACGAACGACGAATCTCTTTCACAACTTTGATTGACGGCGCTCTCAGCGTCGGATCAGGAATCACATTAGTCCACTGGATAGGGCCCATCGGCGCTCCCATCGGCTCCATTCTGGGCGTGTGCCTGGTAAGCCTCCCGGGGAACCTGTTACCCCTCGCCCGTGAGCTTCAAGTTCCTGTCTCCAAGGTTGTATTTTCCATTTGGCCGTGGTTTTGGCGGTTCGCGATCGTGAGTGCGATTTGCGTGGCGGCCGGCTTTCGATGGCAGCACGGCAGTTTTCTTTACGTCGCCGGAATAGCGTGCGCGGCGGCCGTGCTGTACTGTGCCGTAATGATTCCGATGATCATGAATTCGCAGGTGCGTGCCTATCTGCCGTTGCGAGTGACCCAAACCTGGGATGGCATGATCCGGCGTTTGAATTGGGCTAATACTGCGGCGGTCGCCGAAGAGGTCGGAGCTCCCAAGAACTCCTAGACGTGCTCAACGGAAAATCAGAGTTGCGTGTGTTGCACGTCGTTCCGCGGTTGTTTGGCCGCGGGAACGGAGTGATTGGCGGTGCGGAGCGCTATGCCTTCGAGTTGGCCCGCTATATGGCCAGCGAAGTCCCCACCTCTCTGGTCTGCTTTGGCGAGGGCGAGGAACGCCACGAAACCATTGGGGGGTTGGACGTTCACGTGATCGGCAATCCCTGGCTGGTGCGGCAACACCCGGGTAACCCGATGAGTGTGCGGCTCTACAAGGATCTGGCCAACGTCAGTGTGGTGCATTGTCATCAACAGCATGTCCTGGCCAGTAGTTTTGTGGCGGCTGTCTGCCGCCTCAGCGGGCGCAAAGTGTTTGTCAGCGATCTAGGCGGCGGAGGCTGGGATATTTCGGCTTATATTTCCACCGACCGTTGGTATCACGGCCATCTCCATATCAGCGAGTACAGCCGGCAGATCTATGGCCATGCACAACAGCCCTGGGCTCACGTCATTCTTGGAGGTGTGGATACCGAGAGATTCAGCCCGGATGCGTGTGTCCCGCGGAAACCACGAGTGCTTTTTGTAGGCCGGCTGGTGCCTCACAAGGGGATCAACGACCTGATTCAGGCTCTGCCTCCCGGCATGGAGTTGGAACTGATTGGCCAGCCCTATGACCAACGCTTCGTAGACGATCTGAAGAAGATGGCTGAGGGAAAACAGGTCGTGTTTCGGCATGACTTCGACGACGAAGCACTCATCGGGGCATACCGCAGCGCGATGTGTGTAGTCCTGCCGAGCGTCTATCGAACTCTTTATGGCCTGGAAACGAAAGTGCCTGAGCTGCTCGGCCAGACGCTCTTGGAAGGAATGGCGTGCGGGGCGCCGGCTGTGTGCACGCAAGTGGCGAGCATGCCCGAGGTCGTCGAAGACGGCAAGACCGGCTTCGTGGTGCCGCCCAACGATCCGGAGGCTTTGCGAGAGAAACTGGTCTGGCTGGCGGAGCACCCCGAACAGGCCCGCACGATGGGAGAAGCCGGCCGCAGCCGAGTATGTGAGCTCTTTACCTGGCCCATGGTGGTGCGGCGTTGTCTGGACATTTACCAATCCACTGGAAAGAAGTCCGGCGGCTGACCTATGCAAAGTGAAACTGCCGACGCCGTGCTCACCGGCACTGGCCAACCAGATCGATGCGGCCAGTGGCATCTGATCACCAGCGAATTTCCTCCTCAACCGGGCGGGGTGAGCGACTATACGCAACAACTCGCGACCTGTCTGGCTGCGCAGGGCGATGAAGTGCACGTATGGTGCCCCGCCTGTGCGAGCGAGCGGCCAGAAGCGAAAGGATTTTCGATCCATCGCGAATTCGGCGCCTTTACACCCTCGGACTTGCGGCGCGTGGACCAGGAGTTGGATCGCTTCCCCGGCCCGCGCCGGATTCTAGTGCAGTGGGTACCCCACGGCTATGGTTATCGCTCCATGAATCTTGCCTTCTGCTGGTGGGTGTGGAAACGTGCCACCCGGCACGGAGATTTTGTCGAACTGATGGTGCACGAGCCGTTCCTCACATTTAGCTGGAATTCGCTACGGCAGAACGCCGCCGCAGCCGTCCACCGCCTCATGACCATCCTCTTGCTGCGTGCCGCCTCTCGCGTTTGGATCTCCATTCCACAATGGCGCGCTTTACTAGGCCCATATTCCCTCGGCAAGCAGACGCGATTTGAATGGCTGCCCGTTCCCAGCAACATTCCAGTGGTTGACGACACCGTGGCCGCGCAGGCAGTTCGCCGCCGGTATGTGCAGGGACAACGCCTTTTGGTCGGTCACTTCGGAACTTTCGGGGTGCTGATTGGCAGGCTTCTGGAACCCATCGTGTATGCTCTGACCGAGGCGGACCCGGCATGCGTCCTACTCTTAATGGGGCGGGGAAGCGAGCAGTTCCGCCAAAGGCTGATCCAGGCCGAGCCCCGCTTGGATGGCATCGTCGAAGCGACCGGCCCGTTGGCGCCGGAGACGCTTTCCAGTCATCTGGCTGCGTGCGATCTGCTCATCCAACCCTACCCGGATGGGGTGAGCACCCGTCGTGGCAGTGTCATGGCTGGGCTTGCGCACGGAAAACCGATCGTGACGACCACAGGCTGGCTCACTGAGCCCCTCTGGTCGCAAACCGCCGCAGTGACTTTGGCGCCGGCGGGAGACGTCCAGACTTTCGTGAACAATTTCCAGCGGCTGAGTTCGGATACGGGTGGGCGCCTTCGCGCCTCCGCCGCAGCCCGCAAACTTTATCAGGATCGCTTTGACATGGCCCACACTGTTCGAGCTCTTAGACAGGTTGAGCCAGGAGAGAGCCGCCCGTGCGCATCCTGATCGCAACAGCGCGCCGCAACTTGCTGGGGGGCGTCGAAAAGTACCTTCAGACGATGATCCCCGGTTTGATCGAGCGGGGGCATACGATCGGGCTTCTCTATGAGTACCGCTTCAATCCAAGCGACGAGGCGATCGATTCCCAGGTTGCGCGGCTACCGGCGTGGTGCCTGGAGGAACTTGGTCTGGAGGCAGTGCTCCAATCACTGCAAAACTGGGCGCCCGACGTGGTGTACTCGCACGGCTTGGATGACACGGGTTTAGAGCGCGCGCTGCTGGACGCTTTCCCGGTCATGCTTTACGCGCATACCTACTACGGCACCTGCGTGAGCGGCAGAAAATGTCATGCCATTCCCCGGCTCCAGCCCTGCGGCCGCAAGCTCGGCGCCGGTTGTCTTGTGCTCTATTATCCCCGTCGATGCGGGGGACTGCACCCCGGCACGCTCGTGCAGCTGTTTCAGACCCAATCACGCCGCAGGGCATCGCTCGGTGATCATCAAGGGATCTTGGTGGCCAGCCGGCATATGTACCGGGAGCTTGAACAGCACGGAGTCAGCGCGGGCCGTTTGCATCTGGTTCCTTTGCACACCAACGACAGCGTTCCTGCTACTGTCCCGCCGGCTCCCCGGCTTCCGCAGGGAAGAATCCTGTTTGTAGGGCGGCTGGTGGACGTCAAGGGTGCAGACTACCTGCTGCGCGCTTTGCCGCATGCGGCGAAGAAGCTGGGACGTGCGCTGGCGCTGACGGTCGCCGGAGATGGGCCCGACCGGGCCAAGTTGGAAGATCTCGCCCGGCAACTCAACGTCGAAGTCGAATTCGCGGGCTGGGTAGCTGGCGAACAGAAAATGAGCCTCATGCGCGAGGCGGATCTGGTCGCCGTCCCGAGTCTCTGGCCGGAACCGTTCGGTCTAGTGGGCATCGAAGCCGGGTGCCTCGGCACGCCAGCAGTCGGATACGCGGTTGGCGGAATTCCGGACTGGCTGATTCCTGGCCGGACCGGAGAACTCGCACCGGGCGAGCCGCCGACGACGGAAGGTCTCGCGCACGCGATCGTTCGAGCGCTCAACGATCGGAATCATTACCAGCAGTTGCGCCTGGGGGCCTGGGAGGCCGCCCGGCAATATACACTCGAACGTCACCTGGACTTGTTGGAGCGCGTTTTGTCGGTTCAATGCCCCGCTGGCGCCGCGCAGGTTCCTTTTTCGCAGGACTCTCACGTACGGGCGTAATCACCTTAAATGGCTTCCGTAAGCAATCTCGCTCAAAGCACGATCACTACGCCGGTCCGTCCCTGCAAGGTAGCGCTGGTGTGCGATTTCCTTGAGGAACGCTGGCCGAGCATGGACCTTTTTGGCGACATGCTCTTCCAGTGCTTTCAGAGCGATCCCGCTGCTGTCGACGCTGAGCAGATTCGCGCTCCTTTCCGCGCGCGCTTGTCCAGATGGGCCGCTTCGGGACTGTTCTGGAATGCGGATCGATTGCTGAACCGCTTTTACGACTATCCGCGCTGGCTCCGCGGGCGCGCTGCCGGATTCGATCTCTTCCATCTGGTCGACCATAGCTATTCGCAACTGATCCAAGACCTGCCGCCGGCGCGGACGGTGGTTACCTGCCATGACCTGGACACGTTCCGCTGTCTGCTGGAGCCGGAATTGGAACCCCGTCCCCGCTGGTTTCGCGCCATGGTGCGGAGAATCTTGGATGGCTTCCTGCGGGCAGGTCACGTCATCTGCGTCAGTGAGTTTACCAAGGCACAATTATTGCGGCATCGTTTGTTTCGACCCGATCAGGTGACCGTGATTCATCCGGGTGTGGATCCGGCTTATTTCTCGGCTCCCGAGCCGAACGCCAGCGATTCATTGGAGGCTTTGCCAACGGAAGGCCCATGGCTGCTTCATGTTGGCAGCACCATCGCCCGCAAGAGAATCGATGTTTTGCTCCAGGTTTTTGCCAGGGTGTTGGCGGCTTATCCTCAGATGAGACTCGTGCGTGTCGGAGGCGAATTCACCGCCGAGCAATCTCAACTCGCCCGGAGTCTCGGCGTCCAGGACAAGATCGTCCAGATGCCTCGCCTGACCAAGGCGCAATTGGCGGTGGTTTACCGCAACGCTGCGTTGGTTCTGCAGCCGTCCGAGGCTGAAGGATTCGGTCTGCCTGTGATCGAAGCCATGGCTTGCGGCTGCCCCGTATTGGCCAGCGACATTGCGTCCTTGCGCGAAGCAGGCGGCAGCGCTGCCGGATATCTCCCCGTGGCCGATGTTGACGCTTGGGCCGGCAAAGTCACCGAACTGCTGCGTGAGCGCGAAGCTGCCGCGGAAAGCTGGGAGCTTCGCCGTTCCAGCGCCCGCCGGCATGCCGCCGGGTTCACATGGGCCGAAAATGCCGCCCGTACAATGACGGTCTACCAACGCGTCTTGCACTAACGGAGGGGCGCGCAAAAATGAATATCAGACAAATCATCAAGGCAATCGTTCCCAAACCGCTGTGGAACAAGCTCCGCATGCTGCGCTTGCGGTACACGCTGGATCACTACCGCCGCCGCGTCGTCCGCCACACTTACGGAGGCTACCAACTGGAGCTGGAGTTAGTCGATCCGATGGGAGCCGGCTGGTACGATCACGACTGGCCGGAATTGGCCGAAGTAGCTCTGCTGCGGCAGTATGGTTTGCGGCCGGGCGCACGCGTGTTCGACATCGGGGCGCACCAGTGCTTGGTGGCCTTGATGCTCGCAAAGACCGTCGGCCCGCAGGGGTCCGTGCTCGCGGTCGAGGCCAGCGCTGAGAACTGCGAGGCCGGAGAACAGAACAGGAAGCTGAATGCGATCGAGAACCTGCAGATTCTGCATGCCGCCGGAGCGGCCCGATCGGGAACCGTGATTTTCAATCGCGGCACCAATGGCCAAGTCGACGATGGCAGCGGCGATTGGGGACAGGTGGAAGTCAACGCCTACTCGGTGGATGATCTTGCCGAAAAGTACGGTGCGCCAGACGTTCTCTTTATCGACGTCGAAGGCTTCGAGTGCGAGCTGCTCCAGGGAGCGCAGAAGACCCTGTCGCGCCGTCCGGACTGTTTCATTGAAGTTCACGTGGGCGCCGGGCTTGAAAAGTTCGGCGGGTCCGTCGAGCGATTGCTGGAATTGCTTCCGCCCGGATACACGTTTTTCGCGGCCCGGCCGGATACTTCCTTCACGCCTTTCAGTGCGAGTGATGCCGTCGTCGAACAGCGGTTCTTCCTCATCGCGGTTGCCTCCGAACGAGCCGCGGCGGATAGCACCCTGGTTCCCACGAACGCGGCAAAAAGCGAGGGCAGGGCAGTCCGATGAGCAAACTGCGGAACGTGATTCTGGCGGCCGTGCCGCCGCCGGCGATTCGGTTTCTTTCCCGGAACCAGTGGCGCAGTCCCATGTTGCGCCGGATCTGCGCTTGGGGCGCGTCTTGGGTCAAGGGCCAGGACGGAGTGGTTCTCCATGGAGCCGGGCAGGGCCTGCGCTTCAATGCGGGCGCATCGCACAGCGGATTCATCCTGGGCCACCATGAGCCTGAAGTACAGGAGCTGCTCTCTGAAGTTCTCCGGCCGGGATCGGTCTACTACGACGCGGGCGCGAATGTCGGCTTCTTTGCTGTGATCGCCGCGCGTCTGGTAGGGCCTTCCGGAAAGGTCGTTTGCTTCGAGCCACTGCCGGATAATGCGCGCCAAATCGAATACAACGCCAAGCTCAATGGCTTTTCGAATATAACGGTCTGCCGCGAAGCCCTTGGAGGCTCCGATCGTACCGAGATTTTCCAGACCTCCGCCGAGCCGACCTGGGGCATGCTGTCTGCCGTCGGAAAACCTCCGGACCAGGCTTCGGGCCAAATCACGGTCAGCGTGCGTGCATTGGACTCGCTGCGAGCCAGCAGCGGCTTGCCGCGGCCCGATGTCATCAAGATTGATATCGAGGGCGCCGAAGCGGAAGCTCTTACGGGGGCGTCCTTAACCCTTCGCGAGCACCGGCCCATTCTAGTGATCGAGCTGCACCGCACCAATGCCGCTGTGATCGCAGTCTTAGATCAGTTGGGCTACACCAGCGCGGTCCTGGGCAGTTCGGTCTCGGTCCAGGACGTGACTTGGGACGCCAACATCCTCGCAGTCCCCAAGGAACGCCCGGATCTGATGGAGCTGGCGCGCACGCCGGAGAGGACCGCCGCACAGTGAAGCCGCTCCGGATCCTGACCATCGGACATTCTTACTGTGTGGCGTTGAACCGCGCCATCGTAAGAGAAGTGGCCAGGGATCCCGATTTCGAAGTCACCGTCGCGTCCCCGAGTTTCTTCCAGGGCGACTTGCGCCCGATTGTGATGGAGCCGGAACCGCCAGGGTCTCCGCTGCGGCTGGTTCCACTCAAAACCAGATTCAGCGGACGTATTCACATCTTTAGCTACGAAGGCGCAAAGCTGAAGGCCTTAGTGCGCGACAACGCGTTCGACGTCGTCCACGCGTGGGAAGAGCCTTACGTGTACGCGGGCTATCAAATCGCAAAGGCTTTGAAGAACAGCCCGGCCCGGTTTTGTTTTCGCACGGCTCAGAGCTACGTCAAGCACTATCCGCCGCCGTTCAGCTACTTCGAGCGCCGGGCGCTGGCACGGGCGCAGGGATGGATCGCCGGAGCCAGTCTGGTCTATCAGGCGATGTTAGAGAAGGGTTTCCCCAAAGACATCGGACGGATCCTGAACCTGGCTGTGGACTTGAAGCAGTTTCAGCCGTTGCCGCCCGCGATGCGGGCTGAAGTGCTGGGAGAGTTGGGCTTGAAGCCGCCGGTGATCGGCTTTATCGGCAGACTCACCCGCGCCAAAGGCATGGATGTCCTCATGCAAGCCATGGAGCGGGTTGGCGGCTCTCGCGCTTGGAGCCTCTTGCTCCTCGGAAGTGGTGAGTATCAGGACAAAGTGCAGAGGTGGGCCGCTCATAACGGCTGGTCCGATCGCGTAAAAGTTCTGCTCGCAAAGCACAGCGAAGTTCCCCGGTATCTGGGTTGCATGGATCTGCTGGTTGCTCCGAGCCAGACAATGAAAAACTGGAGAGAACAATTCGGGCGGATGCTCATCGAGGCGTTCGCCAGCGGAGTACCGGTGATCGGCAGTGACTCCGGGGAGATTCCATTTGTCATTGGCGACGCGGGCCGCGTCGTCGTCGAGTCGGATGTAGCGGGTTGGGCGCGGGAAATTCAGCGGCTTCTGGAAAGTCCGCAGGAAAGAGACGAGTTGAAGCGCCGAGGTTTGGCGCGCGCCCCCAAATATTCGGTCGCGGCAATCGCGCAACAGTATCGCGACTACTATCGCTGGCTCGCTGCGCGTTCCCTTGAGACCGCGCGCAGCGCTTTTCCCGCGGTTGCGGTTCAGTAAGTAACGAAAACAGGAGAAAGAGGACGATCTCATGAAAAAGAAAGCTTTGATTACAGGAATCACAGGCCAGGACGGCAGTTATCTGGCAGAGCATTTGCTCGACTTAGACTATGAAGTCCATGGCATCGTTCGCCGCGTCGCGCTGGAGCAACCCGAGCATCGTCTGAGCAGGTTGGCCGGCATCTTGGGCAAGATTCAAATCCATGCCGCCAATCTCGACAGCTATGCCAGCGTCTTCCACGTCTTTAGCAAGAACGAGTTCGATGAATGCTATCACCTGGCCGCGCAAAGTTTCGTCGCCGAAAGCTTCGCCGATGGTTTTTCCACCATGGCGACCAACATCAATGGCACGCACTATGTGCTGGCCGCCCTGCGAGAGTTGCAGCCCAAGTGCAAGTTCTACTTCGCCGGCTCGAGCGAAATGTTCGGCAAAGTGCGGGAGACACCCCAACGGGAAAGCACGCCGTTTCATCCTCGCAGCCCCTATGGAATTAGCAAATGCGCCGGATTCCAATTGACCATGAATTATCGCGAAGCATACGGCATGTACTGCTGCAACGGAATCCTGTTCAACCATGAAAGCCCGCGGCGCGGCCTGGAATTTGTCAGCCGTAAGATCACCAGTGGAGTGGCGCGGATCAAAGCCGGACAGGCCTCCGAACTGCGTCTGGGGAATCTCGACGCGAAACGCGATTGGGGTCATGCCGCCGATTATGTCCGTGCCATGCACTTGATGCTGCAACAACCCACTTCCGACGACTATGTCGTGGCCACCGGCCAGACTCATACCGTGCGGGAATTGTGCGATCTCGCATTCTCAGCCGCCGGCCTCGACTACAAGGACTACGTCAAGATCGATCCGGCCGTGTATCGCCCCGCCGAGGTCGACTTGCTCATCGGCGACGCCTCCAAGGCCCGTACCGAGCTCAAGTGGGAGCCAACGGTCAACTTCGAGTCCCTGATCCGGGAGATGGTTCAGGCCGACCTGGCTGCTCTGGGCTCGCCTCAAGCTCCGGAGCCCGCCATCGCACGCGCGTAAGGTGTGATTCCGCACCAATCGAATTGAGGACTATGCAAGCTGAGATCCCCGTCGCGCCCGCCTCCTCTGCTGCGCGGTCAGCCTCGCCGAGAGGGCATCTGCCCACTCTCGACGCTCTTCGCGGAATTGCCTCGCTCGCCGTCTGCTGGTTCCACTACACCAACGCGGAGTTTACCGAGCAGTTTCCGAGATATCAGGCCACGGGGAAGTATGGCTGGCTGGGTGTCCACATCTTTTTCGTGATCTCAGGCTTTGTGATCCCGCTCTCGATGTACCGCGCACGCTATCAGATCGCGGCCTTCTTCCGATTCATGCTGAAGAGGATTGCACGTCTGGACCCGCCCTATCTCACATCGGTTGCGCTGGTCGTGCTCGGCACCTGGCTCTCTTCCCTGCTACCCGGGCACACGCATTATCACATTCCTTGGACGGAAGTGGCGGCCCATCTCGGATATCTGAACGCCTTCCTGGGCATGCCCTGGATGCAGATGACGTATTGGTCGCTGGCGATTGAGTTTCAGTACTACCTTTTCGTCGGCCTGTGTTTTCCCTTGCTCGCTTGGAACCGCCGCGTGAGCCCGGTGCTGATCCTCGGGCTGTTTGGCGTCCTCACCTTGTTGGCCGGAAAAAGCGAAGCTCTTCTTCCGCATTACCTTCCGCTCTTTGCCATGGGAGTCCTGACATTTCGCCACGAGTGTCTCAAGGTCCGCCGTTACGACGCCATCGCCAGTCTGCTGGTCGCGTTCGGGCTAGCGGTCTGGATCGATGGCTGGCTCCAGGCCAGCGTGGCGTTGGCGGCTTGTCTGGCGATCCGGTTTGTCCACATCGACAATCCCGTGCTCAACTTTTTCGGCCGCATCAGCTATTCTCTCTATCTGCTTCACGCTTTCCTTGGAAACGTTCTGTTCGGCCTGGCGATTCGCTGGGCAGGAACCGGGCCCTTTCTCCAATGGAGCCTGCAGTTCATCATCTTGCTTATGGCGATTGGCGCCGCATATGTTTTCTACCGTTTGGTGGAGCTGCCCTCCCGCGCTCTATCGGGCCGGATCAGTTACAAAGTTCGTTGATTCCCCAGCCGCCAGGGAATCTGTGAAGAACCGTCAATCCTGACCGAATGACCCCCAATAACTTCGAAACTCAGAACCCGCAGCCGGGGTTCCCCGTGGTAGAGCAGGCGTGGGCCCAGGACCCGGATCGCGATCAGGACGCCGGCCGGCAACCGGACGCCGGTGTGGGCAGGACGCGTGTGCTTCACGTCGGAAAATTCTACCCTCCCCATATGGGCGGAATTGAGACACATTTGCAGGCGTTGTGCCGGGAACTTCGCAAGTCCATGGATGTGGAAGTGCTGGTCGCTAATGACGACCATACTTCGATTGAGGAAACGTTGGACGGCGTTTCGGTGGCCAGGGTGCCGAAGTGGTTTACACTGGCCTCGACCCCTCTGTGTCCGGCGATGATCGCCAAAATTCGCAGCTACCGCGGCGATATCCTGCACCTGCACTTGCCCAATCCAATGGCCGTGCTGGCCTATTGGGCCAGCGGATATCGCGGACGAGTAGTGGCCACGTATCACAGCGATATGGTGCGCCAGAAGGTTTTGGGCACGATGTTCGAACCCTTCCTGCACGCCGCTCTGCGCCGCAGCTCCGCGATCATCACAACCTCTCCCAACTACCTGTATTCGTCGGCCGTGCTGGCTCATCACTTCGACCGCTGTCATGTCATCCCACTCGGAATTCCTCTCGGAGACTTCTCCCACTGCCCGCCTCAGGCCGCGGATGCGGTACGCAAGGAATATGGCGAGCGCCTCATTGTCAGCGTTGGACGGTTGGTCTATTACAAGGGCTTTGAGGATTTGATCCGTTCGATGGTCCACGTTCAAGGCACTCTGTTGATCGTCGGGGAAGGCCCGCTGCGCGCGAAGTTGGAAGCGCTGGCATCTAACTTGGGCGTTGCGGATCGGGTATTCCTGCTTGGTAAGGTGGACCATAACCGCTTGGTGGCTTGCTACCACGCTGCAAAGCTCTTCGCGTTCGCATCCAACGCAAGGAGCGAGGCCTTCGGTCTTGCCCAGGTTGAAGCCATGGCCGCGGGACTTCCGGTCGTCAATACTAACCTGGACTCCGGCGTTCCCTTCGTCTCCCTGCACGAACTGACCGGCTTGACGGTGCCCCCTACGAATCCGGACGCACTGGCCAAAGCCATCAACCGCCTGCTGGATGACGACAAATTGCGCGCATCCTTGGGCGCGGCAGCCCGCAACCGGGCCTGCAAGGAATTCAGCTTGGATCTAATGGCCTCCCGGACCATCGCTTTATATGACCGGGTGATGAAGATGGCGCCCGTCAGTTAAACGATCGAGCTATGTCCGCGCCCCTTCCAGCGATTACACAAAATGACACCCGCCCCGCCGTTAGCGTGGTCGTTGCCGGACGTAACCGGCCGGATCGTTTGCGCTGCCTGCTCGAGTCTTTGCGAGCCCAAACCTTCCAACCTTTAGAAGTCATCATTGTCGACGACGGTTCGGAGCCGGCCCTTCCTTTATTCGAGGGTACGCTGCAGCTCCGCAACGAGACTCCTCAAGGCGCCTGCCACGCCCGCAATCGCGGATTCCAGATAGCTACCGGGAAATACGTCTTCGTCTTCGACGACGATGCCGAATTGGCGGACTCCTCGCTGGTCGAACGTGCCGTCCAGCTCGCGGAACAATCCGGCGACATCGGCGCGGTCGCGCTTCGCCAATTGGATTCTCAGGGCGTCGTTCACTGGATGCAGCCTGGATCCGGCGAGCAGATCCGTCTGGTCCCTTGGTTCGGCGGCTACGGTGCGCTAATCTCGAGGAAATATTTTGAGGAAGTCGGCGGGTTTCTTGAACTGCTCGGGTACTATTACGAAGAAGTGGAGCTCTGTCTGAGACTGATGGACCGGGGATGCCTCATCGTCTACGATCCATCTCTCAAAGTCCTGCACCACGAAGAGCAGAAGGGGCGTGACTTTCGTAAGATTCATCGCCTGTGCTGGCGCAACATCCTGTACACGATTGTCGCCCGCTACCCGTTGGCCATCGTTCCCGGCGCCCTGCTGGTTTCAACCGTGCGCTGGGTCCGCCTGGCTGCTTCGTGGAAGCATTTTCGCTTCGCGGACCTGGCGTGGGGCATCGGCAACCTCATGAAGGCGTGGCCGAAGCTCATTTCGCTCCGCCGGCCCGTCCGATTTCAAACTCTGCGGAAATCCCACCATTGGCGCGCCGAAGTAATCGCACCATGGCCACTCCCTGAAAGCGCCAGCCAGGAATTACTGCGAGTTGGTCAGACGGCTCACGATGAAGGTTGAACCGCACTTTCCCTCAAAGCGATAGCCTTTGTCCTGAAGAAATCGGATGGCGGGGATTTGTTGCACGTCTCCCACTTCGCCGGCATGGTATTCGAACGAGATGACACTCGGACGATACCTCGTCCAGTCGAGAGACCGGAGCACTAGCTCGTCCAGGCCCTCAATATCGATATTCAAATAGTCGATTTGCGCGCCGGCGGGTACATATTGGTCAAGCAGACTGTCCAGCGTGACGGCTTGAACTTCACAAGTGCCTTTCAAGACGCGCCCGGCCTGTCTCGCTTGTTCGGCCATTTGCGGATCGATGGTGTTGTATTCCGCAGAGTCGAACATGTAAAACGTTTCTTTCTTGTTTTGCGTTGAGATGCACGCTTCGATGTTGACGTCGCGTGGCCGCAAGACACGAAAAGCGGCCATACTGCCTGGGGCGGCGTCGATGTTGATCCCCCTCCATCCGAGACTGTAGAAATGGTAGGTATTTGAATCAAATATCGGATGGTGAGCTCCGGCATCCACATAAAATCCGGATCGGCGCTTCCCCAACAGCGACGCGACCACCATGTCTTCCCCAAAGAGCGAATGCGACACGCGATAGCTATGAAACCGGTTCGCCCGAAGAGGAGCCCACAGGCGAAACTTGAACTTCAGAAGAAGCCTTTCTAGAAACGTCATATCCGCGGTTCAATCGATTCTCACGAATTAGGTAAACCCAAACGGAGCAGGTACGGCATTCCTTCTTCGGTGAGGAATCGACGTGTGTCTCCTGCATAATGCCGCATAGTGACGGAACTGAGATCCACCTTCGGCTCCCGGCTGACGAGATAGGTATCCGGCAGATAGCATACCCGCGAGGCCGCCAGCATGGCATACAGGGTCTGCTCGATCCAGCCTGTAGGCCGTGCGATGGCGGAGTCGCCGAGCCATTGCTCGCAGCGCTCCAGCAAGGAAGCATCCTGGCGGCAGATGATCACGCCCGTGTTGACTTGCCCGGGAAGATCGATCCCCCACCGGTCTTTGGCGTGAGCCGCGTCAATGTTGTAAGTGCTCTCAATGTCTCTCTGTATGGTGATCGTGTCGGTTTGGCTGGTGCTCTCCGCCGCTGCGAGGATCTCCGATGGCCGGCGAAAGAACAACAGGTCAGAGTCCAGCGCCAGCAGCACTCGGCCCTGGTTCAACAGATGAAAATCCGTGAGCTTTAGCATGAAGCCGCTGCTACCGCGCCATTGGCGCAGCCGCCCGAAGTTTCTTTCGTCGAGCATTTTCCCGGCCGTCGCCGATGCCGAACGATAGGTGAGTATCCTGGCCTCCGGGAAGTGCTTCGCCAACCTGCGGTAGGCGATGCCCGGTAAGGCCCCGTGGATGTGGATGGCTAAGGGATACTTCACCTGGCTTTGCCAATAGAACGTTTTCAGGCTCCACATCGCTGTGAGATAATCCCGCTCGTAGCACAAAAGATGGACTTCAACCCGGTTGTCCTCACTCACTCGGCTCGTGTGGACGGGAGGCGTCTTCAGGATTTGGGTCCAAAGCGAGTAGCGGGATACAGCCCTGGCGAAACCTTCCCGATGCCACCGGCGGATATTCACGTAGAGCGGGAGCGAGCGCAGAACTCGACGCGCCAAGTCGTCGGAATGGGCTGTTTCCTGGACTGGCGAGTTCATCGAGTTGCAGTCATTCTAACATGCGCAACTCAAATCTCAGCCTGATCAGAATACTAGGACGTTTTTGTTTCCGGTACCAGTTAAGAGCCGGTACGGCCGGGTCCTTCGCTCAACGCAGTTGCGCGAAGGCGCGCGCTTGCGCCCACGTCTGGGGCATGACGGCTTGACTATCGCGAAAGAACAACACAGCCAAGTTGGTGCCCGAAATCAGATGGATGGGAAGGCCCTGCGCCTTGGCGAAACGCGGCAACGCTGTCTGCACGTCGAAGCGGAGCGCATCGTGCCACAGTACAATCCCGTTCCGGCGATCCACCAGGCGAATCGCCGTCTCGCTGTCGAGGGTGACTCCGGGTTCGAAGTGATCGCCATCAATGAAGATGATTTGGCATGTGCCGGCGTAGGGCGAGAAATCGAAGGTCTTGCTGTCTCCCCACAGTTGCTGGATGTCCGCCCTGGTCGACTTGTCGAGAAAGCGATAGCCCACAGGCACGTCTTGGCTGTGGCCGGTGTCCCGTTCCAGCGGGAGATTCAAAGTATAAACCGTGCCTCTATTGGGCATATTATTCGCTAGATTCAAAGTAGTTCGCCCGTCCGCCGTGCCGATTTCAAATGCTGTTGTTGCGGCAACCTCCCGAGCGAGGGCGGCGATCACGAGCAATTCCATCTCATTCACGTTGTAAGAGTGGCTGTCCAGGCACTCCAGACGGATCGCATGATTGCCCTGCAGCACTTCACCCAGAGCCACCTCACGGTAAACGCCGGGTCGCTGCGCTCCAAAACAGACGTCGGATAGCTTCCATAGGAGTTGTCGGTCCCGCCTCCGAATGAGAGTGGTGATTGGTAACAGTGAGACGCGAAACGCGACGGCCCAAGCATTCCGCTGAAGATCAACGCCCTGCAGAATGCGCTCGCTCAACGACGGCGGCATCGTTAAGTTAGAGGCATGCGGGGCGAAATCTATTTCGTCCACTTGATCATGTACGATGGTGGGGGACGATAGAGGCTGGCGTGGTACGCGAGCCTGAATACCCTTCGCGGCGCCCTTTGTTCAGTGTGTGAGTTGTGGAACTTCCGAATCCAATCTTGAGCCCGCCGGATCTGTTGCGCTCAACTGCCCGCGAATCTCTTGCCAGGTCCGCATTTGGGGATGAGGTGAGTTCGCCTGCCTCGGCTCCGTTCGACTTTGCGGGGCAGCCCATGCGATCATCCTGTTTAGTCTCCATCCTCATCCCGTTCTTCGATGGACAGGAGTCTGTGGCGGCATCGATTCAGCGCATCTTGGAAGCGCCCCTTCCAGCCGGGGTCGCATTGGAGATCGTGGCGGTGGATGACGGCTCCGCGGATGGCTCTTCGGACGGTGTCGGCGCACTGGCGCAGCGATTTCCTGAGACCATTCTACTTGCACGTCATCCCACCCACAATGGCAAGGGAGCCGCGGTCCGGACCGCCATCGAGCTTGCGCGCGGTGAGTTCACGGTCATTCTGGACGCGGGCGCCCAGTTCGATCCGGCGCAGCTACACAAGCTCCTCCATCCTCTTCTATACGGACACGCTGACGCGGTCTACGGCTCGCGGTTGGGAGGCGCGGACCGGCGGCGCATGGGCAATTACTGGCACTCCCTCGTTGGCCGGTCCTTCACTGCGAAATTCTGCCTCACGGCCGAGCTCAATCTTACCGTTACAAGAAACTGCTCTCTGGCTTTCCGGACAGACCTGGTGAAAACGATCCCCCTGCATAGCCGGCGATTTCGAGTCGAGCCGGAGATCGCTATCAAACTCGCGCAACGGCAAGCCCGGGTTTGCCAAGTTCTCGTCGGCGATCCCGGAACCCCCGGCGGGGACCCGGGGAAGATCGGCTTCAAGCACTCCGTCCGAGCGATGTTGGTCGCGCTGCGCCATTCCATCATTCGTGATACCTACCGGGATGCGGGCGCACGCATCTTGGACGCTCTGGCCGGCACACCTCACTTCAATCAATGGATGGCGGACACAATCCGTCCCTTCGTGGGTTCGCGGGTTCTCGAGCTCGGTGCCGGAATTGGCAACCTGACCCGGCATCTATCCACTCGCCAGCGCCGCTATGTAGCCACCGATATTGACACCGGACACTTGGCCAGACTACGCTCCCGATTTCCGCATACGCCAAACCTGCAGATCGAGTGTTGCGACCTCACCAATCCAGACCACGTCGCCGTATTTCGCGGCCAAATGGATACGGTGATCTGCATCAACGTGGTCGAGCATGTTTGGGACGACCAGTTGGCTCTGACGCACATCGCTTCCGCATTGGAAGAAGGAGGGCGGGCAATTGTGCTCGTGCCGCAGGGGCAGTCCCTGTATGGGACGCTCGATGAAGCGCTCGGGCACCAGCGGCGCTATTCCGAAAAGGATTTGCGCGCCAAGATGGAACGGGCCGGTCTTCGTGTTGAAAAGATGATTTCCTTTAACCGGGTCACGCACCCGGCTTGGTGGGTCAATGGCCGGCTATTCAGAAAACGGTCCTTTGGACGGCTTCAGCTTTGGACCTTCGACCGAATGGTGTGGTTCTGGCGACGGATCGATCCGTGGCTGCCCTGGAAGCCCCTGTCTATCATCGCGGTCGGCGTCAAACAAGCCAAATAAGCACGGCCAGCAGCTAACGCCGGTCCCTCTTGGACTGCGAGCTGCCGGCCGCGATTCCGGAGCGTTACTGCGGGTCGCTACTGCACTTGCCGATGTTGGTGCAAGTGGCACTGAGGTTGACAGCCCAGTTTCCAGCCGGCCAGACCGTTGCCGCCCAGGAAGTGATCTGGCTGACCAGATTCGGGTCTACGCCGAGCCAGCGAAACCGGGGAAGCATGAACCAGGTCTGTCCCCCGAACGAATTCATGGGGTCGCTGTTAGCTGGGTTCTCCGTGGCACTCGCCCAGGTGCCGCCCAAGCCGTTCACGCCTGTGTAATACTGCGAGATTGTGTAGCTCTTAATCTGAGCGAACCACGCTTGTAAGAAGGCGGTCGTGTCAGCGACGCGCGTCGAGAGCGAGCTTCCGGTCCAGTCGCTGTCCCAACTACCGTAACCCAGATCGATTGGTGACGCGGTCGTTGGGACGAACCCCTTGATAACTCCTAACTGCGGCCCGCCTTTCAGCGACTCCTCCTGCAGCGACTTTACCAGCCACATCATTTCAATGTTGGCTGCCGGCGTGTTCCCGGTGTTCGTGGAAAAATCCTTGATCGAAGCGAAAGCATACGGGAAATCGATCGGATTGTTGTCCGTCTCGGCGCCCTGTCCATCGTTCAAGATCAACTGGGTCTGATACCAAAGGAAAGCCAGATATTCACGCACCGGCACTCCGCCGTTGCCTAGACCTGCCCCAGCGTTCATTTTCAGCATAATGGGCGAAGTGTTAAACGATTGGCCGCCGTACCAACCGCGGACATTCGCCGTAGAACCAAACACCGCTTGCGGCATCGCCTCCAGGCCAAACTCCTGATTCATCTCCCACTGCTTTACGAGCGCCCATTGGGCAGATGAGTAGATCGTTTGGCGAAGATTGTTAGCATCCCAATTTGGATTGGTTACCTGAATGAACGGAGCTAGGAACGACTGTTCGGCTACAAACCATTGGCTCATCAAGAGTGATGCAGCTTTATAAGCCGTCGCGCTGTTAGGAACCAGTGCAGCCCGGACCTGTGGGTAGAGCAAGCTGAACTGGCTCCCCGTAAACGTGGTTCCAAAGGCGTCCATTGGGTGGACCTGCGGCAGCCATCCGTTCCAGTCGGCTAGCTGCACAGGAATGGGAATCTCGCGCACATTGAGATAGGCGTGGGCGCCCCAATTCGCGGTGCTGCCGCCCGGTATCAGGTACGGCTGGATCTCTGCATCGCTGTCGAGCACCGCATCCAGGCCGGCGCCCGCCGACCAATTCGCCACCGGCTGCGAATCCATCCCGGGGCCCGGTTGATAAGGCGGATTCCAGGGCCGCCCCGGATTGGGTGCATTCAGGCTCCGAATGTAGCTGGCGATCTGAGCTCCCTGCTGTGCGGTGAGGCCGTGGAAGACAGACCGTACTTCGATCGAGTTGTTGGAATAGTTGAAGTACTTCAGATCCCGGCCGTCCTCGGAATGGCAGTCGGCGCAATGCGCCTTGATGGCTTTTGGACCAGTAGAGGTTGGAGCCGTAAGAGCAGCCGTATGCCACAGCGTCTGCCCGGCGGAAATGTCGCTGGACGCCGTCGAAGGAGGCCGCCAGGTGTTCGGATCATCTTCCACGAAAGCCGAGGATGGGATCATTGCCCCGCCACCAACCGGCTGAATGTTGAACGCCAGGACCCGGTAGCCGCTAACGATATTGTTCGTCCCGTTGAACTCAAAGCTGATGGTGTTGGTGCCGGTGGTCACGCTGCCGGCCGGCAAACTCATCGTCATCTGGAGCGTGCTGAATCCGCCGCCAATGCCGCCGAACGCGGGCGCGGCCCCCATCAACGTCACTGTGCTGCTGTTGATGGGCGTCCAAGCCGAGTTGTTGACCTTGACGCTGGCCTCGGTCTCGTATTTCAGGCCGTGAATCTGCAGCCACAATTGCAGCGGGCCCGAGACGGCGGACCCTGATGGAATGCTGAACGAAGCTGAAACCGTTGTCCCCGCCGTACCCATCACTTCGAGCGGCAGCGTAATGGGCGCAGGCCCGCCCGACACCGGCGGCACCAGCATGATTGCTGCGCTCGCTGTCTTGGTTGTGTCGGCGCTGCTCGTTGCAGTAACCGTCACTGTCTGCTGACTCGATATCGTGCTGGGAGCCGTATAAACTCCATTGCTCAGGGTTCCGACCGCAGGGGACATGGACCAGGTTACGGCATTGTTTGTTGTCCCGGTAATCGTCGTAGCCAGCGTCACGGATTGACTCGCGCTCAGCGACATGGATGTCGGCGTGACGCTGATTCCAACGGGTGGGAGACCGCTCTTGGCGACCTGACCGAAGAAAATCCCGCTAACGACCGCGCTGTAATCGGCTGTCTGCGTCACTTTGATTTTGACGTGGCCCGACAGATTCCATATCAGGTACTCCGGCGGATTGTAGAAGGCAGTCAGACTCTCGGTATCCAACTGCGCCCCCGAGACTGCATCCATTATGTCGATCCGCTCCGGCCGGACTCGGTTATCCCAGTTCACGCAGTAGAGCGCGACTTGGTGCATATTCCCGTCGGTGAGATTCACATCAATCGTGAAATAGTTGTTTACCGTCCCGGCGCTATACCAGGCCGCTGCAATCCGGCTGTTAGCCACGGACTTCTTTTGTAGGCCCCGCACGTCGGTGGTCGAGGAGGCCCATACCCAGGGTCCTAGCCCGGTCTGGGACACAGTGGCATAGGACGGATAACTGGCGGCGTCGCCAACCACATTATACCCGTCAACCCCGTACACTCCCTGCCAGTTGCCCTGGGTGTTCTTATCGGCCCATATGAATTGCGCCGATGTACCCAACGCGGCCGGTGGCGGAGCCTGCAACGAAACGGCGGCACTTGCGCTCTTGGTCGTATCCGCGCTGCTCGTTGCAACTACGGTAACTGTTTGGGCTGAGCTCACTGTGGATGGCGCCGTGTACAGGCCGGTGCTGCTAATCGTCCCTACGTTCGGCACCAACGACCAGGTGACTGCCGTATTCGTACTCCCACTCACCGTCGGGGAGAATTGTTGCGACTGGCCGCCCTTCAAAGAGACCGATGTGGGGGACAAGCTGATGGATACCGACGGCGCCGGAGGCGGCGTGGTCGACGTCGACGTCGAAACCGGAGCGAAGAACAGGCCGCTCACAACGGCGTTGGCGCCACCCGTCAGCGTCACCTTGATTTTGACATGGCCGCTTAGATTCCATATCAGGTACTGCGGCGGCTGATAAAATGCCGCAACGTTCCGGGTGTCCAGTTGAGTACCTGAATTAGCATCTAATATGTCGATTCGCTCGGCTCGCTTGAGATTAGTCCAATCCACACAGTAAAGCGCCACCTGGTGCGCATTCCCGTCGGTCAGATTGACATCGATCGTGAAATTGTTGCCCACCGTCCCGCCGGTGTACCAAGTCGCTGCAATCCGGCTGTTGGCTACGGATTTCTTTTGCAGGCCCCGTACGTCTGTGGTCGATGAAGCCCACACATAAGTACTTTGCCCGGTCAGGGCCACCGTCGCGTAGGAAGGATAACTGGACAGGTCGCCAGCCACGTTGTATCCGTCTGCGCCATACACGCCTTGCCAGGTGCCTTTTGTGGTCGTGTCTGTCTTTACGAACTGCGCGGTTGCCGTCGAAGCGGTGGTGGTAGCTGGCTGCAAGGATACCGGCTGCAAAGAGACCGCCGCGCTTGCCGTCTTGGTTGCGTCGGCGCTGCTGGTTGCGATGACCGTGACCGTTTGTGCTGAGCTGACTGTCGCCGGCGCCGTGTACAGACCGCCGCTGATCGTCCCCACGCTCGGCGATAGTGACCAAGTCACCGCCGTATTTGTGCTGCCGCTTACGGTAGTTGAGAACTGTTGCGACTGGCCGCCTTTCAGCGCGACCGATGTGGGCGTCATGCTGATGGATACCGGCGTGGTGCTGGAAGTAGAACCCGAGGTAGTGCCGGAGGTAGTAGTGCCGGAAGAAGTCGTGCCGGAAGTGGAGCCGGTCGACGTCGGCCGCAAGTATACTGTAGCGGATCCAAGCGCAGTTGGATCCGCCGCGCTGGTCGCCGTGACGAACACGGTCGTGGCAGCCGAAATTGTGCTGGGAGCCGTATACGTTCCCTGGAAAATAGTCCCCAACTGCGGAGTAATCGACCAAGTCACGCTGGTATTGGAGGTTCCCGTGAGAGAGGCGGTAAAGCGCTGCCTTTTGCCGGGCGTCAGAGTAACTGACGCCGGAGACAGGCTCACCGACACGCCGCTGGTCGATGTCGAACCGGATGTCGTCGTGGTGTTGGTGCTGGCTGTGCCGGGCGCCAATTGGATCGCCGTCGTGTAATTGATGCCACCGTTGGTCGCAACCATGGTCACCGTCGAATTCGCGCTGACGACGGACGGAGCCGTATAGAGTCCGCTTGAAGTTATGCTCCCGATCCCCTTGGGCGAAGTTTTCCAAGTGGCCGCCAGCGGCTGCCCGTTCAAGTTCAAGGCGAACTGCTGCTGTTGCGAGGGTTTCAAAATGATGCCGGCCGGCTGGACAAGCTGCGCTCCAACCGTGAACGGGACCAACAGGGAAGCTACAGCTGCAACTGGTAATGAAATGACGATTCTACGCATGATTCTATTCCGTAAGAACCAAGGTAGTACCCGTCGCTGTTTGCTACCATCACCGGTTTCCCCTAATTGATGCTCGGGTTTGCACGTACCCGTAACCGTGTTCTGCCTGCTCATCGGTACTGTTCGCCGGCTCCTGTGCGCATGGCGCCGAACGATGGAATTCATCCTCGTAAGCCCTTTCAAAATCTTGGATTTGCGATAGCAACGAGGCTGCGCGACTGCAACGGCTTGGTCGCAAGATCGCAACAGAATAGGTTGGAAGGAGCAGGATACCGCCGATTTGCGAACTAGCGAATCGCTCGTAAGCGGTTGGAAAACCAGACTCTTAACCGTCACTGTCTGGTTTCCGTCCGTTTGCCGGTTTTTCGCTCTTTCATTCCTTCTCCTTGATGCATACACGCCCATTCACCGCCGGGCGGAGCCCGCCGACAGAAACTGAGCCTAATGAAATAGTTAGCTGCACATAGACGCCGTACTGCACAAATCGTTTCTTAGAATCTACTTCGGCTCTAAGTAGGGAAGAGATCAGACCTCCGGATATGATCTTGTCTTTTCAGCGTGTTAGGAGCAATGGAAGATCGAAGGGAACCCTCAAACTGAATGTGCTGCCTTTTCCTGGCTCGCTGTTCAGCTCAATGGATCCGCCCATGATCTCCGCCAGCTGGCTCGAAATGGACAATCCGAGACCCGTGCCACCGAATCGCCGGGTAATCGAGCCGTCCGCCTGGGTGAACGACTCAAAGATCTCCCCCTGCTTGTCCTTGGGAATCCCGATGCCGGTATCGCGCACCGAGAAGCTCAGGTGGACTTTGCCGGCTTGCCGGGATAGCAGTTTCACCAGCACGAATACTTCACCGGTCGGAGTGAACTTGATGCTGTTGTCGATGAGGTTCACGAGTACCTGGCGCAAACGCGTGGAATCGCCCGATACGGTTTCGGGGACTGCCGCCTCCACATGGAAGGCCATCCGCAGGCCCTTCTGGCAGGCGCGCACGATCAAAGGCTTTAGCGTGTCTGCCAAAACACCGCGCACGTTGAACTCTCCGGCGGTCAACGTCACTTTCCCGGCTTCGATTTTGGAGTAATCCAGAATGTCGTTGAGTATCTTCATGAGGGACTCGGCGGAGCTTCTGACGCATTCTAAATAATCGCGCTGCTCGTCGGTGAGATCCGTAGTAAGGGTAAGCTCGGTCATTCCCAGCACGCCATTCATGGGAGTGCGAATCTCATGGCTCATGTTAGCTAAGAACTGGCTTTTGGCGCGGCTAGCGGCCTCAGCCTGCTCCTTGGCGCTTTGCAGTTCTTTCTCGGCCCGCTTTCGTTCGGTGATGTCCGACACCATGTAGACGGCGCCGATTGGCTCACCCTGGTCGTTGTGCAGCGGAGCCCCTGAAATGCTGGCTAATACCGATGAGCCGTCCTTTCTGAGGCACGGATGCTCGAGGTTGGCCACTCCGCCTTCGCGCAGGATTTTTGCCTGGATTTCCTGGACGTCGGCGCGCATCTCTTCGGGCACGACCGGGAGTGGCCGGCCAATGACTTCCTCCGCCGTCCACCCATGGATTTGCTCGGCTGCGGGGTTCCAGGTCATGACCCGGCCTGCCAGATCGAGAGTCACGATGGCAATGGGGGAAGCCCGGACGATGGCGTCCAGCGTTGCCTCGGTTATGTGCGGCACCGTCTTTCGGGATTCGGGCATGCTGATCGCTGTGCCCGCCGGCCCGGTGGCTGCGCCGCGTTCGTTCCCCATGAGCTCACACCAGAAACGCGCCGCTGTAGGCAGCGGTGTTTCTCAAGGGGCTTATCGGCCGATTCCGCACTCGCCTACTGTTGCATGGCGGCGTCGCTCAGTTCGACGATATCGGTGGGCGAGGCGTTCTCCAGAGCCGAAGTGACCGAAGGCGAGGGCAACAGAAACGGTTCCGTGGTGGAAAGCGTTTGCAGCAGGTCTGTCAGGTCCGGGATTTGTGGAAGAGATTGAACCCCATTGCGGCCCTTCTCCACTCCTTATCGGCAGACATGCAATTTCGATCGCGTTTTCGGTGTTACGAAAGTACCAAAAAAGTCGGTACACACGTTCCATTTACAGCATAGGACCGTTCGAGTTTTAATCGGAGCATGACGAGATGCAACTCCTGCAACGGCATCCTGACGAAGACGGATGTGGAGTGCTACGTCTGCGGTGAGCCGGTCCCGGGCGCCCGCAAGCGTGCCAGGCGCGCGCCAGCGGCCAAGCTCGAGCCCGAACAGGCTGACGCCAGGCCGGCCTCACCGCTGAACGGCCTCTTGCTTCTGGGATCTCTGGCCGTTGCCGCCTATTGCTACTACGCGGGCCTGAAGATGCCGTTAGCGCTCAGTCTGGGATTGTCGGTGGCGTTGTTGTCCATGCGGCTCCTGGACGCACGGGTTGCTCATAAGGATCCCAGCCAGCATTGTCCGTGACTGGGCAAGGGAGATCGCCAGTACGGCACAGTACAGCCGGCGGATGGCGAATCCAGCGGCGCGGAGCGATCGTTAGATTGAGTGGATGGGCCGAATCGGAAGAAGGGTACTGGCAACCTGGGCCACCAGGCGAGCGGCAAACGCTCCATCCACACCAAACTCGCGGCGGAGCAAATGCGCGAGATTCAATTCCTGGAATACCGCCTGGATGTAGTTCGATCCTGGCCCGAATCCGACCGAAGACAAATCCTGCTGCGCGCCATTGAGACGCGCCTGGCCGTCATCTGCCCGCGCCCGCATCAGCACTAAAGCGGTCCGGCCAAGGTACAATGCTGGCTTCTCTGTGGAAAGGAGAAGTGGTCCATGCCGACACGTTTTCGCGCCGAACAGGTGGGGAGTCTGCTGCGTCCCGCAGGGTTGTTGGAGGCTCGCGCCTCGCACGCCGCCGGGCGGCTGCCGCTCGCTGAGCTGCGTTCGCGCGAGGATCAGGCGATCCTGGCGGCGCTCGAAAAGCAGCGCGAGATTGGAATCGATGTTTATTCGGACGGCGAGATGCGGCGGGGCTCCTGGCTCACTGATATGGCCGACGCCGTGGACGGCTTCGTCGCATCCAAAGTCACGCTGGAGTGGAAGGGACCGGGCGGCGCAGCGGAAGGCAGCACGGCGCAAGTAGCCGGCGCCAAGCTGCGCAAGGTCCGCAAGCTCACGGGCCACGAGCTGCCATTACTGAAGCGCGCGGCACCCGGTCCGTTCAAGATCACCATTCCGGCACCCTCGAATTTTGTCATTTCCAGCTACAAGCCGGGCGTGACGGACGCCTTTTATGCCACTCATTCCGATCTGCTGCACGATGTAGTGGAGATCGTCCGCGATGAAGTCGACTGGCTGGTTTCCGAAGGCGTTCCCTACATCCAGTTCGACGCGCCCTATTACTCGCACTACCTGGATCCGCAGATGCGTGAGCGGGCGCGGGAGCGGGGTGTAGATCTGGACCAAGAGATGGAGACCGCGATAAGGGGAGACAACGCGGCGTTGAAAAACGTTCCGCGCGATCGGGTAACGTGCGCGCTGCACGTGTGCCGGGGCAACAGCCGCAGCCGCTGGTACACAGAAGGCGGCTACGACGCGATCGCCGAGAAGCTCTTCGGCCTGATGGACGTCGACGCGTTCCTGCTGGAATACGACACGGCGCGATCGGGCGGGTTTGAACCGCTGCGCCTGGTGCCGCGCGGCAAGACGGTGGTGCTGGGCCTGGTGACGACAAAAGAGCCGAAGCTCGAGTCGCAGGACGAATTGCGGCGGCGGATCGATGAAGCCGCGAAGTATGTTCCGCTGGAGAACCTGGCGCTTAGCCCGCAGTGCGGGTTCGCCTCCGTAGCGGCGGGCAATCTGATCACAACGGACGACCAGTGGCGCAAGCTGGAGCTGGTGGTCGAGACGGCGCGCAAGGTGTGGGGCCGGAGCGCCGGCGCAGCATCCTAGCGATATCCCGCGGCGCGCCGCTTCTCCAGATCCCGCTTGCCGTCCAGCGCGTCGCGCTCGGTTTGATAGGCGACGAGGAAAGTCCTTGCCAGATCGCATTCTGGTGGAACATCAAACATCCGCGATGCGCAATAGCGTAGCTCGGCCGGATTGAGGTCGCCACAAGTGAGCGCCACCGCGCTGGCTGCCGTGCAGATCCGGTCTTCGATAGGAGCATCCGGGTCGAGCAGATGAGCGATGTCCTTGCGGACGCAGGCATCTTCATCACAGCAAGGGCGTGTTACCAGCACCTCCGGTAGTGCATCGCGCCGCGGCTGCTGCCCTACAGCAAACGTCCGCGGGAACAGCCGGGCGGACAGCTTTACGTACCACGGTTGGCTGGCCATGCCTGGTAGTGGCGCCGGCCGGGAAACATTCTCAATGAATCGGGTCTTACTGGCCCTTCAGGCACTCGGCGATTTCTTTTTCCGAGATAGCGCCTTCGCGGATCACCTTCCAATAAGGCTCCGTGACGTCGACGGTAGTGGCGCCTTCGCCCGCCATGGGACCTGCGTCGAGAACGAGGTCCACGCGGCCGTCCATCACGCCGAACACATCGATGCCGCTGCGGCAGGTGGGTTGTCCGGAGATGTTCGCGCTGGTGGCAATGAGCGGCTGATCGAGCCAATCCAGCAGGGCCTGCGCGACTCGCGAACGCGATTGCCGGACCGCCAGCCGCCCGGTGTTGCCGGTGACCTTCAAAGGCACCTTGGCCGAAGCCGGAACGATCATGGTGAGCGGACCGGGCCAGAAGTGCCGAGCCAACATGTGGAAGCGGGACGATAGCTCCCGGGCCAAGCCCTCGGCCATGTAGACGCCATTAATGAGCATGGGCAGCGAGCGATGGATTTCGCGGCCCTTGGCGGCGAAGACGCGGCCCACGGCATGCAGATTCAGCGGGTCGGCCACCAGCACGTACAACGCTTCGGTGGGAATCGCAACGATGCCGCCTCGCCGTATATACGCCGCGGCGCGCTCGATCGCTTCCGGCAGCGGCTGATCCTGATCGATCTGTATGAGGTCCGTGGCCAAGGTGATTCTCTGGGTCGTCTATTCTCGGGGCCCGATGGCATCGGAAACTTGTAACGCCAGGCTGTAGAGCCCAAATGGCGCGCTGAGCTGCACGCCTTGGACCATGGTGCGCACGCGCTCTACCATCTCGCGCGCGATTTCGACGCCTTCCTGCCGCGCCTTTTCGGGGCTGCCGGCCCGCTCGATGCGTTCCAGGAATGATTCGGGCACCGGGACGCGCAGCTCGTTGACCATGAATTCGGCGTTGCGAAAGCTGGTGAGCGGCCAGATGCCGCAAACCACGGGGAGGCCCAAATGTTCGGTGCGTCTTAGGAAATTCTCCAACAGAGTCAGGTCAAACACCGGCTGGGTGACCACGTATTCGGCGCCGGCCTCGGCCTTCCACTCCAGCCGCCGAACCTCCTCATCCAGGTTCACCGCGCCGGGATTGGCGCCCACGCCGATGAGCAGCGCGGTTTGCGAACCCAGGGGATTGCCGCCGATGTCCAGCCCCTGATTCAGATTGTTGACGATATGAGTGAGGCCGATGGAATCCACGTCGAACACGGCGGTCGCATCGGGGTAAGTGCCCATGCGCGGCGGATCGCCGGTGATGCAGATCAGATTGCGGATGCCGGCAGCGTGCGCGCCGATCAACTCGGACTGGATACCTAGAATATTGCGGTCGCGGCAGCAGAAGTGCAGAACCGCCTCAATGCCGGCCTGCTGCTGGATCAACTGGCAGGTCACCTGGGCGCTCATGCGGGCGCTGGCGCGGGGGCCGTCGGGCACATTGATGCAATCGATGCCATGGGCGGCGCACAGCCGCGCGCCTTCGATCTCGCGCGTCGCGTCGACACCGCGGGGCGGCAGGATTTCCACGAACGCGACGAACTTGCCGGCGGCCAGCTTCGCGCCCAGCTTGCTCTTTTGAGCGGCGGGGACCTTGGGAAGCGCGTGCTCCTTCTTCACCGGTTCTTCGACGGCCACACTGCTCGCGGTTTGGTGCGGCTGCAGAGAACGTGCTTCGGCGCGGATCGCCTTGATGTGCTCGGGGCTTGTGCCGCAGCATCCGCCGACGATGCGCACTCCCGCCCACAGCATGCGCCGCGCGTACTGCGCCATGTATTCGGGCGAGCAGAGATAGATGTTGCGCCCTTCCACCACCGCTGGCACGCCGGCATTGGGCATTGCGCACATCGGCTTGCGCGAGTAATGCATCATCCGCTCGATGGTTTCGAGCGTGGCCTTGGGGCCGACGGAGCAGTTTAGGCCGATCACGTCTGCGGGCCAGGAGTCCAGTGCGGGTGTGAAGATTTCCGGCGGTGTGCCGCCGGGCATGTTGCCCGCGTCGTCGATGGTGACCTGCGCGACGATCACCATATCGTCGCCGGCGGCCTCGCGCGCGGCGAAGATGGCCTCGCGAACTTCGTTGAGGTCGTAGAACGTTTCGAGGATCAGTAAGTCGACACCGGCGTCGACCAGCGCTTTGGCCTGCTCCCGAAAAATGGCGCGCGCCTCGGCAAAGGACATGGACCCTAGCGGCTCAATGCGCACGCCCAATGGCCCCAGGGCGCCCGCGACGAATGCGGCGTCGCCCGCGGCTTCCCGCGCCAGCCGCACGCCCGCCTGGTTGATAGCTTGCACTTTTTCGGCAAGCCCGAACGCGCCGAGCCGCGCGCGATTCGCGCCGAATGTATTGGTTTCCAGGATCTCCGCGCCCGCCTTGACGTATTCCTGGTGCGTTTCCAGCACCATCAAGGGCGTGGAGAGATTCAATTCATCAAAGCAGCGATTGATGAAAATGCCTTTGGAGTAAAAGGCGGTTCCCAGTCCGCCGTCGGCAACCATAGCGTGACTGAGTAGCTGCTCGCGAAACTCCTTCAGCTTTGGCTGGCTCATGGGAGGCGGCGTCGCGATCATGGACGGTAGTTCCGACGGCCCGGGCTGTCAGAGCAGAACAGGCGGGGGCGCGCCTTCACCGGGAAGAACAGAGGTTACACGCTTAGTGTACCTCAACTGGTTATTCGAGCGAACGGCGGATCTCGGGCTCGACGAAGTGCGTGTCGCGCAGCTTCGTGCGCAACTGGTCCGCGGCTTCAGCGCTGGCGTCCACCGTGACCAGGTCGGGGTCGTCGGCGTTCACTACCTGCACGCCCGGCTCGGTCTTCACAGCCTCGGCGGCGGATGGGACCGAGCCGCGCTTTGCGCGACGGGTTGTGACGAGATAACGCGGCACGAATACTTCATTCTAGTGCGCGCGAAGCTCAAACCACCGGCAAGCCGCGTCCTTCGAACTTCACCGGCAGGCCGAACGCTTTCGAGTGCTGCGCTAAGGCGAGCGAGGCTCTCTTCGATCGCGAGACGTCGCGCGGCATGGCTTTGTACGCGGCGTCCTGGGACAGGATCACCGCCAGGGCGCCGCACGCGGCCGGGCTCGCCATGGATGTTCCGTCCATTTCCATGTAGGCGCCGGTGAAGCCGTTCTTGTCGGGCACCGTGGAGACGATGCCGACGCCCGGAGCAGCGCAGGCCAGCGTGGGTCCAAAGCAGCTGAACGAAGCCAGGAACAGGTTGTGTTGGCCCATCTTGTCCGCTTCCTGGGGGCGGTTGTTGGCGGAGAATGTACCGGCCGGAGCCCAGCCGAGTTGCCCGATCGCCGAGACAGCCGCGCATTCCGGATAGGCGCCGGGGAAATCGATGGGGCCGTCCTCGTTGCCCGCGGAACAGACGCAGAGCGTGCCTCGCTCGGCAGCGTCGCGGATGCAGTCCTCTTCAGCCGCCGATGCGGGGCCGCCGCCGAGGCTCATGTTGATCAGGTCGCAGCCCTGGTCGCGCGAAAGGGCGTCGATGGCGTTGATGATGTCGGCCTGCGTCGGGCCGTCCTCGGGGCCTTCGCCCTTGAAAACACGCGCGTGGAATAACGTGCAGCCGGCGGCGATGCCCGCGTAATCGGAAGCCTTGGTGGGGCGCGCGCCGATGATGCCGGTGGTGTGCGTGCCGTGTTCGGCGACGTCGCGCGCTTCGTTGGCTGGCAGTTTTTTGCCGTCCACAAAGACACCCGCCAGCGTTACGTGATTCAGGTTGCGGTGCGGACCGCAGCCAGTGTCGATGACGCCGACTTTAATGCCGGCTCCGCGCGTGGCTTTGCTCACGTCGACGCCCATGGCTTCGTGCCACCAGGCGCTGCCGCCGGATTTGGCTTTCGCGATGGGAAGGCAGTCGATTGTGCCGCCGGAGGGAGGCGCCTCGGCCAGCATGATCCAGAAGCCGGCGTACGGAATAGGCTCCACGAAGGCGATTTGGAATCCCTCGGACACCGGGAAGGAAATCTTGCCCTTGGCGGTGGTCTTCACGGTGGTGTTCTGGATCTGGCCGCCGGGATCGCGCAGGTAGAGCATTACGTCGATGCCAGGCATCGGTTTGCCGCTTCCGGTGATGGTGAGGTTGTAGCGCGCGCCTTTGGCCTTCGTGGAGACGTTGAGCGGGATCGTCGAACGCAACTCGATAGGGACCCTGGGGCGGTGGAGGTTGCGGCGAATGGCGGGCTCGAGGATGGAATCCTGCGGCAAGTTCGCGCGTATCGCCGCGACGTGCGCTGCGTCTGCTTCAAGCAGGACGACTTGGCGCGCCAGAGGATCGGCGGGTTGGCTGTCGGCCAGGATCCGGGCGTTGGGGAGCATTCCGAGAGTCGCCTGCACGGTGGCGCGCGAGGCGATTTTGGCTTGGTTCGTGAATTTGCCGCTGCGGCGATTGATCAGGACATATTGGGGCATGGCAGCTTCCTTGAGTTGAAATGGCTGAATGGTTTCGGGCGCTATTCGGCGGCGATCAGCGCCCAACAGACAATTGCGCTGCAGACCGAACTCCAGCGGCCGAATCCTTTATAGATTTGCGCCGCTACGTTGGCCTGCTGTTTGATGGTGCCTTCGGCTTTGATCTGCGGATCGGAGACGTTGCGCACCGCGAGCCAGCGCGGGGCTTTCGTACCCATCTGTTGGGCAACCAACCCCAGCACGGCGTCTCCCATCTCCGACACGTCGCCCAGGCCTTGCAGATGAAAATGGTCGTCGGACGTATCGAAGCCAAAGAAATCGGTGGTCACCACCGAGGACGGGAGGGCGCTGGAGGCAACTTTAATGATCTTGGGTGGCCGCGTGTTGTCCGGTGGAAGCCGCGCCTCATTGGCTTTGAATAGCGTTTTGGCCTGCGCGAAATGGCTGGTTTTGGCCGCGCTGCTGGAAAAATGGCCTTGGGCAAACGGCTCTTTTTTGAACTTGGAGATGCAATCGAAACGGACTATAGGGCTCACCACCACGTCGCCGACTTCCAGCTCTTTGCCAATGCCCCCAGCTGTGCCGGCGGTCAGCACCAGCTTCGGCTGCACTTCGGTGATGATCTGGCGCCAGACATCCTCATTGGGAAGCTGGGGACCATCTTGGGACATATGGGAATCCGACTTGAATACCACCACGCTCTTGCTTCCGATGGTAGTGGTCCAATATGCCCCCAGGCGTTTGGCCAGGAGCGCGGGGCAGCCGCGGCGCATCTTCTGGGAAATCGTGGCGAAGTTGTGCGTGTACGGAACGTAATCGTTGTGCGAATCCTTGCCGGGCGTCAGGACGCGGCTTAGGGCGTGGCCCTCGTCGACGGTCCAGGTGACTACCAGGACGTCGGCGCGGGGCAGGGGAGAGCCGGCTTTTGCGCGGGGCGATGGCCCGGTCTTCGGCGCCAGGCCCTTGGGCCAGGGGATTTCGGTAAAACGTGAGAGCCCGGTCGCGGTGGTGAACGCCAGGAATTCCTTGCCCGCCGGAGCTTCGGAGTCGAAGTCGATGATCTCGCGCTGCAGATCTTCGGGCGCCGACGGGCGCACGGCCCCGGCGAACGCGAAAGTAGAAGCGGGCGCGGGCGTGGAAACTGGATCGAAGCCGAGATTGCGCTGGACCCATGCACGATCAGCAATCATGTGTCTGTCCTCCTCAGCCACTGGCGGAGTTCCGGGGCCGCAGGATCAGCCTGAGCCGATTGTGCCCGGCGGTGAGTTGGGCCCATCCTACACCCCGTCAATCCAGGTAGCGAGAATTCAGACCAGTATCCGCCAGATAACGAGGGGAATTCAGATTGGCAAGTGTTGTGACTTGCGGATTCACGGGACCATTACAATAGGAACTATCCGAAGCAACGAAAGGATCTGACCATGGCGTCCGACAAGGTGGCCGTTTTCGATACGACGCTGCGCGATGGCGAGCAGGCGGCCGGCACGCGACTCGGCAGCAAAGAAAAGCTGACCATCGCGCGGCAGCTTGCGCAGCTCAGGGTGGACGTCATCGAGGCGGGCTACCCCAACTCGTCGCCTGAAGACTTCGAGGCGGTGCAGCGCATCGCGCAGGAGATTCACGGCCCCGCCATCTGCGCCCTCTCGCGCGCCGTGCCGGAGGACATCCAGGCTTGCGGGCGCGCCCTCGCGAAAGCCAAGCGGCCGCGTATCCACACCGGCATCGGCGCGTCGGACATCCACATCCTGGGCAAGTTCCGCGACGACCGCTACGGGCGCAGCTTGGGTGAAAAGAAGGTCACCATTCTCAAAATGGCTGTGGACGCGGTCAAGCTGGCGAAGTCGTTTGTCGACGACGTCGAGTTCTATGCCGAGGATTCGGGCCGATCCGATCCTGCGTACCTGTTCGAGATGCTGGAAGCGGTCATTGATGCGGGCGCGACGGTGCTCAACATCCCGGACACCACCGGCTACACGGTGCCCGAGCAGTATGGCACGTTGATTCGCAGCATCAGGACCAAAGTGCGCGGCATCGATCGCGTGACCATCAGCGTGCACACGCACGACGATCTGGGTCTCGCGGTCGCCAACGCGCTGGCCGGCATCCAAAATGGCGCGCGGCAGTTCGAAGGAACCATCAATGGCATCGGCGAGCGCGCGGGCAATGCATCGCTCGAAGAGATCGTGATGGCGCTGCGCACCCGCGCCGATTATTTCGGCGTTCATACGGACATCGACACGCGCGAGTTCTATCGCACCAGCACGATGGTGGCGGAGATGCTGGGCATTCCGGTTCCGCCGAACAAGGCGATCGTCGGCTCGAACGCGTTTTCACACAGTTCCGGCATCCATGTCGACGGCTTCCTGAAGGATCGGCAGACCTACGAGATCATGCTTCCCGAAGACGTCGGCCTGCGGGAAAGTCGCGTGGTGCTGACGGCGCGCACGGGCCGCGCCGGGCTTCGGGATCGGCTGGAGAAACTCGGCTTTACGCTCTCGCCCGAAGAGCTGAACCAGACCTATCAACGCTTCCTGGCGGTCGCCGACAAGAAGCAGGAAGTTTTCGACGAAGACTTGTTGGCCATCGTTCACGACGAGCTGCAATCGGTGCCCGAGAGCTATCAGCTCGACTATCTGCACATCTATAGCGGGACCGCAGCCATCCCCACCGCCACCGTGCGGCTGCGCGTGAACGGCAAGGCGCGGGAAGCCGCGTGCATCGGCGACGGCCCGATCGATGCCGTGTACAAAGCGCTGGCGGCGATCACGCAAAGCTCCGCGCGCCTGTTGCGCTACGACATTCGATCCGTTACCAGCGGCACCGAAGCGATGGGTGAAGCGATCGTGCACCTGGAGCAGGGCGGCACGAAGGTGATCGGCCGGGGCGTGTCCACCGACATCATTGAAGCCAGCGCGCGGGCGTATGTCGATGGACTCAACAAGCTGGCCAGCCGAACCGGGTCGTTGGTTGTGCAGCCGCAAGAGACCGTCTAAGCACAGGTGAACAGCTTTCTCCAGATGCGCAATTTGCTGTTGCGTGCGCGCGCCGACTACCCGGCCGCATGCGGCGACTTCGACTGGCCTCGCGCCGAGCATTTCAACTGGGCGCTGGACTATTTCGATCCGATGGCGTCGGGCAACTGCGGCAGCGCGCTTTGGGTGGTGGAGGAGAGCGGCGCCGGGTGCGAGGTGACCTTCGCCGAGATGGCTGCACGATCGAACCAGGCTGCCAACTTCCTGCGCGGCTGCGGAGTGGGGCGCGGCGACCGTGTTCTGCTGATGCTGGGCAATGAGGTTGCTTTGTGGGAAATCCTGCTCGCGGCGTTCAAGATTGGCGCGGTAGTGGTGCCGTGCACGACGCTGCTGACCGAAGAGGATCTGCGCGACCGGTTGGAGCGCGGCGCGGTGAAGCATATCGTCGCGTCCGCTGCGGGCGCGCCGAAGTTCTCCGGTTTGGCGACCGAGTGTACGAGGATCGCAGTGGGCAGCAGGCTGGATGGCTGGTACTCATATGAAGACGCCGGCGCCGAATCGGCCCAGTTCGCGCCCGATGGCCCAACGCTCGCCACCGATCCCTTGCTGCTGTATTTCACGTCGGGCACTACGGGGAAGCCCAAGATGGTGCTGCATTCGCACCAGAGCTATCCAGTGGGGCACCTGTCTACGATGTATTGGATCGGGCTCCGGCCGGGCGACGTGCATTGGAACATCAGCTCGCCGGGATGGGCCAAACATTCCTGGAGCTGTTTGTTTGCGCCTTGGAACGCCGGCGCAACGGTTTTTGTTTATAACTACGCCCGGTTCGCGGCCCCAGCGGTTTTGAACGCGCTACATCAGCATCCGGTGACCACGTTGTGCGCGCCGCCCACCGTCTGGCGCATGCTGATTCAGGAGGATCTCGCTAAATACCGCGTGAGATTGCGCGAAGCCGTGAGCGCGGGCGAGCCGCTGAATCCCGAAGTCATCGAGCGAGTGCGGGCCGCCTGGCGAATCACGATTCGCGATGGCTATGGCCAAACCGAGACCACGTTGCTCGCCGGCAATTTCCCGGGCAGGAAGGTAGAGCCCGGTTCCATGGGCCTGCCGGCGCCTGGCTACCGGATCCAGCTATTGGATCTTGACGGCCATCCAGCAGATGAGGGCGAGATTTGCGTGGACTTGTCCAATAGTCCAATTGGGCTGATGCAGGGCGCCGGCCTTGACGGCTTCCATCGCACGGGCGACATCGCGCGGCGCGAAGCCAATGGGTACCTCTTCTATGTAGGCCGCGCCGACGACGTCTTCAAGGCGTCGGATTACCGCATCAGCCCGTTCGAGCTGGAAAGCATTCTCGTGGAGCATCCCGCGGTTGCGGAGGCAGCCGTGGTTCCGTGCCCCGACCCCATACGTACCGCGGTGCCGAAGGCGTTTATCACCGTTGGAGCAGGCTTCGAGCCGTGCGCGGATCTGGCTCGAGATATCTTCGTTTTTTTCCGGCGCAAGGCCGCTCCCTACAAGCGCCTCCGGCGCCTGGAGTTTTGCGAGCTGCCGAAAACCATTTCCGGAAAGATCCGGCGCGTCGAGTTGCGGAAGGCCGAACAGGACCGAACCGGCGCTCGACATGAGCTAGAGTTTTTCGAGGAGGATTTTTCCTATGACCAGCAGCCCTAGCGTGCTTGCGATCGCAGCCATCCTTGCGCCCGCGCTCTTCTCGCAGCAGCCTTGCGAAAAGCTGGCCGGCTTGGAACTGCCGCACACCACGATCACCTCGGCGGCGCAGCTTCCCGAAGGCCAGCTGACCTTTCCCGGTTTAACTGGCCCCTTGACTGTGACGGTGGCCGCACGCTGCGTGGTGAAAGCAGTCGCGAAGCCCACCAGCGACTCCGAGATCCACTTCGAGGTTTGGCTGCCGGCCTCAGGCTGGAACGGCAAATACGAACAGGCTGGCAACGGCGGATGGGCGGGCGCGATTCCGTATCAGTCGATGGTCGAACCGCTGCGCCGCGGATACGCCGTCGCCGCCACGGACGATGGCCACGAAGCCAGCGGCATCAGTGCGGACTGGGCCACGGGGCATCCGGAAAAGCTCATCGACTTCGGCTACCGCGCGGTGCACGAAACCAGACTGCAGGCCGAGGCGATCATTCGTGCGTTCTACAGCAAAGACCCGGCGCGGAATTACTTCGTCGGCTGTTCGGACGGTGGCCGCGAGGCGCTCATGGAAGCGCAGCGCTATCCCACGGACTTCGACGGCATCGTGGCGGGAGCGCCGGCCAACAATTGGTCGCATCTGTTTACGGGCTTCATCTGGAACGAGAAGGCGCTGCTGAACGATGCCGAGGGAAGCTTCACGCCGGCCAAGCTGGTGATCCTTCAAAAGGCAGTGCTGGCGAAATGCGACGCGCTCGACGGAGTGAAGGACGGGCTGCTGGAAGATCCGCGGAGATGTCATTTCGATCCCGCGGTGATCGCCTGCAAGGGCGCGGATGGCCCCGACTGCCTGACCGCTCCGCAAGTGGAAGCGGTTCGGAAGATTTATGCCGGCCCCAAGAACCCGCGCACCGGCGCTTCAATCTTCCCCGGATATCCGCCCGGGACGGAAGCCGTGCCCGGCGCCTGGGGAGCCTGGATCGCACCCGCGCAGCCGCAGCAAGCGATCCAATTCGCTTTCGGCAATTCCTATTTTTCCGACGTGGTGTTCGACAATCCGAAGTGGGACTATCGCACGTTTAACTTCGACAAAGACGTGGCCGTGGCCGACAAGAAGACTGCTGCGATTCTCAATTCCACCAATCCGGACCTGCGGGCGTTTGAAAAGCGCGGTGGAAAGCTGATCCAGTATCACGGCTGGGGCGACGCCGCGATCTCGCCGCTCAACTCGATTCAATATTACGGCAGCGTCGAGAAATTCTTCGCAAGGAACGCTGCGCACACGCACGTTGCGGATTTCTACCGGCTATTCCTGGTTCCCGGCATGGCGCATTGCGGCGGAGGCATTGGTCCGAACAGCTTCGGCAACGGAGGCGCCGAGGCGAGCGTCGACGCCGAGCATGACATCGTGACTGCGCTCGACCATTGGGTGGAGCAGGGAACGGCGCCGGCCAAGCTGATTGGAACAGGCAGCGGTCTGACGCGTCCGCTGTGTCCTTATCCTCAGGCCGCGCATTATAAAGGCACAGGTGATACGAACGATGCCGCGAGCTTCACCTGTTCCCCACCGCGCGCCTCAGGCCAATTCTAGGCGAACGACTCAGGCGATTACTGGATTGCCGTTCCTTCCTTCGCGCACTATTCTGGGTGCGGAGAACAACCTTGGTGAAATGGATCGTTGGTTTCGCCGTTTTACTTGGATTCGCCTGCCTTGCCGCGGCGCAGGCGCCGGTGGTTGGCAACTGCACGGTTTTTCCGGCCGACAACATCTGGAACACGCGGATTGACCAATTGCCGGTCAGTCCGAGTTCTTCGACCTGGGTGAATACCATCGGGTCCACGAAACCGCTGCATCCGGATTTCGGCTCTGGGCTGTACAACGGCGAGCCGATGGGAATCCCGTACGTCGCGGTGCCCGGCACTCAAACGAAGTATCCGGCGACGTTCACCTACGCCGATGAGAGCGATCCAGGCCCCTACGCGGTACCGTTGAATGCGCCCATCGAAGGCGGCAGCGCGAGCACGGGCGACCGGCACGCCATTGCGGTCGATCAAGACAACTGCATCCTCTACGAACTCTATGCAGTCTACCCGCAGGCGGCGAGCTGGCAGGCCGGCTCTGGCGCGATCTTCAACCTGAAATCCGAGGCGCTTCGGCCAGCCACCTGGACTTCGGCCGATGCGGCGGGCCTGCCGATTTTCCCTGGCCTGGTGCGCTACGACGAGATCGTGGCAGGCGCCATCCACCATGCCATCCGGTTCACCGTGCCGCAAACGCAGAAGGCCTACGTGTGGCCGGCCCGGCACTATGCTTCTTCGCTCACGGGCTCCCAGTATCCGCCCATGGGCGCGCGCTTCCGCCTGAAAGCAAGCTTCGACATTTCTGGATTTTCCGCCGCCAACCAAATCATCCTGACCGCGCTGAAGCGGTACGGCATGATGCTGGCCGACAACGGATCTTCGTGGTACATATCCGGTGCGACGGATTCGCGCTGGAACAACGACGATCTGCACGCGCTCACGACACTGACGGGTGCGGATTTCGAGGCGGTGGACGTGTCGTCGCTGATGGTGGATCCGAATTCGGGCCAGGCTCTGCAAAACTCCGTGGCCGTGACCGTCAGCCCCTCAAGCGCCAGCGTCGCGGTGGATGCCAAACAACAGTTTACGGCCACTGTCACGGGCAGCAGCAACACCGCGGTCACCTGGGACGTGAATGGCACAGTCGGAGGGAACAGCACGGTAGGATTCATCGATTCCATCAGCGGGCTTTATACTGCGCCGGCCGTCGTTCCTTCACCGGCCAGCGTTACCGTTCACGCCACCAGCCAAGCCGAAGCCGCGGCAATCGGCAGCGCTTCCGTCACCATCACCAGCGCGACCCCACCGCCTACGCCGAAGCCGATCACCGTTACGATCTCGCCGACCAAGGCAACGGTTCGAGTGAATCGCACGAAGCAGTTCGTCGCGACAGTGAAGCATACTTCCAACACCTCTGTCACTTGGGAGGTGAACGGGATCGCCGGAGGCAACAGCACCATCGGTAAAATCAGCGCGAGCGGTCTCTATACGGCCCCGGCCAAGGTTCCTTCGCCCGCCATAGTAACTGTCACTGCGGTCAGTGCGGCAGATAAGACCAAGTCCGCTGCCGCCCCGGTGCAGGTGCGATAAACAGGCGCTAGCGAGTCAACGATTTCAGGTACGTCAGCACCGCTTCGGCGTCGGCGCGCGTCATGCGGAACGGCGGCATGGGCGGGTTTGGCGGCTTGCCGGTGCGGGAGATTCCCGTGGTCAGCAGGCGGATGAATTCTTCGTCGGTTCCGGGAGGTGCGCCGGCTATGCGCGGCTCAACGACCGCCCAAGTTGGCGCGGGATAGGCGGGCCTTAGCTGCGCGGGTCCACCCATCAGCCAATGGTCGCGGTCAGGGAGTCCCTGCGCATTGCGCGGCGTGTGGCACAGTTCGCACATAGCGACGTCTTCCACGATGTACCGGCCGCGGTCAAGCAGGCCCTGGTTGCCTGCTTTCGCGGCGGCTTGTTTCTCCTGGGCGTTCGCCGAGAACGCTCCGGCCGCAATGGCCAAAGTACAGATCAATGAGATTCGGCTCAGTTTGTTCATAAGTTCCGAGGTCAACCTTACAGCGTACCCAATTTTTGCCGCGCCGTAAGGGGCGCCATCCCCGGACTATGCCGCGGCACCGGCTGTCGATATAATCGGAGAGTGAAATTTCCCAGGGTGATTGCCGTTGCCGTAGGCGCCTGTCTCGCGCTCGCGGCTGGCTGCAAGAAAAACATAGACAACCAGGACGCGATCCGGCAGGGGGTTATGAACTATCTCTCCAAGCGTTCGGATCTGCTGGCCATGGACGTATCGGTTGGTGCCGTCGAGTTTAAGGGGCAAGATGAAGCCACAGCCACCGTGCATTTCCAGGCGAAGGGAAATAGCTCGCCCGCCGCGGGGATGAACATGCAATACGTTCTGGAACGCAAGGGCAACGAATGGGTGGTCAAGGGCCGTTCAGGCGAGAACGCGGCCCATGGAGCGAGTGGGATGCCGCCAGGCGGTGGATCCGCGCCGGGCTCGCTGAGCGGGATGCCGAACCTGCCGGGTCAGGGCGGGGGCGGCGCGGGCAGCTTACCGCCGGGACATCCAGGCGTTGGCGGCGGAAACGGCCAAGCCTTGCCGCCCGGGCATCCGAACGTCTCTCCAGGCCAGGAACAAAAGTGAGGCGCGCCCAATGAAGCGGATTGCCGTCCTGGGTGGCGGCCCGGCGGGAGCCTTTGCGGCGGAACGCCTGGCGCGAGCAGGTCTGGAGACCGTGCTGCTGGATGAGAAACTGGCTTGGGAGAAACCCTGCGGCGGCGGGCTCACGTATAAGGCGTATCACCGCTATCCGTTTCTGATCGACAACGACACGCCCAAGAAGATTGTCAACGAGACCTTCCTGGCCGCTCCTAGAGCGGGCGCGGTCAAGATGGACCTCAGCCGTCCGTTGCTGATTTACTCGCGGATGGATCTGAACCGCATGCTGCTGGAACGAGCCGAGGCGGCAGGCACGCAATTGGAACGGACGCGCGTGTTAGGGATCGAGCGGGGCGGCGAGGGCTGGCGGCTGAAGACGCAGCACGGGACGCTCGAAGCGGACTTCTGCATCGTGGCCACCGGCGCGCGCAATTCGCTGCGCCATGTCGGGACCGAATGGACCGCGGCCGACACCATGAGCGCGCTCGGATATTACGTGCCATCCGGGCAGAATCACATCGACATCCAGTTTCTGCCGAATCTGGAGGGTTACATCTGGGTGTTCCCGCGTTGCGGGCATTTGTCGGTGGGGATTTGCGGCAAGGGCGAACCTGCCCAATCGCTGCGCGCGCGGCTGGAGCGCTACATGGACGAAAAGGGCATCGCGTACAAAGGCGCTCGCTTCTATAGCCATATGCTGCCGTCGCTGGAGCATGCGGGATGGAAGAAGAACCGGCTGGCGGGGGAGGGTTGGCTGGCTGTCGGCGACGCCGCGGGCCTGGTGGATCCGATTACCGGCGAAGGAATTTATTACGCGATGCGTTCCGGTGATCTGGCCAGCCAGGTGCTGTTGGACGAAGGCAAATCGCCTGCCGAAAAGGCTCAGGCCTACCACAGCCTGCTGCACCGGGACTTCGCCGCCGACCTGGAGTTTGGCGCGACGTTGGCCAAGCGAGTGTTCCTGGGGCGATTCCTTTTCAGTACCGTGCCGGCACGGATGGTGGATTTCATCCGGCGCAGCCCCCGGTTTCGCGCGTTGATTGAAGACTTGTTCGCAGGAACCCAGCCGTATCTCGATCTGAAGAGTCGTCTGTTCAAGAATCTCAATGGAACGCTGCATGAGGTGTTGATGAACGCCTTCCTGCAGCGCGTCATTCCGGAGAAGACCTAGTCCCGCCGCAAGGCCATGAATCATTCCCGATCCGAAGACTTGTTCGCCCGGGCGCAGAAGCTCATTCCGGGCGGCGTGAATTCGCCCGTGCGGGCATTTCGCAGCGTGGGCGGCACGCCTCCGTTCATCGTGCGCGGCGAAGGCTCGCGGATTTACGACGTCGACGGCAACGAGTACATCGACTATGTCGGCTCTTGGGGTCCGCTGATCCTGGGCCACTGCTTTCCGCCCGTGATGGACGCGCTCCGCGAAGTGCTGTCGGTTGGAACCAGCTTTGGCGCGCCGACGGAGCGCGAGGTGGAACTAGCCGAACTGATTCGCGAGTGCGTCCCCTCCATTGAAATGGTGCGGCTGGTGAACTCGGGCACCGAAGCCACCATGAGCGCGCTGCGGGTGGCTCGCGGCTTCACGGGCCGCGACCTCACCATAAAGTTCGAAGGCTGTTATCACGGGCACGTCGATTCGCTCCTGGTGAAGGCCGGTTCGGGCATGGCGACTTTGGGTATCGCCGACACCGCAGGCGTGCCGGAGGCGTTCGCAGCTACTACCATCGCGCTGCCGTTCAATTCGGTCGACGCTGTGGAGGCGGCTTTTCGCGAACGCGGTGGACAGATAGCGGCGATCATCGTCGAGCCAGTGGTCGGCAACATGGGCTGTGTGCCCCCGGTTCCTGGATTTCTGGAGGCTCTGCGCGAGATCACGGCCCGGTACGGCGCGCTGTTGATTTTCGACGAAGTCATGACGGGCTTCCGGCTCGCGCTAGGCGGCGCGCAGGAGCGCTTCGGCATCCGGCCGGATCTCACCACGTTGGGCAAAATCGTCGGCGGCGGGTTGCCACTGGCCGCGTATGGCGGGCGCGCTGACATCATGGCCAAGGTGGCTCCCACGGGTCCGATCTACCAGGCCGGGACGCTCTCCGGGAACCCCCTGGCGGTGAGCGCCGGGCTCGCGATGCTGCGGTATCTGAAGGCGCATCCTGCGGTTTACGGGACCATCGAGCATCGCACAGGGCAATTGACCGCGAACGTACCGGCCGGGATCACGGTGAACCGCGTGGGTTCGATGTTCACGCTGTTCTTTACACCCGGCCCGGTAACCGGCTGGGAGTCGGCCAAACAGTCGGATACCGGCCGTTTTCGCCAATTCTTCCACTGGATGTTAGAACGGGGCATTTATCTCGCGCCTTCGCAATTTGAGGCTGGGTTCGTTTCGGCAGCCCATAGCGAACAGGACATTACCCGGACCGCGGAAGCCGCCCGGCAGTTCTTTGCGTCCGGCGCTGCCGTCGGCGAGGCGTGAATTGGCTAAAATGTTAGCGTATGTCTGAAAGCACAGCGAACCCAGCCGAATTAGGGCTGAACCTGGTCAGCGTCGATCTGCCGGCGTGGAAAAAGGCGATCGGAGCGACGGCGGCTCTACTGCTGGCAGTCGTGTTCTTCGTCTCCGGCGCCTGGAAGCTAACCGATCCGTTCCAGTGGGCCCAAGCGCTTACCGAGTTCCACGTGCCGGCCGTCTTTTCGCTGCCGTTTACGATTGCCTTGGGAGTCGGCGAGATGTTTGGCGCTGTCCTGATCGTGGTTCCCCGATTCCGGCGCTGGGGCGCGTGGCTGCTCGCGCTGCTTCTCACGGCATTTATCATCTACATCGGAGCCAACTACGCGACGCTGGTTGGCAAGGATTGCACTTGCTTCCCGCTGGTGAAGCGCACCGTTGGCCCTGGGTTCTTCGTCGGTGACGGAGCCATGTTGCTGATGGCTGTGCTAGCTGGCTGGTGGGCGCGGCATGCGGAGAATCTTCGCGCTGCGGCGGTCATCCTGGGAGCCGTCGTGGTCTTTGCCGGCGTTTCGCTGGGCGTCAACGCGGCGCGGGAGAGCGGACTTAAGGCGCCGGATACCATCACCGTGGACGGAAAGCCGTTCTCGCTCCAAGAGGGGAATATCTTCCTGTTCTTTTACGACCCCACTTGCCCAGTCTGTGAGGGAGCCGCCCGGAAAATGGCGAAGCTGAATTGGAAGAACACGCAGATTGTCGCGATTCCGACGGATACGCCGCAATTCGCCGCCTCGTTCCTGCATGACACGGGTCTGCACGCCGGCACTTCGAATGATCTGGAATTGCTGCGGAAAACTTTCAAGTTCGTGAAATGGCCGTACGGCGTCGCGCTGGTTCGCGGCCACCAGAAGGCCACGATCTCCTCCTTCGAGGACAACGAGCCGCAGACAACGTTGCGCCGCCTGGGTTTTATCGAATAGGTTCATGAGCCAGCCTCGAGAGGGCTGGCGCTGCCCGCATCAGGTTGGATCTGTGCCGCAATCAGCGCCTGCGTGGCGGATTCGAGCAAATCCGCAGCAAGCCAGGTGAAATCGGTGCCAGGATAGAGGCGCCGGAGCTGGAATCGCCACTTTTTTTCAAATGCGGCCGTTCGCCGCGTCTGCAGCTTGGCGGCGAGTCTGCCGAGGCCGCCCAGCTCGACGACGCTATTCACCAAGTCACTCTCCGCCCGGATCAAAAAGTATAGGCACTTGCGGCTCTTGTTCCACTTCTGCACCGCCTGGAACACGGCATTCAGCTTGCGCTGCTCGTAATCCGCGGCGATCGAATCCATGCCGCCGTCCCGCAGCCGGGCCTCGGTGGCAGCCAGCAGTCCGGTCAGATTCGGCTTGGCCGTCCGGAAGAACTTCGCCAGAGTTTGCGGATTCAACACGTCATAGGTCAGTTCCGAGCGCATTTTCCCGCGGAATGGCAGGCTGGCCTGGTACACGAGCATCGGATAGGCCGTCTTCAGGTTGCGGAGGTTGGCCAGGTTTTCAAAGTACGCTGCCGGAACGCGCGCGCGGAGCATGGTCTGGATCGCTACGGAAACTTCGGCGAAGGTGTTCAGGAACCCGGGGGTGCGTTCATCAGGCGCCGCGAGCCAGCAGGCGTCCAGTTTCGGAAAGGAGACTCCGGACTTAAGTTCCAGCATTCCTGAGATAAACCACGTGAATTCTGGCCTGGATTGTACAAGTAAGGAGGAAGGATTAGCAGAAACAGCAGAATGATTTTCATCTTTCGATGTGTGTAAATGGCGCGAAAGGTGGCAAATCAGAGGAACGGAGGATTTTTAGAAGCGTCGTGACTGGCCTAGCGGGCGACTAAGGATTGGTGGCTGGCGAGGTGCGGCGCTTGGGCTTGTGCCATTTCGTGCGCCGGGAGGTCGAAAGTCGCCGTGAAGTGAAAGGTACTGCCGCGGCCGGGTTCGCTCAACACCCACATCCTACCGTCCATCAGTTCCACCAGGCGCTTGGAAATGCTTAGTCCAAGGCCTGTTCCGCCGTATTTGCGGGTCATGGAAACATCGGCTTGGGCGAAGGGCTGGAAGATTGCTTCCTGCTTGTCCAGGACCACGCCGATGCCCGTGTCGCTGACCGCGAAATGCAGCTCGATCGCTTCCATTGTGATGGAGTCCACGGTGACGTGGACGGCCACGCTTCCCGCCGGCGTGAACTTGATGGCATTTCCGAGCAAATTCACTAGAATCTGGCGCAGCCGCCCGGCGTCGCCGAGAAGTTCACTAGGAATTCCAGCCGAGAACTCCACATTCAGTGTCAGGCTTTTTTGGCGGGCCTGAATGTCAAACATGCGCGCTGTTTCCGTCACTACCTTGAGCACATCGAAGCGAACCGCCTCGAGTTCCAGCCGCTTGGCTTCGATTTTGGAGAAGTCCAGCACGTCGTTCAGCAAGTGCAACAGGGAAACGGCCGAGTTGCGCGCAGTGTCGAGCAGGTCCCGCTGTTCGGAGGTGAGTTCAGTTTCAAGCGCGAGTTCGGTCATCGCCAGGATGCCGTTCATGGGCGTGCGTAGCTCATGGCTCATGTTCGCCAGGAACCGGCTTTTGGCTTCGTTGGCGGCTTCTGCGAGCTTCTTGGCGGATTCTAACAGCCGCCGATCCTCGGCGCTGCGGCAATAAGCGGCGTTCAGGTATCTGCCTTGGACCAGGAGGAAGGCGAGACAGATTCCGTTCATCAGGGCGATTTCATATCCTTCGCCGCCTAAGTAAATCTGGACGGCGATCGGGGGAACGAGCAGCGGGAGCAGGTGGCACAGCAGGAAAGACAACCGTGGAGTGAGCGAAACCAAGGCTCCGAAAGCGATTCCGAGGCTGCACACGGTCAACAGCAGCGAGTTCCAGTGGAAGAAGCCGTAAGTAATGTAGCTGTAGCTGGCGATCAACCCCCAGGCAAAGGAAAAGACGAATAAGGTGACGCAGTGTGCCGCGCGCCAGCGCGACGGAGACCCGGCGTAGACCGGTTCCTTGCGTAGAACCAGGAACAGGCGGAAGACATACGCGGCCGTTGTAACGACCGCGAAAAGTACAGCTGCAGCGCCTTGCCCGCGAGAGTGTTTACCGGCAAGCAAGGCAAACTGCACCAGGCCCAGCCCGCACCAAATGGAGGGCAGAGAGCGCCGGGCGAGGTCCGCATCTTGCTGGTAGCTCAGCAGCATGCGAAAGTCTATCGGCAAGACGGCGATAAAGGTTGAGGCGACGGTCTGTGTGTTGGCAACTTAACAAAACGAGGGCCGATTGTTTTATGCTAACGGGCAGTGACCTGAACGGTTTCCTGCCCGTCTTCGGTGATGGTCACCGAAGAACCTTGAGCGCGGCAGGTGGCCAGATCGTCGGGATTGTAGACCTGGCAGGATGGCTGATCGAACCAGGCCAGCACGACGTACATCCCGGGCGCGATGCCCTGGAGGAAGAAGTTGCCGTATTCGTCCGCGTAAAAGGACTTGTAGGCTTGCACGCGGCCTTGGGGCGGGTCAGGAATCAGGACGACGGAGGCGCCGCTGGCAACTACTTGCGAATCGGTTGTCACAACCCGGCCCACCAACTGGCCCCCATGAATGCTCAGCACCACGTCCAGCGGAGGTGGCGTGGCGCCGGGCGATGCTTCCAGGCCGAGGGCCAGGCGTTCCGCTCCGGCCACCCGGACCGACTTGAGGTAGACGTCGTTGGGCGCATTCAGCAAGTACAGGTCGTAGACTTCGTTGGGCACAAATGCCAGAGAGAAATCGCCGTCCGGTGAGACGTCGGCGCGCATTGGCGAGGCTGTCGGCCGGCGCGGCTCCAGGGCAACGGCGAGGCCCTTCGGTAGCGTGGCATCTTCGCCGTCCATGCGGATCTTACCTTTCCAGATGCTCTCCGGGCTTACGACCAGGTCCAGGCCGCTGAGGTTGGAATCGCCGACGTTGATGGGAACGCGGGCCGTGAGCGTCTTGCCATCCTCCGCGCCGGTGGCCACCACAAGGTAAGGGCCGGGAGTGACGCCCTGAATCTCGAAATTCTGATCGGCGTCTGTGCTGACGTTCACCGGCGCGCTGACGGACGCCGTATTGTAGGGATCATTCCAGCGGAGCGTGATCAAGGCGCCGGGAACGACTTTGCCGGTGACCGAACTGAGGACGCGGCCGTGAATGCGGACGGTGTGCACCAGTCCAAGGAAAATGTCGATTCCGGCGACCTCCTGGCCCGCGTTGACGTGGACGGCTACGGCGTCTGCCATACGATGGGCGTCCGGAAAGAACGTTACGGCGTAGCTCATGTCGGGCACGCGCGCGCCGGTGGCGTCGGTGCGAATCTGCTCGGCGGCTCCAGAAGGACGCAGAGGCGCCTGGTACAGAGCGGCAACGTAGTACGCGCCGGCCTCCAGGCCGTGGACGCGGAATTCGCCACGATCGTCGGTGCGCGCGCTGGCCGCCGCCACATAACCATGCTGGCCGCGATCGTAAAACTCACGGTAGAGCTGGACGACGACGTTCACGGCGGGTTCCGCGTCGTCGAATTTCACCCGCCCGCTGACGATGCCCCAGGGCGTCATGCGGAACACGAATGATTCGATAGTCTGGCCGGACTGGACTGTGAATATGGGCGGCATTTTGTAGGCGCCGATACGCCCGGCCGACAGCGGCAGGTAACCTTCGCGCTGGACGGTGATGGAATAGCGGCCGGGCGGCACTTTGGGGAACGAGAAGCTGCCGGTCGCGTCAGTGGTCTCGTAGGAGCCGCCAGTGGCGGCGTCCGCGCCGCGGAGTAGAACCTGCGTGCGCCGGAGCGGTTCGCCGGTGGCGTCGCTTAAGACGGTGCCTTGAATCGCGCCCGGTTGGTTGGTGTCAACCAGATCGGAAGCGGGGGCGGCTGCCGGCTGGTTCTGCGCCAGCGTTGGCACGAGGAGGAACGGAAGAATGACACAGAATTTGAGGGGATGCACCGGCAGACCCACTCTCAGTATGACGCGCCAGTCGGGGATGCCGTGAAGGGGTGCTACTCCTGGCGGAGTGCTTCCATGGGATCGATGTTGGCCGCTCGCCGTGCCGGCCGCCAGAGAGCCACTGCCGCCACGGCAGTGAGTAACAAAGGCACACCGACGTATGTAAGAGGGTCCAGGGGCGTGACGCCGAACAGCAGACTGGCGATGAAGCGGGAGAGCACGGCTCCGGCAACGAGGCCAGCCGCCGTGCCCGTGGCGATCATTAGAGCGCCTTGGCGAAAGATCTCGCCGAAGATGCGCACTGGCGTTGCGCCGAGCGCGGCTCGCAAGCCAATCTCGCGCGTGCGCAAGGAGACCAGGAAGCTGCTGACACCATACAGCCCAATCGCGGCCAGCAGTAGCGAGGTGGCAGCGAAGGAGCTGAGCAGCGCCACTTGGAAGCGGCGCCCGGTCAGCGTGGAGGACACATAGTCGCTGAGGCGCTGGATATCATACACGGCGCGGCCTGGATCGACAGCGTGGATGCGTTCGCGGACCGCTTGGGAGAGACGCAGCGGGTCGCCGTCCGACTTCACGAGGAACTCGGGCGCCGGGTAGGCGAGAAGGCCACACCAATACACGATCGGCTTGGGATCTTGCGCGTAGCCATGCTGGCGGATGTCACTGACGACGCCGGCAACCCGGAGGTTATCGGGATAGTTGTTTTCCTTCACGTAGTGGCCAAGCGGTGACTGGCCGGGGAAATAGCGCTCGGCGAAGGACCGGCTGACGAGCACCGAAGCCGGCGCCTTCGGGTCGAAGCTGATTGGGCAAGCCGATCCTGAGAGGATGGGTATGCCCAGAACCCCGAAGTAGTCCGGCGTGACGGTTTCTTCGTCGGCGAAGATCTTCTTTCCTTCCGATTCCGTGTCTTGCCCGACGATGTGGAATGGCGACGTGTATTGCTGGCCGCCGCCGGGGAGGTCGATGGCAAGCGCGGCGGAGTGAACGCCGGGAATGGTGCGCAGAGCATCCAGGGTCCGATAGAGGCGCTGCGAGAGTTGCGCCGGTTTACTGGTCTCGCCCCAGGATGCGCTGATGCGGAAGGCCAGGACGTGTTGTGGATCGAAGCCCAAGGGCATTTGGCCGAGTTTTGCAAAGCTGCGGATGAGGAGACCCGATCCGGTGAGGAGAACGATGGCCAAGGCGATCTGGACGCTTACCAGCGCGCGCTGGACGTGATGACGGCCGCCCAACTGCGCGCGGGATGCCTGCGCCAGCAGGCCCTCCACCTCGCGGCGCGTGGTGCGTAGAGCCGGGATGAGGCCGAAAAGGAGCGCAGTCATCAGGCTAAGCGAGACCGTGAAGGCGACGATTCGCCAATCCAGGCGGATTTCGGCCGTACGCGGAAGGATAGCGGCAGCACGCCGGAAGACGCCAGTCGCGGCGAAAGAAACTGCCAAACCAAGCAGGCAACCAGGAATCGCCAGCGCGACCGCTTCGAGCAACAGTTCGCTGACGAGACGCCCGCGAGCGGCGCCGAGCGAAAAACGAACCGCAATCTCGCGTTCGCGGCCGTGTGCCCGAGCCAGCATCAGGCAGGCCACATTGGCGCAGGCGATCAGCAGGACGAAGCCAACGGCGCCGAACAAGATCCACAGGGAGCGCCGCACCCCGCCGACGGTTTCTTCTTTCAGCGGTTCGACCACGGGCGACCAGCCGGCATCGGTCCCGGGGAATTGCTGCGCCAGCCGCGCTTGGACGGCGGACAAGTCGGCTTCGGCGGACGCGAGCGTGGCGCCTTCTTTCAATCGGCCAACGCCGGCCTCCCATCGGGACTCGCGGGCTTGCAGCACGATCGGACGCAGCTTGGCGGGAATCCAGAAGTCGACGGTAGAGGCAGGGAATTGGACGGACTGCGGCATCACACCGACGATGGGATAGGTGTAGTTGCCGACGCGCAACATCTTGCCGAGCACGCCCGGGGCGCCGCCAAAACGCCGCCGCCAAAGCTTCTCGCTGAGTACTGCGGCGGTAGGTCCATTGAGCAGGTCTTCTTCCGGACTGAATCCGCGGCCAACCAACGGGAGCGTCCCCAACACGGAAAAGAAGCGCGGTGAAACGCGCGCGCCGATCAGCATTTCAGGCACCTGGCCGGAGGTTTCGGCGACATTCTCCGTGTACGCGCCGGCGATTCCTGTGAAGCTTTGGTTGGCGCTATTCCATTCCTCAATGTGAATTGGCGCGAGGCCTTCGTGGGGAAGCTTCTTTCGCGGATTGGATTCGAATAGAGCCACCAGCCGGTCGGCGTTCGGGTAGGGAAGAGGCTTCAGCAGGACCGTGTCGATCACTGAAAAGATCGCGCTGTTGGCACCGATGCCCAAGGCCAAAGTGAGGACAACGGCGCAGAAGAATCCTGGCCGCTTGAGCAGACTGCGGTAGGCCACTGCGACCGTTCGCATGTGCGCTTAGACGCACGGGCTCGCTGGGGGTTAGGAGAGAATTTCCGCGAACACTTCGACAGCGCGAGTGCAGTCCTGGCGCGTGACGTCCAGGTGAGTGACGGCGCGCATCTGGCGGGAGTTGACGCCGTTCATCAGCACGCCGCGGGCCTTCAGCTTGGCGCTCAGGTCGGGCGGAGTGATACCAGTGCCCGTGACATCGAAGATGACGATGTTAGTCTGGACGCGCGCGGGATCGATCTGGATACCGGGCAGCTTGGCCAGTTCGCCTGCCAGGTAGCGCGCGTTCAGATGATCTTCGCCCAGCCGATGCGGCATTTCTTCGAGCGCGATCAGACCGGCGGCCGCCAGGACGCCCGCCTGGCGCATGGCGCCGCCCAGCCGTTTGCGATACGAACGGCCGCGCTCGATGGCTTCCGCGGTTCCCACCAGCATGGAGCCGACCGGCGCACCAAGTCCCTTCGACAGGCAGAACATCACGGAATCGGCGGGAGCGGCGAGTTCGCGCACAGGCCGGTTGAGATGGCAGGCGGCGTTGAAGATGCGCGCGCCATCCAAATGAACTTTGAGACCCGCGTCGTGCGCGTGGCCGCATATGTCCTGGAAAACGTCCATCGGGTAGACTGCGCCGCCGGCCATGTTGTGCGTGTTCTCGATTTCAAGCACGCGGGTGGGGGCGCAGTGCACGCTCGATGGCCGGATCGCGGCGCGAATGTCGTCCCAGCGCATGATTCCGTCCGCTGTGACCACGGGTCGGATCAGGCAGCCGGAGAACCAGGCGAGCATCGAAAGTTCCCAGTCCAGCAGGTGGGCACGGGACTCGCAGATCACTTCCTGGCCGTGTTCGGTGTGGATCTTGATGCCGATGGTGTTGCCCATCGTTCCGCTGGCGACAAACATGCCCGCCTCTTTGCCCATAATTTCGGCGGCGCGCTGCTCCAGGCGATTGACGGTTGGGTCCTCGCCGTAGACGTCGTCGCCGACTTCGGCTTCGGCCATGGCGCGGCGCATGGCCGGCGTGGGTTTGGTTACAGTGTCACTGCGAAGGTCGATCATAAGGTGATGAATTCGGCAAAAACTTCGTTGGAAAAGAGAACGCCGCGATCGGTGAGGCGCAGGGTCTCGCCTTCGCGCTCCAGCAATCCCTCATTCATGAAGCGTTGGATGGGGGTTTCAAATTTGCGCCATTCTTCGGCGTGCGGGCGAATGCCCTGGCTCAACCGAAGTCCGACGAAGAAGCGCTCCTCGGCGGAGTTGGCGGGCGTTGCGGCGCTGCGCGGCGGATGACCGCTGCGGACGCGCTCTATGTATTCTTGCGGCGATTCGACATTTTCGGCGCGCATCACGCCGTCGAAGGAATGCGCGCCCGCGCCGAAGCCTGCATACGGCTCCAGGCGCCAGTAATTCATGTTGTGCAGCGACTCGAAGGCCGGCCTCGCGAAGTTGGAGATCTCGTAGCGGTGAATGCCCAGGCGGCGCAGCTCTTCGACGGCTGTTTCGTACAGCTCCGCGGTGAGCTGGTCGCCGGGCACATCGGGCGCGCCATAGCGCTTGCCGTTCAGCATCACCTCCTGGCCGAGCCGGCTGTCTTCATCGACTTCGAGCATGTAGACGGAGACGTGGGGCGGCTGAAGGCGCTCGAGCCAGTCGAGCGATTCGCGCCAGGAAGCAGCGCTCTGGCCGGGGAGGCCGGCAATCAGGTCGATGTTGATGTTCGCGAGACCGGCGGCGCGGAGCACGGCCACTTCGTCAGACACCACCTGGGCGGTGTGCTTGCGGCCGGTGCGCGTTAATTCGCGCTGGACGAAGGACTGAACGCCCAAGCTGATGCGATTGATTCCTGCGCGAGCCCACGCGGCCGCGGCGTCAGGGCTCACGGTTCCCGGCGCCACCTCCAGCGTGGCTTCGCGCCAAGGTGCACCAGGGATCGCGGACAGTATCCGCTCCAGGTCGCTCGGATCCATCCGGCTGGGAGTACCGCCGCCGATGTAGATCGTCTCGGGCTGCCAGGCCCACTCCGTTAAGGCAATCTCGCCGGCCAGCGCGTCTACATACTGCGGCTCCAACTCACGCGGGAACACTCCGGACGCGAAGTTGCAGTACGTGCATTTCTGCGCGCAAAACGGGTACGAGACGTAGACGCCGGCCATTTAGAGTGTTACTTCTTCGCCGAGCTGCTTGGTGATGGCGTCCTGGATCAGATCGGTTAATGTCTGGCCGGAAGGCTGCAGCACGAAGGTGTTCTGACCGCCATCCCAATCCAGTTTGAAGCTCTTCGAATGCGCCGAGACCCAGATCTGCCGCACCGGCGCGTTGGGGCTGACGACGAACTTGGCCGGCGATTCCTCGAACTCGATGGTCAGTGCGCCGGCGTTGAAATCGGCTTCGAACGGGGCGTCATCGGAGGCGACTGCTAGCCGCTGGTAGAGCGCCTGAAGCGCTTCGTCGGCTCTCGTTTTGAACTCCTGATCGTCCATAGAAGTGGCCCGAACCTTGATTCTAGCCGAAAACGTGCGGCGGGTAGCCCTTAGGAGTGAGTAACTTCGCGTGCGAAAGGAAGCGTCTTTTGACAGGAAGTGATCATCTGCTAATCTTGGAACGTTGCTCATGATGGAGTCGGCCTGTCTTCGACACACTGAGATTCCCCACACCACGCCGCTTTTTTCGGATTTTCAATACCATTTCGATCGGTTAGCTAGGTTCTACGCGCACAACCCGCACGATCCCTCGTCGTATGCCGCGGCAGCGAAGGCGGTGGAGTATCCGGCGGAGCGGCGGGCGGCGCTGGTGGAGGCACTGCGGACGCGGAACGCCGCGAGCGAATCTCTGAAGCTGCTGGCGAAGCCGGGAACCATGGCTGTAGTCACCGGCCAGCAGGTGGGACTGTTTTCGGGGCCGGCTTATACCATCTACAAAGCGCTGACGGCCGTGCGCCTGGCGGAGCGGCTGAGTGAGCAGGGAATTCCAGCCGTCCCGATCTTCTGGCTGGCGACTGAGGATCACGACCTGGCGGAGGTGAGCCAGAGCTTCGTTTTTGGCGCGGATCAGCGCCCAGTCGGCTTGACGGCGAATGGGCTGGGGGCATCTGAGCGGCCGGTCGGAGAGATCGCGATCGCTGATCCTCCACTGGGCCGTCTACACGATGTCCTCGCGGGACTTCCTTACGCGGATGACGTTCTGGAGATGGTGCGCGACACCTATCCGCCGGGCGCTACGTTTGGAGCGGCGTTTCACGCGCTATTGGAGCGCTTGCTGGCCGGGCGCGGGCTGCTGTTTGTCGATCCTCTGCAGGACGCCGTGCATCATTTGGCCGCCCCGCTTCTCCGGGAAGTAGTGAGCCGGGACGACGATTTGCACCGCATGCTCCTGGACCGCAATGGGGAATTAGAAGCCGCCGGCTATCACGCACAAGTCCACGTGGAGCCGAAAACATCGCTGGTGTTTTTGCTGGAAGGCGGACGGCGCATTGCGCTGCGAAGGCAGAACGGCGAGTACGTATCGAAAGAGCGGCGCTATTCGGCGGCGGAGTTGCTCGATCGCATCGAAGATCTTTCTCCCAATGCACTGTTACGGCCGGTCATGCAGGACTACGTGCTGCCCACGATTGCCTATGTGGGCGGCCCGTCCGAGCTAGCCTACATGGCGCAATCCCAGGTCCTGTACCGGGACCTGCTGGGCCGGATGCCCGTGATGCTGTCGCGCGCCGGATTCACTCTGCTGGACGCCCGCGCGGCGAAGCTCATGGACCGTTATGGGTTCAGCTTGCCCGACGTGTTTCACGGCGAAGAACGCGTGCGCGATCAGATCGGCGGCAAGTTGGTTCCACCGGAGCTGATTGGCGAGTTCGGAGCGATTGAGCGCGCTACTGCAGATTCGCTGGCGCGGTTGCGCGACGACCTGGTGTCGTTCGATTCCACGCTGGCCGCGGCGGCCGATAAAAGCCGCACCAAAATCCTCTATCAGCTCTCGAAAATCGAGCGCAAGACCGCGCGCGAAACGGTGCGCAAGAACCAGCGCGCCGGCGAAGAGGCCGCCTACCTGTCAGGATTGATCTTTCCTGAAAAACACCTGCAAGAGCGGCTTTATTCGATCTTGCCGTTCGTCGCCAAGCATGGTCCGGGGCTGACGGACACGCTTTACGAGAACATTTCTCTCGACTGTCCGGATCACCGCGTACTGGTTATCTGAAACTGTTCCGTAATATCTCTGCTCGAATTGCACTTTAGTACTAAAACGTAACCTTGCTTATTGTCCGTAGGTGACATCCATGTTATATTGATGAAACCTTACCCATGGATAGAAGGTTAACTGGCAGTCGATTTGTGAGCGCATTTGTCGCGCGGATTTCGAGGATTGACGTTCTAATCCTGGTATTGCTGACGGCACACATCGCGTCCGCTCAGTCATGGACGCAATTATCTCCGTCCGGTGATTTGCCTCCAGGCCGGGGCTTCAACGGCTCGAGCGCGGTCTACGATCCCTCGAGCAACGAAATGGTCGTCTTCGGTGGCCGGGACAGCAATGGAAATAATCTCAACGACGTTTGGATATTGACCAACGCCAACGGGCAGGGCAGCAGCCAATGGGTGAATCTGATCCCCAACGGCGCCGACGGTTCGCCGCCCGCGCGTTCGGGACATTCGGCCGTTTACGACGCCGTGAATAACAGAATGATGATTTTCGGCGGCTGTAGCGGCTATTGCGCGCCTGCTTTAAACGACGTATGGGTTCTGACGAATGCCAATGGCCAAGGGGGGACTCCGTCGTGGACCGAGATATCGTCGAGCGTTGGCCCTGCCGCGCGGACGAATAGCGCTGTGGTTTATGATCCCGCGCACAACGATTTGGTGGTTTTTGGCGGCCAGGATGGTTCCGAGAATCCGTGTTCTACCTTTTCCGATCTGTGGACACTCAGCCATGCCAACGGCCTGGGCGGCTCGCCGCTTTGGCAACGGCCTCTGTATATCGGCCCGGTGCCGATTTTTCCCGGACAAAATGCCCCTTCCGTGGCATTTGATCCGACCACGGAGGTCATGACGGTGTTCGGTGGGACCGGCATGGTCAACGGCTCATGCCGGGCTACCAATGCGGTCTCGCAAGTGTCCGTTGGCAATATTTTTGCCCCGACTTGGCAAAGCGTTCTGTCCGACGGCGCCGCTGGCTCGCCACCGGCCAGGTACTTACATTCGGCTGTTTACGACGCAACCGGCGGCCGAATGCTGGTCTTTGGCGGAAGCGACGGCAACGGGAACTACTTCAACGACGTCTGGAGCCTTTCGAACGCCACGGGTTTTGGAAGTCCGGTCTGGACCAAGCTGACCCCGAGCGGCGGGCCTCCTCCTGCCCGGGGCAGCCAAGCCGTTGTCTTTGATTCCGTGGATCAGCTGATGACCGTCTTCGGAGGCAATAACGCGAGCACATGGTTGAACGATACCTGGGTGTTGCCGGCCCCTGGAATCTCCGGCCTTTCTTGCAGCGCGCTTGCTTCGCCGAGCAACATCCGATCCGAAGGTCTGGCGGAGCGACTCGGCGATCAAATTCTGCAGTGCACGGGAGGCACGCCGACTCCCCAGGGTCAGCCCATTCCCCAATATACCGTCACCCTCAAACTCAATACGAACGTCACCAGCAGACCCCTGCCGATCGGCCGTAAGCTTTCCGAGGCGCTTCTCATGATTGACGAGCCGTTTCCGCAGTCGCCGATTCCGTCATCTCAATCTCCCTATCAACAAGAACCACCTCAAATTCTGTGCAAACCCTTGGGGAAAGTGTGCCAGGAGATAGGAACCGATGGTTCGCCGAGCCCCTACCAGTCGCAGCCGAACGTCTTCGTTGGGGCGCAAACCGGCGCAAACTCACTTCAATGGACGGTTCCCATCGACCCGCCCGGCGTAAACATCGCCCGCTACCTGCGCATCACGAACGTCCGAGTGAACGCGCTGGAGCTTGGCCCTCCTCCTCCTTTGCCACAACCCGTCCAGGTCCTTGGAACGGTGACGGTCGCGGGCAGCCAGCAGGTACCTTTGAGCGGTTCGCAGACCACGCTTGGCTCCGCCCAGTCGGGTGCGATTGCAAGCGCGAGCGGCAATCCCTCGTTGCCCGTATGCGTGGCTCACAACGCCAGCCTGGAGGGAGCATCCGGTGCGGCGGCGTTCGACTTCAACGTGCAGGTTCAGGAAGTGTTCCCATTTTCGTTTCGCGTCCGTAATTACGGCTCGATCCTGTTTGGACCAAGCTTTCCCCCCGAGATTTCCGAGCAGAATGTGCCTGGCTATCCGTATTACACAGAGACGGGCTTTTACGTGCCCAGTTTGATTACGTCAGCTCCGGAAATCGGGCTGGCGGATTCGGGCACTCGAATCCTAGTGAAGTTCGCGTCGGTGCAGCCGAAAGTCCATCTTTTCGTTCCGGTCACAATTACCACACAGCCATTCATGAGCAGTTTCTTCGGGATGCCCGGCCAGTTGCAGCTTGTCACGGCGGACCAGAATGGGGCTTCCAGTCCAGGGTACGTTCCCGTGAAAGCTACGGCGATGGTCGGGACGACGCCGGTCGCAGAGGTTACCTACAACGGTGGCGATGCCTTCGCTACCTACGAAGTCGTCTATGACGACCCTGCCGTCGCCGAGTTGGCGACGATTCCAGTGGCGATCGCATTCCGGAAAGCTCCACACGCGGGCGCAACGACGGTAAACGCTTCGTTAGCGCCGCAGAGCACGATTGGGACAGCAGACGCGTCCGCGCCGGTGCCACGCTACGGCGCACTCACTGCAACGCAGCCGGCCTATTCCCTCTTCAGTTGTCCGGCGAAGCCGCTGACGGGCAGCATCGTGAGCAAAACCGGGCCGTCGAACGCTCGCGTGTGGACGATCGACGTCAGCGCCCCGGGCAGTGCCGCCTCCGCGGCGCAGATTGAGGGTTTCACGCTCACTCAAACCAAGGGCGCGGCCTGCGCTCCAACTATCGTCAGCCCGGCCAGTTTCCCCATCGCTTTGGGAGATATCCCTGCGAACGGAAAAGCGCAAACGCAGATTACTACCGACTTTAGCAGTTGTGGCGCGCACGCCAAGTTCAGCGTTCAAATTCCGCTCGCCGCAGACCAGGGAATCTGGACGGGAAGCATCGAAGCCACGGGCCAACTTCCTTGAAGACGGCTTTGGCGCCGAGGTAGCAGATCCTGCTGCGCGCCGCCAGCGACCGCGCTACCGCTGGCTTGCATTCAGCCGCAACAGGCGCGGCGGCAAGATGCGATGAGCCACAGGGCGTTTCGCTGCCGCGGGCTTCGCGCGCATCGCATTGGCTGTGGCCGTGCCGGATCCAATCGGAAGCAGGCATTCGAAGGTATCGGAGTCAGGTCCGAAGATCTCTAGCGAGGCGTCTCCGGAAGCGAGGCCACTCGGGATCGTGAAATCGATCTGATACAGGCCCGCGAAACCCGGCGCAAGCCCGGAGAAGGTCACGTTGGTCGCTTGGACCGGGTTGCCGGTAGCGTCCCACAGCAACACGTAAGGCGTGGTGGTGGTCATGCTGAGCGGACTGATCGGCGCCGCTACGCCATCGGCGACGGAAGGAGTGACCGCGCCCATGCCCGTGAGGTACACGGCCACTGTTTCTCCGATCTGCGCAGGGCTGGATGTGGTGATCAGCGAATAATCCGGATGCAAGGCGGCCGCGTAGCCAGTGCCGCCCACGGGATTGTTCGTGAAAATGCCCGCCGAGGTCATGCCCACGAATTGCGTGACGATGTTGGACTTCGCTCCGTTGTTGACCACCTGAATCTGCGCCACCGATTCGGTGAAGTAAGGCACGATGACCGAGATCTGCGTTGCGCTGACGTAGTAAATCGGCGCCGGACGCCCGTTGATCATCACCTGCACTCCATTCAGCATTGTCGGGAAGGGAACGGACGCGGCCACTGTATCGGATGACAATCCCGAGCCGTACAGCGTCAGGAATTCTCCGGGCGATACGAACGCCGTAAAGGGCGCGGAGCTGGCGGCGTTCACCACGCCCACGGGGCTCAAATACACTCCCGAACCGCTCAGCGAGGGCGCTTGGATCGCGACGTTGAGGCCCAGATACGGGCCGATGCCGTAGCCGATGCGAAAGGCGCCATCCTGGCTGCTTATGTAGTGCTGCAAATACAAGGAGTCGTCCGAACTGCCGTCTCCGTTGAGTTGGTACGAATCGTAGTAAGTGTAATCGCTCGTACCGCCGTAGTAGAGCAGAGAATTCTCGCGCTGATGGCCGACGATCTCGGCCCCTGAATACGCCTGAAGTGAACCGTAGTAGCTAAACAACAAACTGTAACCGGAAGAAACCGTGGCTTCACTGAGATCGATACCGGCCTGGTAATAAAGCCCGTCGTAATTGGAGGGATTACTCGTCGCGGCGCGAACGCCGACAAACATGTCGAACCCGTTGTAGTTACCGCCGAAGATGAAGTTGCCGTCCGGCGAAATGTAGAGCAACTCGGTGCCTTCGATCAGCTCTCCTCCATTCGCTTTGCCGCCAAAGTTTATCTGTGCCGCGCCGTTGCTGAATGAGTACTTCACTCCGCTCAGGGTCCCCGTCGAGGCCGAACTGTTCGTGCCCAGATACTCGGTCACATTGACGTTGCCGATGTTGCCGTTCCCGTCGGCGCTCATCGTGAAGAGAGCGTCGCCCGGATAGGTGGGATCCAGGTAAGCGACGCTATAAGTACCCTTGAGCGTCGCGTTGGTGGCTGTGGAGCCGATCGGCGCCGCGACCAGCATATCGTTATAGCCGTTGGCGTTCTCCGTCGAACTGCCGATGAATATGCCGTGCGATACCAGTCCCAAGACCTGATCCCCGCTGAAATCCGTTGGATCGAGCGTGCTGATATAGCCCAGCCCGCTCGCCGAAATTACATACGTGCCGGTCGTGGTGTAGGTTTGCGGCGTGCTGGAGCCGCTGGCACCGTCCAGAAACGACCCGCTGAAGCTGTAAGTTCCGCTGCCGTTGAACGTGATGGTGCCCTGAATGTTGATGGCATCGGTGATGTCGCCGGCCTGATCGGTGACGAAATAGAAGACCTGGCGGAGATAGTAAGCGCCGTTCAACAGTCCATCGCCACTCGAATCGAAGGCGGGTTGCGCGGAGCACGGAAGCACGAACGCGCCGAGCAGAAACATGGGAAGAGTGATTTTGGGTTTCATGAATCGCATACGAGGCCGCTCACATCCCCTCTGAGAAGTTGACGCGCTAGACAGCAATGCGGTTAACCGCTGGCTCGGAAATTCCGCGAAAAAATCACCTACATTCATTACAACACGAACCCCGGCCGTTCGATTCCAAGGCGCTGTAAAAGTTTGTGCGCCTGGCCGCTTCTGGTGCGCGGTGCTACACTGGGAGAAAATCACGCGAGGGGTGTGCCCCCGGTCTACGCCCGGGGCGGCCCTACCGCAGCGTGCAACTTCGCTGGAGTGGCGGAACTGGCAGACGCACGGGACTCAAAATCCCGCGGCCTTCACTGGTCATGAGAGTTCGACCCTCTCCTCCAGCACCAACCTAAGCCTACACTGACCGGATTTCGGTAAACGGCCCTCCGCGTGCTTGCGCGTCTTTATAACTTTTTCAAGGCTTCTCTATGACTTCTTCAGGCTTTGCCACATATTCTCAGACGGTGGAAAACTCTAACCAAACCGCCGCAACCAGGAAGCTTACAGGCCGGGTCCGAGCACTGGGCGCGCTCCGCTTTGCGGGACTCGCCGTCTGTTGCACACTGTTACTGCCTGCACAGCAACCCGCCGCCGATCAGACTCCGCTGACGCCGCGCGAGCAAGCCATGCTCGATCGGATCGAGAAGCTGGAAAAGGAGATGGCAGCGCTTCAGGCAAAGTTGAATCCTGCCACCGCGCCCGCGACGCCTCAAACCAGCGTGCTGGGCGCTGCGGCTACTGGAGCAGCCGCCACCACCAACGCGCCTTCGGCGGCCGCCAACACGTTGTCCGAAGCCGAGACCAAGCAGGGTATTCTTGGTTTGCCCGGTACCACCATGAGCTTCTATCTGGATGGCTACTACGGCTGGAACTTTAATGACCCCGTGGGACGCGTGAATCTCTTGCGCGCCAACGACGTGCTCAGCAACAGTTTTTCCCTGAATCAGTTCGCCTTGATCCTGGAACGCGCTCCCGATGTCGCCGCCGGACGCCGATATGGCGGGCGCGTGGATCTGATGTTCGGACAGGAGACGGAAACGCTGCAGGGCGGAGCGCAGAACGAGCCGCGCCCACAGGTCTACCGCAATTTGTTCCAAGCTTACGGGACCTATGTATTTCCCGTAGGAAGCGGCCTGACGGTGGATTTCGGGAAATTCTATAGCGCGCTGGGCTTTGAGAATAACTACGCCTATGACGAAATCAATTATTCCCGCTCGTTCTATTTCACGTACCTGCCGTTCTACCACATGGGCTTCCGCACGACATACAATTTCAACGACAAGCTCACGCTGCAATACTGGCTGGTCAACGGAGCGAATCAGACTGAGGATTTCAACGGCTTCAAATCGAACGCGGTCCTGTTCACCGTCAAGCCCACCAAGAACATTGCCTGGAACATCAACTACTACTTTGGCAACGAGAACCGCGACCTCACGCCCGACTTGAATCCCGGCTTGCCGGTGTTGCCGACGCAGCCGGGGCTTTCCGTAACACCGGTTCCCGGGCCGAGATTCACCGGCATGACGCATATCTTCGATACTTACGCCAGTTGGTCGCCGAACGCCAAGTGGACGGCAGCCGGCGAATTCGATTACGTGGTAAGCCGCGCGTTCGCCAGCTCGGAGGCATCGCATGTGCTGGGAGGCGCGGGATATCTTCAGTATCACTTCACGCCCAAGTTCACGCTGGCCGGGCGGGTGGAGTTTCTACAGGACCAAGGCGGCCTGTACAGCGGCCTGACGCAAAATCTGAAGGACACCACCGCGACTGTGACCTATCAGTTCATCGACGGTTTTCAAACCCGACTGGAATTCCGGCGCGACTTTTCCGATCAGCCGTTTTTCCTTACCGCCACGCCGGGGCTGCTCAAAAGAGAGCAGGACACTGCGACGCTCGGGCTGATCTGGTGGTTTGGGGGCAAGCGCGAGTCCTACTAACGAAGAAGCCGCCTCCGCCTGGGATCGAGGACCGAGTCACGCCACTGTAACCCGGCCCGTGTTCTCATAATTGCATGTCCTTTGTCGATGTCCTGATCGGCAAGCCTCTGCCCAACTCCGACGAGCGCGCGGAGTGCATTGGGCCTTCCCGCGGTATTCCCATTTTCGGGTTGGACGCGCTCAGTTCCGCGGCGTACGGCCCCGAGGCGGCGCTCACCCTGTTAATCGCTCTTGGCGCAGCGGGCGTCGCCTATATCGTTCCAATCAGCCTGGCCATCATCATTCTGCTCGTCATCGTCTATTTCTCCTACCGGCAGACCATCGACGCCTATCCGGGTGGAGGCGGTTCGTACACCGTGGCGCGCGAGAACATCGGAGCGGGTGCAGGACTGCTGGCTGCCGCCGCGCTTCTCATTGACTACGTCCTGGTGGTTGCCGTCGGCATCTCGGCCGGAGTCGGCGCGCTGGTTTCGGCGCTGCCCACGCTGCAGCCGCACACACTGCTCATCTGCCTCGCGATTTTGGTAGGGATCACCATCGTCAACCTGCGCGGCGTTCGCGAAGCCGGCATGTTCTTCATGGTGCCCACCTATCTTTTCCTGGGCTGCATGGTCATCATGATCGCGATTGGTGTGGTGAAAGCGCTGCTGGCGGGCGGTCATCCGATACCGGTTGTGGCTCCTACAAAGATTCGTGCCGCCACGGAGGCCGTCACCGCGTGGCTGCTCCTCAAAGCCTTCGCGAGTGGCTGCACCGCCATGACCGGTGTGGAGGCCGTCAGCAACGGCGTCAAGGCATTTCGCGAACCTACGTCGCTGAACGCACGCCGCACGCTAACGGTGATCATCGCGCTCCTGATCGTCTTGCTCGGCGGTATTGCGTGGCTGGTGAGGGCGTATCAGATCGAAGCCACCGAACCGGGTTCGACTGGTTACCGCAGCGTGTTGTCCATGCTGGTGGCTGCCGTAGCCGGGCAAGGCGTGTTCTATTACACCTGCATCGCTTCGATCCTTCTTGTGCTCGCGCTCTCGGCCAACACCGCTTTCGCCGATCTGCCGCGCCTCTGCCGCATCGTCGCCATGGACGGCTATCTGCCGCGCTCTTTCGCCAACCGCGGGCGAAGACTGGTCTACACGGAAGGAATTTATGTGCTGGCCGTGCTGGCCGGGGGCCTGCTGATCCTGTTCGGCGGCGTGACCGACCGCTTGATTCCGTTATTCGCCGTGGGTGCGTTCCTCGCGTTCACTTTGTCGCAAACTGGCATGGTTTTTCATTGGATGCGCACCGGGGGACGTAGGGCCATCGGCAACACGCTGGTGAATGGCCTGGGCGCTATCGCCACAGCGGTGACTGTGGTCGTGGTTCTGGTCGCCAAATTTGTCGACGGCGCCTGGATCACCATGCTGCTTATCCCCGCGATCCTGGCCGTGATGTACGCCGTGAACCGTCACTACCGCTGGGTCGCCAGGGAAATTGCCAGCCCGACGCCGCTTCAACTGACGAACTTCCGCCCGGCTCTCGTAGTGGTGCCCATCGAGCGCTGGAGCGCTGTCGCAAAGAAAGCCATGTACTTCGCGTTGTCCATGTCGCCGGATGTGATCGGCCTGCATGTCGATTGCGAAGAAACTGAGAAGCTGAAAGCAGAGTGGCCAAAGTTCGTCGAAGAGCCGGCCCAGGAGTTGGGCTTGTGCGCGCCCAGGCTCGCCATCGTTCCCTCGCCCTATCGCTTCGTTACAGGCCCGATTGTCGAGTTCGTTCTGGATTTGCAAAGGAAGGACCCGGTGCGCCAGATTGCCGTGCTCATCCCGGAAGTCGTCGAGCGGCACTGGTTTTACTACTTCCTGCACAACCAGCGCGCCGCCGTGCTGAAGACCATGCTGTACGTCCGGGGCAATCAGCGCATCGCTGTGATTAACGTGCCCTGGTATTTGGATGGCTCCAGCAGCGCGGCAACGCCCTCAGTCGCGGAGACGCCCGCCGGTGTGAACTGATTGGTCCCTGAAGCGGGCAACAAACAATTTACAAACCGCCAACCTAAAGGAATGCGGGCGAGTGTCACAATGGACTTACCCCGCGTTCGAAAAAGGAGCTTGTGTGCGCATTTGTAGTGTGTTTTTGCTGACATTCTGGTGTCTCGGCCAAATCACGGCCGCTCCCGTTCGCCCGCTTGGTTTTGAAGAGCGCCAGCCAACGCTGTTCGTGGCGCATTCCGCCGGCGTCCCGGTGAAGATCGCCCAGGGCCGAGTGGCCGTTGGGGATGTCACGCTGCGATTCTTGGGTGGCTCTGCCGCAGCCCGTTTGGAGGGCGTTGGCCCGTCGGCGCCGAGCACTTACATCACGAGCCGTGGCTCGGCGACGTTTCCGCAGTTCACGAGGCTCGCGATGCGGCGCCTTTATAGCGGCGTCGACGTGCTCTTCTACGGCCATGAGAACCAGTTGGAGTATGATCTCGAGCTGGCTCCCGGTGTCTCGCCAAGCCGCGCCCGGATCGCAGTCGACGGCGCACGCTCGCTTCACATCGACGAGCAGGGCAACCTCATCATCGAGACCCGCGCCGGCATGCTGCGCCAACTCGCGCCCCGCGTCTTTGAGACGCGCAACCGCGCCCGCCGCCCAGTTTCGGCGCGCTACGTTCTGCTCGCGAAGAACAAGATCGGGTTTCGCGTCGGACGCCACGACCGCGGCTTGCCGCTGACCATCGACCCCGTCCTGGTCTATGAGAAATACTTCGGCGGCAGCGCCTTGGATTCGGCCTCAGCCGTCGCGACCGACTCGCAGGGCAACGTCTATGTCGCGGGCGCGACCAATTCAGTTGACTTCCCGATCACCACCGGAGGCTTCCAGTCCAAACTGACTCCGCCCTTGCTGGCTCTCTCCAACATCGGCCAGACGGTGACGCCGATGCCCGTCGGAGACGCGACATCCGTTGAGATGATCGGCGGAACACCCGACGGCAGGCACTTGTACCTTGCCACCACGAGCGGCATCTTTGTAAGCCACGATGGCGGCACGACCTTCAGCCAGGCCTCTGCCTTAACATCCCAGCCCGGCTCGTCAGCGGCGGTTCCGTTGCCTCCTTCCGCCGTGACCATTTCGTCGATCGCGGTGGATCCCGTCGACCCATCCCGCGCTTTTTTGGCGACCAACTTGGGTCTGTACGGTACGCAGGACAACGGGCAGAGCTGGTACTTTTACGACGGCGGATTCACCGTTGGCGGATCGAACGGTCTCAACGTTGGCGCTGTGTTGATCAGTCCCGTGGATCACGCTACGCTCTACGCCACCACCACCTACCCGAACCATTTATACAAAAGCACCGACGGCGCGCAAACCTGGCAATTGCTGAATCCGACGTCTCCCGGCGAACAGGCCCAATATATAGGCGACAAGATCACGATCGCGCTAACGCCGGACGGCAGCGACCTGTACGTCGTCGATCCCAACGACTATCTGCTGAAGAGCAGCGATGGGGGCGCCACCTGGCAGCAACTGGCCAGCGGCCTCAGCGTAGCGCGCCAGATTACCATCGATCCTTCCAATCCTTCGCGGATCTACATCCTCGACAACGATGGTGTGCTCCGAAGTACCGACGGCGGCCAGAGTTTCACCAAGATTACGCCGTCCGATATCCAAGGTGCAGGTGGGGTGGTCCTTGGCCTGGATTCTTCCACGGGCGTATTGTATCTTGCCAACTACCGCCAGGCGGAGATCAGTACCGATCAGGGCACGACCTGGAAGCCCTTGGGCACATTTTCCGGCGCGCAGACGATGTTCGGAACGAGTGGCCGGGTACTGGTCGGCCAAGGCGCGCCTTCCGTCCCGTTTGTCGTGAAATGGAACGCCGCTGGCGATCGGATGCTCTATTCGACATTCTTCGGCGGCAGTCTGTCGGATTTTGTCAACGCGCTTACGGTGGACGCGCAAGGCGAGGCGATCTTCGCCGGGGCCGCATATTCCCCCGATTTTCCGGTGACCAAGACGGTCTCCGGCCCCTCGCCCGCGGGCATGGCCAACGGATTCGTCGCCAAGTTGAGCGCCGACGGTTCGCACATGGTGTACTCGACAATTTTCGGTGCGTCCAAAGGGGCCGCAGTCAACGGGCTCGCGGTCGACTCCTCCGGCGCGCTCTACGTCACCGGCCGGACCGCCTCACCGGACTATCCGACCACCTCCGGCACGCTGCAATCGAAGCTGCCAACCGCCGCTTGTACGCGAAACGTGAACCCGCTTCTCATATTGCCGGGCGTGGGCTTCTACGCATTCGTGAGCAAGTTCAATGCGGACGCAAGCGCGCTCGACTTCTCGACATTTCTCACCGGAGCCTGCGGAAGCGCCGGCCAGGGTATCGCCGTAGATTCTGCGGGCAACGCGATCATTGTCGGCAGCACGACGTCGCCAGACTTTCCGGCCTCCAGTCAAGGCTTTCAACCCTCATTTCCCAGCTCGCAAGACCAGAACCCGAACCTAAACACGCTGGACGTCGGCTTTGTCACGAAACTCAATGCAGCCGGAAGCCAGATACTGGCCAGCACCTTTGTCGGAGGCGGGTACGAGACGGAGGCCAACGCGCTGGCACTTGATTCCGCTGGGAACGTGCTCGTCACCGGCAGCACCTGGGGCATTACGCCCGGCGCGACTCGGGGCGCTTACCAGACGCAAGTAGACAACTACTGCGCCCCGGTCATCAGCATTGGCCCATCGTTTGGGCCATACAACGGTAACGACGCATTCGTCTTGAAGCTGGACTCGGGTCTTTCCACCGCGCAGTATCTAACTTACCTGGGCGGCGGCTGCAGCGACGTAGGCAACAGCATTGTTCTGGACTCTTCCGGCAATTCATGGGTTGCCGGTTACACATCGTCAGCAGATTTTCCGCTCAAGTCTCCGTACGCCGGCGGCGGCGCGAGTAGCAACTTTGTGAGCCAACTCAGCGCGGACGGGTCGCAATCGCTATTCTCCAGCTACAGCGACGGCATTGCGCTGGCAGCCGACCCCGCCGGGAAGATCTACGTGGCCGGTACCAGCTATTACTTGCCGGGGCCAAAGCAGACTGGGTCGCTCGCGACGCTCGCCAAGCTGGATCCCTCGGATACTCCGCCGGTGGTTATCGATTCCATTGGTAACTCGTCGCCGTTCCCAAGTCCGCCCGGTCCTCCCGCGCCTCTCTACGGCGGTGTCGCGCCGGGCGAGATGGTTCAAATTCATGGCCGGCACCTCGGTCCCAGCCAAACCGTCATGGCACAGTTGAATGACGCCGGCCGGCTCCCGTTGGTCGTCGACGCCACCAAGGTCTACTTCGGCCCGTACCTGGCGCCGATCATCTCCGTTCAGGACAGCTTGATCGTTTGTTTCGTTCCCTTCGAGGTCTCCGGCACTGCGTCCGTGACCGTCGACGTTGACGGGCAGACATCGAACGCGGTTCGGATGGGCATTCCAGCCAGCAACCCGCAGATCTTGGCCATCACCAATCAGGACGGGACCACCAATACCGCGGACCATCCCGCGCCGAAGGGATCGGTGATCACGCTGTGGGTCACAGGCCTTGGTCAAACCAACCCGGTCAGCGTCGATGGAATGATCAACGTCGCTCCGCTACCTGTTCCGCTCGCAGGCCTATACGTCGGCATCGGAAACCAGCAAGCTCTTCCGCAGTTCGTGGCTTCCGCCACGGGGCTGGTTGCTGGTATCACCCAGGTGAATGTCCAGGTTCCGGTTGCAACCTACTCGCAGAACCCCACCAACGTCAATGTGGTGACCGCGCAAGCGCCTCTTTATGTCGGACCGTAAGTCAACGCTCGTGCCGACGTTGCTATCCTGGACGTGACGAGAAAGGATACTCGATGCAACTAGGCATGATTGGTTTGGGACGCATGGGCGCCAACATGGTGCGCCGCCTCACGCGCAGCGGCCACGAATGCGTGGTCTTCGACATGAATTCGGAGAGCGTAGCGCAGTTAGCCAAAGAAGGCGCCACGGGTTCGAGTTCGCTGGATGACTTCCTGAAGAAGCTGAAACCGCCGCGCGCCGTGTGGCTCATGGTTCCAGCCGCGGTGGTCGATCAGATGCTCGCGCAACTGGCCGGGCGCATGGAAAAGGGCGACATCATCATCGACGGCGGCAATTCTTACTACATCGACGATATCCGCCGCGCCCAGGAACTGCAGCTGCGCGGCATCCACTACGCCGATGTCGGAACCAGTGGCGGCGTCTGGGGCCTGGAGCGGGGCTACTGCCTCATGATTGGCGGCGAGAAGGACATCATCCAACATCTCGACCCGATCTTTAAGACGCTCGCGCCTGGACGCGGCAACATCGACCGCACGCCTGGCCGAGACAAAGTGGGCGGCACCGCCGAAGACGGCTACCTGCATTGCGGACCCGTAGGGGGCGGCCATTTCGTCAAGATGGTCCACAACGGCATCGAGTACGGCATCATGGCGGCATACGCGGAGGGTCTGAACATCCTGCATCACGCCAACGTCGGCAAAAAGGGTAGGGAAGTGGACGCGGAAACTTCGCCGCTACGCAACCCCGAGCACTATCAGTACGATTTCAACCTGGCCGACGTCGCGGAAGTGTGGCGGCGCGGCAGTGTGGTGGCCTCGTGGCTGCTCGACCTCACTGCGATCTCGTTGCTGGAGCAGCCCACGCTCGAACGCTACTCTGGCCGCGTCTCCGATTCGGGCGAAGGCCGCTGGACCATCAACGCGGCCATCGATGAATCCGCGCCTGCACCGGTTCTCAGCGCGGCGTTATACCAACGGTTTGCTTCGCGCGGTGAAGACGACTTCGCCGACAAGCTGCTTTCCGCGATGCGCTTCCAATTCGGCGGACACATCGAGCGCGCCGCCGGCGGTTAAGCGCGCTACCCTGGTCGCAGGGGGTGATGTATGACTACTTCCCGGCCTCGCGGAATGTTTCCGCCTGAGTATCCTTTCCCCGAGCGGCCCAGTGCGCCCAAGCCTGAATCGATCGCTCCGCCCGTTCCGGTCGTCTACGAAGAATCGGAGCTTGAGAAAATGCCGCTGCGCGCCTACGCCGCAATCCAGTTGCGTGTTCCCGACTCCGGCATCGAGTGGCTGGACAAGATGATCGAAAAGTCGCGCCAGTTGGATCGGGAATCGCGCTGACAGCTATTTCTCTTCGGGTACTTCGCCGCCGAACTTGATGCTCGAGTCCACGGTGTAGACTTTGACGCCGGTTTCGAGCGGCTTGAGCATCTGCAGCACGATAGCATCGCCTTGTGTCTTGATGGAGAAATGCGAACTGCCGTCATGCTCAACAGGGAACTGCCGCGCGCCGTATGGCGGAAGCTGTACTTCAAACGCGTTCGAGCAGATGGGCGCTAGTTCGGCCGGCCGCGTCGTGCCCGGCACGGAGTACAGATTGCCTTCCGAATAACAGAGCGATGCCGTCGCCGGGCGCTCCGAAGTATTCACCAGCGAGATCAAATTGCCGTGCATCTCTTCGATGTCTCCGGAGAACCACGGATTCCGTGTCGGGTAGGACAGCGTGCGCGCCGTGGTGCGTAGTTGGTTCGACACCACGCATTCCGACGTACCCAGCACCGCGACCACTGCCGAGAGTTCTGGCGACGGAATCTTCTCGCGCACTTTCAGCCAGCCTTCTCCAGTCTCATCCGTCACGGCGAGTCGGTAGCTGGAGCGCTCGCCCGGCTGCAGACGCAGCGTCATCTGCACCAGCCCTTCTAAAGGAACTAACCCTCCGCCGGCCCGGTGCGGCTCAATCTCGACGGTTACGACACGGTTGCCGAGGTTTTGCAGGGTGACTGTGGACCAGCAGGATGCCCCGTAATCGAGCGAAGGCAGGACGCTGGTGACCACGCGCTCGTGCGTCGCGGCTCCGAGCGCGGCGGCAGCCAGCAACAGGACCACAACTCGACCCATCACCACTCTATTCGGCTGGTTGCCGAAGAAGCTCCAGGCCGCGCTAGTTGCCTCCGTTGATCGCGACAGTTCGACTTGGTTGGTGGCCACTTCGTAGGTGGCGGTCGGAGAAAGCGTCGGCCCCCCTGGAAAGTCGTTCGTCTCCGGCAAGAATTCCGGCTACATGATCTGCCGCAGTATTTTCTCCTTTAGGATCTGGTGATTGCGCGGCGAATTGCGGCTTGGGCCTGCCGCATCGCGGCTTCATCGGGATGACTCTGCCGCGGCCAGAAGAAGCCCCGCAAACCATCTTTCTTGTGGCGCGGCACGATGTGCACGTGCAGATGCGGGACGCTCTGACTGACGCGATTGTTGATGGCGACGAACGAACCTTCGGCTTCCAGGGCCTTCTCGACTGCGCGCGCCAGCATCTGCACGTTGGTGAAGAAGGGCGCGACGAGTTCTCCGGGCAAATCGCTCAGCGTCTCATAGTGCTCTCGCGGCGCCAGCAGCGTGTGACCGATGAACAGCGGCCGATGATCGAGAAACGCCACGGAAATCTCATCTTCGAAGACAATATATCCGGCCATCGCGGCGATCCCGCAGAACTTGCACGCCTTGCCGGCGCTCATGAGCTTTGCACGGGGCCTTCGCCACGGCTCAGCGCACCGATGATCTCCTCGCGGCGCTCGCGGGCAGCCGTTACGGCCGCGGACATCGCGTAGAAGTAGATGATCGTGCCGAGAGCGCCCGCAAACAGCAGCACACCGAAGAACGCCCATTCGGTGTCGAAGGCGTAGCGCGCCAGGTACGCCAATGCCACTGGCGCAAGCGCAATCGGGAACACCAACAGCAGCATGACCTGGATGCGGCTGGAGGCTGTGGTCCGGAACGATTTCGCCGGGTTTACGGCGCGCGGGCCATACAGCGAACTGATGTTGCCGGCCGACACCACAAACAAAGTTAGTACGCAGGTGATCACGAACGTTTCCAGGACTTGCAATCCGGTTAGAGGCAGGCGCAGGAGCGCGCAGACTAGAGCGACGGCAGTGATCTCGATGAGTACGAGAATCGCCGCGGCCAGGTTCTTGGCGGCCAGCACCGTGGACATTTTGACCGGCACCAGGAAGTAGACTTGAGTGGCGCTGCGGTCGAATCCGAAGCAGTTCCAGAACAGCACGTCGCTCAACAGCAGCATCGCGTACACGCTGACCAGGGTGAGGTAATTGTCGGCGAAGAAGCCGGGAGTCGCGCTCGAGCGGGTCAATGCCAACGGCGCCCAAATCATGAGGCCGAACGAGAACCCCATCAGAAACACCAGCCGGAAGCGGGGAGCACGCGTCAGAAATCGCAGCTCTTTTTCCATGAGCGCTGCCAGCGGGTCGGGAAAGACCCTGTTGGGAAGCTGGTAAAACCATTCCAGGCGGCTCGAGCGCCGCGTGGACAGCGTGTCTTTGGAAGCCGCCTCGGCAACATCAAATCGCAGGCCGCGTTCGAACTGCCAGCGCCCAAAGACATAGGCCGCGATCGTCCAACTCATCAGAGTCACGATGCTTTGCCACGAGAAATGCCCGAGCGCCAGGCGGGCCGTCGCGGTCCAGGGCCACGCCGCGGAGGGTTCGCCGGAAAAAAATGTGCGGATACGCCCTCCGGAACCGGCGCCACGCACCAGCAGGAGCTGGGGCAGAGCCGCGGCCAGCACCAACAGAAAGACCATCGCTTCCCGCACGCGTTTGCGGGCCAGCAGGCGCAACAACAGATCGCGGATTCCCGCCGAGCACAACAAATTGAAGACCACGAACGGAACCAGGGCCAGCGGCGTCCAAAGCGGCACGGCCGGATTCAGCAGCAGTCCGACACCGGCTCCTGCCATTACCAGCAGCATTTCGACGCCTGTGGAGACGCGCAGGATCACCTCCAGCGTGAACAGCGCGCTCGGCGGGACCGGGTAGACCAGCAGCTTTTTGAGATCCAGCGAGGAGCCGGTGGAGGCCATCAGCACCGGGATCAACTGCCAATAGAGTACGCACAACAGTAGTGCAGAGGGAAGGATGTTTTGAAACGTGTCGAGCTCTTCCGGTCTGGAAAGCAGAAGCGCGGCCAAACACGCGAGGTAGACGAAGGCGAGATACCAAATCCCCCGAATGAGGGTCGTGAAGGCGAGGCCGGCCTTGTTGGCGCGCGGAAAGGCGTGCAGGGAAGTTCGCCACTGCGCCCAGACAATCGCGCTGGCTTGGTTCCACATGGGCTACAGCCAGTCCAGTGTCTCGGCGGGCCGTTCGGCGCCTACGACGCGAACAAAAACGTCTTCCAGGGTCTCCGCTCCGCTGCGCAGTTCGGCCATCGTGGAGGAAAGCACCAATTTACCCTCGTGGATGATAGCGACGCGGTCGCACAGCCGCTCGACGACTTCCAGCACGTGCGAAGTGAGAAACATGGTCGCGCCGCGCTGGCGGACCTGCTCCAGCAGGATTTCCTTCATGAGCCTTGCACCCACCGCATCCACGCCTTCAAACGGCTCGTCGAGCAGAAAAAGTTCGGGGCGATGGATCAGGGCGGCAGCCATGGCGACGCGCTTGCGCATGCCCTTGGAATAATCCCCAATCAGCTTGCGTGGCTCGGCGTCCAGTTCGAACAGGGCCAGCAGCTCGCGGGCTCGTTCACGGGCCATCCCACGTTCCAGCCCATACATGCGGCCCACGAATTCGGTGAATTCCAGCCCGGTCAGGTGGTCAAAGAGCAGCGATTCGTCGGGCACCAACCCGATCTTGCCCTTCACTTCCAGGGAATGATCCGGCATGGGGAGACCAAGCAGTTCGATACTGCCGGATGTGGGCGGCGCCAACCCCATGAGCATGCGAATGGTTGTGGTTTTGCCAGCGCCATTTGGCCCCAGGAATCCGAAAAAGCAGCCCCGTGGCACTTCCAGGTTCAGGCCGTCGACTGCAGCCTTGCTTCCGTACACTTTGCGGAGATCGCGGACAGCAAGGGCTGGGCCGATGGCCATTCGTCTTATAGTACAAGAAGCCTGCAGGATTTCCCCGAAACCGTCGATACTTTCAGTGTGACAGTACCAGCCACTCCTCCGCCGGTGCGGGAACGGGCGATTCGGGCTTTGGGGCAGCTTCCTCCTTTCTCCCCTATTCTCAATCGCTTAATAGCAAGCCTGGCCAATGAAGACGTGTCGTTCGCCAAGATTGCCGACCTGATCGAGAAAGATACGGTGCTGGCCGGCAACATCCTCCGGCTGGTGAATTCGGCGCTCTACGGGCTTCCCGGGACGGTCAATTCCATCCGCCACGCCGTTTCGCTGCTTGGAATCAATAAGTTGCGAAACGCGGCTCTCACAATGTCCGTGTCGCGCATGTGGAATCAGGTGAAGACGCCTGCGGGCTGGTCCATGGCTAAGTTCAACTTGCACTCGGTGGGCGTTGCGATCCTGGCCGACCTGGTAGCGCAGCGCCTGGAAGTGGACTACGCCGAGGGAGCTTTCGTAGCGGGCCTTTTCCACGACCTTGGCCTGCTGCTAGTTGCAATCGGGCTGCATGACGAGTACAAGCAAATCGCGCTGCTGTGCCAACAGGAGCAGAAATGGGCGCAGGAGTATGAAATGCAAGTGCTGGGCATGACACACGCAGAGCTGTCGGCCGAAGCGCTCGCGCAGTGGAACCTGCCGGAGCCGATCCGGATTGCAGTGCGTTACCATCCTACGCCGGAATTGGATCCAACGCCGGCTGCGGATGGCCACGTTACGCTGAGCCGCGTTCTATACGCCTCCGACCGTTACGTCAAGGGAACCGGCACTTCTGTCAGCCTGTTCGAAACCAACACGGAAGACGGCAAAGAAGCCTTGGAGAAGCTCGGGCTGGGCGAGCGTTTGGATGCGATCCTGGGCGAGTTCACCAACGACTTCGAAGCCATCAAGCCGTACTTCTAAACGTAGAATTCGCCGGAGCCGACAATCTCGGCTGGGCCGGTGAGATAGACCGAATCATCCCAGCGCAGTTGCAGTGCCTCGCCCGCGGGCGTTCGCACCGTAACGGGGCTTGCCGCCACTTTCCGCAGAATCGCCGCGACCGCCGCGCCCGTCGATCCCGTACCCGAACTCAATGTGACGCCCGCGCCGCGCTCGTAGAAGCGAACCTCGATGGTGTGCAGGTCGACCGGCTGGACGAAAGAGACATTGGTGCGCTTGGGGAATTGACGGTGGCCTTCGATCTCGGCGCCTAGCGTTTCCCAATCAGAGGGAAAACGCTCGACGAAAATCACACACTGCGGGTTGCCGACATCCAGGATGGTGACCTCTTGCGGGCCTTTTCGCAGCGGCAGCAGGCTGCGGATTTGATGCTCGTGAAAGACGGGGCGGCCCATATCCATTTCGAATACGAACCGCCGGCCCATGCGTTCGACGAGTCGAAGATGCTTGGGGCCCGCACCGGTCTGAATCGTCAGATCGCCAGTGGCGCGCCCGGAGTCGATCAGCAGCGCGGCGGCGCAACGCGTCCCATTGCCGGACATTTCCGGTTCGCTGCCGTCCGCGTTGAACAGGCGGATGCTGTTGCCGCGAAGGAGCATCCAGCCGTCGGCTCCGATGCCAGTGTGGCGGTTGCAGATGGCGCGGGCTGCCGCAGGCAGATCGCAAGGAGGAACCTGCTCTGCCCAACTGAGCAGAAAATCGTTGCCCGCGCCGTGAGCTTTCGTGAAAGGGATTGGCATGGTCAGTCCCGGCGATAGATTTCGATGACCGGCGCGCCGCGCTGCATGATGCTCTGCACCAGGTGGTAGTGGCGGCCGTTCTGGAGCGTGGCGCGCTGGACAGCAGTGGCCACGGGATCCCCTGAAATTGCGATGGCCCACGCTTCGTGTAAAAACAGCGCAGGCCGCGCGACGGCGAACATCCAGGCCGGTTCATCGTTGAACAGCATTTCACGCAACGGAATGCCGGCCGCGCGCAGGATACCCGTCATATCTCCGAAACTGGTCAGGATGCCATCTCCCATTCGGTAGGAGCTTTCCATCACCGCGGCTGCTTCATGTGTCCACGCCCGGCGGCTCATCGAATTCGTGCGCCCCTCGTTCCAGCAAACCCATTGTGCCGGCTCCGGACGCAGCAGCCATGGCGCGGTGGCCAAGGCGAGAACCGTAACGGCCAGCCACGGCCGCAGGTTCTGGCGGGCGAGCAACACCAGGCTCCCGCCTGCGATGGCAAATAACGGCAGTGCCGAGAGAGCATAGCGCGTGTTGTAGTTGGTATTCGGCCACAGGCCGTGGATGAAAATGGGCGTGCTGCCTGAATGCATGCTCCAGATGTAGAACAGGGGCGGCAGCGCCGCCAGGGTGGCGGGCCAGAAGAAGCGTTTCCTCGCGATTGCGATCAGTCCAGCGGCAGCCGCGCCAAGCAAACCCCATCCGGCCACTTTTGCGGCTGCGGCGGAGAAATACTGCCAGTCCTTGAACCAGTCGTGATCGCCGGGATACGGCTGCATATGCTCGGCGATGGCGCGCTGGTAGATGCTCTTGGCCGAGTAGGGGCCGTTGAAGAACTCCAGTGGATTGGAGTACAGCCACCAGTTGTGCGCCAGCCAGTAGAGCGGTCCAAGGGAAGCAATCGCGCCGAAGGTCAGAGCCGCAGCCAGCCTTCGGCGGCGCGCGGCCAGCAGGAAGAAGAGCGTAACGAAAGGAATCAGGAACCAACCTTCATAGCGCGTGAGCGTCGCCGCCAAAGCGGCGATCCCGGCACCAAGTACGGCGCCGAAGGATTGCGTCTGGGCAAACACGACGGTTGCATAAAGCAGCGCCAGGAAGGCGGCTAGAAAGGCCGGCTCCGTCATGGGTGTGGCCTGCAAGTACAGCAGATTGGGATTCAACGCGAACAGCCCCAGCGAGACCACCGCCGCAGTGGTCGATGCGGTGACTCGCCGCATCGCCGCGAAAAGGAACGCCCCAGCGCAGACGAAGCAGGCCGCGGCCGGCAGCGCCCCGGCGAGTCCGCTGTGCCACAGGCCGTCATTTTGAACGAACGCAAGCATCAACAAATGCGGAAGCGGCAGCCAGACCGTTCCGATCTGGTCGTAGCCTGGAGTGCGCGAATCGACGATGCGGCGCGCGATGTTCAGATGTGCCTCGGCATCGCCGTAGTACAAGGTCCATCCCGAGCGAAAAACGTAGGCGGTGACCGCGGCGCTCCAGGCCGCCAGACCGGCGCAAACGAACGCGAGTTCCAGCCGCGCGTTTTTCAAAACTCGGTGAAGTTCCGGAACTCCTGGAAGCGCTGGTCGATTTCGTCGCGAGTGAGCGTGCGGAAGCGGTCCACGCCGAACTTCTCGCAGCAAAAACTTCCCATCACGGAGCCGTAGATGACGGCCCGGCTCAGCTCCTTGGGATTGATGTGGCCTTCCTTGAGATCGAAGCCTTGCTGGGCCAGATAGCCGATGAAGCCTCCGGCGAAGCAGTCGCCCGCGCCGGTCGGATCGAAGACTTCTTCCAACAGGTATGCCGGAACGATGAAGTGCCAGTCGCGATGGAAAAGGATGGCCCCGTACTCGCCGCGCTTGATCACCAGCGTATGCGGACCCATCTCGAAAATCTTGGCCGCGGCGCGTTTCAGATTGTATTCGCCCGAGAGCATGCGCGCTTCGCCGTCGTTGATGAGCAGGAAATCCCAGTCTTTAATGGTCTTCAGCAGCTCGTCGCGGAAGTCCTGGATCCAGTAGTTCATCGTGTCGCCCCCAGCCAGCTGCAGGCCGTTCATCTGCTGGCGCACGCTGCGCTGCAACCCTGGCTGGATGTTGCCCAGCAACAGATAGGGCGAGGTCTTGTAACTCTCCGGCAGCTTGGGATTAAAGTCTGCAAAGACGTTTAGATCGGTACGCAACGTGGTGCGGTCGTTCATGTCTTTCGAATAGACGCCGGACCAGAAAAACGTCTTACCGCCTTTGACTCGCTCGAGACCCTCCAGGTCGATCCCCCGGTCCGCAAGCAGCTTGTAATCTTCGTCGGCGAAATCGTCGCCGACCACCGCGACGATCTTGGTCTTGGAAAAATAACTGGCAGCCAAAGAAATGTAAGTGCATGCGCCGCCTAGCATGCGTTCTACCCGGCCGTGTGGAGTTTCAACTCCGTCGTAGGCCACCGAACCAACCACGACAATGGACATAGATTTGATTCTAATCTAAGCACGGCGCGATTCGCCTCATGCCGCCGATCAAGCCCGGTGCTAGTGCAGATCAAGGACGCTGACGCTGGTGATGTGAAACGAGCTTCGCTCCTGGAGGAACACGACGGCGCGCAGGTTCTCGCGCCTCCACTCGTGCGGCAGGCGCAGCGTGGAGACCAGTTCGCCCCCGTTCGTCCCGCGCGGGTCGACGCGGCCAATGACCCCGAAGCTGCGGACCACCTCCGAGTGCCGCACCACGTGCCCGGCGTTCTCGCCGCGTTTGACGAACGTAGCCAGGTTGCTCTCCGTGACGGCGAGATACAGGTTGGAATCCTGAAGCTTTGCATTCCTGGGGCTGTTCATACGCACCGCGAGGTCCAATAGGTCGGGATCGTGAACGTTCGGCCGGGCAGTCAAATTCAGCGCAACCGCCGGTGCATGCGCGGCGGCGCTGATCTCATGATAGGCGCGAGCGGAATCGCTGCCGACAAACTGCACCTGGCCGTCGACCACCATTTGAGGAGTGTAGACGTTCTCAGCATGGAAGGCCATGGCGTAATCATTCTGCCGGGCGCGAAACTGGGCAGAGGAAAACGGGTCGACCCATCCGAGCTGGTTCCAGTAGTCGACGTGCTCTTCGAGAGCGATTACTTCGGCGCCGGGCACTGGCTGAGTCTGCTCCAGCCGCGTCAGCAGATGATCGGCCGGCGGGCAGCTGGAACAGCCTTCGCTGGTGAATAGTTCCACAATGACCGGCACGCGCGGGTCCTCAGCCTGCGCACGCGCACCTAGCAAACTTGCGGCCAACAGCAGCACAATCGACCGTTGCATGCGTCTCGCCCCCTATGAACGAAGGTACTCGCGGGCCGTGCCGGAAGCAACCGGGTGCCTAGCCGGCGCGGCCGATTTCGGAAAAGCCGACGTACTGAACCTCTTCTTCCAATTCCAGTCCGAAGCGCTTGCGCACGCGCGACTTCAATTCGCCAATCAGAAGCCGAAGTTCGCGCGCGGTCCCGTCGCCGGTGTTGTAAATCAAGTTGGCGTGATAATCGGCTACCTGAATGCCACCTAGCCGCATTCCTTTGGCGCCCGCCTGCTCGAGAAAATAAGCCGAAGGCGCTTTGCCCTCGCGAACCAGGCGCTCGGGGATCTGCTGGCGAACCGCTTCAGGGAGGTCGGCCAAAATGAGGTTCTTGAAAATGCTTCCGGCGCACTTCATGGCCGGCGGATATTTTTCCAGCCGGATCTTGAGGATGTCGTTGGCGGACTTTCGCAACTCCTGGGCCGGAGCGGGTTCCAGACCGAGCGCGACACTAAAAACGATCCATTCCTTGCGTTGCTTAAAAATGCTCTCGCGGTAGCGGAACTGGCATTCTTCGGGGCCAATCGCCCGCACGGCCGAGCCGTCGAAGAACCGCACTTCGCTCACGCGCTCGTCGATGGAGTGGCCGTAGGCTCCGGCGTTGCCGTAGACGGCCGCCCCCACTGAACCAGGGATGCCGGTCATCGTGTCCAAACCGCGGAGGCCTTGCGAGATCGAATAATCTACCAGCGTCTGCAGTTCCACGCCGGCGTCGGCGCGAATGCGGCTCCCGTCGCGGGTAATCTCGCGCGTGATGAGCCGCAGCACGATGCCGGGAAATCCGCGGTCGGACACGATGAGATTCGAACCGTCTCCGATCACTGTACACGCGGTCCCGGTCTCGCGGGCCAGCTTAAGGACTTCAATGAAACTCGCCTCCGAGCCGGCTTGCGCCAATACCCCGGCGGGTCCTCCAATGCCGAAACGGGTATGCTGGCTGAGCAAAGCTCCCGGTGAGACCGCTACATTGGGAATACGCTCTAAACGCTCGATCGTCTCTGTGCGGACGGTCATCTTGATCAAATTATAGAGGAGTACCTTGTGCGAACGGCTTTTCCAGGATTCCCGGCTGAGATGCCCAGGTTCTTTCGCGCTTTAAGGCGAAACAACCGGCGCGAATGGTTTCAGCCCCGCAAGCATCTGTATGAACTGCATGTCAAGGAGCCGATGCTCGAATTGGTGGCTGCACTGAACACGGAACTGGCGAAGTTTGCGCCGGCCTACGTGACCGATCCCAAGAAGGCGCTGTTTCGCATCTATCGTGACACGCGTTTCAATCATGACAAGACGCCATACAAGACACACGTTGCGGCTTCGTTTTCGCGCCGCGGGTCGGAGCGCCTGCATCTGGGCGGGTTTTACTTCAGTGTCTCGCTCGAATCCGTGGAAATCGCCGGAGGAATCTATCATCCCGAGCCGGACACCATGCTGCTGGTGCGCAATCATATCGCCGAGAGCCATGCGGAGCTGCGACGCATCCTCGCGAGTAGAAGCGTAAAGAAGTTCTTCGGCAAGCTCGATGGCGATAGCCTGACGCGGTCGCCCAAAGGGTTCGACCCGTCCCACCCGGCGGCGGAGTTCATCAAGATGAAGGACTGGATTTTCGATGCGACCCTCGATCCGGATATCGCAACCTCGCCAAAGCTCAATCGCAAGATCGTGGAGCGGTTTCGCACAATGGCCCCGCTCATCGAGTATCTCAACCGTCCGCTGCTTACAAGAAAAGTTAAGGACTTACTATCGGATCGTTAGTAACTCCCGGCGGAGTGCGCTAAACGGTGCAGATGTATGGCAACGGACCGCCGCAAGCCGTCAACAGCGAAAAGTACTAGGGGTCTCCGTGCGGGGTTGGTTGTTGGGGAAAGGGTCGCCGCACGGAGACTGCTGCTTTGTTTGATTGTATAGACGAAGGTTAACCTCGATTCGTTCCGAAAGAAAAAGTTCGCAAAGAACCCCCAGACGTAGTAGACGTAAGAGTACAAGGGTGCCCGGCTCTGATAAGTACCGGAACACCAGTCCTATACCGCCGAGTTAGTTCCTCTTGTTAACGTAAATCGCGAATTTTGTCACCGTTCGCGTCCCTGCAGCCTTCTTGCGAGGTTGTCGGGCACTTAGAAACACCAAAGGAGAATCACGATGAAGAAGCTTACACTGTCTTTCTGGCTCGCACTCGCGGTCGCCAGCATATTTGCCATCCAGGCCACCCCGAAGTTCAGCGCGGTTCAGTCCGAGCTCCCAATGCCCACCTGTCCGCCGTCCTGCCCGCACTAGGCCATACTCAAAAGCCGGCAGGGACGCCAGTGCTGCGCCCTGCCGGTTTTGAGCTATTCATTCACACAAGGAGATCGTCGGGTTTGAAGGCAGTGATCCAAATCACCAGGCAGAGTGTGAACGCCGAGAGCATGTATTTGTTGAGGTCGGCTTGCGTCCAGCCGATGTCAACGAGAAAGTAGGCGATGGAATAGATGGAGAAGTGAACCGCAAGCATACCTTCGTGGCGGAATAAATCCGTCTGAAAACCACCTCGAACCACGAAGAAGAACAGCAGAGCGGACAAAACCAGGAAAATCGCTAGCACCGAGAGAACGTATCGCACGACCAGGAATTCGAAGTGAACCATTGCCATCAACTGACTGGTGTGATAACGCCCGAGTTCGGCGATCAGAGGAACGCCAGCGAACACGATCGCCGTGACCAAAGCGAAGATCAACAAAGGTCGTGCCGGCCGGGCGAGGGTGGCATGTTGCTTCCACAAACTCCCGTGGACCTCCAAGGCTACCCCGCATCGCAGCAGCAACAAGACAGGCTCTACCCAGAGCCAATAATAGGTGTACGAGAGCGGAAGAAACGACCCTTCAGCGCCCCGCATGAAGTAGAGCGCGCCCAAGGAGGCCGCCACGGAAGTGCCCAAATAGAGCGTAAAAATGGGCAGGTTTCTATAGATCCGCGTCGACAACAGATATAGACAAAAGCAGAACTGGACCGCAACCGAAATGTACCAAAATACACTGTCCGAGCCAGTCATCGTTCTGTCTTGTCCGCGGGCGCCCGATCAGGGCAGCTTTTTCCGTCCCCGGCGTAGGCGCGTGGAAGCGGCCGCGGTGGGCCTTTATTTCTTCTTGTTGCCCTTCTTGGCGTCCGGGTTCTGATAATTGGTCTGAATGGTCGCGCCGATCATTTTCAGCATCGCCTTGGCGGGTTCCGCATTGGGTCCGTTCGGATCCAGCGCCAAGTACTTCTCCAAGGCTTCCTGCAAGCCCGGAGGAGCCGTGATTTTGCCGTCGGCTCCCGTGGTCAATTTCGCCGACAGTGCGGTGGCGTACTGAAATTGCGCGTCGGGGTTCTCCGGATTGGCTTCGATGGCCTTCTTGAAGGCTGCCTCTGCCTGAGCACTCTGGCCGCTGTTGGTGTACACGGCGCCGAGGTTGTAGTAGTAGCGAGCCGCATTCGGCGGATCCAGCTCGGCGGCCTTGTTCAGTTCGGCTTGAGCCTCATCGAACTTCTTCGACCGGGCCAGCGCCAGCCCATAGTTGTTGTGATAAGCCGGATTGTCGGGCTTCAAGGCGATCGCCTTGGCATAGGATTCGGTGGCCTTGTCCAGCGCCGCTTGTTGGTCCGCGCCGGTCTTGGTGGTCGCCAGTCCAACGTAGGAGTCCGCCAGATTGGCCCAGATCACGTTCTGGTTCGGGTCCATTTCCACGCCCTTTTGGAAACTGTCGATGGCGGCGGGATAGTTCTTGGCGTTCAGAGCCTCCTTGCCGGCATTGAACGCGTCGTTCAGAGCCTTGTTCTTGGCAATGGCTGCGGCGTTTTCCTTAGACTGCTTTTCCAGCGCCTCCTTCTGCTCCTTGCTCATGCCGCGTTCCTGTTCCTGCGTCAAATTGCCCGCGGCGGCCGCCTGCTGGGCGGCGGCTGACTGAGCCTCGGAGTTCTTGAGGTCGAAGTTCACCTGCTGCGGATCGCCCAGGCTGGTCCGCACGTGCCCGACCTTGTCCTTAACGGCTCCATCCACCAGGACACTCACCGTGTAAGTGCCCAGCGGAAGGCCGTTGTAGATATAGTGACCCTTCTTGTCCGTCTTGGCGCCCTTATATGTGCCCTTCATGTCCTCGCGCTCGATCAGGATTTGAGCGCCCTTGACCATCTGCCCGTCCGCGCCCTTGACATCTCCCTCGATCGCCGAGATCTGCGCCCACGACGCGCCTGCAAACATCAAAAAACAAAATCCAAACGAAACGTACCCGCGCAACGTAGCGAGCATGACGATACACCTCCCCAGGGGTTAGTTTTCATTTTCAGCATACTACGGCGCAACTCCCGCTCGCACGCCGATTCCATGAGAGCGCAAGACAACATGAAACCTGACCCTTGCCGTCGTGCATCCAAACCTCAGCATTGTGGCCTCCGCTTGGCGGAACCTGCACTATAATGGGAGAAAACGGACGAGGGTCCGGGGATCCAGTCGTATGCGTGGAGTGTTTCTGTTTCTTGCTGCGCTTTCGGGCCTGTGGGCGCAGGGGCGATTCGAGCGCGCCGAGCAGCTTTATCAGCGCACCGATTATCAGGCTTCGCTAGCGCTGCTGGACGAAGTCGGGCAGCCATCGGGCGCTGACTACTGTCTCATGGGCCAGGATCATTTCATGCTGGGCGAGTATAAGAAAGCCTCGGAAGCTTTTCAGAAGGCCTTCGCGATGGATCCCAGGAACTCCGAGTACGCCCACTGGCTCGGCCGCGCCTTCGGCCGAAGAGCGGAGACTTCGGGACCCTTCACCGCGCCGCTGTACGCCTCTAAGGCCCGGCAGTATTTTGAAGAAGCGGTGGCTCTCGATGGCAACAACGGAGAAGCGCTCAACGATTTGTTTGACTACTATCTCGAGGCTCCGGGCTTCTTGGGCGGCGGCTACAACAAAGCCGAGGCCATAGCCAAACGCATCGCGCAACACAACGAAGCTGAAGGCCACTTCGCGCAGGCCCAATTGGCCGACAAGCGCAAGCAGTTTGATACTGCCGAGGATCAGCTTCGCCGGTCCATGGAGTTGGCGCCCCACCAGGTGGGCCGCGTTCTCGATCTAGCCCGGTACTTGGCGCGTCACGGCCACATTCCGGAGAGTGAAGCCGCATTTGACAAGGCCGAGCACATGGCGCCGCACGACCCCCGTGTGCTGTTCGCCCGAGCCAGGATTTATGTGGAGCAGAAGCGCAACCTGGGCAAGGCCAGGCAAATGTTGATCCAGTACCTTCAAAGCGATCTCACGCCCGACGACGCGCCGCGCGAACAGGCCGAGAAGCTGCTGAAGCAGGCTTCGGGAGCGTAGCGGCCTCGATGCTCTTCGGCGAATCGCTGCGCTTCAGCCTGCAGGCGCTCGGCGCCAACAAGTTCCGGACATTCTTGACGGCCCTTGGACTGGTGATCGGCAACGCCTCGGTGATCCTGGTGGTAACCATCTCCATCACCAGCCGCGACTACATCCTCGATCAGATCCGCGGCATCGGCTCCAATCTGATCTATGCGCAGTTTTCAGCCGGAACCGCCACGGCCACCAAGGCCGACGCCGATTTCATCAAACTTTCGGACGTCCAGGCGATCCGCCAGCAGCTCGGCAACCGGATTGTCGCCGCCACCGGGGTCATGGTCAATACGGCGCGCGTGCTGATCAACAGCAAGGAGCAGGATGTCTCCGTGATCGGCGTCGACCAGTATTACCCGGAAGTGCGCAATATGCTGCTTCTGTCGGGAAGCTTTCTGGACGGAAACGACGTTCAAACGCGCCAACACGTAGTGATGCTGACGGAGAAGCTGGCCATCCGCATGTTTGGCAGCGTGTCAGCGGCGGTCGGCCAGGTAATCAAACTTTATGGACTGCGATTCACGGTGATCGGAACGTTCAAGGAGCGCACTGGAACCTTCGGGCTTTCCGAGATCACCAATGAGACTGTGCTGATGCCCATCACCGTGATCAAATACTTCACCCCCGTGGAGCGCATCGATCCGATGTACGCGCAAGCCCGTCTGGCGCGGGACGTAGAACCTCTAACCGAGCAAATCAAACAGATTCTGGAGAGCCGCCACCGCGCCGGCGCCCGCTACGACGTGGAGAATCTGGCCGGCATCCTGCAAGCCGCGGAAAAGATCGCCCTGGTGCTGACCATCGTGCTGATCCTGGTATCAGCCATCGCTCTCATCATCTCCGGCATCGGCATCATGAACATCATGCTGGTCACGGTCACCGAACGTACCCGCGAGATCGGGCTGCGCATGGCGGTGGGAGCCTCGCGGAAGGACGTCCTGGAGCAGTTTCTTGCCGAATCCGTTATCCTCAGCCTTGCGGGCGGGTTGATCGGAATCCTCGTCGGCATTTCACTGCCCCTCAGCGTCCGGTTCTTCACCGACGCGATTCAAGTGCCCATTTCGCCCACGTCGATCGTTGTGGCGTTCGCGGTTTCACTGACCGTCGGGGTAGTCTTCGGGATGTTGCCCGCCAATCGGGCCTCGCAGCTCAACCCCACCGAAGCGTTGCGCTACGAGTAGTTACTGCTTCACTTCCACGGGCGGCGTGCCGTAGGTGTGGAACGACTCGATGGTCTTCAGCCCCCAGGCTTGCCCTTTCCTACGCTCCGCTTCCGACCAGCGGATCGTCTTCCAATCCGGGGCGAGAATCAGCCTGGCGCCCGCGTTGGCGATCTCCACGCGGTTTCCGCCCGGTTCGTAAACGTAGAGGAAGAACGTCTGCTGGATGGCGTGCTTGTGCGGACCGGTCTCAATGTAAACGCCGTTCTCCAGGAAAATATCGGCCGCGCGCAGCACGTCTTCGCGGCAATCCACCGCGTAGGTGATGTGATGGAACCGCCCGCGCGTGCCGGTATGGTCGCGCGTATAGGCGAAGTCGTAGCTCTTGTTCGTGCACGTCATCCACATGGCCGCTTCGGAGCCGTCGTCCAGCACGATCTGCTCGGTCAGGCGGAAGCCCAGGTAGTCCTGAAAGAATTTGCGGTTCGCTTCGATGTCCACGGCCAGGCCGTTGAAATGATCCAGCCGGCGGACATTGACACCGCGGGCAGGGAAGCGCTGCGCCTGGTTCTTCAAGGCTGGTTTTAACTCCGGCGGCGCCTCGTACCACTGCGTTTCGTAATACAGCTCGATCTTGTGACCGTCCGGATCCTGGCAGACGAAAGCCGGCCCGTGCGCCAGATCGCCATCGGTCCAGCCGATGTCGAAGCCCGAGCCTTTTAAGGCCGCAACGCGCCGTTCCAACGCCTGCGGACTGCGAGAGCGAAAAGCGCAATGTCCCATACCCGGCAGCTTGGACGCCGTCAGCTTCAAAGAATGCCGCTCGTAATCGTCCCAGCCGCGCAGGTACACCGAATCGCCCTCGCGGCCGCTCTCGGTCATGCCCATCACGTTGACGAAGAACTTCAGGCTTTCTTCGGGCTTGGGCGTCAGTACTTCCAAATGGCCCAGATGGGCCAAGTCCATGATTGGTTCAGTCAAGTTTTTGATTACTCCGGCTACTCGTCGCTGTCCTTTGACTTGGGGCCGCCATCTCCGGGCGAGCCGCTGAACACCTTGCGGCCGTCCGCCAGAGTCAGTACCCGCGCGTTGGCGGTGCGGTCGTCATTCTTGGCGCGAAAGCCTTGGATGGTGACCTGATCGCCTACGTTCAACGAATGCCGTGTCCACCCCATGCGTACTAGAGCGTTGGGCGCGCCGTTCTCGCACTGCCAGTGCTGCACGGTGCCGTCTGCCGCGGTGACATCCAGGTAGATCCACACGTGCGGATTCGTCCACTCCACCTTGGTCACAGTGCCCTTGAGCGTGATCGGTTGCTTCACATCGAACTCCGCCGCGAAGGAGTGATGCGCCAGGACGGGAACTGCGCTGAGCAACAGTCCGGCAGCGGCGGCGATACCAGCAAATTTGGCTTTCATGAGAGTCCTATTTACCCCAATCATACGGCACGCCTATTTTACAAGGTGTTCCGTAATCTCCTTGTTGTTCTCCTCGCACGAGTATTCCATCAGCTCCCACTTGGGCTTCAGAGTGAACATGCGCTTATTGGTAAACGGCTTGGTGTACGCGACCGGGTCATCCACGGTCACTTCGTACGCCAGATGCGTTGGATCGGCGCGGCGGAAGCGCTGGATTACATGCAACTGGTCGCTATGGGGATGCCCGAGTGTATCCAGGCGCGTCTTGTCGTTGAATCCGATGCTGTCCACCACCAGCGTGTCGCCTTCCCAATGGCCAACGGAGTTTCCCATCCAGGTGGGATCGGGATCCTTGGGATGATCACGGCCATCGATGGGGATCACGATGAAGGTGTTCCAGGCTTCCCAGAGAATCGCGACGCGCTTCGGGCTCTGGAAAATCTCCAGCGGCATGGGCGTGTTCATCTGCCGCGTCAAGCCGGCCGGCAGGCAATGCGCCGTCGAATCGAACTTGCTGGGATCGTAGTTCTTGAAATTCTGCTCTCCCCAGGCCGTGTAAGGAAGCGGCCCAATGCCCTTGGACATATCCGGCACATAAGGAATGTTCCAGACGCCGGTTAAGTCCGGCTGGCCATCCGCCGTGCGCGGAGCCTGCCAGGAGCCGGAGGATGGCGCATCTTTGAGGTCGCTCGGCGGGGCCGATGCCGCGGACTGCGCCGCAGCCGGCAACACGGCGAGACACGATCCCGCCAGCAAAATCAGGAACCGATTCTTCACGTCCAGACCCTCCCAATTACGGAGTTGAGGCGCCGAGGATAGATCCGTGCGGTGTCTCCGCACTGAGTATATAAACCGGGTTGCTGATATGTCAATTGACGGTCTGCGGTCACGGAACTTTCTCGAGACTGTCGCGTTATTCATGCCAGGGAGGCGCGATGCGCGAAGCTATCGTCCAAGCGGCCCACCAGCTCCAGCAGATGGCCCCGCCGGCCCCCAGTCAGCCATTCGCGAAGGCAGCCGCCGGGGCTCTGATCGGAACTCTCCTCCTGGCAATTCTCTTCTACCTGCTCGAGCGGCTCTTTCCGGAGCAGGAGCGCCAGCCAATTCTCCACGAGGGCACGAAGACCAATACACTTTTTCTAATTTTCGACGCCCTGATCGCCAAACGCCTGGTGAGTGCCGCTACCGTCGTTGTACTCATCGCAGCCATCGCCCTGAAAATGCCCCGGTTCACGCTGCTGGCGCATCAGCCGCTTTGGCTGCAGGCCCTGGAAGCGCTGCTGGTGGCCGACTTCCTGGGCTATTGGTCCCACCGGGCGATGCACGAAGTTCCAGCGCTGTGGCGCCTGCACAAAGTGCATCACAGCTCCGAAAGGTTGGATTGGCTGGCCTCAGCCCGCGTGCACCCGCTGGAGAGCGTCTGGAATCGCCTGATCTCGCTGCTGCCCTTGTTCCTGCTCGGATTCTCGCCCCGGATTACCGCCTTCTTTGGACCGCTGGTGGCGCTTTATCCGGTTTTCATCCACGCGAACGTGCGCTGGGGCTATGGCTCGATCGGCTACGTGGTCGCGAGCCCCGCCTTTCACCGCTGGCATCATTCTTCGGATCGCGAGGCGATCAACAAAAACTATAGCGGCCTGCTACCACTATTCGACTTTGTATTCGGCACCGCGCACTTTCCAAAGAGCGGCCGGCCGGTTCGCTACGGCCTGGCCGACGAGCAGACACCCACCGGTTTCTGGCAACAGCTCAAGTGGCCGTTCCGCGCTGGCGCGGCCTAGTGGGCTCGATAGTACGCCATCAGATCCAACACCGGCGGCGGGTGACCCATAGAGCGCAAGAACCCCGAAACCTGCCCGCGATGGTGTGTCCCGTGATTTACCAGGTGCAGCAGGATCTGCCACAACGGCTGCTGGTACGCATTGCCCTTGGTGTCCCTGTAAGAAATCACTTTCAGAACATCCTGATCGCTGAGCGATGCGGTGTATTGCTTCCAGGTCTGCTGCAACGCCGGCCACTCCTGGTTCAGCACGGCCAGGTCCCGATCCTGCGGATCAATGAAGGAAGCGCGCGCCGTTCCTTGCACGCGGGCGAGCCAGATCCGGTCGGCCGCGAAGACGTGAACCAGCGTTTCCAGCACGCTTTTGTCCGCGGTCTTGAAGTCGCGCGTGAGTTCCTCGGCGTTGAGCTTGTTGGCCTCATCCAGCAAGCGCTGGCTGGCCCAAGCGGAGTAATCCAGCTGTTGACGAAGTGTGTCGGCGGAGACAGGCATGTTTCGATTATGTCGCATGAGAGCGTTTGCGGGTCAAACCTCAGCGAAACCACTGAGCGCACCCGCGCGTTTTTCCCAGATCCCGCCCGGTATTACACAAGTCTTACAAACGAAACCAGAAATCCTTGATAGGTTGGGATTGCATTCCTAACTTTAGTTCTCGGAGACTTCGTGAGTAGCGAGATCACTAGCATCTACACCAACCGCAAGCCGAACTGGCCCATCATCACTGTTCTGGTAATCTTGCACGCCGGCGCATTGGCCGCGTTATTTATGTTCAACTGGCGAGCGTTCGCCGTGGCCGCCGTGCTGCATTACATGGCTGTGGGGTTGGGCATCAGCATGGGCTACCATCGCCTGCACACCCACCGGTCTTATCGGATCCCGCGCCTGCTGGAGTACTTTCTGGCGTTCTGCGGCACGCTGTCGCTGGAAGGCGGACCGATCTTCTGGGTTGCCACGCACCGCATCCATCATCAGTTCTCGGACAAGCCCGGCGACCCGCATTCGCCGCGCGACGGCGCCTGGTGGTCGCACATCGGCTGGCTGCTGACGGGCGAATCCAAGCACAACAACACCAAACTCATGGCCAAATACGCCCCGGACCTCGCCAAAGATCCGTTCTATCCCATGCTGAACAACTACCACTGGGTGCCGATCGTCGTGATTTCCGCGGCCCTCTTTGCCATCGGCGGCTGGCCGATGCTGCTGTGGGGCACCTGCGCGCGGCTGGTCTTCGGGCTGCACTCCACCTGGGCGGTGAATTCGGCGACGCATATGTGGGGCCGGCGCCGGTTCCAGACGCGCGACCTCTCGACCAATCTCTGGTGGGTGGCGCTGCTGACCTTCGGCGAAGGCTGGCACAACAACCATCACGCGCACCCCACGTCCGCGCGCCACGGCTTGGCCTGGTACGAATTCGACCCCTCCTGGATACTCATCTCCACCTTGAAGCGCCTCGGTATCGCCCGCGCCGTCCGCGTCGTTAAGGTACATACGCCGCTGCCCGAACGCGAAGCCGCATAGGGTTTATCATGCGGCCGCTCGGCTGCTAACCTGGAAATATGGTCGTCGCCGGCCGCCGCCGCTCCATCGTATCCTTCATCGCCCTCGGCATCGGCCTCATCTCCGTCATCCTGCTGCTGTACATCGGTTGGGTGCTGCTCAACTGGCGGACCGGCATCCTGCTGTTCCTGGGCAGCTTGCTCGCGCTGATGATCATCGTGGGCGTCGTGCTGAACACGACGTTCCTCATCCGCGAAATCCGCCGCAACGAGCAAAAAGACGCCTTCATCAACGCCGTCACGCACGAGCTGAAAACTCCAGTCGCCTCCATCCGGCTCTATCTGGAAACACTGCAAACGCGTTCTGTCGACGAAACCAAGCGCCAGCAGTTCTACCGCACCATGGTGGAGGACAGTGACCGCCTGCTCGCCACCATCGAACAGGTATTGCGCACCGGCCGCATCGGTTCCACCGCGCACCGCAAACTGCACCTGACGCGCATCGATCTGAACGAGGTCATCGAAGAGTGCCTGGGCCGCGCGCGCGCATTGCACCGGCTGGCCGACGACGCGCTCGAGTACCATCCGGGCCCGCCGGCCAGCGTCATGGGCGACGCCGAAGAAGTGCGTGCCGCGGTGTCCAATCTCATTGACAACGCGGTGAAATACTCCGGCAGCACCGTCAAAGTCACCGTGGCCACCGACGTTATCGACGACAAGTTCGTCTCCCTGCGGGTCCGCGACCAGGGCCCCGGCATCCCAAAATGGGAGCTGAAGCAAATCTTCAAGCGCTTCTACCGCGTGCCTGGACCGCTCGCGACACGCGTCAAAGGCACCGGCTTGGGGCTTTTCATCGTCCGGTCCGTCGCCAAGCGGCATGGTGGCCGCGCCTGGGCCGAGAGCGAAGGGCCTGGCCGCGGAAGTACATTTGTGCTGCAACTCCCCGTCATCAAATGAGCCGCGTGCTGGTAGTGGAAGACGAGCAGCACTTGGCCGAGGGCCTGCGCTTCAATCTGGAAGCCGAAGGTTATCAGGTGCAGTTGGTCGACACCGGCGAGGCCGCGCTCGAAAAGCTTAGCTCGGATGCGCCGCCGTTTGACATCGTTGTGCTGGACGTTATGCTGCCCGGCGTCGACGGCTTCCACGTTGTCTCCGAAATGCGCAAGGCCGGCCAGTTCGTCCCGACCCTGATTCTCACCGCGCGCGGCCATCCCGACGATGTGCTGCGCGGCTTTGGTGCCGGCGCGGACGACTATCTCACCAAGCCCTTCGAACTCTCCATCCTGATCGCCCGCATTCATGGCCTGCTGCGCCGCAGGGAATGGCTGCAAGCCGCAGCAGTGTCGCCGCCTGCCAACAACGGAACGCCTGCGCTACCCGAACCAAAGGGCGTGTATTCCTTCGACGACAAGTCGGTCGATTTCGACCGCCTGGAATTGCACGTCCGCGATCAGGTCTTCCCGCTGACCCTGATGGAGGCCAACGTTCTCCGCTTCCTGATCCAGCACGAAGGCCAGAGCGTGTCGCGCAAGGCCATGCTCTCCAACGTATGGGGCCTGCACGAGGACACCGACACGCGCGCCATCGACAACTTCATCGTGCGCCTGCGCCGCTATATCGAGGAAGATGCCACGCGCCCGCGCCACCTGCTGACTGTCCGCGGCCTGGGCTACCGCTTCGTGGCCTCCCCGGGCGCCTGATGCATTGGCTCAGGATGTGTGTCGCCCTCGTGGCGTGTATTCCCGCCTTGCCCCAGCAACTCGCGGTCGGCCAGTTTCTGGTCGCCGCCCCTTCGCTGCACGACCCCGACTTCGCCCACAGCGTCATCCTTCTTATCCGGTACGACCGTCAAGCGGCTGTCGGCCTGTTCGTTAACCGGCCCTCGGATGTGCCCGTATCGGAAGTCTACCCCGGCTTGAAAAGCCATCCCGTGAAGCTCTACATTGGAGGCCCGATCACCATCGGCGTTCGTGCGCTTCTGCGATCACGCACTCCGCCCAGCCCGTCGCAGCGTCTCTTCGGCGACATCTACCTGATCAACAACCGGCCCTTGCTGAAGAAGTTCATCACCGACGGCACGCCTACTAGCTCCTTCCGCGTCTACGCCGGCTCCTGTGGCTGGACCGCCCCTCAATTGCAGGACGAACTTCGCCGGGGCCTCTGGCGCGTGGTCCCGGCTACCCCAGCCTCCGTGTTCGACTCGGATCCGGAAACGCTATGGGTTCGTTTGCGTTGATTTATCCGCTGTACCAGCCAATATGGTATGCTGGTTCCTGAATTGGCATGCTTCCAGCCATTCATCTTGATTCGGAGAACAAGTCGCCTCTTTACAGGCAACTCTACGCGAAACTGAAGGATCAGATTGAATCGGGCGTCCTCGGGACTGGCGCCCGCCTACCAGCCACTCGCGAATTGGCTGGCCAACTTGGACTGAACCGCACCACCGTCTCCGCCGCCTACGCTTTGCTCGAATCCGAAGGTCTGATCAAGGGCCATGTCGGTCGCGGCAGCTTCGTCGTGGGGTCGCCGCCGGCCTTCAGCTCGCTGTCTGCGCCCAAAGCCACGCCTCTAGCCGACTTTTCCAGTTCCCGGCCGTCAGAGTTGCTCTTTCCGCTCGACGATTTCCGCGCTACTTGCGCTGAAGTCATCGCGAGCCCGGAAGCCCAGGCCATTCTGCAACTCGGCTCGCCCGCCGGCTTCCCGCCGCTGCGCCGTTATCTGCTGGAACAGTCGCGCGCCGAAGGAGTCGCCACCGATTCCGACGACATCCTCATCACCAGCGGCTGCCAGCAGGCGTTCGATTTTCTGCAGCGCACGCTGGTCGGAAATGGCGAAACGGTGCTCGTCGAAGATCCCGTTTATCTAGGAGTTCGAAACGTTTTCGAACGCGCTGGCGCACGTCTGATTGGCGTCCCCGTTGGTCCCAGCGGCCTGGACCTGGCGGCCCTCGAGCGTGTCATCGCCCGCGAACATCCGCGCCTGCTCGTCGTCACGTCGAGCTTCCAAAATCCGACCGGCGCAACCATACCGCTGGCTTCCCGCAAGGCCCTGCTCCGCATCACGCAGGCCGCCGGCGTCCTCGTCATCGAAAACGACATCTATGGTCCACTCGTTTACGAAGACAGCCCGGTTCCCACGGTGAAAAGCCTGGACGAAAGCGGCGACACCATCCTGCTGCGCAGCTTTTCCAAAGTCGCTTTCCCCGGCCTGCGCGTCGGCTGGGTGATCGCCCCGCGGGCACTCATCGAAAAGCTCACCGATGCGAAGCAGTGGAGCGATCTGCACACCGATCAGCTCTCGCAGGCCGTGCTGCTGCGCTTCGCCGAATCGGGTCGGCTCGCCGAACATCGCCTGCACATGTTGGAAGCCGGCCGCGAGCGCCTCCACGCCGTATTGCAAGCCTGCGAAAGACATCTGCCCACTGAAGCGAAATTCACCCGGCCTCGTGGCGGCATGAGCCTCTGGATCCGTCTGCCAGAACCACTGGACGCAGGCGAGTTGCTTCCGCGCGCCGAGCGCGAAGGCGTCACCTATCTTCCAGGCAAGTATTTTGCCGTGACCCGGCCGCAGTCCAACTGTCTGCGCATCAGTTTTGCCGGGATGACGCCGGAGCAGATCCGCTCTGGAATTAAGGTTTTGGGCCGCATATTTCAAGAAGAAGTGGAACGCATCCGGACGCATGCGCCAATGACAGAAGCCACGGCACTGGTATAAATTACAGAGAATAACGCAAGGAGAACCTCATGTACCTCGACGAAACGTTCCGCCTGAAGGTGGGCTTAGCTGAAATGCTGAAAGGCGGTGTGATCATGGACGTCACCAACGCCGAGCAGGCCGTAATTGCCGAGAAAGCCGGCGCGGCAGCCGTCATGGCTCTAGAACGGGTGCCGGCCGACATCCGCAAAGAGGGTGGTGTCGCCCGCATGGCACCCATCAGCAAGATTCGGGAAATCATGCAGCAGGTCAGCATCCCGGTGATGGCCAAAGCGCGCATCGGCCACTTCATGGAAGCGCGGATCCTGGAAGCGCTGGAAGTGGATTACATCGACGAAAGCGAAGTGTTGACGCCCGCTGACGAAGAGCACCACATCGACAAACGCGGCTTCAAGGTTCCGTTCGTCTGTGGCGCGCGCAACCTGGGTGAAGCTTTGCGGCGCATCGCCGAGGGCGCGGCCATGATCCGCACCAAGGGCGAGGCCGGCTCCGGCAATATTGTCGAGGCCGTGCGCCACATCCGCACCATCGTTAAAGAGATGAGGCAGCTCACGGTGCTCGGCAAAGAAGAGCTGGTGGCCGAATCCAAGAAACACCAGGCGCCGCTCGAACTGGTGCAGTACGTCGCCGAGCACGGCAAGCTGCCGGTACCCAACTTCTCGGCCGGCGGAATCGCCACGCCCGCCGACGCGGCGCTGGTGATGCAGCTAGGCGCTGAGGCCGTCTTTGTCGGTTCGGGCATCTTTAAGTCGTCCGACCCGGAAGCGCGCGCGCGCGCCATCGTCAAAGCCGCCACGTATTACAACGATCCCGCCAAGCTGCTGGAAGCCAGTTCCGAACTCGGCGAAGCGATGCCCGGGCTGGACATCTCCAAACTGCCGGAAGGCGAGCTGCTGCAAACCCGAGGCTGGTAGACGGTGATTGCCGCAAAAAAGAAGATCGGCGTGCTGGCGCTGCAAGGCGACTTCGAAGCGCACGAAAAAGCCCTGCACCGCGCTGGCGCCGAAGCCGTCGAAGTGCGTACAGCTGCCGATCTGGAGCATGTGGACGGCCTGATCATTCCGGGCGGCGAAAGTTCTACCATGTTGAAGCTATTGGAAATCGAGCATTTGCTCGAGCCGCTCCGGGAGTTCGGCCAGTCACGTCCGATCTTCGGAACTTGCGCGGGGGCGATTCTGATGGCATCTGAAGTCCAGAACCCGGCGCAAGCCTCCCTGGGGCTGATGGACATCGGTATCGAGCGCAATGGTTACGGGCGCCAACTGGACAGCCGCATCGCCAGCCTGCAGGGCCTGAACGGCGAACTGGAAGCCGTGTTCATCCGCGCGCCCATCATCCGCCGGGTGGGTAACGACGTCAAAGTGTTAGCCAGTTATCAGGGCGATCCGGTGCTGGTGGAACAGGGCCGGCACATGGTGGCGACGTTCCATCCGGAACTTACCTCCGACTCGCGTGTTCACCTGATGTTTCTCCAGAAAGTCCCTTAGTAGAGTGAGAAGTCGCTTCGCTCCGGTAAACTAAATTAGAGTGGCTCAGACTCGCGTATTATTCGTATGCATTGGGAACTCCTGCCGCAGTCCGATGGCGGAGGGGTTCGCGCGCACTTATGGTTCGGACGTGCTGGTCGCCGAAAGCGCTGGTCTAGCGCCGGCCCGCATCGTCGCTCCGCTTACGCACAAGGTGATGCTGGAGAAGAACATCGACCTCGCCGGCTTGTATCCGAAGGATCTGGAACACACACAGGCGCCGGCCGACTTGATCATTAACATGTCCGGCTACCCGATTCCTTTGAAAACCGACGTGCCGATCGAGGACTGGCTGGTTCCCGATCCCATTGGCGAACCGGAAGAGGTCTACCGCGCGGTGCGCGACCAGATCGAGGAACGGGTTCGCGATCTGGTGGAATGGCTACGTTCGCATCAGCCATCCGGGTCTTCGGGCGGGACCAACGGCACGCCGGTTGACACTAAGAGCCACCCTCCCCGACAATAGAAACGTCCCACCCATCACGCGGATGTGGCGGAATTGGCAGACGCGCTAGATTCAGGTTCTAGTTCTCGCAAGGGAGTGGAGGTTCAAGTCCTCTCATCCGCACCAAGAAAATAAAGGACTTAACAGAACACGCCAGTCGGCGTGTGTCTGGCCGACTGTGCCTTATCTGTGCCTTATCGCGGTATAATAGACACATGCCGAGGAAACAGAAGATCAGGCGCCGAGGGCGCAAGGGCGAGGGAATGCTGTTCCTGCGAGGGCGTGTCTGGTGGTTCAAATCGCCGAACGGAGAGCGCGAGTCGACGGGAACGTCCATCGAGTCGGAAGCGATCGAGTTCAAGATTCGGAAGCTCGCCGAACTCCGAGTCGACCAGCCTCACGTCAAGAGCCCGGCTTCGAAGGCGACGGTCAACGAACTGCTCGACGCGCACCTCGCCTACATGCGCCGTAAGGGTCGGAAGAGCACGCAGGGCGTCGAGCAGGTTCTCGACAAACACGTGCGGCCGTACTTCGGCGATCGGGTCGCGGCCACCCTGACGACCGCGGATTTCGAACGCTATCGAGAGGACAAGAAGGACCAGGTGAAGCCGACCACGATCAACCGGCATCTCTCGCACCTTCGCTCGGGATACGTGACGGGCTACCGGCGAGTCACGCCGCGGCTCGTCGATTTCGTTCCCGCGTTCCCGATCGTGGACGAATCGTACAACGTCCGCCAAGGGTTCCTGAGCTTCGAGGGATATCTCAAGGTCCGGGATCATCTGCCCGCGTCGCTCCGGCCCCTGTTCGTGGTCGCCTTCCACGTGTCCTCGCGCCGCGGCGAGTTGCTTAAGATCCGATGGTCGCAGGTGGATTTGAAAGACGGCCTGATCGTACTGAGTCCGTTCGACACGAAAAACAAGACCGGCAGAGCTCTGCCGGTCTACGGGGATATGGTCGAAGTTTTGAAAGAGCAGAAGCGGATCAGGGACGAGCAGTTCCCCGAGTGCGAGCACGTGTTCTTCTGGAGGGCCGAGGACGTGATGCTGTCGCACGGCGGGCGCCGAACCGTCCCCGGTACGCCGATCAAGGTGTTCAAGGACGCCTGGACGAAGGCGGTGAAGGCGGCCGGATTCCCGAACCTTCTCTTTCACGACCTCCGGCGAACGGCCGAGCGGAACATGGCGAAGGCTGGCATGGACCAGACCATGCGGATGCGGATCAGCGGCCACAAGACGCCGAGCATGAGCACGCGATACAACATCGTCGTCGCCGAGGACGTCGCGCAAGAGAAGGCCAGGATGGACGCTTGGTTCAAGAGCCAGAAGAGCGCTAGCATTTCTGTCGCGCCATGAACGCGTCGAGGTCGTGCCTGTCGATCAGCACGAGCCGATCGCGACGGATCACCGGAAACATCTTCTTCGACATCAGGTACTCGAACGATTTTTTGGAGTGGCCGATGTACTCCCCCGCCTGCTTAACAGTCAGGTAGCGGGGCTGGATAAAGTTGGGCTTAGGCAGGCGCGCCACGAGCGCGTCGGCGCAGTGATCGGCGAATTGCTTGGCGAAGGCGGACATGAAATCCGTCGCTCCCGGTTCTCGAAAATCTCCCACGAGACGAACCTCTCCCAAGGTTGGTTGGTACCCGATGGGAATTTTCGACGCCTCGGGCAAGGCATCTGTCCGAGCTGGTTTCGGCCCTCGGAATGCCGGCCGCCTTTCACGGTGGACCTTTGGAGTCCGTCGCCGATCCGCCGCGCGGCGGTCAGCGTAAGTCCCATTTTAACAAAAGCAAGCGAATCCTAAAACACCTCTTTGATAACTTTGTCTACGCCTAGGATTAGTTCGTCAACCTCTGTGCCGTTGGGATCGCGCTCACGAGAATGGCCGCACAAGTTACGAATGTCACCAAGCCTCTGAATATGCCGCCACGTTGGTACGTCATAAGCAGAACCGTTTCGGAGAGCGTCGTTCAGATCGGAGATTGTGAGATTCTTCTTCGTGAATGTGATGCCGCGCCGCGCGGCGACCGATTTCAAATGGGCTTCCAGTACGACTCCGCTCACAACACCCGCGCTGCGGAGATGGCCCTTCTTCAGGAGCTCCTTCGCGGCTTCGAGATCGTCGTCGAAAAGTTCGGCTCGGAGAATCGTGCGGACATCGTGCAGGACAGATTTCAAACTGTCGCTCGCAGAATTCAAAATTGCGATCTGAGCGAAGAATTTACCTTGGAAAATTGCGTAATTGTCAAAAACGGGGTTCTTGAGTCCATCGGTTATTGAGATGCCAGTAAGGTAGTCCGATATTGTATACGTTTCGACGTTGATCTCTTTCCGCTTCTCGAGCTTGTAAGCGCGCTCGAAATCGATCAGTCTCTGTGGCAAAATTTGTCGAATAAGGCCGGATGCCGCTGTATACCATGATTCGTAGGGAAATCGGAGCAGGGCCGGACTGTCGTTTTGACTGTGTCCATTTAGAAGGTTGCTCCCCGCCTGCACGAGGGCCTTTGCGTTGCCAAGAATATCATCGACGGCGCTCATTCTGCTCAGGGATCTCTTCTGTGAGGGTTCCTTAATTCTAACATCTGGCTACAATACTGCTCTTCGTTGAGAAGGACTCGCAAGGGGAGTGGGGGTTCCGGGGGCGATCCCGTCCTGGTGGAGCAGGTCCTCACCGCGCCGAAACTCCGCCCCCTAGCACTAGCGACGAATCCGCGACGAGACCGAACCTTCCGCCCCGCCCGACCCCCTGCCACAGCGCGTACGACAACGCGTCGATTGCGTGGCCGCGGGCCTTCTCACTGTGGTCGATCAGCAGCCTCTGATTATTCCGATCCGGCTTGTAGCGAAGCTCCTTGAGGTCCGCGATAAGCCCGCGGCAGAGGGGCGACACCGCCATCTGGTTCTTCTCCAGAAGCGCGTTCACCATGTCAATGCGTTCAGACAAGGGCGGGTTGGAGCGCAAGGGCAACGGACGTACCTTGTAGTATCGGCCGGCCGCGCGCGCCAGTTCGTCCGACAGAGTCTTCCACGCTGTGTCGTTCGCGGTGGCAGCCGCGGCGCTGCGGTTGTTGCCGCTCGCGTCGCCGATCAAGCGGAGCGTCGGAATCGTGCCGTGTCGCTTCGCGAGCGCCGCGGCCCACGCGATGATCGCTTCGGCGAGGTCGCCAGCGACGGCGTTGTCGATCTGGATCTCGTCGATCACCTCGACCGCGAACAGGCGCGCCAGCTGCGGCGCGAGGAGGTGCGCGCGCGGCGCCCAGCTTTCGTCGATGGTCGCGAACACGGCCGACATGGGCGCGACGTTGTAATCGAGTCCGACCCAGATGTCCGGTACTCGAATTCCCTTCGTGGTCGGCCGCGGCGTGTCGTCCCAGTAAACTTCGCGCACGTGCCGCGCCGGATCGAAGCGGTGATAGACGCGAAGGGCGCGCTCGATCGACTGTGGATCTTGCTGGTACGCGGATAACCATGTCTCAGTCGACGTGGTCGCCCGGCGCTGCTCCAGTTCCGCGCGCGAGTAACCGAACCCAGGCACGGCGACCGGGCCGAGCGGCAACGGTTCGCCCTTCAAACGTCCGACTTCGTCGCCGTCTTGATCGGCCAGCGCGGGCAGGCGAATGTACCGGCATTCGAGCGGCTCGACGCCCGAGTCGGGATCGCCCTTCAGCAGTCGGCCCGCGAGGTCCTGACTATGGAAGCGCGTTCCGATGACGACGCAGACGGCGCCAGCTTGCAGCCGGTTTTGAAGCGCGGTGTTCCAGAGCTCCCAAACCATTTCGCGGTAGGTCGCGGAGTTGGCCTGCTCGCTGTTTTTGAACAGGTCGTCGAGCACCATGAACGCCGCGCCGAATCCGCCGATCTGACCGAGGATTCCGGTCGCGATCATCTCGCCGCCCTCGATCGTCGTGTTGAACCGGCTTGCCGCCGCGCTGTCGTCGGCCAACTCCACGCCGACGCGCTCCTTGTGCAGTTCGAGGTCGTTCTTCACGAGCCGACCCATGCGGGTGCCCAGCTCATCCGTGCTGGAAGCGTAGATCGCGGGATAGCCTCCGTAGTTCGCGAAGAACCACTCTAGCGCCCGGCGCGCGGCCGTCTCGCTCTTTCCGTATCGCGACGGCAGGCTGACGATCACGTTTCGCGGCCCCCGGCCGCTGACCGCGTCCACCAGGGCGTCGGAGATCAGGCGGACGTGCGGCGCGGGCGCGTAGGCTTGGCCGAGATCGTGCGTCAGCGTTAGACCGACAGTCAACGGCGTCGCGCACCAAGCTTGCTCGGCCAGCGCGACGAGATCCTCGGCCCGCGAAGCGAAGTCGGTCGCGAGATACTGATCGACGCCAGAGTCGCCCAGGTGCTTCCTCACGTATTCGACCGCGACGTGCTCTTTGAACCCGCCCGACCAGCCGGTCGATTTGTGGATGAGCAGACCTTCGACGAGGCACTTCAAGATCGGGTTTTCGCGAACGGCGCGGCACTTCTCCGTCCGCTCGCGGAGAGCCGCTGGCCACGACGCGGGCAGCGCGCGCGAGTCGAGATGGTTCATTCGCTTTTCTTCTCCACGGCGAAGACCATCGCGAGCATCTTCCGCGTGGTCGCGATCCGCTCCTCGGTGACCTCGTCGGGCGCTTCCAGCTCGAAAATATTTTTCACCGTGTCGCCCCAAATCGCTCGCGCGAGTTCCTTCCAGAGCCACGCCCGGACGCGCAGAGGCGTTTGCTGATCCTGAGCGATGGTGAACATCTGAAGTAACGGATTCCCAGTGGCCCCAGCAGCGGCCATAGTTTCGAGCGCTTCTAGGCGCATCGTTCGCGTGATCTTGTTGACCGAGCCACGACGCGTTATTGTTGTTCCTGCTGCGAATCGGCCGAACTCGTCTCGCCCCGAGGCCGGCGTCAGGCATCGCTCCGCGAGCGAGTGCCCGCGGCTGGCTTCTCCGCTCATTCCGGTCGGCCCGCTGCGTTCCACTCGCGAACCGCCCGGCCGATGAACGCCTGCTCCTGCGCGCTGAGCATGCCGGGACGCTTCAAGAGATAGTCGAGGTACAGCTTCTGATTCGCCTCGTGCTCGGCGAGTCGCTCGGCCGCGACCTCGGGTTTTAAGCCCTCGACGCTGGGCCGCTCCGGCTGCTTCACCGGTTCGGCGTCTTCGCCGAGCCGTTGATCGCGAAAGAAAGCGCTGATGTCCTTCGCGAGATTCTGTTGCGCTTCCCTGTTTCCAAAAAGTTCGTTCGGCATTTCGGCCCTCCCTACTTGCTCACCGACGGAACCGGCGGCGGAGCGCTGAAGGTGATCTGGCCCTTCAGCGCGGCTTCGCGCGATTTCTGCTCCTCGGCCTTCTTCGCCTGCTCGTCGAGATACTTTTCGATTTCTTCGTCAGACGAGAGACGGTGCGTGCCCTCGACGATCCGCTGCGCAGCAAGTTGGCGCTGGGCCATGCTCACGCGGTTGTTCGACATGCCGTTCCGCCTGGTCACTATCGAAGTGACGTAGAACCACTCGGGCGCCCCCTTCTGCAATTTTTGCCGGGCGCTTTCGGCGACGATCTGCTGGCTCATCTCTTTTACGTCGAGCCAGAACTGGGTGACTTGTGTTTGTGCTGACATCGTATTTTTCTCCTTAGCTGAATAGAGTCCCTGCTACTAGATCGCGACGCGCCGCGACCGCGGCGTCGTGCTTCGCTAGTTGCTCTTCGAGGCCCTTCACCCCGATAGAGCGAAGATCGTGGGCCTCGGCGGCCGCGCGTGAACTCCACGCGTCCTCGGGGAACGTGATAGAGCCACCGGGGTCGAACTGCATCGCCGAAGCCGCGCCCGCGATCACTCCCAACCTCTGCCGAGCGGCTTGGGCTTCGCGCAGATCGGCCAGCGCGCCGCGCTCCGCGATATGCGCTTCGAGGATCTCTCGGGCGTTGTCCTCTTGCGCGTAATTCGCGAGGTAGCTGAGCTGGTCGAGCAGGTCTTGCTTTCGGCCGCGGAGCCGAAGATATTCTTTGTGGGCCGCGCTGTCCTCGGCTTCGTCGATCGTGCTGCCGAGCCAGCGCGTCTTGGCCGCGACGAGTTCCTGAGTCGCCGCCTTTAACTTGGAGTTGATGGACGCGAACAGCGCCAGCAACCTCTGCCTCTCGGCTTCTTCTTTCGCGCGTCGCGCCTCGGCCTTCTTGTGCACGATTTCAAGGGCGGGAACGTCCTCCACAGCTTTTTTGAGGGCCGACGCGAAATCATTTCTTACCTCGGATGTTTCTAGTTCCTGTAGCTTCATTTTTCCCTCAGACTTGGTTGTACGAGACCTGAATCACGTCGCCGGTCTGAATGAGCGCGTAGGTCTGAGACAGGTCGAACGTGTTCGTGGCGCTCGCCGGACTGATGTCCTTCGCGTCGTTCACGTCGACGACCAGCCCCTGAGTCGAACTGACGCTCGCGTCGCCCACGCGGACGACTGAACTGTTCGTGTGTACCTTGGAATTGGTCTGGATCTTGACCCAGTTCACAGGTGTCGGCGTGGAAGCGAGCGCGACTTTGACGCCGGTTCCGGTGATATCTGCAAGTTGGTGGATCATTGACTCGTCTCCTCAACAATAGTTCGGACTCCTTCTGCTTTAATCACGGTTTGGGGGTGAAGCACCTCGCAGCTCAACGACAGCCAGTGCTTGAAATCGCGGAGCAAGGTGGCGCTGAAGTCGCCGGACTTTCCGACCTCCACGAGATACCGTTTGATCTCGCGATCGAGCGTGCCGCTTGACGAGGTCGAAATCCGATAGGAACCCATGCGGCGCGGCCGGCAACAAAGCACGCCGCTCGAGGTGAGCGCGAGGTCCAGCCGGGCGCGAATGGCCGTTTCCATCGCCGCGAAATCCAAAGAGGGCGCCGCGGGCGGAGGCGCGGGGCGGCGGAACAGTCTCATTCGATCCACG